>CAVSRP010000027.1:0-173518 GCA_963730345.1 uncultured Acidimicrobiaceae bacterium
GCCGCCCCCGGGATCTACGCCCGAGCCTTCCTCGCCGGGCGGCTCAGCGCCGACCAACTCGACAACTTCCGCATGGAGGTCGGCGGCCACGGTCTGTCCAGCTATCCCCATCCCCGGTTGATGCCCGACTTCTGGGAGTACCCGACGGTCTCCATGGGCCTCGGCCCGATCAACTCGATCTACGAGGCGCGGTTCCTCAAGTACCTGCAGAACCGGCGCATCGACGACACCAGCGAGAGCCGGGTCTGGAGCTTCCTCGGCGACGGTGAGTGCGACGAGCCCGAGACCTTGGGCTCGATCTCGCTCGCGGCACGAGAGGGGCTCGACAACCTCATCTGGGTGGTGAACTGCAACCTGCAGCGGCTCGACGGCCCGGTGCGCGGAAACGGCAAGATCATCCAGGAGCTCGAGGCCGTGTTCCGGGGCGCGGGCTGGAACGTGATCAAGGTGGTGTGGGGTGGCAAGTGGGACGAGCTGCTCCAGCGCGACGTCGACGGCGTGCTGCTCAACAAGATGAACACCACGGTCGATGGCCAGTTCCAGCGGTACACGGTCGAGGACGGCAGCTACATCCGCGATGACTTCTTCGGCCCCGATCCTCGGCTGCGCAAGATGGTCGAGCACCTCTCCGACGACGAGCTGCGCAACCTGCCCCGCGGCGGTCACGACTACAAGAAGCTCTACGCCGCCTACAAGGCCGCCACCGAGACCGAGGGGCGACCCACCGTCATCCTGGCCAAGACGATCAAGGGCTGGACCCTCGGCGAGGGCGTCGAGGGCCGCAACGCCACCCACCAGATCAAGAAGATGACGCTGGCCCAACTGCGCTCACTGCGCGATCGCCTCTACCTCCAGGAGGAGCTGCCCGAGGAGTCGCTCACCGACGAGACCGACCCGCCCTACATCACCCTCCAGGAGGGCACGCCGGAACACGAGTACTTCCACGCCCGCCTCAAGGCGCTCGACGGGTTGTTGCCGTCGCGCCCGGTGCCTATCCGACGCCCCATCACGCTGCCGTCCGACGAGGTCTACACCGAACTGCTCGCCGGCTCCGGCAAGCAGGAGGTCGCCACCACGATGGGCTTCACCCGCCTGTTGCGCAACCTGGCCCGCGACGACGACTTCGGTCAGCGGGTCGTCCCGATCGTCCCCGACGAGGCCCGGACCTTCGGCATGGACTCGCTGTTCCGGGAGATCAAGATCTACGCCTCGCGGGGCCAGCTGTACGAGCCGGTCGACCACGACCTGTTGCTCTCCTACACCGAAGGCCAGGACGGCCAGATCCTCGAGGAGGGCATCACCGAGGCGGGCTCGATGGCCAGCTTCATCGCGGCCGGCACCGCCCACGCCAACCGCGGGGTGCCGATGGTGCCGTTCTTCATCTTCTATTCGATGTTCGGCTTCCAGCGGGTCGGCGACCTGATCTGGTCGGCAGCCGACGCCCGGGCCCGAGGCTTCCTGCTGGGTGCGACGGCCGGTCGGACGACGCTCACCGGTGAGGGTCTGCAGCACCAGGACGGCCAGTCGCTCCTGCTGGCGTCCGCGGTGCCGACGGTCGAGGCCTACGACCCCGCGTTCGCCTTCGAGGTGGCGTTGATCGTCCGGGCCGGGCTCGACCGCATGTACGGGCCGGCCACCCCTGACGATCAACGTGACGTCATCTACTACCTCACGCTGTACAACGAGCCGTTCCTCATGCCCGCCATGCCCGCCGGCGACGATCCCGACGACCACCGGGTCGAGCTCGGTGTGATCGAGGGCATGTACCAGTGGTCGCCGGCACCGGAGGGGCCGGCCAACCGGGCCACGATCCTGTTCTCGGGCACTGCGTACCCGCGGCAGCGGCGGCTCGGGACGAGCTCGCCGAGCGCTGGGACGTGGCCTGCGACCTGTGGTCGGTGACCAGTTACAAGAAGCTCCGTGAGCAGGCGTTGCTCACCGAGCGCTGGAACCGTCTCCACCCCGACGAGGAACCCCGGACGCCCATCGTCCACGACCGCCTCCGCGAATCCGGCGACGCCGACACGCCGGTCATCGCCGTCACCGACTACATGTGCGCGGTGCCCGATCAGATCTCCCGGTGGGCTGGTCGTCCCTACACGTCGCTCGGCACCGACGGCTTCGGCCGTTCCGACACCCGGGCCGCGTTGCGATCGTTCTTCGAGGTCGACGCCGGGCACGTGGTGGTCGCCACGCTCGCCGCCCTGGCCGAGCGGAGGGTGGTCAAGCCCGAGGTCGTGAGCGACGCCCTCGACGCCCACGGCATCGACCCCGAGGTCGCCCCACCCTGGACCCGCTGACCCGCCCGTAGGATCCGCGCCATGGCCACGCCGACGATGCCCGTCACCGGGAACCCCGATGCCGACCGCCTCCTGGTGGAGGATCCGCTCGCCCTGCTGCTCGGAATGCTGCTCGATCAGCAGGTGCCCATGGAGTGGGCGTTCACGGGTCCGTTCACGTTGCGCGAGCGACTGGGACAACTCGATGCAGCCGAGATCGCCGCCATGCCGGTGGACGACTTCGTCGCCGTGTGCCGGGAGAAGCCGGCGATCCACCGGTTCCCGAAGTCCATGGGCGAGCGCATCCACGCGGTGTGCACCGACCTCGTCGAGCACTACGACGGGGACGCCGAGAAGATCTGGGCGGGCGAGCAGGACGCCCAGGTCGTCCACGACCGCCTTCGTGCACTCCCGGGCTACGGCGAGGAGAAGACGAAGATCTTCCTCGCCATCCTGGCGAAGCGGTTCGGTATCCAGCCCGAGGGCTGGGAGGCCCTGGCCGCACCCTTTTCCGACGACATCCCCCGCTCGGTGGCCGACATCTCGTCGGAGGAAGCGCTCCACGAGGTCCGCAAGTGGAAGAAGGCCCAGAAGGCCCAGGGCAAGTCCAAACAGGATTGATGTCGATTGAGAACCCGTTCCGGGTCGATCACGCGGTGCGCGGGACGGCCGCGTTGCGCTGACGGTCGAGCCAACCGAGCAGGATCGCCATCGCCCGCGGATCGTGACGCAGGCGGTGGCCGGCGCCGTCGAGCAGTCGCAGCTCGGCGTCGGTGTGGGCATCGGCCAGGACGCGTGCGTCGAAGTCGGGAACGAGGTCGTCGTCCGAGCCGTGCACCACCAGCAGGGCCCTCGGGTACAGGCGCTGCGCGCCCTCGACCGCCTTGAGGGATCGCAGCTCCCGCGACCAGCCGTCGATCGCGGCGGCGGACGGCTGTGCCCGGGTGATACCCACCTCCCGGGCGTGTTCGAAGAGGCGCTTCGGGTTGCCTGCCCAGTCGTCGAAGTCGGCCGGCGCGGCGAGGGCGGCCACCCCCCTGACATCCACGTCGTCGGCACCCGCGCACACGGCCAGCGCACCGCCGGTGCCGAAACCCACCAGCCACACCCCACTGAGCCGGGCCACGGACCGCAGGTGAGCCACCGCGGCGTGGATGTCGGTTGCCCAGCCCTGGATCGAGAAGTCTCCCTCGCTGTCGGCCATGCCGCGCAAGCACGGGCTGAATGCCACGATCCCCATGTCGTCGGCGATGCGATCGGCGAGCTCGGGCATGGCCGACACCGCGCCCGCCATCCCGGCCGGCCCCGACGGGTAGCCGTGGATCAGCACGACACCGGCCCGCGGCGGGCCGGTGTCGGCGACGCCGGCGAGGTGGCCCACCAGGGTGAGCGAACCAGACGAGAACTGCTCGTTCATCGGGCGGGCCGCGCCGCGGCGGAGCTCATTCGGTCGCGTTGGCGGCGCACGCCTTGCAGACCCGGTAGCCGCGGTTGCGGGCCTCGACACTGGTGTCGGGTCCGAAGGTGAGCCAGGACTGCGCGGCCGCGATCTCATCGAGCACGGCGGGATCGCAGACGTGATCCTGGTCGTGGACGATGAAGGTCCGCTTGTCGCCGAGCCACTGGTGGTCTTCGATGCGGACGAGGCGGTTCGACATGGGAGGAACGATACGCGGGTCGGGGAGGCCACCGGCAAGCGGGACCTCCCCGATCACGTGGTTTCGAAGGACCGAGCGTTCGTGCGAACCCTGCGGATTCGTGACGAATGCGGTGCATTCGTCAGTGCCGGATGGGACCAGCTCCCGGCCGATGCGCTCAGCGGTGGCCTGGTGGGATTCCACCAGGTCGGTCCGAGGACTGACCTAGTGGCCAGCCACCTCCAGGGTCCCCGTACAACTGTCTTCCATGATGATGGACCACCTCCTCTCTCTGGTGGCGACCATTCCACCACACCGGAGGCGGCCTCGGGCGTCAGGTTTCCGCTCACACCTCGCCGGCGCCGGCTGCGGGTCCCACCGCGCCGATCTCGACCAGATGGGCCAACAGGAGGTCGAGGACCTCGAGCACCGCATCGTCGGTGACGACCATCCCGGCGGCGTCGGCTCGTCCGAGCACCACGGCCACCGCGTCGTCGTCGGCCACCACCACGGGCGGGCCGTCGTCGTCGTAGGTGAGCTCTTCGCCGGGCAGGGCCGAGATGCCCTTGGCCCGCAGGTGATCGAGCGAATAGTGGATCAAGGCCCGGACCTCGTCGTAGGTGAGGCCCGCGGCGGTGTCGTCCCGCAGCCCGTCGGCGACGGCCGCGACGGCTTCGTCGAGGTCGAAGACCGCGCTCGTGGGGGTGTGACCGAGCCGGAAGGCCTCCGACCCGACGAATGCTGCCGCGATGGCGAAGACGATGACGGCGCCGACGACGACGATCAACCAGATCACGCCGCCGACGCTATGCCGCGACGCATTGGGGAACGATTCGTCGACGATTCGTCGCCCACGTTCTGTCGAACAGTCGGCGCAGATTCTGTGCAGATTCTGCGCCGACCGGCCGAGGCATGGGTTGGGACGCGCCGGAGGGGCGCCAAATCGGCGCTCCTCCGACCGCTGGCGTGACGAAGTCTGCGTGCCGTACTCGCAGACGGTGTGAGGCCCGGCCGAACACCGTCAGGAAACCCGGAGGCCGCCCAGCGGCCGCAGGGTTCAGATGCCGATGCGCTGGGCGAGCAGCTCACGGTGGTAGGTGGGATCACCGAAGAGCAGCTCGGAGCTCTTGGCCCGCTTGAAGTACAGGTGGGCGGGGTGCTCCCAGGTGAAGCCGATGCCACCGTGGATCTGGATGTTCTCGGCCGCGGCGTGGAAGTACGCCTCGGAGCAGTACGCCTTGGCCAGCGAGGCCACCGACGGGAGCTCGTCGTTCATCTCGGCGGCACACCAGGCGGCGTAGTAGGCGGCCGACTTGGCCGACTCGACCTCGAGCAGCATGTCGGCGCACTTGTGCTTGATCGCCTGGAACGAGCCGATGGGACGACCGAACTGGACCCGGTCCTTGGCGTACTGGACCGCCATCTCGAGCACGAACTGCGCTCCGCCGACCTGCTCGGCGGCCAGGGCCACCGCGGTGAGGTCGAGGACGGTGCTGATGACGTCCCAGCCGCCACCGTCGGTGCCGATGAGCGTGGCCGGCGTGTTCTCGAAGGTGAGCTTGGCCTGCTTGCGGGTCTGGTCCATGGTCGACAGCGGCGTGCGGGTGAGGCCGGACGCATCGCTGCCGAGGTGGAACAGGGAGACACCGGCGTCGGTGCGGGCCGCGACCACGATGAGATCCGCGGTGTGGCCGTCGAGGACGAACATCTTCTCGCCGTTGATCTTCCAGCCGTCGCCGTCCTTGGTGGCGGTGGCCTCGACGCCCTGCTCGTCCCAGCGGCCGTTGGCCTCGGTGAGAGCGAGGGTGGCGACGGTCTCGCCCGAGGCGATGCCGGGCAGCAGCGCCTTCTTGGCCGCGTCGTCCCCACTCTGGAGGATGGTGTTGGCGGCCATCACGACGGTGGAGAAGTAGGGGGCGCACAGCAGGGCCCGGCCCATCTCCTCCAGCACGACCGTGAGCTCCACGTAGCTGTAGCCGGAACCACCGAACTCCTCGGGGATGATGAGGCTCTGGAGGCCCATCTGCTCGGCCATCTGCTTCCAGACGGCGTCGTCGTAGCCCTTCTCGGTGTCCATCTGCTCGCGGACCGCGGATTCGGGGGACTTGTTCTCGAGGAACGACCGGACAATGTTCCGGAGTTCTTCCTGCTCTTCGGAGAAGGCGAAGTTCACGACGGGATGCTCCTGGCTCGGCGAGTTGACTGCCCGGTCAAGCTAGGCCGCCCCGGCGACCCGGACAAGCCGAAGTGTGTACACTCGTGCTACGCGTTACGGCTCCGCCCTCCCGCCGAGGTGCTCGGCGAGGAAGGCCTCGGCCCGGGCGTAGAAGTCGAGGCGGTTCTCCGGCTTGGCGAAGCCGTGCCCCTCGTCGGGATACAGGACGTACTGGTGCGGGATGCCGCGCTCGACCATGGCGGCCACGATCTGCTCGGACTCGGCCTGCTTGACCCGAGGGTCGTTGGCACCCTGGGCGATGAGCAGCGGGATGGAGATGCGATCGACCTTCGACAGTGGCGAGCGCTCCCAGAGGAACGCCTCGTCGGTCTCGGGGTTGCCCACCCGGGTGTGGAACTGAGCGATCATCGGTGCCCAGTACGGAGGGATCGACTCGATGAGCGTCTTGATGTTGGACGGGCCCACGATGTCGACCGCGCAGCAGAAGCGCTCGGGCGTGAATGCCGCCCCCGCCAGCGCGGCGTAGCCACCGTAGGAACCGCCGTAGATCGCCACCCGTGCCGGGTCGATCCCGCCTGCCCCGGCCAGATGGTCGATGGCGTCGAGCAGGTCGGTGTGCATCTTGGCCCCCCACTCACGGTCACCGGCGTTGACGTGTTGCTTGCCGTAGCCGGTGGAGCCGCGGTAGTCGACCTGGATGCAGGCGTAGCCGCGGTTGGCGAACCACTGGGCCTCCGGGTCGAAGCCCCAGGTGTCACGGGCCCACGGTCCTCCGTGCACATTCACCACGGCGGGGAGCGAGGTCCGTTCCACGCCGACCGGCCAGGTGACGTAGCCCTCGATGCGCAAGCCGTCCCGCGCGTCGAAGGCGAACGGTTCCATCGGGGCCAGGTCGTGGGCGGCGAGGGCGGGCTGGTGGTGGAAGAGGAACGTGAACTCGCCCGAGGCCCGCACGTAGGACCAGTACGCCACCGGGCCGTCGTCGTGGGTGTAGGCGATCAGCCACGTGGTGTCGTCCACGTCCCGGCTCGCCAGGCTCCAGTCGCCGCGGTCGTGGTCGTCGAGCCGCTGGTAGTCGACCCGCACCGAGTCGTCGAGCGCCTCCCAGCGCAGCCGATCGCGCTGGAACGCCACCCCCCGGGGTGCCTTGGTGTCCGGGTCGACGCTCAGGCCGGTCACGTCGTAGCGGGGGTCCTCGGCGACGACGGTGGTGTCACCGCTGGCGATGTCGATCCAGACCAATCGGCCCGTGTTGGCCCCCACCGACGAGACGCAGAGCATGCGATGCCCCTCGCGGTCGAACGACACCGGCGAGGTGGTGAGGGCGTCCTCCTGGCCGGCGACGAGCAGCGGACGCCAGTCGGCCTCGACGGTGTCCCGCACCATCACGGCGATGCCGCCATCGGGCGTGGGGGCCGCGGCACCGCGCACCAGCAGGTCGGCGTCGGCGATCCACCCGATGAACCCGGGATTCTCGACCGTCTTGGTCAACCCCCCGGTCGCCAGGTCACAGGTGTAGACGTCGTGGAGTTGCTCGTTGTCCCGGTTGATCCCGAGCAGGATCACGTCCGGGTGGTCCTCGTCGACCTCGATGATCTGGGCCTGGATGCCGTCGAACGGGGTCAGGTCCCGGGTCCCGCCGTCGATCACGTCGGTGGCGAACACATGCCAGTTCTCGTCGCCGCCGGTGTCCTGCACGTAGAGCAGATGCCGACCGTCGTAGGCCCAGGTGTACGAGCGGATGCCTCGATCGGTGTCGTCGGTGACGACCCGCGCTTCCTCCTCGTCGACCCCGTCGCGCCCGACGGTCTGCACCCACACGTTCAGGACCCCGTCGCGCGGGGCCAGCCACGACAGCTGGGAACCATCGGGCGAGAGCTGGGGGCTGACCCGATCCGGGTTGCCGAACAGGATCTCTCGGGGGATGAGCGCAGGGATTCCGGCCATGGCACCCAGCCTGGCATCCGGACCGGCGGTACCGTTCCCGCCGTGGAGTCCATCGGTGTCCGCGAGCTGAGGAACAACGTCGCCACCGTGCTCCGCCGGGCCGCCGACGGCGAGCGCATCGTGGTGACCGTCAACGGCGAGCCGGTCGCCCAGCTCGGCCCGATCGAACCGACCGGCGTCCCCACCCTCGAGGACCTCGTCGCCACCGGACTGGTGGAGCCACCCCACCGCCCGGACGCCGAGCCCGCCGACCTGGACCCGCTCGACCTGGCCGTCGACATCCGCCTCGACGACGTGCTGGCCACCCTCCGCGGCGACCAGTGAGCCGGTCCCTGCTCGCCATCGACACGTCGGCGCTGGCCCGACGCTACGTGCACACCAACGGGCACGGGCTGGTGACGGAGGCGATGGCAGAGCACGACCAGTGGTTCGCCTCGGCGCTGGCGCGAGCCGAGACGCTCCAGGTGCTCCATCACGTCGCCGTGTCCCGCCGCCAGCACGACGCGCTGTGGGAGGCGCTGCGAACCGACTGGGACCGGTTCCACGTCGTGCCGGTCGACGATCGATGTCTGGCCGCTGCCGTCGAGATCGGCGCCACCTACCGGGTCCGGTCGGTCGACGCCATCCATCTCGCCGCCGCCAGCCGACTCCCGCAACCGGTGAGCTACCTCACCTTCGACCGCCGACAGATCCCGGCGGCCGCCGGCCTCGGCTTCGAGGTCATCGCGCCGACCGACGCGTGAGCCGCTGCGCCCGCAGACTTCGTGAGCCGCTGCGCCGGGAACCGGTGCGCGCGGCCCGGGGGCCGCGCGCACCGACCCGACCCGATCAGCGGTCGTCGACCTCGCCGTGGAGCATCGCTCCGGTCAGCGCCGCCGGCGAGTCGGGGACCTCGGTGGTACCGCCGCCAACCGGCGCGGTGCGGTTGACCGAGAAGTCCGGATAGGCGAGGGTGCCCATCTCCGGCAGGTCGAGACCGGCGATCTCGTCGTCCTGGGTGGACCGGATCCCGCCCGGGGTCAGCCTGTTCTGGATGGCGAAAAAGGCGTACGCCACCCCGAAGATCACCGTGCACAGCACGAGGGCACCGAGCGCCTGCGCCCCGAACTGACCCCAGTCGCCCTTGATCAGGCCGCTGACGCCATCGACGTCGGAGCCGTTCCACCCGCCGCCGTAGCTGCCGTTGGCGAAGATGCCGACGGCGAGAACACCGAAGATGCCGCACACGCCGTGCACCGAGATGGCGCCGACCGGATCGTCGATCTCGAGCCGGCGCTCGATGAAGAACACCGACTCGATGACCAGCACGCCGGCGATGATGCCGATCACCGCCGCGGCCCAGGGGGCCACGAATGCACACGGGGCGGTGATGGCCACCAGACCGGCCAGCATGCCGTTGGCCATCATGGCCGGATCGGGCTTGCCCATCCGCAGGGTGATCCAGGCGATGGCGGCGGTGGCGCCGAAGGCCGCGGCGATGGCGGTGTTGGCCGCCACGGTGGCGAACTGGACGTCGGTCGCCGCGAACGTCGAGGCGGCGTTGAACCCGAACCACCCGAACAGCAGGATGAACGTGCCGAGCATGGCCATCGGGATGTGGTGGCCGGGCATCGCCTGCGGTTTGCCGCCCCGGAACTTGCCCAACCGAGGACCGAGCACCAGGGCTCCGGCCATGGCGGCGACGCCGCCCGCCGCGTGGACCACGCCGGAACCGGCGAAGTCGACGTAGCCGGCACCGAGGCTCATCGAGTGCCACGTCATGGCCAGCCAGCCGCCACCCCAGGTCCAGGCGGCGAAGAGCGGGTAGTAGATCCCACCGCAGAACAGGCCCCAGATGCAGAACGAACTCCACTTCCACCGCTCGGCCATCGAGCCGGTGGGGATGGTGGCGGTGGTGTCCATGAAGGCGACCATGTAGAGGAAGAAGCCGAACAAGGCAGCTCCCCCGGCACCGGCGGCGTCGCCGGAGAGGAACCAGCCACCTTGATGGAGGAACTTCCAGTCACCCGAGCCGACGAGGGCATGGCCGACCGGGTTGTCGAGGCCGATCAGCGAGGTGCTGAAGCTGCCGAACGCCAGCGGGAAGCCGACGCAGAAGAAGGCCACGAACCCGAGGCCGAAGATGGCGAAGTTGGTGCTCACCACGTGGGCGGCGTGCTTGGCCCGGCAGAACCCGGTCTCGACGAGGGCGAACCCGGCCTGCATGAAGATGACGAGGGCTGCCCCGATCACCACCCACAGCAGGTTGACCTGGGTCCCGAGCACCGTGACGGCATCGGGTGAGGTCTGCGCGCCGGCGACACCTGCACCCGCGACGACGAAGAGGGAGGAGAGCGCAAGCGCGCTCGCCACCCGGCGTATGACTCTGGACATCGATGTTCTCCTGCGTTGAAGCACCGGCGAAGGTGCTGCCGTGGCCAGGCGGATTGCCTGCCACCCTCCGTGCGGAACCAGCCCCGCTACACGAAGTACCTGCACCCTCGCATCGCCGTGTTTCGCCCGTTCGCACCTTCGATGTCGGGAATGTGAACAACCGCGGGGCGACGCGCACCGGCCGCGATCCGGCAGGCTGGTCCCATGAGCGACACCCTCCACTGGCAGGACGAACAGGCCGCGATCCACAAGGTCGTGGTCGGCCCCTACGACAACAACGTCTTCGTGCTGCGCTGCAGGCAGACGGGCGATGCGGTGCTCATCGACGCGGCCAACGAGCACGAGATGCTGCTCGAACTGTGCCAGCACCTCGGTGTCCGCCAGGTGATCGAGACCCACGGCCACTGGGACCACATCCAAGCCGTGCCCGCACTGCGGGATGCCGGCTACAGCGTCCACGTCACGGCCGAGGACGCCGCCATGCTCCCGTCGTACGACGAGATCCTCGAGGACGAATCGGTCATCTCGGTCGGCCGGCTGCGCCTCCACACCATCCACAACCCCGGCCACACCCCCGGATCCATGAGCTTCCGCCTGGAGGGGTCACCGATCCTGTTCTCCGGCGACACCTTGTTCCCGGGCGGACCGGGGAACACCAAGACGGACCTGGGTGATTTCGACCAGATCATCGAATCGGTCGACCGGAAGCTGTTCACCCTCCCCGCCGAGACCCTGGTCCTGCCCGGCCACGGCGACGACACCACCATCGGCACGGAACGACCGCACCTGCAGGAGTGGATCGACCGGGGCTGGTGACGTCCAGGGCGCCAGGCCCATCCACAGAGCAGTGCGGTAGCGTAGAGGGCATATGAACCTCGGTGGACCCGAACTGCTCATCGTCCTCATCGTCATCCTCGTGCTCTTCGGTGGCTCCAAGCTGCCGAAGCTCGCTCGCTCGCTCGGACAGGCTCAAAACGAGTTCAAGGCCGGCCTGCGAGAGGGAGCCGAGAAGGCCGACGAGAACGAGAAGCAGACAGACGCATAAGCCAGCCGTCATTTCTCCTTCCCAGGCATTATCACTACGGTGATAGTGCTAATACACTGGCGTCATGGCTGACTCCCCCGCCCCGACGCCGCTGTTCGAGACCGTCGACCTCCATGCCCGGGTAGCCGACCCCGCCGGCGTCGACGGCGATGCCGAGATCCTCAAGGGCGTGGACCTCGCCGTCCAGCCCGGGGAGATCCACGCCATCATGGGCCCCAACGGCTCCGGCAAGTCCACCCTCGCCAACACCTTGCTCGGCAACCCGGACTACGAGGTCACCAAGGGAAGCATCCGCCTCCGCGGCGACGACATCACCGACTGGGACGTCGACGTGCGGGGCAAGGCCGGCATGTTCCTCGCCTTCCAGTACCCGCAGGCCATCCCGGGCGTGTCGGTCATCAACTTCCTCCGCCAGGCGCTCTCGGCCCGCAAGGGCATCGACCTGTCGGTCCTCGAGCTGCGGCTGTCGATCATGGAGTGGATGGAACGGCTCGACATGGATCCGAGCTTCGCCGACCGCTACCTCAACGAGGGCTTCTCCGGCGGTGAGAAGAAGCGCAACGAGATCCTGCAGATGGCCATCCTCGAACCCGAGATCGCCATCCTCGACGAGACCGACTCCGGTCTCGACATCGATGCGCTCCAGGTGGTGGCCAAGGGAGTCAACGAGGTCCGCGCCGATCGCCCCGAGCTCGGCGTCGTGCTCATCACCCACTACCAGCGCCTCCTCGACCACCTCCGTCCCGACGTGGTGCACATCCTCATCGACGGCCGGATCGTCACCTCCGGTGGCTTCGAGCTGGTCGAGGCGCTCGAGGCCGACGGGTACGAGGCCTTCCGGGCGGTCCGATGAGCGCTGACGACCCCACCTTCGACGTCACGACCGTCAAGAAGGACTTCCCGCTGCTGGCCCGAGAGCTCGGCGGCGAGCGCATCGTGTACCTCGACTCGGCCAACACCAGCCAGAAGCCGCGCGCGGTGCTCGATGCCATGACCGACTACTACGAGCGCTCCAACGCCAACGTGCACCGCGGCACCTACACCATCGCCAACGAGGCCACCGAGGCCCTCGAGGGCGCCCGCCGCAAGGTTCGCCGGTTCATCAACGCGCCCGCCGACCGCAACGTGGTCTTCGCCAAGAACGCCACCGAGGCCCTCAACCTCGTCGTCCGGTCGTGGGGTGCCGCCCACCTCGGGGCCGGCGATCCGGTGGTGCTCACCGAGATCGAGCACCACGCCAACATCGTCCCCTGGCACCAGCTGGCGGCGTCGATCGGCATCGAACTGCGGTGGATACCGGTAACGGACGACGGCCAGCTCGACCTCACCGACCTCGACCGCCTGCTCGACGGCGCCAAGGTGCTGTCGTTCTCGGCGATGTCCAACGTCCTCGGCACCATCACCCCGGTCGAGCGCCTGGTGGCCGCGGCGCACGACGCCGGCGCGATCGCGGTCGTCGACGCCAGCCAACACGTCCCCCATGTCCCCACCGACGTGCAGGCCTGGGGTGCCGACTTCGTCGCGTTCACCGGTCACAAGATGTGCGGACCCACCGGCATCGGCGTCCTCTACGGAACGGAAGACGCGCTCGACGCCACCCCGCCGTTCCTCGGGGGCGGCGAGATGATCCTGCAGGTGACCAAGGAGGGCTTCACCCCCAACGAGCTCCCCTGGAAGTTCGAGGCCGGCACCCCGCCCATCGCCGAGGCCGTCGGTCTGGGGGCGGCATGTGACTACCTCACCGACCTCGGCATGCCCGCCGTGCGCCGTCACGAGGTCGCGCTCACCGGCTACACGCTGCGCACCCTCACCGAGCGCTTCGGCGGCGACATCCAGATCCACGGCCCGGCCGAACCCGCCAGCCGGGGTGGCGTGTTCTCGTTCACCTATCGAGACATCCACCCCCACGACCTCACCCAGGTGTTCGACCAGCACAACGTCTGCGTACGGGCCGGCCACCACTGCGCCAAGCCGCTGATGCACGCCCTCGGCGTGAACGCCACGGCGCGTGCGTCGCTCTACGTCTACAACGACGAGGCCGACGTCGACGCACTCGCCGACGCCATCCAGGCGGCGGCCGACTTCTTCACCTTCTAGACACCGAAGCGAGCGACATGCCCGGACTTGAAGACCTCTACCGCGAGATCATCCTCGACCACTACCGCAGCCCCCGGAACCGCGGGGAGCTCGAGTCGCCCCCGGCCACCCGGGCCGAGGGCTTCAACCCGCTCTGCGGCGACGAGATCGTCATCTACGTCGACGTCGCCGATGACACCGTCAAGGACATCCGCATCGGCGGCCAGGGGTGTTCGATCTCGCAGTCGTCGGCGTCGATGATGTCAGCGGCGGTGAAGGGCAAGACCCTGGCCGAGGTGCGCGATCTCACCAAGGCGTTCAAGGCGATGATGTCGATCCACGAGCAGTCGCTCGACGGCGAGGGCGAAGGGCTCGAGGAGTCCGGCGACTCCGGCCTCGAGGGGGCCGAGGTGTCCGACGCACCCGCCGACGTCTCCCTCGGCGATCTCGAGGCACTCCGCGGCGTGGTGAAGTTCCCCGTGCGGATCAAGTGCGCCACGCTGTCGTGGAACACGCTGGCCCAGGGCATCGAGGAAGCGACCGGCTCCTGATCGGACGCCCGGGTCGTCAGGCTCGGGCGCTGGCCAACCGATCGATCCTCGTCGCCAGCTCGAAGTCGAGGTCGGTGATGCCCCCGGCATCGTGGGTGGACAGATCGACCTTGACCTGGTTGTAGACGTTGCTCCACTCCGGGTGGTGGTTCAGCTTCTCGGCGACGATCGCCACGCTGGTCATGAAGCCGAACGCGGCCACGAAGTCGTCGAAGCGCAACTCGCGGTGCAGCATGCCGTCGACGACCTCCCAGCCCGGCATGTCGGCGAGGCGATCGGCGATGGTGGAATCGGACAGTACGTCAGCCATGGGCCGATGCTGTCAGGTTCGCAGGGTCACCCGTCGTCTCCGGGTTCGGGCTCGTCGGCGAGCGGGGGCGCGGTGCGGGCGGTTCCGGGGGCCTCGCGCTTGACCTCGTAGAGCATCTTGTCGGCGCGCTCGAGGAACTCCGACGCCAACTCGTACGGCGCCGGCAGGGCGATCCCCACCGACAACCCGGCGCCGAACTCGCCCATCACCGACGCGGCCGCCTCGCACATGCGCCGGCCGATGTCGGACGCACCGGCCTCGTCGACGTCGTGGAGGATGGCGGCGAACTCGTCGCCACCGATGCGATACATCCGGTCCTCGGCGCGCAGCACGGTGTCGATCGACGCCGCCAGCTCCCGCAGGATCCGGTCACCGGTGAGATGGCCGTAGGTGTCGTTGACCCGCTTGAACCCGTCGACGTCGGCCATGGCGACGGCCCAGCGGCCACGGCGGCGGCCCCCGATGGCCGAGAGCGCCTCCTGGAAGGCGGCGAGGTTCCCGAGGCCGGTGAGCGTGTCACTGGTGGCCCGGGCCCGAAGATCGGCCATCACGACCGCCATGTCGAGCGCCCGACCCACCTCGCGGGCGAGCAGCTCGATCGCCTCCCGCTCCTCGAGGTCGAGGATGACCGGTGCGTGGTCGGCGAGCACCAGCAGCCCCTGGCCCAGCTCGCCCGAACGGACGGGGAACGCCGCGATGGACGAAGCCCCCGAGTCACGCAGCATCGTCATCGCCGGCTTCGACAGCCCCTGGGCGTCGCCACTCGAGATGCAGCTCGACACGTGATCGAGGTCCCGGGTCAGCTCGGCCAGCACCTGCCCGGAGAGGTTGCGCAGGTCGGGGCCGAGCGGTCCCTGCATGGCCTTGATCTCCAGCACGTCGCGAACCCCGGGCATGGCCAGCAGGGCCGACGAGAGCCCGGAGATCTCGCAGGCCATGCGCGTGCTCGCCATCTCGATCAGGTTGATCTGGGTGAGCATGGCCAGCTCGGTGTTCGAGCGGGCCAGCCGGTGCAGGGCCGAGTCGGGCAGTTCGGAACCGACCTCCTCCAGTCGTTCCTCCACGGCCATGGCCACGAGGTGGATCTCCTCGAGTTCCGCATCGGTGATGGGCGATGTCGACTCGACGTTGAGGACACCGACGGTCCGACGGCCGACCTTGATGGGGACGACGGTCTCGGCGGCGAGATCCGGGACGGAGGCGACGAAGGTCAGGTCGGAGTCGTCGGCCGACAGCAGCTGCGGGCGGCCGCTGCGGAACGCTCGTGACATCGCCCCGACACCGACCGGGATGCCGTCCATGACCTGCCAGTACCCGAGCTGGGCGATGCACCGCAGCACACCGTCTCGTTCCAGGTAGAACGACGGGATCAGGTCCATGGCCCGGAGTTCCGCGCAGGCCACCTCGGCCACGCTGCGGAGATCGCCGGCCGACAGGAACCGGCGACGGATGTCACGGGTCCCGTCGAGGGACAGCGGCGGACGCTCCCGCCGCCGCGACGGCGACGTCCACGCGCCGTCGGGTCGTCCGAAGAGATGCCCTTGGCCGAAGCGCACCCCGATCTCACGGAGCACCTCGAGCTGATCATGCCGCTCGACGCCCTCGGCGACCACGTGGATGTCCTCGGACTCGGCGAAGGCGACGTAGGCCCGCACCACCGATCGCGGCACCGGGTCGTTGACGATGCCCCGGACGAGAGCACCGTCGATCTTCACGAACGAGGGACGGATCCGGGCGATGAGCGACAGGCTGGCCGCCGTCGTGTCGTCGATCGAGAGGTGGATACCCGCCGTGGCCAACTGATCGAGCTGCTGGGGAAGGTCGCTGATCTGTTCGAGCTCCGAACCCCGGACGTCGACGGCCAAGCGAGGCCCGAGCCGCTCGCACTCGTCGAAGAACCGGGGATCGGCCAGCAGTTCGGCCCCGACGTTGACGAACAGGATCGAGCCGTCGGGCGGAGCACCGTTGGCGGCAATGGCATGGAGGGCGGAGAACTGGAACTCGGTCCCCAGCCCGGCCTCAGCCGCGCTGGCCAACCAGGTCTCGAAGCCGTCGTCGGCCGTTCCCACCCGGGCGAACGCCTCCCACCCGATGGGTCGATCGGTGTGGAGATCGACGATGGGCTGGAAGACGGCGCGCAGGATTCCGCCGTCGATCACATCAGTGATCGACGGAGGCTCCTCCGCGCTCCCGCTCTTCGATTTCTGCTGCGCCACGACCGTCAACCTGCCCACGGGCCCTTGCCACCGTCCACCGATTCGGGTGGGTGGCTACGCGGACACTGTACGACGAGTTATCAACGAAATGCGATATGGAGCCACGAGAGGGCAGAAGGCCCGATCAGTCCGAATCTCCGCCGAAATCTGCGTACCCGGACCGCTCGAGTGTCTCGACCAGCTCGGGGCCACCGGACTCCTCGATCCGACCGCCCACCAGGACGTGGACACGATCCGGTCGCAGCTCGGTGAACAGCCGGCGGTAGTGAGTGATGGCCAGCACGGCCAGACCCTCCTCGGTGGCGGCCTCGATCCGCCGGCTCACGTCGCGGAGCGCGTCGATGTCGAGGCCGGAATCGATCTCGTCCAGGATGGCGAGGCGGGGGCGCAGCGCGGCCAGCTGCACCGTCTCGTTGCGCTTCTTCTCGCCGCCGGAGAGATCGACGTTGAGGGGCCGGGACAGGAACTTGGCGTCGAAGCCGATCCGTTCGGCCTCGGCGGCGACCAGGGCGTGCACCTCGGATGGGTCACGCCCGGACGCCACGAACGCTTCCTCCAGCATCTCCTCGAGGCGAACCCCGGGCACCTCAGTGGGGTACTGCATGGCGAGGAACAGTCCGGCCTGGGCCCGCTCCCATGGCTCCATCGCCAACAGGTCGGCACCGTCGAGGGTGGCGGTCCCACCGGTGACCGTGTACGCCGGGTGGCCGGCGAGGACGCCCGACAGCGTCGACTTCCCGGCTCCGTTGGGCCCCATCACGGCGTGGACCTCTCCGGCGGCGATGCTGAGATCGACCCCGTGGAGGATCTGGGCACCGGCCACGTTGGCCGACAACCCCTCGATCTCGAGCATGGTCGACTGCGTCGCGGGGGTCATGGGTCCAGCTCCACGTAGATGTCCCCGTCCTTCACGGTCACGGCGTAGGTGGGGGTCGGTTTGGTGGCCGGAAGCGTCTCGGGCGCGCCGTCGGCGAGTCGGAACTCGCTGCCGTGCTTCCAGCACTCGATCGTCTTGTTCTCACAGTCGACCTCGCCTTCGGCGAGCGAGATGTCGGCATGGGTGCAGCGGTCACCGATCACGTACACGTCGCCGTCGCAGCGGACGATGGCGAGCCGGTGCCCTTCGATGTCGACCCGGATCGCGCCGTTGGGCTCGACGTCGTCGAGCGAGCAGACGTAGGTGCTCACGCCATGGTCCTCTCGAGCTCGTGGTCCAGCGCCGCCCGCACCACCGGTTCGTAGACGCCGAGCGCCAAGGCATCGAACACCTCGTCGAAGACGCCCTTGACGATCAATCGATCAGCCCGGGCGGTCGGGACGCCCCGACTCTCGAGGTAGAAGCGTTGCTCGGCGTCGATGGGTCCGACCGCCGACGCGTGCGAGCACTGGACCTCGTTGTTCTCGATCTCGAGGTTGGGCACCGATTCGGCCCACGCGTCGTCGGACAGCTTCAGGTTGCGGTTGGTCTGGAATGCCTGGGAGCCGCGCGCCTCCGGGCGGATCTTGATCAAGCCGGTGTAGACGGACGCCCCCTTCTCGTCGAGCGCCCCCTTGAACAGCAGGTTCGACGTGGTGTCCGGTGCGGCGTGGTCCTGGAACGTCCGGAAGTCGAGGAGCTGGGTTCCCGAGCCGAAGTACCCGGCGTAGAGGTCACCGTGGGCGCCCCGGCCCGCCAGTTCCGTGTCGATGCGGAGGCGGCTGTAGTCGCCACCGAACGCCGCGGTCCCCGACCGCAATGTGGCGCCCTGATCCACCCGTGATGCCAGGCGACCGATCTGCCAGGCGTCGGCGCCGAGGAGTTGGATCACCGAGTGCTGAACCGTGGCGTCACGGTCGACGACGAGCTCGGTGACCGGCACGGAGAGGTGGCGGACCCCGTCCGGGCCCACGTGGATCTCCACCACGTCGGCGTGCGCACCCTGGCCGGCGTGCACGACGAGACGGGGGAACGACGCCCCGCCGTCGGTGGCGAACCGGTGCACGACCACGATCTGGCCGACCGTGGCGCCAGGCGGAATCGAGATCTCGATCGGCTCGCAGAACGCGTCGTGGAGAACGGTGAGTGCGTCGGTGGCCTCGCCCAGGGCGGTGCCGAGCGACGAGTCGGCCGCGTCGTCCGGGACGCCCACGGTGGCCGCGCAACCATCCACGGACCGGACCTCGCGTCGACGGCCGTCGACGGTGACCACCAGGAGGTCGGCCGCCTCGGCGAGGTCGACCAGCTGCTGTCCCGCGCCGTCGGTGGGCTCGGGCGTGGCGTCGACCGCCAGCGGGCGGAACTGCTCGAGATCGAGGTCACCGATGCGGCTGTACCGCCACACCTCTTCCTCGGCGCTCGGCATGTCCGTGGTGGCGAAGCGCGTCGCGGCCGCCAGTCGTCGGGAGACCAGCCAGTCGGGACCAGGGAGCGCACCCGCAGCGTCGGTCGAGAATGCAGTGGTCATCGTTGGGCAGCGTCCTCAGCCTGCTCGCGAAACGGAGGCCAGATCGGCCCCCGATCCCGCCAGCCTACCGAGGGGCTGGGGGGATGCCCCAAGAACGACGGTGGCTACGCGTCGTCCTTGCCGTCCCGTTTGGTGCCCTTCTTGCGCTTGATCAACCGCTTCCATCGGGGCATGGCCTGGCGCTCGCGCTCGGCCTCGACGTCAGCGAGCATCCCGGGACCGGCGGCGTTGACGATGTCCTCGGCGGCGTCGAGCAGCGCGGCGATCGAGCCGTCGTCATCGTCCAGGCCCGCCGGCTCGTCCGGTGTCTCCGGCGTGATCAGCGTGCCGTGCTTCCAGTTCACGTCGACCAGCCGACGGGTGTACTTCGGGCAATCGTCCGGGCACCGCCAGGGTGCCTGGGGCGCGAGATCGAGATCGCACTTCCGGACGGTGTCACCGTTGGGGTAGGTCCGGGATTCGAAGTACTTGCAGTCCTGCCGCATCGGCATGACCCAAGTGTGCCAGCCGCCGCCGTCGGAACCCACGCGGCGGTGAGCCGGCCCCCGAGCACCCGGTGTGAGGCAGGATCGGTCCGTGACGGAGATCCACCGCGACATCGATGGCATCGCCCACATCCGCGCTCCCGGGATGCTCGAGGCGTTCGAGGCCCAGGCCGAGGCGGCGGCCGAGGACCGGCTGTGGCAGTTGGCCTTCGATCGTCAGCGGGCGCTCGGACGACTGGCCGAACTGATCGGCCCGGCCGGGGTCGGCAGCGACGTCTTCCACCGCCGCGTCGGCATCGCCCACGCGGCGCGCGACAGCCACGACCGGCTCGCCGACGAGACCCGCGCCGTGCTGGACGCCTACGCCCGTGGCGTCAACCGCCACCTCGAACGCGGAACCGACCTTCCACCCGAGTTCGATCTCGTGGGCGCCCGGCCCGAACCGTGGGAGGGCTGGCACTCGATCGCGGTGTTCCTCGTCCGCCACCTGGCGATGGGGACCTACGAGACGAAGCTGTGGCGGTCGGCGCTGGTGGCCGACCTCGGACCCGAACGCGCCGCCCGCCTGTGGCCGGCCACGGTCGACGTCACCATCGATCCCACCGACCCTCCGATGGCCGCCGCCATGGACGTCGCCGCGACGATGGCCTCGGCCACGTCGCCCCTGTCCTGGATCGGACGAACCGACGACGAGCCGGCGTCGAACAACCTGGTCATCGCGGGCGCTCGGACCGCCACCGGGGATCCGATCCTGGCCGGTGATCCCCACCGGGCCATCGACCTCCCCAACGTGTACTGGCAGAACCACCTGACCTGCCCCGAATTCGACGTGATCGGGCTCTCGTTCCCCGGTGTGCCCGGATTCCCGCACTTCGGCCACAACGCCGAGGTCGCCTGGTGCATCACCCACGGCATGGCCGACGACCAGGACGTCTACGTCGAGCGGCTGCGGGACGTGGGCACCGGCGGGGTCGAGTCGCTGGTCGCGGGTGCATGGCGCGCCGCGTCGGTCCGGTCCGAGACGATCCACGTGTCCGGTGGCGACGACATCGAGATCCGCTGCGTCACCACGGAGCACGGGCCGGTCGTGGCCGGCGACGACCGAGTTGGCGTCGCCTTGCGTTGGACCGCACTCGCCGCCCCGGACACCACCGCCGATGCGCTCGTCCCCATGCTCCGCGCCCGGTCGATCGACGACCTCGACCGGGCCTTCGTCCCGTGGGTCGCGCCGGTCAACAACGTGCTCATGGCCGACCGCAGCGGGGCGATCGGCTACCGGATGCGCGGCCGTGTCGCCGTGCGTGAGCGGGACAACGGTTGGACCGCGGTGGCGGGCGACGACCCCACCCACGACTGGATCGGGTTCGTGGACGACGGGGACCTCTCCCGGTGGCGCGACCCCGAGTGCGGGTTCCTGGTGACCGCCAACAACCGCATCTCGAGCACCGGACCGTACGTGTCGCACGACTTCGCCCATCCGGCGCGCGCCCGGCGACTCACCGCCCGGTTGGCCCAAGCCACCGGATGGGACGTCGACTCGGTCACCGCGCTGCTGGGCGACACCCACTCCGAGGTGGCAGCCGCGTTTCGCGCGGCGGATCCTGACCCTCACTCCGGCCCATCCCCTCGAGGTCCGCGCCCAGGAACTGCTGCGCGGTTGGGGCCACCACATGGACGTCGAGTCGGCCGCCGCCGCCGTCTACGGAACCACCCGCGCGGAGCTGGTGCGCATCGTCTCCCACGAGCTCGGCCTCGTCGAGGACCGGCTCCCCGGGGTCGCAGGGCCGTCACTGCACCAAACGCTCCGCTTCGTCAACGCTCGCTTGGCGTTCTGGATCGACGAGCCCGATCTCGTCAGCGACGAGTCCGTGGCCACCGCGCTTCGCTTCGCGGTTCGCGAGCTGGAGCGGACCCAGGGCAGCGACCCCGGCCGATGGCGGTGGGGTGCCGCCCACCGGGCCATGTTCGTCCACCCCCTCGCCGCCCTGCGCCCCGACCTGACCGATCGCCTCCCGCTCCCGGCGGCTGTCGAGCTCGGCGGAGACAACGAGTGCGTCTGGGCGTCGTCGACCGCACCGCCGACCACCCTGGCCTGCAACGCGCCGGTGGCCCGCTACGTGTTCGACCTCGCCGACTGGGATCGTTCGGTGTGGATCGTGCCGCACGGTGTGTCCGGGGACCCTCGCTCACCCCACCACCTCGATCAGCTCGAGCGGTGGTCGCGGGTCGAGATGCGACCGATGCGGTACTCCGCCGAGGTCGTCGACGCCGCCACCGCCTCGGTCACCACCGTCTCCGACGACTGATTCGCGGGACGGGGAGCCAAGTGGTCAGGGGACGACGACGCCGTGGAGCGGGGGGATGCCGTCGGCGTCGCCGGCCATGACCCGCAGGAGTGATTCGGTGTCGTCGAGCCCGACGACACGTCGGGGCAGGTCGGCGAACGGGTACCGACCGGACGCCAGCAACTCGAGCGCGGCGTGGTAGGCGGAGGCGTCCACGCCGAGGGCGCCGATCACGGTGACCTCCTTGAAGACCAGCGTGTCGGGATCGAAGCCCGGGGCGTCCGCGCCCCCTCGGGTGCCGGCGACCACGACGGTGCCGCCGGTCCTGGCCAGATGGATGGCCTGGGCGAAGGCGTCGGGAGCCTTGGCCGTCACATCCACCACCACGTCGAGCGCGCCGTCCGGCGGCCCGACGTAGCTCGGTCACCGGATCGTCCGTGGCGACATCGACAACGAGGTCGGCGCCGAAGGAGGAGGCCAGGGCCAAGCGCTCCGCGTCCCGCGGCCCACGACCGGTGACCATGACGAATCCGGCCCCGGCCTCCTTGGCCGCGGCCGCCGCGCTCAGGCCCCGCACGCCGGGGCCGAGGACGGCCACCACGTCGCCCGGTCCGGTCCCGGGCACGGTGACGGCCCACCGGATGCCGGCGCCGATGGGGTTGAACAGGGTGGCGACCACGGGATCGAGCCCGGCCGGGACCGCCACCACGAGCGCGTCAGCGCTCAGGTACTGGTACTCGGCGTAGCCACCCCACAGGCTCGGGTCGCGGTCGGCGGCGATGAAGCCGTACATGTCGCCGATCCCGTGCTTGCGGCAGCGCCGGTACTCCCCGGCCAGGCAGTGGTCGCACGACCGGCAGGACTGGAACACCTCGACCGCCACCCGATCGCCGGCCGCCACGCCCCACCGCTCGGACGCGGACGCACCCATCGCCTCGATGCGGCCCACGGTCTCGTGGCCGGGGACGAACGCGAACCCGCCGTGGAGCTCCCCGGTGTACTGCTCGTGATCGGTCCCGCACAGGCCGCAGGCCTCGACCCGCAGGAGCGCGTCGTCGTCCCCCACCGATGGCAGCGGGAAGCGCCGCTCGACCAGCCGGCGGGGCGCCTCCAGCACCAGGGCACGTGCGGTCCGGTCGGGCATCAACCCATCGTGCCCCACACCGGCGGCCCTCGTCCGGCCTAGGGTTCGGACTCCACGTGAAACTGGACGCGCCTGCGTACCCGAAGGAGGGACCCGTGAACGTCGGACTGCTCATGGTGTTCCAGTCCTACGGCTACCAGGGGGTGACCGACGGCGAGGTGGTGGCCGACGAGATCCGGCTCGCCGAGTTGGCCGACGACAGCGGCTTCCACTCGGTGTGGTCGGTGGAGCACCACTTCTCCGACTACTCCTTCTGCCCCGACAACACCGTGATGCTCGCCCACCTGGCGGCCCGGACCACGAACGTGAAGCTGGCCACCGGCGCGGTGATCCTGCCGTGGAACAATCCGCTGCGAGTGGCGGAGAAGATCGCCCTGCTAGACCACCTGGCCGACGGCCGCGTCCTGTTCGGGATGGGGCGGGGCCTGGCTCGCCGCGAGTACGCCGGGTTCGGCATCTCGATGGAGGAGTCGCGGGACCGCTTCGACGAGGCCGCCCGCATGGTGCTCGACGCGCTGGAGCAGGGCTTCATCGAGGGCGACGGCCCGTACTACCCGCAGACCCGCACCGAGATCCGGCCCCGCCCGCGCGCCAGCTTCGCCGACCGCGTCTACGCGGTCGCCATGTCACCCGACAGTGCCGACTCCGCCGCCGATCTCGGCGTGCGCATGGTGGTGTTCAGCCAGAAGGATTGGGAGGACCAGGCGGTGGCGTTCGGCGAGTACCGCGACCGGTTCGTCGCCGCCCACGGTCGCGAACCCGAACCCCCGGTCACCTGTGATTTCGTCTACTGCGACGCCGACGCCCGTCGCGCCGAGGAGATGGCGCACCGCCACATCGCCGGGTACCTGACCAGCGTCATGCAGCACTACGAGCTGATGAGCGACCACTTCAAGTCGGCCAAGGGCTACGAGAGCTACGGCAACAGCGTCGACCTGCTCCGCGACATCGGCCTGGACCAACTGTGCGAGCTCTACCTCCGGGTGCAGGCGTGGGGCACGCCCGACCAGATCCTGGCCAAGCTCGAGCACCGTCGCTCGATCATCGGCGACCATGATCTGACGTGCGCGTTCCGCTTCGCCGGCATGCCGCTGACCGACGCCGAGGCCAGCATGCGCCTCTTCGCGGCCGAGGTCCTCCCCGCCCTCACCTGAGCAGGTCGCGCACCCGACAGCCCCCACCGGTTCTGGACGCGGCTCCGTACCGCACCAGGGGCTCGGGTGGTACGGAGGCGCGTCCAGTTTCCGTCGGTCGTGCAGCTCTCAGCCGCGCGCGGCCGCCCGGGTCTCAGCCGACGGAGCCCTCCATCTGGAGCTCGATGAGGCGGGACCACTCGACGGCGTACTCCATGGGGAGCGTCCGGGTGACGGGCTCGATGAAACCGTTGACGATCATGCCCATGGCCTGCTCCTCGGTGAGACCGCGCGACCGCAAGTAGAACAGCTGCTCGTCGGCCACCTTGGAGACGGTGGCCTCGTGGCCGATGTTGGCGTCGCGCGCCCCGACCTCCATGTACGGATAGGTGTCGCTGACCGAGTGCTCGTCGAGGATGAGGGCATCGCACTGGACGTGGCTCTTGCAGCCGTAGGCGTCGTCCTCGACCCGGACCAGGCCGCGATAGCTGGTGCGGCCGCCGTCCTTGGAGATCGACTTGGAGACGATCTTGGACGTGGTCTCCGGTGCGGCGTGGACCATCTTGGCGCCGGTGTCCTGGTGCTGTCCCTCGCCGGCGTAGGCCACCGACAGCACCTCGCCGGACGCCTTGGGGCCGACCAGCCACACGGCCGGGTACTTCATGGTGAGGCGGGAACCGATGTTGCCGTCGATCCACTCCATGTGGCCCTCGGCCTCGACCCGAGCGCGCTTGGTCACCAGGTTGAACACGTTGTTCGACCAGTTCTGGATGGTGGTGTAGGTGACCCGGGCGCTCGGCTTGACCACGATCTCGACCACCGCGGAGTGCAGCGAGTCGGTGGTGTAGGTCGGGGCCGAGCAGCCCTCGATGTAGTGGACCTTGGAGCCCTCGTCGGCGATGATCAGCGTCCGCTCGAACTGGCCCATGTTCTCGGCGTTGATGCGGAAGTACGCCTGCAGCGGCATCTCGACCTCGACGCCGGGCGGGACGTAGATGAACGAGCCACCCGACCACACCGAGGTGTTCAGGGCGGAGAACTTGTTGTCGTTCGGCGGGATGATCTTGCCGAAGTACTGCTTGACCAGCTGCGGGTACTCGCGCAGGGCGGTGTCCATGTCGGTGAACAGCACGCCTTGTCTGGCCAGGTCGTCGCGGTTGCGGTGGTAGACGACCTCGGACTCGTACTGCGCGGTGACGCCGGCGAGGTACTTGCGCTCGGCCTCGGGGATGCCCAGCTTCTCGTAGGTGTCCTTCACCGAGTCGGGCAGCTCGTCCCACGCGTCGACCTGGTGATCGGTGGGCTTGATGTAATAGAAGATGTCGTCGAAGTAGATCTCCGACATGTCGCCGCCCCAGTTGGGCATGGGCCGCTTCTGGAAGTGGCGATACGCCTTGAGACGCATGTTGAGCATCCAGTCCGGCTCACCCTTCATCCACGACATCTCGCGGAGGATGTCCTCGTTGAGCCCGCGCTTGGGCTTGAAGACGTAGTTCTCCTCGTCGGCCCAGCCGAGCTTGTACTTGCCGAGATCGAGATCGGTGATTGCCACGGGTTTCCTCCACGAGGATGGTCGGGCGGGTGTGCCGGGATTCCTCCCCCGGCGTTTCGGCCCGAGGGATTTCTCCTATGGCGATACTAGTAATTCTCGCGCCCGGATCCCACGCCGTCACGCCATGGGCGTGGCCCGGTCCGCCGGCACGCCGATTCGCTCCCGGAGCCAGTCGACGTGACGAGCGAGCGCCCGATCGGCCGGGGCGCTGTCGCCGACCGTGTTGAGGTAGCCGTGGAGCAGTCCGGCGGCGCGGTGGACGGTCGCGTCGACGCCCGCGGACCGGGCCAGGCGAGCGAAGTGCAGGCCCTGGGGAGCGAGCGCGTCGCACTCCGCCGTGGTGACGAGCACTGGCGGAAGGCCCCGCAGGTCGTTGCGGGCGGGCACCGCGGCCGGCGGTACCTCGACCGACGCGCCGACCAAGGCGTCGAACAGGCCGCCGACCGCGCCTGCGTCGAGCCACAGCAGCGGGGGGCAGTCGGGATCGCACCGCTCCGGATACGGGCCACCGAGTGGATCCGTGACCGGGTACGCCAGCATCAGCGCGGCCGGTAGCCGGGTTCCCGCGTCGCGAAACGCCAGCGTGGCCGCGGCCGCCAGGTGAGCGCCGGCCGACGCGCCTCCCAGCGCGACCCGGTCGGGATCGATGCCGTGCCCGTCCCCGGCGGTGGTCGCCCAGTGGTGCACGGCGACGATGTCGTCGAGCGGGGCCGGGAACCGGTGGGCCGGCGCCAACCGGTAGTCCACGGACACCACGATCGCGGGGAGGGTCGCGCTCACCACCTGGGCCACCGAGTCGGCTTCCGGCATGTCGAGATCGCCGTACCGCCAGCCCCCGCCGTGGGCCCACACCAGCGCGGGCAGCGCGCCGTCGGCGTCGATGGGCCGGTAGATCCGGACCGGAACCGGGCCGCCCGGACCCGGCACGGTGGCGTCGACCGCGGTGACGTCCGCCCGGCACATCGGCCGGGCCGACGGTGGCCCGCTGACCTCGCCCGAGAGCACCTGGGCCAACGTGGCGTCGAACAGGTGGGCAACCTGGGCGGCGACGTCAGGATCGATGGTCATGCGACGTCAGCCTGCCAGGGGGCCCGGCCGATCAGGCGGGCTGGCCCCCGGCCCACGTCGAGTAGAGGTCGGCGTAGTGACCGCCCGCGGCCATCAGCTCGTCGTGGGTTCCGACCTCGACCAGCCGGCCGGCGGCGACCACGGCGACCCGATCGGCCCGAGCGGCCGTGGTGAGGCGGTGGGCGATGACGATGGTCGTCCGGCCGTCGGAGAGACGTTCCATGGCGTCCTCGACGATGGCTTCGGTGCCGGGGTCCAGCGACGAGGTGGCCTCGTCGAGCACGAGGATCTCGGGATCGGCCAGGGCGGCCCGGGCCAACGAGATGAGCTGCTTCTCGCCGGCGGAGAACCGGCTGCCACGTTCCCGGACCTCGGTCGCGAGACCCTCGGGAAGCATCGCGAACCGGCCATGGATGCCGATGCTCTCCATGGCGGCCGTCACGTCGGCATCGGGTGCGTCCGGCCGGGCCAGTCGCACGTTGTCGAGCAGCGTGCCGTTGAACAGGAAGCCCTCCTGGGGCACGACCGCGAGCCGTGCTCGCAGCGACGCCAGCGTGGCGTCGCGCAGATCGATCCCCCCGATCGACACCGAACCCTCGGTGGGGTCGTAGAAGCGGGCGATGAGCTTGGCCAGGGTGGACTTGCCCGCGCCGGTGGGTCCCACCAGCGCGATGCGTTCCCCGGCCGTGATCGTCAGATCGACACCGTGGAGCACCTCGGTGCCGTCGCCGTAGGCGAACCCCACGTTCCGCACCTCGATCGCGCCCCCGCTCGGGAGGTCGACCGCGCCCGGCCGTTCGGGGACGTCGATGGCGGTGTCGAGCAGGTCGTAGAGCTTCTCGAGACCGGCGCCGGCCGACTGCACGGTGTTGAAGAGCTGGCTGAGTTGCTGGATCGGCTCGAACAGGTTGGACAGGGTCAAGACGAAGAAGGTCACCGTCCCGATGGTGAGCGAGCCCTGGTGCACCCACCAGCCCCCCACCCCCACCGCGGCCGCCGTGGTGCCGAGGCCGGCGATCTCGATCACGGGCAGGTACCACGCACTGATCTTCACCGAGCGCATGTGGGCCTCGTAGAGGGCGTGGTTCCCCTCGGCGAATCGGGACGACTCGACGTCCTCGCGGGCGAAGGCCTGGACGACCCGCACCCCCGAGATGCCCTCTTGCATGTGCGACAACGTGGTTCCGATGCCGTCGCGCACGTCGAGGTAGGCCACGTTCGACTCCCGCTGGAACCGGATGCTGGCCGCCACCACCGGTGGGACCGCGAGCAGGCACAGCAGCAGCAGCTTCCAGCTCACCGCACCCAGCACGGCGACCGAAGCGAACAGCAGCAGGCTGTTCGACACGAACATCAGCAGGCCCATCTGGACCAGTTCCTGGAGCGAGTCGACGTCGGACGTCATGCGGGAGACGACGACGCCCGCCTTCTCGCGGTCGTAGAACGGCATCGAGAGCCGCTGGATGTGGTCGAACACCCGCACCCGCAGGTCGCGGAGGAAGTTCTCGCCGATCCGGCTGATGGTCACCACCTGGAACCGGTACGCCACGTACGCGACGCAGGCGACCACGATGTAGGCGATCACGGCCCGATCGAGGAACCCACCGTCGCCGCGCTTGATGCCCCGGTCGATGCCGGCTCGGACGAGCAGCGGACCGGCCAGCGTGGTGGCGGTGTACACCACGACCAGCACCGAGGCGAGGACGAGCTGGCGACGGTACGGGCGCAGCATCTGGAGACTGCGGCGGAGCACCTGGCGGGCCGCGACACGGTCGAGCTTGTCGTCGGCGTCGATGCCGCCCTGCATCCACATCAGACCGGGACCTCCGCGGGAGCATCGCCCGGCGCCTCGTCAGCGGCCGCAGCGAGGACCTCGCGGTACCGCGGCGAGGTGGCGAGGAGCTCGTCGTGGGTCCCCTCCGCCACCACCGTGCCCTCGTCGATCAGCACGACCCGGTCAGCGAGGGCGATGGTGGCGATCCGGTGGGCGATGACCAGCGTGGTACGTCCCTCCATGACCTCGGCGAGGGCATCGCGGATCTCGTGCTCCTTGGTGGGGTCGACCGAGCTGGTGGCGTCGTCGAGGATCAGCACGCGCGGGTCGGCGAGGATGGCGCGGGCGATGGCGATGCGCTGCCGCTGCCCGCCGGAGAGCGAGTAGCCCCGCTCGCCGATCACGCTCTCGTAACCGTGGTCGAGCTCGACGATGAACTCGTGGGCGCCGGCCAACTGGGCGGCCCGCTCGATGGCCGCCTGCGACGCCGCGGGATCGGCGAACGCGATGTTGGCGGCAATGGAGTCGGAGAACAGGAAGGTCTCCTCGAACACGATCCCCACCGCTCGCCGCAGGTCGGCGAGGCGCACATCGCGCACGTCGCAGCCATCGAGCAGGACACGGCCGCCCTCGACGTCGTAGAAGCGAGGGATGAGGCGACCCACGGTCGTCTTGCCACAGCCGGTCGCCCCGACGAGCGCCACCGACGTACCGGCCTCGACGTGGAGATCGAAGTCGTGCAGGACCGGGATCGACCCGTCGCCGTAGGAGAACTCGACGTGTTCGAACCGCAGATCACCGGTACCCGGTCCGAGCGGTCGGGCGTCGGGACGGTCGACGATGACGGGATCCGTCTGGAGCACCTCGGCGACCCGGGCCGCGGCCGCCGAGGCCCGTTGCCCGTTGGCGATGATCATGCCGAGCATGCGCATCGGCCAGATCAGCAACACGACGAAGACGTTGAACAGCACGAACGACCCGAGCGAGATGGTGCCGTCGATCACCCGGTGGCCACCGAAACCGAGCACGGCGATGAGACCGATGTTGGGCAGCAGCTCGAGCGCGGGCAGGAACGACGCTCGCGTGGTGGCCGCCTCCATCGAGGCGTCGTAGACGTCGTCGGCCTCGACCCGGAGCCGGCGCTGCAGCACGCGCTCGGCGCCGAAGCCCTTCACCACCCGGACACCGGCGACCGATTCCTCGACCACGGCGGCGAGCTCGGCCGACTCGCGCTGGATGCCCATCACCGACGGGAAGAGCTTGGAGCCGAACCGCTTGGCGATCACGTTGATGATCGGCAACGAGCCCAACGACAACACCGCGAGCACCGGATCGATCATGAGCAGGATCACGGTCACGCTCAGCACGGTCATGGTGTTGGCGATGGTGAGCGGGATCATCACCACGAAGGACTGCACCTGCTGGAGATCGGTGTTGCCCCGGCTCATGAGCTGACCCGCCTGCACCTCGTCGTGATAGGCGAAGTGGAGTCGCTGGACGTGGGCGAACAGGCGGTCACGGAGCCGCTTCTCGACCAGCCGTGCCTCGCGGAATGCGACGTAGCGGCGGCTTCCGGTGAGCACGCCGGAGATCAGCCCGACACCGGCGATGGCCAGGGCCCACACGAGCAGTGAGCCCATGTCGCCGGTGCCGTCGGGCCCACCTTCGATGCCCCGGTCGACCGCCTGCTTCACCAGGACGCCGACGCTCACCTTGCTGATCGACCAGCCGAGGCCGACCGCGACACCGAGGGCCACGCCCAGCTTGCGGGGGCGCAGGGTGTCGAAGATGAGTCGCCAGCCGGCGCGGGTGTCCGGGCCCGTCACCTGGTCCGGGGTGCCACCGTTGGTGTCGTCGTCCCCCACGGTGAGGACCATAGCGGCCTTGACCCTTGGGTCAAGATCGGGTTTCGGGGCAGCAGAGCGTCTCAGGCCAGGTTGGCGTACCCGCCCCGGAAGAACACCAGGGGCTCACCCTCGTGGCCGACGTCGAGCCCCTTGACCGCACCGATCACGATCACGTGGTCACCACCGTCGTGGATCGCCTCGAGATCGCAATCGATCCAGGCCAGGACCCCGTTGATCAGGGGGGAGCCGGTCTCGGCCGGACGCCAGCCGATCGACGCGAACTTGTCGTCGCCGCTGGTGGCGAAGACCCGGCACACGTCCTCCTGGTCGTCGCCGAGGATGTTGACGCAGAACGCGCCTGCGCCCTCCATCCTCGACCACGAGTTCGACGTCTTGTCGACGCAGAAACCGACCAGCGGCGGGTCGAGTGACAGCGAGAAGAACGATCCGACCGCCAACCCGACGGGCTCGTCGCCGTCCATGCCGGCCACGACGGTGACTCCGGTGGCGAAATGCCCGAGTACCTGTCGGAAGTGCGCCTGGTCGATGGCCGTGTTGGACTGCTTCGACATGGAGCCGGACCCTACAGAACCGCGCTCGCGGGGACCGAAGACCTACAGGACCAGGGTGAGCATCTCGGACGCCGCGATGATCTCCTCGATGCGACCTTTGCCCCTCGCGCGGGCGCCGGCGAGGAGGCGGTCGATCATCGTGTCATCGTGGCTGGGATCGTGGTGGAACAAGGCCAGACGCTTCGCACCGGACTGGGCCGCGACGTGGACCGCGTAGTCGACGGTGCAATGGCCCCAGTCGCGCTTGGTCTCGAACTCCTCCGGCGTGTACTGGGCGTCGTGGATCAACAAGTCGGCGCCGTCGCACAGCTCGAGCACCTCGCCGGCGATGTCGGAGGGGTTCGGCGGCATCTGGTGGTCGGAGATGTACACGATGGTCAAGCCGTCCTGCTCGACGCGGTACCCGTTGGTCAGACCGGTGTGCGGTACCGACCGGATGGTGACCTTGGCGTCGCCCACGCCGACCTCGGTGTCGATCGCGTCGTGGAACCGGATCATGCCCGGGAGATCGCTGATCGTCACCGGGAAGTACGGCGGCGACACGAAGGTCTCGAAGCACGAGCCCAGCGAGCAGTCGGATGTCGGGGGCGGCCCGTACACGTCGAACGTCGAGCCGACCTGGAGCACGGGAACGAAGAACGGGAGGCCCTGGACGTGATCCCAGTGCACATGGGTGACGAGGGCGTGACCGTGGAACGAACCGTCGTGCGGGAGCGTCTCACCCCACAGTCGGAGTCCGGTGCCGAGGTCGAACACGATCGGATCATGTCCCGGTGACTCGAGCGCCACGCAGGAGGTGTTCCCGCCGTATCGATGGTTTCCCTCTGTCGGGCACGGGGTGGAGCCCCGAACCCCGTAGAAGGTGACGTGCAATGCGAATCCCCCTGACGATCGAGCGAGGATGGTACTCCTGGCCTCTGAGCAGCGGCAGGCGGGGCATGTAACACTCGTCACACCACCTCAGGGAGCAACAGTGGATCGACGACTGGAATCGGTCGCCACCGGCGAAGTCGGCGACGGCGGCATCGAGCGATGACGACACCCGAACGCCCGCGGCTTCCCGACGGTGTCGTCGCGGTGGTCAAGCGCGACTGCCCCACGTGCGTGCTCGTGGCGCCGGTGCTGGCCCGGCTCGCCGCCGACGGCACCGAGCTCACCGTGTTCACCCAGGACGACCTGACCTTTCCCGACGGTGTCGAACCGCGCGACGACACCAACCTCACCGTCAGCTACCTGTGGGACATCGAGACGGTCCCGACCCTGCTGCGGATCAAGGGCGGCGAGGAGGTCGAACGCGTCATCGGCTGGGAGCGTGACCAGTGGCGGACGTTCTTCGGGGCCGACGACCTGGGCGCCGATCTTCCCGAGTGGCGCCCTGGCTGCGGTTCGCTGTCGGTCGACCCCAGCCGCGTCGACGAGCTCCGGGTCCGGTTCTCGGCGTCCGGGCTGCGCAGCCGCCGGGTCGACCTGGCCGAACTCGAGGATCCGTTCGAGGCCATGTTCGATCGAGGATGGACCGACGGCCTGCCCGTGGTCCCGCCCACCGAGGCTCGGGTCACCCGCATGCTGGAGGGGACCGACCGGGCGCCGGACGAGGTCGTCGCCGTCGTGCCGCCCGATCTGGCCGAGTGCACGGTGGAGAAGGTGGCGGTGAACGCGGTGATGGCCGGGTGCCGTCCCGAGTACCTGCCGGTCGTGCTCACCGCGCTGGAGGCGGCGTGCACGAGCCAGTTCAACATGCACGGCCTGCTGGCGACCACCTTCTTCTCCGGCCCGGTACTGGTGGTCAACGGCCCCATCCGCCACCGCATCGGCATGAACGCCGGCGTCAACGTGCTCGGGCAGGGAAACCGGGCCAACGCCACCATCGGCCGGGCGCTGCAGCTCGTGGTCCGCAACGTCGGAGGCGGCAAGCCGGGCGGTGTCGACCGGGCGACGATGGGAAGCCCCGGCAAGCTCGGTTGGTGCTTCGCCGAGCTCGAGGAGGGTTCACCGCTCAGCCCCCTCTCGGTGGCGCGGGGTGTCGAACCCGGGGTGGATGCGGTGACGCTCTTCGCCGGTCACGGCCCCCAGGCGATCATCGACCAGAAGTCGCGTGACGCCGAATCCCTGGCCCGGACCTTTGCGGTGTGCCTGCGCTCCGTGGGCCATCCGAAGTTGCCGCTGAAGATCGACGCCATGCTGGTGATCTCGCCGGAGCACGGCCGGGTGCTCGCCGACGACGGCTGGGACCGGGGTCGGCTCGAGGCCCGGCTCGCCGAGTTGTTGACCCTCGACTCCGACGAGCTGTTGGCCGGGGCCGACGGCATCACCGAGGGCGTCCCCGAGGCCTTCGGTGGGATGCAACTGCCCAAGTTCCGGGATGGGGGCCTGCTCATCTGCCACGCGGGCGGCGAAGCAGGGTTGTTCTCGGCCATCATCGGTGGTTGGGTGAACGGCGACGAAGGATCCGATCCAGTCACACGGGAGATCAGATGAACACGGTCCTCGATCCGACCTCCGAGCGCCGGATCGCCGAGTGGCACCGGGTCGAGCGGCCCGCTTCCCTCGCGGGCCGCACCGTCGGGCTGCTCGACATCTCCAAGCCGCGCGGCGACGTGTTCCTCGACGAGATGGAGGCCGAGCTGCGTCGTCGCGGGGTGGCCGAGGTCCTCCGCTACTCGAAGCCGACCTACACCAAGCCGGCGCCCATCGACCTCCGGCACGAGATCTCCACCACCTGCGACCTCGTCATCGAGGCCCTCGCCGACTGAGGGTCGTGTACGTCGTGCAGTGTGCACGACATCGCTGATCTCGAGCGCCGGGGCGTGCCCGGCGTGTTCCTCGCCTCGTCGGCATTCGTCGACGCCGCCCGGGCCCAGGCCACCGCCCTGGGCTTCGACCCGGCCCGGGTGTTCGTCGCCCACCCCATCCAGGACCGCACCGACGACGAAATGCGAGCGCTGGCGCGCGCCGCGGTGGACGAGACCATCGCCGCCCTCACCACCTGAACCGTTCTGGTAGCGCAACGCGCCATCCAGCTCACGCGTTCGGCTACCAGAACTGCACGGTCGGGTGGGAGGCGTCAGGTGGGGAGGCGCCAAACGGCGCCGTCGCGCTCGGCGAGGCCGTCGCGAAGGAGCGAGCGGGCGACGCGGTGGCCCCGCTCGGGATCATCGGGCCACCCCATCGCCGCGGCGAGGCCGGCATCGGTGACGGGCCCGGATCGCAGGGCATCGATCAGCCGACCCCGACCCTGGCGGTCGGAGCCGTCGAAGCGAGACTGTGCCGCACTGATGCCGGCCGAACCGTCGATCGGATCCGGGGCCGGGAACCCAGCCGACGCCCAGCGACACTGCGCTCGGATCGGGCAGCGATCGCACGCCGGCGACCGCTTCCGGCACACCAGGGCGCCGAGGTCGAACACGGCCTGGCCCCAGGTCCAACCCCAGCCGTCGGGTACCGCGTCGTCGGCCACGGCCTGCGCCTCCGCCGGGCGGACCGGGCGACCGGCCAGCGCCCGCGCCACGAAGCGGCCGGCGTTGGTGTCGACCAGGCCGAGGTCGCGCTCGTGGGCGAACACCAGCACGGCGCGAGCGGTGTACGGGCCGACGCCGGTGAGGGACAGCAGCCCCTCGAGGGTCTCGGGCAACCGACCGTCGAAACGCTCGGCGCACGTGGTCGCGGCTCGATGGAGGTGGACCGCTCGTCGGTTGTAGCCGAGCCCGGCCCACTCGTCGACCACGTCCGCCACGGGAGCGTCGGCGCACGCCGCGACGGTGGGGAACCGGTCGAGGAACCGGCTCCAGCGCGTCTCGACCCGGGCCACCTGGGTCTGCTGGAGCATGAGCTCGGACACGAGCACCGCCCATGGGTCGCGACTCCGCCGCCAGGGCAGGTCCCGCCCGTTGGCAGCCCACCAGTCGATCAACGCCTGCTGCAGCGGTGTCACCGGTGCCGCGCGGTCAGATCGGACAGAGGACCCACAGGTCGAGGTCGAGCAGCACCTGCGGGGCGTACTTGCCGTCCTCACCGCGCAAGGTCATGGACTGGTCCCGGCCCTTGGTCGCCACCAGTCGCACCCGCAGCGCGCCGACCCCCGGGGCAGACGTCTCGGCCTTGTCGAGGACCTCGGACCAGGCGTACACCGTGTCGCCGGCGAACGCCGGAGCGGTGTGGGCGCCACCGTTGATGGCGGCGATCATCGCCGCGTTCGCCAGGCCGTTGAACGACAGGGCACGGGCCAAGCTGATGATGTGCCCGCCGTAGACGAGCCGGTGCCCGTCGTCGCGAGCCTCGGTGTTGAAGTGGACCTTGGCGGTGTTCTGCCACAGCCGGGTGGCCAGCATGTGCTCGGCCTCCTCCAACGTGACGCCGTCGACGTGGTCGATCTTCTCGCCGACCTCGTAATCGCCGAAGCGGTGGGGCCCACCGGCGGCGGCGAAGTCGTAGCCGGTGAGATCGAGACCGGCAGGCACCACGAGATCACTCGGGGCGACGACGCCGGCCAGTCCGGGAACCACCGTCTCGGGAGCCGGGGCGTCGAGATCGGACTTGCGGACCATGACCCACCGGGCCCAGTCGATGACCGTCTCGCCCTGCTGGTCGGTTGCGGTGGATCGCACCCACACCACGCCCGTCTTGCCGCTGGAGTTCTGCTTCACCCCGATGACCTCGGAACGGGCCCGGATCGTGTCGCCCGGATGAAGCGGCCGATGGAAGCGACACTCGGCGTAGCCCAGGTTGGCCACCGCGTTGAGCGAGATGTCGGGCACGGTCTTGCCGAAGGCGATGTGGAAGCCGATCAGCTCCTCCACCGGGGCGGGTGACAGCCCGCACGCCGCGGCGAACTCCGCCGAGGACGGGATGGCGAAGCGGGTCGGGTACAGGGCGCCGTACAGCCCCCGGTCGCCCTCGGTGATGGTGCGGGGGGTGGCGTGCTCGATGACCTGACCGACGGTGAAGTCCTCGAAGAAGTTGCCCGGATTCGTCTTGCTCATGTGGCTCACGGTGGGGGGTCGGGATTCGGTGGGAGGAAACCTATGGGACCCCACGCGGCGGCCGCGAACGCGTCCGCCGCGTGGGGGCAACTTTCCCGGCTCCGAAAGGCCGCCGGTACCCTTGGCCACCATGATCGCCGCCGACCTCGCCGCCGCCGCCTCCGCCATCGACGCCGCCCGGAAGGTGCTGACCAGCGCAACGAACCGGCTGGCCGAGCTCGACGACATCGACGGCAACCAGGTGCTGGCCTACGACCTGGCGCATTCGACCGCGGCGGTCGAGATGTCGGCCACGCTCCTCGACTACGGCGCCAAGGGGGACACCGAGGCGGCCATCGCCTGCGCCTTCGCCGCCGACGCCATCGGCGAGCTGGCGGCCAAGGTCTTCGGCCGGGAGGCGGAATGGGACGTGGAGATCGGCGCGCTCGACGACGCTCGCAGCTTCGTGGGCACCTACCGCTCGCCCGAGTTCCTCACCGCCATCGACGGCGACGGGCCGCGACATCTCGACGACGACTTCGAGATGGTCCAGGACACCTTCCGGCGCTTCGCCGAGGAGCAGATCAAGCCGCACGCCGAACACGTGCACCGCGCGAACGGCGACGTGCCCGAGGACGTGATCTCGGGCCTGGCCGAGTTGGGGGCGTTCGGCCTGTCGATCCCCGAGGCCTACGGCGGTTTCGCCGCCGGCGGCGAGTCCGACTACATCGGCATGGTCGTCGCCACCGAGGAGCTGTCGCGGGGCTCCCTCGGCATCGGTGGATCGCTCATCACCCGTCCCGAGATCATGACCCGGGCGGTGGAGAAGGGGGGTACCGAAGAGCAGAAGCAGTACTGGCTCCCGAAGCTGGCCAGCACCGAGGTCATGTGCGCAGTCGCCGTCACCGAGCCCGACTTCGGTTCCGACGTGGCCGGCATCAAGACCACGGCCACGCGCGACACGCTCGACGACGGCACCGACGGATGGCGCATCAACGGCGTCAAGACGTGGTGCACGTTCGGGGCCCGGGCCGACGTGTTGCTGCTCCTCGCCCGCACCGACCCCGACCGGTCGCAGGGCCACCGCGGCCTGTCCATGTTCATCGTCCCCAAGCCCCAGGGCGACGGGCACGGCTTCGCGTTCGAGGACGACCACGGCGGCAAGATGGAAGGCCGCCCGATCGACACCATCGGCTACCGGGGCATGCACTCCTACGAGATCGCCCTCGACAACTGGTTCGTCCCCCACGACAACCTCATCGGCGGCGACGACGGCCTCGGCCGGGGCTTCTACCTCCAGATGGAGGGGTTCGAGAACGGCCGTCTCCAGACCGCGGCCCGCGCCGTCGGCGTGATGCAGGCCGCCTACGAGGAGGCCAAGCAGTACGCCGACGACCGTCTCGTGTTCGGCAAACCCATCGCCGAGTACCAGCTCACCCAGGCGAAGCTGGCCCGCATGGCCGTGATCATCCAGGCCAGCCGCCAGTTCGCCTACGCCGTGGCCAAGATGATGGCCAAGGGCGAGGGGGCGATGGAGGCCACGCTGGTGAAGGCGTTCGTGTGCAAGGCCGCCGAGTGGGTCACACGCGAGGCACTGCAGATCCACGGCGGGTACGGCTACGCCGAGGAGTACCCGGTGAGCCGCTACTGGGTCGACGCCCGGGTGCTGTCCATCTTCGAGGGCGCCGACGAGACGCTCTGCCTCAAGGTCATCGCCCGCAAGCTGGTGGCCGGCGCCCCCTGATCGGCCCCGGGCCTGAACCGGGACGGTTCGCTGGCCTACCGTTGGGGACATGCCGAAGACGACACCGCCGAAGGGGAGGCCCACCGCCGGGCGGCGCGATCGACAGGTCGCACGTCACCGCTCCCAGTCGAGGCGCACGACCAAGCGGTTCATCTGGGGCATCGTCGCGGTCATCGTGCTGCTCACCCTGCTCGTCCTCGGGACCGGCACGGGGAGCACCGTCACCAACTCGAACCTGGTCCTGCCGATCCCGCTGCTGTGGTTCAGAGTTGACGAGCCGGCCGGTCGGAGAACGGCGGGCGAGCAACTCCAGAAGTGAAGCCGGCAGACGAAGTCTGCGGGCGTAGCGGCTCAGGAAACCGCCGTGGGATCTGACCGGGTCGACGGCACGGCGTCCTCGATCGTGAGGCCCCGCAGGTAGAACCAGTAGGCCCGCCAGCGGACGTCGCCCACCGGCCGCAGCATCGACAGGATGTCGCGGTACATGAGCCAGGTGCGGTGGAGGCCTTCGAGCCGGCCGAACTTGTCCCGCTTGGTCCGGTGGTACACACCGGTCATCGTCCGGGCCGTCGTCCGCATGCGTCGCTCGCAGATGACCTCGTTGAGACGGACCTCGATGGTGTAGCCGTCGAGCTTGTCCGAGGGGACCGCCTCCCAGACCCAACGAGGCACGATGCGCTCACCCGACAGCGGCGGGCAGTGAAGGACCAGCCAGTTGAGCCAGCCGTAGTCGAAGGCCCCGAGGCTCATCTCGGCCCGGCCGGCCAGGACCGGCTCGCAGATCGCATCGAGATGGGCGCTGGTCAAGTCGGTGCAGTCGGCGTCGACGAAGAGGATGTGGGTGGCCTCGGTGGCGGCGACGCCCTCGTCCATGGCGTGGGCCTTCGACCCGGTGGACCCCGCTCGCTCGATCACGCGGGCGCCTGCATCGGCGGCAATCGTTGCGGTGTCGTCGGTGGAACCGTCGTCGACCACGATGACGCGACGGACGTACCGGCAGCCGGCGGCCGCCGCGATGTTCGCCGCGATGGTCGCCGCCTCGTCACGCGCCGGCATGACGACGTCGACCACTGCGTCGCCGGAGTCCCCATCCGGTGGTGGCAGCGGTGTCCCGGGCGTCATCGGCGCAGGATGCTACGAAGCCGCCGGGCGCAATCGCCAGATCGAGCTCAGTAGGTGCCCCCGAGCTTGGTGTGGTCCCAGCTCACGGTGCGATCGACCCTGACCCGGACCGCGTGGCGCTTCTCCCCCACGGCGTGGATGAACGGACGGCTCTCGTCGGTGACCGGGCCGGTGTAGCGCGCCGCCACCAGTTCGCCCATCGCCATCACCTCGTCGCGCTCGGTGATGAGCTCGGCCCGGCCCACGAGCTCGACCCCCTTCAGCTCCTCGTAGGCGTCACCCGTCTCCACGAGGCAGGTGATCCGAGGGTCGCGCTCGATGTTCTTGATCTTCTGGGCCTTCCGGTAGGTCCAGAACACCGGGTCGGTGCCGTCCATGGCGTACCACATGGCCACGAGGTGGATGCTGCCGTCGTGGTTGAGGGTGGCGATGTTCATGCTGTGGCGGCCATCGAGGAACTCGGCGACCTCCTCGTCGGTCATGCGGATCTGGTCGCGGCGGCTCATCGGCCGTCCACCTCCTGGTGATCGGGGTCAAGGAGAACGCGCTCGACGACGAGCGAGCTCACAGCTGATGCTTCAACAGCTCGGGGACCACGGGCGTGTCGGTGCGACGCAACATGGCGTCGACCGTCTCGCGGCCCTTGGGGCCCACGACGACGTCGACCAGGGCGAGGGGGACGATCTCCTCGTCGAGCTCCCACGGCTCACCCGCCTGGTCGAGACGATCGGTGAGGCCGGCCCAGAGTCGTTCGGGCAACAGGCGACCCTCGCCGGCCACGAGCCAGACCGACGCGTCGGTAGTGGCCGCGATGGCCGCGGCGGCGTGGGAACCGGCCACGGCGACGAACCCGTCGGGTCCCACCGCCGATGCCTCGAGGAGCACGATGTTCGACCAGCGGACCGCTCCGCTGATGTTGGCCGGCGGGACCTCGTCGGTCTCGGAATCGGCGTACTCGAGCCGGCGTACGAGCCCGGCGCCCTCGCCCAGCGCATCGACGATGAGCGAACGGATGTCGCCCCGGCGGACCAGGGCCTCACCGATCTGCTCGGGCCAGCCGATGGCGGTGACGATGACGTCGTCGGGGAGCTCGTAGGCCAGCGCGGCTGCGGTGGGGTCGTCCTGGAGGATGGTGACGCACCGGATCGCTTCGGCCCGGGCGTCGTTGGTGGCCAGCACCCTCGACGCCAGCCACCACATCGGACCGGAAGTCGGGTGGCGGTCGACGATCCGTCGGCAGGCTGTGACCAGGCCGGAGGGATCGTCGGTGAACGCGGCGAGGGCCCGGGCGGTCTCTTCGGCGAGCGCGCCGTGGTCGGCCCCGCCCGATCGGGCGACATAACGCAGTCGCTCGATGGGGTGCACTTACAGGCCGGGCTTGAAGATCATCAGGTAGAGCATCACGGCACCGAGGAGGGTGGCGATCGCTCCCCCCTGGCTCACCAGCTTCTCGGCGCTCATGTCCCCGGCGGCCATCGCCTTCTCGCCCTTGAGGATCATGGCGCTCACCACGCCGCCGATCGCCAACCAGACGACGAACGCGGCCGAGACCCAGCCCTGGGAGAAGTCGTAGAGGTCGCTGGAGATCGAGATCATCCAGATGCCGGTGACCAGCAACACCCCGAGGGCGGTGAGGCTGACACGCGACGTGTAGAAGGAGGTGAAACCGGCCCAGGTGCGCGCCGTGCTCTCGTCGGACTCCCGCTTGAAGTAGTTGGCGAGGAGCGGGTTCATCACCGCGGGAGCAAAGGCGATGAGGAACGAGAGGATGTGGATGAACAAGAGGGCGTTGTAGTAGCCGTCATGCCATGCAGCGATGAGCACCGGTGACCTCCAGGAAGAGGGACGAATCTGACCCGCGGAACCTAGCTTGCTAACTTGCCGGCCGTGCCGACAGACCCTGCTGGCGACGTCCTCCTCACCCATCTCTCCGGTGCCGAGCGCCCACTCGACGACTGGTTGACGACGTTCCACCTCGCGGTGGCGGTGCTCGACCCCTACGAGTACGAGAGCGCCTGGTTGCTCGACACCGCCGGACGGATCCTCACCACCTTCACCGGCGCCGACGCTCGTGTCGGGTTCGTGATCACCGCCGCTCCCGAGGACGCCAAGACCTTCGTCGGCCCGTGGGCCGACCGACTGTTCGTCCTGTGCGATCCGGAGAAGGCATTCGTCAAGTCGCTCGGCCTCGAGACGCTGCCCGCCTTCGTCCACCTCGGCCTCGACGGCTCGCTCCTCGGGTCGGCCGAGGGCTGGGACCCGGTCGCATGGCGCGCCGTCGCCGACAACCTCGCCAAGGCGATGAGCTGGAAGGGACCCGAGATCCCAGCCGCGGGTGACCCCAGGCCCTACGCCGGGGCCCCGGCCCTCTGACGCATAGCGGTTCCCCGCTGCCGGGTACGGAGCCCGCATGCCGAACCCCCAGCAGCCCGAGCTCCGTCGTTCCGGACAGGTCCCCGCATTGAACCCCGACGCGTCCGAGGGCGAGCTCACAGCCCAGAGTCGTCCCTCCTCCGACGGCCGGGTCGGTCACGCTCCCGAGGAACAGCGCCCCGGACACCACCCGGACCACGAGCAGGACAAGCCCGATCTGGACGCGTTCGCCGGACGACTCGGCGTCGTCGCCGAAGGTGAGGAGCCGGCGGACGCTCCCACGCTCACCGAGGCCGACGGTGGTGGGCACCGCGAGTGGCGATCGCAGTGGAAGCGGATGGCAATCCTGGCCGCCGCCGCCCTCGGAATCGCCCTCGTCGTCGCACGCCGCCTCCGCCGCTGACCCCCAAACACCGAATCTGTCGTCAGCGGGTCACGCCTGTGCTGACGCGGTGACGAAATTTTCTGGTGGGGCCGCGATACTCGGGGGGTGACCGAATTCGAACACACCCCGCTGCTCCCCCTGGCCGGCGACGAGACGCCGTTCCGCCGGCTCGAGATCGACGGCGTGGAGCCGGTCGAGCTGGGTGGACAGTCGTTCCTGCGCGTCGATCCGTCGGTGCTGACCGCGCTCACCGCCGCGGCGATGTTCGACATCGCCCACTACCTCCGGCCCGGCCACCTCCAACAGCTCCGCAACATCCTCGACGACCCCGAGGCGTCCGGCAACGACCGCTTCGTCGCCCTCGACCTGCTCAAGAACGCCAACGTCTCGGCCGGCGGGATCCTGCCCATGTGCCAGGACACCGGCACCGCCATCGTCAAGGCCAAGAAGGGCGAGGGCGTGCTCACGAGCCTCGACGGTCCGCACGGCGGCGACGAGGAGGCCATCGCCCGGGGCATCTTCGAGACGTACCAGACCGACAACCTCCGCTACTCCCAGATGGCGCCGCTGTCGATGTGGGAGGAGACCAACACCAAGACCAACCTCCCGGCCGAGATCAAGATCGCCGCGGTCGACGGCCTCCACTACGACTTCCTGTTCATGGCCAAGGGCGGCGGGTCGGCCAACAAGAGCTATCTCTACCAGGAGACCAAGGCGCTGCTGACCCCGGACAAGCTGCTCGCCTTCCTCGACGACAAGCTCCGCACCCTCGGCACCGCCGCCTGCCCGCCATACCACCTGGCGGTGGTCGTCGGCGGGACGTCGGCCGAGATGGCACTGGAGACGGCCAAGCTGGCCAGCACCCGCTACCTCGACTCGCTCCCCAAGCAGGGGTCGCCACTGGGTCACGCCTACCGCGACGTGGAGTTCGAGGCCGAGGTGCTCGAGCTCAGCCAGGAGTTCGGGATCGGCGCCCAGTTCGGGGGCAAGTACTTCTGCCACGACGTCCGGGTGATCCGCATGCCCCGCCACGGCGCGTCGCTGCCGGTGGCGGTCGCGGTGTCGTGCTCGGCCGACCGGCAGGCCAAGGCGACCATCACGGCCGACGGCGTGTTCCTCGAGCAACTCGAACGCAACCCGGCCCGGTTCCTGCCCGAGGTGACCTCCGAGCACCTGGGCGGCGACGTCGTCCAGATCGATCTCCGCCGTCCGATGCCCGAGATCCTCGCGCAGCTCTCCAGGCTGCCGGTCAAGACCCGCCTGTCGCTGACCGGACCGCTGGTCGTGGCCCGTGACATCGCACACGCCAAGATCCAGGAACGACTCGACGCCGGCGAAGCGATGCCGCAGTACCTCCGGGACCACCCGGTGTACTACGCCGGCCCCGCCAAGACGCCCGAGGGCTACGCGTCGGGGTCGTTCGGCCCCACCACCGCCGGCCGCATGGACTCCTACGTCGATGCGTTCCAGGCCGCCGGCGGGTCGATGGTGATGCTGGCCAAGGGCAACCGCAGCCAGCAGGTCACCGATGCCTGCCAGCGTCACGGTGGGTTCTACCTCGGTTCCATCGGCGGCCCCGCCGCCCGGCTGGCCCAGGACAACATCCGCTCGGTCGAGGTGCTCGAGTACCCGGAGCTCGGCATGGAGGCGATCTGGAAGATCGAGGTCGAGGACTTCCCCGCCTTCGTGATCGTCGACGACAAGGGCAACGACTTCTTCGCCTCGGTCAGCCGGCCGATCGATCTGAAGACCAAACGTCCCTGAGCTGGGCCATCGTGCCCGGAGGAGGCACACTGCGATGTCGACGATCGAGGTGAACGGCGTCGAGCTGTGCGTCGAGCAGGTGGGGTCCGGCCCACCCGCGCTGATCATGCACGGAGGCCTCGGCATCGACCATCGCGCCTACCGCGGCCTCGACCCGTTGGCCTCGGCGCTGCGCCTCGTGTACTACGACCACCGGGGCAACGGACGCTCCCAGGGGTCCGCCGACACGTCGAGCATGCGCCAATGGGCCAGCGATGCGGCCGAGCTCGCCCTCGCGGTGGCGGGCGACGAGCCCGTGATCGTCATCGGGCATTCCTTCGGTGGGTTCATCGCCCAGGAGATGCTCGTCTCCCATCCCGACCGGGTCCGGGCCGCCGTCCTCGTCGCCACCACCCCGGGGCAACTCGGCGAAGGCGAGGCTCCGGCCCCGGAGGGTCCCCCGATGCCCGAGGAGTTCGCCGAACTGCTGGCGAGCATGCCGGACACCAACGAGGCGCTCGCGGTGTCGATGAACGCCATGGCGGGGGCCTACCTGCACCGTGTGCCGGTTGCGGAGCTCCAGGCGGCTCTGGCCGACGTGACGTTCCGCGCCGACGCCATGCGTCGCGGGTTCGAGGAACTGGCGACCTGGAGCTCGGTCGACCGCCTGGCCGACGTCGACGTTCCGGTGCTGCTCGTTGCCGGACGGCACGATGCGTTCACCGCCTGGCCGCAGTCGGAACGGATCGCCTCCCGGCTGCGCGATGCCGAGGTGGTGGTCCTGGAACAGAGCGGCCACTTCCCCTGGCTCGACGAGGCGGAGACCTTCTTCCCCGCGGTGACCGGCTGGCTCCGTCGACGAGCGCTGATCGACTGATCGCTCGCACCTCGATCGCCCGTCCGACGGTCATCGGAGCCACAGCAGCAGGTTGACCAGGACGGTCAGGATCAGCGATCCCACGATCATCGCCTTCCACGGCACGAAGACCTGGACCCGCCGGCCTGGATCTGGTCGCCGGTCGATGTCGCGGGTGGCCAGCTCCTCGAGCCGGCGCGCCGCTCGGTCGCCGGCACCGGGAAAGGCCCGGATCCCCAGGTTCAGGGCGACCGTGAGGGCCACGGACAGGACGAGCGAGACGGCGAGCCAGTGCACGGTCTCAGGTTCGCGCGGTCCGATGGAACGGGGGCGCCACGCGCCGGAGGGCGCTCGGGGGTGGCGGTAGCCTCCGTCGGTGCCCGCCTCGTTGCTCGTCGTGCTGGCCGCGGTGCTCTGGGGCACCACGGGAACCGCACAGGCGCTGGGCCCGGACGGCATCGACCCGCTGGTGGTGGGTTGGGCCCGCATGGCGGTCGGCGGGGCCGGCCTGCTGGTGCTGGCCCGGGTGCGGCGGGCCCACCGCACCCCGCTCCCCCGGGGCTGGCTGGCTGTCGCGATCGTGTCGGTCGCCGCCTACCAGCTGACCTTCTTCGGGGGTGTGCGGCTGGCCGGGGTCGCGCTGGGGACAGCGGTCGGAATCGGTTCCGCGCCGATCTGGGGCGGACTGGTCGACTGGCGTTTCATCGGGTGGCAGCCGTCGCCGCGCTGGATCACGGCCGCGGTGATCGCCATCAGCGGCGCCGTCCTGGTCGCCGGCCAACCCGGCGATGCCGAACGACCGGAACTGGGTCTGCTCCTCGCCGTGGGGGCCGGCGCCAGCTACGCCGTCTACGCCTATGCCCTCCAGCAGCTCGCCCGGGCCGGTGATGCCGACCAGGTCGCGGCCACGGTCTTCGCCGGCGCGGCCGTCCTCCTCGCCCCCACGCTGCTCCTCGGCGGCGGCGGGCAGCTCCTCACCGGACGGGGCGCGCTCATGGCCCTGCATCTGGGCCTCGTCGCCACGACCTTGTCGTACGCCCTGTTCACGCGCGGCGTCCGCCACACCGCGATTGCCACCGCCACGCTGCTGTCACTGGCCGAACCGCTCACCGCGGTGGTCCTCGGCGTGACGATCGTCGGCGAGGCCCTGACGATCACCGCCGCGATCGGCGTCGCCCTCCTGCTCGTCGGGGTCACCATCGCCGCTCGGTCCCAGCCGACCACCCGGAGGTCTAGGTTGCGGGCGTGACCATGCGCATCGGCATCTTCGGCGGTGGCGTCACCGCAACGGCCAGCATCGACGAGGTCGTCGACGACGTCCGCGCGGCCCAGGACCAGGGCTTCGCCAACTACTGGGTCCCGCAGATCTTCGGCTACGACGCCCTCACCCTCCTCGCCGTCGTCGGGCGGGAAACCGAGAACATCGAGCTGGGCACCTCGGTGGTGCCGACCTTCCCCCGGCACCCCGCAATGCTGGCCGCACAGGCGCTGACCACGCAGTTGGCGGCTGACGGCCGCCTCGTGCTCGGCATCGGCCTCTCCCACCAGCCGGTGATCGAGCACATGTACGGGATGAGCTTCGACAAGCCGGTACGCCACCTCCGCGAATACCTCGACATCCTCATGCCCCTCGTCGACGGTCGGTCGGTGGCGACGAAGGGTGAGACGCTCTCCGCCCACCTCACGCTCGACATCCCGAACCCGCAGCCCGTCCCGGTCATGGTCGCCGCGCTCGGCCCCCAGTTGCTCCGGCTGGCCGGCGCCCGCACGGCCGGCACCATCACCTGGATGACCGGTCCGAAGACGATCGACGCCCTCACCGGCCCCACCATCCGGGCCGCGGCGGCCGACGCCGGGAACCCGGAGCCGCGTCTCGCGTGCGGTCTTCCCGTGTGCGTCACCAGCGACGTCGACGGGGCACGCGAGCGGGCCGCCCAGACCTTCGCCATCTACGGTCAGCTGCCCAGCTACCGGGCCATGCTCGACCGGGAAGGGGCAGCCGGACCGGCCGACGTCGCCATCATCGGCGACGAAGAGCGCGTCACCACTCGGATCCGGGCCCTGGCCGACGTGGGCGTGACCGACTTCTGCGCCAGCGAGTTCGGTGCCACGACCGACGAGAAGCGCCGGACCCGCGAGCTGCTCCAGAGCCTGCTCGGATCCTGAGACACGCGATGAAGATCCGGGTCGGCTACGGGTTGGGCACGCGCTCGGTCACCAACGACTCGGTGCGCTTCGCGGCCCTCGTCGACTCGCTCGAGTCACTCCGGTTCGACTCGCTCTGGTTGTCGGAGAAGATCACCGATTCGTGCCCCGATCCGCTGGTGGCCATGTCCTTCGCCGCCGCCCGCACCACCAGGTTGAAGTTCGGCACCAGCGTGATGGTGCTGCCCGGTCGCAACCCGATGCTGCTGGCCAAGGAGCTGGCCACGCTCGACCGGCTCTCGAACGGTCGCCTCCTGCCCGCATTCGGGCTCGGGCAGGTGGACCCGGCCGAGCAGCAGGCGTTCGGGGTCGAACGGACCGAGCGAGCCGGGCGGTTCGACGAGATGCTTCCCCTGCTGCGCCGGTTCTGGACCGAGGAGACCGTGGACCACGACGATGAGTACTTCACCTACCAGTCGGCGCGTGTGCGACCGTTCCCGGTGCAGCAGCCGATCGAGATCTGGCTCGGCGGCCGGGCCCCGTCGGAGTTGCGACGGGCGGGCCGGCTCGCCGATGGCTGGCTTCCCAGCTTCTGCACCCCCGACGACGTCGCCGCCGGCCGGGCCGAGATCGAGCGCGTCGCAGCCGAACACGACCGGGCCATCGATCCCGAGCACTTCGGAGCGCTGGTCCCCTACGGGCTCGACGGGATCCCTGACGTGGTCGGTGCCTTCCTGGCCAAGCGCCGACCCGACGTCGATCCCGCCGAGGTCGTCGCCGGGTCGCTCGACGGACTTCGCACCCACCTCGAGCGCTTCGTCGAGGTGGGGACCTCGAAGTTCGTGGTCGTGCCCTTCGGGGAACCCGAACGGTGGGACGAGCACCTCGCTGCGGTCGCCGCGGTCGTCATGCCGATGCAGACCTGATCGCCCCGCCGACCGTCGCGGCTGACCGCGGCTCAGACCTGTGGCGGAGTCGACGCCGCGCCGGCGTCGCAGCGTTCGAAGCGCACCCGGCCGTCGACCCGGCTCACGTTGCCGCCGAAGTCGTCGGTCCACGAGGTCAGCGCCGACTCGATCTCGTCGGTGTCACCACCGCTGTCCCCGACGAAGTCGGCCCGGACACAGGCCTGGTCGGCATCGGTCCACGTCACCGCCCAGTCGCCACCCCAGCCCTGCACCGCCCGGAAGGCGTCGGACTGGTTGACCGGCGAACCGCCGGTGGTGAACAGACCGAACAGGAACAGGGCGCCGATCACCCCGTCGTCGACCACATCGCCGTCGGCGGGTGGCGGGGGCACGGCGATGCGGGGTTCGTGCTGCTCGTAGAGGGGCGGGAAGAGGAACTGCTCGGATGTGTCGGGTGGGTTGGTGATGGCGGCGTCCACCGCCCGCTCGCCCCCGTCGTTCACCAGCGCGTTCACGAACACCTCGCCCAGCGAGTAGGACGCGCCGATCTCGAACAAGAGGATCTCCGGGAACGCACTCACATCGATGCCGGCCCCGAAGTCGGCTTCCTCCTTGGCCGCCTCGTCGCGAACGTCGGCGGGCTGCTCGCTGAGCCACTTGTTCTCGATCCGTCGAGCATTGCCCTCGACCACCGCACTGAACCCCTCGGAGATCTCGTCCTTGCGGTCGTCGTACTGGGGCCGATCGAGCTCGAAGTGCTGGTCGTCGAGGGCGTGGACCAGCTCGTGGACGATGGTCTCCTGCACGTAGGGCGACGGTGACGTCCCCCGGACCACGAGCTCGTTGGTCTCGGGGTCGTAGAAGCCGAGGACGCCGGCGGTGTAGATCGACCGGAGCTCATCGAGAAGGTTGTCGTCGGGAGAGATGAGTCCGAGGGCGCGGTAGAGCACCTCGGCCTTCTCGATCTGGTCGACGTCGTCCTCGAAGTTCTTCAGCAACCGGGCCTCGAACTCGCCGTCGTCGGCCAGCTCGACCGCGACATCCGACGTGTACTGCAGGCCTCGGGCCTGCTCGACGTAGTGCTCGAGATCGTGGATGAGCGAGAGGAACTCCTCGTCCGACACGGGCGGCACGTCGGTGGTGGTCGACGCCGGGGGTGCCGTGGTGGTGGGCGCGGTCGTGGTGGCGCCACCCGCCGTGGTGGACGTGGTGGTGGGGGCCGCGGTGGGCGACGAGTCGTCGTTCGTGACGAATGCGATGGTTGCGGCGAGGAGGGCGAGGATGCCGACCACGGCCGCGATCACCAGGCGGGTGCGGCGATGGCCGCCATCACCACCTGCGGGGCCGTCGGGACCGGGCGGGGAGCCGGGGGGCGGACCGTCCGGGACGACCCACGGCATGCCGCCCTCCGGTGGCGGCGAGCCCGACGGCGAACCCCACGGCGGACCGACCGGTGGACCCGCCGGGGGACCGACCGGTGGGCCGGCGGGGTAGGACCCGGGAGAGGAACCGGGCGGTGGTGGGGGCGGAGGGGGGAGATCGGTCACGTCGCTCGGTTTCCAGGTTTCGGCCGCTCCCCGACCGTATCCGCTGTCTCGCTCCTCCACGGTGTCAGGTCGGGATCGGGATGGATCTGGTCCGGTCCCGGCGCCGGGCGCCCTACGCTCCCGCCATGGCCCGCATCGACACCCGGATCACCGAGTTGCTCGGTATCGACGTTCCCATCATCCAGGCGCCGATGGGCTGGATCGCCCGAGCCCAGCTGGCCTCGGCGGTCTCCAACGCCGGGGGCCTGGGCATCATCGAGACCAGCTCGGGCGAACTCGACAACGTCAAGGCCGAGATCGCCAAGATGCGTGACCTCACCGACAAGCCGTTCGGGGTGAACATCGCCCAGGCGTTCGTCCGAGATCCCGGAATCGTCGACTTCGTGGTCGACCAGGGGGTGAAGTTCGTGACCACCTCGGCGGGTGATCCGACGAGGTACACCAGCCAGCTCAAGGAAGCCGGCCTGATCGTCTTCCACGTGGTGCCGACCCTGAAGGGTGCGCAGAAGGCGCTCGACGCAGGCGTCGACGGTCTGGTGGTCGAAGGCGGGGAAGGCGGCGGGTTCAAGAACCCGCGCGACGTCGCGTCGATGGTGTTGCTCCCGCTGGTGGCTTCGAAGACGGACGTCCCGATCGTGGCCGCGGGCGGCATCGTCGACGGGGCGAGCATGGCGGCGGCGTTCGCCCTCGGCGCCGAAGGCGTGCAGATGGGGACCCGGATGGTCTCGGCGGCCGAGTCCCCGGTCCACGACAACTGGAAGCGGGCCATCGTCGACGCCGCCGAGACCGACACCGTGTTCCTGAACCGTCACAGCCGACCGGGGCTGCGCGCCCTGCGGACCGAGCTCACCACCCGTCTCGAACGCGAGGAGTCCGTTGATCTGGGGAGCGCCCTCGGTGGGGTCATGGACCTCTACTTCGGCGGCGACATGGAGGCCGCGGTCCCCTTGTCCGGCCAGGTGGTCGGGCGCATCGACGAGGTGCGGCCGGTCGCCGACATCATCGACGACTGCGTGGCGGAGTTCTACGCCACCATCGAACGGCTCTCCGCCCACCGGAGGTGACCATGCACCGTCTCATCCACGTCGATGCGCGGGGCCAACGCCGCGAGGTACCGGTCGAATCGATCGACTTCCGCGAGCTCGACGCGCTCGACGACGGTTGGTGGTGGCTCGATCTGGTCGATCCCTCCGACGACCAGCTGCGGGCGATCGCCCGCCGGCTCGACCTCGACCGCGTGTCGCGAGACGACCTGTACGAGCGACAGTCCCCGAAGATCGAGCTCCTCGACACCCACTGGCTGTTGGTCCTGCACGCCCTCGCCCCCGACGCCGACGCGGTGCGCACGGTCGAGATCGACATCCTCGCCGGTGACGCATGGATCGTCACCAGCCGGCGGGAGCCCCTGGCCAGCCTGACCCACGTGGCCGATCGGATCCTGCGGACGAGCTTCGCGGTGGACGATCCCCACCACCTCGCCGTCCGCCTCGCCGAGTTCGTGGGCGAGCGCTACCTCCCGATCCTCGACGAGCTCGACGCCCAGATCCTCGACCTGGAGGACGATGCCGTCGAGGGCGATCCCACCGCGCTGCCCGACATCCACGCCCTGCGACGCGACGTCGCCCTGCTCCGACGCATGCTCGGCCCGCAGCGGCGCGCTCTCGACGTTCTGGCCCGGAACGGCGTCGAGGTGACCGAACGCACCCGCCGCGATCTCTCCGACGCGCTCGACCACCACGTCCAACTCGTCGACTCGCTCGACAGCGCCCACCAGATGGTGGCCACCCTGCTCGACACCTACCGGGGCGCGGCGGCCGAACGCATGAACGAGGTGATGAAGGTCCTGACCGTCGTCTCCTCGATCTTCCTGCCCCTGTCCCTCATCGCCGGTATCTACGGCATGAACTTCAGCTACATGCCCGAGCTCGAACGCAAGTACGGCTACTTCGCCAGCCTCGCCGCCATGGCCGTCATCGCGGTGACGATGTGGATCTACTTCGTGCGGCGGGGCTTCATCGGTGGCCCGAAGATGAGCGACCTGGCCCGCCCCGCGAAGGCCGCTGGCCGAGTGGGTCGGGGCCTGGCCTCGGCCGCCGCCCTCCCGCTGCGGGTCACGACCAGGGTCTTCACGTCCGACACCGACCGCTCCTGACCGACCGGATCGCGGCCGGCCCCGCCCATGGCCCAGACTCGCGGGGTGCGTCCCCCGGAAGGCAACCCGGTCTACGAGCAGCTCTTCGGAGTGGCGCGCCGCGATCCGGATCGACCGTGCCTGATCCCCGACTCGGGGCCCCCGCTCTCCTATGGCGCGCTCGACCGTCGAGCAATGCAGTTCGCCGGCGCGCTCGAGGCGCTGGGCGTAGCGGTGGGCGATCGGGTCGTGGTCCAGGTCGACAAGTCGGTCGATGCGGTCGCGCTCTACCTGGCGTGCCTGCGGACGGGTGCGGTGTACGTGCCGCTGAACACCGCGTACACCGAGCCCGAGGTGGTGGCGTTGCTGACCGACTCGGGCGCGACCCTGTTCGTGGGTCGCGCCCGATTCGAGACCGAGCGCGTCTCGGACGGCTGCCGGGTCGAGACCCTGACGGCAGACGGATCGGGCTCGTTGCCGGCCACCGCCGCGACGGTCGACCCGGCCGACGGCGTCGCGGACCGCTCCGGCCGGGACCCCGCCGCCATGCTCTACACCTCCGGCACCACCGGGCGGTCGAAGGGGGCGCGGCTGTCGTGCCACAACCTGGTGGCGAACGCCCACGCCCTGCACGACGCCTGGCGGTTCGCCCCCGACGACGTTCTGTTGCACGTGCTCCCGGTGTTCCACGTCCACGGACTGTTCGTGGCGTTGCACTGCGCCTTCCTCGCCGGCACGCCGGTTCGGTTCCATACCCGGTTCGACGTGGCCAGGGTCCGGTCGGATCTGCACCGCTCGACGGTGATGATGGGGGTCCCAACGCACTACCACCGGCTGCTGGCCGACCCCGACTTCGGCCGGACGGACTGCGAGGGCATGCGCCTGTTCACGTCGGGGTCGGCCCCCCTGCCGGCCGCCGAGCACGAAGAGTTCACCCGCCGCACCGGTCACCGGATCGTGGAGCGCTACGGCATGACCGAGACCATGATCCTCACCTCCAACCCGTACGACGGGGACCGGGTCGCCGGCACCGTCGGGTACCCGCTACCCGGGGTCGAGTTGCGCGTGGCCGACGATGACGGAACGCCGATCGACGTTGGCGAAGTGGGCATCGTGGAGGTTCGAGGCGATGGGGTGTTCCTCGGCTACCACGGCCTACCGGACAAGACGGCGCAGGCATTCCGACCCGATGGATGGTTCATCACCGGCGACATCGGCAGCCTCGACGAGACCGGACGGTTGACCCTCGCCGGGCGGGCGAGCGACATGATCATCTCCGGCGGGCTCAACATCTATCCGAAGGAGATCGAAGCCGTCCTCGATTCCGTCGACGGCGTGGCCGAGTCCGCGGTGGTGGGACTGGCCGACGACGACTTCGGAGAGATCACGGTGGCGGTCATCGTGCCGGCGGGCGACGTGCCCGACGAGGAAGCGCTCCGCGCCGCCTGCGACGGTCACCTCGCGAGGTTCAAGCACCCCCGGCGCTTCGTCTTCGTCGGTGCCCTCCCCCGCAATGCCATGGGCAAGGTCCAGAAGGCCGAGCTGCGCGCCGCGCTGGCCCGCGCCGAGGCCGCGCCCGCCCGGGACCCGCGGACCACGGGAGCCACCTCGTGAGCTACACAACTGCGGAGTTGAGACACACGACCCCGATCACCGTTCTGGACGCCGAACGCGTGAGCCTGGTGACGAGCCAGACGTCCAGAACGGGGTCGGCGGGGGTCAGGGTCCGGAGAAGATGCCGTCGGCGGCGACGTTGGACCGGCCGGGGAGCGGCTCGCTGTAGCGGGCGGCCTCGTTGCGGGCCACCACGAAGTGGTGGACCTCGTCGGGGCCGTCGGCGAGGCGGATGGTGCGTTGCGAGGTGTACATGCCGGCCAGCGGCGTCCACTGCGAAACCCCGGTGGCCCCGTGGATCTGGATGGCCTGGTCGATGATGGTGCAGACCTTCTCCGGCACGTACGCCTTCACCCCCGAGACGTAGACGCGGGCTTCGGCGTTGCCGAGCACGTCCATGGCCTTGGCCGCCTTGAGCACCATCAGCCGGCAGGCGTCCAGCTCGAGCCGGGCTCGCGACACCAGTTCCATGTTCTTGCCCAGGCTGAGGATCGGCTTCCCGAACGCCTCGCGGAACTTGCCCCGGCGGATCATCATCTCGAGTGCCTTCTCGCCCTGACCGATGGCCCGCATGCAGTGATGGATCCGGCCGGGGCCGAGACGCACCTGGCTGATCTCGAAGCCACGGCCCTCGCCGAGCAACATGTTGGTGGCCGGCACCCGGACGTCGGTGAACCGCAGGTGCATGTGGCCGTGCGGGGCGTCGTCGTGGCCGAAGACGTGCATCGGGCCGACGATCTCGACGCCCGGCGTGTCCATCGGCACCAGGATCTGCGACTGCTGGCGGTGCGCGGCCGCATCCGGGTTGGTCTTGCACATGACGATCATGATCTTGCAGCGCGGATCGCCCGACCCGGAGATGTAGTACTTCTCGCCGTTCAGGACGTACTCGTCGCCGTCACGGACCGCCGACATCTCGACATTCTTGGCGTCGGAGCTAGCCACGTCGGGCTCCGTCATGGCGTAGGCGGAACGGATCTCACCGTTGAGCAGGGGCTCGAGCCACTGCTTCTTCTGCTCGGGCGTCCCCACCCGCTCGAGCACCTCCATGTTGCCGGTGTCGGGGGCCGAGCAGTTGAGGCACTCGGAACCGAGCGGGTACTTACCGAGCTCGACCGCGATGTACGCGTAGTCGAGGTTGGTGAGCCCACCGACCTCGGAACCGGGCAGGAAGAAGTTCCACAGGCCGGCGTCTTTCGCCTTGGCCTTCGCCGCGTCGAGCAGATCGAGCTGGCCGGGGGCGAAATCCCACCGGTTCTCCGGGTTCTCGCCCAGCGCGTAGAACTCCTCCTGCATGGGGGCGACCACCTCCTCCAGGAACTGTGTGACCCGCTTGAGCAGGGGGCGTGCCTCCTCGCTCATGCGAAGGTCGAAGAGCTCAGGAGATTCCTGTGGTGTACCCATTCCTCGGCTGTCCTTCCGGTTTCGTCGGTCCCCGCGTTGTCCGCTGGATGCAGCTCCGACAGTAGGTCAGGGCGGCCCCGAACCGCGCCAGACGCTAGAACGGCGTCATGGATCCCGAGGTCCCCGACTTCCGACTCGACGGGCGCGTCGCCATCGTCACCGGCGCGTCGAGCGGCATCGGGCGGCGGTTCAGTCAGGTGCTCGCCGCGCAGGGAGCCACCGTGCTCGCGGCCGCCCGCCGAGCCGATCGCCTCGACGAGCTGGCGGCGAGCGACGAGCGCATCCTGGCGGCGGCCTGCGACGTGGCCGTCGACGACCAGCTGACCGCGCTCGTCGATCGGGCCGTCACCGATCTGGGCCGGCTCGACATCGTGGTCAACAACGCGGGGACGACCGATGCGGTGACCCCGGCCGAGCACCAGGATCCCGGGCAGTTCCGTGAGGTGATCGAGGTCAACATGAACGCGTGCTTCGTGCTCGCGTCCACGGCCGCCCGCCAGATGATCGTCCAGGAGACCGGTGGCTCGATCATCAACATCGCCTCCGTCCACGGGTTGGTGGCCGCGGCGCCGAATGCCCAGGCCGCCTATGCCGCGTCGAAGGGCGGTCTGATCAACCTCACCCGCGAGCTGGCGGCCCAGTGGGCCAAGCACCGGATCCGGGTGAACGCCATCGCGCCCGGATACTTCGAGACCGAGCTCACCGAAGCCATGTTCGTCGGCGAGGACGCGGGTCTGCGCTACATCCGCCGCAACACGCTCCTCGGGCGGCCCGGTGAGCTCGAGGAGCTCGACGGGACCTTGCTGCTGCTCGCCTCGGACGCCGGCACGTACATCACCGGGCAGACGATCCCCGTCGACGGCGGTTGGACGGCCCGCTGACGGCGAGAGCGCAGCGGTTCAGGCGTCGAGGCCGGCGCAGCCGCGCAAGGCGTTCCACTCGGTGACGGCGGCGGTGGCCTCATCGCCGGTCAGGACCTGCGGGACCCGATCGACGATCCGGCCCGGTCGCCATTCGTAGCCCTGGACGTCGCGATCGTCGACCGTGACCAGCAGGACCCCCGACTTGGACGCCTCGGCGCTCTGGGCGCCGAAGAGGAAGTTCCCCACGCCGTAGCCGACGAAGGTGTGCCCGAGCATGCCCGCGCCCTGGACGCGGTGGACGTGGCTCCCGACGACGACGTCCGCGCCGGCGTCAGCCAGGACCTGGGCCAGTTCCTGCTGGGAGGAATTGGGGCACGTCTCGGTCTCGGTGCCCCAGTGCAGGAAGACCACCACGGTGTCGGCTTCGGCCCGGGCTGCCTGCACCGCCTCCACCAGTCGGTCGACGCGCTTCGCCGAGGCGACGCCCGCGTGGTCGGCGGTGGCGGTCCACTCCCCGATCAGGTCGGCATCGATGACCTGCGTCGCGGCGATCACCGCGACGCGGTGACCGGCGACATCGGCCAGGTAGGGGGCGTACGCCTCGTTCTCGTCGGCACCGATCCCGATGACCATGCCGTCGTCCTGGGCCCGCTTCACCGTCAAGGTCTCCTCGAGCCCCGCGGGCCCGAAGTCGATGGCGTGGTTGTTGGCGGCACCGACGACATCGATGCCGCCGGCCCGGAGCGCGTCGAGGATCTTCGGCGGCGCACGGAAGGTGAACTCCTTGTCGGCCGGGGTGCCCCGATCGGTGAGGGCGGCCTCGAGATTGGCGATGGTCAGGTCAGCGCCCCGGAGCACGTCGGCGAACGGACCCACGAAGTCGGCCGGATCCCCGGCGAGGCGATCGCCGAGGGAGTACTCCGCGTTGATGTCGCCCACGAACGCGAGCGTGATCGGGCCGGGGTCGGGGTTCGCCGCCGCGGTGCCTCCGCCAGTGGTGGGCGTCGACGACGGCGAGACCGAACGGACGAGCTCGGCGGAAACGACAGCCTGGTCGGAATCGTCGGTCAGCCAGGTCGCCATCGCTCCGAGCACGAGTCCGAGGAGCAGGGCGGCCACGATCAGCAGGACCGACCGGCGGTCCAGGCGCGGGTGGCGGGTGGTGAGGTGCGCGCCCGACATGGCTCGAAGGTACCGACGCCCGCGCCGAACGCGGTGGCATCTCAGATGCCGGGAGCGTCGTCCTCCCCGCCGTCCGGCGTCGGGGGCGTCGGCGGCGAAGACGGCGCCACGGGGTCCGGCGGAGCCGCCTGCGGCGTCGGGGACTCGGCCGCCCCGGCCTCGAGCTTCGCCCGCAGCTGGTCGAGATCGCCGGTGGCGCCGAGGTCGAGCGCAGCCAGTTCGCTCCGGGCCTCGGTGATCAGGCGGACGCGGGTGCGAATCGCCTCGAGTTCGCCCGCCACATCGGTGACCTCGGGGCCGCGCAGGGCGATCAGGCTCCCGACCGTGGCCTCGATCGCGTCCACCGTGCCGGTCACGGCCTCGATCCGGACCTCCCGTTGGCCCTTGGGAAGGGCGGCGGCGGCCACCAGCCGATCATCGGTGGCCAGCGCCTGCTGCTCGAGTTGGTGACGCACCTCGGTCAACGACGGATCGTCGAGCGCGGTGTTGGCCCGAACCGCTTCCATGGCGTCACGCAGACGCCGGTGCAGCCGCGCCTCGGGGGTGTGGGCGCCGGCCCATGCCTTGGGGGCGTTCGTCGGCACTCCGGGAATGATCTGGTTCGCATCGGAGAAGTCCTGGGCGTTGCGCAGCGCGACGTAGGCGAGCGTGCCGATCGCCACGAACAGAACGGCGAGGATGAGCCCAATCATCGGCCGCCTCCTGACGACTGGTAGAGCGCGAACAGCACACCGACGACGATCAACGCGACGATCACCGCGATGGTGATCTTGACCACACTGTACGGCCGCTGACCGTGGACCTCGCCGGTGACGCCGTTGATGAAGACCTGGAACGGCTTCTGCTGGTAGATCACGGTGAGGAGCCAGATCGGCAACAGCAGGTGCTTGAAGGTGAGCGAGTCGTAGCGAACCGACATCGACGAGATGCGCTGCACGTCCCCGCCGATGTCACGGCGCACGGTGTCGCGCACCTCGGACTCGATGCGACTCTTGGCCGGCGCGAAGCTCTGCTCGACATCGAGGTCATAGGTGCGGCACAGATGGCCGGCGATGTACTCGGCGCTGAACGGCAACGCCTGTTGGGTGGGCCAGGGCTCGAGGGCTTGCACGTGCCTGGTCTCGAACCCCGTGTTGGCCAGCACCGGGATGTCGTCGAAGCTGTTCCGCACGGTCCCGGCCCGGAAGCTCCATCGGGTCCGGACCTCGGTGTGGCGATTCTCGCCGCTGCCGACGGTGACGGTGTAGTTGTCGCCCCGCTGGCCCCGGTAGTCGGTGGTGGTCGTGGCGTCGTAGGTGAAGTACGCGGCGTAGATGCTGGTGAACGAGCCGGTGGTGCTGTACTTCTTGAACTCGTTCGGCGCGAACCACCGGCTGTTGATCCACTTCTGGATGGCGGCCTCGGCGGTGTCGTCGTCGATCTTGAACGGCAGCAAGCCGTCGACCGCGAGCCGGGACGGCGCGTCCTGGATGTCGTCGCGCTGGATGGGGGTGGCGCAGTAGGGGCACCGCACGGCGGTGAGGCTGCCCCGGAAGGTGGTGTGGCCGCCGCAGTTCTGGCACACGACCTCCTTCTCGGCGTCGGGGCCGAGGAACTCGCTGGTCCGGGCGAGTGCGCCGCTGTGGATGGCGGCGATGGCGCCGCGGAAGTCCTGCTCCTCGACCACCCGGCCGGCGTCCTCGATGATGTCCTGGAGATTTCCGCAGTTCGGGCACTTCAGCTTCTGCTCGAGGATGGCGAACTCCAGCTCACCCCCGCACTGCGAGCACGGATAGGTGCGGGTCCGTTCCGTCTGGTGGATCAGCGCGCGGCGGGAGACCTCCTCGATGGCGGCGTCGTCGCCGTCGGCGAGATCGTCGGAGACCTCCGGGTCCACGTCGGGCAGGGGCGGCGGCCCGGACTCGGGGTCGGCGTCGGGCAGGGGCGGTGGTGCGGCCATCGCCGCCTCGTCGGGCAAGGGCGGCGGACCCCCGGCCGGCGGGGGCGGTGGTGGCGGGGACGGAGGGGGTCCCGGGTCGTCGCTCTCGTCCATCTCGCTCAGGTTTCACCATCGGGCGCATCGGGCGCATCGGGCGCATCGGGCGCATCGGGCGCCGGGGGCGGCGGTGGTGGTGGGGCGCTGGCGCTCGGCGGCATGGGCGGTGGGGCGGCGAAGAGAGGCGCCAGCTCCGCGACCGTGTTGGCCGCGACCCAACCCACCATCCCGGTGGTCCAGACCAGCGTCGACGGCGTCACCTGACCGCTGGCGACACCGGCCTGGATCTGAGCCACGGAGTACGGCCCGCCCGGCTGGCCGCCCATGTCCACGTGGTAGAGGGTCTGCCCCGGCAGGGGCGGAGGAGCGGCGCCCGGGGCTGCGGCCGGCTGACCCGGCTGCATCGCCGTGCCCATCGTGTTGGCCATCTGGCCGGCCATGGCAATACCCATGCCCATCTGCATGGCATCACCCATCGCTGAACCACCCGGGTTCTCGGCCGCGGCGAGCATCGCATCGGCGGCCCGGACCTGCTGGAGCCGCTGGACGTCGCCGACGTTGTGGGCGTAGCCGCCGGCCTCGACGCCGCGAGCCACGCCGCGGGTCATCGCCTGGGTGATCTCGTCGGGCAGCGAGATGTTCATCGTCACCGACGTGATCTCGAGGCCGAACTCGTCGTCGACCCGATCCTCCACGAACTGGCGGAGCTTCTCCGACAGCTCGACCTGCTGGCCCTGGAGGTCGATGGCGCCGAGTCCGGTGTCCATGATCATGTCGCTGAACGCCAGCGTGATGACCCGGCGGAGCAGCTCGGTGATCTCCTCCGCCTCGACCGCCGAGTCGGTGCCGATGACCTCACGGAGGAAGATCTCCGGGTCGGCGATGCGCACCACGCACAGCCCGTTGGCCCGGACCTGCACCATCTTGAAGTCGGGGTCGCGAACGGTGACGGGTTGCGGGGTTCCCCAGCGCAGGTCGGTGACCTGGCGCATGTTGAGGAAGTACACCTCGCTGCGGAACGGGCTGTTGAAGCCGTGCTTCCATCCCTGCAGGGTGCTGAGCACCGGCAGGTTCTCGCTGGTGAGCTCGTAGTTGCCCGGGGCGAAGACATCGGCGATCTGGCCGCGGTACACGAACACCGCCTGCTGGCCCTCGCGGACGATCAGCTGCGCACCGTTCTTGATCTCGTTCTGGTAGCGGGGGAAGCGCCAGGCCAGCGTCGAGCGGCTGTCGTCGAGCCACTCGATGATGTCGACCAGCTCGCCCTTGAGCTTGTTGATGAGTCCCACGGCTTTGTCGCTCCTGCGCTCGGCTCACATGTCGGCGGCAACCGGTCACCAGTACCGCCGCCGTCCGACGGAGCGTATTGGATCAGCCTGGTTCGTGGTGTCCGGTCCCCGAAGCCCGATTCGGGGACCGGGGACCGGCTCGAACCGCTACGTTCGGACCGGTGCCGCAGTGCCCGGTGCCGAAGGGAGATGGATGACGCGAGCCTGGGCGGAACTGATCGATGACGCCGTCGAGTTGCGCCACGAGTTCCACCGCCACCCCGAGCTGACCTGGTCAGAGCATCAGACGGCGGCCGTGGTGCGGGCACGGCTCGACGCTGCCGGCATCCCGTGGCGCCCGTGCGCCGGGACCGGCACCGTCGCCACCTTGGGGAAGGACCTCGGCGGACGGCACGTCGCGCTGCGCGCCGACATGGATGCCATGCCGGTGACCGAGGCGACGGGGGTGCCCTACGCGTCACAGACCACCGGCGTCATGCACGCCTGCGGTCACGACGGGCACATGGCCGCGCTCATGGCCGCGGCCTGGTGGATCCAGGCCCACGGCGACGATCTCTCCGGCCCCGTCTCGCTGCTGTTCCAACCCGCGGAGGAAGGCGGTCACGGGGCCAAGCGCATGATCGAAGACGGCGCCCTCGACGGGGTCGACGTGATCTTCGGGTGGCACAACTGGCCGGCGATCCCGTTCGGGGCCGCCGTCTGCCCTGACGGTCCGGTGATGTCAGCCAACGGGACCTTCGAGATCGAGGTCGTCGGGGCTGGTGGCCACGCCAGCCAACCGGAAGCGTGTCGTGATCCCGTGCTGGCCGCGTCCGCCATCACCGTGGCCCTCCAGCACGTGGTGTCGCGCCGGATCGCCCCCCAGCGCGCCGCGGTCGTGGCGGTGACCTCGATCGTCGCCTCCAGCACACCCACTGTCACCCCTGACCGGGCCGTGCTGGCCGGCAGCATCCGGGTGTCCGACACTGCGCAACGCGACGAGGTGTTCCGCCTGATCAGCGAGGTGGCTGCCGCCACCGCGCGGGCCCACGACGTCGAAGCCCGCACGACCACCACCACCCGCTACGACGCCACCGTGAATCATCCCGGTCCCGCCTCGGAGCTGCGCCACGCCCTCGAGAAACGCCTCGGGGTGTCGTGGCTGAGCACCGAGACCCTGGTCCCGGTCATGGCGTCGGAGGACTTCAGCTACTACCTCGGCCAGATCCCGGGTGCCTTTGCCCTGGTGGGTGCGGGCGATGGCCCCGACCACCACGAGCCGTGCCACAGCGCCCGCTACGACTTCAACGACCGCCTCATCGCCCCCGTCGCCGACGTGTTCACCAGTCTCGTCGGTACGCCAACCACCGGCTGACCGCTCGCGCCCAGCCCCCGACCAGAGGAGCCCACCATGGACATGACGCCGTTCGAGACCCACGAGTCCGAGATCCGCGGCTACTGCCGCGCCTACCCCACGGTGTTCGAGTCGGCGTCCAACGCCCGCATGATCGATGAGGACGGCACGTCGTACATCGACTTCTTCGCCGGCGCCGGCGTCCTCAACTTCGGCCACAACGACGAGCGCATGAAGCGGGCCATGATCGCCTTCCTCGAAGCCGACGGCGTCGCCCACAGCCTCGACACCTACACCACCACCAAGCGCACGTTCGTGGAGCGCTTCGCCGAGGTCATCCTCGAACCCCGCGGCATGGACCACAAGATGCAGTTCATGGGCCCCACCGGTACCAACGCGGTCGAGGCGGCCCTCAAGCTCGCCCGCCTCGCCACCGGTCGATCGCACGTCGTGGCCTTCAGCCACGGGTTCCACGGCATGACCCTCGGTTCGCTGGCCCTGACCTCCAACCAGGCCTTCCGGCAATGGGCCGGTGTGCCGCTCGACAACGTGGTCCGGCTGCCCAACATCGCGGCGCCCGGCGGTGGTCTGGCGGCCCTCGACGCCTACCGGGCCGCGCTGGCCGACAGCTCGAGTGGGCTGCTCCCGCCGGCGGCGTTCATGGTCGAGGTCATCCAGGCCGAGGGTGGCGTCTACTGCGCCACCGAGGAATGGCTCCACGCGGTGGAGGACCTCGCCCACGACGTGGGAGCGCTGTTCATCATCGACGACATCCAAGCCGGTTGCGGTCGCACCGGTTCGTACTTCAGCTTCGACGGCATGGGGCTCGACCCGGACATCGTCACCCTGGCCAAGGGCCTCGGCGGGTTCGGCACGCCGATCGCCATGAACCTGAACAAGCCCGAGGTCGACGCCCACTGGTCGCCCGGCGCCCACACCGGCACCTTCCGGGGTCAGGGCCTCTCGTTCGTGGCCGGCACCGAGGCGCTGACGTACTTCACCGACGACAGCCTCATGCACGACGTGGCCCGCAAGGGCGAGCAGATGCGCCAGCGCCTCGTCGACATCGCCGACCAGCACCCGGGACGCGACTGGGAGGTCCGGGGACGCGGCATGATGCAGGCGCTCGACATCCTCGACGGCACCATGGCCAAGGCGGTGCAGACGGCATCGTTCGAGAACGGATTGCTCATCGGCCCCTGCGGCTCCGGTGGCCGGGTCCTGAAGCTGATCCCTCCGCTCACCATCCCCGACGACGATCTCGCCGAGGGCCTCGACATCCTCGAGAAGGCGATCTCGGCGGTGGTGTCGGCGTGAGGGCTCGCGATGACATGACGTTCCCTCCCGAGGAGTACGAGCGCCGGATCGGCGAACTCCGCCAGCGCATGGAGGAACGGCTCCTCGACGCAGTGGTGATCACCGACCCCGAGAACCTGATGTACCTCACCGACTACCAGACGACCGGATACTCGTTCTTCCAGGCGCTGGTGGTCCCGCTCGAGAGCGAGCCGTTCATGATCACCCGGGCGATGGAGGACTCCAACGTCATCGAGCGCACCTGGGTGGAGAAGTCACGTCCGTACCCCGACACCGGCGATGCCATCCAGCAGCTGATCACCAGCCTCAAGGAGTTCGGCCTCGACCGGGGGCACGTGGGCTACGAGCGGAACAGCTACTTCTTCCCCGCCTACCAGCAGGACCGGGTCCACACCAGCTTCGACCAGGGCGCGCTGATGGACTGCTTCGGCATCGTCGAGGCGGGCCGGGCTCGCAAGTCGGCGGTCGAGATCGACCTCATGCGCAAGGCCGCGGTCGCCACCCAGGCCGGTATGCGGGCCGGGCTGGCGGCGGTCGGCGCCGGGGTTACCGAGAACGAGATCGCCGCCGAGATCGCCGCCGCCATGTTCCGGGCCGGTGGCGAGGCCCCGGCGGTGATGCCCTACGTGACCTCCGGTCCGCGCTCGATGATCGGGCACGCCACGTGGGAGGGCCGCGAGGTCCGACCCGGCGAGCACGTCTTCCTCGAGGTCGGTGGCTGCATCCGCCGCTACCACACCGCGATGATGCGCACCGCGGTGGTGGGCGAGAAGTCCGACTCCCTGGCCCGGGCCGAATCGCTCATGAAATACGCCCTGTCGGAGCTGAAGTCGATGATGCGTCCCGGCATGACGGTCTCCGACGCCGACAGCATCGTGCGGAACATCATCAGCGAGAACGACGTGGGCGCACGGCTCGTCACCCGGTCCGGCTACTCGATCGGCATCGCCTTCCCGCCGAGCTGGGACGAGGGGTACATCCTCAGCCTCAACCCGGGCGACTTCACTGTGCTGGAGGAGGGGATGACCTTCCATGTGATCCCCTGGATGTGGGGAGTCGACGGCGACAAGACGGTCGGCATCTCCGACACCATCCGCATCACCGAGACGGGCTGCGAGTCGTTCTTCGACCTGTCGATGGACTTCACCGAGGTCGACGCCGGCGGCGGCCTCGCGGCCGTGCCCGAACCGCCCGCCCCCGACGTGCCCGCGGCCGAGAGCCGCTGACCCCCGCCCATCCGAATCGGGAACGAATCTGCACAGAATCGGTCCCGAACGTTCCGACCGAGGTACCGCGAACCCATGCTCACCGTCATCGACCCGACCACCGGCACCGTCGTGGAGGAGATCGACTCCTTCGACCGGGCCAGCACGACCGACGCCATCGGACGCGCCGCCGAGGCGTTCGACGAGTGGCGGCATCGGTCGTTCGCCGACCGAGCCACCGTGCTGCGCGCGGTGGCCACCCGCATGCGCGACGAGGTCGAGCAGCTGGCCCCGCTGATGACCGAGGAGATGGGCAAGCCGATCAAGGAGTCGCGGGGCGAGGTGCTCAAGGCCGCCTGGGCGGCCGAGCACTACGCCGAGCACGCCGAGACCTACCTGGCCGACGACATCATCGACTCCGACGCCACCCGCAGCTACGTGCAGTACCTGCCCCTCGGACCCGTTCTCGGCATCCTGCCGTGGAACGCCCCGTTCTGGCTGGCGTTCCGCTTCTGTGCCCCCGCCCTGATGGCCGGCAACACCTGCTTGATGAAGCACGACCCCCACGTTCCCAAGTGTGCTCGCGCCATCGCCGAGCTCTTCGACGAGTCGGTCGGGGCTCCCCCTTCGATCATGCAGGCGCTGCTGGTCGAGAACGCCGACGTCGAAGCCGCCATCCGCGACCCGCGGGTGCGGGCGGTGTCGTTCACCGGATCGGACCGCGCCGGCGCCATCGTCGCCTCGATCGCCGCCTCCGAGATCAAGCCAGCCGTGCTCGAGCTGGGCGGATCGGACCCGTGCATCGTCCTCGCCGACGCCGACCTCGATGCCGCCGTCCCCGCCATCGCCACGTCGCGGATCATCAACGCGGGCCAGTCGTGCATCGCGGCGAAGCGGATCCTGGTCGAGGACGCCATCCACGACGAGTTCGTCGAGTGCCTCGAGGCCCGGCTCGGCGAGTTGGTGGTCGGTGATCCGCGTGACGAATCCACCGACGTCGGGCCGCTGGCCCGCGCCGACCTGCGCGACGCGTTGCACCGTCAGGTGCGGGCCACGGTCGATGCCGGGGCGACGTGCCGGATGGGTGGTGCGATTCCCGACGGCGACGGGTTCTTCTACCCCGTGACCCTGCTCACCGGCGTCACCAACGACATGACGGCCTGCGCGGAGGAGACGTTCGGGCCGGTTGCCGTGGTCCTCTCGGTCGCATCGGCGGAGGAGGCCCTCGCCGTTGCCAACGACACCCCCTACGGGCTGGCCGCCAGCGTGTGGACGTCCACCGAGCGGGGCGAGGCCATGGCCACCGACATCCAAGCCGGTCAGGTCGTCGTCAACGGCGTCGTCAAGACCGACCCCCGCCTGCCCAGCGGCGGCATCAAGCGGTCGGGTTACGGACGCGAACTGGGCCCGCACGGCATCCACGAGTTCGTCAACGCCCAGCAGGTCTGGGTGGGGCCGGTCGCCGGTTGAAGCGGGCCCCTCAGTCGCCCAGCGCTGACTCCACGGCAGCGATCAGCTCGGCCGGACGCATGGGGCTGTGGATCACGATGCAACCCTCGTAGTCCTCGGGCCGTCGCTCGGCCAGGCGGGCGGGGACCTCGACGATGAGGGGCGTGTCGGGAAGCCGACGGCGGTGGACCAGCAGCATCTCCCGGTTGCGGTGGTCGCCGGGGTGGAGGGCGTGGACCACTACATCGGCCTCCTCCAGCGCCAGACAGCCCTCGCCGGCCACCATCGGGCAGCGCTCGTCGGCGCTGGCCGGGCCCGGGCAGGCCGTCGCGGCGTAGCCCGCGTCGGTGAGCAGCTCGCTGAGGACCTGGCGGTGGCTCCAGGTCGCGGCCTCGATGACGACACGGCGACGAGGTGTCTCTCCCCAGCCCGGTTGTCGGATGAGCTCGGGCATGGTCCAACCGTCCACGACGAGGCCGTTTCGAGCCAGGGTCGAAGGTCCCGTTCTGGGCGGACGGTCGCGGCCCAGAACCGCTGTCGGGGTTCAGGTGAGCTCGACGGCCGCCCCGGCGAACTGCGAGTTGTAGAGGCGGGCGTACGGGCCCTCCCGGTCGAGCAACTCGACGTGGTTGCCCTGCTCGACGATCTGACCGTGCTCCATCACCAGGATCGTGTCGGCGCCGCGGATCGTCGAGAGCCGGTGGGCGATGACGAAGCTCGTCCGGTTGGCCCGCAAGGCGTTCATGGCTTCCTGGATCAGCATCTCGGTGCGGGTGTCCACCGAGCTGGTGGCCTCGTCGAGGATGAGGATGGACGGGTCGGCGAGGAAGGCGCGGGCGATGGTCAGTAGTTGCTTCTCCCCCGCGGAGATGTTGTCGCCTTCCTCGTTGATGAGGGTGTCGTAACCGTCGGGCAGCGTGTGCACGAAACGGTCGACGTAGGTCACGCGGGCTGCTTCGTGGATCTCCTCGTCGGTGGCCCCCGGGCGTCCGTAGGCGATGTTGTCGCGGATGGTGCCGCCGAAGAGCCAGGTGTCCTGGAGCACCATGCCGACCTTCGATCGCAGCTCGGCCCGCGGGAACGACGCGATGTCGCGCCCGTCGAGGCTGATGGTGCCGGAGTCCAGGTCGTAGAACCGCATGATGAGGTTCACGAGCGTGGTCTTCCCCGCGCCGGTGGGACCCACGATGGCCACGGTCTGTCCGGGCTCGGCCACCACCGAGAGGCCCTCGATCAGCGGGTTGTCCGGGTCGTAGGAGAAGTGCACGCCGTCGAACACGATGCGGCCTCGCACGGGAGGCGGGTCGACTGTGGGATCCTGCTCCTCGCTCTGCTCGTCGGCGTCGAGGAACTCGAGCACCCGTTCGAGCGACGCGATGCCCGACTGGAACACGGTGGCCATCGAGGCCAGGTGGGTGAGTGGCTGGGAGAACTGGCGGGCGTACTGGATGAACGCCTGCATGTCGCCGACCGTGATGGCGCCCGACGCGATGCGGAGCCCGCCCACCACCGCGATGATGGCGTACTGCAGGTTGCCCATGAACAACATGGCGGGCTGGATGAGGCTGACCGTGAACTGGGCGCCGAAGCTGGCCTCGAACAGCTCGTCGTTCGTCTCGCGGAACCGCTCCTCGACCTCGCGCTGGCGTCCGAAGCTCTTGACGATGGCGTGACCGGTGAACGCCTCCTCGACCTGGGCGTTGAGCTCTCCGGTGTGCATCCACTGGGCCATGAACCGCGGCCGGGCCCGGCTGCTGATCACCTTCATCAACCACAGCGACGCCGGCACCGTCACCAGCGTCACCACCGCCAGCAGGGGCGAAATGGTGAGCATCATGACCACCACGCCGACCAGCGTCAGCGTGGACACCAGGATCTGGCTGATGGTCTGCTGCAGGCTCTGGGCGAGGTTGTCGATGTCGTTGGTCACCCGACTGAGCAGGTCACCGCGGGGCTGACTGTCGACGTAGGCGAGGGGCAACCGGTTGAGCTTGGTCTCGACCGCGGTGCGCAGCGACTGCATCGATCGCTGGACCACACCGGCGAGGATGTAGGCCTGCGAGTACGACAGGGCCATCGAGCCCAGGTACAGCCCGGCGACCAAGGTCAGCTTCCGGTGCAGTGCGCCGAAGTCGATCCCCCCGCCGCCGATCACCCCCCGAAAGATGACATCGGTGGCCTGGCCCAGCAGCTTGGGGCCGACCACCACGAGGGCCACGCTGACGAAGGTGAGCACCAGCACGGCGACCAGGCGCAGCCGCTCGGTGGAGAGCAGGCGCCACAGGCGCCGCAGGGCCAGCCCGAAGTCCTCGGTCGACTCCGCCGGCATGCCGATGGCGCCACCCATGCCGCTCCCCCGCCGACGTTCGGTGGGGGTGCCGCCGGCCTCGAGGATGCGACGCTTCTCCTCCTTCGACGTCACGCTGCATCCTCCCGACCGGTCTGGGAGTCGACGATCTCGGCGTAGGTCGGGCAGCTGCCGAGCAGCTGTTCATGGGTGCCGCGGCCGACGATGTCACCGTCCTCGAGCACGATGATCTGATCGGCGCCGACGATGGTCGACACCCGCTGGGCGACGATGAGGGTGGCGGCCTGGGTGATGTGCGGCGCCAGCGCGGCCCGCAGCCGCGCATCGGTCGCCAGGTCGAGGGCCGAGAACGAGTCGTCGAAGACGTAGATCTCCGGTTTGACCACAAGGGCCCGGGCGATCGACAGCCGCTGGCGCTGACCGCCCGACACGCTGGTGCCTCCCTGGGCGATCTCGCTGTCGAGGCCGTGGGGCATGGCCCGCACGAAGTCGGCGGCCTGGGCGATCTCCAGCGCCTCCCACATCTCCTCGTCGGTTGCCGACGGTCGGCCGTAGCGGAGGTTGGAGGCCACCGTGCCGGAGAACAGGTACGGCTTCTGAGGGATGTAGCCGACCTTGCTCCACAGCAGGTCGAGGTCGATGTCGCGCACGTCGACACCATCGACGAGGACCGAGCCTGCCGTGGCGTCGAACAGGCGCGGCACGAGGTTGACCAAGGTGGACTTTCCGGCTCCCGTGCTGCCGATGACCGCGGTGATGGTGCCGGCGTCGACCCGGAACGAGATGTCGCGCAGCACGGCGTCGTCGGCACCCGGGTAGCGGAACTCGACGTGGCGGAACTCCAGCGCTCCGTGCTCGGAGACCTCGGTGACCGCGGCCGGCGGTTGGCGCACGGAGGTCTCGGTGTCGAGCACCTCCTCGATCCGCTCGGCGGCGACCGCGGCCCGGGGGATCATCGAGACCATGAACGTGGCCATCACCACCGCCATCAGGATCTGGATCAGGTAGCTGAGATAGGCGATGAGCGATCCGAGCTGGAGGTCGCCGGTGGCGATGCGATCTGCTCCGACCCACAGCACGCCGATGCTGGAGATGTTGATGATGAACATCACCGTGGGGAACATGGCGGCCATCAGCCGGCCGGTCCGCAGGGACACCTCGGTGAGCTCGTCGTTGGCCTGCTCGAAGCGAGCGACCTCCTCGGGCTCGCGCACGAAGGCCCGCACGACCCGGATGCCGGTGATCTGTTCCCGCAGGACCCGGTTGACCCGGTCGATGCGTTCCTGCATCGCCTGGAACGCCGGGACCATCTTGCGCACGACGTTGCCGAGGATCAGCACCGCCAGGGGCATCGACACGAACACGACGACCGAGAGACCGACGTCCTCGCGCATGGCCATGATCACCCCGATCACCATGGTGAGCGGGGCCGCGATCATCATCGTGCAGGCGGTGACGACCATGATCTGGACCTGCTGGACATCGTTGGTGATCCGCGTGATCAGCGACGGGGCACCGAAGTGGCCCACCTCCTCGGCCGAGTAGCCGATGACCTGGTGGAACAGGTCCCGGCGGATGTCTCGGCCGAAGCTCATCGCGGCCCGGGCACCGAACCAGGTGGCGCCCACCGCGAACACGCCTTGGACCATGGTGAACCCGAGCATCACGAGGCCGGTCCGGCGGATGTAGGCGTTGTCCCCGGGGAGCACGCCCTTGTCGATGATGTCGGCGCTGAGCGTCGGGAGCGTGAGGGACGCGAAGGTCTGGATCGCCTGCAGCACCACCACGATCCCGAGCAACTTCCCGTACGGACCGAGATGGGAGCGGAGCAGCCGCCGGAGGCTCATCGCTCGCCCTCGATGCCGCGGAGCAACAGCGCGACGATCTGGGTGGGCGTCATCGGCTCGGGGGCCATGATCGGATGCGTCGTCGACAAGGTGAGGGCCCGCAGCACCCGAGCCGCCTCGACCGGATCGACGCGCAGTCGGTCGCGCTCGGGCTCGAACAGGGCGACGAGCGGCAGGCTGTCGGCCAGCGGCCGGGTCGCCCGCTCCCGCAGTCGAGGCCCCAGGTTCGACAGCAACCGCCAGATGTGGACGATCCGTTCCGCCACGATCTCGGTGGCAGCCACCAGCCGAGCCTCGAAGTCGAGCTCGGGATCGATGGCGCCGATGGCCTCGTCGAACGCCGTCGTGTCCAAGGTGGCGTCGAGCACCGCGGTGAGCAGGGCGTCCTTGTCGGGGAACACCCGGAAGATCGTTCCCTCGGCGATTCCCGCGGCATCGGCGATCCGGCGGGTGGTGATCGCCTCACCGTGCTCGAGGACCAGCGGCAGGGCGGCCTCGATGATGGACGAGCGGCGCTCGTCGGGCGGGAGGGCAGACGAGCGCCGCGAATGGGGCGACGCGGTACGAACCATCGGCCGGATCCTAGCCCGAGTGAGCACTCACTCAGTCAACTCGGGAACGCTCCGAAGCGCGGATTCACCCGCCCAGGACGAGCTCAGCGCAGCGTGGTCAGCGGCGCTCGAAATAGGAGCGCCAGTTCTCGGCCGCCTTGCGCAGATCGGGGTCGGCCTGGAACTTCGGCTCGAACTTCTTCCACGCCTCCTCGCGCTTGGCCGGGATGTACTGCGACGGCCAGTAGCCCTCGTGCGGCCGGTAGTCCCGGAGCACCCTCCGGGCCACGGTGGCGATGTGGACCTCGTCCACGCCGTCGGCGATGCCCATCGTCGGGGCGGCGGCGTACATGTCCTGCAGCGGGGTCAGATCGGTGGTGCCGAGCGCGCCGTGGATGTGCAGCGCGTTGAACGACACCTCACGCAGGACCCGGGCCATGGTGAACTTCACCGCCGCGATGTCGGTGCGCGTCTCCTGCGTGCTGCTGTTGTCGATCTTCCACGCCGTCTCCAGCACGTAGAGGCGCAGCATGTTGATCGAGGCGTACGACTCGGCGATCTTCTCCTGCACCATCTGGTGGTCGGCGACGATCTTGCCGTGCGACTCCCGCGACAGCGCCCGCTCGCACATCATGTCGAAGGCCAGCTTGCACTGGGCGATCGTGCGCATGGCGTGGTGGATACGGCCACCGCCCAACCGCTTCTGGGCCAGTACCTTGGCGCCGTCCTCGGGGCCGAGGAGATGGTCGAGCGGCACCCGGACATCGGTGTACTTGATGTGGTTGTGGTTGCGGGGCTTGGGCATGATCTCGACGCCGGGGGTGTCACGCGGCACCACGAACATGCCGTTGGTGCACATGACGAAGAGGATGTCGGCGACCCGGCCGGCGCTGGTGAACCATTTCTCGCCGTTGATCACCCACTCGTCGCCGTCGCGCATGGCGTGGGTCCGGAACAGGTTCGGATCGGAACCGCCCTGGGGCTCGGTCATCGAGTAGGCCGAGAAGATCTCCTGGTTGAGGAGCGGCTCCAACCAGCGCTTCTTCTGTTCCTCGGTGCCGTATGCCGCGAGCATCTCCATGTTGCCGGTGTCCGGCGCGGCGGCGCCGAAGAGCTGGGGCGCCGCCGGGTAGCGACCGAGGATCTCGTTGACGAGCGCGAGCTTGAGCTGTCCGTAGCCCGGTCCGCCCAGCTCCTCGTCGAGGAAGAGCGCCCACAAGCCCTGATCCTTGACCTGCTGCTGCAGACCTCGCACCAGCTCCTTGACCTTGGGGTCGGGAAGCCGCACCGCGTGGGGGAAGATGTGCCCCAGCGGTTCGACCTCCTCCTCGCAGAAGCGCTGGATCCAGTCCAGCTTCTCTTGCCACTCCGGTTCGGTCTGGAAGTCCCATGCCATGCGGGGGATCCTAAGGGTGGCGCCGAGCACGCGCTCGAATGACGTCTACGGTGGTGCCATGGAAACGCCTGGACGGCCTCGATTCCGGATGGGAAGGCTCGATCACGTCCACATCCGCGTGCCGGACCGCGCCGAGGCCGCCGAGTGGTACGCCGCGCACCTCGGATTCGAGCCCGTCGACGCCTACGACTTCTGGGCATCGGGCTTCGAGGGCGGACCGCTCCAGATCTCCGCCGATGGCGGGCGAACGATGCTCGCCCTGTTCGAGGTCAGCGACGGCCATCCGATGGTGCCCCAGAAGACCGGCGTGGCGTTCAGCGTCGACGCCGACACCTTCCTGTCGTTCGCCCGCTCGTTGCCGTGCGGGATCGACAATCCCCGCGGCGAGCCTCTCGTGCTCGCCGACATCGTGGACTTCGACATGGTCTGGGCGTTCGATCTCGTCGATCCCTGGGGAAACCAGTACGAGCTGAACTGCTACGAGTACGAGCGGGTCAGGTCCGAGCTGATCGAGGCCGACGGGGTGGATGCTGTGCGCTACTGGCCACGCGACCTCTACCCCAGCTACCTCGACTCACGATCGTCGTAGAGGTCCGACCGGCTCGGTGCGGAGCCGCCGGCGATCGATCACCCGAGCTGCCACCAACCCGTCTCCTGGAATCCCTCCCGGCCTGCCCATCCGGTAGCTCGCCAGGCGAGAACCGTGGTCGGGACGATCGTCGTCAGGGGGCCGCACTCCTCGGCGGTGTAGTTCCAGTCGTACTTCTCGTTGTAGGCGTCGTACAGATCCGACGCTCCGTGAAGTCCGCGACGAAGGTCGAGCCGAGGTGACGGCCCAATGTGCTCTGCGGCGCGATCCAGATCAGGACCTGCTGGCCGGAACCGCTGTTGAGCGAGTGCGGTGTGTTCGGGCCGCTGAGATGACCCAACGCAGTGCGTTGCGCATCCTTGCGCGGCCCCACCCGATGCGGGGTTCCGTCGACGGAGATCGAGAGCTGATACCCACCGTGCTTGTGCACGTCCGCATCGAGACCCGCAACCAACTGGGCGATGTAGTTGTCGAGGATGTACACGTGCGCCCGACTCGCACCCATGAACGGCTCCTCCCGCTCCGACTTCCGACCCTAGCCATGACTCGGTGCAGGAGTTCGCCCGCTCGCACCCGGCCGCGCCGTGACTGTCGCGTTGGGTCCGATCGATGCGTTGGGTTCGCCGTTGGATGACGAACGCCGCGCGCGCCGTCTCTACCGATCCACTCGTTTCCGCAGGTCAGCATGTGCCCGGGGTGGGATTCGAACCCACATGCCCCCGATGGGAGCCGAGGGGTTTAAGACGCTCATCGACCATGACGACTGGTGCCGTGTGATGCCAGGAAATGCTGCCTGATCAGGTCTTTCGCGGAACGCGATGCTCGGTTCGTGCTGGTCTGTGTCGGCTTGTTTCGAGAGGTTCGTTAGCTCCCCGTTAGCACGCGACCTCGGGCGGTGCCCCAGCCTCTACGGGGTATTGGGATACCCAGTCCCGGCGTCCGCCAACGGCACATTCCGGTCGGGGCACGAGGTGCGGGGCGACTGTTCTTCGCAGAGCGCTCTGAATTGCTGGTGCTGTTTGGCCATGTCACGTCGGATCATCGGGCGGAGCAGTGGAAACAGCATCGCCATGATCCCTTTCGGCTTCGGGTCGAATGTGCCGTGAACCAGGGTGCCTGACCCGGTCTCGCTGAAGGTGAACGAGATCGCGAGATCCATTCGCTTGCTGGACGCTTCGAACTCGAGGCGTTCGGGCCGGTCGAACGCGGTGATCATCGACTCGATCTGGCCCAGCGGACCTCCGTGGTCCGTGACGAACTTCGATCCCCGCCCGACTGGTTCGTCAGTGGTGAGCTGGGCTCGTGAGACGCCGTCGTTCCACTTCGTCTCGTTCCGGACGTCCGCCATCAGATCGAAGGCGATTGTGGGTGCGCATTCGATGCGGAGATCCTCGGTGATCGTCACGCGTCTCCGTCCTCTATGTCGTCTGGTCTCGTGCCGGAGCCTACCGGTCTCGACGAGGAGGATCCTTGGGTGCCTCGGTCAACCGCGCAACTCGAGCAGCTCTGCTGCTTGCTCGATGAGCCGGCGACGTTGCGCGCGCAGTCCGACGGTGTTCGTGAGGATGCGAAGAAACGGTTCGGACCGAACCCACGCAGCGCGGTCCGAGTCGGCAACATCTTCGATGTCGGCGATGACGTGGGCGGCACCTGAGCCGATTCCGGAGCCGGGCACGTCGACCGACGCGCACAGCGCCCGAGCTTCGGCGCTTCGATCGATGCGCTGCAACGTCGCCCCGCAGCCGAGTGCGATCGCGAAGTCGTTGCGTCCGGGAAACGGGCGTCGCTCGTCGTGGTGGGCGAGTGCGTCGCTGAGCAGGCGACGCGAGCGTTCTTCCGCACCTGCTGCGCCGGCGGCGATGGACGCAGCCACGAGCGCTTCGAGCTGAAACGAGTGCCCTTCCCCGGTGGTTCTGTAGCCCGGTGAGACGTCGAGAACACCAGGCGTGTCGAGCCAGTCCAGGGCCCGTTCGGGTCGAGTGGATCGGGCGTAGCCGAGCAAGGTGAGGTCGCGAGCGTTGGCCTTCGCCGAGGTGGAATACGCGGTAGCCGTCGTCCACGCACGGGTTCCGTGGACGATCGTCTCCTCGGGGTCATTTCGCCAGGTGGCCAACGCAGCGCGCAGGATGTCCGCGAACGACTCGATCCCTTCGATGTCCGCGGCACGGTCGAACAGTTCGATGTCGCGCCGGGCCTGTTCGTCGTCCAGGGCGTCGAGCGCGATGGCGAAGGGCAACAGTCCCCACAGGGCAAGGGGATGGCGCGGATCGAGTGAGACTGCCTCGTCGACCAGGGCCCGCCCGGCGATGAGGTCTCCCTGCACCCCGACCGTCCATCCCAGGACGGCGAGGGCCTGAACTCGGAGATCGGCCGAGATCGACTCGCCGAGTAGCGGTCTCAGGATCGAGTCCGCCTCGCCGAACCTGCCCTCGTAGTACGCGTATTGCGCGCGGGTGGCACGAAGCAGATTGGCGAGGGTGATGTCGTCGGTGTTCGCGGCGACGAAGCGTTCCGCGGCCGCGACATCGCCCATCCGGACGATCGATCTCGGACTGATGATTCCCCTGCGGTCGCGTGCGACCTGGTGCGCGACGGCTCGGGCCCAGCGGGTCTTGATCTCGATGTCTCGCCCCGAGTTCGTCAGCCGCTCGGCGGCGAAGGCCCGAATCGTCTCGAGGAGGTAGAAGAGGGTGTGGCCGCCGGTGTCGGACGCTCGTCGCTCGATGAGGGACTTGACGACGAGCGAGTCGATGAGGTCGAGCGTGTCGGCCGTGCCGGTCCCCAGGATCCGGGCCGCGAGTTCGAGGTCGAACGGGCCGAGCAGTGTCGACAGGCTCTGGAGTGCGTCCTGCTCGTCGACCTCGAGGAGGTCGTAGGACCAGGCTACGGTCTCCTCAAGCGTGCGCTGCCCACCTCGAGATCGCCGGCGCCGACGATCGAGCGTGCGGAATCGGTTGTCGAGGTGACCGTAGAGCTCGCGCACCGACATGGTCTGCGTCCGCGAGGCGGCCAGCTCGAGGGCCAACGGCAGTCGGTCGAGACGCTCACACAGTTCCGCGACGCGCTCGACGTCGTCGGCCGATCCCGGCGCGGCGCGGTCGGTGAAGAGCTCGATCGCGTCGTCGAGTGTGAGCACTGGGATCCGAACGACACGTTCCGATGACACATCGAGGGGTTCACGGCTCGTGGCGAGGACGCGGAGCCCCGAGGAGGCGACGAGAAGCTCCTCGACGACCTCGGCCACCGAGTCGATGACGTGCTCGCAGTTGTCGATCACGAGTAGGAGGGGCGACGCACCGAGCCCCTCGGCGAGCTGGGCAGGCCGCTCTTCGGATGGGTCGATCGCTCGCGCGACCGCGCGGGCCACGTCCTCGAACAGGACTGCCGGCGTTAGGTCGATGAAACATGCGCTCTCGTCGGACGCGACCGCGTGCTCCCTCGCCGCCGAGATGGCCAAAGTCGTCTTGCCCGCGCCGCCGGGGCCGGTGATGGTGACAAGGCGATGTTCCGTCAGGGCAGCGATGGTCTCAGCACGCTCCGGGCCGCGGCCGATCATCGTTGATGCCTGAACGGGCAGGCTGATCCGAGGTGCGTCGAGCGAGCGGATGCGGGGGAACTCGTGGGCGAGTCCCTCTGCGATGACCTGGTGGATGGCGATGGGTTCGCTGACGCCCTTCAACCGGTGTTCACCGATCCGCCGCACCTGAACCTCGGGTACGGCGGCGACGACCGCGTCGGACACCAAGAGCTGGCCGCCGTGCCCAGCGTCAGAGATGCGCGCGGCGCGATTGAGCGTGGGACCGAAGTAGTCACCGCCACGTTCCACCGCCTCACCGACGTGGATGCCGATCCGCACACGGATTTGCACCTCGCCTGACGAATTGGCGGCTTCGAGCTGCGAGTGGATCGCGATTGCCGCAGCGACCGCCTCGCTCGCGGTGTGGAACGCGACAGCGAACGAGTCGCCTGCAGTCGAGAAGACGTGGCCACGGTGCCGCTCGACCTGTCCCCGGATCAGCTCGTCATGGATGCCGAGCGCGTCGGCCATGGCTTCGGGGTGGCGCTCCCAGAGGTCGGTGGATCCCTCGACGTCGCTGAACAGGAATGCGACGATCCCACTCGGCCGGTCTCCCTCTGCGCCCATCCCACTCCGTCGGTCGACTCGATTCGACCATAGCCCGATCCGGGAGCGGCGATGCGGGCGACAGTCGTCCGCCCATCGGATATCGACGGCCGCAATCGGAACCAGCACGAGCCAGCCACTGAACTCGTCACCTGCCCCAAACGCCGGGTCCTCGGCGACCTCGATGACCCCAGCCCAGACCCGGCTGGATCACACGTATAACAGCACATTCCGGATGCCATCTCGCGGGTCACCACGTGGCCGACGCGTTGAGGGATTGCGACTACCATCGCCGTCGGTGGCAGTCGGCATGGGATCTTGGGCGGTCTCGACAGCCGATGGCGTGGTGGTCGATCACCATGCCCTGATGTCGGTCCTGAAGCTGCATCACGACAGGCTGCTCCAAGAGTGGCAGGGTTTCACCAACGATGAGTGGAGCTGCCCCACCCGTAATCCGCAATGGTCCGTGCACGAGACGGCCCGCCACGTGGCAGATGCCATGGAACAGGGCCGGTTGGCCGCCGAGGGCGCCAACGCGCTCGACGCGCTGCAGGACTTCGATCCCCGGTCGACACCACTCGAGTGGCTCTCAGCCTCCGCGGGAGAAGCGCCAGCCGAAACGTGTGCTCGATATGCAGCGGCCGCCGGTCGCTTCCGCGACGCCGTCGGGTCTCGACTGGCAGCAGGAGACAACGCGCGTGCGACCACCGTGTACGGCGAGGCCCATTGGACGCTCAACGTCGTACACGTGCTCTGGGATTCATGGATTCATGAGCGGGACGTACTGCTTCCTGCAGACAAAGAGCAGACGTACTCCGCTGAGGAGGCACGTCTCGTCGGTCTGTACGGCGTCTTCATGGCCGGCGTGCCATCGAAGCTGTTCGGGTTCGACCTGACCGCGATCGTCACACTCACGGGCCGGCACGACACGACGCTCGAACTGCGATGCGACGGCGGACAGATCACTTCCCGGGAGACGCTCGACGGCCAGAGCCAGGCGTCCGGGGACCACGGTCTTGCCATCGATGCCTTGTCCGGTCGCGGCCTGTCGGTCGAGGAAGCATTGCCTGGCGCGCCGGGCGAACTCGCGCTGCTCGCGGCATACATGAACAGCTGATCGACCTCAACCGTTTCGAGGCCGGGACGACCCGATGGAAGCTGCTTGCGTGCGACAAATGAGCGACCGGAGCAGATCCTCGCTTGCATCTGCGCTCGCACGGCGGACGGTCCCCGACCGCCGGTTGAGTGTCCCGGCTGGGCGGGCCTCCGTATCCCCAAATCCCGAATCGGACCGTCCCCGTAGCGCGGCAGCAGACAGCGATCGACGAGGCGGCCGTGTCCGCCGTAGCCGAGCCCGGGTTCGGCGTGTCCGATGGCGAGGGACACGGTCACGGTTCCGGGTCGACGGGGCACATCACAACCGGATCGCCGCTCGTCCGTGCGTCCCGCAGGACGTCACGCATCGGAGGATGCAAATTCGTGTACTGCTCACGCGGCCTGTCTTCGAGGCGCGCTCGCCATCCGATGGGGTCGGCGTCGATGGCGGCTGCTCCCGGATGGGTGCATTGGTGTGGAGGTTGTTGATCTGTCCGGCGACGGTGAGCGGAGTAGTCAGAATGGCGTTGGCAGGCGCACGTTCTCGTGCGAGAATGGATGCAGCCAAGGGCCCAGGGCCTGCGGAAGTGAACCCAGCTGACGTCCGGACGGTCGAAGGCTGGGTTTGCGGCTTTTTCAGTCCACGTCGCGGACGGTGACCACGTCCCGCACACGGTCGAGCCACTCGCCCCGGGCACCGACCGCCCACGCGAAGGCGTCGGGCACCCAGAGGAGCGGGTCGCTGTGCGGGCGAAGGTGCTCGAAGTTGAGCGTCGGCTGTCGACGACGAGTCCGAACGATCGTCTCCCGGTCGTGATGGTCGAGACCGTCTCGTCGCTCGATGTAGAGCGTGGCGCCCCGGTCCTCTGACTGCGCATGATCGACGAGAACCCCGAGGCAGTCGGCCCGAGCCTCCTCGCCTGACCGCGAGGAGGTGATCCGGGTCTGCACGATCACCACCTCGAGGTCGAGTTCGACGAGCTGGTCGAGGAGCACTCGACGCCGACGCTTGCCTTCGAGCTTGAAGTGGAGCCGACGCTGGCCGGCGAGCAGCATCCCGCGCACGTCTCGCCGAAGCTGGCCGGCCCGCTCGGCGTCAACGGTCACGCCGCAGAGCAGGTACCGGTTTGACCGCAGGCTCTCGTCGATGAAGACGAATCGGTTACTCACGACTCGGCCTTCTTCGGCTTCGTTGCCGGCTTGAAGATCTGGTCGGCGACGAGCGAGGCGGCGTCGGCGTCCATGCCCTCGACGACGTGGCTGTAGGTGTCGAGGGTGATCGAGATCGTGGAGTGACCCAGCCGCTCGCTCACCACCTTGGGGTGGATGCCGGCCTCGAGGGCCAGCGTGGCCCAGGTGTGGCGGAGCGAGTGCGGACCGCGGAGTTCCGGAAGGCCGAGTCGCTTGACGTGGCGCTTGAACGCTCGGGTCCAGCGGTCGGGGTGGACGGGGGTGCCGTCGGGCTGGGTGAAGACGAGGTCGTTGGAATCGTCCCAGCCCTCCCCCACGAGGAGTCGGTCCTCGGCCTGGCGGGCCCGGTGGCGACGGAGGGCGGCGACGGTCGACTCGTCGAGACTGATGCGTCGCCGGCTCTTGTCGGTCTTGGTGGTGTCGAACACGAGCTGGTCGTTCACGGTCGTGAGCGTCTGGCGGATGCGGACGAAGCCGGCGTCGAGGTCGACGTCCTGCCACCGGAGCCCCATCGCCTCGCCCCGCCGCATGCCGGTGGTGGCGATGAGCACGTAGGCGGCGTGGAGTGGGTCGTCCTCGACGCCGGCGAGGAACTCGCCCAACTCGCTCGCCGACCACGTCTCCATCTCGGGCTTGGTTCGCTTCGGTGGACGGGCCGCCGTGGCGGGATTCCGAAGGAGCACCTGGAGCCGAACGCCGTCGTTGAGCGCCTTCCGCAGGGAGGAGTGCGCGTTGTAGACGGTCTTGGCCGAGAGCTTCCCGCCGCGGGCCGAGCCCGACTTCATCATTTCGGCGTAGGCCGTCTCGAGCTGCATCGGCGTGAGCTCGTGGAGCCGGACGTGGCCGAGACACCTGATGACCCGGTCGAGGTCCTGCTTGTAGCCGCGGAAGGTCGTCTTGCGCGCCGTCGGCTCCTGGTTGGCCAGCCACTGCTCGAGGTACTCGCCGACGGTGGCCGAGGTGTGCTCGGTGAGCTGACCGGACTCTCGGGCGTGGAGGTACTCGCGCAGCGCCGCCTCAGCCGCCTTGCGGGTGCGGAAGCCACCCTTGCTGCGTTGGCGACGCCGACCGGTCGCGGGATCTCGACCCGCGTCGGCGACGTAGGTCCAGCTCTTCCCCCGCTTGTAGACGTGCCCCTGCACCGGCTCGATGCTAACAGGCTCGTTAGCATCTCGTTAGCAAATGGCGATTCCGAGCGGAAGTGTGAGGCGCAGCCGAGCACTTCAACCAACTCGGAAGTCGCATAGCGACTGGAGAGTTGGCGTGCCCGGGGTGGGATTCGAACCCACACGCTCCCGGAGGAGCCGAGGGGTTTAAGCCCTCTGCGTCTGCCAGTTCCGCCACCCGGGCTCGACCCGCAGGTTACGCAGCGGTGGTGGACGTGGTGGAGGTCGTCGTGGGCTGGGTCGTGGTGGTGGTTGTCGTGGACTTCGGCTTCTTCGTGGTGGTCGTCGTCGACGTCTGCCCCGATGTGGTCGACGTCGAACTCGACGAGCTGGACGAGGTCGACGACGTGGACGAGGTGGTGGTGACCGAGCCGTCGTCCACCACGAAGGTCGCCGTCGGTCCATAGGGCCGGACCCCGGCACCGAAGCCGCAGACCGCGGCCACCCGGTACGTGCCGTTGGCCGCGTGTGCCGGCACGATGAACTCGGCGTGGCGTTGGGAGTCCTTGGAGTGGGGCTGCGTCGCCGTCTCCAGGTGTACGGCTTCGCCGGTGGGCTGGACCGGATCACCGTTCGGCAGGGCCGGGGCAGCCGACGCCGGTGCCGCGACGCCGCCCTCCGGGCCGGTCGCGATGACGTGCCAGTCATTGACACACACCTCGAACCCGGTACCGGTGACCACGACCTTCTCCCCCGGCTTCACCCGACGCGGCGAGGCGGCGAGGTCCACCTTCGGGGTGGTGTCGCCCAGCAGCTCGGGATCCGGCTTCGGGAACGGGGTCGGCGGCACGTCCGAGAGGGCCTCGGCCATGAAGTCGTGCCAGATCTCGGCCGGCACGGAACCGCCCTGCACCCGTTGGCCGTCGACGGTGTCCATCGTGCGGGTGCCGTCGGCGTAGCCGACCCACACGATGGCGGTGTACTCGGGCGTGTAACCCGCCAGCCAGGCATCGGCGTTGCGCTGGGTGGTTCCCGTCTTGGCCGCCATGGGACGGTCGAGCGCGGCCCGGGTCGCCGTCCCCCGCTTCGGCACCTCGGACAGCACGGCGCTCACGGTGTCGGCCACCTTCGGCTCGATCACCTGGGTTGCCTCCGGCTCCTCCATCTCCCACAGGACATCGCCGTCACGCGTCTCGACCTTGGTGTAGGTGTAGGGATCGATCCGCTTTCCGGACCGGGCGAACGTCGAGTAGACGGTGGCCAGCTCGTAGGGCGAGACCTCCTCGGCACCGAGCGCGATCGACGGATTGGCCGCCAGCTCTCGGTTGATCCCCATCTTGTCGGCGAGGTCGGCGACCGCCTTCGGCCCCACCTGGACCAGCGCCTGGGCGTACACGGTGTTCACCGAGTGGACCGTCCCCTCGAACAGGCTGAGGGTGCCGTAGTCCTTCCCGCCGGCGTTCGACACCGTCCACGGCTCGGGTGGGATGTCGAGGGTGATCTCCCCCGGGGCGCGGAACTTCTGGCCCGCGCCGTACCCCGCCTCGAAGTTGGCCGTCAGGACCAGGGGCTTGAACGTCGAACCGGGTTGGCGACCCGAGCCGCCCTCGTCGGCGACCAGATCGAGCTGGAGCTGGTTGAAGTCCTTGCCGCCGACCCAGGCACGGACCGCGCCGGTCTTGTCCACCCCGATGACCGCGGCCTGGGGGTCGTCGGGGTCGTTCAGGTGCTGCGCGACGGCGGCCTCGGCGGCCTTCTGGTCCGCGATGTCGAGGGTGGTGTGGATGACGAGGCCACGGTCGTAGAGGGCCCGTTCACCGAATCGGTCGACGATCTCGGCTCGCACCTTCTCGACGAAGTGCGCGGCGACACCGGCGCTCAAGGTGGTGGGCGAGGACGCGGGCTTCACCTCGATCGGGGTCTGCTTCGCCGTGGTGACCTCGGCCGGCTCGAGACTTCCGAGCTGGCCCATGTCGTCGAGCACGGCGTCACGACGCTTCTTCGCCGCGTCCGGTGCCTCCGAGGGATCGAGGCGCTCGGGTGCGCGGAGCATCCCGACCAGCAGTGCGGCCTGGTCAGGCCGCAGGTCGGCGGCATGGATGTCGAAGTAGGTACGGGCCGCGGCCTCGATCCCGTATGCGCCCCGGCCGAAGTACACCGTGTTCAGGTAGCGCTCGAGGATCTCGGCCTTGGTCGACCGCCGCTCCACCTTCACGGCCAGGATCGCCTCCCGGACCTTGCGGCCGAGTGTGCGCCGGTTGTCGAGGTAGAGGTTCTTCACCAGCTGCTGGGTGATGGTCGAACCGCCCTGGACGTTGTCGTGACGGACGTTGTTCCACACCGCGCGTGCGATGCCGAGCGGGTCGACGCCACCGTGTTCATAGAAGCGGTGGTCCTCGGCGGCGATGAGGGCATCGGGCACGGAAGGGGCCATCTCGTCGAGCGAGACGTCGAGACGGAGGCCGTCCTGGGCGAGGACGGCGAGCTCGTCGCCGTTGCGATCGACGAGCACTGCTGAATCATTGAGCGAGGCGGCGGCCGGCAGGTCGGTGGTGACCCACAACCAGATGCCGGCCACCAGCAGGAGGCCGAACAGCGCGGCGCCGGCGTAGACGGGCCAACGGGCGTAGTACCAGAACTGTCGGGTGCGCTGGCGCCACAACGGCGTGTCGGGGTCGACCGACACGCCGTCGGCGGGGGGTGGCTGGCTGCTCATCGGACTCCTTCGAGGTCCGCCTCGCCATACCCACGATCATCGATACCAGAACCCGCCGAACGTCAGGCTCAGGTCGGCCGCTCGGATCGTTCGAACCCGACGAGGTGGTCATCGCCCCGGAACAGGTGACGGAATCCATCGCTGAAGCGCACGATGGCGGCACCCCGCAGAACGGTCCCGTCGGGGACCGAGAAGGCGAGGTCGTGGCGGGCCATGGTGACGCTGAGCCGCTGCTCGGTGTGGACCTGGGCCTCCCAGTCGGTGGGCGCCGGCTGCTCGTTGCCCTCGCGGATCACCACGAACACGTCGGCGTACCCGGCGGCGACCGGCACGCCATCGAGGTCGACGCGATGCGCGATGATCCGGTACGACTCCACGGTGAACCGACGCTAGGCGATGGGCACCCACCGGCCGGCCCGGGTCAGGCGGCGAGCACGTCATCCCGCTCGAGCGCAGCCCACAAGGCGGTGCGGCAACGGATGGCACCACCCCCTTCCAGCTCGTTGACCAGGACGATGCCATCGATCAGATCGGCCAGCACGTTGGTCCACGGACGATCGGCCACCGCGACGGAGATGGTGACGCCGCGCCGAGTGCGGCGAATGGTGCGCACCGCGCCGGCGGCACGGGGCGGACTCCGGAACATGGGCACGACCAGGCCCTGCAGGCGCGCGGATTCGCTCAGGGTCCGCACGGCATGGGCGAACTGGAGCGACGATGGCATCGAAGCGATCATGCCCCGGAGGGGTGACAGGAACTCCGACCGGATAGTTGTCACCCCCCTCGTGCGACGTTCGGTGCATGACCACGACCCTCGCCACCATCGACACCGAGCGGGATGCGGCCCTGCGCCCGGCGCAGCAGCGGGTGATCGACCTGCTCGGCAGGCACGCCGACGGGGAGATCGATCTCGGGGCCGACGTCGCCGGAGCCCTGCGAGCCGACCTCGAGGACCGCCTGGCGAGCGCGGCCGAGTTGGTGCCGGAGGGCTGCCCGCTGTTCGTGGGCAAGACCCCGCTCGCTGCGTTCACCTCCTGTCCGGGTCGGTGGCGGGCGTTGGTCGAGGCGCCGTTCAACTGGTCGGTGCCGTCCGTGCGGGGAACGGTCAGTCACAAGGCCATCGAGCTCAGCCTCAACTGGCGCGGGGAGGTCGAACCCGGTCGCGCCGTCGACGCCGCCATCGGGCGTCTGCTCGACGACGAATCGTCGGCTGGCCGGTTCCTGCGCACGCTCTCGACGGTCGAGCTCGCCGAACTGCGCAGCGAGTCGGTGGACCTGGTCACCGCGTTCGAGGAGTGCTTCCCGCCCCTCAAGGCCCGGTGGCGTCCGGTGGTCGACGGGCGCAGCCGGGTCGAGCTGGCCGGGGGCCGCATCATCCTCGTCGGACGTCCCGATCTCACCCTCGGCCAGGCGCTCCGGTCGGGCAAGGTCATCATCGACCTCAAGACGGGAGACCGACGGCGACACCACGTGGACGACCTCCGCTTCTACGCCCTCATCGACACCCTGCGGGTCGGGCTGCCGCCCCGGCGGCTGGCCACGGTGTACCTCGATGCCGGCCAGCCGGTGGTCGAGGTGGTCACCGTCGGCGTGTTGGAGGCGGCGGCCGAACGGGTGGTCCGCACCGTCGAGGCGATGATCGAGACCCGCTGGGGCACCCTTCCCACCCGGCTGCAGCCCGGCCATCACTGCGGATGGTGTCCGGCCCGCGAGCGCTGCGAGGCGGGTCTCGAGTGGCTCGGCACGCAGGTCGACTTCTGAGCCGGCCCGTCCCAGCCGGCCGCCCTCCGGTCATGGCGAGGAATTCCCCCGTTCACCGAGGGGGCATACCATCGGGCCATGGTCCGTCCCACGACCGAGGTCCCTCGCACCACCGGTCACTTGGTGCCCCTGCCCCGGCTGGCACCGGATCCCGAACCACTCGACGATCCGCGGCGATCCGACGTCGACGAGTGGGGTCGGTCCGAGCAGATGCGGGCCCGGGCTCGGGCGTTGTTCGCCCCGCTGTACGACCACTGGTTCCGGGTCGAGTGGGAGGGCCTCGACAAGATCCCCACCGACGGCGGCGCCCTCCTGGTGGCCAACCACGCCGCGGCCATTCCCAGCGATGCCCCCGTCATCATGCACGGCATCGAGACCGAGCTCGAACGGCCCGTCTACGGGCTCGCCGACGAGATGTTCAAGAAGCTCCCGGTCGTGGGCACGTTGTGGTCACGGGTCGGCGGCGTGCTCGCCCATCCCGACAACGCGTACCGCCTGCTCCGCGAGCAACGAGAGCTGGTCCTGGTGTTCCCCGAGGGATCGAAGGGTCCGGGCAAGACCTTCAACGAGCGCTACCAGCTGCGCCGGTTCGGTCGCGGGGGCTTCGTGCAGATCGCCATGCGGGCCGGGGTTCCGGTGATCCCCATCGCGGTCGTCGGCGCCGAGGAGTCGATGCCGATGCTGGCCAACATCGCCCCCCTCGCCAAGGCACTCGGTCTCCCCTACGCGCCGGTCACCGCCAACATGCTGGCGCTGGGCCCGCTGCTCGGCCCCCTCGGAGCCATGCTCCACTTCCCGGCCAAGTTCAAGCTCAAGGTGCTCGACCCGGTGTACTTCGATGTCCCGCCGGACCAGCCCCGCTACAGCCGTTCGAAGGTCATGGACGTGTCCGAGGACATCCGCCAGCAGATCCAGGAGACGCTCTACGAGATGTTGCGTCTGCGTCGCTCCGTCTGGACCGGCTGATGGGGCGCCGCGTCCTCGTCACCGGTCTCGGCAGCTTCTGGGGGGCGCGCGTCGCCAAGGCGCTGGAGGCCGACCCCTCCGTCGAGGTCATCATCGGTCTCGACACCCGAGAGCCCCAGGTGGAGCTCGAGCGCACCGAGTACGTGCGCAGCGACGAGAACTACTCGATCCTGTCCCGGATCGTGTCGGCCACCCAGGTCGACACCATCGTGCACACGTTCCTCGTCGTCGACTCGACACAGATGAGCGCCCGCAAGATGCACGAGATCAACGTCATCGGGTCCATGAACCTGTTCGCGGCCGCCACCGACAGCTCGGTGCGCAACGTGGTGGTCAAGTCGTCGGCCTACGTCTACGGCGCCCATCCCCGCGACCCGGTGTGGTTCGACGAGGAGACCCGTCGCCAGGACCCGCCCCGCCACCGCGTCGAGCGATCGCTCCTCGAGGTCGAGTCCTACGTCCGCGACTTCGCGGTCGACAGCCCGCACGTCACCGTCTCGATGCTGCGGTTCTCCAACGTCCTCGGTTCCGACATCACCACGCCCCTGTCCAAGATGCTCGAGGCGCCGGTGGTCCCGTCGGTCTTCGGGTTCGATCCCCGGTTCCAGTTCGTGCACGAGGACGACGTGATCCGAGCCGTCCTCTACGTCCTCGACCAGGATCTCGCTGGCGTCTACAACGTGGCCGGCGACGGGCTGTTGCCCTGGAGCGAGGTGGCAGCCATCTGCGGGAAGCGCACGGTCGCGCTGCCACCGATCGGCCGGGGCGTGGTCGCCGCCGCACTTCGCCGCATCGGACTCGACATCCCGCCGGAAGTCGTCGACCTGCTCAGCTACGGCCGCGGCATCGACAACTCGCGGCTGCGTCGAGCCGGTTTCGAGTACACCCACACCTCGGCCGGCACCGTCCAGGCGTTCATCGAAGCAGTCCGACTACGACGCACGGTGGGCGACGGGTCGGCCTATCGCTACGAGCGAGAGGTCGAGGAGTTCTTCCGCCGCTCCCCCGCGGTGACCCGCAAGGGGACGTGACTCAGGACCGAGCGGCGACCTCGGCCTCGAGATCGAGCGGGCGGACCACCGCCTGCGTGGCGTAGACGCCCCACTCCGCTTCGGGCAGCAGGTACATGATCTCGAACTCGTTGCCGTCGGGATCGACTGCGTACAACGACTTGCTCACCCCGTGGTCGGACTGGCCCACCAGGGCACCGCGTTCGCTGAGCAGCCTGCGGGCCCGGGCCAGCTCGTGGATGGAGTCGACCCGCCACGCCAGGTGGTACAGCCCGGTGGCGCCCGCCGGCGGACGCGGCGCGGTGGCCCCGACGGAGATGAGACCGAGGTCGTGGTGGTTGGTCGACCCGCCGGCGCGGAGGAAGGCGGCACGCCCACCCGGGTCGATCGTCACCGGCTCGAAGCCGAGGACATCGGTGTAGAACTCGACCGCGGTGGCCACATCGCGGACGTAGAGGACGGCGTGGTTCAGCTCGGAGATCCGGATCGGTTCCATGGCACGAGTGTGCTCCTGGCGTCGGTTCGGTGCCACGGGGACGGGCCCGTGGCACCGAAGGAACGGACGGTGGGCTCAGGACTGGGCAACGGCCTGCACGTCGATGGCGATCTTGACCGTCTTGCCGACGAGCACGCCCCCGGTCTCGAGGGCCTGGTTCCAGCTGATGCCCCAGTCGTCGCGGTTGATCTCGGTCGCGGCGCTGAACGCGATGCGCCCGTTGCCCCACGGGTCATCACCGGCCCCCTCGAACTCGACGTCGAGCGTCACCGGCCGGGACACGCCCTTGATGGTGAGCTCACCGTCGACCTTCCAGTCGTCACCATCGGGACGGACACCGGTCGAGCGGAAGGCCAAGGTGGAGTACTGGTCGACGTCGAGGAAGTCGGCGCTCTTGACGTGGGTGTCCCGGTCCTCGGCACCAGTGTTGAAGCTGGCCGCCTCGAGGCTGACCTCGACCGAGCTGTCGGTCACCTCGTCGGCGATCTCCACGGTGCCGGTGAAGCGTTCGAAGCCTCCACGCACCTTCGACAGGCCGAGGTGGCGGACCTGGAACGACACGGAGCTGTGGGCGGGATCGATCTCGTAGCGGCCGGCGCGGGGAACGGTCGTGCCGGCGGTGTTGCGGGTGAGGGTGGTGCTCATGGTCTGCTCCTGGGGGGTCGTTGCATTGGGGATGATTGCCTGAACAACAGCATAGGGGCGATCGTTGCACATGCAACATCTTCTTCGTACCCTGTGGCCATGCCCACCCCACCCGGACCGGATGACACATCGCTCGCCGTCCTCGAAGAGCCGTGCATCGAGGCGTTCGGGATGCTGGTCGAAACTCACAACGAACTGATGAACGCCGCGACCAAGGGCCTCGAACGCCGCGTCGGTCTGCCGGTGCCGTGGATCGGGGTCCTCATCCGCCTGGCGCGGTCGCCGGGCCAGCGCCTGCGCATGAGCGAGCTGGCCCATGACATGACCATGAGCACCAGCGGGCTCACCCGGCTCATCGACCGGGTCGAGGCGGCCGGCCACGTCCGCCGAGAGGCCTGCCCGAGCGACCGCCGTGGCCTGCTCGCCGTCCTCACCGACGAGGGTCGCAAGGTCATCGCCGAGGTCGCGCCCCACCACGTGGCCGACCTCGACCGCTATCTCGCCGGCGCCCTGACCGACGACGAGCTCGACCAGCTCACCGCGCTGCTCCGGCAGGTACGGGATCACGTCCGGACCATCGAGCGGGGTAGCTGATCTCGCTCTGCCAGACTCGGCAGCGATGAGCTTCCTCCGGACCGAAACCGTTGACGGTGTCGCCGTCGTCACCCTCAACGACCCTGATCGCCGCAACGCGCTCAACCTCGACATGAACGCCGAGATCGTCGCGGCGATGGACGAGATCGAGGCCGACGAGTCGGTCGGTGCTGTGGTGGTCACCGGCGAGCCGCCCGCGTTCTGTGCCGGCGCCGACCTGTCGCAGCTCGGGGCGTCGCAGGCCGAGGGCCTGAAGCGGATCTACGAGGGTTTCCTGCGCTTCGGTGACTGCCCGCTGCCCACCATCGCCGCCGTCAACGGTGCCGCGGTGGGTGCCGGGATGAACCTCGCCCTGGTGTGCGACGTGCGGGTCGCCGCCGAGCGAGCCCGCTTCGACACCCGATTCCTCCAGCTCGGCCTCCATCCCGGCGGCGGCCACACGTGGATGTTCCGCCGCATCGCCGGACCCCAGACCACCATGGCAGCCGTGCTGCTCGGCGAGGTGATGGACGGCCGGGAGGCCGAGCGCGTCGGTCTGGCCCACCGCTGCGTCCCAGACGACGCACTCCTCGACACCGCGATCGCCATGGGCCGCAAGGCCGCGGAAGCTCCCCGCGAGCTGGTGATCCGCACCAAGGCGACGATCACCGCCATGGCCGACATCGCCGCCCACGCCGAGGCGGTCGAGCGCGAGCTCGAGCCCCAGGTGTGGTCGCTCAACCAGCCGGCGTTCAAGGAGCGACTCGCCGCCCTGCAGAAGAAGATCTCCTCCAAGTCCTGAACCACCGCCGGGCAGACGAAACTGGACGCGCCTCCGTACCACCCGAGGGTTGGCGCGGTACGCAGGCGCGTCCAGAACCGGAGGGGGTGGGTGGATTCGGCCGACGGGTGCCGATCACCACGGCGGCGGAGTTGACGAGCCGGCCGGCCGAAGGACGGCGGGCGAGCAACTCCAGAAGCGGAGACAGCGGGCGAAGTCCGCTGATGCAGCGTCTCAGTCGAAGGTGATGCTGGCGTCGAACACCTGGAGGAGAGCGGTCTGGGTGTCGGTGTCCTCGCTGGTGATGATGAACGACCACAGTCGGTCACCGTCGACGACGAAGATCTGGCTCCCGAAGGCGTCGATCGGCGCCCCGCCATCGGCGGCGGGAAGCGCCAGCCGGTAGTCGACTCTGATCCGATCGTCATTCGGGTCGTCGTCGACCACGACGCCGTCGGTCACCTGACCGCTCTTGACCACCGAACCGGCGAGCTCCTGAACCGCGGCCGGACTGGTGTCGGCGTTGTCCTGGACATCGACCTTCAGCTCGGCGACCCGGCCCTGATCATCGACGCCGGCGGCATAGAAGATCGCCCCGGTCGACGCCACCTGGCGGGCCGAGTCCAGGAACGCCGGCCGGGCCAGGGTGGCGTCCGCGAGCTTCGACAGGGCGTCGTCGGTGAGAATGGTGGCCTCCCAGCCCTGGGGGATGGCGATGCCGAAGCCGAGGGACGGGATGGGGGCCTTGAACGTGCCCGGGATGTCGGGGATGTCGATCCCACCGGTGTTCATGGCGCGGGTGGTGGTGGTGATCGACTCCGGCACGGTCGTGGTCGGGGTGGCATCGTTGCCGTCACCACCGGAGCACGCCGAGATCGCCAGGACGGTGGCCAGCGCCACCGTCACGAACCGGCGCTTCAATTGATCCACGCCCGGAGCAGCTCGTCGCGTCGCGCGTCCCATTCCTCGGAGGTGAGCGCGTAGCGCACGTGGTCCTCCCAGACCCCGTTGATCTCGAGGTAGCGCAGGGCCACACCCTCCTCGCGCAAGCACAACTTCTCGACCACGCGACGGCTGGGGCCGTTGCGCGGGATGATCGCCACCTGCAGCCGGTGCATGCCCAGGTCCTCGAAGGCATAGCGAGCCGCCATCACGAGAGCTTCCGGGGTGAAGCCCTGCCCCGCGTGGTTCCGGTCGATCCAGTACCCCACGTAGGCGTTCTGGAACGGCCCGCGCTGCACCGACGACAGGTTGATCTCACCGACGAAGTCGTCGCCCCCGAGGGTGAAGATGCCGAAGCCGTACCCCGTGCCGAGCTGCCACTCCCGGGCCCGCGCCGAGCACCTCGAGGCAAACGCGTCGCGGCTCTCGACCACGTCGGCCTGTCCGGGGATCCGCTTCGGTTCCCACCGCGTCAGCCAGTCGACGTTGTCGCGCCGGGTGCTCCGCCACTGCCCGAAGTCACGAACGTCGAGTGGTCGGAGGAAGAGCCGTCGACCGATCAGGCGCGTCTGCGCCGCGGTCCAGTTCATCCCCGGAGACCGGTCATCGGTCCAGCACTTCGGCGAGGGCGCCGAGCAGGAGGGTCACGTTGCGGTGTCGAGCGGTGTGACCCATGCAGCCGATCCGCCACACGCGGCCGGCGAAGTCGCCCAGCCCGCCGCCGATCTCGATCCCGTAGCGGTCGAGCAACATGGAGCGGACCGCGGCATCGTCGACGCCGTCGGGCACCCACACGGTGGTGAGCTCGGGCAGACGGTGGCCCTCCGTCGCGAACAGCTCGAAGCCCATCGCGACGAGTCCGTCCTGCAGCAGCGTCCCGCACTCGGCGTGGCGGGCGATCACCGCATCGAGACCCTCGTCGACGATGGCCTCGAGCCCACCCCACAAGCTGTAGATCATCGAGATCGGCGCGGTGTGGTGATAGGCGCGCTTGGGACCGGCGGTGCCCACGTAGTTCCCGATCAGCCGGAGGTCGAGATACCAGGACTGGCTGCGCTCGACGAAACGGTCGCGGGCCCGATCGGACACGGTGACGGGCGACAGACCCGGCGGCACGCCGAGGCACTTCTGGGTCCCGGAATACGCCAGGTCCACCCCCCAGTCGTCAGCGTGGAACGGGAGGCCGCCGATGGACGTGACGCAGTCGACGAGCAGTAGGGCGTCGCCCTTGCCCTCGGCCACGGGCTCGACATCGGACCGGACGCCCGTGGAGGTCTCGGCGTGGACCATCCCGATCAGGGTTGGGGCGTCGTGCGCCGCCAGGAGTCGGTCGGCGTCGACCGGGGTGCCCCAGTCGAAATCGACCCGGACGACATCGGCACCGGTCCGGGAGGCGACCTCGCACATGCGGGCGCCGAAGACGCCGTTGACCCCGATGACCGCGGTGTCGCCGGGCCCGAGCACGTTGACCAGACAGGTCTCCATGCCGGCGGATCCCGTGCCGCTGATCGGAATCGTCAGGGCGTTGTCGGTCCCGAAGACCAGTCGCAGGCGGTCGCACACCTCGTCGAGCAGGGTGAGGAAGTCCGGGTCGAGGTGACCCAGCATCGGCCGGGCGAACGCTTCGATTGCCTCGGGATACGGGTTGCACGGGCCAGGGCCCATGAGGATGCGGTCGGGATGGGGCACGAGTTCAGAGACTAGGACCGAGCGAGGCGACGAGCCCGTCGAGGATGTCGGCCTCGGAGACCACGCACTCGTCGGCACCCAGCCAGCGCATGATGGCCACGAAGATGCAGCTCCCGGCAACGATGACGTCGGCCCGGGCTTCCTCGAGACCGGGGTTGAACTTGCGATCGGCCAGCGACTCGGTGGCCAGCGTGCGGAAGACGTCCTCGGCGGCCTCCCGGGAGAGGTGGAAGTGGTGGATGGCGTCGCGGTCCCACTCCTGGAGGCCGAGCTCCACCGCCGCGATGGTGGTGATGGTCCCGGCGAGACCGACGAACGTCTTCGCCGTGCCGAGGGGCACCTGCCGGGCGATGTCCTCGAGCCAGGCCTCGGTCACCGAGATGCAGGCGTGCAACTCCTCGGGTGCGGGCGGATCGGATTCGATGTACTGCTCGGTGAGCCGGACGCAGCCGATGTCGACCGACGCCGACGCCTGGACCTCGGTGGTGCCGACGATGAACTCGGTGGAGCCACCGCCGATGTCGACGACCAGGAACGGACCGTCGGCGGGGTCGAGCTCGGCGGTGGCACCGCGGAACGACAGCTCGGCCTCTTCCTCGCCGGTGAGCAGCTCGGGGCGGGTCCCGATGGCTGCCTCGGCGGCATCGAAGAACTCGTCGCGGTTGACCGCGTCACGGGCCGCCGAGGTCGCCGTCATGCGCACCCGGGTCGCGCCGTGCTCCTCGAGGATGGCGCGGTACCGGTGGAGGACGTCGATCGTGCGCCCGATGGCATCGGCGTTCAGCTTCCCGCTGGCGCCCACCCCCTGACCGAGCCGGGTGATGGTGTTGACCCGGGCCAGCGCCTCCTTGTCGGCCCCCGACCCCCGTGCCACCAGCAGGCGGGTCGAGTTGGTGCCGCAGTCGATGGCGGCGAGAACGGGTTCGCTCACCCGCACACCCTGCCAACTGCAGGGTGTGCCGATGCAAACGGGCTACCTGCCGACGGTGTCGTCGGTCAGCAGGCGTTCCTCGATCCAGCGGCCGACGGGGTCGTCGCCGCCGGCGAGGTGCCAGGCCCAGTGGGCATGGAAGCACTTGATGCCCCGGCGGGTGCCGCCGACGCCACCGCTGGGCACCGGCCCGAGGTGATCGGCCGGGATGGCGGCGTCGCGCTCGGCGGCATAGGCGGCGTGGGCCCGGACGAGATCGTCGGGGTCGATCTCGGCCTCGGCCCGATCGATGGCGCCGGTCGACTCGAGCCGACCGATCATCGTTCGCGCCTCGGCCCCGACCAGCCAGTACCGGGTGGGCATGGGAGTCCCGTCGTCGAGCAGAGGCTCGTTCCGGATGACGACCGGTGCCCCGTGCACGTCGCGGACCACGACCTCGAACTCCCCCATCGGCCGACGGCCGATGAGCTCGGCGACGGCTTCGATGTCAGCCGCATCGGCCATGGTTCGGAAGCTCGTTCAGCCCTTGCGCTTGTGGGACCGGCGCCGGCCGAGGAGGATGAGCAGGAACACGATGACGGCCAGCGGAGCCAGCCGCTTGGCCACCGGCGCGCCGGCACTCTCGATCAGGTCCACCGGGGTCGGCTCGGCGTGGTCGACCGTGCGGACCGCGGGACGCTCCTGTTCGGGGCTCGACGTCGGGGTCTCGGCGGCGGGCGCTTCGGCTGCCGGAGCCGTGTCTTGTTCGGCCGCCTGGGCCTTGGCCTCCTCGGTGGCGGTGTCGCCGGCGGTGGGTCCGCTGGGTGCGCCGTCGAGCTTGCCCTCGAGGCACTCCACGAACTGGGTGAGGAGCTTGGCGCTGACCTCGGCGATCATGCCCCGGCCGAACTGGGCCACCTTGCCCTTGATGGTGACGTCGCTGTCGACCGTCACGTGGGTGGAGACGTCGTCGCCCGAACCCGACTCGGTCATCGTGGCGGTGATGATGGCGCTGGCACTGCCCTGGCCCCGCGTGTCCCGGCCCTCGGCCTTGAGCACGATCCGGCGGTTCTCGACGTCCTGTTCCTGGAACACGGCCGCGCCCTTGTACTGGGCGGTGATCGGCCCCACCTTCACCTTGACGATGCCGCGGTACTCGTCCCCCTCGATCTCCTGGAGCTGGGCGCCCGGCAGACAGGGAGCGATCAGCTCGACGTCGGTCAGCACCTCCCAGGCCCGCTCGACGGGAACTGGGACCGTGAACTCGTTGTTCAGCTCCATCGGTGGAGATCCTCCAGGGTGTCGATGTCAGTGGCCTCGCCGTCGCACCGTATCTCCGTAACGAGGTCGGGACGACTCCGCATCAGCGCTCGGCCGACCTCGTCGCCGGAGGGCGGGAGCATGGACCACACCTCTGACCCGAGCCGAACCGGGTTCCCCCGCACCCCGTCGTAGGTGGCCACCGCGATCGGCGCCGCGACGTCGGCCAGCGCGCGCCACGCACCAGCGGTGACGAACGGTTGATCGCCAAGGCCCACCACCACGGCGTCGTGGCCGGCCGCGCTGGCCGCCGCGATCCCGGCTCGCACCGACACCGCCTGGCCGTCGCGCCAGTGCGGGTTGTGCACCACGGTGACCGTGGACGGCAGGAGGTCGTCGACGTCGACCGCCCCGGTGATCACGAAGGTATCGAGGCCGGAGGCGAGGACGGCGTCGAGCGCGTGGCGGAGCAGCGGGCGGCCCCGCAGAGGGGTGAGCAACTTGTGCTCGGGACCCTCGAACCGGGTGCCGCCACCCGCGGCGAGCAGGACTGCAGCGACCATGATCGCAGTCTGCCCGCTGCGGCCGCCCTCGCGGCGTGGCACGATCGGCGCCATGAACCCGCTCTCCGCTCGCAGGACGCTCGCCGGTATCCGCGCCGGCCTCGGCTTCGGTGCCCTCATCGCGCCGCGCCTCACCGGGAGGTTGTTCGGCATCGACGTCGATGCCAATCCCGTTGCGCCGTACCTGGCCCGCCTGTTCGGCGCCCGCGAGCTCTACATGGCGTCGCCGTTCCTCATGCCGGCACCGGGCCTCGACGAGCAGGAGCTGGCCGCGCGGGCCGTGCCGGTCGACGCGGCCGACACCGTCGCCGCGCTGGTGGCGGGCGCGGCCGGCTACCTCCCGTGGCGGGCAGCCCTCATGGCGGGGGGTACGGCCGCCGCCGCCACCTACCTGGGGTCGGTGGCATCGCAACCCGCCTGAACGGGCCGTTCCACGCGCCACCTGGAACCGACGAATGCGAAGCATTCGTCAGGAAACCGAGGCCGCCCTGCAGCCCCAGCACGCACCACCAGGACAGACGAATGCGAAGCATTCGTCAGGAAACCGAGGCCGCCCTGCAGCCCAGCACGCGCCACCAGGACAGACGAATGCGAAGCATCCGTCAGGAAACCGAGGCCGCCCTGCAGCCCAGCACGCGCCACCAGGACAGACGAATGCGAAGCATTCGTCAGGAAACCGAGGCCGCCCTGCGGCCGAGGTTTCACGGGACGATGACGGCGCGGCCTTCGATCGACCCGGCGGCCAGGTCCTCGTAGACTCGGGCGGCGTCCTCGAGCGAGTAGGTGGTGATGTGGGGGGTGATCCGACCCTGCTCGGCGAGGGCCAGCACCTCCATGAGCTCGGGACGCGTGCCCCAGTACGTCGTCTGCACGGACGCCTCGTACGCGATCGAGAAGAAGCTGACCGGTAGGACACCACCGGCGATGCCGACGATGGTCAGGTCTCCCTGGGGACGGACGAGGGCCGAGCCGAGGGCAAGGGTGGCGTCGGCACCGACGAAGTCGGCGACCAGCTCCGCTCCCCTACCCCCGGTCAGCTCGCGGACCTCGTCGGATGCAGCGTCGCCGGCGACGACACCGTGGTGGGCACCCAACGAGACCGCGAGGTCGAGCGCGGCCTGCCGCTGATCGACGACGATCACCGTCGCCGGGGTCAGCTCCCGCAGGATCTGCACGGCCATGTGGCCCAGGCCACCGGCGCCGATGACGACCGCAGTGGAGCCGGGAACCAGCAGGTGCCGTGACCGGGCGATGGCGTGGTACGACGTGAGGCCGGCGTCGGTGATCGGTGCGGCGATGGTCGGATCGAGGTCACCGAGCGGCACCAGGAACCGGGTGGAGGGAACCGTCATCAGCGGGGCCATGCCCCCATCGAGCCCGAGCCCGCCTCCCGACGCGCCGATCTCGGCTTGGCGCTCGCAGTAGTTCTCCCGCCCGCGGGCGCACTCGTGGCAGCTCCCGCATCCCCAGGGGCCGTAGACGGCCACCGGCATCCCGACCTCGAGCCCGGTGACCCCGGATCCCCAGGCCTCGACCCATCCGGCGTTCTCGTGCCCGAGGGTGAACGGCAGCTCGAAGGGGAGCAGGCCGGGCTCGAAGTCGTGGATCAGGTGCAGGTCCGAGTGGCATGCTCCCGCGCCGCCGACACGCACCACGACCTCACCGGGGCCGGGATCGGGATCCTCCACCTCGCGAAGCTCGGGTCCTTGCTTCCATGCGGTCAGCTGCAACGCCTTCATCTCCGGTCCTCCTGATCGCGCGCGCTCCGTCGGATGCGACCCTCGCGACCCTATGAACGAGGGTCGAGGAGCGGAAGGGCACAACGTCAGAAGACGCCCTGCGACAGACATCGAACCGACCAGACGAATGCGAAGCATTCGTCAGAGAACCCGAGGTCGCCCTGCGACAGACCTCGAACCGACCAGACGAATGCGAAGCATTCGTCAGAGAACCCGAGGTCGCCCTGCGACCGAGGGTTCTAGTGGATGTTGCCGGCGGCGTCGCGCAGGGAAGGCGCGGCGCGGCCGGTCCGGCTGGCGATGATCTCGGCCAGGATCGACACCGCGGTCTCCTCCGGCGTACGAGCACCGAGGTCGAGCCCGATCGGTGCCATGACCCGGGCCAATTCGTCAGGGCCGACGCCCTCGTCGCGCAGGCGTCGGTTGCGGTCCTCGGTGGTGCGGCGCGAACCCATGGCACCGAGGTAGCCCACGTCGGTCGCCAGTGCCGCCTTCACCGCGGGGACGTCGAACTTGGGATCGTGCGTGAGGACGCAGACCGCGTCGCGCGGGCCGAGGGTGTCGCCCACCCGCTCGAGGAGCCGGTGGGGCCAGTCGACGACGACCTCGTCGGCGAACGGAAATCGGGCCTTGGTGGCGAACACCTCGCGGGCGTCGCAGACGGTGACCCGGTAGCCCAGGATCTTGCCGACCCTCGCCAGTGCCCCGGTGAAGTCCACCGCGCCGAAGACGAGAAGCTGCGGTGGCGGCGCGAACGACTCGACGAAGACCGCCACCGCTCGCTCGTTGGCCTCGCCGTGGGGACCGTAGTGACGGACACCGGTCATCCCCGCCGCCAGCTCACCGAGCGTGTCGCGCGCCACCACGCGGTCGAGATCGGTGTCGCCGAGCGACCCCATGGGTTCGTGGTCCGGCCGGACCAGCAGCTTGGCCCCCACCCCGGGACCCTCGATGACGGTCGCCAGGGCAACGGGGTCCTCCGCCTCGATGGCGGCACGCAGCGTCGCGAACACGGTGGGTTCGCTCATCGGGACATCACCAGTCGAGCGGCTCGATGAACAGGTGGATCGTGCCACCGCAGGTGAGCCCCACCGCGAAGGCCTCGTCGTCGGAGTAGCCGAAGGTCACGATGCGCCGATCGCCGGAGTCGATGATGTCGAGGGCCTCGGTGACGACCGCGCCCTCGACGCAGCCACCGGACACCGAGCCGGCCACCTCTCCGTCCTCGTTCACGGCCATCGCCGCACCGGGCAGTCGGGGCCCGGAACCCTCGACGTCGACGACCCGGGCCAGGGCGACCCGCTTGTCCTGCCGCCGCCACCGGTCGAGGTCGTTGAGGATCTCTCGCACGCCTCCAGCCTACGGAGCGGGTGCCCGGCCGGCGACGACGGCGCTGAGCCGCTCGAGCGAGTCGACACTGTGACCCTCGACGAAGGCGTCGACGAACGGCAGCGCGGCGGCCATTCCACGCGCGATCGGCGCGTAGCCGGGTGAGGCCTTGAGCGGGTTGACCCAGACCACGCGGTGGGCGACTCGTGAGAGCCGCTCCATCTGCTCGGCCAGCTGCTGCGGGTCACCGCGGTCCCAACCATCGGAGAGGATCACCACGACGGCGCCGCGGGCCATGCCCCGCTGGCCCCACTCGTCGTTGAACGCCCGCAGGCCCTCCCCCAGCCGGGTCCCGCCGGAGAAGTCCTCGATGGCCACGGCGGCGGCGGCCAGGGCGGCGTCGGGGTCGCGGCGAGAGAGCTGGCGGGTCATACGGGTGAGGCGGGTCCCCACCGCGAAGGCCTCGATGCGCCCGCGTGCGGCGACCGCCGCATGGGTGAAGCGCAGCAGGGCCCGGGCGTAGGGCTCCATCGACCCGGACACGTCGACGAGCATGACCACCCGCCGATACCGCTCGCCGGGGGTGGTGTGGGCCCGCCGGATCGGCTCGCCGCCGGCCCGGAGAGCATTCCGGACGGTCCGGCGCAGGTCGGGGCGACCCCGCTCGTGCGCCGACGGGGTGGGGCGCCGCGAGGGGCGGGGCGCGCCGACGAGCCGGAGGCGGTCGATGAGGGCCCAGGCTTCGGCCAGTTCGGCGGCGTCCATGGCGGCGAAATCGGCCCGGCGCAGCGTCTCGATGCGCGAGAACCGGACCTGGACGGCCGGGCCGGCCTCACCTTCGTCGTCGCCGCCGTCGGTGTCGGCATCGGGGTCGTCGACCGCGATGGTCACCGTCTTCGGGGGAGCGGGTCGCCGTACCTCGATCGGTCGACCACCGAAGTACCCGGCGAAGACGACGTCGTAGGTCGACTGGTCCTCGGCCCGCCGGACGAGCGTTGCCCGACCGGCCCAGTAGACGTCGTCCGGCTGGGCGAGGTCGACCACGTCGAGAGCCTCCACGAAGCGGGCCGATGCGTCGACCGGGACGACGAGGCCGGCCTGGCGCAGCGTCCGGACGAACGCCACCGCGACCGTGGCGGGATCACGCGCGACCGCGGTCGGGGTCATGCGCTGCGAGCGATGGCGGCGCGCACCAGGTCGTCGAGTCCGCTGGCCCGCACGCGCTCCTGGTCCTCCCGGTACTTCAGCACGGTGCCCAACGATGCATCGACCATGTCCACATCGAGTTCCTCGGCCCCCAGCACTCCGAGCGCGGCGGCCCAGTCGATCGTCTCGGCCACCCCGGGTGGCTTGTAGAGACCGGCACCGCGGAGCGCCTCGGTGGCGGCCGACACCTGGCGGGCGAGGCGCTCGCCCACACCCGGTACCCGGATGCCGACGATGGCCACCTCGCGTTCGAACTCGGGGTGCTCGACCCAGTGGTAGAGGCAGCGGCGCTTGAGCGCGTCGTGCACGTCGCGAGTGCGGTTCGAGGTGATGACCACGATCGGGGGCGTGGCGGCGTGGAACGTGCCGAGCTCGGGCACGGTGACCGTGTAATCCGAGAGCACTTCGAGGAGGAAGGCTTCGAACTCGTCGTCGGCCCGGTCGACCTCGTCGATGAGCAGCACGGGTGGCGGCCCCTCCCGATGGCTCACTGCCCGGAGCAGCGGGCGTCGGACCAGGAAGCGCTCGTCGTACAGCTCGTCTTCGAGTTGGCTCACCGCCGCTCCCTCGGTGGCGCCGGCCGCCTCGGCGGCGCGCAGGTGGAGGAGCTGGCGTGAGTAGTCCCACTCGTAGACCGCCTGGCTCACGTCGAGACCCTCGTAGCACTGCAATCGGAGCAACTCGCCACCGGTCCAGCGGGACAGGACCTTGGCCACCTCGGTCTTGCCCACCCCGGCGTCGCCCTCCAGCAGCAGGGGCCGCTGCAGCCGGAGCGCGAGGTAGATGGCGGTCGCCAGACCCCGATCGGGCAGGTAGTCGTGGGCCTCGAGGGCGGCGGCCAACGCTCGGGGATCGGTGACGTCGGCGGGTGCGGGCGCAGCCATGCCATGGAGGCTATGGGAGGGGGTGGCGGTTGGTACGGTCCGCTCATGGCTGGAATCCGTCACGTGGTGACGCTCACCTTCGAGGACCGCACCACTCCAGAGCAGCTGACCGGCATCCTCGATGGCCTCCGGTCGCTGCCGGACACCATCCCGGAGATCGAATCCTACGAGTTCGGCACCGATCTGGGCCGGGCCGAGGGCAACGCCTCCGTGGGCATCGTCGCCGACTTCGCGTCGTGGACCGCGTACGAGACCTATCGCGATCATCCCGTGCACCGCGCCCTGCTCGACGAGCAGATCCGACCAGTGCTGGCCTCCCGCAGCGCCGTCCAGCACGAACGGTCCACGTGAACGACATCGAGCTGATCAGTCACCCGGAGCAGGTGACGCCCGAGTGGCTGACCGCGGTGCTGCGCGCCGCCGGGGCACTCGACCGAGGCCGGGTCATCGGGGTCGAATCCACACCCGTCGGCACGGGCCAGGTCGGCGACAGCAGCCGATTCGCCCTCACCTACGACGGTGGTGAGGGTCCCCCGACACTGGTCGGCAAGTTCCCGGCCGCTGACGAGACCAGCCGCGCCGCGGCGGCCGCCACCCGCACCTACGAGGTCGAGACCCGCTTCTACCAGCAGCTGCGCGACCGGGTGGGTATCACCACGCCCCACCCCTACGTCGCCCTGCTCGACGTCGAGGCCAACGACTTCGTCCTGCTCATGAACGACCTGGCGCCGGCCGAGCAGGGAGATCAGCTCGCCGGCTGCGGTGCCGACGAGGCCGCGCTGGCGATGGAGGAGGCGGCCAAGCTGCACGCCCCGGTCTGGGGCGACGCCACCCTCGGCGAGCTGACCTGGCTGGACCGGTCGAGCGCCGACGGCCAGGCCTTCTACATCCAGTTGATGGCGACGTTCTACCCCGGGTTCCTCGATCGCTACGGCGACCGGGTCGACCCCGAGGTGGTCGAGGTCGGCAACCGCCTCGTGGCGCACCTCGACGACTATCTGTCCTACCGGCCCGAGCCGCTCACCGCCGCCCACGGTGACTTCCGGCTCGACAACATGCTCTTCAGCCCCGACGGCACGACCCTCACCACCGTCGACTGGCAGACCGTCGCCCGCGCGCCCGGTGTCACCGACGTGTCGTACTTCCTCGGCACCAGCCTGCGACCCGAGCTTCGGGCCGAGTACGAACGCGGCCTGGTCCGCCAGTACCACGAGGCGCTGCGCGCCGGGGGCGTCATCGACTACCCGTTCGAGCGCTGCTGGGACGACTACCGCCGGTTCGCGTTCGCCGGGTTCCTGATGGCGGTCCTGGCCTCGATGCTCGTCGGGCAGACCGATCGGGGCGACGAGATGTTCATGGCGATGGCGAACCGCTCGGGCCGCATGGCGATCGAGCTCGAGGCCCTCTCGTTCGTCGACACCTGAGATCCGGGACCTTCGGCCCCTGACCTCGTGCCGGTACGGGCGTAGGTTCGTACCGTGGCCACGGACGCCGCACCCGTCCCCCCGAGCGACCCGACGGACGAGCGCGGCACGCCAGCCGCGCCGCGCTACCTCACGCCGACCGGCGAACCGTGCCCCCGCAGCGTCCGCACCGACGGCACCGTCGAGGGGACGGCGCACTGCCACGGGTGCGGATTCTGCCTCCTCGGTTCCGGTCTCGTCTGAGTTGCTGCGCCGGCGGGCTTCGTCCGCCGGCTCCGCTTCTGGAGTTGCTCGAGTCGAGACGTCAAGGGGGGTCGCGGGGGAGGTGGTGCGCCGACGGCAGGTGGCCGAGCAACAGGGCGTCGACGTCGGCGCCGGCGGGCACCGTGGTGCCGTCGGGCAGCACGGCCAGGGCGTTGGCCGCCGCCATGGCGCCGAGCTGGTGGCTGCCCTGACCGCCGGACGAGGCGACGTGGACCCGGCCGTCGTCGCCGTGGTGGGCGTGGACCCGGGCGAAGTGCGTCTTGCCGTCCGGTCGCCGCGCGAAGTCCTCGTCGGTCACGGCGAGTACCACCGGTCGATCGATGTCGCGATGACCCATGGCCTGCAGGAGCGCCGGACGCCCCAGCAGCTCGAAGCTGACCATCGACGACACCGGGTTGCCGGGGAAGCCGAACACCGGCACGCCGTCGACCAGACCGAAGGCGAACGGTTTGGCCGGCCGGATGGCGATCTGCATCCACCGCATGTCGCCGATCCGGTCGAGGATCACCTTGACGAGGTCGATGTCGCCCATCGACACCCCACCCGAGGTGAGCACCGCATCGCACTCGTCGACCCCGCGCCGGATGGCCGTGGTGATGGCTGATTCGTCGTCCGGCGCGATGCCGAGGTCGACGACGTCGCACCCCGACTCGACCGCCAAGGCCAGCAACGTGCGGCGGTTGGAGTCGCGGATCTGGCCCGGGCGCAGCGCGACCGCGCCCTCCACCAACTCGTCGCCGGTGGAGACGACCCCGACCCGGAGCCGTCGGTGGGCCTGGACCTGCTCGATCCCGAGGCTGCACAGCACGCCGAGGTGGCCGGGCGTGAGCACGGTGCCGGCCGGGAACACGGTCCGCCCGACCTCCAGGTCGTCGCCGACGGGTCGCACGTGGTTGCCGACCGGGACCTCGATCTCGACGTGGACCCGGTCACCGGGCAACGGGACGGTCCGCTCCACCATGACGACCGCGTCGGCGCCGGGCGGCATGGGCGCGCCGGTGAAGATCCGGCTGGCCTGGCCGGGACCCACCTCGGCGGTCGGGGCATGGCCGGCGGCGATCGTCTCGACCACGTCGAGGTCGACCGGCGGGTTGGCCGTGTCGGCGGCGCGGAGGGCGAACCCATCCATGGCGGTGTTGGCGAACGGGGGTACGGCCTCGCCAGCGACGACGGGTTCGGACAGCACCAGCCCGAGCGCCTCGGCGGTGGGCACCGGCGCCGGCACCACGACCGGGACACGGTCGAGGACGTGGCGACGGGCTTCTCCGAGCGGGATCACGCAACTGACGCTAGCGAGGTCGGTGTGCGCCTCAGTCGAGGGTGGCGACGTAGGCCTTGAGGTACTCCCGAAAGGCGGGCCCGAGATCGTCGCGCATGCAGCCGATCTCGACCGTGGCCTTGAGGTAGTCGAGGGGCTTGCCGCAGTCGTAGCGGCCCTCGCTGAACGCGAACGCGGTCACCGGCTGGGTCTGGTTGAGCAGCCCGATGGCATCGGTGATCTGGATCTCGTTGCCGACGCCGGGTGGCGTGTCGTCGATGGCCGCGAAGATCTCCGGAGTGAACACGTAGCGACCGATGACCGCCAGGTTGGACGGGGCGTCCTCCGGTGACGGCTTCTCGATGATCCGCTCGAAGCCGTACAGGTTGTCGTGGATCGGGATCGGGTCGATGCAGCCGTAGCTGGAGATCTCGTCCGGCTCGACCTCGAGCGTGGCGATGACCGACCCCTGCCGCTCGTCATGGGCTGCGATCATGCCGCGGAGCAACGCACCATCGTCGACCTGGATGTCGTCGCCGAGCATCACCGCGAACGGTCGGTCGCCCACGTGCTTGCGGGCCATGCCGATGGCGTGACCGAGGCCCTTGGCCACGCCCTGGCGGATGAAGTGGATGTCGGCCAGCTCGGCCAACCCACGGACCACGTCGAGCTCGGCGGTCTTTCCCTTGGCCTCGAGGGCCGCCTCCAAACCGGCCAACCGATCGAAGTGGTCGCCGATGGAGGCCTTCCCGTCGCTGACGATGATGAGGATGTCGTCGATGCCGGAAGCCACGGCCTCCTCGACGATGTACTGGATGGCGGGCCGGTCGACGACCGGGATCATCTCCTTGGGGATCGCCTTCGACGCGGGGAGGAAGCGAGTGCCGAGCCCGGCAGCGGGGATGACGGCGGTGCGAACGGGAGCCATGGCGAGTGTTCTAGCGCGTTCCCTGACGACTGGAACCCGGCCGGTTCACCGGCGAACGCCCGATTCGGTCCCGGCCAGCAGCCGCTGGATGTTGCTGCGGTGCCGGAGGATGATCACCAGCCCGAGGACGGCACCGATGACGACGTCCACCGGTTCCTGACCGAGGAGCAGGAGGGTCACGGGGATCAGGGCGGCGACCACGATCGACCCGACGGCGGCCTTGCCGACCAGCTTCACGATCACCCCGAAGACCAGGGCGAGGGCGAGGAAGCCGAGCGGGGCGCACACCACCCCGACTCCCGCGGCCGTGGCAACACCCTTGCCGCCCCGCAGGCGACGGGTGATCGGCCACAGATGGCCGGCCACGGCGGCGCAGCCGGCCAGCCAGGCCAGGGTCCTCCCGTCGACCGCGTGGCCGAGGCCGGCCGCCAGGATGCCCTTCCCGGCATCGCCGGCCAGGACCACGGCTCCGGCCCGCACCCCGCCGACCCGGGTGGTGTTCGACGCACCCGGGTTGCCGGAGCCGGCGGCGGTGGGGTCGAACCCCATGCGACGGCCGACGAGCAGCGCGGTGGGAAAGGTGCCCACCGCGTAGGCGACAGCCAGCACGGCAGCGGCCGCTGCCAGATCGGACATGCCGCGATGGTACGGGGGGTGCGGTCGCCGGTGGGTACCCGGAGCGCGGTTGGGTGCGGCTCCCCCTCGCCCCGGTATCCTCTGGCACTCGACGAGTGCGAGTGCCAGCCTCCCGGCCGGCCTCCCACCCTGCTGCCGACCAGCCTGGAGACCGGGACATGCCCACCTACCAGTACCGCTGCAAGGAATGCGACCACGAGTTCGACGCGGTCCAGTCGTTCACCGACGATCCCCTCGACACCTGTCCCGAGTGCGGTGGCCCGCTCAAGAAGGTGTACGGCGCCGTCGGCATCAGCTTCAAGGGCTCCGGGTTCTACAAGACCGACTCGCGGGGCTCGAAGAAGGCGTCGGCCGGCCCGTCCAGCAGCTCGTCGAGCAGCCCCTCGGGCGGCGACTCGTCCTCGTCCGACTCCTCCAAGAAGAGCGATTCATCGTCCGGAGACAAGGCGGCATCGTCGAGCACGCCGTCGACCAAGGACTGATCGAGGTGGTCTCGGGCGTGACCGCGCCGGACGCTCCCATCGCCGACGTCGGCGTGTTCGGCGGTAGCGGCTTCTACGAGTTCCTCGACGACACCGAGACCGTGCCCCTCGACACGCCCTACGGGCCGCCGTCCAGCCCGCTCGTCGTCGGCCGTATCGGCGAGCGCCGCGTCGCCTTCCTCCCCCGGCACGGCGCGAGCCACAGCCACCCACCCCACCGCATCAACTACCGGGCCAACCTCGACGTCATGCGCCAGGCTGGTGTGCGGGCCCTGCTCGGCCCGTGCGCCTCCGGTTCGCTCCACAAGGATGTCGCCCCCGGCCACTTCGTGGTGCTCGATCAATTCGTGGATCGAACCTCGGGCCGAGCCGACACCTTCTGGGACACCGGCGAACCGGACCACGTGCCGATGGCCGATCCGTACGACGATGCCCTGCGTCGCGTGGCCATCGAGGCGTGCCGAGCCGAGGGGGTCACCGTGCACGAGGCCGGCACCGTCGTGGTCGTGCAGGGGCCACGGTTCTCCACCCGCGCCGAGTCGCGGTGGTTCAGCAGCCAGGGTTGGCAGGTCATCAACATGACCCAGTACCCGGAGGTCGCGTTGGCCAACGAGGCGCGCATCCCGTATGCCTCGATCGCGCTGATCACCGACTACGACGCCGGTCTCGAAGACGACCCGGACGTCCCGTCCGTGACCCAGGACGAGGTGTTCGCCTTCTTCGAGCAGAACGTCGAGGTGGTTCGCCGGGTGCTGTTCCGAGCCATCTCCGCCATTCCCGACGAGCTGCTGGCCCGCTAATCTGCCCACCGCCCGGCCCACGGGCGCGCTTCCCCTCACTCCGGACCACCGTGTCCGCGCCCCGAGGAGGCCACGTGCGTCCCGCTCCGTCCCGGTTCCCCGTGCTCCGTCCCCCGCCGCTCCGGCTCGTCGCCGCCGTGGCGCTCGCCGTCGTCGTCGCTCTCGTCGTGCACCGCACCACCGCCCAGGCGGCGGCGGTGACCGCCCGGCTCGGGCAGACCACGATCGTGGCCGTCGTCCAGCGCCCGCTCGCCGCGGGCACCGAGATCGGCGCGGGCGACGTCACTCTCGCGCCCCGACCGGTCGCCCAGGTACCGGCCGGTGCCGTGGTCGACGATCCGGTCGGTCAGACGCTGCGGGCCGATGTCGTCGCCGGAGAGGTACTCGTGTCGGCCCGCCTCGCCAGCCGCGGCCGGGAGGGCCCGGTGGCGCTGATCCCTCCCGGATGGCGAGCGGTGGCGATCCCCGTGCTCGACGCCCCGGCTCCGGTACGTCCGGGCACCGCCGTCGACGTGGTGGCATCGTTCGATCCCACCCTGGTCGAGCGGGATCCGAGCGTGGTGGTGGCGGCCGATGCGGTGGTGGTCGACGTCGCCGACGACGCGGTCACCGTGGCAGTCCCGCGTGCCGAGCTCACCGACGTAGCGTTCGCGCTCACCAACGGGGTCGTGACCCTCGCCCTGGTGGGCTGAGCCGCTACGCCCGCGGACTTCGTCCGCCGGCTCCGCTACTGGAGTTGCTCCGAACGAAGGGTCGCCCCGCCGTCCTCCGGACGGCCGGCTCGTCAACTCCGCCGCGTGTCGGCGTCGTGCATGTCGGCTCCGGACGTCAGCGACCCGAGAGGGTCACGCCGGGAACGAGCAGCGTCACACCACCGGTTCCGCTCGGCTGCCATTCGACATCGGCGCCGACGTGGCTGACGTCGAGCAGGAGGCGTTGGAGCGTGCTGGCCAGCGTCGCCTCCTTGATCGGCTCGGCTCGTTCCCCGTCGCGGACCCGGAGCCCCTCGACCGACACCGAGAAGTCACCCGACACCGGGTTCACCCCCGAGTGCAACCCGCCGAGGCTGGAGGCCAGCACACCGTTGTCGACCGAGGCGAGGAGCGATTCGAGATCGCCGGACCCGGGATCGACGGTGAGGGCGCGGGCTGCGATGCCCGGGCGGCTGCTGAAGCCCCGAGCCGCCGAGGCCGTCGATGTCGTCCCCGCCCGCCGAGCCGAGTAGGTGTTGTGGAGGAACCCCTCGAGCACGCCGGCCCGCAGCAGCGGAACCCGCCGGGTGGCCAGGCCCTCGTCGTCGTAGGACTCGGCACCGAGCGACGCCGGATCGGTGGGGTCGTCGACGATGGTGAGCAACGGTGAGCCGATCGGCTCGCCCATCCGGTTGGCGAACGGGCTCCGCCCCTTGGCCACGGTCTCGCCCCCGAGCATGCCCGAGATGATGCCGAGGACCGTGGCGGTGAGGCGGGGCTCGAGGATCAAGGTGACGTCGCCGGACTCGGGCTTGGTGGAGCCGATCTTGGCCAGCAGACGCTCGAGGGCATCGTCGGCCGCCTCCTGGAGCGAGATGTCACCCGGGGCGCGACCGATCGAGTAGCCGCCGGCGATCACCGACGCATCGCCGTCGTCGGCCAGCGCGCTGACCGACACGTACGCCGTCGTGGCGCGACCCGCGGCACGGATGCCGGTGGAGGTGGCGAGGGCGAAGGCGCCCTCGCCGTCGGTGTAGGTGGCCGATCGCACGCCGGTGACCCGGGAGTCGGCGGCCCGCACCATGCGCTCGAGCTCGATGGCCAAGGCCACCTTGTCGTCCACCGGGGTCGACAGCACCTCGTCCCGGTAGAGGTCGAGGGTCTGGGCCGGGACGCCGTCGGGCTCGGCCAGCCCGGCGAACTCGTCGGGCTCGGCGAAGGGACGGTTGTCGCGCGCCTCGGCCAAGGTCTCGGCCACGATGTCGTCGTCGAGGCTGGTGGCCCACGCGAACCCGGTGCGTCCGTCCTTGATCACCCGGATGCCGATCCCGGACGCACCGGCCTGGGTCAGCGACTCGATCTCACCCTGGTAGGCGTCGACGGACGTGGTGGTCCCGGCGCTGATGTAGGCCTCGACCTGCTCGCCGGGCCCCGCCTGCTCGGCCACGCGCGCCGCCACCGCCGCCAGGGTGTCGATGGACGCGCCGGCCGTCGTGGTCGGGCTCACGACGCGGTCCCGCCGATGGTGAGCTGGCTCACCCGCAGGGTGGGGCAGCCGTCGCCGACCGGTACCCCTTGACCGTCCTTGCCGCACGTGCCCGGACCCCCGAACGCGAAGTCGTTGCCGATGACCTCGATGTCGCGCAGGCACTGGGGGCCGTTGCCGATGAGGTTGCCCTCGCGGAGCGGTTCGGTGATCTCGCCGTTCTCGATCAGGTATGCCTCGAGCATGCCGAACACGAAGTCGCCCGACGCGGTGTTCACCTGGCCCCCGCCGAGCTTGGCGACGTACACGCCCCGTTCGGTCCCGGAGATGATGTCGTCGGGATCGGCGTCGCCCTGGGTCAGGAAGGTGTTGGTCATCCGGACCATCGGGAGGTGCTTGTAGCTCTGGCGGCGGCCGTTGCCCGAGTTGGCCCGGCCCTCCTTGCGATTCCGGAGGAAGTCCCACATGTAGTCGGTGAGCACGCCGTCCTCGATCAGCACGTTCCGGCGGGCCGGAGTGCCCTCGTCGTCGACCGCGAACGCGCCCCACTCCTCGGCAATGGTGCCGTCGTCCACCAGCGTCACCAGCGGGCTGGCGACCAGTTGACCCATCTTCCCGGCGTAGACCGATGCCCCCTTGTCCACGAGATCCTTCTCGAGCCCGTGGCCGCACGCCTCGTGGAACAGGACACCTCCTGATCCGGCGCCGATCACGACGGGGAGCTGCCCGGATGGGGCAGGGCGGGCCCGGAGCTTGGTGATGGCCTGTCGGGCGGCCTCGGCCGCGATGTCGTCGACGTCGATGCGATCGAACAGCTCCCAGCCGACCGTGTGACCGATCGTCTTGCGACCCGTCTGCATGCCGGTGTCGCCCGTCGCCACCACGTTCACCGAGAAGACGGTCCGGACCTGATCGTCGGAGGTCAGCAGGCCGTCGCTGTTGGCGATGAGGAGGCGCCGGCGGCTCCCACCGACCGACGCGGTGACCTGGCTGATCTCACCCCCGGCGGCCCGGGCCGCGGCGTCGGCTTGCCGCAGCACGTCGACCTGATCGGCCTTGGCCACGTCCTCCGGGAAGATCTGCACCTCGTTCGGCGCGGGGACGACCGACTCGGTGAGCGCGACCGAGCGGACGCCTCCCCCGCCGCGGCGGGCCGCGGCCGAAGCTGCCTCGGCGGCGGTGAGCAACCCGGCCTCGGAAAGGTCGGCGGTGTGAGCGAATCCGGTGGTGTCGCCGACGACCACCCGGACACCGGCTCCCCGATCGCGCCCTGACGTGAGTTGCTCGACCCGACCGTCGTCGAGCAGTCCGTTTCCGCTCCGTTTGTCCTCGGCGAAGACCTCGGCGAACTCGCCGCCGGTGCGCAATGCGGCGTGCAGGACTCGCTCGAGCACGGGTTGATCGATCATGGCGTCCCTTCGGGGCAGCGGTCGACGAGCGCGGTCAGGGTGGGTCGCTCGTCGCAGACCGCGTAGCGTACCGATGTGCCTCTGCAGACCGGTCTGACCGCCACCGTCGAGTTGATGGTGTCCGACGCCGACACCGCCGCCGCCTTCCGTTCGGGTTCCGTTGCCGTCCTCGCCACGCCACGCCTGGTCGCCCTGTGCGAGGAGGCTGCGGTCGAGGCCATCGACGGCGCGCTCGAGGACACCGAGACGTCGGTGGGGATGCGCGTCCAGTTCGACCATCTCGCCCCCACCATGGTCGGCGTTCCGGTCACCGCCGAGGCCACGCTGGAGAAGATCTCCGGCCGACGTCTCATCTTCACGGTGTCGGCGTCCGACCCCCGGGGCCTGATCGCCGCCGGCAAGGTCACCCGCGTCGTGGTCGACGTCGAGCGCTTCCTCGACAAGGCCCGCTGACCGTCCCGCCGGGCGGTCGATTCGCGCTCAGGCGACCTCGTCGAGGAAGCCGACGAGGGCGTCGAACCACGCCTGCGGGTTCTCGAACTGCGGTGAGTGCCCGGCGTCGGGGATCACCGCGAGACGGGCGTCGGGCATGACGTCGACCATGCGCCGCGACGGGGCGACGAAGGGTTCGTCCTGCTCGCCGACGATGACGAGGCTTCGCACCGCCAGACCCCCCAGATCGACGAGTCGGTCGGCCTGGTCGAGCAGCTCGCCGAGCATGGCGGCGTACATGGCCGGCGAGGACCCGAGGAACTTGCGGTCGCCGAACTCCCGGTAGCCGGGACGCTCGCGGACCACGCGCTCGTAGGCCTCGGAGCCGAGCGGGGCCTCGTCGCCGAGCGAGTCGAGCACCTCCTTCACCGCCGCCATCCCACCGGTGCGTGCCAGCTCCGCGCCGACCGCCGCGAGCTCGGGATCGACCCCGTTCACCGAGCCGTGGGAGGTGTCCATCAGCACCAACCCTCGGAGCCGATCCCGCGCCGCCAACGCCGCCACCTGGGATGCCATGCCGCCCATCGAGTGGCCGAGCAGGACCAGCTCCGCCCAACCGAGGGCGTCGGCGACGGCCCACAGGTCCGCCGCGAAGTGATCCAGCGAGTAGTCGGTCTCGAGGGCAGGTTGATCGGACGCCCCGTGACCCCGCAGATCGGGGGCGACCACCCACCACCCCCGCTCGGCCAGCGCGGCCAGGTGATCGGCGAAGTCCTCCTTGGCGCCGGTGAATCCGTGGACCAACAGGAGGGGTCGGCCCCCGGCACCGGCCTCGAGTACGGCGACCGTCGTCAGCCCGCCATCACGGTCGACGGCGATCGTGCGTTCGTGCATCCCGACATGCTGCCCGATGGCGCGGCCGCCATGGACCACCCTCAGCGAGCACCGACGAGCGCCGGCAGGTCGCCGAGCGCCACCACCTGCGATGGATCGGGCCGGCGGATCGCGGTCACGTCGGCGGCCACCTCGGTGGTGACGCGGATGCGTCGGTCCTGACCCAGCTCGACCAGCGTCACGCCGGCGGCCGGGTGGCGAACCGCGGTGACCGCCAGCGCGCCGAACCGGCCGCCCACCGTGAGATCGGCGATGGAGGCCATCTCGATGATGCCGGCCGGATTCCGGTCGTGGAACCGGCGCTCGGCCGGCTGGGACAGATCGGTGTGGATCCAGCGGTTCGCCCCGAGGACCAGCTCGGCCCCCGTGAGCCGCACGAAGTCGTCGTCGCCCACCCGGATCTCCTCGCCGAGCACGCCCGCCGATGATCGGGCGGTGCCGTGCACGTCGTCGCCGAGGCGCACGATCTCGGTGGTCATCGGCACCTCGTCGCCGAGGTGGAGCTCGACGATGGTGCGGGTGGCGCCGGTCTCGGTCGGCGGTGGCGAGGCGGCGTCGCCGGCCGCGGTGGAACAGCCGCCGAGGACGGCGGTGACGAGCACGGTCCGCAGCAGCAGGCGCGCCACGGAGCGCAGGACGTTGGATGTGGGCACGGGGTCCTCCCGACGTCGGCCGGTCGGTGACCGGACGATGTACGGGCGGACGTAGGGGCCGTCCACCGAGCCACGCGAAACCGTAGCCTCGGGCGTAGGCTGTTTGCACCGTTCCGAGGGGGCCGACGACCAGTGGATGAGCAATCACGGTGAGGATCCACCCTGTCGCTTCGCTGCTGGCGCGCATCGCCGTGAGCGCTGGGATGATCGCTCTCCTGCTGTGGCGCGCTCCCGACATCGACGTCGCCGAACTGGTTCCCGAACGGACCTCGGCCACGCTGGCATGGCTGGCGCTGGCGGCGGTGCTGACCCTCGTCGGCATGGTGCTGGCCACGCTGCGCTGGAAGCAGGTCCTCGATGCCCTCGGCCTGCGCACCGGGATGCGGCGGCTGTTCTCCCACACCATGGCCGGCCAGTTCGTGTCCAACGTGCTCCCCACCACCATCGGCGGCGATGTGCTCCGCGTCTCCCGCCTGTCCCGCGAGACCGGCGTCTCCCCCGACACGTTCGCGTCGGTGGTGCTCGAGCGGGTCACGGGCTGGCTGGTGCTCCCGGTGATCACGCTGGTGGGGTTGGCGTTGAATCCCGGTCTCCGCCGGCTGGGAACGGCCACCGAGGTGGCGCTCGCCGTGGCGCTGGTCACGCTGGCCCTGCTGGCGGCCGCGCTCACCGCCGTCTCGAGCGCCCGCTTCGGGACTCGATTCGCCATGCGCGACGGCTGGCGACGCTTCGCCGGCGCGATCCACCTCGGACTCACCAAACTGCGGGAGCACCCCCGGTCGGCGGTCTCCGTGCTCGCCGCCGGGTTCGCCTACCAGTTCGTGCTGGTCCTCGCCGCGCTCGCATCGGCCCACGCCCTCGGGCTCCGTCCCGCCGGACTCACCGCGTTGTTGGCCTTCTTCCCCGCGGTGCTGATCGTGCAGGTGCTGCCCATCGGGATCAGCGGCCTCGGGCTCCGGGAGGGCGCCTTCGTCCTCTTCCTCGGACCACTCGGCGTGGCCACCGAGCAGGCCATCGCCCTCGGCCTGCTGCTGTACCTGCTCAACCTGGGCGTCAGCCTCCTCGGAGCGCCAGCGTTCGCAATCGGTGGGCGCCGCGCGGCACCATCGCCGGTCTGAACCACCACGGATCGAGTCGAGCCCCGACCGGATGAACGCCGACCACGCATGACGACGACCACGGTCGAACCCGAAGGAGCCCCGGGACCCGCCACGACGCGCCTGCGGTGGTGGCGGGAGGTGCTGCTCATCCTCGCGTTCTACGGGGTGTACTCGTTCATCCGGAACCTGTTCGGCTCGCAGGGGACCGACCACGTCGACGCGTCGGTCGCCTACGAGCACGCCCGCTCGGTCATCGACCTCGAACGGTCGCTGGGGCTCTACTTCGAAGCCCACGTCCAGCACTGGTACCTCGGCCTGCCGGCCATGGGCCTGATCCGGATCTGGAACATCCTCTACGGCACCGCGCACTTCATCGTCACCGCCGGCGCCCTGTTCTGGCTGTACCGGACCGACAAGGACCGCTACCCGCTGTGGCGCACCACCCTGGGCTTCACCACGCTGATCGCCCTGATCGGCTTCGCCAGCTACTCGCTGATGCCGCCGCGACTGCTCGACGACCCAGGCAAGTTCGGCGCCTGCCAGATCTACGCGCCCGACGCCGCCGCGGCGGCCCCGGCGGGTCAACACGAGGCTGCGGGATGCGACCGGTACGGCTACGTCGACACGCTCGCCGTCCACGGTGGCTGGATCTCCTTCGACGACGACAAGGCCGCCGAGGTGACCAACCAGTACGCCGCCATGCCCTCGATGCACATGGGTTGGTCGACGTGGTCGATGCTCGTGCTGTTGCCGATGACCCGACGCAAGTGGCTGCGCGCCCTGATCATGGCGTACCCGGGCACCACGCTGTTCACCATCATCGTGACCGCCAACCACTACTGGATCGACGCGGTGGGCGGGCTGGCCGCGCTGGCGATCGGTGCCGGACTCGCTCGGTTGGTCACCGCCCGGTCGCAACGAAGACCGGCAGCAGCCGCGAGCTGATCAGCGCGAACCGCTCAGCCCCTGCCGTCCAGCCAGGTCACGGGCGGGCCGTGATAGGCGGTGGTCGCCAGCAGGTGGTCGGCGCCGTCGGGCCAGAGTCGCAACCGCACGTCGGCGACGTCGCCGGCCGGCTCCATCCGCAGCCAGCCGACCGGTGCATCCGCCGTGGCGAGGGCCCCGACCTGCTCGATGGCGCGCCGCAACCGCTCGAAGCTCGCTCGGGGCAGGTATTGGAGGACGATCGAGTGGAACACCACCGTGGCGACGCCGCCCACCGATTCGGCGAGCTGCGCTTCGACCCAGGCGCCGGCGTCGGCCGCGTCGATCCGCGCCGGGAACCGCCGAGCGATGGCGATGGCTTCGTCGAGTCGGGTGCGCCGCTCGACCTGGTCGGGCCACAGGAAGCCCCGGAGCGCGGTCACGCCGTCGTCCGAGCCCACGTCGATGGGATTCACGTCACATCCCGCCCGGCTGGCGACGACGAGCGAGTCATCGAACGGTGGCGGCCGCCCGGTCCACGGATGGTCGAAGCAGAGGCCCTCCTCGGGCCCCCAGGTCGTGCCGTCGGCGACGTAGCGGTACTGGTCCCAGCGCAGCAGCAGGCCGGCGCTGGCCCCCACCTCCAACACCCGCAGCGGGAGCCCGAACTCGAGCGAGACACGGTGGAACCCGCCGACCAGCGCGGCCGCCCGGCCCACTTCGTTGGTCTGGACCCCCCGGTGCATGTCGGCCTCGATCTCGCTGCGGTGGGTGCGCACCACCGTGAAGAAGGCCTCGATCGGATCACCGTCGTCGTTCCCGCCCACGCTGGCGAAGTACCGCGCCAACTCCGGTGCCCGTCCGTCGAGCGCCATGCGATGGACGGAGGCGAGGAACCGCAGCGGGATGGCGTCGGCCATGGCGTTGGCGGTCCACGGCCCGAGGATCTCGGCACAGGGGCCGCCCGAGTCGATGTCGGCGGCCATGGCCCAGAGGATGCGCCCGTACAGGGCCGACCCCGCCTGCTCGCAGCCCTGCTGCTGCAGGCGCACCACGTCGACCATCGGGAGGTCGCGCCGACGCTCGATCGGCTCAGCCATCGGTGGAGACCCGCGCCCAGGCGACCGGCATCTACTGGCGCTTCACCGGACAGACCGACACGGCTTCGGCGAGGCCCTTGAAGCTGCGGCGACGGGCCCGGCCGAACACCACGCCGGGCAGTTCGCCGATCGCGCTGCGGACCTCGGTGGTGGCCAGGATCTCGCCGCCCTTGGCCGAGTCGGTGACCCGCGCGGCGACGTTGATGGCGTGCCCGATGAGGTCGTCGCCCACCGCCACGGCCTCACCGTGGTGGATCCCGGCCCGGAGGCGGAGCTCACCCGGGTCGGCCTCGCCGATCTCCAGTGCGGCCAACACGGCGGCCTCGGGCGCGTCGAAGCTGATGAACAGGCCGTCGCCGATCTTCTTCACGATCCGGCCACCCCGGCTGCGGATCACCGGACCGACGGCCCGATGGTGACGCTCCAGCAGACGGCGGGCGGCCTCATCCCCGTTGCGGCTGGTGTAGCGGGTGAAGCCCTCGAGGTCGGTGAACACGATGGTGACCTCGCGGGTGTGCCCGGCACTGTCGTCGCTGCTGGATTCCATGGCCAGCAGCTGGATGGCGTTGAGCCCGAGACTGGCGATGAGCGACGGCTCGTGCTCGATGGACCGTTCGAGATAGCGCTGGACCACGTCGAGCGAGGTCGCAGTCCGGATCGGGTGGCCGTTGGGGTCGTCGAGCCACGACTTGTCGACCAGGCCGATCTCGGCGGCCCCGTCGGCGAACTCGGGGTGCTGCTTCATCAGCGACGCGGCCTGCTCGGTGAGTCGCCGGCGGATCGCGGCCACCGCGCCCTCCCCCTCCTCGCGGGCACGTTCCATCGATGGCATGGGCCGAATCTAGACGGCGGGCGGTAATCCATCGCGTGGTCAGTCCAAGGTCCGGGCCGGTACCGTAGACCCCTGTGGGTGGATGCCCGCCCGACCTCCGTCACCGCCTCTGGAGCGTGCCGCCCATGCTGCTCGATCGCATCAACAGCCCCGCTGACCTGCGAGGGCTCACGTTCGCGCAGTTGGATGAACTCGCCACCGAGATCCGTGGGTTCATCGTCCAGTCGGTCGATGCCAGCCCGGCCGGCGGGCACCTGGGGTCGAACCTCGGCGCGGTCGAACTCACCCTCGCGCTGCACCGGGTGTTCGAATCTCCCCGCGACATCCTGCTGTGGGACACCGGCCACCAGGCCTACGTCCACAAGATGGTCACGGGTCGCCGGGAGCTGTTCGGCACGCTGCGCCAGGAGGGGGGCCTGTCCGGCTACCCCAGTCGACGCGAGTCGCCCCACGACTGGGTGGAGAACAGCCACGCCTCGACCATCTTGAGCTATGCGTACGGCCTCGCCACCGCCATGGACCGCAACCAGATCGAAGACCGCCGCATCGTGGCGGTCATCGGCGATGGCTCCCTCACCGGTGGCATGGCCTACGAGGGGCTCAACAACCTCGGCCACTCGGGCGCCGACGCCATCATCATCCTCAACGACAACGGCCGGTCGTATGCCCCGACCGCCAGCCGGCTGGGCGAGAGCCTGGCCCGCATCCGCCTCGACCCGCGGTACCTCCGCAGCCGGGCCCGGTTCGAGAAGCTCCTGCGCGACGTGCCGATGGTCGGCGCCCGGCTCGAGCGAGGCTTCGACGCCGCGCTGGCCGGTGTGCGCGAGTACTTCGAGCCACCGGCGTTCTTCGAGGATCTCGGGATCCGCTACACCGGGCCCTTCGACGGCCACGACATCGAGGGCCTCGAGAGCGCCCTCCGCGACGCCAACGAGTACGACGGGCCGATCGTCGTCCACGTCCTCACCCAGAAGGGGCGTGGCTACGGCCCGGCCGAGAACGACCCGATCAAGCACATGCACGACATGGGTTCGGTCAAGCCCGGGTACTGCGCGGCGGCGTTCTCCGAGTCCCTCATCAAGGAGGCGGAGGTAAGGCCCGAGGTCGTCGCCATCACCGCGGCCATGCCCGACTCCACCGGCCTGCTCCCCTTCGCCGAACGATTCCCCGACCGCGTGTTCGACGTGGGCATCGCGGAACAGCACGCCGTGACGTCGGCCGCCGGCATGGCCATGGGCGGCTTGCGCCCCGTGGTCGCCGTCTACTCGACGTTCCTGTCCCGTGCCTTCGACCAGGTGAACCTCGACGTCGGCTTGCACGAGCAGCCGGTCGTGTTCTGCATCGACCGGGCGGGGATCACCGGCAACGACGGTCCCTCCCACCACGGCCTGCTCGACATGGTGCTGTTCACCAAGGTCCCCAACATGACCGTCCTGGCACCCTCGTCCTACGAGGAGATCGGGGTCATGCTCCACGACGCCCTCGACATCACCGACGGGCCGGTCATGATCCGTTGGCCCAAGACCCTGCCGTCGTCACCCGCAGAGGACCAGGTCGGATCGGGCTTGCGGGGCCGCAAGGCCCGGGCCGGCAGTGATGTGTGCATCCTGGCGGTCGGCAAGATGCTCGAGGACGCACTGGCGGCCGCCGATGCCCTGGCTGCCGACGGCGTCGACGCCACGGTGTGGGACGTTCGCTGCGTCAAACCGCTCGACCCGGAGATGATCGCCGACGCCGTGCGCCATCCCGCGGTGGTCACGGTCGAGGACGGCTACCTGGCCGGGGGCGCCGGATCGCTGATGGCGTCGTCCATCCGCCAGGCGTGCGACGACCGCTCCGTTCCCCGCGTCGAGATCCTCGGCGTCCCCACCGAGTACATCGACCATGCCACGGTCGACGCCATCATGGCCCGCCTCGGCCTCGACGCCGAAGGCATCGCCGCCGCGGCGCGGCGGGTGGCGGCCACCGCCGGCCACACCGCCTGACCCGCCGACCACCGCGCGGTACGCACGCGCGTCCAGTTTCGTCCAACGGGGGCGAACCCACCTCCGTCCCGGCGGGCGCCACCACCGGGAAACTGGACGCGCCTCCGTACCGAATTTTCCGCCCCGGACCGCAAGGTCAGCGCGGGAGGGCCGTTCTCCGACCAGCAGCGTCCAATGGTTCCCTCCAAGACGTTGTCACTGCCCGGGATGCTCTCGCTCTCCGACCCCAGCGGGGGCGTCCCGGGCCCTTCCGCACGAAGACCTCGGGACGCGACGAGGCCCGGACCGTGGTCCGGGCCTCTCCCCCTGGTCGCCCCCACTTGGAAGGTGACAACGAACACATGCTTCCGCATCGGGACGCGAAGTGCAAGCTGGAGCGCTCTACCAAGGGCGACGACCAGTGCAGTTCGTCCAGTCGGCAACTCCAGAAGCGGAGCGGCTCAGGAGTAGTAGGGGTTCTCGCCCGCGGTGTGGTCGGTGACGTCGATCACCTCGGTGATCTCGGGGATGGCGCCGGTGATCGCCGCCGCGATGCCTTCCCGCAGGGTCATGGCCGAGACGGCGCAGCCCTGGCAACCGCCGCCCATGATCACGTACACCTTGTCGTCCTCGACGCCCTTGAGCTCGGCGAAGCCGCCGTGCGCCGCCAGGCCCGGATTGACCTGCTGATCGAGGAGCTGCTGCACCTTCTCCGCGGTCGTGCCGGTGAGGTCGAGGTCGACGCCGGCGAGCGGATCGGGCCGATTGGGGTTGCGCAGCACCAGGCCGCCCTGGCCGTCGGTGCCGGGCATGTCGAGCGTGGCGCCCTTCAGCTGATCCATCGAGTCGGCCGGAACGATCACCGACAGATCGCCCTGCTGGTACACGTTGTCGGTCTCCTCGGCCTCGGCCACGGGTTCGAACGTGAGGTCGTAGGTGTACTCCGGGCCACGGATGCCGGTGACCGCCACCCGCAGGGCCAGGCCGGCGGGGTCGTCCTCCGCTTCGCGCAGCTCGAGGATCTTGGTCACCGCCACGTCGGTGACGGCGAGGATCACCTCGTCTCCCTCGGCGGGTCGCTCGTTCTCCGTGGTCTCGGTCCCAGTGGCGGACATGCCCCTACGCTACCGACATGGCCACCGACACCGACACCGACGCACCATCCGCCGACCCCGACGAGCAGCCCGTGCTCTACGAGGTGGCCGACCACGTCGCCACCATCACGCTGAACCGCCCGCACCGGCGAAACGCCATCTCCGTGCGGATGCTCACCCAGTTGAGCGAGGCATTCACCCGGGCCGACGACTCCGTCGACGTCCGGGCCATCGTCCTCACCGGCGCCGGCAAAGGCTTCTGCTCGGGACTCGACATCAAGGACGCCATGGCCGGCACCGGCATCGGGTCGGGCGGTGGTGACGGCGGCGGGGGCGCCACCGTGTTGCAGAACACCCGCAGCCTGCCGACCTCGATCCTGTTCGAGATCGACACGCCGATCATCGCCGCGGTCAACGGTGCCGCCGCGGGGTACGGCCTCGACCTCGCCCTCGGTTGTGACATGCGGATCCTCGGCGAATCGTCTCGTCTCCTGCCCGGGTTCGCCAAGCGAGGCGTGGTGCCCGAATCGGGTGGCACCTGGTACCTCCCCCGGCTGGTCGGCTGGGCCAAGGCAGCGGAGATCGGGTTCCTCGGCCGCGACATCGACGCGTCCACCGCCGAAGCGCTCGGTCTGGCCAACACCGTGGTGCCGGACGACGAGCTGGTGGCAACGGCCACCGGGTGGGCACGGGAGATCGCGGCCAACGCTCCGCTCGCCATCCGGGCGATGAAGCGCCTCTACCGCCACGGCCTCACCGAGGACTTCCCGTCGCACACCCACCACGTCCTGCTCCAGACCATGCAGCTGTTCGGAACCAAGGATTTCTTCGAGGGGATCTCCAGCTTCGCCGAGGGCCGGGACCCCGAGTTCCGAGGCCGCTGAACCCTCGGCGCGATCGCGCCCTTTGCCCCGAACCGACGGGCTCGTCCCCCTCCGAACTTGACGATCCGATTGCGATGTCGGCGCGTCCTGCCAGTTCGTCTCAAGATGGCCGCCGGGAGCAGACCTGGGAGGGCAGATGTCGGTCACCGAACTGGCCGGACGCCGAGGACCGCGGACCGCGTGGGTACTCGGGGGAGGCGGCAACCTCGGGAGCGTCCAGGTGGGGATGCTCCTGGCGCTCGCCGATCGCGGTGAAGCGCCCGACGCCGTCTTCGGCTGCTCGGTCGGCTCGCTCAACGGCCTCGCCGTGGCCACCGATCCGAGTCCGGACGGCATCGAGCGGCTCCGGCGGATCTGGCTCGATCTCGACGGCGACGACCTGTTCCCGTCCGGTCGGGTCAGCGGGCCCTGGCTCCTGCTGAAGCGAGGACTCAGCCTCTACTCCGACCGAGGGTTGCGGGCGCTGATCCGGAGCTGCGCACCGTACGAGCGCATCGAGGACTACCCGATCCCCTTCGAGTGCGTCGCCACCGACATGACGACGGGCCGGGCCCGCTGGTTCGAGTCCGGACCGGTCGAGCCGGCGGTGCTGGCGTCGTGCGCGCTCCCGGCCGCCTTCCCGCCGGTGGAGATCGACCGGGCGACCTACATCGACGGCGCGGTCGTCGACAACGTCCCGATGTCCCGGGCCCTGCGCCGGGGCTTCGAGCGCATCGTCGTGCTCCACGTGGGCAACTTCGAACGCCCTCGCCCGTTCCCGAAGCGCCCGGTGGACGTGCTCCTGCAGTCCTTCTCCATCGCCCGGAACCACCGCTTCGCCGACGAACTGGCCAGGATGCCCGACGACGTCGAGGTCGTCGTGCTGCCCGGAGTCGATCCTGGTTCGGTGAAGCGGAACGACTTCAGCCGCACGTCGGAGTTCATCCAGCGCGCCCACGCGTCCAGCGCGGCGTTCCTCGACCTGCGGGCCCGCAATCAGGACACCGGCTGAGCTCCGGGAGCGCCCGGTCGATCCGGTGTCCTACGTTCTCGACATGAGTCAGACACCTGCCCGACCGCCCGAGGGTGCGGTCGCGACGAATGGCGAGGTCGAGCTCCACTACGAGTCCTTCGGTCGAACGGACGACCCTGCGCTCGTGCTGGTCAACGGCCTCGGATCGCAGTGCGTCAACTACCCCGCGGCGTGGTGCGAGCGATTCGTCGCCCGCGGTGTTCGCGTGGTCCGCTTCGACAACCGCGACGTCGGCCTGTCCTCGAAGCTCGACCACACCTACACGCTGGCCGACATGGCCGACGACGTGGTGGCGATCCTCGATGCCCTGACCATCGACCGGGCCCACGTGATGGGTCTGTCGATGGGCGGCATGATCGTGCAGCGGTTGGCAATCGACCACCCGGACCGGGTGCTCACCATGACATCGGTGATGTCGCGCACCGGTGAGCCCGGCTACGGCGACAGCACGCCCGAGGCGCTCGCCGCCCTCACCGCACCGCCGGCCACTTCCAAGGACGAGTACGTGGAGAACCACGTCGCGGCCATCGCGGTCTACGGCTCGAAGTCGGAGTGGATCGACGACCGAGAGACCCGGGCCCGGGCCGCAGCCGCCTACGACCGGTGCTTCCACCCCGCGGGCATCGCCCGGCAGATGGAGGCCGTCGTGCGCGACGGTTCGCGAGACGAGGCGCTCCGGTCCGTGCGGGTGCCGACCCTGGTGATGCACGGAAGCCGCGACACGCTCATCCAACCGAGCGGCGGCCGCCACACGGCCGAGGTCATCCCCGGCGCCCGCTACGTCGAGATCGAGGGCATGGGCCACGACTACCCCCCGGCAGTGTGGGACCAATGGGTGTCGACGTGGGCCGACTTCGTCGCCGAGGTCGACCGGGCCTGAGTTCGCCAGCAACATGTCACCGCCCACGAGTTCTGGGGTTCCACTGACGACACGGGTGCCCGGCGCACAGCTGCGGTCACCAGAGTCAGGCGCCGGGCGGATCGATCACACCAACAGCTGGACCACCAGCACCTTGGCCAGCATGGCGGCCGGGAACACCAGTGCGTAGGCCCGGCTGATCCGCTCGTCCCCGCTCGTACGGTCCGTGGCGTAGGCCAGAGCCGCGGGCTGGGTCTCGATGCCGGCGAGCATTCCGGCGGCCTGCACCGCGTCGCGCCTGCCGATGACGGTGAGGACCAAGGGAACCGCCGCCGCGAACACGGTGGCCACCACGGCGCCGGCGCCAGCCAGCACGAGCCCGTCACGGGTCACGATGGCATCGGCGAACGCCGTTCCGGAGCCGAGACCGGCGCAGGCGAGGAACATCAGGATGCCGAGCTGGCGCAGGACCAGGTTTGCGCCGTGGGGGATCTGCCAGGTGATGGGCCCGGTGCGTGACGCGACCCCGAGGAGGAGACCCACCACGAGCGGTCCACCCCCGGTTCCCAGCGACAGGTCGACCGATCCGAGGTGGACGACGATTGCGCCGACCGCCAGCCCCGCACCGGCGCCGAGCGCGAAGCCCAGAGCATCGACCTCGGAGAGTCGTTGCTCGGAATCCCCGAGCAGCTCGGTGACCGCGGCGAGCCGATCGCTGGGGCCGACGACACGGATGCGATCGCCCAGCTCGAGCTCGAGCGCATCCGTGGCGAGCAGGTCGTCGTCACCTCGGCGCACCCGGGTCGGGATGACCCCGTGGTGGTGAGGCAGGTCCAGCTCGGCCAGGCTGCGGCCGGCGAGGTGGCGGTTGGAGACGACGATCCGTCGGAAGTCGAGCGTCGCCCGATCGAGCGGGAGGTGGCGGTCGCTGCGGGTTCCGAGCTCGGCCGCGAAGGCCGCGACGACGGCTTCGGGTCCGAGGGCGACGACGAAGTCGCCCGCCACCAGCTCGATGTCTGTCGCGGCCACGACGACCGCTCCGTCGTGCTCCACCCGACTGAAGGCGAGGCCGGGGTAGGTGGCCCGGAGCGTGCCGAGGTCGGGAAGCTCGTGCGCCTCGATCCGGATCGTCCAGTTCACGATGCGCTCCGCCCGGGGGGCCGGCGCGGGCGGCTCCAGCGTGGTCGGGAGGGGCAGGCGGCGGCCGAGCACGAGCGTCACCATGGCCAGCATGGCCAGGACGGCCGACGGGTAGGCCAGCGAGTACGCGACCACCGGGTTGCCGGTCGACACCGCTTCGGCGGCGGCCTGCAACGCCGGCGTGTTGGTGGTGCTCCCTGCGAACAGCCCGGCCCGATCGGCGGGAGCGAGATCGAGCAGTACGGCGGCGCCAGCGCACAGCCCGGCGAGCGCGGCCACCACGGCCACGGTCAGACCGATGGCGGCCAGGCCACCACGTCGAACGCCGTTCACGAACGTCGGTCCCGATGCGAGACCGACCGTGTAGGTGAACAGCACCAGGCCCAGTTCCTGGAGGACACCGAGACCGGTCGCGCCGCTGAGCCGTTCGTCGAGGGCGCCGATGAGCAGACCGACGAACAGCGCGGCTGCCGGCCCCAGTGACACGCCGCTCGTGCGGACGGTGCCGACGCCCGCGCCGACGCCCATCACGACCAGGACCAGCAGGACTGGGTCTCCGGCGAGCAGCTCGACCACCACTGGACCCTACTGACCCCGCCGGCGGGCCATCCGAGGGCCGGCGGATCTTCGGCGCCTCGTCCAGCAGGCCACACCGGCGCAGATCAGCCGGCGCCGGCCGAATCGGTTCGTCGGCGCCGTGATGAGGCCGGGCAAGCTCCTCACAACAGGTTGGGATTGACCTCCTCGGCCTCCTCGGCCAAGGCCAGCCACCGTTCCTCGGCCGCGGCCACCTCGGCATCGGCGGCGGCCAGGTCGCGGCCGAGATCGCCCAGCTTGCGGTGGTCGCCGATCGCCTGCTCCAGCGCGGCCTGGACCCGCTCGCGCGCCGCGGTGGCCTTGGCCAACTCCCGTTCCGCGACGTTGAGCTCGCGACGCACGGTGGAGGGCGACCGTCGGGGTGACGGCTCGGACGGTGCCGGCCTGTCCCGCCGCGGCGGGGTCGGCGTCCTGACCGACGTCTTGCCCCGCGACCGCTGCTCGCGCATCTCGGCCAGGTACCCGGTCAGCCCAGCCGGCCGTCGCTCGGCGTGACCGTCCCCGTCGATCACCAACACGTCGACCACGGTGCGTTCGAGCAGGGCGCGATCGTGCGACACCACGATGAGCGCGCCGGGCCATTCGTCGAGGAAGTCCTCGAGGATGCGGAGGGTGTCGAGATCGAGGTCGTTGGTCGGCTCGTCGAGGAGCAAGACGTTGGGCTGGCTCAGGAGGGCGAGCAGCAGCTGCAGGCGCCGGCGCTCACCGCCGGAGAGGGTCCCGACCGGCGCCCACTGCGCATCGCTGTCGAACCAGAACCGCTCCATGAGCGCGGCGTCCTGCCAGGACACCTCCTTGTTCCCGCCGGTGACCAGGTCGCGCACCCGCACCGCCGGATCGAGCTCGGTCGCCGTCTGACTGAACATCGCCGTGCGGACCGTGGGGCCGACGACGACCGTCCCGTGATCGGGCGGCCGCTCGCCGGCCAGGATCCGCAACAGCGTGGTCTTCCCGGCGCCGTTGGGTCCCACGACTCCGAGTCGTTCCCGGGGATCGAGGAGCAGGTCGAGTCCGTCGAACAGCGTCCGGCCCTCGACCACCGCGCCGATGCCGTGGGCCTCGATGACCTTGTCCCCGAGCCGAGGCGTTCCGAGGTGGAGCCCGAGGTCCTGGTCCCGGACGTCGGACCCGCGGGGACCGCCTTCGACGATGGCGGTGGCCGCCTCGATGCGCGCCCGGGGCTTCGATGTCCGGGCCGGGGCACCTCGCCGGAGCCACGCCAGCTCGGTCTTGGCCAGGTTGCGACGTTTCGCCTCCGATGTCGCCGCCCGCTCGGCGCGCTCGGACCTCGCCTCCAGGTACCCGGCGTAGCCGCCGTCGTGGAGATGGGCGCGACCGCGGTCGAGCTCGAGGATGCGGGTGGTGACCCGATCGAGGACGTGCCGGTCGTGGGTGACCAGGACCAGGCCGCCCCGGAACGCGGCCAGCCACTCCTCCAGCCAGGCGATGGCGGAGACGTCCAGATGGTTGGTCGGTTCATCGAGGATCAGCAGGTCGGCATCATCGGGCGGACCGCCCCCGGCCGGACCGCAGGCCAGTAGGGCACGAGCGAGCGCGACTCGCTTGATCTGACCTCCTGACAGCTCGTCGGTGGGACGTTCGTCGAGGCCGGCGAGCCCGAGGCGATCGCGGACGGCCGCCGCCTCCCACCGGTCGCCGGTCACCCCGGCGATGGTGCCGGCCGGGAGCGGCGCGTCCTGGTCGAGGTGACTGACCCGGGCCCCCCGGCCGCGGCGGATCGTGCCCTCGTCGGGGGTGCGCGATCCGGCGAGGGCGCCCAGCAGGGTGGACTTCCCGGTGCCGTTGACGCCGACGACGGCAAGACGATCACCCGAGCTGATCGTCACCGACAGATCCTCGAACAGGGCTCGATCCGGACGGCGCGCGGTCAGTCCGGCGGCATCGACGAGGATCACGACCGACGAGCCTGCCAGAACCACGAAAATCGCCGTGGATCGCGTTCGGTTCCCGTACGCGATCCACGGCGATTTCGTGGAATGGGAAGTGGCCTCGGCAGACTTGGCGGATCGCAACGCTCTTCCCGCCGCTACAGATCGGCCCGCTGCGCGCCGATCCACCCGTCGTCCTCGCCCCCATGGCCGGGGTGACGAACGGCGCGTTCCGTGCGCTGTGCCGCCAGTTCGGCGCCGCGCTGTACGTGAGCGAGATGGTGGGTGCTCGTGCGGTGGTCGAGGGCAACGAGCGCACCTTCGACATCGCCCGCTTCGCTCCCGACGAGCCCATCCGGTCGATCCAGCTCTACGGCACCGACCCGGCGGTGATGGGCGAGGCCGTACGCCGGGTGCGCGACGAGGTCGGCGTCGACCACATCGATCTCAACTTCGGCTGTCCGGCTCGCAAGATCACCCGCCACGGTGGGGGCTCGGCGCTGCCGGTGCGACCCCGATTGTTCGGCGCGGTGGTGGCTGCCGCGGTCGACGGCGCCGGCGACATCCCGGTGACGGTGAAGATGCGACTCGGCCTCGACGCCGACCACCTCACCTGGCTGGTCTCCGGTCGGATCGCCGAGGACGTGGGTGCCGCCGCGGTCGCGGTCCACGCCCGTACCGCCGAACAGCTGTACTCGGGCGAGGCCGACTGGACTGCCATCGCCGTGCTGAAGGAGGCGGTGACCACCATCCCCGTGCTCGGCAACGGCGACATCTGGGAAGCCCGCGACGCGGTCGAGATGATGCGACAGACCGGTTGCGACGGCGTCGTGATCGGCCGGGGCTGTCTCGGACGACCGTGGCTCTTCCGCGATCTGGTGGCGGCGTTCGCCGGCGAACCGGTACCCACGCCGCCGACATCCGGCGAGATCGTGACCATGATCCGCGACCACGGCGAACTGCTCGCCGGCTGGTTCGGCGAACTGTCCGGCATGAAGGAGCTGCGCAAGCACACCGGGTGGTACCTCCAGGGATTCTCGGTCGGCCGTCCGGTTCGCAACGCCCTGCGGCAGGTGTCGAGCCTGGCGGAGCTCCACCAGCTGCTCGATCGGGTCGACCCCCACCAGCCGTTCCCGCGCGAGGTCCTCCGCAGCCCACGGGGCCACACCACCGGGCCCCGGCCGGTCGCCATGCCGGCCGGCTGGCTCGACGATGCCGATGCCCTCACGCCGCCCGATCGGCTCGCCGACCTCGCCGTCTCCGGTGGTTGACCCCTCTCCCGCCGTCCGGGTGGTGCTCGCCTCGGGTTCCCCCCGCCGACTCGAGCTGCTCCGACGACTGGGGATCGAGCCCGATGTCCGTCCCGCCGACGTCGATGAGACCCCGGTGGCCGGTGAAGATCCGCGTGCCCTGGTGACCCGGCTGGCCCGGACCAAGGCCGGGGCGGTCGCGGTGGACGACGGCGCGCTGGTGGTGGCGGCCGACACCGTCGTCGTGCTCGGCGAGGAGGTCCTCGGCAAACCGATCGACGACCACCATGCCGCCGCCATGCTCCGCCGCCTGTCGGGCGCGACCCACCGGGTGGTCACCGGGGTGCACATTGCCCGGTCCGGACGCCAGGCCAGCGCGATCGAGACCACCACGGTGTACTTCCGCACGCTGTCCGAGCCCGAGATCGATGCCTACGTCGCCACCGGCGAGCCGCAGGACAAGGCCGGGGCCTACGCCATCCAGGGCGGGGCCGGCATGTTCGTCACCCGAATCGAGGGGAGCGACACCAACGTCGTGGGGTTGCCGCTGTCGACCGTCGTCCGGCTGGCCGGCGAGGTCGGCGTCGAACTCGTCCCCCGCTGAGCGGTCACCGGTCGGGCGGCGCCGGGCGGTCGTCGAGATGGAGCTGGAGCAGCACGAGGTCCAACCATCGGCCGAACTTGGCACCGACCTGGGGCATTCGGCCCACCTCGACGAAGCCGAGACGCTGGTGGAACCGGATCGATGCCTCGTTCTCGCCATCGACGGCCGCCACCATCGTGTGCTTGCCCTCTGCCCGGGCCGCCTCCACGAGGGCGGCCATGAGCGCACGACCGGTTCCCGTGCCCCATCGTTCGCTCCGGACGTGGACCGAGCTCTCGACCGTGAACCGGTACCCGGGGCGCTTCACGTCGTCGCGGAACGGTCCGAACGCCGCCACGCCGACCACCGTGCCGCCGTCGTCGGCGACGAGCGCCGTCTCGTGCCCGTCGAGCCAGCCGAGGACGCTGTCGGCCGTGTGCGGGATGTCGGTCCACTCGATGGTGGTGGTGGCGAGCAGGGCGTTGAGGATCGATGCGATCGCGGCGGCGTCCGCCCCGGTTGCGGGCCTGATCTCCACACCGGAACTCTCCCACGGATGGCGACGGTCGGGCGCCGTTCTAGACCGGCTCGGGTACCGGTTCCTCGAGCGGGGGCTCCTCGGCCGCGATGGCGGCCGCGACCTGTTCCTCGTGATCGGGCGCGCCCTCGACGTTGAGGCTGGGCAGGACGCGGTCGAGCCACTTGGGGATCCACCAGTTGCGCTCACCGAGCAGCTCCATGGTGGCGGGCACGAGCAGCATGCGCACGAGGGTGGCATCGAGGAACACCGCCACACCGAGCCCGACGCCGAACACCTTGACGACCCGGCCGTCCTCGAGCAGGAAGCTGCCGAAGACGACGACCATGATGGCGGCCGCCGCGCTGATGACCCGGGCCGTGGCGGCGAGCCCGTCGGCGACGGAGTTCTTGGCGTCACCGGTGCGCTCGTACTCCTCCTTGATCCGCGACAGGAGGAACACCTCGTAGTCCATGGAGAGACCGAACACGATGGCGAACATCATCATCGGGATGAACGGCTCGATCGGGGCCGGCTGCACATGGGTGATCGACCCGAAGTGGCCCCACTGGAAGATGGCCACCACCACCCCGTAGGCGCCGGCGATCGACAGCATGTTCAGGATCACCGCCTTGAGCGGCACGAGCAGTGACCGGAAGACCGCCATGAGCAGGATGAACGACAGGGCGAGGACCACGCCGAAGAACAGCATGCTGCGCTCGGCCAGGTAGGAGCTGAAGTCCACCGCCACGGCGACGAACCCGGTGACCGACACGGCGAGGCCCGAATCACCGACGGCTGACGGGATGACCTCGTCGCGCAGCCGCCGGATCAGGTGCTCGGTCTCCACCGACTGGGGGGACGTGGTGGGCACGATCCGGACGAGGGCGGCGGTGGGATGGTCGGGATCGTTGGGAACCGCCGGCGAGACCGACGCCACGCCGGGATCGGCGCCGATGGCGGTCACGACGTCCTGGAACCGGGCCAGCTGGTCGGGGGAATCGAGCGGAGCGACCGCGAAGAACGGGCCGTTGAAGCCGGGACCGAAGCCCTCGCTCAACAGGTCGTACGCCTGGCGGGTCGTGGTGTCGGGGGCGTAGTTGCCCTCGTCGGAGAACCCGAGCCGCAAGGCGAAGACCGGGCTGGCGAGGAACAAGAGAACGAGCGTGCCGCCGATCAGGAACGGCCACGGACGGGACTGGATCAGGTGGCTCCACTTGTACCAGCCGGTCTGGCGCGTCGGCGTCGGGCGCTTCCGGGGGACCTCGCGCTTGAGGATGGGAACGAAGAAGCCGGCGACGAGGACCACCACGGCGAGTGGGAGGCCGAGCAGGAGCGGGGAGAGCCGCAGCCCCACGCCGAGGAGGGCGATGGCGACGCACGCTGCGGCGATGAGCCCGCGCCAGCGGGTGATCTCCACCTTCAGCTGGGCGAACCCGAGCAGGGCGGGGAGCAGCGTCGTGGAGGCGGCCATCGTCATCCCCACGGTGATGGCCGCGCTGATGCCGAGACCGGCGACGAATTGGAGGCCGATCAGCAGCAGGCCGAGCAGCGAGACGACCACGGTCACCCCGGCGAAGGTGACGGCGCGGCCCGCGGTGTCCATCGCTGCCATCGTCGCCGTGCCGGGGGACCACCCGCGGTGGAGGCCCTCTCGATACCGGGTGACGACGAACAGCGCGTAGTCGATGCCCACGCCGAGGCCGATCATCGCCCCGATGGTGGTGGCGAAGTCGGGCATCGTCGTGACGTTGGAGATGAGGTTGGTGACGCCGAGGCCGAGGCCGACGCCACCGAGGGCCACGGCGATGGGCAGGCCCATGGCCAGCACGGAGCCGAACGAGATGATCAGCACGACGACGGCGAACGCCAACCCGATGAGCTCTGACTCCGGTGGCTGGAACTTGGCGAGCGCGTCGCCGCCGATCTCGATCTGCAGACCCGGGACGCGGGCCTCGATGGCCTGGGCCCGGTCGAGCAGCTCCGAGCCGAGATCACCGGCATCGGTGAAGGTGACCTGATCACCCAGCTCGACCTGGGCGTAGGCCACCTTCCCGGCATCGGGGCCCTCGGTGGCGATCTGTCCCTGGAGCTTGCCCTGTGGACTGTAGGGACTGACCACGTCGACGCCGGGGATGTCGCCGGCAAACGTGAACAGCTGCTCGACCGCCTGCTGGACCGCAGGATCATCGACCCCCTGCTCGGCCTTGAACACGATGGTCCCGCTTCGACCGGTGCCGAACCCGCCGAAGCGAGAGTCGAGGACCTCGAGGCCGGTGCGGCTCTCGGACGCGGGCGCCTCCGGATCACCTCCGAAGTCGGATCCGATGATGTTGACGAGGACCGAGACGACGACGATCGTCAACAGCCACGCGGCGACCACCACCCGTCGGTGCCGAAAGCACCATCGTCCGATCTTCATGTACACGGCGCGTCCTCCCGCAAAGGCGTTCGCCGAGCTTACGGTCGAGACCTGCAGATACGCCCAATTGCGACATGTGACATCTGCCGGTGCGTCAGCCGTGGAGGAGCACGCCCTCGTGGCCCAGCAGCCACACCTTGCGGCCGAGTCCGCCGCCGTAGCCCCCGAGCGTTCCGTCGGCGCGGATGACCCGGTGGCACGGGATCACCACCGAGACCGGGTTGGCCCCGTTGGCGCTCCCCACGGCACGGGTCGCGTTGGCCGATCCCGTGGCGGCGGCGAGATCGCGATAGCTCCACGTCGTGCCGGTGGGGATCGTGCGCAGCGTCGCCCACACCCGCTGCTGGAACGGGGTTCCCCCGGTCTCGACGTCGAGGTCGTCGATGGCCGCGATGTCGCCGGCGATGTAGTCGCGCAGCGCCTGTGCCGCGGTGCTGTCGCCCTCGACCCACCGGGCGCCGGGGTTGCGCCGGTCGACCTGCTCGCGGAGGCCGTCGAATCGGTCGACGAAGCCGCAGGCCACGACGGTCTCGTCGCGAGCCGCGATGCGGATCGGGCCCACGGGCGTGTCGACGTCGGTGGTCGTGATGGTGATGGTCATGGCCGGGCTCCTTCGATGGGGGTCTGCCAGAGGTGCATGGCGGCGTAGGCGCGCCATGGGCGCCACCGGTCGGCGCGTGCCATGGCCTCGCGTTCGGACGGGGCGCCGAGCACACGGCGCAGGTGGAGGTCGCCGGCCGGGAAGGCGTCGGGCTCGCCGCTGCGCAGGGCCACATAGGCGGCGGTCCAGGGACCGATTCCGGGAAGCTCGATCAGACGGGCGACGAGCTCGTCGTGGGGCAAGGTGCCGTCGAGCACCAGATCGCCGGCCTCCACGGTCCGGGCGAGCGTGCGGATGGTCTCGGCCCGGCGTCCGATGATGCCGAGCCGTTCGAGGGGTGCATCGACCAGCGCCGGCGGCTCCGGGAACGCCCCGTCGGTCCCGTGGACGGCGACGATGCGGCCGACGACCGTGGTGGCGGCCGCCACGGAGATCTGCTGGCCGACGACCGCCCGTACGCCGGCTTCGAAGCCCGACCAGCACCCCGGGACCCGGATCCCGGGCCGCCGGGCCACCAGCGGACGCAGCATCGGGTCCGCTCCCAAGTGCTCGTCGACCGCGGCCGGGTCGGCCGCGAGGTCGAAAAGACGGCGAACGCCACCCACCACGGCGCCCAGGCCGGTCCCCGGGGGAAGGTCGACGAGGAGCGCAACCCCGTCGTCGCCGGGTCGCACCTCGATGGCCCCGGTCGCGTCGCCGACCCGGACTCGCCGCCGGTAGCTGCTGTCGTCGACTTCCTCGAGACCATCGATCGCTCGGGCCCCGAACCAGTCCAGCAACGCTCCGCCGTCGAACGGTCGCCGCACGGAGAGATGGAGGCGAAGCGGACCGGCGGGCGGCGTGCCTCGGCGGTCACGGCGGATCTCGGTCGGGGTGAGTTGGAAGGTGTGGCGGACGATGTCGTTGCACTGGCGCACGCTGCCGAATCCGGCCGCGAACGCGATGTCGGCCACCCGAAGGTCGGTGTCCACGAGGAGCCGCTTCGCCAGATGGGCCCGCCGGCTGCGGGCGACGGCATCGGGAGACGTGCCGAGGTGCTCGGCGAAGAGGCGACGCAGGTGACGGCCGCCGACGAGGAGGCGGGCCGCGAGCTCGTCGACGGATCCGGCGTCGAGCGCACCCTCGTCGATGAGGCGCACGGCCCGCTCGACCAGCCCCGCGTTGCCGGACCAGTCGCTCGAACCGGGCGCGGTCTCGGGCCGGCAGCGGCGGCACGGCCGGAGGCCGGCGTCCTCCGCCGCGGCCGGATGGGCGTAGAAGTCGACGTTCCGGGCCAGCGGCGTCCGCGACGGGCACACCGGCCGGCAGTAGACGCCGGTGGTGCGGACGCCGACGTAGAAGCGTCCGTCGAACCGCTCGTCGCGGCTCCGCAAGGCGTCGTAGCACTGCTGGTGGTCGAGGAGCACGAGATGATCCTGCCCCATTCGGACGTCGTCGTCTGGCGGGATTCGGACATGGGAGTGCCGCATCCGGGTCGGGCCGTCCGGCGGCCGGCGTGCCACGATGCGGGGCGTGACGGAACCAGTGGATGTGACGATCGAGGACGGCGTGGCCGTCGTCCGACTCGACGACGGGAAGGCCAATGCGGTGTCGCACACCGTGATCGAGGCCCTCCACGATGCCCTCGACCAGGCGGTCGCGGACGCCTCCTCGGTGGCGATCATCGGACGGGAGGGCAAGTTCTCCGCCGGCTTCGATCTCTCGGTCATGACCCAGGGCGCCGATGCCACCCGTGGCCTGGTGGGCGCAGGCGGGAAGCTGATGATGCGCATCTTCACCCATCCCCAACCGGTGGTCGCCGGCGTCACCGGTCATGCCCTCGCCGCCGGAGCGCTGCTGTGCCTGTCGTGCGACACCCGGATCGGCTCGGCCGACATCCCGGCCAAGATCGGGCTCAACGAGACCGCCATCGGCATGGGCCTGCCGTGGTACGCGGTCCGCCTCGGCGAGGCCCGCCTCTCGATGCGCTACCGCCAGCGCTCGATCCTCCAGGCCGAGCTCTTCGACATGCAGGGGGCGCTCGACTCCGGCTACCTCGACGAGCTCGTCGCGGCCGACGCCCTCGAGGAGGCCGCCATCGGACGGGCCCGCCAGCTCGGCGCCCTCCCGGCGAAGGCGTACGCGTTCACCAAGCTGCGGCTCCGGCAGTCGATCGCCGACGAGATCCTCGCGGGGCTCGACGACGACATGGCCCAGATGGTGCCGCCGACACCACCGAGCTGAGCGGTCACTGAGCCAGCTGGCAGGCCACGATCACGCCGGTCTCGACATCGCACTCCGCGATGCTCGCCGGTCCCAGCACGATCGAGAAGCTCTCCCCGCCGACCTCGCCCAGCGCGGGGGTGCCTGCCTCGGGGTCGGGCGTGATCGGGTCCCAAGGCTCGAAGACGGCGATGGCGTTGGCCGAGGCGACGTTGCGGGCCCCGGCCCGGTCGCCGGCCACCAGCGCGTCGAGCAGCGCCTGGGCGGCCGCCCCGGTGTTGCCCGCGCCCTGGGCGCCGGCCGTCCACTCGGTCTGGCACCGGCTGCGGGCCAGGTCGTCGAGATCGAGGGTGGCGGCGAGGAGTTCGTCGACGCCGGGCGAGGACTGGATGACCGATGCGTAGGCGCTCACCTGCGGATCGTCGGCGGCCTCGTCCACCGTGCGGAGGTTCTCCGGGGACGAGTCGGCCAGGTAGTCGAGGTACGCGTCGCAGAATCGAGGCCCGGAGGAACCGTTGGCCGTGGTCGAGCTGCTGGACCCGGCGGCGGATCCCCCGCCGTCGCCCGAGCAGCCGACCACCGAGCCCAGCACGATGCAGGCGGCGGTGATGAGCACGACTCGGTTCCGGCGCACCGGCCAACCCTAGGTTCGGCGTCGATCGAGGCCGCGCTCCACCGCGGCGATCAGCTCGGGTCGCAGCCGGTCGGGCGCGATGATCCGGTCGACCGAACCGACGTCCTTCGCCCGTTGGACGGAGTGGATGGCGTCGAACTCCGCCGCGACGGTGCCCAGCATCTCGTTGCGCACCGCGGCCCGGACCGAGGCGAGCTCGGATCGGAGGTGGGCTCGCTCGCTGGCCGGCGCCGTGACGATCGCGGCTTCGAGCTTGCTCACCCGCTCGTCGGCCTGGGTGCGGGCGTTCACCTCTCGGGTGAAGACCACCGCCGCGGCCGGCGCCCCGCCGATCACCGACGCGTGAGCCCCCTCGACCGCCAGGACCTCCATGCCATCGTTCAGCCGACCGGAGAACACCACGAAGGCACCGCCGTGGTAGCGGGAGACGACGCAGAGCACGATCGGTCCGTCGAAGTTGACGATGGCGCGGCCGATCTCGGCCCCGTACTCGAGTTGCAGTCGGCGGAGCGACTCCGGCGAGCCGTCGAAGCCGGACAGGTTGGCGAGCACCACGACCGGCCGGTTGCCGGACGCGGCGTTGATGGCGCGGGCCACCTTCTTCGAAGAGAGCGGGAACAGCGTCCCCGCCGACCACTGGTTGGGTCCGTCGGCCGGGATCTGCCCGGTCCGGAGCAGCGGGCGGGACTCGATGCCGACCACGCACACCGGGATGCCGCCGAGGTGGGCGTCGAAGATGACCGCGCCCTCCGCCTCGGCCATCTCGGCCCACCGTTCGAGCGGCTCGAGGTCGTGATCGATGACGGCCCGGATCACCGAACGGATGTCGAAGGGCTTCTTGCGGCCGGGGTTGGTCTCGTCGGAGAAGATCTCACCCACCGTGGTGAAGGTGGTGCCATCGCCGTGGTGCGGCTCGGCGGTGACGTCGCGATCCAGTGGATCGGTGGTCATCGCCCGGCGGGGTCGGTCCTCGCCGGGGCGGATGTAGCTGTGGTCGTAGTGGGCGAAGAGGATGTCGACCGCGCCGATCATGTCCGGCGCCCAGTACTGGGCCTGCCCGTTCGGCCCCATGATGCGCTCGTGCCCACCGATCCCGATGTTGTCGTCGGCCGACACGCCACCGCTGAAGTCGATCGCCTGCTTGCCGGTGAGCACCATCGTGCTGTCGGGGGTCATCACCAGGATCCCCTTGGTGTGCATCAGCATCGTGGCTTCCGCGTTCCAGTACGGCTGGGCACCGACGTTGACGCCCGTGACCACGACGTTGATCTCGCGGTTCGGTCGATCCGGACCACCCTGGGTGAACTCGACGATCCGGCGGAGCACCGACGCGACCCAGTCGAGGTTCTCGCTACCGCTGTCCATGGCGATGCGGGCGCCCGCTGACAGCGCGAACCACTCGATGGGCAGGCCTTGCTCCTCCGCCAGGTCGATGGCCGCCAGCAACCGGAGGCATTCGGCTTCGGCGATGGAACCCATCGACTTGGTTGGGTCGCCGAACACCGCCACACGAGTCATCCCCTCGGGGTGGACCTCGGTGGCGGTGGTGACCAGCCCCACCACGATGCCGGATCGGTTCTGACCCGGTGGCCGGTCGACGGGGACGAGGCGACCGGCGTCATCGAGGTCGTACTCGACGAAGTGGCCCTCACCGTCCTCGGCCTCCGTGGTGAGCAGCGGAACGAGCTCGTACGGGTACACGGTGCCCCGGCGCCGGCACTGCAGCACCTTCTGCGTGTAGTCGTCGAGCGGCGACATCGGCGCGGACGGCGGCTCGGTGATGCTCAGGGTGAGCCCGCTGCCCGACTGGTAGCCGAGCCGCACCACGACATCGTCGGAGTCGCCGGTGGCGGGATCGACGATGCGACCCTGCACCATGACCTGCTCGATGCCGAGCCCGGTGGTCAACGGCACGAGGCGTTTGGCCACCTCGGTCATCTCGTCCATCGAGATGTCGACGGGGGGCCAGACGAAGAGCATGACCCGGTTCCACTCCAACCGCTGGCGGTCGGGGTCGGCGGCCTGGGCCTGGCGGATCCCGTCGAGGCAACCGGCGAGGACGCGTTCCAGCTCCGGGAGGGCGATCAGGGTCCCATCGGCGTCTCGCAGGGGGGTGATGTCGCGGACCTCGGCCACCGCGATGAGCCGCTCGTCCGATGGCTGGTCGATCGCGACACAGTCGAAGACGTGGGTGTCACCGGAGCCGGGAAGCCGGGTCACCCCGAAGTTCTCCAACCGCCACAAGTTGAGGCGCCGCCCGATCATCGGGTGCAGTCCGCGGAACACGACCCGCTCGACGAGCACCCCGGCGTCGTCGCGCTCCCAGGTGAGCACGTGTACGGCCTCACCGGACTCGGGGGATCCTCCGGCCGCGACCGCCACCACCGCGAGCCGCCCCACCGAGCGAGGCAACTCGATGACTCGGAGCACGCGATCGACCTCGGTGGCGAGGGCATCGGCGCTGACCGATGGATCGATCCGGAGGTACACGTCGAGCACGGTCGACAACGTGTCAGCGTCGATCGACGGCACCATGTCGACCACGATGGCGGCCAGGTCGTCGAACTCGCCGGCCGCGGCCACCACGCTGACGTCCCGGCCGCGGTGGTTGTACCAGGCGGTCACGATGGGACGAGGTTCGGCCCGACGCTCGATGTCGCGCAGGGCCCGGATCTTGTAGTAGCGGCGGGTCAGCACCTCGGCTAGTGCCGCGCTCGTCTCGGTCGAGATCGAGAAGGCGTCGGCTCGGGAGATGAGCGGCGAGATCGGCATCGGCGACGCCACCAGGCGGGCGACGAGCGCCGGATCGTGCGGCGCAGCCAGCAGCTCGTCGAGCGTGTCGTGGACGTCGGCCTCGGCAGCCCGCCGCGCGACGTCGAGGATCGGCCGGTCGACGCAGCGGTGGCGGACGCTGCGGGCGAGGTTGCCGATCGACGGGTACCGGGACTGGCTGGATGCGATGACTCGATCGAGCGTGTCCCGCACCGCGTCGAGCTCGTCGGGCTCACCGCAGTGGTCGAGCCGCCGCTCGAGCAGCGCGGTGATCACCGGGATCTGCTCCTGGCGACGTTGGGCGGCCAGGTGGATGCGGAAGGCCGCGGCCTCGAGGTGCGGCGACCGCTCGAGCGACGTGATGCCGTAGTGGGCCAGGGCGTCGAGCAGTCGCTCGCGGAACCGGTCGGGCAGACCCTCGGCGTCGGCGTCGAACGACCGGAGGTAAGCATTGAAGTGCTCGCGGGGACTGCGCTCCTCGAGCCCTTGATCCCGATCCGCCGCCCGGCGGCCTCGGGTCAAGCCGCACAGGTCGGCGAAGACCCCGAGCAGGTCGAGCTCACGGCGACGAACCTCGGGATCCTCGGAGGAACCGTCGTCGTCCCGGTGGAGCTCGACGACCGACGACCCCGCGCCCCCGGGGTGCAGGGAGTCGGTGACGTCGAACCCGAGCAGCATGGCCCGGAGGACGTCGAGCCGGGCCATGGTCTCCGAACCCGGCGACGCGGGTGACAGCTCGTGCTCGAAGCTCAAGCGGCGACCCGCCGGCTCGGCTGGTCCCGATCCGTCGTCGGCTGCGGCCGGGGCACCGATCCGCAACAACGGCGCTCCCGCGTCGACCTGCGTGTTGGCGGTGACCAGCACCTCCTCGACCACGCCGTCGGCCGGGGCCACCACCGCCGTCTCCATCTTCATGGCCTCGACCACCGCGACCCGCTGGCCGGCCACCACCGGATCACCGGCCTTCACCTCGACCGAGACGACGAGCGAGACCGCTGGTGCCCGGAGCAGACCACCGTCGTCACGGGAGAGGCGGTGGGAGACACCGTCGACCTCCACCAGGTGCTCGGCCCGGAACGACTGCGACACGAAGCGGTGGCTACGGGTCCCGATCGTGATGCGGCCGTGGCTGCCGCCGACTCGGTCGACGACCACATCGGCCACGACATCGTCGAGCATCAGCCGGTACCAGCCGTCGAGGTCACCGGTGGCGACGTTGATCCGGTACTCCTGACCGCCCCAGCGCAGCTCGACCTCGTGACCGACCTCGGCATCGGCCTCGGGGCGGCCCCGGGCCGCGGAACTGAGGAAGCGGACGCGGTCGAGTTCGCATTCCGCCTCGTGCACGTCGATGGCGGCCACCGCGAGGGCGACCTCCGCGTGACGGTCCGATCGATGCTCGTCGGCCGCGGTGAGACGGTCGAGCCATCCGGTGTCGACCGTGCCGTCGACCACCTCCGGGCGATCGATGATGTCGAGCAGGAACGACTTGTTGGTGGTGCCCCCGTCGACCAGGACCGTCGTCTGACCCAGCGCCCGCTGCAGCCGTCGCCGCGCTGCGTCACGGGTCTCGCCCCAGGCGATGATCTTGGCGATCATCGAGTCGTACTCCGGTGCGATCGCATCACCTTCGGCGACACCGGTGTCAACCCGGATGCCGGGGCCGGCCGGGAGCATCAGCGTCGAGATCCGCCCGGGCGCCGGGGCGAACCCGGCGTCGGGATCCTCGGCGTTGAGGCGAGCCTCGATGGCGTGTCCCCGGGGCAGCGGGCACTCGCCCTCGAGGCGGCCGCCCATCGCGACGTGGAGCTGGAGCTGCACCAGGTCGATGCCCGTGGTCACCTCGGTGACGGGATGCTCGACCTGCAAACGAGTGTTCACCTCGAGGAAGGCGAGGAGGTCGTCGGCCGGCTCGTAGAGGAACTCGACGGTGCCGGCGTTGCGGTACTCCGCGGCGCGCGCCAACCGGATCGCGGCGTCGCGCAGGCGCTGTTCCTGGTCCGGGGACAGGGCGGTGGAACTCGACTCCTCGATCACCTTCTGGTTGCGACGCTGGATCGAGCAGTCACGTACCCCGGGAGCCCACACGTTGCCGTGGTCGTCGGCGATGATCTGGACCTCGACGTGGCGGGCCGCACTCACCACCCGCTCGAGGAAGACGGTGGGATCGCCGAACGACGACGCGCCCTCGGACTGCGCCCGCTCCACCGCGGCAGCCAGCTCGTCCTCGCGGTCGACCCGCCGGATGCCTCGACCCCCGCCGCCGGCCGACGCCTTGACCATCAGCGGGTAGCCGATGTCGGCCGCGGCGGCCCGTGCCTCCTCGACCGTGGCCACCGCGCCACCGCTCCACGGAGCCATCGGCACATCGGCCGACTGCGCCAACCGCTTGGCCGCGATCTTGTCGCCCAGGAGCCGCATGACATCGCCCGACGGGCCGATGAAGGCGAGCCCCAGCTCGTCGCAGAGGTCGGCGAACTCGGCTCGCTCGGCCACGAATCCCCAGCCGACCCACACCGCCTCGGCACGGGCGGTCACCAGCGCGGTCCGCAGGATGTCGAGGTCGAGGTAGGGCGACGCCGCCCCCGTCGTCGACGCCGGCACCGGAAGGTCGTCGAAGCACACGGTCTCGTCCGCTTCCCGCACGAACATCGCGTCCTGCTCGGCCGCGGTGTGGAGGGCGATCGTGACCAGGTCGCCGGCGTACTCGCGCGCCGCGTGGATGAGCCGCATGGCGGCTTCACCCCGGTTGACGATCGCGACGCGACGAAACCGCTCCACGGGTGTCAGACCGGGACCGCGCATCGTCGTTACAGCCCGGGACGATCCCACCGCGCCGGATCGGCGGGCCCGGTCATGACGGCCAGTCGTCGGGCGGCTCGTTCTGCCGCTCCGGCAACGGTGGATCCCACGCGCCGTCCACGAAGCGCCGCACGACCCGGCCCGGCACGCCGGCCACCACCGAGCAGTCGGGGATCTGGCCCCGCACGACCGAGCCGGCGGCAACGGTCACATGTTCGCCGATGTCGGTGCCGGGCAGGATCACCACCCCGGCGCCGATCCAGCTCCCGGCGCCGATGCGGACCGGCGCCTCGTGGGGCCACTGGGCGGCGATGGGCCGGGTGACGTCGTCGTACGCGTGGTTGTGGTCGGTCACGTAGAGGTTGGGGGCGATGGTCACGTCGTCGCCGATGTCGATGCCCACGCGCGCCACCAGTGACGCGCCCCGCCCGACGTTGCAGCGCTCGCCGATACGAAGCACCGCGGGGCCCGCGGGATCGAGGGCCTCGCCGTACAGGCCCACCGACATGGACACGTGCGGGCCGATCAGCGTGTGGGCACCGATCTCGATCCACTGCTCGCCGAAGGTGGCGCCCGGTGGGAACGCGATCATCGACTGGAACCCCATCGAGCGGAACCGGCGGCCGTGGGCATCGTCGGGCGACGTCGCACCCACTGCGCAGATCCATTCCCACGAGCGCTGGATGAACCCAGCGGCGAGGTTGCGGGTTCGGGGTGACAACTCGCCCGGTCGGAACATCCCCGGCGACGGTAGTCCCGCGGGCCCGCGCTCGGATCGGGGGCTCGCTGGCGCTCGGGGTCACCGTCCACTCACACTGGGGCCGTGCCGTCCCGCCTCGTCGACTTCCTGCCCGACCGCACGGGAGCCGCGCCGGAGGCGGACGACATCCTCCTGGCCATGACCGAGTGGGCGGCCGACTCGGGCCTCGAGCTCTACCCCCACCAGGAGGAAGCGATCCTCGAGCTGCTCTCCGGGAGCAACGTCATCCTGGCCACCCCGACGGGGTCGGGGAAGTCGCTTGTCGCGCTGGCGGCCCACGCCCGCTCCGTGGCCGCCCATCGCGCCGGAGAACGCGGTCGGTCGTGGTACACGGCACCGGTCAAGGCCCTGGTGTCGGAGAAGTTCTTCGATCTGTGCCAGCAGCTCGGACCGGAGAACGTAGGCCTGCTCACCGGCGACTCCGCGGTCAACGCCGACGCCCCCGTCATCTGTTGCACCACCGAGATCCTCGCCCACGTGGCCCTCAAGGACGGTGCCGAGGCCGACGCCGCCACGGTCGTCCTCGACGAGTTCCACTACTACGGCGATCCCGACCGGGGCTGGGCGTGGCAGGTCCCCTTGCTCGAGCTCCCGCAGTCGTCGTTCCTCCTGCTCTCCGCCACCCTCGGCGACGTCCGGTTCTTCCGCGACGATCTCACCCGCCGGACGGGCCGACCCACCGCACTGATCGACGACGCGGTCCGGCCCGTGCCGTTGCGGTTCGAATACCGGCGGACGCTGCTCCACCACACGATCGAGCAGCTCCTCGCGTCGGATGCCGCCCCCCTGTACCTGGTGAACTTCTCGCAGAAAGACGCGGTGGCCATGGCGTCGGCGATGGCCAGCGTCACCAAGTTGGACGACGAGGCCAAGGCGGTGGTGAGCGAGGCACTGGCCGAGGCCAAGCTTCCGGCCGGGTTCGGTCGCGACCTCGCCCGCCTGCTCCGCAACGGGGTCGGCGTCCACCACGCCGGGATGCTCCCCCGCTACCGGCGGCTGGTCGAGAAGCTCACCCAGCAGGGCGTGCTCAAGGTCATCTCCGGCACCGACACGCTGGGCGTCGGGGTCAACCTGCCCATCCGGACCGTGGTGCTCACCCGCCTCTACAAGTACGACGGCACCGAGAACCGGCTGCTCTCGGCACGCGAGTTCCACCAGATCGCCGGCCGGGCCGGCCGGGCCGGGTACGACACCGAAGGGCTCGTCATCGCGCTGGCACCCGATCACGTGGCCGAGAACGAAGCGGCCGAGGCCAAGGCGGCTGCGTCCAGGGAACGAGGCGATCCGAAGAAGAAGCGCAAGCTGAAGAAGTCGTCGCCGCCGCGGGGCTTCGTCCCCTACGACGAGGACACCTTCGACAAGCTCCAGGCCGCCACCCCCGAGCCACTCGAGTCGTCGTTCAAGATGACCCCCGGGATGCTCATGCAGCTCCTCGACCGGCCGGGCGACGCCTGGGCCCACAGCCGCTCGTTGCTCCTCGGCTCCCACGAGCCCCGGGCCCGCCAGCGCCGCCACGTGCGCCAGACCATCGGGCTGTACAAGGCCCTGCGCACCGCCGGTGTGGTGCGGCTGCTCGACGAGCCCGACGCCTACGGCCGCTACGTCGAGGTCGACCAGGAGCTGCAGGACGAGTTCGCCCTCGACCAGCTGCTGGCACCGTTCCTGCTCCATGCCGTCCCGCTGCTCGAGTCCGAGCACGAGGACTACGCCCTGGCCATGTTGGCGCTGGTCGAGTCGGTGGTCGACAACCCGTTCCCGATCCTCATGGCCCAGAAGGACAAGGCCAAGGACGAGGCGATGGCCGAGATGAAGGCGGCCGGCGTCGAGTACGAGCAGCGGATCGAGGAGCTGGAGAAGATCAACTACCCCCAGCCCATGCGGGACCAGATCTACGACGTGTTCGACCGGTGGCGGGAGGAGAACCCCTGGATCGGCGACCGCAACATCGCGCCCAAGGGTGTGGTCCGCGATCTGTGGGACCGGGCCATGGACTTCCCGTCGTTCGTGCGCCACTACGGGATCAAGCGATCGGAGGGTCTGCTCCTGCGCTACTTGTCCGATGTGTACAAGACGTTCGTGCGCAGCGTGCCCGACGAGGCCAAGTCCGACGAGGTGGACGAGCTCACCGACTGGCTCGGCGCGGTCATCAGGGCCACCGACTCGTCCCTCCTCGACGAGTGGACGGCGATGTTCTCGGCCGACCGTGCGGTCGACGACGTCGAGGCCGCCCGGATGGCCGAGGACCGAGCCCCGGACGTCACGACCGACCGTCGGGCCTTCCGGGCGCTGGTTCGCACGCGCGTCTTCCGCTGGGTGCAGTACGCCGCCACCGGACAGTGGTCGGCGTGGTCGGAAGATCTGACCGAGATCGGCGACTTCGGCTGGAACGAGTCCAAGCTGATCGAGCTGTTCGAGCCGTACATGGCCGAGTACGGCGGCGATCGACCCTCGATCGGCATCGACGGCGACGCTCGCGGGCCGGCGCGGTTCCTGGTGGCCGACGACGGGAGCGAGACCTGGTCGGTGGAGCAGGTCCTCGTCGATCCCGAGGGGCACGACGAGTGGTACCTGGCGGTCACCGTCGACCTCGCCGCCAGTGCCGACGCCGGTGACGTGAGGGCCACGCTCGACGGTCTCCAGCGTCGCTGACGGTCGGATCGGAGGGCGGGACGGGCTGGGATCGGCCATGATCACCACTCGACCGAACCGCGGTCGCACGGGCCGGAGGTTCGCATGCACGTCGGGACATCGATGTTGGACATGGTCGGCAGGACGCCGGTCGTCCAGCTGAAGAAGGTCGTCCCGCCCGGGGCGGCCGACGTTTTCGTCAAGCTCGAGTGGTTCAACCCCACCGGGTCGTACAAGGACCGCATGGCCCTCGCCATGATCGAGGAGGCCGAACGCCGAGGGGACCTCCGAGCTGGGATGACCGTCGTCGAGTACACCGGCGGCAGCACCGGGTCTTCCCTGGCCTACGTGTGCGCCGCCAAGGGGTACACCTTCCGGGTGGTCTCGTCGGACGCCTACGCAGCAGAGAAGCTGGCCACCATGCGGGCGTTCGGTGCCGAGCTGACCGTCGTGGCCAGCGACGGCGGCCGGGTCACCCCCGACCTGGTTCTGAAGATGATCGAACGGGCCGCCGAGTACGCGGCCGAGCCCGACACCTACTGGACGAACCAGCTCCACAACCACGACTCCCTGGTCGGCTACCGCACGGTCGGCGACGAGCTCCTCGAACAGATGGAGCGGCCCATCGATGTGTTCTGTGCCGCGGTGGGTACTGCCGGGCTGGCCATGGGCGTCTCCGGCGCGCTCGCCGACGGCGGATCACCGGCTCGGGTCGTCATCTTCGAACCCGGCTCCACTCCGGTCATCTCCGGCGGGGAACCCGGGAGTCACAGCGTGGAGGGGATCGGGATCGGCTTCGTACCTCCGCTGCTCGATCAGGACCGATACGACGAGGTCCGCACCGTCGACGAAGCCGACGGCCGAGCGATGGCCCGGCGGCTCGCCGCCGAGGAAGGTCTGCTCGCCGGGACGTCGTCCGGGCTCAACGTCGCGGGGGCCATCGCGCTGGCCACCGAGCTCGGTCCCGGACGGACCGTCGTGACCGTCGCCTGCGACACCGGGCTCAAGTACCTGGCCGGCGGCCTCTACGACATCTGAGTCCTCGACCCCGTGATGTCCCAGCTGCGCGCGAGGCTCGCGGCATGACCCGGCTGCTGGTCGTCCACCACACGACGTCACCTTCGCTCCACGACATGGTGGCCTCGGTGCTGGACGGCAGCCGGGCCGACGGCATCGAGGGGGTCGAGGTCGTGACCGGCGCCGCGCTGTCGACCACGACAGCCGACGCGCTCAACGCCGACGGTTACGTCTTGGTGGCCCCGGCCAACCTCGGGACGATGGCCGGCGCCCTCAAGCACTTCTTCGACACCGTGTATTACCCGTGCCTCGCCGAGACCGCCGGACATCCGTTCGGTTGCGCGATCCACGGCAACAACGACGTCGACGGCGCGCTGCGCGACATCGACAAGATCGTGACCGGGTTGGCATGGCGTCAGGTGGCCGACCACGTCCGCGTGATCGACCGCCCTGACCAGGCGGCGAAGGACGCCTGCTGGAACCTCGGAGCCACGGTCGCGGCCACCCTCGCCGGGTGACCACATTCCGGCGCGAGGACCGAGCTCTCCACCGCCGAGCCCTGATCTCATCGCATTTCGGGCGACCCGACCCGCATCGCTACCATGGCGGGACTGCGGTTGGGCCAATGACGTCCCATGTTGCAGAGCCTGAACAACGCCCAACGGCGTTTCGACTCTCCACGGGATCTCATCGATGAACCATATTCCTGCACCACAGGGCCTCTACGACCCCGCGTTCGAGCACGACGCGTGCGGGGTTGCCTTCGTGGTCGACATGCACGGTCGCAAGAGCCACGACATGGTCGAGCGCGGTTTGCGGTCCTTGTGCAACCTCGACCACCGGGGCGCCACCAACGCCGAGGACAACGTGGGCGACGGGGCCGGCATCCTCACCCAGATCCCCGACCGGCTCTTCCGCGACGAGTGCGACTTCGAGCTGCCGGCAGAGGGCAGCTACGCCGTCGGTATCGCCTTCCTGCCCGCTGACCCGGAAGCGGCCGCCGACGCCGCCACCGAGATCGAGAAGCTGGCCACCGCCGAGGGGCTCACCGTGCTCGGCTGGCGTGACGTGCCGGTGGACAACTCGATGATCGGCTCACAGGCCCTCGAGGTCGAACCCCTCTTCCGCCAGCTGTTCCTGGCATCGGACCCGGCGGTGTCGGACCAGTCCATCTCGGGTATCGAGCTGGACCGCAAGGCCTTCATCCTGCGCAAGCGCATCGAGCACGAGGTCAGCGCGCCCGGCCTCGATGGCCCCGTGTACTTCCCGTCGCTGTCGTCACGCACCATCGTCTACAAGGGCATGCTCACGTCCTCGCAGCTCCAGGAGTTCTTCCCCGACCTGCTCGACGAGCGCTACGAGACGGCCTTGTCGCTGGTGCACTCGCGCTTCTCCACCAACACGTTCCCGTCGTGGCCGCTCGCCCACCCGTACCGGATGGTGGCCCACAACGGCGAGATCAACACCGTGCAGGGCAACGAGAACTGGCTGCGGGCCCGGGAGGGCAACTTCGAATCGCCGCTGTTCGGCGAGTCGCTGGAGCGGGCGTTCCCGATCATGACGGCCGGGGCGTCCGACACCGCCCGCTTCGACGAGTGCCTCGAACTGCTCCATCTCGGTGGCCGCTCGCTCCCCCACGCCGTACTCATGATGATCCCCGAGGCGTGGGAGAACCACGAGACGATGCCCGACTGGAAGCGGGCCTTCTACCAGTACCACGCCTCCCTCATGGAGCCGTGGGACGGCCCCGCCTCGATCGCGTTCACCGACGGCACCCTGATCGGCGCGGTCCTCGACCGCAACGGGCTCCGCCCGAGCCGGTACTGGGTCACCGAGGACGGGCTGGTGGTCATGGCGTCCGAGGTCGGAGTACTCGACATCGACCAGTCCAAGGTGGTCCGCAAGGGTCGCCTCCAGCCAGGTCGGATGTTCCTGGTCGACACCGCGCAGGGCCGCATCGTCGAGGACGAGGAGATCAAGCACGAGCTGGCTCACGAACACGCCTACGACGACTGGCTCCATGCCGGTCTGGTTCGCCTCGAGGATCTTCCGCCTCGCTTCCTGCTCACCCCCCAGCACGCCTCGGTGGTCAAGCACCAGCGGGTGTTCGGCTACACGGCCGAGGAGATGAAGATCCTCCTCGGCCCCATGGCCCAGAACGGCTACGAGCCCATCGGGTCGATGGGCACCGATACCCCAGTGGCCGTGCTCTCCAACCGCTCGCGGTTGCTCTTCGACTACTTCCAGCAGCTGTTCGCCCAGGTCACCAACCCGCCGCTCGACGCCATCCGCGAGGAGATGGTCACCTCGATGGCCTCCAGCATCGGGGCCGAGGGGAACCTGCTCGATCCGCAGCCCGCATCCTGTCGGCTGGTCGAGTTGCCCTCGCCGATCATCACCAACGAAGAGCTGGCCAAGCTGCTCTACATCAACGAAGACGGCGACATGGCCCAGTTCCAGTCGTTCGCCATCGACGGCCTCTACCCCGTGGCCGAGGGGGGCAAGGGCATGCGCCGGGCGATCGCCGACGTGTGCGCCAAGGTGTCGGCCGCCATCGCCGACGGCACCAAGATCGTCGTCCTCTCCGATCGGCACTCCAACGCGGAGTTGGCCCCCATCCCGTCACTGCTGCTCACCGCAGCAGTCCACCACCACCTGATCCGGGAGAAGAGCCGCACGAAGGTGGGTCTGGTGGTCGAGTGCGGCGACGCCCGCGAGGTCCATCACATGGCCCTGCTGTGCGGCTTCGGCGCCGGCGCCATCAACCCGTACCTGGCGTTCGAGACCATCGACGACCTGCTGGAAACCGGGTTCATCAAGAAGATCTCCGCCCGCAAGGCCCACCGCAACTACGTGAAGGCATGCACCAAGGGCGTGCTCAAGATCATGTCCAAGATGGGCATCTCGACCATCGCGTCCTACACCGGCGCGCAGATCTTCGAGGCGGTGGGGCTCTCCCAGGAGTTGGTCGACGAGTACTTCACCGGCACCACGTCCAAGCTCGGGGGGGTCGGTCTCGATGTCCTGGCCGAGGAGGTGCGCCGGCGTCACGACTTCGCCTACCTCGACCGTCCGGCCGAGGTCGCCCACCGTGACCTGTGGATGGGCGGCGAGTACCAGTGGCGGCGCGAGGGCGAGTACCACCTGTTCAACCCCGAGACGGTCTACAAGCTCCAGCACGCCACCCGCACTGGCACGTACGAGATCTTCAAGGAGTACACCTCGCGGGTGAACGAGCAGTCCGAGCGGCTCGCCACCCTGCGCGGGCTGTTCGAGCTCAGGGACGGCGAGCGGACCCCCATCCCGATCGACGAGGTCGAGCCGGTCAGCGAGATCGTCAAGCGGTTCTCCACCGGCGCCATGTCCTACGGTTCGATCTCGGAGGAGGCCCACACGACGCTGGCCATCGCCATGAACCGGATCGGGGCCAAGTCGAACACCGGTGAGGGTGGCGAGGACACCGAGCGGTTCCTTCCCCTTCCCAACGGCGACTCCAAGCGTTCGTCGATCAAGCAGGTCGCGTCCGGTCGCTTCGGGGTCACGGCCAATTACCTGACCAACTCCGACGACATCCAGATCAAGATGGCCCAGGGCGCCAAGCCCGGCGAAGGCGGCCAACTTCCGGGCCAGAAGGTGTGGCCGTGGATCGCCAAGACCCGCTACTCCACCCCGGGCGTCGGTCTGATCTCACCGCCACCGCACCACGACATCTACTCGATCGAGGATCTCAAGCAACTGATCCACGACCTCAAGAACGCCAACCCGCAGGCTCGGATCCACGTCAAGCTGGTGTCCGAGGTCGGGGTGGGCACGGTGGCCGCCGGCGTGTCGAAGGCCAAGGCCGACGTCGTGCTCATCTCGGGTCACGACGGTGGTACCGGCGCCTCTCCCCTCAACTCGCTCAAGCACGCCGGGACACCGTGGGAGCTCGGGCTGGCCGAGACCCAGCAGACGCTGATGATCAACGGCCTGCGGGACCGCATCGTGGTGCAGACCGATGGCCAGCTCAAGACGGGCCGCGACGTCATGATCGCCACCCTGCTCGGCGCCGAGGAATACGGCTTCGCCACCGCGCCACTGGTGGTCATGGGCTGCATCATGATGCGGGTCTGCCACCTCGACACGTGTCCCGTCGGGGTCGCGACGCAGAACCCGAACCTGCGAGCCCGCTTCGCCGGCCAGGCCGACCACGTCGTGAACTTCATGCACTTCATCGCCGAGGAGGTGCGCGAGCTGCTGGCCCAGCTCGGGTTCCGCACCCTCGAGGAAGCCATCGGGCGCGTCGACCTGCTCGACACCCGCCGGGCGATCGAGCACTGGAAGGCCGACGGCCTCGACCTGTCGAAGATCCTGCACGTTCCCGAGACGCCATGGGAGCAGGACCGGTTCTGCTCGAAGGTGCAGGACCACGGCCTCGACGACGCCCTCGACAACGAGCTCATCCGGCTGTCGCAGGACGCCATCGAGCGTCGCGAACCAGTGGCCATCGAACTGCCGATCCGGAACCTCAACCGGACCACGGGCACGATGCTCGGCCACGAGATCGCCAAGCGGTACGGCGAGGACGGGCTGCCCGACGACACCATCCAGATCCGGTTCACCGGCTCTGCCGGGCAGAGCTTCGGGGCGTTCCTGCCCCGCGGCGTCACGATGCGGCTCTACGGCGACACCAACGACTACCTCGGCAAGGGCCTCTCCGGGGGCCGGCTGGTGGTCCGGCCGCCCGAGGACAGCCACCCCGCCCTGGTCGCGGAGGAGAACATCATCGCCGGCAACGTGATCCTCTACGGGGCCACGCGCGGTGAGGTGTTCATCCGTGGGGTCGTGGGCGAGCGCTTCTGTGTCCGCAACTCGGGCGCCACCGCGGTCGTCGAGGGCGTCGGCGACCACGGGTGCGAGTACATGACCGGAGGCCACGCCGTCATCCTCGGGGCCACCGGCCGGAACTTCGGGGCCGGCATGTCGGGCGGGACCGCCTACGTCTACGACCCCGATGACCTGTTCCACCCCAACCTCAACACCGAGATGGTCGACATCGACCCGCTGAGCGAGGACGACCAGGAGTGGTTGCGCGACGTCGTACGTCGCCACCATGCCGAGACCGGCTCGGTCGTGGCCCAGCGGATCCTCGATCGCTGGCACACCAACGTCCGCCACTTCACCAAGGTCATGCCCAAGGACTACAAGCGGGTCCTCGAGGCCAGAACACGCGCCGAAGCCGAGGGCATCGACCCCGACGAAGCGATCATGGCCGCGGCAGCCGGCTGAGCGACGCCCGAGACACGGAGACGAGACGACGACATGGCTGACATCAAGGGCTTCCTCAAGCACGGACGCGAGCTCCCCACGCGGCGACCGGTCCCGGTGCGCATCAAGGACTGGAAAGAGGTCTACAACGACTTCCCCGAAGACCACCTCCGGAGCCAAGCCAGCCGGTGCATGGACTGCGGCATCCCGTTCTGCAACAACGGCTGTCCCCTGGGGAACCTGATCCCCGACTGGAACGACCTCGTCTGGCGCGACCACTGGCGCGACGCCATCGAGCGCCTGCACGCCACCAACAACTTCCCGGAGTTCACCGGCCGGCTCTGCCCCGCACCGTGCGAGGGCGCGTGCGTCCTCGGCATCAACCAGGATCCGGTGACCATCAAGCAGGTCGAGGTCGAGATCATCGACCGCGCCTTCGCCGAGGGTTGGGTGCAGCCGGTCGTGCCCTCGGTCAAGACGGGCAAGCGGGTCGCCGTCGTCGGATCGGGTCCTGCCGGCCTCGCCGCCGCGCAGCAGCTCACCCGGGCCGGCCACGATGTCGTGGTGTTCGAACGGGCCGACCGCATCGGCGGTCTGCTCCGCTACGGCATCCCCGAGTTCAAGATGGAGAAGCGCCACATCGACCGCCGACTCGACCAGATGCGAGCCGAAGGCACCGAGTTCCGCACCGACGCCAACGTGGGCGACAACGTGGCGGTCGACGACCTGCGACGAGACTTCGACGCCATCGTCCTCGCCGGTGGCGCCACCCAGGCCCGCGACCTGCCCATTCCCGGTCGTGAGCTGCACGGGATCCACCAGGCCATGGAGTACCTCCCATGGGCCAACCGGGCCCAGGAGGGTGACCTCGCGGTCGACGACGTGCCCATCTCGGCCTGGGGGAAGTCGGTGGTGATCATCGGCGGCGGAGACACCGGGGCCGACTGCCTCGGGACCGCGCACCGACAAGGCGCCGCCGAGGTCCACCAGTTCGAGATCATGCCCCGACCGCCGGACGAGCGGACCCAGGCCAATCCCTGGCCGACCTACCCCATGACCTACAAGGTCTCCTCGGCCCACGAGGAGGGAGGCGACCGCGTCTACAGCGTCAACACCGAGGAGTTCCTGGGCGACGCCGACGGCAACGTGCGCGGCCTGAAGGCGCACGAGGTCGAGCTCGTCGACGGGCGCTTCACCAAGGTCGAGGGCACCGACTTCGAGCTCGACTGCCAGCTCGTGCTGTTGGCCATGGGGTTCACCGGTCCGGAGAACCCGTTGCCGGACCAGCTCGGTGTCGAGCGCGACGCCCGCTCGAACGTGGCCCGCGACGAGTCCTACGCGACCAACGTCGACGACGTGTTCGTGTGCGGCGACATGGGGCGCGGCCAGAGCCTCATCGTGTGGGCCATTGCCGAAGGCCGATCGTGCGCCGCCGCGGTGGACGAACACCTCATGGGCACCAGTGCCCTGCCGTCGCCGATCGCCCCCACGGCCCGTCCTCTCCTCTGAACTTCCGGCGCAGGCCGGGCGGGCACATCGCCCGACTCGTTGTCAATGGTGCCGACGCGCCGCTATGGTCCGAATTTGCCGCCCTGAACCCTGCGGTATGCATCCGGCATCACGAGGAGCGACCCATGGGTTCAGACGGACGTGCCGACGAGATCGCGTCGGCGACCGGGAGCTGTTCCCGATGACGTCGTGGATCTTCCCGGCGGAGACCGGGGACGATGCCGAGCACGTCGCTCCGACCGACGTGTTGCGCATCGACATCGAGATGCACGAGCGCACCACGATCGTCTCCCTCGCCGGGCCGGTGTGCGCGTACACCGCCCCGCACCTCGACGCTGAACTGGCGCGGATCGAGGCGGCTGACAGACATCGCGTCGTGGTCGACGCCCGGACCGTCCACACGATGTCCACGGACGGGTTGGCCGTGCTCGTCGACCATGCCGAGCGCTGCCGCCGATCCGGAGGGAGCCTGGTCATTCGCCATGCCAGCCCGGCCGCACGCCGCGTCCTGTCGATCTGTCAGCTCCAGGCGCTGGTGGAACCCGACCCCGCGATCGCCGACGGCTGATCTGGGGGATCAGCACCGACGGGTACGCTCCGCTTCCGTCGAACGATCGAAGGGCTCCAGTTGCACATCAAACAGGACGTGCTCGAACGGGCGATCGAACAGCTCCGACGCTCACAGGCCGAATCCGGCATGCCGCTGTCGAAGCTGATTGAGCACCTGACCGACTCGGTGACGTCGCTGTTCGGGCTGACCGGTGCCGGGCTGATGCTGATCGACGACGACCAACTGCTCCGCACCGTGCTCGCCACCGACGAGTTGGGCACCAAGCTGGAGAACGCCCAGGAGGAGACGCGGGAAGGACCCTGCGTCGACACCATCGTCTACGGCACGCTCGTCTCCACCACCGATGTGGTCGCGGACGGGAGATGGCCGAACCTGGCCGCCGCGCTCGCCGGCACGAACATCGGTCCCGTGCTCGGCGTCCCCATCCACCTCGCCGGCGCCACGGTCGGCGCGCTGAATGTGTACGTCGACCACGATCATCAGTGGGATGACAGCGACACCCACGCCCTGACCACGTTCGGTGGTCTCCTCGAGGCGCTCCTCACCACCGCGCTGTTCGCGGAGCAGCGCGACGAGGTCGTGCGGCAGCTCCAGGAAGCGCTCGACTCGAGGATCATGATCGAGCGATGCGTCGGGTTGCTGATGGGGCGCGACGGCATCGACGCGGTGGCCGGTTTCAACGCGCTCCGCGACATGGCGCGACCCAGGCAACGGCGGGTCTACGACGTCGCGCTCGAGATCCTCGCCGAGCACGAGTCCTCACACTGAGCGGATCATCCGGAGACCGCGGGTCGGGGCGCGGCGTCGAGGCGCACCCGTTCGCCCAACCGGGGCACCGCCACGTTCCAGTCCAGCTGTTCGACGAGACGGTCTCGTAGCGCCGCGCTCGACTCCGGCTCGCCGTGCACCAAGAACGCGACGTCGGGTGCCTTCGGCGCCCGACCCAGCCAGGCGGTCAGCTCGGCAGCATCGGCGTGGACGCTGAAGCCGTTGACCTGCGCGATCTCGGCGCGCACCGGCACGTACTGGCCGAACAGCTTCACCGAGCGAGCGCCGTCGGCCAGCTGTCGACCACGCGTCCCCGCCGCCTGGAAGCCGGTGAGGACCACGGTGTTCCGGTGATCGGGCAGCCGCTGGGCCAGGTGGTGGAGCACCCGCCCTCCCGACGCCATCCCCGACGCCGAGATGAGGATGGCCGGATAGTGGAGCTCGTTCAGCGCTCGCGATTCCGCCGTCGTGAACGCCTCGTGCAGCGTGCCTGCCTTGGCGAACGGATCGGCGTCCAGCGGACTGCGCAGGTCGGGTGCGTGCTCGGCGATGGCACTCCGGTACACGTCCAGGACGCGGAGCGCCATCGGGCTGTCGGCGTGGACGGGCAGGGACGGGATCCGTCCTTCCGCTGCCAGGCGCCCCAGGGCCATCAGCACCACTTCGGTGCGATCCACGGCGAACGCCGGTATCACCACCATGCCGCCGCGCTCTGCGGTCCGGGTGACCGCATCGGCGAGGACGTCGAGTGCCGCGCCCTCGTCCTCGTGGAGGCGGTCGCCGTAGGTGGACTCGCTCACGATCACGTCGACCGCTCGCGGCTCGTCCGGTGGGCGGAGCAGCGGGTGGGTCGGCCGACCGAGATCGCCGGAGAACAACAGGGTCCGGCCGGCCCGCTCGAGCTGCACGGTGGCCGTCGCGGAACCGAGGATGTGCCCGGCGTTGCGGAGCGTGACCCGCACGCCGGGGACGACCTCCTCGAGACGATCGAGATCGACCGGCCGGAGCAACGAGAGGGCCAGGTGGGCATCGGCACTGGTGTAGAGCGGGAGCGCGGGATGGTGCTTGGAGTAGCCCTTGTGGTTGGCGTACCCCGCCTCCTCCTCCTGCAATCGCGCCGAGTCCTCGAGCACGATCTCGGCCAGCGACGCGGTCGAGGGCGTGCAGACCACCGGTCCGGCGAAGCCGTCTCGGGCCAGCGCGGGCAGGTACCCCACGTGGTCGAGATGCGCGTGGGTGATCACGACCGCGTCGATGCTCGCGGGATCGACCGGGAAGGGGGCCCAGTTCCGTAGCCGCAGCTCCTTGTGGCCCTGGAACATCCCGCAGTCGATCAGCACCCGGCGACCGGCGTCCTCGACGAGGAACCGGCTGCCGGTCACGGTGCCAGCCGCGCCGAGGAAGTGGATCAGGGGGGCACTGTTCGTCATGGCCTCACCCTCCGTGCCGGAGGCGGCGCGGGACCAGAGGCGAAGGCCCTTGCCCGTCCCGCCGTGGTCACGACGAACGACGTCGCGACATGGGACGTACGGCCCTTTCGACGACGACGCTCCGAGGACGAGCCTGGGACCATGGAGAGGTGGCGTGTGGTCCGACCCACCCCGCGATCGACATCTCACACCGGTGATCCGAGTACAGGAGGGCATCCCCATGCCTGACGGAGTGGTCCAGTGGTTCGATCCGTCCCGCGGGGAGGGCATCATCCGGCGTGGCGGACGCCGGTACGCGGTGCGCGCCTCGGCGATCGAGCCCGTGGCTCGCGTCAGCGGGGCACGCGTGCACTTCGACATCGTGCGCGACGACGGCGCGAACCGAGCGGAGCGGGTGACCCTCCGCAATGGCACGCGTGTGGCCCGATCCCAGCGCCGCTTCGGCGACCTGTCCGGGTCCCGGGCGCCGGACGCCGCGGGTGGCACGTCGCCGGCGATCGACGGCCCCGATCTCGGTCGAGGACGCGAAGCCCACCCGGCTCGGGCGGTCGAGCAGTGGGCCGCGCTCATGGCGGAAGGACGGCTCGACGAGGCGATCCTCCTGTACGCGCCCGACGCCGTGCTCCACGAGGGCGCCGGCGACGTCCACGGAACCGATCGCATTCGTCGGCGCTGGGCGTCGAGCCCCTTGCTCGGCACCGAGATCCCCGTGGCCCTCCGCGGGATCGGAGCGCACAGCTTCGAGGCGATCTGGGAGGCCGAGGATGCCGCGCCCATCGTGAGTCGCTTCCGGGTCGAGCACGGTCTCGTCGCCGAGCAGTGGCACGAGCTCGCCATGGACCCACCGGAGCCGGAATCCGGGTCGGAGCCCGGCGTCGAGATGTCGACGGCCGGCCGCGTGCCGGAGCGGATTCGTTCGTACGCCATCGAACGGATCGAGAAGGTGCTGACGGAGATCAGCCAACCGGTGCTGTTCGCGACCGTGCGGCTCGAACAGATCGACGACCCCAGCCGGGACCGGCCGGCATCGGTCCGGGTCATGATCGACATCGACGGCGAGCCGGTCCGGGCTCAGGTCCGGGCTGCGACCATGACCGAAGCGATCGATCTGGTCGAGTCCCGCCTGCGCCGACGCCTCGAACACCTCGCCGAACACCGCCAGGCGCTCCGCCGTCGTGGTCCCAGCAGTCCACCAGGCGAGTGGCGTCACGGGGATTCCCCCACCGAGCGCCCCCGCTACCACCCGCGTCCCTTCGAGGACCGGGAGATCGTGCGTCACAAGAGCTTCAGCGCCGACGCGGCCACCGTGGACGAGGCGATCTTCGACCTCGAGGCCTTGGACTACGACTTCTTCCTGTTCACCGATCTGGCGACCGGGCAGGACGCGGTGGTCCACCGCCGGCCGGGCGGAACCTACGGCCTGCAGTACCGGTCGGCTCCCGGCGATGAGCCGATCGAGGAGACCGTGGCCGCCGTCGACGTGAGCCCCGAGGCGGCCCCCTGGCTGACCTTGACCGAGGCCCGGGACCGACTCGACGTGACCGGTGCACCCTGGATCTTCTTCGTGGATGACCGCGACCGCGGGCACGTGCTGTACCGCCGTCACGACGGCCACTACGGCCTCATCACCCCCGCCGACTGAGTGACGGCGGCGGCGCCTGGACTCGCGTCCTCGCCGCGGACGAGAATCTTCACGTGTCCAGCACCGACTCCCTGCGCCCGGTCGCGACCGATCAGCCCTCGGCGACGCCCACCGTGTCGACCGACGCCGCCAACCGCGCATTCAGCACCTCGATCCTGATCTCGGCCACTAGGTGCACGCTGACCTATGTCGTGTTCCCCTGGTTCCTCCCCGCCATCGGCATCGCCGGAGGTGTCGGACCCGGCCTCGGCATCGTCATCGGCGTGATCGCCATCGGGTTCAACATCGCCAGCATCCGCCGGTTCTTCGCGGCCGACCATCAGTGGAAGGTGCCGATCAGCTCCCTCAACTGCATCGTGATCGCCATGCTCACATACCTGATCATCACCGACGTGGGCCAGATCCTCAGCTGACCTGGCGCGCCGCGTCCCGCCGACGTCCCATGGCGGCCCGGATCTCGGTCGCGGCGAGGACAACGAAGAACGCGCTCACTGCCACCCCGGCAATGGTGGCGCCTCCCGCGGTGTCGGCATGGAAGCTGACGGCGAGGCCGACCACGACGCTGGCCGCGCCGATGGCCACCGCGGTGACCATGATGAGCGGCACCCGTCGCACCACCAGTGACGCCGTTGCCGGTGGACCGATGAGGAGTCCGAAGACGAGCAGCGTGCCGATGGCCTGGAAGCTGGCGACGATGCTCACCGCCAGCATGGCCAGCAGCGCTCCCTGCGCGAGGGCGGGCCGCATGCCCAGTGTCGAAGCCTTGTCGCGGTTGAAGGTGAGGGCGAGGAACGGGCGGTAGGCGACGACGGTGACCGCCACGACGGCGGCCGCCGCGAGCGACTGGCCCCGGATGTCCCCGGTGGTGACCCCGAGCACGTCGCCGAAGAGCAGCGCGGTGACATCGGTGGCGAACGATCGAGACCGGGAGATGATGATCACCCCGAGCGACAGCATCCCCACGAACAGCAGACCGATGCCGGTGTCCTCCCGGATCGTGGTGCGGCTCGACAGCAGCGTCACCGCGCCGCTCATGGCCAACGCGGCCACCAGCGCACCGGCGATGGGACTGAACCCCCACAAGACGGCGAGCGCGATGCCCGGAATCACGCCATGCGCCAGGGCATCTCCGAGAAAGGCCAGACCGCGCAGCACCACCCAGGTACCGACGAGCGATGTGGCCACCACCGCGACGAGGCCGGCCACCAGGGCCCGTTGCATGAACAGCGGGGCGAACGCATCGGTGAACCAACCGATCACGGCGCCAACGCCTCGGCGATGCGGCGGGCGTCGGTGCGGATCATGTCCAGGTAGGTGGCGCCGTCGGAGCCGGCGGCGCCGAGCGACTCGGTGTAGAGATCGACGACGGTCACGTCTCCCACCTCGGCTGCCAGCGCGTCGGCGATCCGCCCCGACGACGAGGTGTCGGCGAAGACGGCACCCACACCCGTCGAACGCACCACATCGGCGAGCGCGGCGAGATCCGCGGCCGAGACTCCCTCGCTGGTGGAGCCGCCCGGCACGATCACCCCCACGATCTGGAAGCCATAGCGATCGGCGAAGTACCCGAGCGCCTGGTGGCTGGTCACGAGGACACGTCGGTCGGCGGGGACCACATCGAGGGTCCGGGCCACGTCGGCGTCGAGCTGGCGCAGCTTCCCGATGTAGCCGTCCACCTGAGCGCGCACCTCGTTGGTGTCGAGCTCGGGAACGACCGACAAGACGTGATCGGCGATGCCCCGCGCCGCCACCGCCATCCGAGCGGGGTCGGTGAAGAAGTGGGGATCGACCCGGCCCCCGTCACGCAGCGAGAGGGTGTCCACGGCGTCGATGGCGGCGAACACGTCGACGCCATCGCTCGTCGCCCCGCCAATCACCGCATCCAACCCCTCCTCGAGCCCGCCCCCGTTGGTGACGAGGACCCGCGCCGACCGCATGGCCTGCGCCTGCCGAGCGGACGCCTGGAAGTCGTGGGGGTCGGTCCCCTCAGGCATCACCGTCACCACGTCGGCCGCACCGCCGAACATGGCGCGCACCACGTCGCCGAGCACATTGGTGGTGACCACGATCTGCGGACCGCCGGACGGGGCACCACCCGTGTCCGCACCGCAGCCGGCGACGGCGACGGCGAGCGCGACGATGACGGCGGCCAGCAGCCGCGGTCGTGTCACCATCTGGTCACCATCTGGTCCTCCGAAGTGAGAATCGCTCTCGAATAACGGTACGGGGCCCCGTCCGAAAACGCAAATGAGAACCGGACTCGTTTTCGGGTATCGTACGGCCGTGACCCCCGCGGTGACGATCGACGACCTCACCGTCCGCTACGGCGGCCGCCTCGCACTGGATCACGTGACCCTGCAGGTCGACCGGGGTTCGACCACTGCCATCATCGGACCCAACGGATCCGGCAAGTCCACGCTCCTGCGGGCCATCGCGGGGCTCGCACCGGCGGCCACCGGGACAGTCACCCTCCACGGCGTCACCGTCGCCCTCGTGCTCCAGGCCACCGACGTCGATCGCACCCTCCCGATCACCGTGCACGAGACGGTCCGCATGGCGCGCTACGCCCATCGTGGTCTGCTCCGCCGGCTCCAGCCCGGTGATCACGCCGTCGTCCAGGGGGCGCTCGCCCGCCTCGACATCGAGGACCTCGCCCACCGCCAGTTGCACGACCTCTCCGGCGGGCAGCGCCAGCGGGTGTTCGTCGCTCAAGGCCTGGCCCAGGAAGCCGACATCCTGCTCCTCGACGAACCGGTGACCGGCCTCGACGTGGTGTCCCGGCGAACGATCCTGCAGGTGATCGAAGAGGAGCGCTCGGCCGGTCGGTCGGTGTTGATGACGACCCACGATCTCGACGACGCGTCGCGTTGCGATCGCGTCCTGCTGCTGTCGACCGGGGCAGTTGCGTACGGCCCGCCCGACGAGGTGCTCGTCGAGTCGCACCTCCGCGAGGCGTTCGGTGGCCGAGTGCTGCTTCTCGCCGGCGGCGACGTGTTCGTGGACGATCCTCACCACGCCCATTGACCATTCTCACCGATTCTCATTCGACTGGCTACAGTGACGCGGTGCCCACCGCCGACCTCCACGACATCGCCACCGTCCGTCTCCGCAAGTCCGGTCAGCGCTACACCCGGCGCCGCCGAGCGCTGGTCGAGGTCCTCGATGCCGCCGAGGGACCGCTCACCATTCCCCAGGTCCTCGAGCTCGATCCCGGCCTGGCCCAGTCGAGTGCGTACCGGAACCTCGCCGTGCTGGAGCAGGCCGAGATCGTCCATCGCATCATCACCAGCGACGACCACGCCCGCTACGAGCTGGCCGAGGACCTCACCGAGCACCACCACCACCTGATCTGCGCGGCGTGCGGCGACGTCGTCGACTTCACCCTCGATGCCAAGATCGAACGCGACCTCGAGCGGGTGCTGGGCTCCGTAGCCGAGAAGATCGAGTTCGCCGTCGACCACCACCGCCTCGACCTGGTCGGGACCTGCGCCGCCTGCGAGTGACTCCGGGAATACCCCCTGGGGTATCTCGGTTGAATGAAGGGTACGCACCGATCAGGCAAGGAGCCGCCCCCCATGGCAACCGTCCAGCTCACCGAGAACAACTTCGAACAGACCATCACCGACAACGACATCGTCCTCGTGGACTGGTGGGCATCGTGGTGCGGGCCGTGCCGCATGTTCGCGCCGATCTTCGAACAGGCCAGTGAGCAGCACGACGACATCGTGTTCGGCAAGGTGGACACCGAGGCCGAGCGCGGCCTGGCTGCCTCGGCCCAGATCATGTCGATCCCCACGCTCATGGTGTTCCGCGACCAGGTCCTGGTCTTCTCCCAGCCCGGCGCGATCCCGGCCGCGGCGCTCGAGGACCTGATCGCCCAGGTGCGCGAGCTCGACATGGACGAGGTCCGGGCGTCGATGGCGGAGCACGCCACCGCCGATCACTGAGCCTCCCAACACCCGCTGGGGTGTCCACGTCCTTGGAAACTGGACGCGCCTGCGTACCAATCGATTGGTACGCAGGCGCGTCCAGTTCCGTGTTTTGGGGTCATCTCGGGACCCACGGGGGCCTAGGAATCAGCTCCGGTGTCGGTCGGAGCTTCGGCGGATGACTCGTCCGCCGGCTCCATCTTCGCGATCGGCTCGTCGCCTCCTTGATCGAGCCGGAACGGTGGGTACTCGTCGGTCATCAGGGCGGCGTAGGCGACCACTCGCCAGATCCACCGGTTGAACCCGATGATCAGATCGAACAAGGCGTGCGGATACCGCCCTCGGAACAGCAGGACCACGCCGGCCACCAGGACCAACACCCCGAGCACGCCCCCACCGCCGGTCGGGTCGATTCGGGTGCTACCGAAGTGCCAGCCGAACGACGCGCCGATCAACAAGGCGACGATCAGATAGTGCGGGATGGCGAGCAACCACCACTTCACCAGCACCAGACCGCGAGACAGCCGACCCGGATAGGCGATGTCGATCGAGGCCGGGTAGCCGGGATCGTCGGCCAGGCTGAACGGCGGGTAGCGATCGGTCCCGATGCCGCCGGTGGTGGCGTAGTAGCTCACCCGCCACGTCCAACGAATCACACCGACGTTGAAGTCGAAGATGCCGCGTGGGTACGTGCCGGTGAACAGGATCGCGACGCCGGCGACGACGGTGAGGACGGCAAACGCGATCCAGAGGAAGGCGAGCACGATGAAGTGTGGGATGGCGAGGAACCACTTCACCAGCCACTGCCACCGAGACAGATCCGGATCGAGGCGGGCGTGGAGCGAGACCGGGCTGGACGCCGCCGCACGGGCTGGTTCGTGGCCGACTGCTGCGGGGACCACCGCGGCGGGGAGGACGCCGGGCGGCGGGGGTCGGTGCTCCTGGTTGCGGGCACCGAGGACGATCAGGACGACGGAGCCGGTGGTGACGACCAGACCAGCGCCGAGCAGTAGGAAGGCGAGCGGCAGCAAGAAGCCGGGCTTCGCCCCCACGTCGACGTCCGCGGCGACCCCGGGCGAGGCGTCGGCGTTCATCACCACGACGGCCCATCGACCGCTCGTCGCGTTCCAGATCAGCTCCTGGGTGCCGGGCCCGATTTCGCTCTCGACCCAGAACGGCTGGTCGGACGGTGGCGCGACGTCGTCGCCACCGGTGCGGTGACGGTAGACGGGCGAGCGATCGTGCTCGAGCTTGCGGACCTCGTCGTGGGCGACGCCGGCGAGATATCCATCGACATCGGATTGGTCGGCGATGCCCACGAAGACGTCCTGGCCGCTGTCGCCGCTCGTTACTCGCAGCCGGATGTCGGTGTCGAGCGCGTCCACGATCCAGTGGGGCGACCCCGGTTCCGCGCCGAAATCGAGCTGTTCGGCGGTGATCGCCACGGTCGACGACTCGAACCGGTCGAGGGTGGTCGAGAAGAAGCCGTCGCGGTCCCGACCGACCGCGTAGGCGACGGCGAGGCCGCCACCACCGAGAAGCGCCCCGAGCCCCGGGAGCACGAACAATGACCCCACCACCAGCATCGCCACGCGACCCGCCTTCATCACGCCTCCTCGCGCTCGTCAGCTCAGGCCAGCGTGGACACCGAGCACCGACCGGTCCAGAGTCCTAGGTCCCGGAAGGAGGACCGGACACCGGCTCAGGACGACGTCGTCGCCGGCCGACTCCACGCCGCCCGATCCCGGCCCGCCCGCTTGGCCTCGTAGAGGGCGGTGTCCGCCGCCTGGAGCAGGGATCCGACCGTATCGACCCCCGGCCTGGACACCGCCATCCCGATGCTGCACCGCAGCGGGATCTGGGCGCCATCGGCGATGACGACGTCCCTGGCTCGGACCGCACGGAGGATCCGATCGGCGATGGCCTCGACTCCCGCCGTTCCCTCGGTCGGCACCGGCCCGGTCACCAGGAACTCGTCGCCCCCGATGCGGGCGAGGATGTCGGCTTGGCGGGTGGTGGACCCCAGCGCGCCGGCGACCTCGCGCAGCGCCTGATCGCCGACCGCGTGCCCGTGGGCGTCGTTGAGTTGCTTGAGCCCGTCGAGGTCGATGAACAGCGCGAGGAGCGGCTGCTCCTCCCGACGCGATCGGGCGAGCTCGCGCCCCACGGCATCGAGCGCCGCCGCCCGGTTGAGCAGACCGGTGAGCCCGTCCCGGGTGGCCAACTCGGTCAGCTCCATGCGCTGCTGCTCGGCGAGATGGATCGACGCCCGGAGGCGGTCGATGGCCACCTGCATCGCCTCGCCGGTGCGTCCCGGGAGCGAGTCGGCCAACACCGGCGATTCAGGATCGTCGGCCAGGGCAACCGCCTGGTTTTCGACCGCCGCCAGCGTCGCCGCCATGTCGTTGAACGCCTCGAGGGTGGCGGCCAGTTCCCGCGGGCCCCACGCGTCGATCGGTGGCAGATCGAAGTCGCCGCTGGCCACCCGGCGCGCCATGTCCTCCAGTTCGCGTGCCGGGGTGACCAGCTCCCGGGCGATGAGCAGCGCGAGACCGAGCGAGACGACCGCGAGCAGCGACGAGACCGCCGCAGCCCCGATGACGCGGCGGGTGTCGTCGTTCGCCTGATCGTGGGCGGCCTCGGCCAGATCACACGATGAGGCACTGACCACATCGTTGAGCAGGACCGCCCAACGGGCTCCGTCGCCGATCGCGGTCACCAGCACCGCCGCGTCGGGGGTCGCGGCAGCTGCGCCCGACGAGGCGAGCCCGAGGCGAGCGGCCGCGTCGATCATTGCTTCGGTGCTCACGGCCGCGGGGTCACTGCGGAAGAGCTGCCACGCCGCCACCGCTCTCGGCCCGAGGGACGGAACGGCCCGGTCTGCGGCAGCCTCGAACCGGGCAGTGCCGTCGATCAGCGAGGACGCCACTGAGGGATCCCGGGTCCCCAGCATGATCTCGAGGGCGAATCGGATCCGGTCGCTGCTGGACGAGAACAACGAGACCGCCTCCCGCACGGCGCGCAACCGGGCGCGCGGCTCGGAAGGAAGCGGACGGCGGTCCGCGGTGCGCTCGATGCGACCGAGCTGGTCGCGCACCTGGGTCTCCGCCTGGCCGTCGAGTCGGACGAACAGCTCGCTGACGTCGTTGTACGACGCGGTGCCGGCGTCGAGCGAGCGTCGCAGCGCGGCCAGTTCGGGGAGCGATGTCCGCAGGGGCGCGCCGGGGGCCGAGGCCATCGCCGCGTCGACTCGGGCCCTCGCCGCACCCACCGCCGTCCGCTCGCTCTGCTCGTCGACTCCCTCCAGGTCGTCGAGCGGCGTTCCGAGGTCGGCGGCCAGCGCGAGGAGGGACGAGTGGATCTCCTCGTCGGCGAGGGCATCTCGGACATCCACGACGCGGTCCAGACGCCCGGCGTCGGCAGCCAGCGCCGTCGACGCCTCGCGGTTGGCCCACCGGGCCCCCACCACCGCGCCAGCGAGCCCTCCCAGGCCGAGGATCGGGACCAGTACGGCCACGATCAGCAGCGTCCGCATCCGGATCCGACGGACTCGGGTCTCGAGCAGACGAGGGGCAGAGCCCATGCGTCCGATCGCCATACCCGCAGTATCCGTCACGCCCGAGCGATTCGCGCCATCGAGGACAAGGGTCACACGCGCGGCTCGTCGGCGCCCCGGACCGGGCAACAACCAGTGCGGCCTCGGTAGGTTCGGATCGACTCGTCTCCGTCGAACCCAGGCGTCGGACCATGAACGGTTGGCTCCCCGACATCGCAGACGCCAACGCCCGCCTCCTGCTGCAGCGTGGGCTGGCACTGGTGTACCTGATCGCATTCACCGCCGCCCGCAACCAGTTCCGCGGTCTCCTCGGCTCCCGGGGCTTGACACCGTTCGCCCGGTACGTCGAGCGGGTGCCGTTCCGGCGGGCGCCGAGCGTGTTCCACTGGCGCAGCACCGATCGAGCGTTCCTGGTCGTGACCTGGACCGGCATCGCGCTGTCGGCGATCGCCCTCGTCGGCCTGCTCGACCACCGACCGATCGCGGTGACGATGCTGGGGTGGCTGGTGCTCTGGGCCCTGTACCTGTCGATCGTGAACGTCGGTCAGCGCTGGTACTCGTTCGGCTGGGAGTCGCTGCTGTGCGAGGCGGGGTTCTTGGCCATCTTCTTGGGGCCGGGCGACGTCGAGCCACCGGCCGTCGTCCTGGTGTTGTTCTGGTGGCTGCTGTTCCGGGTCGAGTTCGGGGCCGGAATGATCAAGATGCGCGGTGACCGCTGCTGGCGCGACCTGACATGCCTCGAGTACCACCACGAGACACAGCCGATGCCCAACCCGCTGAGCCGGTGGTTCCATCTCCTGCCCCGCCCGCTGCACCGTGTGGAGGTCGGCGCCAACCACGTCGCCCAACTCCTGGCGCCGTTCCTCCTGTTCGCGCCGCCGCCGGTACGCACCGCGGCCGCGGTGCTGATGATCGTGACCCAGAGCTACCTGATGCTGAGCGGCAACTTTGCCTGGCTCAACCTGCTCACCATCGTCATCACGTTCGCCGCGTTGGACGGCGGCTTCATCGATGCGGTCTTCGGCGTGTCGCCGCCGGCCTCGCTGGCGCCATCGCCCCTGTGGTTCGACGTCGTGGTCGCCGCGGCGGCGGGGGCGATCCTGGTCATGTCGTGGTGGCCGGTGAAGAACCTGCTCAGCCCCCACCAGCGGATGAACGCCAGCTTCAACGACTGGCGCCTGGTGAACACCTACGGAGCGTTCGGTTCCGTCACCCGGCACCGCGACGAGCTCGTGATCGAGGGGACCGGTGATCCCCACCCCGGGCCAGACCGCGAGTGGCGCGAGTACGGATTCAAGGGCAAGCCCACCGACCCCGGCCAGCGCCCGCGGCAGGTGGCGCCGTACCACCTGCGCCTCGACTGGCTGCTGTGGTTCGTCCCGTTGTCGTCCTCCTATGCCGAGCCGTGGTTCGTCCCGCTGCTCCGGGGGCTGCTGGCCAACGATCCCGACATCCTCTCCCTGATCGGGCACGACCCGTTCCCCGATGCACCGCCGGTGGCCGTCCGGGTCCGTCGCTACCGATACCGGTACACGACCCGGGCGGAGCGCAAGCAGACCGGAGACTTCTGGTCGCGAACCCTGCTCGGCGAGTTCGTGCGGCCGGTGACCGCGTCCTCGCTGGGCTGACCCCCCGTCCGAACCGAGGGTGCACATGTCATGCCCCGATCAGACCATTTCCGGTCTGGCCTGCCGGTTCCGCTTGCATTTCCGCCGCCCAGACCGTTCAATTTGTGTTGTCATTACCACTCAGAGTGGTTTCGGCGGGAAGCCGATGGGGCGGGCGGGAGCGAGGTCGATTCAGGTGGCGGAGGCGATGACGAGGCGGGCGCGGTGGCTCGGCGGACACCGACGTTGGATGCCGCCGTGGCTGGTTCCTCCCGGCTTCGCCGCCATCCTCGTCGTCGGGGCGGCGGTCGATCCCGGGAACCAGACGTGGTTGCTCGCGGCCGCGGCCGCCGTCGCCGTGTTGGCCGCGGGTCTCAACGGCCGCCAGTGGGCTCGATCCGGCGGCTTGGTGCCGGCTCACGTGCGGTCGGGTTGGTTCCTCGTCACGATCGCGGCTGCGATCTCCGGCGTCGCATCGATCGCCGGTCTGGCTGGCCATGCGGCCTCCATCGTGTCGGCGCTCGACCTGCCCTTCGCGGCCAGCTGGGCCTTCGCCGTGGCCGGCCTGTTGTCGTTGATCGGGGGGCGGGTGCGGGGGCGGCGCGTCGACAGCGTGGTCGAGGCGCTCCTGGTGACGGCCCCGATCGCCTACCTGGCTGCGGCCCTCACCATCGACGACCATCCCGCCACGGTCTCGCTGCTCCAGAACCTGCTGATGATCGGTGCGGTGGCCGGGGATGTCGTGCTCGTGGTGCTCGCCGCCGAACTGGTCCGCCTGCAACACCAGGAGCGCCGCTCCGTACCTGCCGCGCTGGTGCTCCTCGGAACGTGCTGCGTGCTGGCCGGCCACGCGGCGCGCACGGGGATGATGTTCACCCCCACCTCGACGGCCGGTGCTCCCGGGCTGTGGCTCGCCGTCCTCAGCGTGGCTGCCGCCGCGCTGTGGGCGGCCGCAGCCTCCCACCCCGACACCGTGCACCACGTCGAGGGGCCCGAGACACTGCCCGCCGCGGTCACCCGGACCCGCATCGGTATCGTGCTCGCCGCGATCATCGTCGGGCCGGCCGTACTCGCCGTTCGCATGACAGGCGGGCGTTCGAATGGCGTGGCGGGGTTGGCGCTCGGAGCCATCGCCGTCGCCGCGGTGGCGGTCGCCTATCTCCTCCGCCTCGTCGAACAACGAGCCCGCATCGAGTACCTCGCCCTCCACGACGACCTGTGCGGGATCCCGAACCGGGTCCTGCTGGGCGACCGCATCGCCACCGCCCTCGCCCAGGCCCCCCGCCACGAACAGGGCGTGGCCCTGCTGTTCCTCGATCTCGACCGGTTCAAGACCATCAACGACAGCCTCGGCCACACGGTCGGCAACGAGTTGCTGCGCGCCGCTGCGGTTCGCTTGGGCGACAGCGTCCGCGCCGGCGACACCGTGGCGCGATTGGGCGGCGACGAGTTCGCCGTGCTGCTCCCCGACGTGATCGATCGCGACGCGCCGGCCATGGTCGCCGAGAAGGTGTTGGAGGCGTTCAGCGCACCGTTCGACCTCGACGGACGACAGCTGTTCGTCAGCCCGAGCATCGGCGTCTCCCTATATCCCGACGACGCCTCCAGCGCCGAGGAGCTGCTCAAGAACGCCGACGCCGCCATGTACCGGGCCAAGGACAACGGGCGCAACACCTTCGAGATCTACACCCACGAGATCAACGCCCGGGCCCACCAGCGGCTCACCCTCGAGAACAGCCTGCACAAGGCGGCCGACCGGGGTGAGCTGGTCATGTACTACCAGCCCAAGGTGGACCTGCGCAGCGGCCACATCGTCGGGATGGAGGCCCTGATGCGCTGGGAGCATCCCGAGCTCGGGCTGCTCCTGCCCAGCGAATTCATCGCCCTCGCCGAGGAGACGGGGCTCATCGTCCCGGTCGGTGAGTGGGCCCTCGAACAGGCGTGCGCCCAGACCAAGGCGTGGGCCGACGCCGGCTACCAACCGCTGACGGTGGCGGTCAACCTGTCGGCCCGGCAGTTCCAGCACCAGCAGGTGGGCGACATGGTCGCTCGCGTGCTGCGCTCGACCGCGCTCGATCCCGCGTCGCTCGAACTCGAGCTCACCGAGAGCCTCGCCCTCCAGGACCCCGAGGCCGTGATCGCCGTGCTGCGGGACCTCAAGGACATGGGCGTCCAGTGCTCGATCGACGACTTCGGCACCGGCTACAGCGGCCTGATGTACCTGACACGGTTCCCCATCGACCGGCTCAAGATCGACAAGTTCTTCATCAGCGAGATCTCGAACGGTGGCGACAACGCCCGGATCGTCGCCGCGGTGATCGCCCTGGCCCACGGCCTGCGACTCGATGTCACCGCCGAGGGCGTCGAGAGCGACGAGCAACGTCAGTTCCTGCACGAGAACGGTTGCGACGAGATGCAGGGCTTCCTGTTCAGCGAGGCGATCCCGGCCGCCGATTTCGAGAAGCTCCTGCTCCCCGCCGACGCCCTGGTCGAGCCGGTACCGAGTCGCCCGACGCTCCGGGTGGTGGGAGAGCCGACTCCCGCCCCGGAGCTGCACCGTCCCTCGGTCGCCGTGCGCGTGCACGGCAAATCGGTTCGGGGCGCGGATCTGCTCCCGCTGCTTCCGGCGCCGTCGGTCGCCGACATCTGGCACCCGTAGACCGAGGCGTCACGCGGCCTCGGCCTCGAGGAGGAGGCGCTCGCCCCACTGGCGGCCCTGCTCGACGGCCAGCGGGTAGACGGCGCGAGCCCGGTCGGCGTCGAACAGGCCGAGGGGATTGCGTCCGGCGAGCCGACCGATCTCGCGAGTGGGTCGGATCATCGTCACCACGTGCTCGGGATTGCGATCCCGCCACGTCTGCAGCTCGCGGGCGAGCAGGCGGCCTGCGATCCGACCGAGCGGGCCCATCACCGGCCCAGCGAGCGGCGCGATGACGATGACCTGATCAGCGGTCGCCGCTGCGTCGACGGACGTGGCCGACCACATGCCACCATCGACGTAGAGCCGGCCGTCCACGCGATGTGGCGGGAACAGGCCAGGAACTGCGGACGAAGCGGCCGCGAGATCGGCGAGGTCGTACTGACCGCCATCGAGGATGTGCCGGCGACCGCTGCGCAGATGGACCGCGGACACCGACACCAGCGGGTGCCGAGCACCGTCGAAGAGTTCGCGAGCGGCCTCGGCCAGCCCGTCCTTGCGGGTCGGTACCGACGGTGACTCGAGCGCAGCCACCTGCTCGTAGCCGAGCCGGAGCGCGACGATCGAGGCCACCCACGAGCCAGCCGACGTGCCGAGCGCCGGAGCCGCGGCGACATCGAGGCCCGCCTCGGCGAGGCCGTGGGCCACGCCCGCGCCGTAGCCGATGCCGAAGACCCCACCGCCGCCGTAGACCATCGACAGCTGGCAGGGCACGCCGAGGGAGGCCGGAGCCCCGAAGACGTCCACGTGGTCCGGCTCGCTGTGCTGACGTCTCGCCACGGATCGCTCCTCTCGACGAGAGCTGTGTCGCCACTGTCCAGGTCACGGTCCATGTGATGCCAGGGCCGAATGGCCCCATTCCACCGACGATCATTCGGCGCCGCGGAAATCGATGACTTTGGTCCCTGTTGCTCACCTACCACGAACTTGTGAAGTGGGGACAGAGTGTCCGAAGTTCGGACTCCACGACGAGGGGGTGGCCCAATGGCCCGATGGAAGAGACTGGCCGCGACGGCGGTGGCGTTGAGCATGTTCGCCCCCCTGCTGATGGCGTGCGGTGACGATGACAGCGCGTCGTCATCGGACACGACTGCGGCTGCCGACGGTGGGGTCACCGTCACGACCGCGGCGGATGGCACCGCGGTGTCGGTCGAAGTCGGGGACAAGTCGGACGGCACCATGTACCTGACTCCCGACACGACCTCGGTGCCGGCCGGACCGGTGACCTTCACCCTGCACAACGCGGGGACGGTCGAGCACGAGATGGTCGTGCTCAAGACCGACACTCCCGCCGACCAGCTCACCGTCGGACCCGACGACAAGGTGAGCGAGGACGACAGCGTGGGCGAGGTCTCCGAGACCGAGGCCGGCGACACTGCCACGGTCACCCTGGATCTCGAGCCTGGCAAGTACGTGCTGGTCTGCAACATCGCCAAGCACTACGGCAAGGGCATGTACGCCGCATTCACGGTCACCGGCTAGCCCAGTGACTGCGTCGTCCACCGACCAGGGCACCGACGCGACTCCCCCGGCCGACCGAGTGTTCGGCTGGGGGCATGCCGCGTTGGTGGCGCTCGCCGTCCTCGTCGCGGCGGCCGTCCTCTTGGTGGTGGTCCCCAACCTCTTGGTGACCAAGCTCGACGGCGTGAGCCGAAGCACCCGCGTCGCGGCGGCCACCACGTGGTTCACCCTCGCAGTCGTCGGCTTTGCGTGGGCCCTGCGCCGGCTCCAGGCCCACCACGTGGTATAGAAACACATCGATGACCGATCCGCCAACGGTCACGGGCGCACTGGGGATCACCGAGGGCGCTCGGGAACTGAACCCCACCGTCCCCGATGGACGCTGGTTGTGGGACAACGAACCCTGCCGTGCCGCGTGCCCCGTGCACACCGATGCCGGCGCCTACGTGACCGCGATCGCCGCGGGCCGCTTCCGCGACGCGTACCGCATCGCTCGGGGGCCGAATCCGTTCCCGTCGATCTGCGGACGGGTGTGCGCGGCGCCGTGCGAATCCGCCTGCCGGCGCGGCACCATCGACGCCCCGATCGCCATCCGGGCGTTGAAGCGATTCGTCGCTGAGCGGTTCGGCGTCGAGTCGTTCGACGGGGCCGCGGAATGGCACGCCGGCCACGGACCGGTGCCCGCCGCCGACGGTGCCTCGATCGGCATCATCGGTGGAGGGCCGGGCGGTCTCGCCGCCGCCCATGACCTCCGGTTGGCCGGGCACCCGGTCACCATCTACGAAGCCCAGGCCCGACTCGGCGGCATGCTGGTGCTCGGCATCCCCGAGTACCGCCTGCCCCGGGCGCTCATCGAACGGGAGATCGCCGCGATCATCTCCCTCGGGGTCGACGTGCAGACCGAGTGCGCGGTCGGCGAGGACGTCACCGTCGAGGAGCTGCTCGATCGCCACCGGGCGCTGTTCGTGGCGGCGGGAACGGCACGGGCACGCGACCTCGACATCCCCGGCCACGACCTGGACGGCGTCTTCCGAGCGGTCGAGTTCCTGCTCAACGTGAACCAGGGATTCCAGGTGGACCTCGGCGAGCGGGTGGTGGTGGTCGGGGGCGGGAACGTCGCCTTCGACGCGGCGCGGACGGCGCTGCGGACCTCGCCCGCCGATGACGAAGCCGAGCGCACGCTGACCACCGCGTTCGATGCCGCCCGAGCGGCCCGACGCGCCGGCGTCCACGACGTCACCATCGTCGCCCTCGAATCGCCCGAGGAGATCCCGGCGGCCCCCGAGGAGATCGCCGACGCCGAGGCCGAGGGGATCCGGGTCGTGTACCGACGAGGTCCGCAGCGCATCGAGTCGGCCGACGGTCGGGTCACCGCGCTGCGCACGATCGGGGTGGCGTCGGTGTTCGACGAGGCCGGCCGCTTCGCGCCCACCTACATCGACGACGACGAACTCGACCTCCCGGCCGACAGCGTGATCCTCGCCGTGGGTCAACACGCCGATGTGTCGTTCCTCCCCGACGATCTCGGCGTCGAACGAGCCCGCAACGGCGGTCTGGCCGTCGATGCAGCCACCTTGCAGACATCGCACGAGCGCATCTGGGCTGGTGGCGACGTGGCGTTCGGCCCCCGCAACCTCATCGACGCCATCGCCGACGGCACGCGGGCCGCTGCCTCCATCCACGCCGCGTTCTCCACACCCGCTGGGAGCACGCCCGAACGCTCCGCCGGCGAGGAGTGGGTGCCGGTCACCTTGCGAGACCGGCCGGGGTTCCGCCGCCTGGCCAGCGACTACGACGACGTGGCCCGGGTCGAGATCCCCGCGGTCCCCCACGACCGCCGGATCGGCTTCGCCGAGGTCGAGACCGGCTACGACGAGCAGACGGCTGTCCTCGAGGCCCATCGCTGCCTGCGGTGCTTCGACAACATCATGCTCCGTCCCGAGCTGTGCATCCTGTGCGGGCTCTGCGTCGACGTCTGCCCCACCAACTGCATCAGCATCGTCCGCGCCGATCGGATCGCCGTCGGCACGCCGGCGCAGTCGGCGCTGCTGCTCGACGAGACGGCCTGCATCCGCTGCGGGCTGTGCGTCAACCGCTGCCCACCGGGCGCATTACTGATGGTCGAGGCCCGAGAGGTTCCGTCATGGCTTCCGTAGACGAACGAGACGAGCTCGAACGCGAAGCCGAACCGCCGGGGGAAGGCCTCAAGCACCGGCTCCACCGAAGCGAGACGTGGCGGTCGGTGTTCCGTCACCCGTCGCAGGACACCCCGCGCGGTCGGGCCCTGCAGGGGTTCAGCAACTTCTTCCTCCACATCTATCCCGTCAAGGTGCCCGCTCGGGTGCTCCGCCTCCGCTACTCGTTCCGCCTCGGGTTCATCGCCACGGTCTTGTTCTTCATCCTGCTGGTGACCGGCGTGTACCTCATGTTCTTCTACACGCCGTCGGTGACCTCGGCCTACGGCGACATGCAGCACCTACGGACACAGGTGGGCTTCGGCCAGCTGATCCGCAACGTCCATCGGTGGTCGGCTCACCTCATGGTGCTGGTCGTGATCCTCCACCTCGCCCGCGTGTTCTTCGCCGGGGCGTACAAGTCGCCCCGCCAGTTCAACTGGGTCCTGGGCATGGTCCTGCTCATCACCACCCTCGGCTTCTCGTTCACCGGCTACCTCCTGCCGTGGGACCAGCTCAGCTACTGGGCGGTCACCGTGGGGACCAACCTCGTCAACTACGTCCCGCTGGCCGGTGGCCTCATCCGGAACCTGCTCATCGGCGGACCGCAGATCGGGCAGACGACGCTGCTGCGCTTCTACGTCCTCCACGTGGCCGTGCTGCCCATGGCCCTGATCGTGATCCTGGCCGTGCACATCTGGCGCGTGCGCAAGGACGGCTTCGCGGTTCGGCACGCCGGCACCGGCGCCTTCTCCGAAGCGCTGACCGAACCCTCGCCGGCATCGTCGCCCACCGAGCCCGACACCGCCGAGAACGGGCCACGCGTCCGGCTCCTCGGCGTGGTCGACCGCGAGTCGGTCACCGCCGAGGACCGCACCGTGGACGACACCGTGTTCACGTGGCCCCACCTCGTCGTGCGCCACGTGGTGGTCGCCCTCGGGGTGGCCGCGCTCGTGCTGGCGTTCGGCGTCGCGTTCGAGGCCCCCCTCCGCGGTCTGGCCAACCCCGATGTCACCCCGGAGCCGGCCAAGGCACCGTGGTACTTCGTGGGTCTGCAGGAACTGCTGTCGCGCTTCGACCCACTCGTCGCCGGGATCCTCCTCCCCGCCGGAGCGTTGCTCAGCCTGATCGCGCTGCCCTACATCGACCGCAGCCGACACACCGAGGCCCGGGCCCGGAAGGTGGCGGTGCTGGTGTTCTCCGGGCTCATCACCATCGCGGTCGTGCTGACGCTGATCGGCCTGCTCTTCCGGGGCCCGGGCTGGCAGTGGACGCCCCCGTGGGATCACCTCTACCTCGAGCTGTAGGAGTTGTCGTGAGACAGGAACAGGACCATGCCGACCCGACGTGACATCTTGCGCAACGGCTGGAAGCTGGGCGGCACGCTGCTGGCCGCCGCCGCAGGCTGGACGACCTACGAGGCGCTCCGACCCCTGGCGGGTGCATCGACCACCGGACCGCTCGAGCTGGGGAACCCCGCCGACTTCGCGCCCGGCACCGCCACCCACATCCGCGCCGGCCGGCTCTGGGTGTCCAACGCCGACGGCCACTTCTTCGCCCTGTCCCAGCGGTGCCCCCACCTCGGCTGCGGCGTCCCCTTCTGTGAGAGCTCGGGTCGGTTCGAATGCCCCTGCCACGGTTCGGTCTTCGACATCGCCGGCGAGTGGATCGCCGGCCCCGCACCACGCGGAATGGACCGCTACGAGCTCTCGGTCGGCGACAACGGCAACCTCGTCGCCGACCTCTCCACCCGGGTCGACGGTCCCGGCCACGGAGCCAACACGTTCCTGACCCCGCCGTCCGGACCCAGCTGCCAGGGAGCGTGAGCCGATGCCTCGCGACACCCCTACACCGGAGCCGTTCGAACCCGAGTGGCTCGACCGCAGCCTGGATCGGTACTACACGTGGGGTCTGGCCTTCATGGTCGTGTTGCTGCTCGGCTTCCCCCTCTACCGGCTGCGAGAGCCCGATCTGCGGGCGTCAGCCGAACGTTCGCAGCAAACCACCTACCGGACACTCGGTGCCGACCTGTTCGCCCAGAACTGCGCCTCGTGCCACGGGGACGGCGGGACCGGCGGCGGGAGTGCGCCGACGTTGGATTCGAAGCAGTTCCTCTCGGACACCAGCGATGACCAGATCCACCTGCTCGTGTCCGGCGGGGTTCCCGGCAGCGACATGTCGCCGTGGAGCCTGGAGTTCGGTGGACCCCTGACCGACGAGCAGATCTCCCAACTCGTGACCTACCTCAGGAGCCTCGAGGACGGGGCGCCGAGCATCCCCGATTGGCGCCGGGGCGTACAGGCCAGCGGCTGACGCCTGCCGGACCGTCAGGCGTCCCCGATGGGTCGATCGACGGCGACCTCCCGCATCGTGGTGGTGGCCAGCACGGCCAGTTCGCCATCCTGGAAGAACCGGGTCAGGACCATGCTGGTCCGGCCGCGCTGCTTCTCGAGTTCGCTTTCGATCACGAACCGCGGGCCGGTGATCGGCTCGAAGTAGTCGATCCGCATCTGCGTGGTGGCCAGCCAGTTGCGGATCCCGCGGCGCGTCGCCCGATCGGGTCCGGCCCGGACCGTGTTCAGTGCGACGAGATCCACGTAGGTCGGCGTGAACCCGCCGAAGAGTTGGCCACGCGGGTTCTTCACGTGGTCGGGGAGGCCGGCATCGAGCCGGAGGAACCCCACCCGCTCCTCGAGCACCGTCCAGTCGTAGGCCTCGAGGAAGTCACCGGCCATGTGACCGCGTCCCATGAGGCGCCCCGGTTCCGGCGCGCTCCAGGGCATCGGGATCTCGGGCTCCTCGCTCATGTCGGAATCTCGTGGCTCGTGGACATGCCGGGATCGTACGAGAGGAACGGGACCACCGGGGTCGGTCGACGGCGGCCGGGTGCGGGTTGTCGACCGCCACCGCAGCTGCCACGCTCGGGCCGTGCACGTGAACGGCCACCCGCAGCGCACGATCTGGCGCGATCCGGACCGATCCGCGGTGGTGCAGGTGATCGACCAGCGCAAGCTCCCGTTCGAGTTCTCGATCCTCGACATCACCTCGACGACGGAGATGGCCACCGCGATCACCGACATGACCGTCCGCGGCGCGGGACTCATCGGCGCGGCGGCCGGCTACGGCATGGCCCTCGCCGCCGCCGAGGCGTCGAGACGCCCACCGCCCGAGCGAGCCGGGCGGCTGGCCGAGGCCGCCGCCGAGCTCCACGCCAGCCGGCCCACCGCGGTGAACCTGTCGTGGGCCGTCGGGCGGCAACTGGACGCCCTCGAGGGCGTGGCCGGGACCGACGAGCTCACCGACCGGGCGTGGCAGGAGGCCGAGGCGATCGCCGACGAGGACGCCGAGTGGTGTCGGCGCATCGGCCAGCACGGTCTGCCCCTGCTCGAGGCGATCCACGAGCGAACCGGGACCACCGTCAACGTGCTGACCCACTGCAACGCGGGATGGCTCGCGTTCGTCGACCACGGCACGGCGACGGCACCCGTCTACGCCGCCCACGACGCCGGCATCCCGGTGCACGTCTGGGTCGACGAGACCCGACCCCGGAACCAGGGGGCGCGCCTCACGGCGTGGGAGCTCGGCCAACACGGCGTCCCCCACACCGTCATCGTCGACAACGCCGGCGGTCACCTCATGCAGCACGGCTTCGTCGACATCGTCGTCACCGGCAGCGACCGCGTCAGCCGCTCCGGCGACGTGGCCAACAAGATCGGCACCTACCTGAAGGCCCTCGCGGCGTGGGACAACGACATCCCGTTCCACGTCGCGCTCCCCTCGTCGACCATCGACTGGGCGCTCACCGACGGCGTGAACGACACGCCCATCGAGGAGCGCGACCCGCGAGAGGTCACCCACCTGGAGGGAATGACCGGCGCGGGCGTCCGCGAGGTGCAGCTGACGCCGACCGGCACGCCGGCCGCCAACCACGCCTTCGACGTCACCCCAGCCCGGCTGGTGACCGGTCTGATCACCGAGCGCGGGCGGTGCGCGGCGACCGCTGCCGGCATCACGTCGCTCTTCGGTGATCAACCCCCGCGGCGGGTCGGCCCCGGGCACGACGAGGTCACTGCGCCATACTGACCGGATGGACGAACACGGGGCGGGCGGTCTCACCCGGCGAGGATTCCTGGCCGCAGCGGTCGCCGCCGCCATCGCGGCGTGCAGCGACGACGGCTCGACGGCGGCACCGGGATCGACCTCGACCACCGCGTCCTCGACCACCACCACACGTGCGCCGATCGACCTGAGCTCCGATCCGTTCACCCTCGGCGTGGCGTCCGGGGACCCGTTGCCCGATCGGGTGGTGCTGTGGACCATGCTGACCGGCGATTCCTTGCCCGACTCCGACATCGACGTCGAGTGGGAGATCGGCCGCGACGCCGAGCTCAGCGACGTGGTGGCTCACGGCACGGCCACCGCGGCGGCGGCGCTGGGATACTCGGTGCACGTGGACGCGACCGGCCTCGAACCGGACACCGAGTACCACTACCGCTTCCGCGTCGGAGAGTTCTCGACCGAGCCGGCCCGGACCCGCACCTTCGCCGCGGCCGGGACGATGCCCGAGCGGTTCCGGTTCGCGTTCTCGTCCTGCCAGAACTGGGAGCAGGGGTACTACGCGGCCTACCGCGACGTCGCCGACCAGGACGACATCGACGCCTTCGTGTTCCTCGGCGACTACATCTACGAGTACGCCACCGGCGGCTACGCCGACGAGCGCGGTCGCACCACGGGTCAGGACTTCGAGTGCGAGACCGTCGAGCAGTACCGGGCCCGCTACACGCTGTACAAGTCCGACCCATTGCTCCGGGCCGCCCACGCCCTGGTCCCGTGGATCATCACCTGGGACGACCACGAGGTCGACAACGACTACGCCGGCGCGGTCAGCGAGAACAACGACCCCACCGACGCCTTCCTGAGCCGCCGGGCCGCCGCCTACCAGGTCTGGTACGAGTTCATGCCGGTTCGACTCGATCCGCCGACCGGCCCCGATTACGAGATCTACCGGAGCTTCGCCCACGGCGATCTGGTGCGCTTCCACGTCCTCGACACCCGCCAGTACCGCTCGGACCAGCAGCAGAACGATCCGTTCGTGGCCCAGCTCGGCGACGCGGTCCAGGTGCGCGACGACGCCCTGGTCTTCTCGCCCGATCACACCATGGTCGGTGACGCCCAGCGCCAATGGCTCACCGCCGGGGCCGAGGCGTCGAACGCGGTCTGGGACGTCCTCGCCCAGCAGGTCTTCATGTTCGGCGGCAACGCGGTCGTCGGAGCCGATCCGCCGGTCATCGTGGTCGACTCCTGGGACGGCTACGCCGGCGACCGCCAGGCGGTCCTGGAGGCGATGGCCGGCGCCGTCGACAACCTCGTGGTCCTCACCGGCGACTTCCACTCGGCCGCGGTGGCCGACTTGCGCACCGACCCGTTCGACCAGTCCCTCCCGGTCATCGGAACCGAGTTCATGGCCTCGAGCATCTCGTCGTCGTTCTTCGACGACGACCAGGCCGTCGAGGGGCTGGTGTCGGCCGCCCTCACCGCCAACCCCCAGATCAAGTGGTTCGACGCCAAGCGGGGCTACACCGTCTGCGAGGTGACGCCCGACCGCTGGACGGCCACCTACCGGGCCGTCAAAGACCAGTTCGACGAGTCGTCGCCGGTCGACGCGGTCAGCTCCTGGGAGGTCCGGGCCGGCCAACCCGGCGTGCAGCAGATCTCCTGAACCCGTCGAGCGGGGGCGCGCGTACAACCCGAAGCGCTCGATGCAGAGCACGATCCGGCTGCCGTTGAACCAATGACCGTGTTTCGTCGTCTGTGTAGGTGAGCAACCTTCAGGGAGGGCGTCATGACGCAGG
>CAVSRP010000028.1:0-17433 GCA_963730345.1 uncultured Acidimicrobiaceae bacterium
CGGGCTCCGAGCGCTGGCCCGGGAGCGGCTCGAGGAGTTCCGTCCGATGCTCGCCATGGTGGCCGGAGGCACGGAGGTGTCCGACGGCGACGTGAGCCTGCTCGTGGACCGGTTGTTCGGCCAGCTCCTCGAGCTCGAGCCGGTACTGCGGCCGACGGTCGAATCCCATCTGGCCGAAAACCTGCGACTCGACGAACTGATCGAGGACCGGTTGGGCTCGCTCGACAAGGCGCAGTTCGAGCGCATGTTGCGCGGGATCTTCGAGGAAGACGAGTGGATCCTGGTGGTGATCGGGGGCGTGCTCGGCGCGCTCATCGGGGTCGGCCAAGGTCTCCTCGTCCGCTCGTTCACGCTGTGAGCGACCCTTCCGCCAGTTCCGATCGAACCGCGGACGACGCGGCGAAAGTCGTGAATCATGAAATCTTGCACTTCTCTCGCAGAAGTGACTAACTTCACATATCGACCGAAGCTCCCTGGGGGTGCGCGAGATGGCCGAGCAGTCACGGTTGCTGCGCCTGCCGGGTGCGTTCCTCGACGCGCTGGGTGGCATGTCGGCGCTGGCGTTGGAAGGGGCGCGGCGGACCTGGGACGTGCGTCGCTGGTGGCGTGAGTTCCTCGACCAGTGCGACTTCCTCGCCAGCGTCACGATCATGCCGGTGATGTTGGTCGCCATCCCCTTCGGTGCGGTGATCTCGCTCCAGCTCGGTCAACTCGTGGCCCAGCTCGGAGCCCAATCGCTGACCGGCGCGGCGGCGGTCACCGGCATGGTGCAGCAAGTGGCTCCCATCGTGACGGCGCTACTCATCGCGGGCGCAGGTGGCTCCGCCATGGCGGCCGACATGGGGGCTCGAAACGTGCGCGACGAACTCGCCGCGATGGAGGTCATGGCGGTCAACCCGACGCACCGCCTGGTCACGCCGCGACTCTGGGCCGCCACCGTGGTCGCAGTGCTGCTGATCTCGCTCGTCGTGGTGGCGGGCACGGCGGGAGCGTTCGTGTTCAACGTCCTCGTGCAGGGGGTTTCACCCGGAGCGTTCTTCGACGGGGCCACCACGCTGGTGAGCCTCCCCGACCTCCTGGTGGCCTTGTTCAAGGCCGGGGTGTTCGGGTTCGTCGCCGCCTCCATCGCGTGCTATCGGGGCATGACCTGTGACTCGGGACCGGTCGGCGTCGGTAAGGGAGTGACCGACTCGGTGGTCCAGACGTTCCTGGCCGTCTTCATCCTCAACTACGTGATCACCGCCCTCTACCTGACCCTGTTCCCACCCTCGATCTGATGACCGTCATCGCCCGGCCATCTGGCCCCCTCTCGCGCTCGACCCGCCTGCTCCGTCGCCAGACCAGCTCCGTGTCGGGCTCGATCGCCGCGGTTGGAGACTTCGTCCTCTTCTCCGGCCGAGTGATCGCGTCGATCTTCACGGAACTCCTGTTGCGCCGGCGGTTCTTCAAGGAGGTCGCCCGGCAGATCTCCAACGTCGTCTCCGGCGCGGGTGCCATCGTGGTCGGTGGCGGCATGATCTTCGTCGTCGGCACCATGTCGCTCGCCACCGGCGCCACCGTCGGCATCCAGGGCTACAAGGGCCTGCAGACCATCGGTGCCGAGTCGCTGACGGGGATCATCACCAGTCTCGGCAACGTGCGCGAGATCACGCCGATGATCGCGGGCATTGCGCTGGCGGCCCAGGTCGGGTCGAGCTTCACCGCCGAACTCGGCGCCAAGCGGATCAGCGAGGAGATCGATGCCCTGTCGGTCATGAGCATCCCGCCGATCGCCTATCTCGTGTCCACCCGGATGCTCGCCGCGTTGATCGCCATCGTCCCGCTGTATCTCGTGTCGCTGTTCGCGTCGTTCGCAGCGTCCGAGCTGGTGACGGTGCACATCCTGGGCCTCTCCCCGGGGGTGTACGACTACTACTTCGCCCTGTTCCTCCCTCCGATCGACCTGCTCTACAGCCTGGTCAAGGCGGTGATCTTCGCCATCCTCGTCGTCCTCATCCACTGCTGGTACGGCTACAACGCCACCGGTGGACCAGCCGGTGTGGGTACGGCCGTCGGCCGCGCCATCCGGACGTCGATGATGACGATCGTCGTCGTCAACCTGTTGCTGTCGTTCGTCTTCTGGGGCACGACCACGACCGCGTCCCTCACCGGCTGAACCATGGTCCTCGACGCAACCCGTTCTCGGCTCCTCGTCGGGCTGATCGCCATCGTGGCGACCAGCGCCGTGGCATCGCTGATGGTCTTCGCGGCCACCGGGGCCTACGCCGACGACTACCAGCTCACGGCCCGCACCACGCGAACGGGGTTCGGACTGGACGGTACCTCGGAGGTCAAGATCCGCGGCATCAAGATCGGGTCGGTCGAGCGGGTGAAACTGCTCGACGACGGCAGCGTCGAGCTGACGCTCAACATCGACAAGCACATCCGGATCCCCCTCGACGCCACCGCCACGATCGAGCCGCTCTCGGTCTTCGGCCCGAAGTTCGTCGACGTCCGTCCCGGCGAGCACGAAGTCAACGGGCCCTTCCGCACCCCGGGCAGCTCGATGGGTTCCATCGTCGCTCCCACCGAACTCTCCGACACCCTCGACGCGGTCTCGACGCTGCTCGACAGCGTCAACGCCGACGACCTGTCCACGGTCGTCTCCGAGCTGGCGCGTGGCGTCGACGGCCTCGGTGATCAGATCGGATCGTCGATCGACGCGGCGAACGACGTCGCAACCCGCATCGACGCCAAGCAGCCCGAGATCGACGCCCTGTTGGCCAACGCACGAGCACTCGCCTCCACCCTCGCCGAACGACCCGACAGCCTCCATGTGCTGGCCCGTGACGGCCAGAACGTTTTGCGAAGCATCGACGCCCGAGGTGAAGCGTTCGGGCGACTCCTCGTGGAGGCCAGTGAACTCGCCCAACGCGGCGACGACCTGCTCACCGCGGTGGGCGACGACCTGTCACCCACCCTCGTGGCGCTCGAACGCGGTGCCGGCGTGCTGCACGAGCAACTCCGCTTCCTCCCCGACTTCCTGGACGGTCTCGATGCCGTCACCGCACTGCTCGGGACGGGACTGCTCCAGTGGGACCGGGGCAACGGGCTCTGGGGCGGTATCGGTCACGGCATCCTCGACTTCGCACCGTGCGGGCTCGTCGCCGATGCCAACTGCCCGCCTCGGCAGGGGTACGACGGCTGATGCTGCGCTACACCCGTCTCCTCGTCTTCGTCGCGATCAGCGCATCCCTCACGGTCTGGATCGGTGGCCAGATCACCGGATTCGAACGGTCCACCGATCGCTACCAGCTCCGCGCGGCGTTCGACGATGCCACCAACCTGGGTGCGGGCGATCCGGTGAAGCTCGCCGGGGTCCGTGTCGGCAAGGTGCGATCCGTCGAACTCGCCGCCGGACACGCCGAGGTCAGCTTCGACGTCGATCAGGGGGTCGATCTGCCCGAGGATTCCACTGTGTCGGTGCAGGCCCAGGATCTCCTGGGACGACGAGAACTCCGACTCGATCCCGGCACTGCCGACCGCATGCTCGGGGACGGCGACGTCATGGAGCACACCGCGTCCGCGGTCCATCTCGGCGAGTTGATCAACGAGCTCGGTCCCTTGCTGGAAGCGGTCCGTCCCGAGCAGGTCAACCAGCTCGTGTCGGCCCTCAACGACGCTCTGTCCGGAAACCGGGAAACCATCGCCGGGCTGACCACCGACCTGGCCACCGTGCTCGACACCGCCGCCTCGCGCAGCGACACCATCGCGTCTCTCACCGACGACTACTCGGTGCTGATCGATCAGGTGGGCCGCCGCGACCAGAGCATCCAGCGGTTGCTCGACAACCTGCTCCGGCTCACGGACACCTTCCATGCCTCCGAAGACGTCCTCGTCGACGCCCTCGACACCCTTCCCGCCACGACCGACTCGCTCCGGGCGCTCCTGGACGACAACGCCACCAACGTTGATTCGATGCTCACCGACCTCGCCACGGTCACCGACTCGCTCCGGCCCAAGTTGGGTGACCTCGACACCGTCCTCGGCGGCCTCCCGACCGTCCTCCAGAGCGTCTGGTCGCTCGTCGACGAAGGCCGGTACATCAAGATCGATTTCGCCTGCGTGTCCGGGACACCACCGCCGTGCCCGCACCCGGTCAGCGGACAGAACGACGTGGGCGATGGTGCCGGCCTCGCCGAGACGTTGGTCGGGGTGCTCGGGCTGTGAGGTTCCTCGACTTCTCGTTCCGTGACCTGCCGGTGCGGGTCGTCGGGGTCTGCACCCTGATGGCCGCAGTGGCGGCAACCCTCGGGGCATATGCCGTCGGTGCCACCGACCTGTTCGCCCACACCTACGAGGTGAGCGTGGTCCTCCAGGAGACCGGAGGACTCCGCAGCGGGGACCCGGTCCGCGTCGCCGGGATCGACGTCGGGCATGTGTCGTCCGTCAGTCCCGACTTCGACCGAGGATTCGTCATCGCGAACCTCGACATCGACGCCGGCGTCGATCTGGGCCCCGAGACGACCGCCGAGGTTGCCCTCGCGACCCTGCTCGGCGGCCGGTACGTCCGCCTCGCCGGCCCCGTGCACCAGCCGTACCTCGAGGACCTCCCCGCCGAGCAACGCCGGATCCCGGTGGAACGGACGCGCCTGCCCCTCGGCGTCGTCGACGCACTCGGCAAGCTCACCACCACCGCAGAGCAACTCGACGCCGACGCGGTGGACCACCTGCTCCATCAGGCAGCAGCCGTCGCTCGCGACAACGCGCCGAAGACCGGCGACATCCTGGACGCCGTCGTCACCCTCTCGAACACGCTCAACACGAGACGGCAGCAGATCGACAAGCTCCTCGACGACACATCGAAGGTCACCAGCGCGCTCGCCGACCGAGACGACACCATCCGCCAGCTGATCGACGCCTCCCAGGCGCTGCTGGCCGAGATCGCGGCGCGCAAGGAGCAGGTACGACTTCTCCTCGGCTCCGGCAGCGAAGCCGTACAGACCCTGGCCGACCTGATCGCCCGGAACCACGACGAACTCGATCGGATCCTCGCGAATCTCGACGCCACCACCAAGGTCGTCGACAAGCGCATCCCGGAGTTGAACACCGGGTTGGCCACGGCCGGACCGACGGTGGGGGCCCTGGCCGACATCGGCAAGACGGGGCCATGGCTCGACGTCGTGCTCACCGGTCTGTCGGTCGTGCAGCTGCGCGACATCTTCCTGGACGCGATCGGATGAGTCGTCTCCTGCGTTGCGTCGCCGTCGCGCTGACCGGAGCGCTTCTCCTCGGCGGTTGTTCACTCACGGGCACCAGCGGGACCTACGAGGTCGTCGCCCGATTCCGTCGTGCCGTGGCGGTGTACGAGCAGAGTGACGTGAAGGTCATGGGCATCACGGTCGGTCACGTGCGCCACATCGACATCGACGGAAACGAGATCGTCGTCACGCTCGCCATCAACGACGATGTGCCCCTCCCCGCCGATGCCACGGTCGGCATCGAACCGTCCTCGCTCATCGGCGAGCGCAACATCGTCCTGCCGCCGTGGAAGCCGGGAAAGGAGCGCCTGGCGCCCGGCACGGTCATCGGCACCGACCGCACCATCGTCCCGGTCGAACCCGATGAAGCCCTGCAGGCCGTGACCGACCTCGTCGGTGCGCTCGACCCCAACGCGGTCAACGATCTGCTCACCGCGTCGGCTGGGGCTCTGGCGGGGAACGGCGCCACCATCAACGAAGCGTTGAAGCAGCTCTCTCAGCTCATCCCCTCCCTCGACCAACAGGACCACAAGCTGCTCGCCATCGCCGGAGACGTCGACCGGCTGTCAGCCGTCGTCCGCGCCCGCGAAGCCGAGATCGGCCGTCTGCTGGACGACTTCTCGAACGTGGCCGGCGTACTCGATGACGAGCGACAACACATCATCGACTTCGTCGACGCCATGGTTCGCCTCACGCGGGAGGGCAAGGCCCTGCTGACCACCTACGAGGTCACGCTCCCTGATGATCTCCAGACCGTCGGAACCATCGCCCTCACGATCAAGGTCAACGCCGATGCGGTCCAGCAGCTCGTGAACAACCTCTTCTCACTGAATGTCGAGGTCATCGATGCCTACGACGGCCAGCACAAGGCGCTCCGCGGGCGCGGGCCAGTCGAACGGTCAGCTCTCGAGCAGCTCGTTCCCATCCTCGACCAGCTGGCCCAGATTCCCTGCGTCCCGACACCCGGGGTGACGTGCAAGTGAGACACCTCGTTCAGCGGCTCGCGCCGGTGGTCGCGGTCGGTCTGCTCCTGTCGTCGTGCACGCTCCAAACCGCAGGGGCCGTCAAGGGCGACGCCCGGTTCTTCAGCCGCTTCCACGACGTCCAGCAGCTCGTCGTGGGCCACACCGTCCGCATCTCCGACGTCACCGTCGGCACGGTTCTCGGCATCGAGCTCGACGGCTACGACGCCGTCGTCGAGTTCACGGTCGAGAACGGACGGGCCCTCCCGGAGGGGACCACCGCTTCCATCGCGTCCACCTCACTCCTCGGCGAGAACTACGTCGCGCTGCACCTGCCAGACGACTCGGCAACCGCACCGCCCATGGCCTCCGGATCGACGCTGCCCTCGACCGGTGCGACCGCGACCGTCGAGGAGCTCGCGGTGCAGCTCCTGGCCCTGACCAGGGCGCTCCAGGGCCGCGACGTCTCCGCCATCGTCGAAGCTGGTGCCGACGGATTGGGTCCGCGGGGCAGCGAGCTGAACCACCTGATCGGCACCGTGGGTTCCGTCACCCACAACCTCGCCGGCCAAACCGACACGTTCAACGCGCTCCTCACCGATCTCGACGATCTCCTGTCGACGCTGGGCTCCGACGCCGGCGACATCGGTCAGACCATCGACCTCGCCGCCGACGCCACCGGGTCACTCGCCCGCCAGCGAGAGCGCATCGTCAGCCTGGTCGGCGATCTGACGAAGCTGGCGAGCACACTCGACGCCGAGGTCCTCGCTCCGCACCGCGACCAACTCACTCGCATCATCAGCGACCTCACGCCCGTCCTGTCCGTGGTGGCGGACGATCGCGAGACGCTGATCCGTACCGTCGAGCAACTCGTCGTCTTCACCCAACGCCTCCCCTCCGCGGTCCATGACAGCGGGGTGGTCGCGTACGCCTGGCTCGACGACTTCAACTACGGCGACCTCCAACTCCAGACCACGGATTTCGGACGAGCCCTCGGCCAGCTCCTCCTCGGAGCCAAGCCATGAGGCGCATCTATCTCAACATTGCGGCCTTCGGACTGATCACGGCCCTGCTGATCGCATGGTCTGCGGTCAGTTTCCTCCACCTCGACGCCATCGAGCGGCCCTATCGCGTCACCGCCGAGTTCGCGGAGTCGCCCGGTCTGCGGGCCGGCTACGAGGTCACGTACCTGGGCCACGCCATCGGCCACATCCGCGGCGTCCGGCTGGCCCCGGGGATGAGCGAGGTCGAACTCGCCATCGATCGCGGTGTCGAGCTCCCGGCGGACGTGGTTGCCGCGGCTCGTCGACGCTCCGCCATCGGCGAGCCGTATGTCGACCTGGCCCCCACGCCCGGCACCGATCCCGATGCCGGCCCACGCCTCGCCGACGGCGATCGCATCGCCCTGTCGAAGACGTCGAGCCCACTCAAGTACGGAGACCTGTTCCGCTCACTCGAGACGCTCGTGGAGACGATCGATCCCTCGTCCCTCAGCACCGTCGTCTCAGAACTGGCCGCCGCGCTCGACGGCCGCGGGGACGACATCCGGCGCATCGTCCAGGGCAGTCAGGATCTGACCCGGACATTGTCCGACAACGGTGACGAGATCGAACACCTCATCGACGGCGTGGCCGAGATCACCGACGTCCTCGCCACTCATCGAGACGCCCTCGGCTCCGGAATCGACCACCTGGCGGGGCTGACCCAAGCCCTCGAGCAGGCCCGACCCTCCTTCGACGCGTTGGTCGAGGAGGGGCCGTCGTCGATCGCGGTGATGAACGCCATCGTCGACGCCTCCGACAGCGCCATCATCTGCACCATCGACGGAACGGCCGAGCTCGAAGCGGTGCTCGATACCGAGGCACTCCAGTCGCTCACCGGCTTGCTGCAACGATCACGGGCATTCGCCGACGTGGTCGGTCTCGTCCAGGATTCGCGCGATGGGATCTTCCGGCTGATGATCTCGCCCAGCGGTGGGCACCCTCCGACCGTCGAGTTCGTGCAGCCCAAACCCTTCCCGGAGTCACCGCCGGTGGCGACGTGCCCGGCCCACGACGTGGCGATCGCCACCGCAACCGTTTCCGACCAAGCCGGCGCGGAACCGGGGGGCAGACGACCCTCGAGCGGTGCGTCGAGCGAGGTACCCGGTCGAACCGAACCGACCCCGACCGTGCAGGCGAGTGGCACGAACGGGCCCGAGGCCGGGGCGTCGCCGATCGCCCGGTTCCTGTCCTCGCTCTGGTCGTTGATGCCGCTCATCGCCGGACTCGCTCTCGGCGCGTTGTTGCTGTTCCTGCTGGCCCGTAGACGAGGAAGAACCCGATGATCGACATGGACGAGACCTACGAATCACTCGAGAGCCCGGTCCACCCGGACGACGGGGACGAGGTCATGGAGCCTCCGGAGAAGCGAGGCCCGCGTCGGTGGTCGATCGTCGTGGTCGCGTTCATCGTGGTGGCGGCCGCGGTGGCCGGGGTGGTCTGGGGGGTGAACCAGCGGCGCGATGCCAGCGAACTGCGGGCACGCGTCGACCGCCAGAAGGACGCGGTCTTGGTCGCGAGCGGATTCGTCGAAGCGCTCATGAGCTACGACCACGAGAATCTGGATGCGCAACAGACCGCGGTCGAACGTTTCGCGACCGACAAGTTCCGCAAGGAGTACGCCGACGCCTTCACCGGCGACGTCCGAGATCAGATCGTCACCGAGGCGGCGACGTCGTCCGTCACCGTCGAGGATGTCTACGTGAACGTCGACGATGGAGACGAGCTCACCGCCATCGTCCACGCCCGGTCGAAGGTGACGAGCGGTGGTGGCGCCACCGCCGACCTCGAGTCGTATCTGAGTGTCCGACTCGTTCGCCTCCACGATCAGTGGAAGGTCGACGACCTCGTGTCCCTCGGCACCCGCGACCTGAGCCCGCCGATCGAGCAACAGGGCAGCGGGAGCGACCAGGGAGCGACATCCGGTGGATGACCGAGTCGACACGCAGGGGACCTTGTCGTGACCGGCCTGCGCGAGCGCAACAAGTCGAAGCGTCGCGCCGCGATCCTCGACGCCACGGTGTCGTTGCTCCGCGAGAACGAGTTCGGCGAGGTGACCATCGACGAAGTCGCGGCACTGGCCGAGGTGTCGCCGCACACCGTCTACAACCTCGTCGGCACACGTGACGAGCTCGCGTATGCCCTCATGGGACGCGTCATCCGGCACATGGCCGCCACCGCGCCGCTACCGGACGGTGTCCCCGATGATCCGTCGGATGGCCTGCGGGCGATCACCGATCACGGTGTCGAGGCCCTGACCGCCGAGCCGGCGGCCTACCGGTCGATCGTGCGGGCGGTGTCGTCACTGCCGCAGTGGCCAGCTGATGGGCGCGAACCGTTCCGCATCTATGACCGGGCGGCGCGCCTGTTGGAGCAGGGAGGAGCGCTGCGCGCCGACGTCAGCCACCGCGTCGTGTCGAGGCACGCCATCTTCGCCATGTTCGGCGCGATGATGGCGTGGGCTCGTGGACAGAGCGACGAGTGCTTCCGCAACGATGCCCGCCTGGGCCTCGCCCTCGTGCTCGCGTCCACGACCACCGGCCTGGCCCACGAGAGGGCGATCCACGACATGACCGAGTTCGGTCGTCGGGTGCAGCGACTTCCTTGACCTCATGAGCTCGCCTGCGGGTAGAAGCGCCGCCGGGCCCAGAGCGCGACGGAGACGAGTCCGACGAGGGCGGGGACCTCGATGAGCGGACCGACCACCCCGGCGAGGGCTTGGCCGGAGGTGACCCCGAATACGCCGATGGCCACGGCGATGGCCAGTTCGAAGTTGTTGCCCGCGGCGGTGAACGCCAGCGTGGCGGTGCGGGGGTAGCCGAGGTGCAGGCGGTAGCCGAGCACGAAGCTGGCAGTCCACATGAGCGCGAAGTAGGCGAGCAGCGGCAGCGCGATGCGGGCCACGTCGAAGGGTTGGCTGGTGATCGTGTCCCCTTGCAGGGCGAAGAGGACCACCACGGTGGCCAGCAGTCCGTAGAGCGCGATCGGACCGATGCGGGGCAGGAACCGATTGGTGTACCAGTCCTCGCCGCGCCGGGCGACACCGACCCGGCGGGTGAGGTAGCCGGCGGCCAGCGGGATGCCCAGGAAGACCAGGACCATGCGGGCGATCTCCCACAGCGACACGTCGAGCGACGCGGTGTCCCAGCCCAGCCAGCCGGGGAGGACCTCGAGGTAGAAGTAGCCGAGCAGGCTGTAGGCGACGATCTGGAACAGGGAGTTCACCGCCACGAGCACGGCGGCGGCCTCGCGGTCGCCGTCGGCGAGGTCGTTCCAGATCAGGACCATGGCGATGCACCGGGCGAGACCGACGATGATCAGCCCGGTGCGGTACTCGGGGAGGTCGGGAAGGAACAGCCAGGCCAGGGCGAACATGAGGGCGGGACCGACCAGCCAGTTGAGGACGAGGCTCGGCACCAGCAGCCGGCGGTCGCGGGTGACGTCGCCGATGCGGTCGTAGCGGACCTTGGCCAGGACCGGGTACATCATGGCCAGCAGCCCGACCGCGATCGGCAGGCTGACGCTGCCGATCTTGACCGCGTCGAGGGCGTCGGCGAGTCCGGGTACCTCCCGACCGAGCCCGAGACCCACCAGCATGGCGGCGCCGATCCACGCCGGAAGGAACCGGTCCAGCACCGACAGCCGTTCGAGTATGGCGGTCTCGCCGCTGTCGGGTGACGGCGCGCGTGGTTCGGCATCGGCGACCCTCGGATTGACCACGATCCCAAGATCGGCTCTCAACCGCGAGGCGGGAAGGGTCGAAGGTCCTCTGACTTGGGTCAGGTCAGCTCGAGCGTGACGAGATCGTCGAGCGCGACGGGCTGGATCCGGGGGTCGACGGCCTCGGCGGAGCCCAACCCGGCGCCACCGGCCAACAGCGGGACGTCGCCGATCGCGTCGGCGATCGAGACGAGTTCCCTCGCGGCGGCATCAGTGCTCGCCGACACGACGACCGCTCGGAGTCGATCGGTCGATCGGGCGATCTCGCCGAACGAGGCCGCCGGCACGTTGGCGCCGAGGTCGATGACGTCGAAGTGGCGCATGCGCAGCAGGTCGGCGGCGATGGCGACCGGGAGGGCGTGGAAGTCACCCGCTGCCGCACCCACGACGATCGCGCCCCGGCGGCGACCCGGTCGCCGGAAGCGAGGGCCGAGCCGGGCGATGAGCCGTTGGGCAACTGCGGTCGCCCGGTGTTCCTCGGCGACGGACACCTGCTCGTGCTGCCAGCGCTCTCCGATCGACCGCAACGCCGGCCCGATCAGCTCGAGGTGGACCGCCGATGGTTGTGCCCCGCTCGTCAGCGCGTCTTCGATGATCTTCCACGAGCCGGCCTCGTCCCCGGCCAACAGCCGGCTCTGCAGGCGGGTGGTCGAACGAGGGCCTCGGGTGTGGCCGGAGGTGGCGCGCGGCCCGGCCGGTTCCGGGGGGACGGTGACGAAGTCGTCGAGGGCCGCTCGGGTGACCTGCCACGTCCGCCCGACCTGGGTGGCGGCCAGACGACCGGTGCGCACGTACCGGTAGGCCGTCATGTAGTGAACACCCAGTTCCTCAGCGGCCTCGGCGAGGGTCAGGGTGTCGGTGCAGCTCATCTGCGCAGGATCATGGCGAAACGGGTGTGGCCCAGGCGACGATGTTGCTCTCGTAGCTCCGGCGTGAGGGGTCGAAGCGTCCGCCGCAGGTGATGAGCACCAGGCGTTCGGGACCGTCGGTCGCCCAGACCTCTGGGGGCAGGGCCTGCTTGTCGTACTCGTCGACGGATGTCACCTCGTAGCGACGGACCTGGCCGTCGGAGAACTCGACGGACACGATGGCACCCGTTCGCAGGTCGGCGAGGTGCCGGAAGACCCCGTCCACGCCGTTGTAGGCGATGTGGGCAGCGAGCACCGTGGTGCCGGCCTCGCCCGGTGCGGCACCGAAGCGGTACCAGCCGACCTGGGAGGCAGGCGGGACCTCCAGCTCGCCGTCGTCCTCCACTCCGACGTCGACGATCGTTGCCGCGCGGATCCCGAGCGTGTCGATGCGGAGGCCGCTCGGGGCCGCGGTACGAGCGGCGTGTTCGTTCTGGTCGTAGATGGCGGAGTCGAGCTCGCTGACCTGGCCGGCCAGCGGAGACGTCGTCGTTCCCTTGTCGGGCGGCAACGCCTGGGCGGGGGCCTCCGTGGGATCGGAGGCCCCCGCCTGGGGAGGGGAGATGTCGGCGGCATCGATCCCGTTGTCACGGGTGCAGGCGGTGGCGAGCAGGGCAAGCGCCACGAGCGCACCGGCGCGCGGGTTCGAGGCCACGACGGGACTCAGCGGGTCTTCGCAGTGGCCAGACGACGAGCGCCGGCGAGGGTGACCAGGCCGGCCAGGCCCACGGCGGCGAACAGGGCGACCGACGGGCCGGACGAGGACTCGACGGGGGAGTTGCCGGTGTTCACCGCGGCGGGCGCGGTGCCGACACCGTCGATGGTCTCGGTCAGCACGGTGAGCGAACCGTCATCGAGCGAGCCCACGGCGTACACGATGAGCACCTGCCCGTTGGCGATGGCCAGGTCAGCGGGGCCGATCACGACCGGCTCCGTCGCCCCTGTCGGGACGACCGATGCGCTGATGGTTCCGGCCGGGAGATCAGCGGAGCCTTCCTCGGGGTTCGAGACGTTGGTGAACGCCGGGCTTCCGTTGGCGAGCACGTCAACGGCCGGGGCCGCCGCGGTGTGGCGGACGATCAGCCGGCCTTCACCGGCCGCGGTCGGGGACACGTCGTTGGAGAACACGCCGAGCGTGGGATTCCCCTCAGCGTCCAGGTGGGCGATCGCCGTGTAGTTGCCCGACGATGGAAGGGCGACGTCGCCACCCTCGATCACCACGTTGTCGGTGCCCGCGGCAGTGACCTGCAGGTTGGTGAGGGTGGTTCCGGCCAGGCCGCTGAGGTCCTGGACGTCGCCGAACTCGAAGTTCTCGAACACAGCGCTGCCGTCGACGAGTACATCGACGGCCACGCCTGGGATGCCGTGGATGAGGTGGATTCGAGCCGATTCCTGTGCGCTGGCGCTGGGAGCCAGCAACCCGACCGCGACTGCGGCCAAGGTGAGCATTCGAACGATGGGCCTGAACATTGGGGTTCCTCCTGGGTGGGTTGATCACCACCTCTACGGAGCTGTCGAAGCATTGGATTATATTTATCACTAAATTTGTCTCGTCCGTCCCGTCCGGGCCGACGAAGACGTTCACGTCGAGGTCGATCGTGCCCCTCGGCTGCTGGCTGCACCACGCCAGCGCGAGGAGGGATACCTTCCGCCTATGGATCCCCTCGACGTCATCCGCCGGGAGAGCGAGGTCTTCTACGCGGTGGCCGCCCGGGTCGATCCCGACCGACCGGTTCCGTCGTGCCCCAAGTGGACCGTCGCCGATCTGACCTGGCATCTCCACAACGTCCACCGGTTCTGGGCGACAATCGTCCAGCGCCAGCTCCAGGATCCGGCCGAGGCCGAGGGGGACCGAGCGGAGCGTCCCGCCGACCATGCCAGCGTCGTCGCGCTCGGTCGGTCGGAGGTCGACCACCTCCTCGTCGCGCTCGCCGGTGCCGATGACGCCACCCCGGTCTGGACCTGGGCCCAGCAACAACACGATGTCGGCTTCATCCGCCGGCACCAGGTGCAGGAGGCGTGCATCCACCGCTGGGATCTACAGCTCGCCGCCGGCGAGGAACCGTCGCCGATCGCGGTCGACGCCGCGGTCGACTCGATCGACGAGTTCCTCCACATCTCCCTGCCGTGGAGCGTCGACGCCGACCGACTGCTGCCGGGCTCGGTCCACCTGCACTGCACCGACGGGGACGGTGAGTGGTTCATCCATCCGGACGGTCGGGTCGAGGCGATCCACGCCAAGGGCGACGTCGCCGTTCGCGGCACCGCCTCCGATCTGCTCCTCGCGCTCTACGGGCGCGTCGACGCCCCGGCGCTCGAGCTGCTGGGCGACGCGACCTTGGGCCAGCAGCTCTTCGCCCGCATCGACGTCGGCTGAGTTCGCCAGCACGGGGGACTCCCGGGCTGTGGCGTCTCGTCAGCGCAACGCCACAGCCGAAGACTCCCGGGAGCGGCCGAGGAAGTCATCGAATGCCGGCTCGCGCGGGCGACGGGACCATCAACGAGCGGGAGTAGCGGTTTGCACCCGCCGGCGCAGCAGGACGGCGCCCAGGGCCGAGACGGCCAGCGCCACCAGCACGGGAACCGGTGGTCCGCCGCCGGTCCTCGGCAGGTCGGCGATTGCCGCGGCCACCGACGTGGGCGGCGTGGCCGACACCGTCGTGGTGGTCGAGGTCGTGGTGGTCGTCGAGGTTGCAGTCGGTGCCGTGGCGAAGACGTCGGGGCCGAACGCCGCCAGCCCGTCGGCCGCGGCGAAGCCCAGGTGGTCGACACCGAAGATGTCCTCGACGGTGCGGAGCAGCGCGTAGTGGTTGTACGGGGTGTCGTTGACGGTGCCGGGAGTCACGAAGGGTGACAGGACCACCGCACCGACTCGACCGCCTCCGAGCCCGTAGATGCCGGGCAGCGGGCTGTTCGGTCCGGGGATCTCCCCGCAGCAGGCGGCCGCCGCGTCTGGGCTGCCGGGCTCGGCTTCGTCGAAGGTGATCACCAGCAGGCCGTCCTGGGCGAAGGCATCGGAGGCGAGGATCTGGGGTATCCACTCCTGGAGAAAGACATCGGCCGAGGCGAGACCCCCCGGTTCGCCGTCGACGCAGGGCTCGTCATGGCCGTCGTGGCACAGGTTCGGTGCGATGAACACGTAGTCCGGTGTGGCGCCGGCGTCGGAGAGGTCGGCGGGGAGCGACTCGAGGTCGACGACGTGGGACGCGCACGACGCCTGGTCGTCGATGACCGAGTGGAAGTACATGAACGGGTTGTGCCGGGCGGCGTACTGGTCGCCGACCTTCGCCGACTGCGTGTCGTCGTTGCTGCCCAGCACGGGATGCCGGCACGGCGTACCCATGTCGTCGAGGTACGCCCGCCAGGTGTGGCCGGCGGCGCTGAGTTGATCGGCGAGGTTGGGCACGGTGGCGGGGAAGACACAACCCTGGCCGATTGCCTGGCCGTTGGGGTCGATCACGGGAACCGACGGCACGAAGTCGGTGTAGTTCTGGCAATCCGACTGTGTCACCGGATTCGGCGCCTGACCGCTGATCATGGCGATGTAGTTGTCGAGGCTGACGTGCCCGATGCCGTGGTACTGGGTCAGCAACTGGCCTTGCGACACCAGGGTCTGCGACAGGTACGGCGCCGGGCGGTCGGGCCCGAACGTCACGTCGTAGTCCTTGTTCTCGAGCACGACGACGAACACGTGACCCACCGGTGAGGTGACGTCGGCGGCGACTCCTGCGGCCGCCGGGGTGGGGGACCCGGCGGCGGTCAGCGGGACGAGTGCCATCGCCGCCAACCCGAGCGCGGCGGTTGCCCCTCGGAGGACACTGGGTCGCCGGACACTGCGTCGGAGCACAGGGGGTCGTGTCGTCACGAACGATGACGATATGCGCCTTTTGTCCGCGGGGTCGAAGCGATGGACGGGTGTGTGGGGTCGTTCGCCGGCCGGCGAAGCGACGTTCACTCGGCGGTGACTACTCGACGGTGACCGAACCCTGCATCCAGGGGTGCGGGGTGCAGTGGTAGTCGAACGTTCCCGCGGAGTCGAAGGTGTAGCTGAACGACTCGCCGGGCTGGATCTCGCCGGACTCGATGATGCCGTCCGGCGTACCCGTCGTGCCGTTCGAGGTGCCTGAGGTGACGGTGTGGAAGACTGCGTCCTCGTTGGTCCAGGTCACGGTGGTACCGACCGGCACGGTGAGCGAGTTCGGCGAGTAGGCCTGGTCGGCGTTGGCGGGATCGAACGCTCCCTTGGTGATGGTGACCGCGTTGGCGGCTTGCTCCGGCGGCGCCTCGTCCGGACCGAGGCCGGCGGCGGAGACCCCCACCTCGAACAGCTCCTTGTCGAGGTCGCCCTCGATCACCACGTGACCGAGCGCACCCTTGTAGAAGGTCCGCACCAGCGCGTGATCGACGAGGAGGATCGTGCTCGGCACCAGCCCGAGGAGCTCGACGATGGTGCCGCCACCGGTGACCACCAGGGTCGACTGCGAGCCACGGATCGGGGTGTTGGCCGGGTGGGTGGCCGCCTCGGGGTAGACGACGTCCCACTGCGATCCGATGGGATGGAAGTTCGAGTTCAGGTTGAGCCCCTCGTTGATCATGTAGATCCGGGACCGCTCGCCGACCTTCATCTTCAGGGCGTTGTCGTCGATCAAGGCGTCGGTTCGGCCGTTGAACGTGACGTAGCGAGGTTCCTCCAGCCGCAACGCGGCGGGATCGAAGGGGGCCAGCCCGTTGGCGTCCGGTGCACCGACGTACCACTCGGATTGCATCACCGCCCACTCGTGGTCCACGGGCGGGAGCGGCTCCTCGGTGTCGACGATGAACATGCCGACCATGCCCTTGGCGATGTGCATCGGCACGTCACCGAAGGCGCAGTGGTACATGAACACGCCGGGGAACAGCAGCCGGACCTCGATCGATGCCGTGTCTCCCGGAGCGACGGTCAGGTCGGCCGCGCCGCCTCCTTGCCCGGTGATGGCGTGGCAGTCGATGTTGTGCGGGTTCTTGTTGCCTGGGAGGTTGGTCAGCGAGATTCGGGCCACGTCGCCGACGCGACCGCGGAGCACGGGTCCGGGCGACACGGTGGTCACCGCACTGTCGCCGGCAAGGCGGAAGCCCCACATCTCGGTGGTGACGTTGTTCGTGGGATCGAGCGTTCCGATGTTCTCGACCACCTCGAGCGCGACCTCGAAGATCCGTTGGTCGGAGCGGTCGGCCGGGGGCGGGACGCTCGGCGCGTAGCTGGCATGCACCTCGGACTTGTCGGCGAGGCGCATCCTCGCCTTGGCGGTGAGGTCGGGCAGGATCGAGTCCCCCGCGCTCGGGCCGCCCGAGGTCAGTTGGATCTCCACCGGGTCGCCCGACTGGGCGATGGATCGGGTCTTGTCAGCACAGGCCGGCAGGGCGACAGCTGCTGCCGCCATCCCCATCAGGACCCTTCGGCGATCGTTCATGGTGCCTCCTCGACGCAGCACGCCGTCGCGTGATCTCCTCACTGTTTCGCAGAGGCGTCGCCCCGATGCCAGGGGCGAAAGTCACATGAACACTAGAAAAACCTGTCGCCGAG
>CAVSRP010000029.1:0-6870 GCA_963730345.1 uncultured Acidimicrobiaceae bacterium
GCGCTCGACGGCGATCTCCTTGTCGATGAGGAGCTTGAGCCGGCACTGCGCCCTCCGGGGATCGCCGACCACGAGCCGATCGACGGTGACGCCCCCCGAGCCCGTCGCGATGCCCTCGGCGAGGCCGAGGTGCAGCTGGCACACGGTGTCGGGATCGGCGAGCGCGCTGGATTCGAACGGGCAGTTGTGCAACACGATGTCGATGCCGCCACGTCGCCGGCGGATCTCGGGGTCGAATCCTTCGCGTGCCATCGCATCGCGGATCTGGGCGACGGCTTGCTCGGAATCCGCTGCCGGGGAGACCGTGGATTGCCGGGCGCGTCGTCCCACTGCGACAGGGCTGTCGCCGGATCGGATGATCTCGGTGAGCAGCAGGCTCAGCCGCTCGTAGGGGCCGGTGACGCCCCATCGGCTCTCCGCCGCCGGATCGAGGCGGTACACGAGTCGCGGTCGCCCGGGTCCGCGAGGTGGGGCGGTGGACTCGGTGACGAGCCGGGCACCGACCAGCTTGGCGAGGTGCTGGCGAATCGCGTTGTGGTTCAGGCCGAGATGATCGGTGAGCTCGGCGACGCCGACGGGCTCGTCGGTGGTCGCGATGAACTCGAAGATGGCGTGCCGGGTCGGGTCGCCCAGCGCACGCGCCTGTTCCTGCAGCGTGGGCGTGTGGTCAGCTCCCTCGCGACTGTTCATCCATACCAGACTAGAGAAAGTCGCCGGGGAGCGGGCGCCGGACGCCAATGGGAGCGATGACGCTCTCGCCCTCGCCCCGGACGTGTGCATGACCGAGGGCCTGCGCCGGATGCAGGCCGGAGAGGCGGACGATCGGATCGCACGCAGGTCCCGCTGGGCCGTCCGAGACCGAAGGGCTACGATTCCTGACGTGTGTGTCAGCTTTCTCGACGGGAACGCCCTCGGATGACTGCGCCCGCCGACCACGAGTCCGGCTTCGAGCCCGAGGCGGTCCACGCCAAGTACTTGGCCGAGCGAGACAAACGCCTGGTTCCCGGCCGCGCCGCGATCCGCGACCTGCGGACCGACCCGGTCTTCGCCCGGTACCGCGACGATCCGTTCACGCCGGTCGCCGACCGCCAGGCGGTCACCGACGACATCGACGTGGCCATCATCGGCGGCGGCATCGCGGGCGTGCTGGCCGGGGCCAACCTCCGCAAGGCCGGGCTCGAGCGCATCCGCATCGTCGACCAGGCCGGCGGCATCGGAGGCACCTGGTACTGGAATCGCTACCCGGGCGTCATGTGTGACGTCGAGTCGTACATCTACATGCCGATGCTCGAGGAGCTCGACTACCTCCCGACCGAGCGCTACGCCAACGGCGACGAGATCCGTCGTCATCTCGTGGCCATCGCCGAGCGCTTCGACCTCGAGACCGATGCCCTGTTCCACACCGGCGCCGAGCGCACGGCCTGGGACGACGCCGCCGGTCGATGGCGCATCGAGACCGACCGGGGCGACCGGTTCACCGCCCGCTACCTGGTGCTCGCCGTCGGCATCCTCAACCTGCTGAAGATCCCGGCCATCCCGGGGATGGAGAACTTCGCCGGTCACTCCTTCCACACGGCCCGCTGGGACTACGCCTACACGGGCGGTGGCCCGGGCCAACCGCTGACCGAGCTCGGCGACAAGGTCGTGGGCCTGGTCGGCAACGGTGCCACCGGCATCCAGTGCGTCCCAGCCCTGGCCGATGCCGCCCAGCACCTCTACGTGTTCCAGCGGACGCCTTCGGCCATCGGTGTGCGAGGCAACCGGCCCACCGATCCCGACTTCGGTGACGCCCTCGAGCCGGGCTGGCAGCAGGCCCGCATGGACAACTTCCAGTCGGTCATGCTCGGTCGCCCCGTCGACGCCGACCTCACCGACGACGGCTGGACCCATCACTACGCCGCGGTCCACAACCCGCCGCGCCGCAAGGACATGACGATCGAGGAGTACATCAGGACGGCCGAGGCCCTCGACTTCGAGATCATGGAAGAGCATCGGCGTCGGGTCGACGAGCTGGTGTCGGATCCGGCCACGGCCGAGGTGCTCAAGCCCTGGTACCGCTACCTCTGCAAGCGGCCGTGCTTCCACGACGAGTACCTGCCGGCGCTCAACCGCGACAACGTCACCGTGGTCGACTGCCCCGCGGGCTGGGACCGCGTGACCGAGAAGGGTCCGGTGATCGACGGGCAGCAGTACGAGGTCGATTGCCTCATCTACGCGACCGGCTTCGAGGCCGAGCTCACGCCGCTGTACCGGCGGGCCGGCCACGACATCATCGGCCGCTGTGGGATCACCCTCGAGGAGAAGTTCCGCGACGGCGCCGCCACCCTGTTCGGGATGCTGATCCGGGACTTCCCCAACATGTTCGTGATGCCCGCTCCCGGACAGCAGGCGGTGGTCACGGTGAACTACACGCACCTCGCCGTGCTCGGCGCCGAGTTCGTCGGCGACGCGGTCCAGGCGCTCGAGGACGCGGGCACCCGCTGCTTCGACGTCACCGCCGAGGCCGAGGCGCGCTGGACCGAGGAGATCGTGTCCACCCACGTCGACGCCAGCATGGTGATGGGGGCGTGCACGCCTTCCCGGCTCAACAACGAGGGCAATCCGCAGGACGCGAATCCCCGCAACGGCAACTACGGCCGGGGCTTCGGTGACTACTTCGCCTATCGGCAGCTGCTCGACGACTGGCGGGCCGAGGGGAACTTCGACGGACTCGAGGTCGAGCGGGAGGCCGACCGGCCGTGAGTCCCGGGACGTCCGGGCGCCGCGTCGCCGTCGTCACGGGGGGTGCGGGCGGGATCGGCGCCGCCATCGCCGAGTCCCTCGGTACCGAGGGCTTCCACGTCGTCACCATGGACCCGGTCGTGTCCGTCGACGGTGTCGAGCGGTTGCCCGAGCCTGAACAGAGCACTGCCCGGCGCATCGTGGACGCGGGGGGCTCGGCGCAGTCGTCGTCGACCTCGGTCACCGACGCGGCCGGGGTCCGGGAGCTCTTCGACGAGTTGGTCGCCATCCACGGCGGGGTCGACGCCGTCGTCAACGTGGCCGGCATCTCAAGACCCACCGGGTTCGCCAAGGGCGACGAGCGCGACTGGACCGACGTGGTCGATGTGCATCTCAACGGCTACCTCAACGTGCTGGGCGCGGCCCTGCCCCACATGGCGGCGGTCGGTCGCGGCCACATGCTCGGCGTCACCTCGGGCTCGGGGTGGCGGGCGGCCGACACCGGCGCGTACGGCTGTGCCAAGCGGGCCGTGGCCTCCCTGACCTGGCAGCTCGGGGCCGACCCACCCACCGGGGTCACGGTCAACGCGCTGTCGCCCATCGCCGCCACCCGCATGGTCACCGCCGCCCTCGCCCGCCGTCGTCCGAAGCCCAGCGCGTCATCCTCCGACTCGTCGAGCACCGGCGGGCTGGCGCTCGGCAACATGCCCGCAGCCGAGGATCTCGGCCCGGTCGGTGCCTGGCTGGCGGGCGATGAGTTCGGCTGGAGCAGCGGTCAGGTGGTGTTCTCCGGGGGATCCGAGGTGGCGGTCATCGCCCGACCGGCGTTGATCGAGGTGGTGCGCACCGCCGGCGTGACCTCGCTCCCGCACGCCCTGGGCTCGGTCACCGCCAAGGCGCTGGTGGCCGCCGAGGAGGCGCAGGTCAGCAACGGCGGCGGCAACGCCCGTTTCGGGGCCATCTTCGACCAGGAAGCCGCCGACCCGCCGGGCGCAGCCATCGCCAGCTGCGTGCTCGTGATCGACGACCAGGCACTCGAAGCCGCCGTCGCCCGCGCCCTCGAGGCTCGGGGTGTCGCCTGCACGCCGCTCCGGATGGCCAGCGAGTGCGACTTCGCCACCGCCGCCGGCGCGCTCGCCTCGGTGCCGGCGATCGATGCGGTTGTCGTCGCCCCCGCAAGGCCTCGGCGGGCACCGGAGGGCGAGGCCTGGCGCCGCATCCTCGCCGAGCACGCCGGGATCGCCGAGCAGATCCACACCGACGCCGCCTGGGCGCGGGCGTGCGCCGAGCGGGCCGCGGCCGATGATCGACCGCTTCGCCTGCTGCACCTGGTCGGTGCGGCCACGGCCGGCGGCCGGAGCCGGGCGCAGGCCGCCACGCAGCTGTCCCGGGCGGCGGTCGGTGCCACCGACGGCCGGGTCACCCACCTCGTCGTGGGGATCGAAGCCCCGGCCGGCACCGAGACGGAGCCGATCGCCGAGGTGTCGGCCCATCTGCTGTGCAGCCCGGAGACGCCGGCCCTGTCGGGCGCCGAACTGGTGGTCGGCCCGGGTTGGTTCGGCCTGCGGCGTCACCCGCAGCCCGCGGGCAGCGTGACCTTCGGCGGGCCGCAGGTCCCGTCGTGGCTCGGCCCCACGCTGCGCGAGATCGTGGGCCCGTCCGCGGCCCCGCCGACCCTCCCGGAGGCCTGAGGATGACCACCGACCGACCCAACCGCATCGTCGACACCCACGTGCACCTGTGGGATCCGGCCCGGACCGACTGGTATCCGTACCTGTCGGGACGCCAGGAGCTGAACATGGGTGATGTCCGCGGAATGGCCCGCACGTTCGACGTCGCCACCTACCAGGCCGAGTCGGCCGGCTGGAACGTCGAGAAGCTGGTCAACGTGGCCGCGGCCACCGGCATGCACTCGATCGCCGAGACGCTGGCGCTGGACCGCGCCGCCGAGATCGACGGCCACCCCGACGCCATCATCGGAGGATTGCCGCCGACCGACACCGTCGCCGAGGCCGAGGCGCTCCTCGACCGCCAGATGACCGCCGGCCGATTCCGGGGCGTGCGGCCCATGGGCGCCATGGGGCGCCCGCTCCCGCCGGCCGACGTGCTCCGCGCCCTCGCCGACCGAGGCCTGATCTTCGAGCTGATGGCGCACCCTGATGTGCTCGTCGAGGCGGCCGACGGCCTCGCCGACCACGACGACCTCGTGGTCGTGATCGAACACACCGGATGGCCGCGCAACGACTCCGACGCCGAGCGGTCGCAGTGGCGCACCGGCATCGATGCCCTCGCCGGCCTCGGTGACCGGGTCGTGTGCAAGCTGTCGGGGCTCGCCATGCCGCTGGGTTCGATGCGGGCCGCGGCCTTCGCCCCATGGATCGAGTACGCCGTCGAGGCCTTCGGGGCCGACCGCTGCATGTTCGCCAGCAACTTCCCGGTCGACGGCATGCACGGCACGCTCGACGAGCTGTTCGAGACGTACAGCGCCATCACGTCGGGGCTGGCGGCCGACGACCGCGACGCCCTGTTCTGGGGCACCGCCGCCCGCGTCTACGGCCTCTGAGTACGGCAGCAGGTCGATACAGCCTGGCGATAGAAAGCTGCGCTCGCGACTGGGAGATGGGTCGCACCTGAGCTGCTGGACGAGCCGCCGAAGATCCGGCACTTCTTGGCGTCCCCGACTGGGTCTCCTTGCTCGGGCCACCGGCGCATCGTCGGCGAGGATCCTCTCGTTCGGGGTCACTGGGTCCCTTTCGGCGAGGATCCTCGGGTTCGGTCACGGGCCAGCGGCCCTCCCCACCAGCCACAGTGCCCCGCCGACGTGCCGTTCCTCCGCGGGTCGGTGGGCTCTCCGCTTCAACCGAACTGGGCGACGGGCGCTGGCTTCTATCTCCACGCGGGTCAACTTGCTGCCGAACTCAACGACCTCTGACCTCGGCGGCACGGTGTCGCAGCTGGGTCCAGCCGGTCTGGTGGCTCTGCATGGACGACAGGAGTTGGTCCGGCTTGCAGGACGGATGGGCGCGTGTTCGTTCTACCCTGAGGGCCCATGTCGGGTGAGGGTGGTCCGTTCAGGATCGATGTCCACCACCATTACGCGCCTCCGTACGATGGTGTCGATCGAGCAGGTCCGCCCTTCGCCCCCGAGGGTGGATGGAGCCCTGAGCCTCACTTGGCCTTCATGGACAGATGGGGAATCGAGGCCGCCGTGCTGTCAGACCCGGCGTTCGCGCTCGTGCAGGCTCCGCCGGAGCAACGACGACAGGCCGCTGACCGGGTGAATGCCTACAACGCTCAGGTCCTTACGGACCACGGCGATCGATTCGGGGTCTTCGCCGCGGTTCCCCTGCCAGACATCGCCCAGACCATCGCGGTTGCCGAGCGCGCGCTCACGACCTTCGGCCTCGACGGGATCTGCCTGGCGACCAACTACTCCGGCCGTTATCTCGGTGACTCAGTGTTCGACCCCTTCTACGAAGCGCTCGACGACCATAGGGCGGTGGTGTTCGTCCACCCGACCGGGGTGCCAAACACACCCGCGGTGCCCTTCTCCGGCGGCGAGCTGGGCGTCTACACGCTCGAGTTCGTGTTCGACACGACCCGAACCATCACCAGCCTCATCTACTCCGGAGTCATGGAGAGGTACCCGAACATTCAGTGGATCTTCTGTCACTGCGGCGGCACGTTTCCGTTCCTGGCCTTTCGTCTCGCCGGGCTCCACGCGTTCGACGCCCGGTTCAACGAGGTGTTGCCGAACGGGCCCACGCTGCGGTCGGTGTTCTTCGAGACAGCTCAGGCCTTCGACGTACCCCAGCTCACCTGCGTGGCCGACCTCGTATCGAACGACCGCCTCCTCTTCGGCACCGACTATCCGTTCATGGAGAGTCTCTACGACGAGTTGCAGCACGGACGCATCCCGCTTCGACCTGAACAGCTGCCCCACGACGGTGACCCTGCGCCAACGTTCCCTGTCGCATTCGGACCGGATCGTCAGAAGGTGGAACGCAACAACGCGATGGCCCTCCTGCCACTGCTCGCTCGGCGGCTGGAGCGGGGCCTCCAGCGCTGACAGTCCCGATGCTCTCTCCCGGCTGGGTCAACCTGCTGTCGAACCGGACGGCCGCTGACCCCCGGCGACGACGTCGCCTT
>CAVSRP010000030.1:0-37781 GCA_963730345.1 uncultured Acidimicrobiaceae bacterium
CTGGCCGCGCCGCCGTGGGCGCGGCGTCGATCGAGCCGTCAGCTGGCGGTCGATCGCGGCGCGAGGGCGACCAGCTCGTTGTCGAGCAGGGAATCGGACGCGTCGACGATGGCGTCGACCGCGGCGTCGCCGATGGCGGCGCGGGACACCGCATCCAAGGCCGGCGTGAATTCGTCACCGGTGTCGGCGTCGAATCCGTACCGGTCGTAGAGGACCTCGGCGCCGACGAAGAGTCGGACCGCGCGTTCGTGATCCCCGCGCAGGGACGAGAGTGCGCCAACGCTCCCGATCAAGCTCGGTACCAGGTACCGGCTGTCGAGCACCGCGGGGATCGCGAACGCCGCCGCCAGGTTCGTCGTCGCCCGTTCGAGGTCACCGCCCTCCATTGCCAGGTCGGCCACGTTGGCCCGCTCACTCGCTTCGTTGACGGCGTGGTCCAGCGCTCGGTACGCGTCGGCGTTCTCCTCGAACGTGTCGAGAGCCGCCACGAGATCACCGGCCTGCGGATCGAGCTCCCGATCACCTCCGGGGAACCGCCGAACGAGGTTGGATCCTCGGTGCCCTCCGCCGCCCTCGACGGCCGATCGCCGGAGGCGGCGGTGACGCGGCCGATCAGCCGGTCCTGAGGTTGCCGGTCAGTCCGGTGCGGTAGAGCTCGTCGAAATGGGTCCAGTCGGGTTCGCCGTCGGCGAGGGCCCGGAGCTTGGCGGCCCAGCGTTGAGTGGCTTCGCGCTGGTTGTTGCGCTCGGCCTCCTCCGCCGGCGTGAGGTCGCCGTCGACCTCGGCGAACTCGGCCAGGATCAGATAGTGGCCGGGATTGTCGCGGTCGGCCAGCAGGCGGGTGCCGATGTAGCCCATGACCGTGGTGCTGGCCTGGTCTCGGTCCCATTCGTGCAGCAGTTCGACCAGTGCTTCGGGATCGGTGCTGCGGAAGCTGATCGCTTGCTCGAACTTCATCGGCATGGCTTCTCCATCATCGGGCGCCACCCCCCAGGGACGACGCGTAGTGCTGTTGCAGGCGGGACATGCCCGCGACGTCGAACACGCTGGGCGAACCGGCTCGTGCGGCCTCGGACTTGTCGGGGATGCCGAGGTCGTCACGCACCGCCTCGACCGGGCGATCGGCCCAGGCGTGGTAGTCGAGCTCGAGGAGGTCGGTGCCGATTCGGTCGCAGAGCGTCTGGCCCCGACGCATCGCGTCGGCGATCCGGAGGTGCATGCCGGGGCTGTCGAGATGTCGCTGTTGGAGATCGCTACTGAAGAAACCGGCGTCGGCCACATAGCCGGTCTCGAACAGGCCGACGAGGGTGGCGATCCAGGCGAATCCCTTTGGGTCCGGGTCGGCGCGGGCGATCAGCGAGAAGACCTCGAGCTCACCGAAGAGGTTGGTGCCGTAGTCGGCGATGACGTGGACGAAGTCGTGCTGGGCGAGATAGGCGTACGCCCCGCCGGCGGATCCGGGGAGTGCGAAGCCACGGCCGGTGTACATCTCCCAGACCGAGCGGCCGAGGGTGCCTTCGTCGAGGTGCTCGAACGCGGCCCACCGGCCGGCCAGCTCCTCGTCCTCGACTCCTCCCGACAGCGGATCGGGCAGCTTGACGCCCGCCTTCAGGTGATCGATGCGAGCGTTCTCCCAGTGCTCGGCGAACCCGTTGCGGTGCAGATCGACCCAGGCGAGGCCGAACGCTCCCTGGGCGTACCGCCGCGCCACCCGCACGAACTGGTCGTCGATGTCGAGCGCGTCCGCGTACTGCGCCACCCGGCGAGCGACCTCCGGTGGGATCGGGCGCAGGATCAGCTCCGCCAGCACCATGTGGTGCACGATCCGCCGCCGGAAGGACTCATCGCGATGGGCGAGCGCCGCGGCGAATTCGTCGGGCCCGATCGGTTCGAGTACGGCGAAGTCGACCGCGTGGCCGAACAGCGAGGCGAACACCGCGCCCATCAGGCCGACCTGGGCCGGCTCGAGGCCGCCGACCGGTGCCGCCGCGCTGGCCACGCCACGCGCGATCGTCAGGACCTGCGTCGTCGATCCAACCCCTTCGTCCATCGTGCCCGTACCTTCTTCTCGACCGGCCCACGCGAGGACCGATGGCCCCGGCGTCCCGTGCCGAACCTCCGACACCGTACGCCGCGACCACCGACGCCGGTGGGGCGAGCGGGCCGTCTGGCATGATTCCTGTCCAGAACCGGGCCGAACGGAGGAGCTGGGATGGTGGCGAACCAGCAGCAGGTCGAGGCCTGGAACGGCGGTGAGTCCGTGCACTACGTGGACCACGCCGATCGGTACGACCGGCAGCTCGCGCCCTTCACCCAGACGTTGTTGGCCCGGGCCGGGCTCCAGCCCGGCCAGGTGGTGCTCGACATCGGTTGCGGATGCGGTGCCACGACGCTCGCTGCCGCCGGTCGTGTCGGCACCGTGACCGGCGTCGATCTGTCGCAGCCACTCCTCGAGGTGGCGCGTCAGCGGGCGATGGCATCGGGGACCTCGAACGTGGAGTTCGTGGTGGCCGATGCCCAGACCCACGTCTTTCCGGAACGCAGTTTCGACCGCGTCATCAGCCAGTTCGGCGTCATGTTCTTCGATGAGCCGGTGACCGCCTTCGGCAATATCCGACGGGCGCTCACTCCCGGCGGACGCTTGGTGTTCGTGTGCTGGCAGGGGCTGTCGGCCAACGACTGGCTGATGGTCCTGGGCCGGGCGGTGGGGGAGTACGCCCCGCTGCCCGAGCTGGGTGGGCAGTCCCGCGGACCGGGGATGTTCGCGCTGTGCGACCCCGACGAGATCAGCGCGCTGCTCCACGACTCGGGGTTCGGGTCGGTCGAATGCGAGCCGCTCGCGCCGACAGTCCTCCTCGGCGGCGGTGACACGGTCGATGCTTCCCTGGACTTCCTGCTCGGCATGGGCATGGCACGGGGATTGCTGGGCGCGGCCGGGGACGGCGCTCGCAGCTCCGTCATTGCCGCGGTGCGTCGCGAGCTCGAGGAACAGTACGAACCAGACGTCGGGGTTCGCCTCGGCACTGGCGCCTGGTTGGTCTCTGCGCAGGCGTGACTGCGGCCCATGGGCATACTTGATCTGGTCTGGTGCGTGCGGTTGAGTTCATGGACATGGCGGCGAGTGGAGGAAGACGGGATCGCACGACCGACCGTCCGTCGCTGCTCCACCGGGCAGGGGTGATCGGTGCTGAATCGATCACTGCGGAGGACCGCGGCAACCCGTTCATCCCGGTATCCGGCGCTGACGGGTCGTCGCGGGAGACAGCCGACACGTGGATCGCGTCAGGGATCCCGGATCACGAGATCGAAGGTTGGCAGCGCGTCGGAGCCACGCCGACGACGGCGGCGACGCTGCGTCGGCTCGACGTCGGTCCCGAGGAGGTCGACGCGGCACCGGTGTCGGCCGACGAGCTGGTCGGGTGGTTGTGGCATGGTTTCGCGATCGACGAGGTGGCCGACTGGCTCGGTCACGGTTCCGTGCGGATGGCGGCACGACGACGTGACGCCGGCCTCCCACCCGGACCCGAGACCGCGCACGCGCCCGATCCCCGCTAGCAGCCATCACGCGGTGGCGTAGGGCTGGGGGTCAGCCCGCGGGCCACACCGCCAGCGCGTCGTGGTCCTGGACGGCGGTCAGGGCGCGGTCGAGCATGTCGGCGACCAGTTCCCGCGCCCGGTCGTTGGCCAGCTCGATCTGACCGGCGGCGTTGATCGGGTACACGGCGCAGAACGCCACCGTCCTGCGGTAGTCGATCATGAACGCGTCCCGATCGACCGGACAGCCGGCTGCTTCCACCGCAGCCAGGTACCCGTCGATGAGCGTCGCCTCGTGTTGCCGCCGATCGTCGACCGTCAGCGACTGGCTCAGGAAGTAGGCGACGTCGTAGGCCAGACCCCCCACCGCGGAGAGTTGCCAGTCGACCAGCACCACCGGACGCTCCGGCCCACCGAAGAAGATGTTGTCGAGGCGCAGGTCGACGTGGGCGTAGGTGGTGGTCGGTTCCTTCTGGATGGTCATGAACGTCGCCACCGTCTCCGGGAGCGTGTCGACGAATTCCCGCAACGACGGCTCGACCGCACCGGCGAAGCTGTCCCGGAAGGTGGGGAGGGCCTGGGCCGCCATGCCGGCGACGACCTGCTGGAGCGCCGGATCGTCGACAGTGCCCATCCACGGACGGATGTGTGGTCCGCCATCGCGGGCGTGGTGGGCGTGGTGGCGAGCGATCTCGGTGAGCACCACGGCAGCATCCTGCGCGGTGCAGCCCACCGTTTGGTCGGCGGTCCGGAGTGAGCCCAGGTCCTCGAGGAGAAGGACGAAGTCGCCGGTTTCGGCGTCGAACTCCGCGGTGTACACCTCGGGCGAGGAGACCGGCGCGTCGGCGGCCAACTCGCGGTAGTAGCCGACCTCCTTCTCGTAGGCGCGCAGTGGTTCGACCACGTGCGTGCGGGCGGCGACATCGGTGGTCGGGAACTTCGCCACCACGGTCGTGGGCCCGTCGCCGTCGAGGTGGACGCGATGCAGCACGCCCAGCAGCCCGACGCCGACGCCGATCTGTTCGGACTCGAAGCTGCGAACGTCGCAACCGAGCTGGTCTCCGAGCCAGCCCGCCGTCAACTCTCCCGGTGTGTGCGGAAAGCGCATCGGTCCCCCCGATGGTCGTGGGCGTGCCCGTTGGCCCGTCCCCGGCAACAAGGGTACGACGGCGAGCGATCGTGGTGCCTGGCAGATCTGTCGATGACCGATGTTCGGATTCGCGCCGCGAACAGGCACCCTGGGAGAACGACTTGCGACTGGAGAGACCATGACGAAGAAGGACGACGCAATACTGCTCGAGGGAACCGTGTCGGAATCGCTGCCGAACGCCCAGTTCCGTGTCGAGCTGCAGAACGGCCACAACGTGCTCGCCCACATCTCGGGCAAGATGCGTCGCCACCGCATTCGCGTCCTCCCCGGTGATCGGGTCCAGGTCGAGCTCAGCCCCTACGACCTCGACCGGGGGCGACTGACCTTCCGCTACAAGGTCTGAGACGCTCCGCCGGCGGACTGCGTCCGCCGGCTCCGCTGCTGGACAGCGTGATCGACCCCTGGATGGACGCGCTGCGGTCCGATCGGGTCAGTGCACGAGGACTGCGGCCCCGTCGACCCGGTCGTGGGCCAGGTCGCGGAGCGCGTCCAGGGCGCCGTCGAACGGGTAGGTCTGGGCGTGGACCTGCACGTCGGCCTCGGCGGCTTCGGCGAGGAACCCTCGGCCGTCCTCACGGGTGTTGGCGGTCACGCTGCGGACCTGGCGCTCCTGGAACAGGTGGTCCTGGTAGTTCAGGGCCGGGATGTCGCTGAGGTGGATGCCGGCGATGGCCAGCGTGCCGCCCCGGTCGAGGGCCGCCAGGGCCAGTGGGACCAGATGGCCCACCGGCGCGAAGAGGATGGCGGCGTCGAGCGGTTCCGGTGGATCGTCGTCGGCCTCGCCCACGCTGGCGCACCCGAGGTCGAGGGCGAGCCGTTGCGCCGCAGTCGAACGGGTCAGCACGTGCACCGTGGCACCGCGGTGGAGTGCGATCTGAGCCGCCAGGTGGGCGGAGCCGCCGAAGCCGTAGATGCCGAGCCGTCCCCCCGGCGGGAGCGCGGCCCGCTCGAGGGCTCGAAAGCCGATGATCCCGGCGCACAGCAACGGGGCGGCGTGGACGTCGTCGAAGGTGTCGGGGATCGAGTACACGTACGCGCCCGGAGCCACCAGGTACTCCGCGTACCCACCGTCGTCGTCCCATCCGGTGAAGCGCGGCGACAGGCACAGGTTCTCGTGGCCGGCGACGCAGAACCGGCACCTCCCGCACGTTCGTCGCAGCCAGGCCACGCCGACCCGATCGCCCTTCGCGAACTCGGTGACCGCGCCACCGATCTCCTCGACCGTCCCGACCACCTCGTGGCCGGGCACGACGTGCGGGCGGTGCACGGCGAGGTCGCCCTCGGTGACGTGCAGATCGGTGCGGCACACCCCGCAGGTGCGGACTCGGACGAGGAGCTCGTCGGCGGCCGGCTGGGGCACGGGACGGTCACCGAGACGGAGCGGTTCGCCGTCCACGGGTCCCGGCTCGGTCACCGACCAGGCCCGCATCCGATCGCGCTCGGCGGAAGGTCCCACCCGACGACCATCGCACGAACGGTGCCCGTCTGACCAGGCGACGTCGGGTCGGCCTCCCTCGCTCGGCTCCGTGCGGATCGTCGGGACCTTCGGCCCTGATCGGCCGGGGACGGGGGCCGTACGGTCGTGGCATGAAGCGGATCGTCGTCGGGATCGACGGGTCCCCGAGTTCCATCGCCGCGCTCCGCAACGCGGTCGAGCTGGCGCGCGTCCTGCCCGCTGAGGTCGAGGCGGTCAGCGTCTGGCAGCCCTACTACGGCACGGTGGACCTGCCCCTTCCCCTCGAGGACCTCCGCACCGGCGCCGAGGTCGCCTTGGCCGACGCGCTCGCCGCGGTCGACACCGAGGGGGTGCAGTTGATCGAGCTGGTCGAGGAGGGCGATCCCGCCACCGTCCTGCTCGCTCTGGCGGAGCGGGCTGACATGCTCGCGGTCGGCACCCGGGGCCGGGGCGGGTTCGCCGGCCTCCTGCTCGGCTCGGTGAGCCAGCGCTGCACCCACCACGCCACCTGCCCGGTCCTCGTCACCCCCGATCCAGCGCGGGTCGCGACCTGACGACCCCGCCCTGAGGCCCACGTCCGGCGGCACGGGGGTGAGCGCGTCAGTCCGCCAGCGCGAATCGGTTCCTCTCATAAGCGTCGTGTTCACTGATCGCCGTGTCGAGTTCGCTCTCTGCAATCCACGCCATCATCCTCGGGCTGGTGGAGGGGCTCACCGAGTTCCTGCCCATCTCCTCGACCGGGCACCTCCTGGTGGCCGAGCGCATCCTCGGTCTCGGTGGCACCGACGCCGCCGACACCGCTCTCGACACCTATGCCATCTGCATCCAGGCCGGTGCCATCCTGGCGGTGCTCGTCCTCTACCGGTCTCGGATCATCGAGCTGTTCCAAGGCCTGCTGGGGCGCAGCGACGAGGGACGCCGGCTGCTCATCGCCCTCTTCGTCGCCTTCCTCCCGGCCGCGCTGGTCGGCGTGGTGGCGATCGACGCCATCCGCTCGGTGCTCTTCGGCGTTGCCCCGGTGGCCGCGGCCTGGATCGCCGGCGGGCTCTTCATCCTCTGGGTCACCCGCCAACCGTGGCGGCGCGGTGGCTCGCTGGAGCTCGAATCGCTGACCGTGCGCCACGCCTTCCTCATCGGCCTCGCCCAGATGTTGGCCCTCTGGCCCGGGGTCAGCCGCAGCCTGGTCACGATCATCGCTGCCCTCGCCATCGGCTACTCGATGCGGGCCGCGGTCGAGTTCAGCTTCCTGCTCGGCCTGCTCACGCTCGGGGTGGCCACCGTGTACGAGGGACTGCGCAGCGGCGACCAGCTGGTGGCCACCTTCGGCGTGGCCACGCCCGTGCTCGGTCTCGTCGTGGCCTTCGTGTCGGCCGTCGTGGCCGTGCGCTGGATGGTCGCCTGGCTCCAGTCGCGGGGGCTCGAGGTGTTCGGCTACTACCGGGTCCTCATCGGCGTGGCCGCCGTCATCGGCCTCATCCTCACCTAGATCCTCACCTTGCCGGGAATCTCATCTGGCTTTGAAGTCGTTCCGATCCCGCTCTCAGCTGTCGTTCGTACAGTCCGGCCGTCATCACGACATGTCACTCGCCCACTGACACGAACGAGGACACATCCCCCCATGTCCACGACCACGTACTCGAACCGACTCGACAACGCCGAACGGGCCGGGGTCGTGGTCCTGGCGGCCGTGGCCTTGATGCACCTGCACCGGCCGACGTGAGCATCCGGGGCGAGCGCCCTCCCCGGGTACCAGACTGCAGACCATGAGTCCTGCCGAGGACCACAGCGGTGCCCGGATCGTCGTGGTGGACGACGAGCACTCGATCGTCGATGCCGTCGCCACCGCACTGCGCTACGAGGGCTTCGAGATCGAGACGGCGGCCACCGGACGCGACGCGCTCGACGTCGTCCGGTCGTCGCCGCCCGATCTCGTCGTCCTCGATGTGATGCTGCCCGACCTCGACGGCTTCGAGGTCGCTCGTCGGCTGCGCGACGAGGGCCTCGACACGCCGATCCTGTTCCTCACCGCCAAGTCCGACCTCGACGACAAGGCCCGCGGCTTCGAGCTCGGGGCCGACGACTACGTCACCAAGCCGTTCTCGCTGGCCGAGATCGTGATGCGGGTGCGGGCCATCCTGCGCCGGGCCGGCGGCGACGGCCAGGAGGCGTCGTCGGAGCTGCGGTTCGCCGATCTGGAGATGGACGTCGACGCCCACCTCGTCCGGCGCAACGGCGAGCCCATCGACCTGACCGCCACCGAGTTCCGGCTCCTGCACCTGTTCATGCTCAACCCGGGTCGCGTGCTGTCGAAGTCCCAGATCCTCGATCACGTGTGGCAGTACGACTTCGACGGCGAGTCCAACATCCTCGAGACGTACGTGTCCTACCTGCGCCGCAAGCTGAACGAGCACGGCGACCCCCTCATCCACACCGTGCGCCTCGTCGGGTACGTGCTGCGTGAGGAACCGGCTCGCTGATCGTGTCGCTGCGTACGCGGCTGCTGGCCGCCACCGTCCTGGTCGCCCTCATCGCCCTGGGAATCGTCGACGTGGCCACCTACACGCTGGTCACCCGCGCCCAGGTCGCCCAGGTGGACGAGGACCTCGAACGGTCACACCCGCCGATCGAGCGGGCTTCGGCGTCCGGAGCGGTCGACCTCGAGGCCGCCATCCGTGAAGTGGCACCGGCCAGTTACGTGGAGGTGCTCGATCCGGACGGGGAGAAGGTCGTCGAGGTCCCGCTCCGCCGGCCGGGAGCCGATCCGATCTCGCTCGACGACCTGACCGTGGCGCCGCACGCCGGCATCGGTGACGACCGGCCCGTCTTCGCCAGCGTGCACACCGTTGCCGGCGGTGAGGCCGCCCTGCGCATCCGGGTGTCGCGCCAGGACGACGGGGGAACGCTGGTGATCGGCCAGCTGCTCGACCAGGTCGAGCAGACCCGGCACCGGCTGCTCGCCGTGCTGCTGGCGGGAACGGTCGGTGCCATCCTCGCCGTGGGCCTGATCGGCGCGTGGTTCGTGCGGCTCGGGCTCGCGCCGCTGACCGCGGTCGAGCGGGCCGCGGCCGACATCACCGGCTCCGAGCTCGACCGCCGCGTCCCGGGAGACACGGCGCCGACCGAGGTCGGGCGACTGGCGACGGCCATCAACACCATGCTCGACCGGCTCCATGCCGCGTTCCAGCAGCGCGAGCGCGACGTCGAGGCGCTCCAGGCATCCGAGGCCCGCATGCGCCGCTTCGTCGCCGACGCGTCCCACGAGCTGCGCACCCCGCTGACCGCCACCGCCGCCTACGCCGAGCTGTTCGAGCGGGGAGCCCGCGACCGGCCCGAAGACCTGGCGCGGGCCATGGCCGGCATCCGGGCCGAGACGGCGCGCATGTCCGAGCTGGTCGACGATCTGCTCCTGCTGGCCCAGCTCGACGAGGGCCGACCCTTCACTCCCACCGAGGTCGACCTGGCCGATGTCGCGGCAGCCGCCGTGCAGGCCGCCCACGTGGTGGCGCCCGGTCGCCATGTCGGTCTCCAGGTGGCCGACGTCGTCGTCATCCAGGGCGACGAGAGCCGGCTGCGGCAGGTGTTCGACAACCTGCTGGGCAACGTGCGCTCGCACACCCCGGACGGAACGGCGTGCCTCATCGACATCCGCCGAGACGGCGACGATGCGCTGATCTCGGTGATCGACGACGGTCCAGGGCTGAGCGATGCCCAGCTGGCGTCGGTGACCGACCGCTTCTACCGGGCCGACGTGTCCCGGGCCCGGTCGTCCGGCGGCGCCGGCTTGGGGTTGTCGATCGTCAGTGCCATCGTCGAGGCCCACCACGGCACGATCGCCATCGACAGCCCCGCCGAAGGTGGGCTGCGAGTTGTCATCACCATCCCCGTCGCGGTCCCTCCGGAGTCCGCCGACGCCCACGGCCCACAGGAGAGCTCATGAACGACATCTGGCCGGCCCTGACCCGAGCCTCCGGGATCGTAGCCGCCGTGGTCGCGGTGGTCGCGCTGGTCACCGGGTTCTTGTTCTCGGCCCGCGAGACCGGCGAACGGCGCCGGCCGGCGTGGTGGCTCGACTTCCACAACGGCCTCGGCGGACTCGCCCTCAGCGCGGTCGCGGTGCACATCGTGGCGTCGTACTACGACAAGGACGCGGCCGTTGGTGTCGCCGAGGTTCTCGTGCCGGGGATCGCGTCCGTCCAGCGCTGGGCCCTGGCCTGGGGGGTGATCGCCACCTACCTCTTCGCCGGCGTGGTGTTCACCACCTGGCCGCGACGCATGGCTGACCGCAGGCTGTGGCGGTTCATCCACCTGGGCTCCACGGTGGGGGTGGCGCTGATGTTGGTCCACGGGTACCAGATGGGGACGGACTCCGGACGCCTCGCCTTCCAGATCGGCCTCATCGCCATCGTCGCCCCCGCGACCTACGCCCTCGCCATCCGGGTCGTGGACGCGCTCTCCCGGGCCGTAGCCGAATGGTGACATTCTCAGCTGGGTCTCAGGTGGGTTGAAGCCCGCTCCGAAGCGGGCATGGCTTACTGATGGCATGAGTCAAAGGCCCACGCGTCCCCCCAGCTCCGCCCGCCGACGCGCTCCCGGCGCATCCGGTGCCGCCAGCGACGCCGCCCTGGCCGCCCGGCTCGAGCGGCTGTCCCAGCGGCGGGCCGGGACCGACGGAGGCAACGCCGGCAGTACGACCTCGTCCCGGTCGGGCCGCACCCGTCGGCACCCGGCCCGCCAGGCCCGGGCCGCGGCCATCGGCTTGACCCTCGGGGCCACCGCGGCGCTGACGAGCTTCTTCAACATCGGAACCGGAGGCGTGCAGCAGGTCGCCGCCGCCAACATCGTGTCCGGCGCCCCCAACCCCACCACACCCACCACGGGGGCGCCGGCCGGTCCCGTTGGTCCCGTCGCCCCCAGCACGACCGCAGCCGCCACCGGGCAGCCGGTGGTGGTCGACGGCGCCGTCTACCACAACCGGTGGGGCGACGTGCAGGTCGAGGCCACCTTCGGTCCCGACGGCAGCTTGGTGAACGTCGACGCCATCAAGTCCCCGAACCATCGAGGTACCAGCATCCAGATCAACGACTACGCCGTGCCGCGACTCGACCAGGAGGCCGTCTCGATCCAGGGGGCGCAGATCCACGTCATCAGCGGCGCCACCTACACCAGCGTCGACTACGCCCGCTCGCTCCAGTCGGCCATCGACGCGGCGCGCTCGGCCAACGTCACCCAGCTCTCCTGATCGACTGCCGAGCAACCGATGGCCGGGTACCACCACGTCGAGCACGTCATGGGGATGGCAGTGAGCATCGCCGTCCACGACGACGTCGAGGGCACGCCCGGGCTGGTCGAGCTGATCTCGTGGCTCCACCACGTGGACGCCACGTTCAGCACCTACATCGAGGACAGCCCGATCAGCCAGCTCGGCCGCGGTGAGCTCGCCCTCGCCGACGCCAGCGACGAGATCCGCCATGTCCTGCTCCAGTGCGAGGCAATCCGGCTCGACACCGGTGGCGCCTTCGACGCCTTCGCCGTGCCGGCACCCAACGGCACCACCCTCGATCCGTCCGGCCTGGTCAAGGGCTGGTCGATCGAACGAGGGGCCGCCCTGCTCGAACGCCACGGCCTGCACGACTTCAGCATCAACGCCGGCGGCGACATCGCCGTCCGGGGCGCGCCGCGGCCCGATCCGGCGTGGCGAGTCGGTATCCGTCACCCCGACGATGCCCAGTCGCTGGCCGCGGTGATCGAGCTGCGCGGCCCCATTTCGGTCGCCACCTCGGCCACCTACGAGCGGGGTGCGCACATCATCGATCCCCACACCGGCCAGCCCACCACCGACGTGGCCAGTGTCACGATCGTCGGCCCCGACCTCACCCTGGCCGACGCCTATGCCACCGCCGTCTTCGTGATGGGCCTCGACGGCCTCGAGTGGCTCGATACCCATCGCGACTACGACGGGCTCGTGCTGACCCACGACGGCGCTCAGCACACCAGTCCCGGCTTCGATCGATGGCGGGCCGCCCTGCCGGCGAGGTGACGTCGATCGCTCCTGGGTGAGGCGGTCCGGGGCTGCGGGGCTGCAACGGCGCAGTCCCGCAGCCCGGACCGTCGCGAGACCACCCGCCATCAGTCGCAGACGTCGTGCTCGGTAGCCTTCGCCCACCGTGCAGACGTCCACGACAGCACTGACGGATCGGCCGTCGCACATCCCACCGTCGTATCGGGGCCGGCGCCGGCGCGACCGCGAGCGGGGTGGCACACGGGGACGTGTCGTGGCGCTCGACGGGCTCCGGGGATTCGCGCTGATCGGCATGCTGGCGTGGCACGCCCAGCTCGACTGGGTCCGCGGTGGCTTCGCCCGCATGACGATCTTCTTCGTGCTGTCCGGATACCTGGCCACCCGGAGCTGGGATCGACGCCGGTCGGAGGGGTTCCGGGCCTTCTGGCTGCGGCGCACGCTGCGGCTGCTGCCCATGACCCTGGTGGGGGTCGCCCTCGCCGTCGGCGTCACGGTGGCAGTGGGATCGGACACCACCCGGGCCGCCCTCGCCGGCGATGTGCGCTCCGTGCTCACCTACACCTCGAACTGGCACTTCATCGACTCGGGCCAGTCCTACGGCGAGTTGTTCGAGCGGCAATCGGCGTTCCAGCACTACTGGTCGCTCTCCATCGAGGAGCAGCTCTTCCTCGTCCTGCCCGTGTTGCTGGCCGTCGGCGCGCTCGTGTCGCGCTGGATCCGCCGACCGGGATGGATGGTGCTGGCCGCCGGCGCCGTCGTCACCGGCCTGGTGAACGTGGCCGTCCATCCCTCGCCCGACGCCATCTACTTCGGGACCCAGACCCGCCTGCTCGAGTTCCTCGCCGGTGCGGCGTTGGGCACCAGTGCGGCCTCCTGGTCCCGCGCCGGTCCCACCGCCCGACGGTGGGTCCACCGGGCCGGGAAGGTGTCGGCGATCGCCATCGTGTTGACGCTGGCCCTGGTCGACCGGGCCTCGTCGTGGCTCTACTCCGGGGGCATCTACCTCTTCGCCGCGCCCGTCGTCGCCGTGGTGGCAGCCATCGAGCTGCACGAACCCGCCCTGGAATGGTTCCTCGAGCTGCGCCCCCTGGTCTGGCTCGGCCGGGCGGCGCTGTCCATCTACGTCCTGCACTGGCCGATGTTCGTGTTGCTCGATGCCGTCGCTCCGTCGTCGGTGTCGACCGCGTCGCTCGCCCTGGTCAAGATCCCGGTCGGCATCGCCGTGGGCGCCGTGGGCTACCGCCTGATCGAGCGCCCGATGCTCGACGACACCCGCCGACTGCTCCGCAACGGCCTCCCGGTCTTCCGGACCCGCCTCGTCCCGATGATCGCCACCGCGGCCGTCATCGCCGTGGTCGCCTTCGCGGTTCCCACCTCCGAGCCGGTCTACGCGTTCAGCGCCGCCGAGGACGCCTTCGCCGCCCGCCGGGCCGAGACCCCCGGCACCGCCCCCGTCGCTGCGGCGCAACCCCGGGTCGGCGTCTTCGGTGGCTCCACCGCGCTGATGAACCACCTCGGTCTGGCCAGTTGGTCCGACACCACCGGCGAGATCGACATCCGCGCCGGTGACGCCCGGCTCGGTTGCGGCCTGCTCCAGCACGGCGAACGTCCCCAGGCGCTCGACCGCACCGGCGATCCGGTCTGGTACGAGGTGCCCGACGAGTGCCGGGACTGGCCGGACGGCTGGCGCGACGCGGCCCGGGCCGAGCGCATCGACGTCGCCCTGGTCTTCTCCGGGGTGTGGGAGATCGCCGACTGGCGCCTCCCGGGGAGTGACACCATCACCTCGGTCGAGGATGCCGGGTTCCGGGCCCGGCTGGCCGCCGCCCTCGACGACGGCATCGCCCAGCTGCGGGCCGGCGGCGTGGGCCATGTCGTGCTGATGACCTCGCCGGTCGTGGGGGGCGGACAACTGCCCGATGCCGCCCGAGCGCGTGCCCTGCCGGCGGACCACGCCGCCCGCACCGCCCGCTTCAACCAGTTGCTCCGGGACGCCGCCGCCGCCGATCCGGCGCACGTCTCGGTCTTCGACTACGCGGCCGTCATCGACGGGCTGGGCGCCGACATGGCCCGACTGGTGCCCGATGGCGTGCATCCCACCTGGGAGGCGTCGGCCGAGATCTGGGGCGGGGTCGCCGGCCAACAGCTCCTCGCCCACCTCGACGCCCTCGCCCCGGGGCCCTGACCGCCCAGAACGACGGAGATCAGATTCTGGTGGGTCGTCGGTTGCTCTGGATGGCGCGACAACCGCCCAGAACGGGCAACATCTGGTTCTGGTGGGTCGTCGGTCGCTCTGGATGGCGCGACGACCGACCAGAACGAAATGGGGGGTGTCAGGTCAGGTGCGGGAGTCGGCGGGATGGCCTAGGTCTCCCAGGGTGCTCGCGTCGGGCGATGGATGCGCGGCGTCAAGTCCGGATGGCGCAGGAGACGTTCCATCGCCGATCGGACCGCGTCCTTGTCGTGCCAGATGTCGTACTCCCAGAAGACCGCCACGGAGAACCCGAGATCGATGAGGCGCGCGTAGCGCTCGGCATCTGCGGCCCGGTCCGTCAGCGACGTATGGAACGCCTCGCCGTTGATCTCGACGATCAGTGGCCACCGCCGGAGACGGAAGTCAACCGTGCGGATGACGACCTCGGCGTCGACTGTGACCTGTCGTTCGAGCGAACGGGCGACTTCCGGCGAGACGATCGCTTCGAAGCGCTCCTCCAGCCCACTCCCCGCTGGCCTGTAATCGGGTGGCCGTGATTCGAGCACGTCGCGCAGGACCACGATGCCAGATCGGCCCCGCCCGCCGGCCCGCTCGGCCAGGGCGTGGACGGCATGGCCGTCGATCAGGCCTTGCCGCCACGCCTGGTCGATGGTCGTCGCCGTCCGTTCGCTCGCGATCTCGTGACCGAAGCGGTGCGTCCACATCGCCGCGAGCCAGAGGATCGTTCGTTCCGGACGACAGGTCGGGACGTCGAGGTGGGTGCGGATGTCTCCTGGACGAAGGTCTCGGATGAGGTGGACCTGGCTGATGCGCGATGCCCTGATCCGCTGACGCGCCACGGCGACGTGCGCAGGCAAGCGTCGGAATCGGCCGAAGCCGCAATGGCTCGCGGCCGACTTCCCCCACAGGGCCGCGACCCGACCCGCGTCGAGTACGGCAAGGATGAGCGATTGCTCCGTTGACGGGGGAACCGCTCGGTGGACGAGAACCCGAGGTGTGGCTCGGACGAGCTCGGGATGACGGTGGATGGCCCGACGTTCGGACTGGTGGTGGAAGCGGGCGTGGATCTGGCGGTCCGCGATCACGCCCTGCTGGTGGCGGAGCAGGTCGATGACAGGTTCGGGCAACACGGGGCACCTCGGGAGATCGGACGGAGGCACCGGGTGCGAGTGGTCGACGACCACCGACGACGGTATCCAGGCACTCTGACAACAACCCGAGATCCGTTCTGGTGGGTCGCTGGTCGTTCTGGGGGGGGCGTGAGGACCGACCAGAACAGGGTTGGGGGCGGTTCTGGTGGGTCGCTGGTCGCCCTGGGTGGCGCGAGGACCGGCCAGAACGGGGGTGGGGTGGGTCGCTACTGTTCGATCCATGCGCGTACCACTGACCGTCCGTGACCACATCGAGCGGGCTGAGCTCGTCTACGGCGAGCGCGTCGCCTTCGTCGACGAGCCCGATCAGCCGGCCGAGTCGTGGGGCGAGGTCACCTATGCCGAGATGGCGCGCCGCGCCCGGGCCCAGGCCGCCGGCCTCGATGCGCTCGGGGTGGAGCAGGGCGAGCGGGTGGCGATCGTCAGTCACAACTCGGCTCGGCTGCTCACCTCCTTCTTCGGGGTGAGCGCCTACGGGCGAGTGCTGGTGCCGATCAACTTCCGGCTCGGGCCCGACGAGGTGCGCTACATCGTCGAGCACTCCGGCGCCACGGTGCTGTTGGTCGATCCCGAGCTCGACGAGTCGCTGAAGGATGTCACGGCCAAGCACCGCTTCGTGCTCGGTGCCGACACCGACGACATGCTCTTCGGTCACGACGGGGAACCGGCCCCGTGGGATGCCGACGAGAACGACACCGCCACCATCAACTACACGAGCGGCACCACGGCCCGGCCCAAGGGAGTGCAGCTCACCCACCGCACCCTGTGGCTCAACGCCGCCACCTTCGGCTGGCACATGGGGGTCAGCGACCGCGACATCTACCTTCACACCCTGCCGATGTTCCACTGCAACGGCTGGGGCATGGTCTACGCCGTCACGGCCATGGGCGGGAAGCACATCGTGCTGCGAGCCATCAACGGCGAGGAGATCCTGCGCCGCGTCGACCGCCACGGCGTCAGCCTCATGTGTGGTGCGCCCACCGTGGGGTCGATGGTGCTCGACGCCGCCAAGGGATGGGACGGCCCGATCCCCGGCTCGGGTCACGTGCGCTGGGCGATGGCCGGGGCTCCGCCGCCCACCGCCACCATCGAGGCGGTCGAGCGCGACCTCGACTGGGAGTTCGTCCAGATCTACGGCCTCACCGAGACCGCGCCGCTGCTCACCATCAACCGCAGCCGCGAGGAGTACGACGATCTCGCCCCCGAGGAACGGGCCAAGAAGCTGAGCCGTGCCGGGGCGCCGGCGCTGGGCGTGCAGCTCGAGATCAGCAACACCGGCGAGGTCCTGGCCCGCTCGAACGTCGTGCTCGAGGGCTACTGGGAAAACCCCGACGCCTCGGAGGCAGCGCTCGAGGGTGGGTGGTTCCACACCGGTGACGGCGGCTCCATCGACGAGGACCACTACCTGTCGATCTCCGACCGCAAGAAGGACGTCATCATCTCCGGTGGCGAGAACGTGTCGTCGATCGAGGTCGAGGACTGCCTGTTCTCCCACCCGGCCGTGGCCGAGGTGGCGGTGATCGGCATCCCGCACGACAAGTGGGGTGAGACCGTCACCGCGCTGGTGGTGCGGGCGCCGGGCGAGGACGCCGACGAGGCGACGTTGATCGAGTACTGCCGCGACAAGTTGGCCCACTACAAGTGCCCCACCCGGATCGAGTTCCGCGACGAGCTCGCCCGCACCGCCACCGGCAAGCTGCAGAAGTTCAAGCTCCGGGCGCCGTTCTGGGAGGGCCGAGAGCGCCAGGTGAATTGACCGGCCAACCTGACCGGGCCCACCGGCTGCCATCCGTTCTGCTCGGACTCGTCGTCGTGCTCGCCGTGCTCGGAACGGGCGCGCCGGCATGGGCCCACACCCAGGTCCAGCGGGCGGTTCCCAGCCCGGGGGAGCGGGTGAGCGGCACCGTCGACCACGTCGAGCTCACCTTCCTCGACCCGGTCGATCCGAGCGTGACCATCGAGGTGACTGGCGAGGACGGACGCACCGTGAGCGGTCTCCGGCCGGTCGCGCTGAGCCCCGATCGCCGGCAGGCCACCGTGCGCTTCGATGCCCTGGGTGCTCCTGGTGCCTACGTGGTGGCCTACCGATTCGCCGGCGCCGACGGCGACGTCCAGCGCCAGTCGTACCAGTTCACCTACCTGGCGTCGTCCGCCGGCCCGGACGCCGACACCGGCGGCGGCAACACCGCGGCCCTGGTCGGCGGGGTGGCCGTGGTCCTCGTCCTCGGGCTGGGCGCGGTGGTGGCGCTCCGGCGTCGGCCCCGAAGTGGGAAAGCGGACATATCGGACGGCTAGGATGACGGGTGTTCTCGGTCACGGGGCGGGACGTGCTCGGTGACCCAGGGTCGAGCAGGGGTCGTCACCGTGTACCGGAGCCATCGTGGTCAACTGGCGCTGCTGGCCGTGGTGGCGCTCGTCGTCACGGCGGGCGGTCTCGTTCGCGCCGACGCCACCGGCCTCGGTGCCGACGGCGCGACCGCCTCGGAGACGGTCATCGACGAGCTGCCCGCCATCGAATTGGTGTTCCACGACGGCGACCACGTCGTCTACGAGGCCAAGGGTCAGACCGCATCCGGCACCGGCGGGGTCACGGTCCACGAAGGATTCACCACCTACGACGACGCCACCGCGCTGGACAGCTACCAGGTGCGGCTCATCGCGTCCGACGGCATCGAGACCTACCGTCCGCTCGTGCAGCGCGCGGTCGCGGCGGCGACCGCCGCCGGCGGGCCGTCGTTCACGGTCTTGCCGGGGACCCAACCATGGGGCTCGGTCCCCGGTCGGGGCCAGATCGACGTGGTGGTCTCGTCCCTGTCGCCGTGCGGGGGCTCGTGGCTCGGCTGCGGCGGCCCCACCATCGACCACGGCGTGGTCGTCGCCGGTCGCATCTGGTTCAGCCCCCGCCTCGCCGCCCACCCGGTCGACGAGATCGACAACACCGTGCGCCACGAGCTCGGTCACGCCGTCGGTCTGGCCCACTACCGCTGGTCGTATCAAGGCCGGCTCCAGACCATGCACCCGACGAGCTTCGACGCGTCGGCCTACCAGGCGGGCGACGCCGCCGGGCTGCGATTCCTCACCGGCACGACTGTCCTCCCGGCCGCCCCCGCGGCGCCACCGGCTCCGGTCGTGTCGGTGCCGCCGTCCGTCGATCCGGCCGGCGCCATCGACAGCGCGGTGGCCAACCCGTTCGGCATCATCGTGCGCGGCTGGGCGGTCGACGTCGATGGCGCCGGCCCGGTGCCGGTTCTCGTCACCGTGGACAGCAACCCCACCGAGGTGTCCGCCGACCGGGCCCATGCCCAGCGCGGCGCCCACGGCTTCGCGGTGGTGTGGCTGGTGGCCCCAGGGGTGCACGAGGTCTGCGTCACGGCCCGCAACACCGGCCAGGGCCACGACGTGGCCCTGGGGTGCCGGACCGTCGCCGTCAGCTCGCAGTCCATCGGCCTCATCGGCCTGCAGACGGTGTAGCCCGTCCTGCCCCGGGGTATCCGCGCCTGTCCTGTCCGCGGCAGCCAGACTGCCGGGCCCGAGTAACTCCAGAGGAGGACAGATGAACAAGAGCGAGCTCATCGAGCAGGTCGCGAAGCAGGCGGGCGTCGACAAGAAGACTGCCGGCAGCGTGCTGAACGGCTTCGAGGAGGTCGTACAGGCGGTGACCAAGGCGGGCAAGGAACCCATCTCCTGGACCGGCTTCTTGAAGTTCGAGCGCGTGGCCCGCAAGAAGACCACCGCCCGCAACCCGCAGACCGGTGCCGCCGTGCCCGTGCCGGCCAAGAAAGTCCCGAAGGTCTCCGTCGGAGCTGGCTACAAGAAGGTCGTCAACGGCGACTCGCCCGCTCCCAAGCTGGCGAAATGAGCCGGCCCGGTCGCTGACCGGGACGACATGATGCGCTCCCGGGCCGGCCTCGAGGCCGGCCCGGACCGCGTCCGGCGGACGGTCCGATTCGTCCGTGGACCGTTCCCGGGACGACGATGGACCTCGTGCTCACCCGTTCTCGAAACCGGCTCGTGCTCGTGCTCGTGGCGGTCGCGTTCGTCCTGGCCTTCGGGTCGTGGCAGCCGGCCTCGGCATCGGGCACGCAGACCGCCGACTCGGACACCACGACCACGTCGGTCATCGCCGAGATCCCGCACAGCATCCAGCGGCCGAACACCGGGACGCCGCCCACCGATCCCGGTGATCGCGGCGGTTGGCTCCAGGGCGCCATCTTCTTCATCATCTGCGCCGGCGTCGTGGTCATCGGCGTTCTCGTCGTGCGCGAGAGCCGCAAGGCCCGCGCCCGGCGCGGCTTCTAGCGGCGTTCTGCCGCCGAAGCCCTACTTGAGGTAGGGCTGGCAGGCGTCGAAGCCATGCTCGAAGCCGGTGCGGAACGCCGACGTGCGCAAGAACGCGCTGGCGTCGGTTCCCCCGCCGAAGGCGAGGAATGCGGTGATGATCTCATCGAGGTCACCGGGGGAGAGGACCAGCTGCTGATCAGGGACCTCCTGACGGAACTCGGCGTCGGCGAAGACACCGGTGAGGCAGTCGGCGTGCACGTTGGTGTCGTCGTACCGATCGAGGATCCCCAGCTCCGACTGGGCCGCGAACGCGTACTGGCGGGCCAATTCACCTCCGAGCGCGAAGTCGCCGATGGCGTCGAGCGATGGCACCAGATCGACGTTGTCGATGTAGATGGTGTCGTTCGCCGCGCAGTAGAACGACGCCCGTTCCAGGTCCGAGCCCTTCAGTTCCTCGTTCCCGCACGTCACGTCGTCAACCTGGGGATTCACGGGAACCATGCCCTTCACCGGGGTCCAGGTCTTGCCCTGGTCGGCGAACAGGGCGTGGTAGAACGACTCGAGGTCGGCGAGCAGCGGGTCGACCAGCTGGTCGATGGGCAGGTTGCCGTCCTGGTTCAACTCCGTATAGGTGGTGAACGGGATGGCCACCACGTCGGGGGGGTTGTCCTCGTAGGCCACGCAGGTGTCGTTGCCGGTGTCGAAGCCGTCCTGGAAGGCGGACACGCGGTCGAAGCCGGTGCCGTGGGCGTTGGGGTCCTGGGCGGTCACCCCCAGTGTGTCCCGTAGTTCGAGGAACCCGCCGATGGCCTGGTCGAGACTGTCGCCGGTGGTGGCGAACACCGCCAGGCGGTCGTCGACGTCGGCCACCCACGCCCCAGCGAAGCAGTCGGCCTGCAGTTCGAGGGTCACGGCCGTCCCGTGCACCCGACCCCGGGCCTGGATGGCGTGGGCGTACTCGTGGGCCATCACGATGCCGACGGTGAGCGGGCCGAAGCGCTGGTCGAGATCCGGGACGAGGTTCACCCGATCCCAGGCGATGAGGTCTTCGTCGGGGCAGTACAGGGCGTTGGCCGCGACGTCCTCGTAGGAGATCGGGTCGGGGCCGCAGGCCGGCACCGGGGTGTCGGGGCCGTAGGGCACCAGCCCGCCCCGCAAGGGCCGGAACCGACCGCCGTAGAGATCGGGGAAGGTGGTCTTCCAGTAGTCGCCCAGATCTCGGAAGGCGAGGTCGACCACGGCGTCGGGGCTGAGGCTGGAGGGATCCGGCCCCCCGGTGCTGCGGGTTCCGACGTCGGTCGCCGATTCCGAGGGGATGGTCAGGTCGGACCGCGCGCAGGATCCGAGCACCAGTAGGACCACGGCGACGAGGCCCACGAGGGTGACGCGGCGCGTTCGGTCCCGACGCATGCCGTGACGGTATCGCCCCACCGTCCGGGTTCCGGTCGCGTCGGCTCTACGCTGCGATCCGTGGATGGCACCGATTCGGGCAGTGAGCGATGGGCTTCCGATGTGGTTCTCACCGATGGGACCACCGCACACCTGCGGCCGATTCGGCCTGACGACGCCGACGCCATCCGGTCCTTCCACTCCCGGCAGTCGAGCGAGTCGATCTACTTCCGCTACTTCAGCCCCCGGCCGCATCTCTCCGACGAGGACGTGCGTCACCTCACCACCGTCGACGGCATCGACCGCATGGCCTTCGTGGCCGAGCTCGACGGCGAGGTCATCGGCGTCGCCCGCTACGACCGGTACGGCGAACGGCCGCTGGCCGAGGTGGCGTTCTTCACCGACGACGAGCACCACGGCCGGGGCATCGCCACCCTGATGCTCGAGTACCTGGCCGCCTACGCCCGCGAGGTCGGCATCCGGGGCTTCGATGCCCATGTGTTGCCCACCAACCGGCGCATGGTGCGGGTCTTCACCCAGGCGGGCTTCCAGGCGTCGAGCACGTTCAACGACGGGGTCATCGAGGTCACTCTCGACATCGAACCCAGCGAGGAAGCCGCCCGGATGATGGCGGAGCGGGCCCGCGCCGCTGAGCGCCAGGCGGTGGTCCGCCTGCTCGAGCCCCGGACCGTCGCGGTCATCGGCGCCGGCCGCAACCCGTCGGGCATCGGCCACCGGGTGTTGCGCAACATCCTGACCGGCCTCCACGGCACCACGTTCCAGGGTTCGGTGTACCCCGTGCACCCCGAGGCCCGATCGGTGGCCGGCGTGCGGGCGTATCCGTCCGTACTCGACGTCCCCGACCCGGTGGACCTGGCGGTGATCTGCGTACCGGCCGCCGACGTGGTCGGGGTGGTCGAGGAATGCGGCCGGGCCCGGGTGCGAGCCGCGGTGGTGATCTCCGCCGGCTTCGCCGAGGCCGGCCCCGAGGGCCGTGAGGAACAGGGCCGCCTCATCGCCACCGCCCGTCGCTTCGGGGTCCGGATCCTGGGGCCCAACTGCCTCGGATTGGTCAACACCGCGCCCGGCGTCTCCCTGAACGCCACCTTCGCCGACATCGAACCGCTGGCCGGCCGCGTCGGTCTGCTCAGCCAGTCGGGAACGCTCGGCGCGGTGATCCTGACCGCGGCCCGCCGCAAAGGCCTCGGCATCTCGAGCTTCGTGGCCGTGGGCAACAAGGCCGACCTGTCGGGCAACGACCTGCTCCAGTACTGGATGGACGACGAGCGCACCGACGTGGTCCTGCTCTACCTGGAGTCGTTCGGCAACCCCCGCCGCTTCGGACGAAACGTGCGTCGGGTCGCGGCCACCAAGCCGGTGTTCGCCGTTCGCTCGGGCGCGGTACTCGACCAGACCGAGGCGGGCGGGGCTCCCGACGGACGGAACCGCGATCACGACGGCCTCGACGACGTCACCATCGACGCCCTCCTGCGTCAGACCGGCGTGGTCCGGGTCCCCACCATCGACTCCCTGCTCGACGTGGCCGTCGTGGCCAGCCACCAGCCCATCCCCGCCGGCGCCGGGGTGGTGGTGGTCGGCAACAGCGGGGGAAGCGCCTCGATGGCGGCCGATGCCTGCGTGGACGCCGGCCTCATGCTCGCGCCGCTGGCCGAGTCGACGCTGACCGCCATCGAGGCTCGCCGTCTCCGGGGCCGGCGCAGCCCCAACCCGGTCGACCTCGCCTACGACGCCGGCACCGACGACTACACCGCGGTGCTCGACGCCGTCCTGGTGGACCCCGCGGTCGACATCGCCCTCGTGGTCCACGCTCCCTACGACGTGGGCGACCTCTCACCCATGCTCGCCGCGCTCGACCGCGCCGCGGCCGAGCACCCCGACGTCACCGTTGTCGCCTGCATCTACGGCAACCATCCGCCGGTGACCGCCGGAGGTGTACCGGTCTTCGACTTCCCCGACGAGGCAGCCCACGCCGTCGGTCGCGTCGCCCGCTACGCCGTGTGGCGGGCCGGCCAGGAGCGGGGCGAGGTGCTGGTCCTCGACGACCCCGGTGCCGTCGCCGACGTGGTGCACGAGGCGCTGGGCGGCGCCCACCGCCGGTTGGCGTCACCCGAGATCGCCCGCGACATCCTCCGGGCCGGTGGGATCGAACCGGTGCCGGTCACGGTGCTGCGGTCCCTCGACGATCTCAACCGCATCGAGATCGACGGCCCGGTCGCCCTCAAGTCCGAGCACCATCTTCCCGGCGCGGCCACCCGCGGCGGGGGAGTGGACCTCGACCTGTTCGATCTCGACGAGGTGCGTGACGCCGCCACCGCCATCGCCGAGACGCTCGACGACCGGGCGTGGCCCATGATCCTGCAGCCGATGGTGGCCCCGGGAACCGATGTGCGCATCGTGGTCGAGACCCACCCGGTGGTCGGGCCCGTGGTCCGGGTCGGCCCGGGGGGTGCGGCCAGCCGTTTCATCGATGCTCCCCGCCGGGTCCTGCCCCTCACCGACGTCGGGGCCAGCGAGTTGTTGGCCGACTCCGGCGTGTCCGAGGCCCTCGACGACGATGCTCGTGCCCGGTTGCTCGAGCTGGTCCGCCGCCTCGCCGCCATCGTCGACGCCGCGCCCGAGGTGCTGGAGCTGACGTGCAACCCCGTCCTGGTGCGGCCCGATGCGGCCGACATCGTCGAGGTGCGGGTGGTGCTCCAGTCGGTGCGGCCCGACGAGACCCCGCCGGTGCGTCGCCTCGACGAGCGACCTCGCTAGCGCGGGAGCCCCAGCACCCGGTCGCCGTGTCGCTGGAAGGCGACCGCCAGTTGGTCAGCGCGGGAGCCCGAGCACCCGGTCGCCCAGGATGTTGCGCAGGATCTGCGTCGTGCCGCCCATGATGGTGTAGCCGGGGGCATAGCAGATGTTGCGGGACACGCGGCGGCGAAGGCCGGCGTCGGCCAGCGTGGCGCCGGGGCCGAGCACCCGCCCGCAGAACTCGGCCACCCGGATCTCGAACTCGGTGCCGAACGTCTTCGTGGCGGCCGAGAACCCGCGCGGTGCCTGTTGCAGCGTCTCGCGCAGCACCAGTAGGCGACCGATGCGGTAGGCGGATTCGATGGCGGCGATCTCCTGGCGGAGCACGGGGTCGTCGACCCGGCCCTGGTCGCGGAGGTGGTCGAGGCAGTCGAGGTAGAGGCGCTGGTTCGACACCAACCGGTCGATGCCGCCCCGTTCGTGCTCCATCTGGCGCATGAGCTGGCCGAACGAGCCGTTCAGCTCGCCGACCAGGTTGGTGGCCGGGACCCGCACGTCGTCGAAGTAGATCTCGCAGAAGTGCTCGTCGTCGGTCATGTCGCGGATGGGCTTCACCGTGATGCCCGGCGACGACATGTCGACGATGAACTCCGACAAACCCTTGTGCTTGGGGGCGTCAGGGTCCGTGCGGGCGATCAGGTAGCACCACTCGGCCTGGGCGCCTCCCGAGTTCCAGATCTTCTGGCCGTTGACGATCCACTCACTGTCTTCGGAGGCGGGGCCTTCGAGGACCGCGTTGGTGCGCAGCGACGCCACGTCGGAGCCGGCGTCGGGTTCGGACATGCCGATGCACCACATCGACTCGCCGGCGATGATGCCGGGCAGCCAGCGCTGGCGCTGGTCGTCGGTGCCGAACTGCAGCAGTGTCGGACCCATCTGGCGGTCGGCGAACCAGCTGCCGGCGATCGGTGCGCCCTCGCTGATCAGTGCCTCGAACACCACGAACCGTTCCAGCGCGCTGCGCCCGCCGCCGCCCCACTCGGTGGGCCACGTCATGCCCAGCCAACCCCGGGAGGCCAGCTCCTTGGCGAAGGCGCGGTCGGTCTGGGCGATCCAGGAGTCCTCGTGGAACCAGCGTCCTTCGGCCGCCTCGCGGCCGACCCGGCGGGCCTCGTCGGCGAGGGCGAGCAGCTCCGACGTCCACGAGAAGTCCATGGAGCGACGCTACCGGACCCGCGATCCGAAGGAGGTGGCCGCGATCGACTTCGACCACGGGCGGATGATGGCGCGGACGCGGGCCGCGTCCTCGGCGCTGATCGCGCTCCAGGCCGGGGTGGCGAGCACGTCGGTGCGGTGCTCGATGTGGTCGTGCAGCTCGGTGCCGGCGGGGGAGAGGCGGACCTCCCCGTCGGTCTGATCGGAGTCGTCGCGGCCGTCCTCGACCAGGCCGCGACTGCGGAGCCGGTCGACGCCGGCATCCCACTCGTCGTCGGACCACGCCCGGGTCGTCTGCAGGATCGATCGGGGCACCGTGCCGGTGGCGGCGTGGAGGATGAGGGCTTCGACCGCGGAGAGCTCGGCGTCGACGAGGGCGGCGATGTGCCCGTCGCCGCGGAACTCCCGCAACAGCGTGGCCGCCCACCACAGGGCGAGGTGCGGAACGTCGGGCTGCTCCGGCAGGCGAGCGTGGCCGGCGAAGAGCGGACGGCCCTCGGGCCGGGCGATGGCGGAGTCGACCGCGGGCCGGAGCAGGTCGACGGCCTCTCGCACGGTGTCGGCTTCGATCTCGTCGCCGAGCAGGCGGCGCAGGGCGGCGTCGACGGCCTGGTGGCGGGCGAGGAGCATCGCCTCCGGGGTGGTCCGGTCCCAGAGGCCGGTCATGGCCGCTTCGACCAGGCCGGGGTGGAAGTTGAAGAACGTGGCTTGCACCACCAGTGGCCCCACCGCACCCATGGCCGCGCTCCGCGATCCGAAGTAGCCGCTCCGACCGGTCACCCCGAGCTCCTCGTAGGCGGCCGCCGCCTCGGGGACGAAGTAGATCATGCCGTGGTACGGCTCGAGGGTGCGCCAACACTGGCGGGCGTACACGGTGGCGTCGTCGCTGTTCGTCATCGTCGGGACCGTAGGGCAAGCTGGGCCGGTGGAGGTGCGAGAGGTCCGGCCCGAGGAGTTCGAATCGCTCGGCCGGTTGACGCTGGAGGCCTACGAGCCCCTCGGCATCGTCTCCGACTCCTATGCGCTCGAGCTCGTCGACGTGGCCCACCGGGCCGCGGCTGCGGTGGTGCTGGTCGCGGTGGACGACGACGGATCGGTCCTCGGCGGCATCACCTACGTGCCTCCGGGGCCGAACCCGATGGCCGAGCACGTCGAGGACGGCGTCGCCTCCATCCGGATGCTGGCGGTGAGCGACCGGGCTCGCCGCCTGGGCGTCGGGCTGGCGCTGACCGAAGCGGTGCTGGACCGTGCTCGGTCCGACGGGGCGGTCGGGATGGTGCTGCACTCCACGCCGCCGATGACCGCGGCACATCGCCTGTACGAGGGGCTGGGCTTCGTGCGGGAGGAGGCGATCGACTGGTGGCCCGAACCGACCGTCGAGTGCATGGGGTTCCGCCTCTGGTTCTGAGCGGAGTGGTCCTGGTGGACCGGGCTCACTAGCGTTTGCGGCAACGCCCGTTTCCAGATCGAGGAGTCCCCCGTTGCCCGTGTCACCCGGAGACCTGCTTGCCGACCCGTCGTTCTGGCACCAGCCGTTGTCCGAGCGCATGGCCCAGTTCGCCACGATCCGCGAGCACGGTGCGTTCGTGCCGGTCGAGTTCGACAACCCGATGACCGGTGAGCGGGAGTCCTTCGACGCCGTCACCCGCTTCGACGAGGTGGTCGAGATCAGCCGGCGACCCAAGGAGTTCTGTTCCGGGCAGGGGGCGGTGTCGATCCCCGACATGCCGGCCGAGGCGCTCGAGTTCTTCGGCTCGTTCATCAACATGGACGATCCCCGCCACGCCCGCCAGCGGGGCATCGTGTCCCGGTCCTTCACCCCCCGCCAGCTGCAGGGGGTGCTCGACTCGGTCGAGACCATCTGCACCGAGGTGATCGACGGGTTCTGCGAGCAGGGCGAGGTCGACCTGGTCGAGGCGCTGTCCCAGCCGTTTCCGCTCCTGGTGATCTGCGACATGATGGGCATCCCGCGGAGCGACTTCCAGACGGTGCTCGACGCCACCAACGTGATCCTGGGCGCTGGCGATCCCGAGTTCCTCGGTGGGAAGGACCCGATGACGGCCATTTTCGAGGCCGGCATGGAGCTCACCGCGCTCATGAACGGCCTGGCCGAGGAACGGCGGGCCGATCCCACCGATGATCTGACGTCCAAGCTGGTCCACAACGACCTGGGAGAGGACCTGCTGACCCCCAGCGAAGTGGCGCCGTTCTTCATCCTCCTCGCGGTGGCCGGGAACGACACCACCCGCACGGCGATCAGCCACGGCATGCACCTGCTCTCCCAGAACCCCGAGCAGCGTCGCATCTGGCAGGACGACCTGGAGGCGGTCACGCCGACCGCGGTGGAGGAGATCGTCCGGGTGGCCTCGCCGGTGACCTTCATGCGTCGGACCGCCACCGGAGACGTCACCGTCTCGGGGCGCGACTTCTCGGCCGGCGACAAGGTGGTGCTCTTCTACGGCGCCGCCAACCGCGATCCCCGCCAGTTCGACGACCCCGAGGTCTTCGACGTGCGGCGCGATCCCAATCCGCATGTCGGCTTCGGCGGCCCCGGTCCGCACTTCTGCCTCGGCGCCCACCTGGCCCGGCGGGAGGTGTCGGTGGTGTTCCGTCAGCTGCTGACCCGCCTGCCCGACATCGAGGTGAGCGGTGACCTCGTCCCGCTCGAGTCGATGGGCATTCCGCTGGTGGGGGGCGTGAAGCGGCTTCCGGTGCGGTTCACGCCGTCGCCGTCGCCGACGCCCTGACCTTCGCCTCCCAGGCAGCGCGCTCGGCGGTGGTGCGCAGCTGGCGGGAGCGCTTGCCGATGCGGCGTCGGGTCGCGCCCGGCATCGAACCGGCCCGGTATCGGCCCCGTCCGACCCGGTGTACCCGGCCCCGGCCGATCTCCCACCGGAGGGCGTCCGACACCTGCTTGCTCGGTCGTCCGGTCAGGAGGAATCCGCTGTCGCCGAGAGAGTCGACCAGCTCGGCGACCGTCCATTCGGCCCGATCGGGGCTGCAGATCCGATCGGTGAGCACGTAGCGCAGCTCCAGGCCGCCGACGAGTCGTCGCCACACCGGGTGCGCTGGGTACGGCAGCCGCTGGAGATCGAGGTCGGACGGGATTGCTGGTGAGGTCATGGGTGCCATGGTGCGGGTGGCCCCTGACAGGAACCCGGGGCGACCGAGCGCACCTCGGGCACCCCCAAGCGCCACGTCGTAGCGACAACGACCCTCGCCGTGGGGCTCGACCCCGACCGAATTGGTCGACGAATCGCCGACGAATCGTTCCCGAACGAGGTCGACGAATCGCCGACGAATCGTTCCCGAACGAGGTCGACGAATCGCCGACGAATCGCCGACGAATCGTTCCCCAGCTGTCGCCGGGCGCCCCTGCCCCGGCGAGTGGCGCTGTGCAGATTCGTGGGCGACGTGAACATCACTGCGTTTGTCGCTGTGACGTGGCGCATTGGGGACGCCACCGCCCGGGCGGTGTGGGGCAGGATGCATCGCGTGCAGCGGGTGTCGGTCGTGGGGTGCTCGGGCTCGGGGAAAACGACGGCAGCCCGCGCCCTGGCCGCCTCGCTCGACGTCCCCCTCCTCGAGCTCGACTCGATCTTCCATCTTCCCGGCTGGCGGGAGCTCCGGGCCGACGACTTTCGGGCTCGGACGGCCCAATTCGTCGCGGCCGATGGCTGGGTTGTCGACGGCAACTACGCCACGGTGCGCGAGCCGGTCGTGTGGCCTCAGGCCGACACGGTCGTCTGGCTCGACCTGCCACGCCGTACGGTCATGCGTCGGCTCGTCTGGCGCTCGCTTCGGCGGGTCGTCACCCGTGAAGCGCTGTGGAACGGAAATCGTGAAGGCGTGCGGAGCCTGCTGGCTCGGGACCCGGAACAATCGATCATCGTCTGGGCCTGGACCAACCACGCCCGCTACCGAGCGCAGTACGAGGCGGCGACCACCGACCCGCGATGGTCGCACCTCACCTTCGTTCGCATCACTGGCGGACGCGACATCGAGCGACTGCTTGCAGCAGCGGGCGGTCGCTGATCAGTCGTTCAACAGGACGATCTTGCCCAGCTTGCCGCCGGCGGCGAACCGTTCGAAGGCGGCCGGCGCATCGGCCATGGCGAAGGTCCCCTCCACCGGCACGGTCAGGGCACCGGACGCGACCAGGGGCAGGACGTGACGGATCATGGCCTGGGCCGCATCCGCTTTTTCCTCCAGCGGCCGGGCCCGGAGCGTGGAGGCCCGGATCGTGCCCCGCTTCTGCATGAGCTCGACCAGCGACAGCTCGGTGCTGGCGCCGGCACCGACGCCGATGATCATGATCCGACCCCACGTGGCCAGGGCACCGATGTTGCCGGGCCAATTGGGGGCGCCGACCAGCTCCAGGATCACGTCGTAGGGGCCGGCGTCGACGAAATCGGCAGGCTCGATCACCACCGACGCGCCGAGCTTTCGGACCGCCTCGTGGTGGTCGTGGTTGCGCACGGTGGCGGTCACCGTGCACCCGGCAGCCGCGGCCAGCTGCACGGCGGCTGTGCCCACCCCGCCGGCGGCGCCGTGGATGCAGGCCCGCTCGCCCATGGTCAGCCCGACCTGGGTGAACAGGGCGTCGTGGGCGGTGGTGAAGGTCTCGGGAAAGCCGCCGGCCTGGTCCCACGACAGCGTCGACGGCACCGGCAGCAGGTGGCGCTCGTGCACCACCGCCAGCTCGGCCATGGCCCCGCCGCCGACGACGGCCATCACCCGATCACCGGGCGTCCACTGGGTCACGCCCGGTCCCACCGATTCGACCGAACCGGCCAGTTCGAGGCCGGGGATGTCGGCCGGGGAGCCCGGTGGGGCCGGGTAGAAACCCATGATCTGCAGGCGGTCGGCGGCGTTGATGCCCACGGCCCGGACCCGGACCAGTACCTCACCGACCCCGGGTTCGGGGTCGGGCCGCTCGGCCCAGATCAGGGCGTTGTCGACGATCGTGTTGGCGTGCAACTCAGCGCTCAGCGCTTCTCGATGGCCACGTAGTCGCGAACGCCCGGGCCGACGTAGAGCTGGCGGGGTCGGGCGATGCGCTGGTCCTGCTCGAGCAGCTCGACCCAGTGGGCCAGCCAGCCCGACGTGCGGGGGATGGCGAAGAGCACGGTGAACATCGACGTCGGGAAGCCCATGGCCTGGTAGATGAGGCCGGAGTAGAAGTCGACGTTGGGGTAGAGCTTGCGGGAGATGAAGTAGTCGTCCGACAGCGCCACCTCCTCGAGCTTGAGGGCGATGTCGAGCAGCGGGTTCCTGCCGGTGACGTCGAACACGTCGTCCGCGGCCTGCTTGATGATCTTCGCCCGCGGGTCGTAGTTCTTGTAGACGCGGTGCCCGAAGCCCTGGAGCTTGCCGTGGCCCTGCTTGACCGACTCGACGAAGGCATCGACGTTGTCGATCGACCCGATCTCGTTGAGCATCTTGATCACGGCCTCGTTGGCCCCGCCGTGGCGAGGGCCGTAGAGGGCGGCTGCGGCTGCCGCGGTGGCCGAGTACGGGTCGGCGTGGGCCGAACCGACGACGCGCATGGCGGTGGTGCCGCAGTTCTGCTCGTGGTCGGCGTGGAGGATGAACAGCAGGTCGAGCGCCTTGGCCAGCGCCGGGTTGGCGTCGTAGCGGGGCTCGGCCACCTTCCACATGGTCGACAAGAAGTTGGCCGAGAAGCTCAGGCTGTTGTCGGGATACACGAACGGCATGCCGACCGAGAAGCGGTAGGCCGCCGCGGCCAGGGTCGGCATCTTGGCGATGAGCCGGGTGATCTGCTTGTAGCGGATGTCGGGGTCGAAGATGTCCTTGGCGTTCTCGTAGAAGGTCGACAGCGCGGCCACCGACGAGACCAGCATCCCCATGGGATGGGCGTCGTAGTGGAAGCCCTCGAGGAACCGCTTGCGCATGTTCTCGTGGATGTAGGTGTGGTATGTGATGTCGTGCGTCCACTGCTCGAGCTCGTCCCGGGTGGGCAGCTCGCCGTAGATCAGCAGGTAGGCCACCTCGAGATAGGTGGACTGCTGCGCCAGCTGCTCGATCGGGTAGCCCCGGTAGCGCAGGATGCCGTTGTCGCCGTCGATCTCGGTGATGGCGCTGCGGGTCGCGGCCGTGGCCGTGAACGCCTCGTCCTCGAACCAGATCCCCGGCAGCAGCTTGCGCCAGGCCTCGCTGCTGATCCCCCCGTACTCGATCGGGATCTCGACGGATTCTCCGTTGCGGTTGTCGGTGATCGTGATTGATTCGGCCACGCGTCGCCTCTCGGTGTCTGGGATGTCTTGCGATGTCTGGGATTGCAGGGCTGATTCGGAGACTATGCCGTCACGTCGACCTCGACACCCTGGTGGTGCGGCCCCTCCTCGGCGATGAGCCCGATCACCACCTCGCGCACGGCCCGGGCCGGTGCCGCCAGACGACCGGACCGCCGCCGGGCGAGGCCCACGGCGCGGTGACGCAGGTCGATCACCGGGATGGAGGCCCACCTTCCGGGGGGCTCGTCGAGGGTGGCGGTGGTGGGGAGGATGGCGGGGCCGTAGCCGCCGAAGGCCAGCGAAGCCACCAGCGTCATGCCGTCGACCTCGGCCAGGATGCGCAGCTCGACCCCAGCGGCGGCCGCCGCTCGGTCGAGCTCGTCGCGGAACGCGGTCCCGCGGGGCTCGAGGATCAGCTCGTGCCCGGCGAGGTCGGCGAGGTGGAGCTCGGACCGCTCGGCCAGCGGATGACCGGCCGGCGCCACCAGGATGCGCTCCTCCTCGAAGAGCTGCTCGACGCTGATGGCGGGGTCGACCACGGGGAGGTTGACGATGGCGAGGTCGAGGCCGCCGTCGAGGAGCTGGGGGAGCAGCGAGGTGGTGGTGGCGTCGACCACCACCAGGTCGACCTTGGGGTGCTGGCGGCGCATGCGCGCGAGCAGATCGGGCACCAGCCACCGGCCGATGGAGCCGATGACGCCCACCCGCACGCTGCCCACCACCTCGTCGTGCAGGGCGGCCACGTCGCTGGTGAGGGCGGCCAGCTCGGCCTGGATCCGCCGGGCCCGGGCCACGGCCACGTCGCCGTCCTCGGTGAGTCCGCCGGAGCCGCGGTCGACCAGGGTGACGCCGAGCTCCTTCTCCAGCCGGGCGATGTGGGTCGACACGTTGGACTGGACCGTGTGGATGGCCCGGGCCGCGGCCGAGAACGAGCCGTGCTCGGCCACGGCGAGCAGGGCGTTGAGCTGGCGCAGATCCATCGCCCATCTGCCTACCAGATGGTTGCCATCTATGAGAACTGTTGGACAGATCAGTTCTTGCTTGCTTTACTGAGCAATACATCGCCGAGGGGTCAACTGTCCCCCCAGAACCCCTCGAGCGCTCAGTGTGCCCGGAAGGAATCCCCCCTCCGACCGGTTGCACGCAAATGAGGTGCGGAGCCGGCCTGTCCCCCCTGGGCCGGCTCCCCTCGTTTTGCCCCGACGACGAGTCGATGCGGACTTCGCCCGGTCGCCGGATGCGTACCGACGGGACGCAGTACCGTGGCCCCGTGCCCAACGCTGCTGCCTTCTTCGACCTCGATCGAACGCTGCTGCGAGGAGCGAGCGGACCGGTGTTGTCCAGTGCCCTGCGCTCGGCCGGCGTCCTGTCCGACCGGGTCCTGCCCGGTGAGGACCTCGTCTACCGCATCTTCAACCTGATCGGGGAGACCCGGCCGTCGATGCTGCTGGCCCGTCAGGGTGCCCGGTTCAGCGGGGGACAGCAGCGGTCGAAGGTGCAGGAGGCGGGCCAGATCGCGGCCGATCTGCTGTGCGTGATGGTCGAGCCCTACGCCCACTCCGTCATCGAGCGCCACAAGGCGGAGGGCCGGCCGGTGGTGCTGGCCACCACCAGCCCCTACGACCTGGTCAAGCCGTTCGCCGACGCCATGGGCCTCGACGATGCGGTCGCCACCCGCTACGGCGTCGACGAGAACTTGCTCTACGACGGCACCATCGACGGCCACTTCGTGTGGGGCCCGGGCAAGCTGGCCGCGGTCGAGGACTGGTGCGACGACCACGACATCGACCTCGACGAGAGCTGGGCCTACAGCGACAGCTTCTACGACATGCCCCTGCTCGGGGCGGTGGCGCACCCCACGGTGGTCAACCCCGACCCTCGCATGCGGATCGCCGCCGTCCTGCGCCGGTGGCCGGTGCGCTGGCTCGACAAGCCGCCCGGCGTCCCCAAGTTCCTGGGCATCGAGCCGGCCCAGGCCATGGTGCCCTTCGCCCGGCCCGAGCTGATCCCCTACGCCCGCTTCGACCTGTCGGGTACCGAGAACATCCCCGACGGCGGCTGCATCATCGTGGGCAACCACCGTTCGTACTTCGACAGCGTGGCCATGAGCTTCACCGTGGCCCAGACCGGGCGCCCGGTGCGCTTCCTCGGCAAGAAGGAGGTGTTCGACGCGCCGATCGTGGGCCAGATGGCCAAGGCCATGGGCGGTATCCGGGTCGAACGGGGTTCCGGCTCCGACGAGCCGCTGAAGGCGGCGGCCGAGGCGCTCGAGGCCGGCGAGATCGTCATGCTCATGCCCCAGGGCACCATCCCCCGGGGGCCGGCGTTCTTCGACCCCGAGCTCAAGGGACGCTGGGGCGCGGCCAAGCTGGCCGCCATGACCCGGGTGCCGGTGATCCCGGTGGGCCTGTGGGGCACCGAGCAGGTCTGGCCCCGCTCCTCGCGGCTGCCGAACATCCTCGCGGTCACCGATCCGCCCCTGGTCACCATCCGGGTCGGCGAGCCCGTCGAGCTGAAGTACCGCTCGGCCGATGCCGACACGAAGCGGATCATGGCCGCCATCTCCGCCCTGCTCCCCAAGGAAGCCCACGAGAAGCGCGACCCCACCCCCGACGAGCTGGCCCGCACCTTCCCGCCCGGCTACCAGGGCGACCCCGACGCCGAGGTCGAACGGCGTCCCGGCACCGACACGTGAGCGCCGGCTGATTCACAATGCGGCCGTGACCACACGCCGCCGCCTGTCCGTCCTCGCGGTCGTCATCCTCGCCGCCATCCCGGCCGCGGTGGTCCTGATCGCGTCGCTGGCCGGCGACCGCGAGCGGATGGTGTCCTACTTCGAGGTCGCCATCGTCGACGCCGACGGCCACGCCACCGTCGACGAGGTCATCGACTACGACTTCGGCGCCGGCAGCGAACGGCACGGCATCTACCGCATCGTGCCCGGCCTCACCGAGTCGTCCCGGGTCACCGTGTCCTCGCCCGACGCCCCCGACCAGGTCCAGATCACCGGCGGGAACATCCGCATCGGCGACCCCAACGTCACCGTGTCCGGCAGCCACCGCTACCAGATCAGCTACGGCCTCGACACGCTCACGGCGGGCGGCCGGTTGGCGTGGAACATCGTCGGTACCGAATGGGACGTGGAGCTCGAATCGGTCGAGGCCCACGTGATCAGCGCCCGGGAGCTGAGCGACGTGTCGTGCGACCAGGGAGCGTTCGGTACCGAGGGCGGTTGCGACGCGGTCGAGGTGGCACCGGGTCACCTGGTGGTGCGCACCGGGTCCCTCCCGTCGGGCCAGGCCGTCACCGTGCGGGCCACGCTCGGGGCGCCCCTCGCTGCAGTGCCGGCCGCGCCCGGGGTGCCGGCCCCTCCGGCCGACACCGGCGCCCCGCTGGCCATGCCGTTCCTGTTCGGCGTCCTGGCCGCCGCCGCGGCCGGCCTGATCACCGGCCGCGTCCTGCGCTACGCCGGCCGCGAGTACGCCCCCGCCGGCTACCAGGGCCTCGCCCCCGGCATCGCGCCGGTGCCGCCCGGAACCACCAGCCCGTTCACGCCGGTGGGTCCCGATGCTGCCCGGGTCGACGTGGCCGACCTCGCCGCCGACGCCCCGCCCCAGATTGCACCGCCCCGCACCTTGACCGCGGCGCAGGGCGGGGTGGTGCTGGCCGAGAAGGTGCGCCCGTCGCACAAGGCGGCGTGGCTGGTCGGCCAGGCCCAGCACGGCGCCATCGCCCTCGAGGGCGACCCCGAGAAGCCGACCATGCGCTGGCTCGGCGGCCACGGCGCAACCGACAACGCCGCCCTGCTCACCATGTTCCACAGCCGCCCCACCGTGGAGCTGGGTACGTACGACCCCGACTTCGCGTCGGGATGGAAGATGGTCGGCGCCGAGCTCGACTCGTGGCGCACCACCAGCGGGCTGTGGTCCGACCGCGCCGAGCGGCGCCGCAAGTGGGTCATCGCCCTCGGCATCCTCGTGTTGATCGTCGGCCTCGTCGTCGCCGCGGTGGCCGCCTACGGGTGGTCGCTGTCCCAACCCGAGGTGTGGCAGCTCGCCCTGCTGGCCGTGCCCACCGGTGTGGGTCTCGGCATGGTGCTGCGGGCGTGGGAGCTGCGGGTCCGCACGCCGGCCGGCTCGGCCCTCTACGTCCAGGTCGAGGCATTCCGCCGCCACCTCGCCGGCGCCCAGGGCGCCGACGTCGACCGTGCCGCCGACGCCGGCCTGATCGACGACTACCTGGCGTGGGCCGTGGCGCTGGGGGAGTCGAAGGCGTGGACCAAGGCGGTCGAAGCGTCGTCGGTGGTCCCCGGCACCGGCTACGACCCGTCGTTCCTCTTCATCGCCAACACCCTGCACTCGTCCACCACGGCCGCGGCCACCAGCCCGTCGTCCAGCGGTGGCGGCGGTGGGGGCGCGGGTGGTGGCGGCGGTGGTGGTGGCGGCGGCTCCTGGTGATGCCGGCGTGCGGGGCACCGTTCCGGGGGCTTCGCGGCTCGCCGACCTTGCTGCGTCGCGGCATTTTCCCCTTCAGAGAGACAACTGACGTGCCGATGGACACCACTATGGAGCTTGGGTCATGGACGCGATCGACGCCGGCATCGATGGGGCCATGGTGCGAGACACGGTGACCGAACCTTCCATCGACGCATCGCCGCTCGGCGAACGCATCCTCGACCAGATGCTGACCCGGGCCGCTGACGTCACGCTGCTCATCGACGTCCTCACCGGGATGCCGGTTCACCGCTGGTACGACGCCGAGCGCAGCCGCCTCCGCCTCCCGGCTCAGCCCTCGGCGCGTGTGATCGATTGGGTCCATCCCGACGACCTCCCGGGTCTGCTCGACGTGCTCGCCGGTGTGGCCCGCGACGGCGGCTCTCGCAACACCGTCGCCCGCATCAAGCCCGAGGACGATGGCGAGGTCGAGCGTTCGCTTCTCGTCACCGTTCACGATGTGAGCGACGCCTACGACAACGGCCTGCTGATCCAGGCGTGGCTCATCGACTTCCAGACCACCGACACCGAGCGCTTCGACTCCACCGTCTTCTCGTCGCTGGCCGAGGCCGCGCCCATCGGGCTGCAGGTCCGCAGCGCCAACATGAACGTGACGTTCGAGAACGAGCGGTTCACCGCCCTGGCCGAGTCGGCACGCGACCTGATCGACGAACACGTCCTCGCCGGAATGAAGGGAACCAGCGAGCTGATCGAGGACCTCGAGATCGGTGGCCGCTCGCTGCGGATCCACGTGGTGCCCACCTTCGACGACCAGGACCGCCTCGTCCTGGCCGTCGCCTCGCTGGAAGACGTCACCAGCCTGCGGGTCGCCGAGGCCGGGAGGATCGCGGCCGAAGGGTTGTTCCGGGCCGTGTTCGACAACTCCCCGGCGGCCACCGCCATCGTCGACCTCGATGGCCGCTTCGCCCAGGTGAACGAGGCACTGGCCATGATCCTCGGCTACTCCGTCAACGAGCTCGTCGGCCGCACCTTCGCCGAGATGACCCACCCCGAGGACCTGGCGATCGACCTCGAGCTGCTCGGCGAGGTCGTGGCCGGCAAGCGGAGCGGCTACCAGATGGAGAAGCGCTACATCCACCGAGCCGGTCACGAGGTGTGGGCCGAGCTCAGCGTCGCCGTCGTCCGGGACGGCTCCGGGGCGATCAGCCACTTCGTCTCCACCGTCGAGGACATCACGTCGCGCAAGTCGGTGCTCGGAGGCGCCGACTCCAACGGCGACCTCGCCTACTGGGCCACGCACGACCACCTGACCGGCCTGCCCAATCGCCGGTTCCTCGACAACTACCTCGCCTCCACGTTCGGGCCGCGGCGCCGGGCGACCGACCGCCTCGTCGTCCTCTTCCTCGACCTCGACGACTTCAAACCGGTCAACGACGAGCACGGCCACCAGGTCGGCGACGAGGTGCTCCGCACCATCGCCCGCCGGCTCCGCAACACCTCCCGCGAGGACGAGGTGGTGGCCCGCTACGGCGGTGACGAGTTCGTGGTCGTCACCCGCACGCTCCGCACCGCGCACGACGTCTCGCTCCTCGTCGAGCGCATCCACAGCGCGGTGCGCACCCCCATCGGCGGTCTCACTCCCGAGCCCGTGGTGGTGGGGGCCAGCGTCGGCATCGGCATCGCAGCCGACGGTGACGATCCGATCGATGTGCTCCGCCGGGCCGACGCCGCCTCCTACCGGGCCAAGCGCGAGGGAAAGAACCGGGCCCGCTACGAAGCGACCGACGACGCCGCCGGCGAACCCGTCCCCGCCGTCTGAGTCGGGGCGCGCTCAGCGCCGCGATCGATGCCAGTCGACCTGGGCCCGGATGCCGTCCGCCAGGCTGGTCTGCGGCGCCCAGCGCAA
>CAVSRP010000031.1:0-14210 GCA_963730345.1 uncultured Acidimicrobiaceae bacterium
ATCGCATTGCCCAGCTCGGGCCACCGGCGCTGCCCATGCCCCGAGCGAGTGACCCCACCAGGTCGGTCCCGACCAACCCGCTGCTGCGGACGTGGGGCACCGACACCCGCGAGATGCAGTTGGTCCTCAGCGCGGCGGCCGACGCCTCCCAGTCACACCATCCGGTCGGCGTGGCGCCGTCGACGACCCTGCTCGGACGCATCCAGGCCGACATCCGGGCCGATGCCGAACCGCCGGGGCGACCGCTCGACGACCGCGATGGCACCAGCTCGGACGACCGCATGGTGCTCGATCCTTCGGATCGGTCGATCCAGGTCCACTCCTGCCACGGGCGAGCCCGGCAGGTGGAGATCGCCCGGGACGCCGTCTGCCATGCCCTCGCCGACGACCCCACGCTCGAGCCCCGCGACGTGATCGTCCTGTGTCCGGACGTCGACGAGTTCGCGCCCCTGCTGCACGCCACGTTCGGCGCCGGCGCCCCCGACACGGATCCCGCCGCCGCCACTCCGCCCGATCGGGGCCTTCCCCACCTGCCCTACCGGCTGGCCGACCGGTCGCTGCGCCAGACCAATCCCCTGCTCGCCACGCTCGACGCCCTGCTCCAACTGGTCGACGGGCGCATCGCCGCGTCGGAGCTCATCGCCTTTGCCGGGCGCGAACCGGTCCGCGCCCGGTTCCGCTTCGACGACGACGATGTCGAACGGCTCACCGAGTGGACCGCCACCAGCCAGATCCGCTGGGGTCTCGACGCGCCCCGGCGCGAGCGGTACTGGCTCGGCGACGTCGAAGCGAACACGTGGCGGGCCGGGATCGATCGCATCCTGCTCGGGGTGGCCATGGCGACCGACGGCTCGCGGTTGCTGGGCGGCCGGCTCCCGCTCGACGACGTCGAGAGCGGCGAGGTCGACCTCGCCGGGCGCTTCGCCGAGCTGGTCGACCGGATCGACACCATCGCCACCGCATCGGCTGAGCCCCGACCGATTGCGTCATGGGTCGAGGTGCTGGGCGACGCGGTCGACCTGGTGATGGCCTGCCCGCCGGCGGAGACGTGGCAGCGGGTCCAGGTCGACACCGTGCTCCGGGAGGTGCTGGGCGAGGCCACGAGCGATGGCGAGGCGGCCACCGGGACGCTGTCGCTGACCGAGATCCAGGCGCTGCTCGCCGACCGCCTCCGAGGCCTGCCGACCAGGGCCGACTTCCGCACCGGCGCGGTGACGATGTGCACGCTGGTGCCGATGCGGGCCGTCCCGCACCGGGTGGTCGTGCTGCTCGGCCTCGACGACGGCGCGTTCCCACGCGCCGGGCGCGCCGACGGCGACGACCTGCTGCGGCGGCTGCCGCTGGTCGGTGACCGCGACCCCCGGACCGAGGACCGCCAGCTCCTCCTCGATGCGCTCCTGTCAGCCGAGGACCGGCTCATCATCACGACCACCGGGGCCGACGTGCGCACCAACGAGCCCCGTCCGCCGGCCGTGCCCCTGTCGGAGCTGCTCGACGTGATCGACCGGACCGCACGCACCGCGGCCGGCGGCGACGCCACCGAGGCCGTGGTGACCACCCACCCGCTGCAGCCGTTCGACCCGTCGGCCCACCGCGACGGCGGCGGCGGTCCCTGGGCGTTCGACCTCGTCCACCTCGCCGGCGCCCGGGCCCTCACCGGCGAACGGATGCCCCCACCGCCGTTCCTCCGCGACCCGCTCCCCACGACGGCACCGCGCGACGGCATTGTCGCCATCGACGACGTCGTCCGGTTCGTGCAGCATCCGGTCCGGGAGTTCCTCCGGCAGCGCCTGGGCGTCAACGTGTGGGAGAACGACGACCACCTCCCCGACGCCATGCCGGTGGAGCTCGACAACCTCGAGCGCTGGGGCATCGGCCAACGCCTGATCGAGCGCCTCCTGGCCGGGGACCCGATCGACGCCGCGGTCGAGGCGGAGCTCGCGGTCGGCGCCCTGCCGCCCGATGCCATGGGCCGAGCCACGATCGGGTCGATCCAGACCGTGGCCACCCGCATCCACGAGGTCGCCCAGGCGGTCGGCGCCGCCGGCGCGACCTCGTCGCTGGAGATCGACATCGATCTGGGCGACGTGCCGGGCTGCGGTCCGATCTCGGTGGTCGGCACCGTCACCGGGGTCCGCGGTGACGCCAGCGGCGCGGTGTCCTACAGCAGCGTGGGAGCCAAGCACCGGTTGGCGTCGTGGGTGCGCCTGCTCGCGTTGTCCGCCGGGTATCCCGAGACGCCGTGGCGGGCCCTGACCGTGGGCAAGTACCGAGCAGGTGGGCAGGCAGTGGAGCTGGCCGCCTTCGAGGGACCACCCGACGCCCGCCGGGCCGCAGCGGCGTCCGCGCTACGTGACCTGGTGGCGCTGCGAGGACGCGGCGTGTGCGAGCCGCTGCCCATGCCGTGCAAGACCAGCGCGGCGTGGGCCCAGGCCCGGCAGCGGAACCGGCATCCGGCGCGATCGGCGGCCCGGGCCTGGGAGTCGAACCACGCCTTCCCCGGCGAGGACGCCGACCGCAGCCACCAGCTGGCCTTCGGAGGGGTGCTCCGCTTCGACGAGCTGGTCCGCATCGCCCCGGCCGACGCCGAATCGGGCGCCGGCTGGGCCGACGACGAGGACAGCCGACTCGGCCGCCTGTCCCGTCGCCTCTGGGATCCGGTGCTGCAGCGGGAGACGACCCGTTGAGCAACCACCCGACCATCGCCGGCATCCCGCCCGGCGTCACCGTGATCGAGGCCAGCGCGGGCACCGGCAAGACGCACCGCGTGACGTCGTTGGCGGTGCAGGCCCTGGCCGACGGCCTGCCGGTGGAGTCGCTCCTGCTGGTGACGTTCACCCGGGCCGCCACCGGCGAGCTCCGCGACCGGGTCTGGCAGCGGCTCGTCGACACCGAAGCAGACCTGCATCGGTTCCTGCACGCCGGCACGATGCCGGTCGACGAGGTGAGCCGCGGCCTGTGCGAGGCCGACGCCGACACCGTGGCGCGACGCCACCATCGCATCGGGTCGGTGGTGGCCGAGTTCGATGCCGCCACCATCGCCACCATCCACGGGTTCTGCGAACAGGTGTTGAGCAGGGTGGGCTTCGCCGGTGACGTCGAACGCGATGTCGAGTTCATCGAGGACCCTCGCGACCTGACCGAGCAGGTGGTGGACGACCTGCTCGTCCAGCGCTTCCACAAGAAGGTGGCGTTCGAGTTCCCCCGGGACGCGGCGCGACGGATCGCCGAAGCGGTGGTCACCAACCCCCACGCCCGCATCGTGCCCGAGCCGGACTGCGACGACCCGGCCGCCGCCATGCGGGCCCGGTTCGCCGCCATGGTGAGACATCGGCTCGCCCGCCGCAAGCGGGAGCTGCAGGTCCTCGGCTACGACGATCTCCTCACCCGGCTCGAGGACGCCCTCACCGGCCCCCAGGGCGATGTCGTGCGACGCCGCCTCGACGAGGAGTTCCGGTTGGTGGTGGTGGACGAGTTCCAGGACACCGACGCGGTGCAGTGGAACATCCTGCGCGACGCCTTCGTGACCGGGTCCGACGACGGCCCGGACACGACGACCTCGCTCGTGCTCGTCGGCGACCCGAAGCAGGCCATCTACGCCTTCCGGGGGGCCGACGTGCACGCCTATCTGGCGGCGCGGTCGCTGGCCGACCACACCGAGGCGTTGACCACCAACTGGCGCAGCGACGCCGGGCTGCTCCGGGGTCTCGACGAGCTCTTCGCCGGCGCCACGCTCGGCCACCCCGACATCGCCTACCGGGCGACCGAAGCCGCACCGCACCATCGTGCGCCGCGGCTGCTCGGCGGCCGGCGCAGCGCACCGCTGCGCATCCGCCACGTGCGGCGTGACACCGCCGACGCCGTGCTCACCCCGAACAGCGGCGACCTCCAGATGGATTGGGCCCGTGCCTTCGTGGCCGAGGATCTGGCCACCGACATCGTCTTCCAACTCGATCCGTCGTCGCGTGCCAGCTTGGTCGACCGGGACCCGGACGGCGTCGAGACGACGCGCCCGGTGCGGCCGAGCGACATCGCGGTGTTGGTCCAGCGGCACAAGGACGCCGACATGATCCGCGACGCGCTGGCCGCCGCCGGCGTTCCCACCGTGGTCAACGGCGCCGGGAGCGTGTTCGACACCGCGGCGGCCCGGGACTGGCTCAGCCTGCTCGAGGCGGTCGAGCAGCCGGCCGCCACCACCAGGGTGCGCAGCGCGGCGATGACCGCGTTCTTCGGCTGGGATGCCGACGACGTGGCCACACGCGACGACGCCGCCTGGGACCACGTGCACGGGCGGCTCCACGAGTGGCGCCGGCTGCTGGTCCGACGGGGCGTGGCCGCCATGTTCGAACACGTCACCGCTGCCGAGCAGCTCCCGGCCCGGTTGCTGGCGAGGCTCGGCGGGGAGCGCGCCCTGACCGATCTCCGCCACGTCGCCGAGTTGCTCCACGAGCACGGCACCACCCACGACACCGCCCCGTCGACGCTGGTCGCCCACCTGCGAGAACGCATCCGACGCGGCGAACGGGAGGGGGATGCCGAGGCCCAGAGTCGCCGGCTCGAGACCGATGCCCAGGCCGTCCAGGTGTGGACGATCCACCGCAGCAAGGGCCTGCAGTTCCCCATCGTCTACGTCCCCTACCTGTGGCGTGCCGGGTGGATCCCTGACGACGCGCCACCGCTGTTCCACGACCCGGTCGACGGCGCGCGGTGCATCGATGTCGGCGGGCCCCGCCGGGGCTACGCCCAGCACGTCGCCCGGCACATCACCGAGTCCCGAGGCGAGGAACTGCGCCTGGCGTACGTGGCGCTGACCCGGGCCGAGCACCAGGTGGTGGTCTGGTGGGCGTCCACGTTCGGCGCCTTCGAGTCGCCCTTGGGCACGCTGCTGTTCGCGCCGGCCACCGCGTCGGGGGAGGTCCAGTCCACGCCCGAGGACGACAAGGCCCGCACGATCCTCGACGTGCTCGCCCAGCGCGCCGGCGTCACCATCGTGGTCGAGAGTGCCAGCGGCGGCAGTGGCGCCCGCTGGAACCCCGAGCCCGAGCCGGACGCGGCGCTCGCGGTGCGGTCGTTCACCCGTCCGATCGATCTCACGTGGCGCCGGACCTCGTACTCGGCCCTCACCGCGGTCGCTCATCGAGCGCGCGCCCACCGACACCGAGTCCGGGTCCGAGACCGGGTCCGGGTCCGGGTCCGATGGCTTCGCCCCCGAGCACGACGACCGCGGCCTCGAGGACGAGCAGCTCGGCGACGATCCCCTCGCGCCCGCCGCGGGTGGCACCACCGCTGACTCCTCACGGGAGGCGGAGCTGCGGGCCGTTCCCTCGGTCTTCGGCGATCTCGCCGGTGGCGCCCGCTTCGGAACGCTGGTCCATGCCGTCCTCGAGGCGACCGACTTCACCGCCCCCGACCTCCCTGCCGCCCTCCGGGCCGCACTCGGATCCCAGCACCGCAGGACCCCCGACGCGGTGGACGCGGACCGCCTGGTGGCCGGACTCGACGCCGCCATCCACACACCACTCGGTCCGTTGGTCGGCGACATCCGTCTATGCGACGTCCCGCCCGGCGACCGGCTCGACGAGCTCCACTTCGAACTGCCGCTGGTGGGCGGCGACGAACCCACCTCGTCGCTGACCGTGGCGGCCATCGCCGAGGTGGTCGAACGCACCCTCCCCGCCGACGACGTCCTCGCCGGCTATCACGAGCAGCTCCGGTCGCCGATCCTCCAGCAATCGGTGCGGGGGTACCTGAGCGGGTCGATCGACATCGTGCTACGCGCCGGCGGCCGCTTCGTCGTGGTCGATCACAAGAGCAACTGGCTCGGCGTCGACGGTGAGGAGCTGTCGGCCTGGCACTACCGCCCCGAGGCCATGCGCGACGCCATGATCCGCGCCCACTACCCCCTGCAGGCGATGCTCTACGCCGCCGCCCTCCACCGATATCTGCGTTGGCGCCAACCGGGCTACGACCCCGCCACCCACCTCGGCGGCGTCCTGTACCTGTTCCTGCGGGGCATGACCGGCGAGGAGACGCCTCGCGTCGACAGCCAGCCGTGCGGCGTGTTCGCGTGGAGTCCACCGGCCGCCCTGGTCACCGGCCTCTCCGACGTGCTCGACCGTGGCGATCGTCTCGGGAGCCGAGCTCGATGAGTGCCGCGGCCCCCTCCGTCGACCCGTTCCGGCCCGAGCGGGCTCATGCGGCCACCGGGCTGGTGGCCCCGTTCACCGACGCCACCGTGCTCGACGCCGCCGACGTCCACGTCGGGCGCGCGCTGGTCCGGCTCGGCGGGACCGGACCGGAGCCCTCCGACGACGGCCGCGAACTCGTCGCCCTCGCCATCGCCTTCGCGGTGCGAGCCGTCCGCCTCGGGAGCGTCACCGTCGACCTCGCCACCATCGCGGGGACGGCCACGGTGGACGAGGGGGCCGAGGTGGACCTCGCCACCCTCCCCTGGCCCGACCCGGACGTCTGGGTCGACGCCGTCGCCGGCTCACCCCTGGTCGCCGTGGGAGACGATGCCTCCGACACCGACGACCAGGGCGTGGCCCGGCCGCTCCGCCTGCTCGGCTCCCGGCTCGCCCTCGATCGCTACTGGCGCCACGAGCGGGCCATCGTCACCGACCTGTTGCAGCGCGCCACCGCGCCCGATCCCGCCGTCGACGACGAGATCCTGGCCGCCTCGCTGCACCGGCTCTTCGCCGGCACCGGCCCCGACGCCCAGCGGCTGGCGGCCGAGACCGCCGTCCGGCGACCCTTCTCCGTCATCGCCGGTGGTCCCGGCACCGGCAAGACCACCACGGTGGCGGCCGTGCTCGCCCTCCTCCACGACCAGGCCCGCGGTGAGGGCCGGCCGGTCCGGATCGCCCTGGCAGCTCCCACCGGGAAGGCCGCGGCGCGACTCACCGAAGCCGTGCACGCCGGTGCCACGACGCTCGACGTGGATGACCAGGTCCGGGACGCGATCCTGGCCACCGAGGCGTCGACCATCCACCGCCTCCTCGGCCGAGCTCCCGGCAGCAACAGCCGGTTCCGCCACGACCGATCGAACCAGTTGCCCCATCAGGTCGTCATCGTCGACGAGACGTCGATGGTGTCGCTGTCGCTGATGGCGCGCCTCGTCGAGGCGGTCCGCCCGTCCGCCCGCCTGGTGCTGGTCGGCGATCCCCAACAGCTGGCCTCGGTCGAGGCCGGTGCGGTGCTGGGCGACATCGTCGGCGACGCGGCCGATCCCGACTTCGACCCCCAGGCCAGCCGGTCCACGGGCTCGTCGATCGCCGACGGAATCGTCGTGCTACGCACGGTGCACCGCTTCGCCGGCGGCGTCGGGGCCCTGGCCCGCTCGATCGAAACCGGTGACGCCGACACGGTGGTCGAGCTCCTCACCGAAGGACCGGAGGGCGTGACGTGGCTCGATCACGACGTCGCCACGGATGCCCGGGGCGCGGCCGCCGACGAGCTCGTCCGGGCCGCGATCCTCGAGCCCGCCACCGACGTGGTCGAGGCCGCCCGGCGGGGTGACGCCGACGCCGCGCTCGAGGCCATGCACCGGGTGCAGCTGCTGTGCGCCCACCGCCGGGGTCCGCACGGCGTGTCGACGTGGCGCGCCCGCATCGAGTCGTGGCTCACGGAGTCGATCGAGGGCTACGCCCCGCACGGCTGGTACGCGGGTCGTCCGTTGCTGGTGACCGCCAACGACTACAACCTCGGCCTGTTCAACGGCGACACCGGCGTGGTGGTCCGGGTCGGTGAGGCGTTGCGCTGTGCGTTCGAGCGGCGGGGCGAGATCGTGCACGTCTCCCCGAGCCGACTCTCGGCCGTCGAGACGCTCTACGCCATGACCATCCACAAGAGCCAGGGCAGCCAGTTCGGCGAGGTCGTGGTCATCCTCCCCGACGAGACGTCGCCCATCCTCACCCGCGAGCTCCTCTACACCGCGGTCACCCGGGCCGAGCGGGCGGTCACCGTGGTCGGTACCGAGGCGGCGGTCCGGGCTGCGGTCGATCGGCCGGTCAGCCGCGCCTCGGGCCTGCGCGACCGTCTCTGGGCCACCCCACCCCCCGGAAATTTCGTCGCCCCGTCACGAGGGGCGTGACGCGCTGACGACAGATTCAGTTGCGGGACTTGCGGATGAGGTCGACGACCTGCTCGGACATGTTGGCGTCGTCGCCCTGCTCGTCGAGAAGCAGGGCCCGATCCGCCTCGGCGGCTTCCTTGGCTGCGGTGAGGTCGGCCTTGGCCATGGCCTGCTCGACACCGTGCTCGTGGATGAACTTCGCCCACTCGACCAGGGTGTCGACCATCTCGTCCTCGGGGACCACGGCGACGTTGGTGCCCCGCACGAACAGGTGGCCCCGCTTGTTGCCGGCCGCGATGCCGATGTCGGCGTCGCGGGCCTCGCCGGGTCCGTTGACGACACAGCCCATCACGGCCACCTGGAGGGGGATCTCCAGGTCACCGAACGCCGCCTGGGCCTCCTCGGCCACCTTGTAGACGTCGATCTCGGCCCGGCCACACGACGGGCAGGCGATGAGGTCGACGTTCTTGCGCTCGCGCAGACCCATGGCCTCGAGCAATTGACGGCCGGCCCTGGCCTCTTGGACGGGGTCGGCGGTGAGGCTGTAGCGGATGGTGTCACCGATGCCCTCGGCCAGCAGGGTGGCGATGCCGGCGGTGGCCTTGACCAACCCAGCCGGGGGTGGGCCGGCCTCGGTGACGCCGAGGTGGAGCGGGAAGTCGACCTCGTCGGCCAGCATCCGGTACGCCTCGATCATCAGGGGCACCGACGACGCCTTCACCGAGATCTTGATGTCGTCGAAGCCGACCTCGTCGAGGTAGCCGATCTCGATCTTGGCCGACTCGACCATGGCCTCGGGCGTGACCCTGTCGCCGTAGCGCTCGTAGAGCTTCGGATCGAGCGAGCCACCGTTGACCCCGATGCGGATGGGGACGCCGCGGTCCTTGGCCTCGGCGGCCACCGTCTTGATGTGTTCGGGGTTGCGGATGTTGCCGGGGTTGAGGCGCAGGCACTGGACGCCGGCCTCGAGCGCTTCCAGCGCCCGCTTGTACTGGTGGTGGATGTCGGCCACGATCGGCACCGGGGAGCGCGGGATGATCCGGGCCAGACCCTCGGCCGCCTCGGGCTCGTTGCAGGTGCACCGGACGATGTCACAGCCCGCCGCGGCCAGGGCGTAGATCTGCTGGAGCGTCCCGTCGACGTCGGCCGTCTTGGTGATGGTCATCGACTGGACCGAGATCGGCGCCCCACCGCCGACGGGCACGGTGCCGACCATGATCTGGCGGGTCTGGCGGCGCGGGTAGGACGATGTGCCGATCTCCATCAGATCACCCTCACAGCGACACCGGGTTGACGATGTCGAGGTAGATGGTGGTGACGCCGAGCATCACCAGAACCATGAACACCGCATAGACCACCGGGAGCAACCGGGCGAAGTCGACGTGGTAGCGCTCGCCCTTGGGCCGGGCGAACTCCCGGATCCGTTCATAGGTGGCGACCACCACGTGACCGCCGTCGAGGGGCAGCAGCGGGAGCAAGTTGAAGATCCCGATCGTGATGTTGATGCTCACGAAGAACAACAGGAACCCGAGCATCCCCGACTCGGTGAGGTTGGCGCCGATGCGCACGGCGCCGACGATGGAGATGATGCGGCCGTCGTTGGACGAGCCGTCGCCCACCTGGGTGCCGGACCCGGATGGGGTCTCGGACGCCTTCGAGTCGGAGCTGCCGCTGCCGTTGGCGACGTCGCCGGCGAAGTTGGAGATCCCCGACGGGGTGAAGAAGTCGCCGAGGAACCCGAGCGTGGCCGTGGTCTGATCGGCGAAATCGCGAACCGACGACGTGACCGCGGTGAAGGGTCCGGATCTCGTGGTGACGGGGTCGTTGCCGATGCCGAGAAAGCCGCGGCTGGGGTCGGTGGCTGACGCACCGAGGGTGACGGGCACGGCAATGGTCTGGCCGTCGCGCCGTATGGTCAGGTCGATCTGCTCGCCCGGATGGGTGGCGGCGATGTCGGTGGCGAAGGCATGGAACGACGGGACGTTCTGCCCGTCGACCGCGAGTACCTCGTCACCCACCTGCAGGCCGGCGTCGGCGGCGGCGCTGTTGGCGACCACCTCTCCCACCCTCCAGTCCTTGACCTCGGTGAGCGAACCGCCGGGAATGCCCACGAACGTGTACAGGACGACCAGCAGGATCAGGGCTTGGGCGAAGTGCATGGCCGAGCCGGCCACGGCCACGAGCAGGCGCTTGGGATAGCTCTTCGCGCGGTAGGTGTGGTCCTCGTCGGCGGGGTCGACCTCGTCGAGGTTGTTCATCCCGATGATCTTCACGTAGGCGCCAGCCGGGATGACCTTGAGCCCGTACTCGGTCTCGCCCCGCCGGAACGACCAGATCTTCGGACCGAAGCCGATGAAGAACTCGGTGACCTTCATGCCACCGAACTTGGCCGCCAGGAAGTGGCCCAGCTCGTGGAGGAAGATCATCACCACCACGCCGAGGATGACGACCGGAAGCGCCCAGCCCCCCGCCTCGAACGCCAGCACCAGCAGCGCAGCGAGAATGAGCAGCCGGACCGGGCTGGAGCCGGTGGCCTCGGCGCCGCCACGCTGCTTGGTCACCGGCGAGTCGGGGGGTGCCGGTGTCGATTCGTGCAGGTCGGTCACGAAATGAACCTCTCGTCGATGAGCGCGGAGGCTGCGCTCCGAGCGGTGGCGTCAGCCTCCAGAACGTCGTCGAGGGTGCTGGCGTTCCCTCCATCATGCCGGTCGAGCACGCCGGAGAGAACGTCAGGGATGTCGACCCAGCGGATGCGACCGTCGAGGAACGCCTGCACCGCGACCTCGTTGGCCGCATTCAGCGTGGCCGGCGCCAATCCCCCGGCGCGACCGGCCCGGTACGCGAGATCGAGGCACGGGAACGCGACGCGGTCCGGGACCTCGAAGTCGAGGCGGGCGAGTTCGGTCCAGTCGATCGGACCGAACGGAGACCCGATGCGGTCGGGGTAGGCGAGGGCGTAGCCGATGGGCAGGCGCATGTCGGGCATCGACAGCTGGGCGATGGTGGCGCCATCGCTGTAGGTCACCATCGAGTGCACGATCGACTGGGGGTGGACGACGACGTCGATGTGGTCGTAGGCGATGCCGAACAGCTCGTGGGCCTCGATCACCTCGAGGCCCTTGTTCATCAGGGTCGAGGAGTCGATGGTGATCTTCGGCCCCATGCTCCAGGTCGGATGGGCGAGGGCGTCGTCGATGGTGACCCCCTCCAGATCGGCGCGGCTCCGGCCCCGGAACGGTCCACCGGAGGCGGTCAGGACCACGGTGGCGATCCGCTGCGCGTTGTCGTTGGCCCGCAGGCACATGTGGATGGCGCAGTGCTCGGAGTCGACCGGCACCAGCTCGGCACCCGGCGTGGCCCGGGCCGCCTGGACGACGGGGCCGGCGGAGATCAGGGACTCCTTGTTGGCCAGCGCCAGTCGCTTGCCGGCTTGGAGCGCGCCGAGGGTGACCGGCAGGCCGGCGAATCCGACGACGCCGTTGACGCAGACGTCGGCGATCCCGCTGATGGCACCGAGCAGCGTCCGACCCGGCCACCACCTCGGTGCCGGGCGGCAGGCGGTCCTCGAGCTCCCGGGCACGGGAGTCGTCGGCGATGGCGACCACCTTGGGGCGCACCGCTTCGGCCTGGGCGACCAGGACGTCGACCGAGGAGCGGGCGCCGATGGCGACGACCTCGAACCGATCGGGTTCAGCCGCTACGACCTCGAGCGTCTGCGTACCGATCGAGCCGGTGGACCCGGCGATGGAGACGGTGGTCGTCACCCCGGGAAGGCTATCGGGGGTCTGGGGGCGGAGCCCCTGGCAGGGGGTCCGGGGGGCACCCCCGGGGATGCGCCGCAGGCGGCTCCGCCGCCGAGGACGCCTTGGGTCCGAGCGAAGCGAGGTCCGTCAGATTCGGCGAGCGAAGCGACGCCGAGACATCACAAGAAGAAGTCGGCGAGCTTGGCGACGAAGTAGACGGCGGGGAGCACGAACAGCAGGGCGTCGAAGCGGTCCATGAACCCGCCGTGGCCGGGCAGGATCGAGCTCATGTCCTTGATGCCGAGGTCCCGCTTGATCATCGACTGGCACAGGTCGCCGAGCGGGGCGGCCACCGCGACGGTGAGACCGAGGGTGAGACCGTCGCCCAGCGAACCGAACGGCTCGGACAGGAACCCGTAGATCAATGCCACCGTCACCGCGGCGATGATCCCGCCGGCGAGGCCCTCGACCGTCTTGTTGGGGCTGGCAGCCGACAACGGAGACCGACCCGTGCTGCGACCGACGAAGTACCCCCCGACGTCGTAGCCCACGGTGGCGAGGATGGCCCCGAAGAGGATGCCCTTGCCCGCATCGCCGACGCCGGCACCGCCCTGCACCCCGAGCAACGCGGTCGCGAAGGAGCCGAACATGCCGACCCAGGCCACGCCGAGCAGGGTGACCCCGATGTTCAGGGTGGCCTGACCGTCACCGGCGCCGACCAGGAACCAGAGCATGGAGAAGACGGTGACCAGCACCATCCCCACGAGAATCGCCGCTTCGCCCCGGTGATAGGCGCCGAATGCCATGCCGGCGGTGCCCACGATGCCGAGCAGGGCGGCGGGCTGGTAGCCGATCTCCCGGAGCTTGGTGAACAACTCGGCGGCCGCCAGGGTGACCACGACGATGACGAGCGCGGCGGCCGTGGCCGGGCCGAGGAAGAACATCAGCGCGGCGACGACGATGAACGCGAGGCCCACCGCGACCGCCTGGCCGATGTCGCGGTCGGTGCCCACACCGGTGGCGGTGGGACGGGGGCGACCCTGCCGCCCGGGGGTGACGCGACCACCGCCGACGACGATCTTGCGGGGACCGCTCTCGTCGGCGTCGTAGCCGTAGCCGTCGTCATCGAGGTCGCCCTGATCGTCACCGAAGTCGTCGTGGCCGTCGGCGAACACCGACCGGGCCGGTACGGGTCGGTCGAGCTCGTCGAAGCTGAAGAAGTCCTCGGGGTCGGGGCGGTCGGAGTCGTCGAGGGCACCGATGCGCGTCTCGTCGTCACCGAAGGAGCTGACGTCGTCCTCGTCGGACCAGGCATCGTCGCTGTCACGCCACCGCGGGGCTCCCGACGTGAACGCCGACCACTCGGCCTCGCCGCCAGTGCCGGGGCGCGACTGGTCGTCGTCGAAGAGCGAGCCGCCGACCGCGTCGAACTCGCCGGTGGGCGGATCGGACCAGTGCGGCAGTTGTGCCTGCTCCTCGTCGCCTCCGGACGAGGACGAGAGCGGGAACCGCAGGACCGGCTCGGGCGCGCCCTCGGGCGGCCCGCCGGGACGGTCGCCGGGGCGCGGATCGTCGGGGCCGCGTCGACGGACGATGTCGTCGCGCTCGAGCGCCTTCTCGGCCTCGTCGGGACCGATGATCCGGACGCCCTCCGGGTCGGCGGGCGGCTCGCGATCAGCCGGTGTCCGCCCCGGTGTGGATTCGTCGTCGTTCATCGGTGCAATCGCCTCCAGCCGCCTCAGACCTCGAGGAGCTCCTGCTCCTTCTGGTCGAGGGCGTTGTCGATCTCGGCTTCCCGCTCGTGGGTGAGCTTGTCGAGTTCCTTCTCGGCTCGAACGAGGTCGTCCTCGGAGAGGTCGCCCTCCTTCTGGAGGGCTTCGAGCTCGTGGCGGGCCGCCCGGCGCTGGTTGCGGATCTGGATCCGCCCGTCCTCGGCCTTCTGCTTGACGATCCGGACGAACTCCCGGCGTCGCTCCTCGGTCAGCTGCGGGAAGTTCAGCCGAAGGACGGAGCCGTCGTTGGACGGGTTGAGGCCCAGGTCGGAGTGCTGGATGGCCTTCTCGATGGCCTCGAGCGCTCCCTTGTCGAACGGGGTGATCAGCAGGGTCCGGGCCTCGGGAACGCTGAACCCGGCCAGCTGCTGGAGGGGGACATCGGAGCCGTAGTACTCGATCGGCAGCTTCTCGACCAGGGCCGGTGCGGCCCGGCCGGTACGGATGGTCGAGAACTCGGCCCGGGTGTGGGCGACGGTGTCGGCCATCTTGTCCCGGGCCTCGTCGAGGATGATGGAGACCATCTCGTCACTCATCGGTTCACCACCTCATCCGGGGCGAGTTGCGAGGCTCCGAGCAACTCGGTTGGCGAGGAGGCCCCTCGGGGCCGACGAGCGGCGG
>CAVSRP010000032.1:0-239802 GCA_963730345.1 uncultured Acidimicrobiaceae bacterium
ACGAAACCAGCGTACCGATCGCCTGCCCAGCGAGGATGGACCGCACGTTGCCCGAGGTCATCAGGTCGAACACCAGGATGGGCAGGTCGTGATCCATGCACAAGGTGATGGCGGTGCTGTCCATCACCGCCAGCCCCCGGTTGAGGACATCGAGGTAGCTGAGCTGATCGATCTTGGTCGCGTCGGGGACGGTGCGGGGATCGGCGGTGTAGATGCCGTCGACGCCCGAGTGCGACCCCTTGAGCACGGCCTCGGCATCGATCTCGACGGCACGGAGGGCGGCGGTGGTGTCCGTGGTGAAGAACGGGTTCCCCGTTCCGGCGGCGAAGATGACCACCCGGCCCTTCTCGAGGTGGCGGATGGCCTTGCGGCGGATGTACGGCTCGGCGACCTGCGCCATGTGGATAGCGGTCTGGACCCGGGTGGGCTGACCCTTGCGCTCGAGGATGTCCTGGAGGGCAAGCGCATTCATGACCGTGCCGAGCATGCCCATGTAGTCGGCCTGGGCACGATCCATGCCCTTCCCGGCCCCGGTCATGCCCCGCCACAGGTTCCCACCGCCGACGACGACGGCGACGTCGACCTCCATGCGCCGGCAGTCGAGGACCTCCTCGGCGATCTGCGACACCGTGTCGCCGTCGATGCCGAACCCGTCGTTCCCGGCAAAGGCCTCACCAGACAATTTGAGCAGCACCCGCGACCAGCGGGGCGCACCGGTGCTCTCAGAACTGGAGATGAGAAGGCCTCCTGCTGCTAGGCGCCGATGACGACTTGTTCGAAGCGGTCGATCGTGGCACTGCCGAGCAGGCCCTCGATCGTCTGCTTCTCGTCCCGCACGAACTTCTGCTCGAGCAGGACCTGGTCGCGGAACCATCCACCGAGCTTGCCCTCGACGATCTTGGGCAGGGCCTGTTCGGGCTTGCCCTCCTTGCGGGTGATCTCGGTGAGCGTCTGGCGTTCCTCCTCGACGGCGGCCTCGGGGACCTCGTCGCGGCGCAGGTAGGCCGGCTTGGTGAACGCGATGTGGATGGAGATGTCGTGGGCCAGCTCCGGCGTGCCGCCGTCGAGCACGGTGATGACGCCGTTGACGCCGCGGCCGTCCTGCACGTGGACGTAGCTGTCGACGATCTTGCCGTTGCCCTTGGCCACGTGCACGACCTGGCCGAGCTCGATGTTCTCCTTGAGCGTGACCTTCAGGTCGTCGATGCGGCCGGCGAACCGGTCGGTGGCATCGGGGCCGTCGGCGGCGACCGCGTCGGCGATCTCCTGGGTGAGGGCGACGAACTCGTCCGACTTGGCCGAGAAGTCGGTCTCGGAGCGGAGCTGGACGATGGCGGCGCCGGCGTCACCATCGCCGACGGCGACGACGCCTTCGACGTTGTCGCGGTCGGTGCGGGTGGCGGCCTTGGCCAGACCCTTCTCGCGCAGCTTCTTGGTGGCGGCCTCGAAGTCGCCATCGGCTTCGACGAGGGCCTTCTTGGCGTCCATCATGCCGGCGCCGGTGGCCTGCCGGAGCGCCTGGACATCCTTCGCGGTGAACTCAGCCATCGGTGACTCAGGACTCCTGGTTCGAATCGGGTGCGTCGGGGGACGGGGCGGACTGGTCGTCGGCCGCGTCGGTGGGGGCCTCGGGGGCGAGGATCTGCTCGGCGGGCGTCTCCGGAGCCGGATCGGCGCCTTCGGCGGGCGCGGCGGCGGGCTCGGGTCCCGCGTCGGTGCCGGCGGCCGCAGCCTCGGCGGCCGCGTCGGCCTGGTCGGCCGCGGCGGCCGCGATCTCCTCGGGCGCCGCGTTGGCAATCGACGGCGCGGTGGGCGCACCGGCGAGGCGGGCCTCGCGGGCCTTGGCCTCGGCCAGGGCCAGCCGGCGGGCCTCGGCCTGCTCGGCGGCAACCTTGTCCTCGTCGAGGAGGCTACGGCTGGCCTGGACCTCGGCCTGGCGCGACGCCATGTAGCGGCCCTCGGCGACGGCGTCGGCGATGATGCGGCACATCAGCGTGCCCGACCGGATGGCGTCGTCGTTGCCGGGGATGACGTAGGAGACGGTGTCGGGATCGCAGTTGGTGTCGACGACCGCGACGATCGGGATCCCGAGCTTGTTGGCCTCGGTGACCGCGATGTGCTCCTTCTTGGTGTCGAGGATGAACACCGCGTCGGGCGTGGACTCCATGTTGCGGATGCCGGAGAGGTACTTCTCGAGCTTCTCCAGCTCGCGGCTCTTCTGGAGGGCCTCGCGCTTGGGCATGGCTTCGAACTCACCCGAGACCCGCATGCGCTGGTACTCGGCCATCTTGGCCACGCGCTTGTTCATGGTCTGGTAGTTGGTGAGCATGCCGCCCAACCAGCGGTGGTTGACGTAGGGCATGCCGCACTTCTCGGCGTAGGACTCGACCGCATCCTGGGCCTGGCGCTTGGTGCCGACGAAGAGGACCGTGCCGCCGTTGGCGGTGAGGTCACGGACGAAGGTGTAGGCGGTCTCGATCCGGGACAGGGTCTGGTCCAGGTCGATGATGTAGATGCCGTTGCGCTCGCCGAAGATGAAGCGCTTCATCTTCGGGTTCCAGCGGCGGGTCTGGTGACCGAAGTGGACTCCGGCCTCCAGCAGTTGCTTCATCGTGACGACGGCCACGGGATCTCCTTGTGGTTGCCCCTCGGTTGCACTGCAGCCGGGCCGGCGCAACCGTCCCGGGGGAATCGGTTGCGACCGCGGGGTGACCCGACTGGTGGATTGGTGGTGTTCGTGTCCGGCTCGAACCGGTGTCCGGGCCGACGGACCAGTGTAGAGACCACAACCGGGGCGGGGAAACCGTCAACCCATGACGAAGGCCGCGCCGGTGGCGTTCTCCGCGAAGGAGATGGCCTTGGGGACGGTGGCATCGAGCACCCGGTCGAGGCCGCCGCGGCAGGCGGGGGCCATCCCGGCCAGGGCGAGACCGATCTCGCGGGTGGTGCCCGACGAGGCGGGCAGGTCGTTGTGGGCCGCCGGACCGAACAGGTCGAGGATGGCCGAGGGATGACCCGCCACCGTGGTGTGGTCGCCGGCGACGACGAGGTCGCCCCGGGCACCGATGGTGCGGAAGTCGACCCCGGGCGGCACTCCCTCGCGCTGCACCCTGCGGATCAGGTCGGAGGTCTCGGCCATCTGGGCCACCGAGACGGCCGCGGGATCGACCGCCGACCCGGTGACCCGGTTGAGGAAGTCGACGGACTGGCGCTCGGAAGCGTCGAGTTGGACGGCGATGGTGGCCAGATCGGTGCCGTCGTTGGGCGTGCCGATGGTGACGACGGTGCCGAGGGCGTCGAGCCCGCCCGGTCGGTTCGCCAGGTCGAGCAGGGCCAGCCGGGCGACGATGCCGCCCTGGCTGTGGGCGTACAGGTCGATCGGCACGCCGGGTCGGGTGCGGGCCACCTCCTCGACGAGGTCGGCCAGACCCACGCCCTGCTCCTCGAGATCGCCGTAGGTGTCGGTGTGGTCGTAGGGGTGGGCGGGGATGCCGACCAACGCCGGATCCAGCCGTCCGTCGGGGTCGGGGATGCGACCACCGGCGTAGCTGTAGCGGAGCACGTCACCGGGCCGGTAGCCGAGGTCGTCGGTGTGGAGTCCGTCGATCCCGGCCCGGGTCGAGTCGGAGCCGTAGCCGCCCACCAGCAGCGCGACCCGGCCGGCGCCGCCCGGGGTGACCGTCACGTCGCCCGCTGTGCACTCGTCGGACCAGTGCTCGGTGACGGCGAACGCGACGTCGCGGACGAGCCCGAACCCACTGAGCTGCTGGTAGGTCGACACCCCGGCCCGGAACACGTCGATGGCCCCGCTGGTGATCTGGGCGGCCCGGCCGAGGAACCGCTGGACGGCATTGCGTTCGTGGACCACCTCGGCCAGCGCGATGCGCTCCCGCAACAGGCCGGCGTCGGTGGGCGGCAGCGGCTCCTCGGCCGGCACGAGGTGGACCCGGATCTCGAGTCCCCCGAACAGCCCGGCCGGATCGAGGTAGGCGGAGCCGTCGCGGACCCCGAAGTGGAACCCGAGGCCGCCGGCCCCCACGATGTCGCCCGCCGCCACCCGTTGGCCCCGCACCACGCCGATCGATTCGAGGAACGAGTAGCTGGTGCGCAGCCCGTCGGCGTGGAGGACGGTGACGTGCAGCGTGCCCGCCACCGGGCCGGCGAAGACCACCTCCCCGGGGGCCGAGGCCCGAACCGGTGTCGCCGGGGCGAGGTCGTAGGTGAGCCCCCGGTTGCCCGGGCCGTAGGTGGTGGCTGGCGGGCGGAACGGATCGACCACCGGCGCGTCGACCGGTGGTCGGTAGTCGACCGATTCCTGCGCGCCGGCGCGCGGTGCGGTGGCGACGAAGGTGGTGGTGACGACCACCGCTGCCGCGAGGAACGACGGGACACGTCGGATGCCCATCGGGGCCTCCCCAGCTCAATGTGATTGACCAGGGGGAAGCGGGCAGGTGCTACACGGTGGCTAGACGGCCTCGCGGTCGGTGGCCTGCATGCGGGAGCGTAGCTGCAGGATGGCCTTGGTGTGGATCTGGCAGACGCGGCTCTCGGTGACGCCGAGAACCTCGCCGATCTGGGCCAGGGTGAGACCCTCGTAGTAGTAGAGGGTGAGCACGACCTTCTCCCGCTCGGGGAGGCGATCGATGGCGTCGGTCAGCAGACCCCGCATCTCCTGGACCTCGAACAGATCGCCCGGGCTCTCGATGTCGCTGGCGACGGTGTCGCCGAGGGTGGTGCCGCCGTCGCGGTCGGAGCCGACGAACTCGTCGAGGGCGACCACGCCCACGAAGGAGATCTTCGACAGGGCGGTCTGGAGCTGGTCGCGGGTCATCTCCAGCTCCTCGGCCACCTCGTCCTCGGTAGGCGTGCGGTGGAGCTTGGCCTCGAGCTTGGCGTAGGCGTTCTCGATCTGGCGGGCCTTGGCCCGCACCGAGCGGGGCACCCAGTCGATGGCCCGCAACTCGTCGAGGATGTTCCCCTTGATCCGCGAGATTGCGTAGGTCTCGAACTTGAAGCCCCGCTCGGGCTCGAACTTGTCGATGGCGTCGATGAGGCCGAACAGCCCGTAGGACACGAGGTCGGCCTGCTCGACGTTCTGGGGCAGGCCGACGCCGACACGACCGGCCACGTACTTCACCAGCGGGGAGTAGTGGACGATGAGCTGATCCCGCGCCTTCTGCGACCCGCTGGACTTGTACGTGGTCCAGAGACGATCGAGGTCTGCGGTTGCGAGGTCGGTCACGAGCGGCCCTTGGCACGTGGATGTGTGGCTGACAGCACCGCCTGCAATCGACTGGCGCTGACGTGAGTGTACCGCTGGGTGGTCTGCAGATCGCTGTGTCCGAGCAGCTCCTGGACCGCTCGCAGATCGGCGCCCCCGTCGAGGAGGTGGGTGGCGAAGCTGTGGCGCAGGGCGTGGGGGTGGGTGGGCTCGCTCGCCCGCCGGTCGAGGATGCGCCGGCAGTCGCGCGGGCCGAGGCGATGGCCCCGCTGGTTGAGGAAGACGACGTCGTCCGGCGAGGTGGAGTTCTCGTACGCGGCCCGGCCGGTGCGGAGCCACTCGGTGAGGGCCTCGACCGCGCCAGGCGTGATCGGCACCCGCCGCCACTTGTCCCGCTTGCCGAGCACGGTGACGGCTCCGGCGGCGAGGTCGACGTCGTCGCGGCGCAGCCCGCACACCTCGGCCACCCGGAGGCCGGAGCCGTAGAGCAGCTCGAGCACGGCGTCGTCGCGCACCCGCCGCTCGGGTGGATCGTGGTCGACCACCGCCGGGGGTTCGTCGAGGATGGTGTCGAGCTCGTCCTGGCGAAGCACCCGGGGCAAGCGGCTGCCCCCCGCCGGCGCCCGCAGGCCGATCGACGGATCGGCGGCGATCAGGCCGCGCCGGCGCAGCCAGCCGAAGTACCGCCGCAGGGCGGCGACGCGGCGGGCGACGGTGGCCGGGGCGTAGTCGCGGGTGCCGAGATGGGCGACGTAGCGGCGCAGGTGCCGACGCTCGACCTGCTCGGGCCCGTCCAGCTGGCTTCGCTCGGCGAAGGTGACGAAGGCGGCCACATCGCGCCGGTAGGCCTCGACCGTCGCCTCGGCGGCGTCGGTGAGACCCAGCGCGAAGTCGTCCACATGCCACACCACGGCCGCAACCGTACCGAGCAGCGTCGCTCCGGTGGGGTCCGGGGTGCCGACACCGCCCTCCCGGTACCATCAGCCGCCACCGCTGCCGGTCGCCGGTGGTCATCTGCCCACACCCATGGATCCCGACCCGACCACCTCCGCCAGCGATCTGAAGCGATCTCGCGGGAGCTGGCGGGCATGGGTCAGCCGGCTCTACGTACTCGGCTTGGTCGTCGCGGCCGTCGGTGTCCTGGTGCTCCAGCACGATCGGATCGCCGACCTGGTCGAAGACGCCCGGCCGGCCCCCCTGGTCGCCGCGCTGGCCCTCGGGTTGGTGTCGCTGGGCCAGAGCGCGTTCCTGTGGACCCGGGGCCTGACCGGGCTCGGGTTCGGGCGCCCGGTGGGCGGGGTGCTGGAGGCCACGGTGGCCTCGGTACCGGCCCGCTACCTGCCGGGCAGCATCTGGTACTCGGCGGGCCGGATCACCCATCTGCGCCGATCGGGCACGCCCGGGATTCCCCTGGCCATCGTGGCCGTGCTCGAAACGCTGCTCTCGTTCCTCGTCGCGGTGTCGCTGGGGTTTGCCGCGTTGGTCATCGCCGGTACGAGCGGCACCGAGGTGCGCGTCGTGTTGCTCGCCGCGGTTGCCCTGGCCATGGCGGCCACCGCGTCACCGTGGGTGCTCAACCCCGCGGTGCGCTGGGCCGCTCGCCGGCGGGGCATCGCCCACGTCCCGACCCTGCGCTGGGCGGTGGAGGCGGAGCTGTGCGTCCACCTGGTGGCCTTCTGGGTCACCTCGGCCGCCGCGTTCGTGCTCTACCTGTCGGCCTTCCCCGGCGTCGACACCCCCGACGTGATCGGCACCGCCGGCGGATTCCTGCTCGGGTGGGCGGCCGGCTTCATCGCGGTGTTCGCCCCCCAGGGCGCCGGGGTGTTCGAGACGGCCGTCGCCGGCACGCTGCACGGTGCGCCGCTGGCCAGCCTGGCGCTGCTCGTCGGCGGATATCGGGCCGTCACCGCGGTGCGCGACGTGCTCGCCCTGCTGGTGCTGGCCCTGTTCCGCACCCTGACCGGCCGTCGTCCGGGACCGGTCGATCCCTGACGACGGCGGTTCGGACCGGGTTCAGGCGATGGCGCGCTGCGCCGTGTTGTCGCCGTCGGCCGCGGCGGTCCCGACCGCGACCGCGCTTTCGTCACCGGCCTCGACGGTGGTGACCACGAAGCAGTACGTGGTGGCGGCGGACAGGCCGGTGAGCTCGTAGGACGTGGCGTAGGCACCGACGGTGCCGACCTTGCCCAACTCGTCGACCGTGGTGTTGGCACACGGCTCGTCGTTCACGTAGACGTTGTAGGCGTCGGCCGGGTCGGTAGCCGTCCAGTCGAGCTGGACCGCGGTTGCCGCACTGCCGGCGGACGTCGTCAGGTCGGCGGGACTGACCGGTGCGTCATCGCTGAGGCAGTAACCGGAGCCCGCGCCCTGGGTGTAGGAGGCGGGGAGACCGGTGCTGGTGTCACAGGTCCGCAAAGAATCGCCCGTCGAAAGATGCTGGCCGAAGGTGGCGGCGTCGACGACGGTGACGGTCGGGCTGCCTTCTGCGTAGTCGTCGTCGGCCTGGAAGTAGACCGTCGACTCACTGACCCCAGCGTCGATGACCGCGAAGTCGGGACCGACGAGGCTCACGGTGCCACTGACCGGGGCACCACCGGCTGCCTCGGCGGGGATGTAGCGGATCTCGCCGCCGACACCGAGGTGCTCGAGCGGGGCACCCGAGGCGTCGATCTCCAGGCGGGGGTCGGTGCCACCGTCGACGTGGATGATCGGGATGAGCGCGTCGGTGGCGTCACCGTCGACGGTGAAGGTGATGGTGCCGTCGACGGGTTGGATGCCGCCGACCAACTGGTACGGGCCGGCGGCGGAGCCGTTGATCTTCACGATCTTGGCGGTGAGGATCCCCAGGTCGGCGAGGCCGGTGTTGCCCTCCTCGGTGAAGCGATACGAGCCATCGGGCTGGGGGTAGACCATGGCGGCGTTGAACAGGGCGATCTCGTAGCCACCGGCCGAGGCGGGGAGGTTGCTGGCGGTGTAGGTGCGGTCGTCTCCCGGCGATGTGGTGTCAATCCCCGCAATGGACACGAGGCTGCTGGCAGCGGTGGGGGTGAGCGCCAGCGACGGCGTGTCCGGGCCGGGGAAGGGCGAGCTGACCTCGCCGGCCTCCACGAAGACCTGAGCGGTGCGCAGCAGGACGTTGGCCATCTGCCGCCGGGAGATGTCGGCGCCCGGCATCACGTGACCGGCGCCGTCGCCCTGGAAGATGCCGACCTCGGCGAGCCGGTTCAGGTTGTCCTCGCCCGAGTCGCCACTGTCGTCGTCGAAGTAGTCGGCGGTGGCGGTGGGGGCGGTGCCGAGGAAGTCGAACAGCCGGACGATGAAGGCAGCCATCTGGCGCCGGCTGACCGGATCGTTGGGCCGGTAGGTGCCGTCGTCGAATCCACCGACGATTCCCGCCTGCGAGAGGCGGCCGATGGCCTCCGCACCGGGGTCGGTGGCGGCCACGTCGGAGAAGTCGGAGCTGCCGTCGTAGGCCGGGAGCTTCGGAAGGTCGGTGCTCTGGGTCTCGTTGGCCTCGAGCAGGTCTCCCAGGCGGACGATGAACAGCGCCATCTGACGCCGAGTGACCGGATCGCCGGGTGAATAGGTGGTGTCGGTCGTGCCCTTGGTGATGCCGGAGGCGACCAGGCACAGGATGACCTCACGGGTGCCGGCGGATTCCGCTCCGAGGTCGGTGAACGGGTTCGTGTTGGGCGCTCCGTCGCAGAAGCCGCCGGCCACGGTGGGGTCGGCGGCGGGGGGCGGCTCGGTTGCCGCTTGGGCCGTGCCGACCAGCGATGCGCCGGACACGAACAGCAGGGCGGACACGAACGCGACAGCGAGCCTCGCCGGGCGTCGGTGGGGGTGGACCTTCACGATGGGGGTTCTCCTGTGCGGCGGTTCCGAGCACGGTCAAGGGACCGGACGCCGCGAGAAACCACCGTGTGCTGGGCACACGCCGGCAACCGGGGATTTGTCCGACCCGCCCCCTACTTCTCCGCCGGCAGCCGTGGCTCCTGCCCACAACGAGCTCGCCGGAGGAAACCGCTCCCTCACCGAGAAGGCCGGAGCCCGGCCCTCGGAAGAGGCCGGGCTCCGGATTGTCGCTGATCGGATGGTTGACCGTCAGCTGATGGTCACGGCGACAAGCTGATCCGCGTTGTGGTTGCCGTCGAGGTCCTGGACGACATCGGCGCCGACGCAGAGCTGGTAGTCGCCAGCGGCGACGGTGCTGCCGAACGTGACGACGAGCAGGTTGTCGTTGTCGTCGTCGCTCACCGCGGTGCCGGTGCCACCGGTGACCGGCGAATCGCCGCAGGCGCCGTCGCTGGCCACGATGGTGAACTCGCCCTCAGGGCCGAGGTACTCGACCGGTTCGCTGAACGTCACCGCCAGCTCGGTGGGAGACGAACCGGTCTGCGCCACCGAGGTCGCCGTCGGCGGGATCGGCACGGTCGACGGCGCCTCGGTGTCGACGTCGATCGTCTTGTCGGCGCTGCCGGGCAGGTCGAGCTGGATACCGGTGGTGTCGTCCCACTGGTCGGACACCGCGGTGATCAGCACCGGGTAGGCCAGCGTCGGTGTCGTCCCCGGCGCGGTGAAGCTGGGGAGCGGGCCGACGGTGACGGTGAGGACCGTGCCGGCCGGCTTTCTGTCGGAATCGATCATGACCGGCGACTGGTTGAGGTCGCAGGTGGTCCCCGACGTGCCGCAGACGATGTCGGCGGTGGTGCCGTCCTCGTCTTGGACGGTGTAGCCGGCGCCGTTGTCGGCGACGGTGTTGCTCATCGGCTCGGAAAAGATGAACCGGTGCACGTCACCGCCTCCACCGATCTGGTCGGTGAAGGGCTGGTCGTCGATGGCGACGACATCAGCGATCGTCGGTGCCGCGTTGGTCGTGGGGGTGAGCGATACGAAGGCGGCATCGGAGCGATCGCTCTCGTCGCCGTCGTTGACCTCGGACACCTTGTAGCAGTACTGCTCCGGGATGCTCACCGTGGTGTCGGTGAACGGGCTGGCCGTGTCGATGGCGACGACCGCGTACGAGGCGTCGGTGGTGGTGGCACAGTTCGTGCCACCGGCCGCCAGGGCTCGGTACACGTTGAACGTGTCGACGTCGCCGCTGGACGGCGTCCACGCCACCGAGACGTCGGTGCCGTCCTGGGTGGCGGTCACCGCGGTGGGCACGCCGGGGTTGTCGTTGGCCAGGTTGAACGTGCTGACCAGCGAGGGATCAGGGGCGTAGATGCCCTGCACACCGTCGCCGGAGCTCAGCGCGGCCTCGAACTGGGCCATCGTGCTCGGCGTGTCGCCGACGGCGAAGTTGTCGTTGCCGTCGTAGCGGTACGTGACGTCGTCGGCGACGAAGAAGTCGGCGCCCTTGCTGACGAAGTCGACGGTGGCGTCGAACGGACCGCCCGCGCTCTCGGCGGGCACGAAGTTCGTCTGGCCGCCGATGCCGAAGTCCTCGCTGGGCGTGCCGTCGGTGGCGAGCTCGAGGGACGTGCAGCCGCCGGGGCCGTTGTCGACGAAGACGGCCGGGATGACCGAGTCGGCGGTGGAGCCGGTGATGGTGAAGCTGATGGCCCCGTTGACCGGCATGACCGCGCCGACGGTGTCATCGGGACTGGAGATCGTGTTGCCGTTCACCGTGGTGATGGTCGTGGCGGGCGAACCCTGGTCGGCGACGGTGACGTCGGCGCAGGCTCCGCTGGTTCCGGTGGTGGACCGGAAGGTCACGACCCCGTTGGCGTCGACCATGACGTGGTCAGCGGCGAACAGCGAGATCCGGTACTTCTGCCCGGCGGTGAGCTCGGTGGCGGTGAAGTCGCGGGTGGCGTCGGTGGCCGGATCCTGGGTGACCTCGTCGGCAGGTTCGACGGTGAGGGTCTGGTTGGTGGTGACGTCGGCGGGGAAGAGCCGATCGACGTCGCCGTAGGCGAAGAGCACCTCGAGGGTGCGGGTCAGGATGCTGGCCATCTGCCGGCGGGAGAGGTTGCCGTCGGGGAAGACATGGCCCGTACCGTCGCCCTGGAAGATGCCGAGCTCGGCGAGCTGGTTGAACTCGGTCTCGGCCGAATCGCCGTTGTCGTCATCGAAGTAGTCGCCGCTCGGTGCGGGCAGCGGTGTACCGGTGAGGTACTCGATGGTCCGGGCGATGAACTTGGCCATCTGCCGGCGCTTGAGCGTCGTGTTCGGGCGATAGGTGCCGTCGGTGAAGCCGAGGGCGATGTCGGCCTGGGACAGCTGCCCGATGGCTTCCTTCACCGCGGCCGATTCGGCCGACGTGTCCGAGTAGTCCTCGGTGCCGTCGTAGGCCGGCAGCGCCAGGACGTTGTCGTCGACCTCGTTGGCGTCGGCCGTGTCGGCGAGTCGCTTGAGGAACAGCGCCATCTCGCGGCGGGTCAAGGTGCCGTTCGGCGCGTAGGTGGGCGGGGTGGTGTTCTTGCCCTGGGTGATGTCGGCCTGGAACAGGCAGACGATCTCGTCGTAGCTGGGATCGCCGCTGTTGACGTCGGCGAACGGTTCCTGGTTCTGAGCGTTTTCGCACACGTGACCGGTACCGATGGGATCGGCGACCGGCGGTGGATCGTCGGCTGCCGCGGCAGTGCCGGTCAAGCCGAGGATCGGCGTGACGGCCAATCCCATCGCGGCGGCCAGCACGCCGGCGAACAAGCGCCGGGGACGCGTCGCTGAGTGTGTCACTGTGTCCTCCTGGAACGGGGGGTGGGGCTGTCCGTGGCCCTGCGGACGCGCAGGACAGATCCGGAGCACGAACGAAGAGGAGCTGTTCCCCTCCGAGGGCGACCCTAGAACCATTTGGGCGTTTTGCCCACCTCCCCCGTGCCCGGGGTCCCCGGGGCACGCCGAGGAGGACGGGACGACCTACCCGAGGCGGGAGCGGTCGTCGTCGCCGGGCAGACGCAGCATTCCCAGCTCCGAGGAACGACTCAGCGCCATGGTCACAGCGCCGGCGGCCAGGGCCGCCAGGGCAGCCATGAACAGGGTGAACTCGTCGGTACCGGTGCGGGGCAGATCCGGGGCGCCCGGCGTCGACGGCCCGGACGGGCTCCCCGGCGTGACCGGGGTGGCGGCAGAGGCGAAGCTCGACTGGAGGTTGACGGTGCCCAGCGCGGCGCTGATACCGGCGGTGGAGAGCCCGTCGAGCGCCGACCCCGTCGGCAGGGTGTCGAGGACGCCCTGGAGCGTGCCGAGGGCGCTCTCGAGATCGGCCGGCACGGCGAGGGCCGACGCCGATCCCGTTGGCGCTGTGCCCACAGTGGCGAGTTGCACCGGGGCGGCGCCGACCAGGTCGAGGCCGGGCACGAGGCCGTCGAGCTGGCTGATCAGGCCGTCGAGCTGGCTGACGAGGCCGTCGACCACACCGGTGAGCTCCACCGGGGCGATGTCGAGCGTCAGCGCGGAGACCTGGGCGACGGCGGTGGACACACCGTTGGCGTCGGGGACGCCACTGCCGCTACTCGTGGTCTCGAGGCCGCCGGTGTCGATGGCGGGGAGGGGAACGGCGAGGGGCAGCGCGGCGAGGGCGTCACCGATGGCACCGGTGAGGGTGTCGAGGGCGGCGCCGACGTCGGCGCAGGCCGGTGTGGGGACCGCCTGGCCCAGGATGGTCAAGCCCTCGGCGGAGCAGGTGACGGCGCCGGAGCTGGAGACACCGTCGGCCACCGTATCGAGGCGCAGGTCGATCGATCCGAGGTCGAGCAGCGGCGTCCCGGTGAGGGCGCCGAGCAGGCCGCCGCGCAGATCAGCCGGATTCAGCCCGCCGGTACCGCCCAACAGGCCGTCGAGCTGGCCCAGCAGCCCGTCGAGCAGGTCCTGGACCGCCGGTAGCTGGTCGAGCAGGCCCTGCAGCGTCGAGCTGACGGTGCCGGCCGCGGCCAGGGCGCTGTCCAGGGCGGCTTGCGCCGACGCCAGGACCGACTGGGCCGAGGTCACTGCGGCCTGGGCGGCGGTGACCGCTCCCTGCAGGGTGCTGATCTGGTCCTGGACCCCGCTGAGTTGGCTGGTGAGCGAGTCGAGCAGGTCCTGTTGGGCCGGCAGCAGGATCGGCAGCGCCTCGAGGGCGTTGATCTGGCCGGTCAGCGAGGTCACCTGGGACTGCAACGACGGAATGGCGCCGGCGGCGCTCTGGGCGTCGGTGAGGCCAGCGGTGGCGGCTGCCAACTGGGCCAAGGCGTCGTCGACCGCGCTCTGGGCGCTGGTCACGGCGGGCAAACTCGTGGTCAGGCTGGCGATCTGGGACTGGAGCGAGTCGAGGTTGCCGGCGGCGGCCACCGCGTCCTGCAAGGTGGTGAGCAGGGAGTCGAGGTCGGTGATCTGGCCGGTGAGACCGGCCGGCAGCGGAAGCCCGAGCGAGTCGATCAGGTCGAGGATCACGCTGAGCGGCAGGGCGTCGAGCACGTCGGGGGGCAGGAGGTCGTCGAGGCCGAGTTGGAGGCCGGAGATGGTGACGAGGGTCGACGCCGCAGACGAGGTGGGAGTCGCCTGCGTGCTGAGCTGCTGGGCCGCGACGTTGGCGCCCAGCCCGATGGGCGTCGTGACTGCGGCGCCGAGGGCCGACAGGCCGGCGGTGGCGGTGTCGGCACCGGACTGGACGGCGTAGTCGACCAGGCCGACGGTGGCACCCACGCCGGCGACATCAGCTGAGCGCTCCTCGTTCCCGGACTGGTTGCCGTCGGCCGAGGAGACCGCGAAGTCCGATGCCTGCTGGCCGGCGACGCCGATCCCGGAGAGCAGGAGACGGGCGACAGGATTGTCGCTGTTGGTGGCGTCGGCCACCAGCGTGCCGAGCGAGGTGTCGACGGGCACGGGCACGCTGGTGATCGCGAGCGAGCCGGGCACGATGGTGAGTGCCGACGTACCGGTGCCGGAGGGAACCTCGGCCGCCCGGGCCGGACCGACGATGCCCAGGACGAGGACGGCGGCGAGCGCGCTCACCACCACCGCACGCGTTCCATTTCGGCGAGAACCGGTAAGCCCACTCATCAATTCACCTCAGCAAAATCGGCGCCACACGCCCCCTGGCGCGGGTCGATGAGCGACCTTCCCACAACGCCGCAATCACCGATAGGCCCCGAACAGGTCATTTTCAACGTGGGGCTGACTAGTCATCGCGGGGCAGGCGGCATGATCCCCGGCGCGACGGCGCCCCGACCGGGGGTCGGGGCGCCGTCTCCGTGCTTCGTGCACCGCTTCAGCCGCCGGGCAAGGAGCCGAGCGGCCAGCGGCCGGGGTCAGCCCTGGCTGATGGTGGTTCCTGCGTCGACCAGGACCTGGAGGTACCGGGCGAAGAAGGAGGCGAACTGGCCCCGGGTCACCGACCCGGCCGGGTCGTAGAGACCTCCGCCGGTGCCCTCGACGACGCCGGCCGCGGCGAGGGCGTTGATGGCGTCCTCGTTGTCGGAGCTGTTGTCGTCGGTGAAGGCATCGTCGCCGGCGGGGATGTCCTCGCCGGTGGCCACCTTGTAGGCGTTGACCAGGATCTGGGCCATGTCGTCACGCCGCATCGGATCGGACACGCCGTAGGTCTCACCGCTCTCGCCGGTGGTGCCGTCGAAGATGCCGAGGGCGGCGAGCTGGTTGATGGCCAACTCGTGCACCCCGCCGTCGTCGGCGGTGAACGCGTCAGGCGGCGCGGCCGGGAGGGCGACGCCGGCGGCATCGAGGAGCCGGGCCACGAAGCTGGCCATCTGCGACCGCTTCACCGGCTGGCCGGGACGGTAGGTGCCATCGGGGTAGCCCTCGGCCAACCCGTAGTCGGTGATGCAATCGATGTTGGCGGCGTGCACGTAGCCCGCCGGCACGTCGCTGAACCCGGCATCGGGCGGGTTGTCACACGCCACCTGCGGCTCGGTGATGGTGACGGTGGCCGTGCTCGGCTCGGCCCGGTCGTAGGGCCCGAACTCGACGTGGACGATGACCGTCTCGCCGGGATCGGCGACGTCGTCGGCCAGCGCGGTGATCGGCACGTCGACGAAGGAGGAGGCGTAGGGGAAGGTCACGGTGCCGGAGAGGGGCGCGAAGTCATCACCCGACGTCGCCGTGCCGCTGACCGAGTACACCACGTTGAAGGTGCTGAACCGGTCGCCGGTGCGGGCGAAGCGGACCACACCGGGATCGCCGCCCTCCACCGCGGTGTCGGTGGGAGCGGTGACGGTGACGATCGACGACGTGGACGTGTTGCCCACGAAGTTGAAGTCGATGGCCCGGCCGGCGACCACGCTGCTCGCGGTGTTGCACTCGTACTGGAGGAAACCGGCGCTTCCGCCGCTGCCCTGGATGCCCACGGTGGCGCCGGATCCGCTCTCGGCGACCGTCTGGTAGCGGACCTGCATGTTGGGGCTGTTCTCGTTGAACGTGATGTTGAAGTCCACCGCACCCCCGCCACCGAAGTGCGATCCCGTCCACTGCACGACGAAGGTCCGGTTGGGTGCGGCGCCGAACGTCTCGGTGTAGATGGTGGTCACGAGGTCGTCCCACAGCAGGAAGATCGAGTCACCACCGGTCCCGGCGTCGGGGAGGCATGAGTTGCCGAGAGTCAGGTAGCCGCTCCCGGGGCTGCGGATGCCGCCGTTGGTCCCGAGGTCGAGCGCGTTGTACACGTTCCCGTACAGCGAGACCGGGAACGGCGTGGCGACCTGGACGAAGCTGTCGTCGCCGCTGATGACGGGTGTGCCCGTCGCGCTGATGTCGGTATAGCTGAACGCCGGGCCGCCGACCTCGGCGTCGTCAATGAAGGCGTACCCGAACGAGTCGGGCCCGCCCTGTGCCGCGTTGGCCGGTGCTGCTCCGGCCAGGGTGAGGACCGACGCTGCGAGCGCCGTTGCCATCAGCGCACCCCACCGGCGCACCCGTCTCGAACGATTCATCTTTCGTCTCCTCACAAATTCGTGTTGTGGGTCGGCGACCCGGGGTTGTCCACCAGCCAAGAACCGGTGTCGGCTGGGCGAAGCCCGCGATCCGGTTCTGGTGCCGGTCCGCCTCTCGGCCGGACGCTACCAGGGTGACCGCCGCGGTGTGGGCGAAGGACACGCCCCGGCTCCGAAAACGCGAGGAGGCCCCGGCCCTCCGTGGGGAGGACCGGGGCCTCGTCAGACCGAGATCGCTAGGCGATCACGGGATTGCTCACACGGTGTCGTTGTGCGACGTCGCGGAGCGGCAGCGTTGCCGGCCGGGTCGGTAACGGTACCGACCAGGTTGACGGCAACGGTCTGCCCCGCCACCGTGGCGGAACCACCGAAGGTGATCACCGGCGCGGCGGTGGGTGGTGCAGTCGATGCCGGTGACGGCGCGAGCGCCGCCATCGACGGTGACCGTGAAGTCGGTCAGATCAACACTGGTGCACAGCAGGTCTTCAGAGAAGGTAGCCGTGACCTCGTAGGTACCGGCTGCAGCCGCCGTCACCGAGTCAAACGTCGGAGCCGTCTGGTCCGTCACCGTGGCCGTCACGTTCGCCGCAGGACCGGTGTCGCCGGTCGTGTTGGCGATCGAGTTGGCCAGGAGGGTGACCGTCTCACCGGCGATCAGCGGAGCGTCGAAGAAGACTTGGATCGTGCGGTTGCCCGCACCGGAGAGCACCACGTTGGTGATGCTCGCCGCGCTGGTCTCGTTGAAGTCATCGAAGGTCGGCGGCGTCTGATCCACCGTCGTCGAATCGATGTCCTGGTCCGAGGTGAAGGTGGCCGAAGGTGTCGCCTTCCGCCGGCGACGACGCCGTCACCGTGGGCCCAGGCGTGACCACCACGGCCACGGTGAGGGCGAACCCGGACTGCGATGCGGCGTTGCCGATCACATCGCTGACCGTCTGGTTCAGGCAGCTACCCGGAGTGACCGCGTTCTGCGTGGTGAGGGTGACCTGGGTCCAGCCCTGGGCCTCGCCGTTCGGACCGACAATGGTCGTCCCGGTGCTGACCACGGCATTGGTGACGGGGTTGACGCCGCTGGGCGGCGTCGTGCACGCCGCAGCCTGCACGACGTAGTTCGCCGTGTTGGCCGCGCTCGCCGGGTCGACAGCCTCGTTGAACTGGAGCACCAAGGTGTTGCTGCTCGGGTTCGTGTTGCTGGTGACCGCGGGGCCCGTCGAGTCAGCCTCGATGGTGACGTCGCCGGCACCAAGGTTGAGGTTGTTCCCGGCGGAGTCGGTGACACCCGTCTGGTTCGTGATCGTCAGCGGGAGCTCGAGGATCCCGTCGTTGGACACGGCCGGAAGGGCGTCGCCGGCGATGGTCGGCGCCGCCGTGAGGGTGACGGTCAGAAGCGTCTGACCACCACGGTTCACGGTGGTGAACGTGTTCCCGGTACCCAGGGTGATGTTGGCGAACTCGCCATCCACGTCCTGGACCCGAAGGATGTCCCCGGCGGCGAGGTTCATGGCCTCGCTGAAGAGGATCGAGATCCGGTCGGTCGAGTCGACCTGACCCGGGAAGACGTTGTCGTCAGCAACTGCTCGCACCGAGGTGGGAGCGCCAGTGTCGGGCGCGCCGGGAACGGTGATCGCGAAGTTCGCGCTGTTGCTGTTGACGCCGCTGACTGGATTGGTGACCTGCACTCGGTACAGGTAGCAGCCGTTGGGAACGTTGATGTCGTTGAACCGGACGATGTTGCCCGGCAGCTTCTGGACGGAGCCGACGGTGGTGAAGTTGGCGCTGCCAGCTCCGATGTCGTCGGCGGTGCCGCAGATGCCGTCAGGACCGGCGGTGTTGGCCCGCTGGACCTTGTAGACGGCGTCGCTGTCGTTGAACAGCGGCACGTTGAAGCCAACGCGCACGTCGTTCACCGTGGCGCCGCTGTCGGCGTTGATCGTGGTGATGCTCAGGGAGTCCGGAGCGGCCACGGTCGGAGCCGACCAACCCACGTCGGTGGTGATGTTGAACACCGAGACACCGCTCGGGGCCGGGTTGTAGCTGATCGCCATGCTGTCGAAGGTACCGACCAAGATCTCGAACTCAGCCTGGGTGATCACAACCCCACCGAGCTGGAAGGTGTCGTTGGAGTCCCACTCGTACCGGGTGCCGGCGAAGTCCGTCAGCACGTTGACCGGTGAGCCATCGGCCTCGGCGCCGGGGACGGCGGCCGCAACCACGGGGGTGCTGGCTCCGAACGCGGCCTCGGGCCCAGTCCAGACCTTGCCGCCGCCGAGACCGAAGGGCTCGGTGGGGAAGTCATCGGAGTTGAGCGTCAAGGCGTTGTCGTTGCCGATGTCGCGGAAGACCATGACCACGCACGCCGAGTTCGGCGTGTTGGAGTCGATGACGACGTTGAGGACACGGTCCGCGGGGATGGCCTGGTTGTTGACGTAGCTGGTTGCGCCACCCGCGGGGACGACGCCTTCGAGCAGTTCGATCTGGCCACCACAGGCGGCGCCGACACCGTCAGCCTGCGCGTTGTCGTCGGCGTCGAGGAACTCGACCCCGCCGGAACGAGGCGTCAGGTTCTGAGCCGAGACGAGTGCAACGTCGACTGGGCCGGGGAACGAGGCCGGGATGTTGAAGGTGTACTCCTCACGACCCTGATCGGGAGCTGCGCCGGTGCTGGCGTAGTTGATCTGCGTCGTGAGCGGCGACCCGATGAAGAACGCGGTCGGCGCCGTGACGTTGAGGGCCACGGTGTCGGTCTCGGTCGTCGAGTCGTTGAAGGTCGTCACGAAGGTGAGCGTGCAGGCACCCACCGGCTGCGTAGCCGGAATGGTGAGGGTGAACGCACCGTCGGAGGCGAGGCCGAGCGTCTGCTCTGCCAGACCGCAACCGGAGACGCGGACCTGCTGGATGTTGTCGCCGGACACGGTGCCGGTGACGGTCCCACCCTGCTGGGCGTCGTTCGAGGTGACCGTGACGGTCACGTTGCCCGGAGGCGCGAACAGCGTGCCGATGTCGCCGTTCTCGAACATGACCTGGAACTCACGGGTGAGCACGTTGGCCATCTGGCGGCGGGTGATGTTGGCGCCGGGGTTCACGTGCCCCGCACCGTCACCGAGGAAGACACCCTCTTCGGCGAGGATGTTCAGATCGGCCTCACCGGAGTCTCCGGTGTCATCGGTGAAGTAGTCCATCGACGCGGCGGGCACGGAGGCCGCACCGGTCAGGAACGTCTGGAGACGGACCAGGAACTTGGCCATCTGACGACGGGTCACGGGCGCGTCGGGCACGAACGTGGTGGCCGTGACGCCGTTGGCGATTCCGGCCTCGTCGAGCTGGTCGACGGCCGCCTGGACGGCAGCCGACTCGCCGGCGATGTCGGTGTAGGCAGTGGTGCCGTCACCGGCCGGAAGGGCGGTGACCTGGTTGCCGGTGTCGTTGGCGTCCGCCGAATCAGCGACGCGCTTGAGGAACAGCGCCATCTGGCGGCGGGTGACCGGGCTGTTGGGCTCGTAGGTCGTGGTCGTGACGCCGGTGGTGACGCCGGAGTTGACGAGACAGGTGATCTCGCCGTTGCTCGGGTCGGTGTCGCTCACGTCAGTGAACTGTTCGGCGTTGGGCGGATTCTCGCAAACGCTTCCAGTGCCGGTGGCAGAATCGAGGGCGCTGGCCGTGCCGGTGAAGCCGATAATCGGCGTGACCGTCAGAGCCAGTGCTCCTGCGAGTACACCAGCGGTGAAGCGCTTGCGGCGCGTCGCTGCGTAACTCAATGTGTCCTCCTGGACGTTTCGGGTGGGGTTGAACGTTGCCACAGGACCGCCGACCGCAGACGCGCCAGAGCCGGGCGCGAGGCCCGTTGATCTCGACTCTGACGTGAAATACATGGTGATCGTTGGATGCTCCCTGTGACGGGGACGCCTCGAGAATGACCTCGAAGCTGACGCGCCGCCGCAGGCGGACCTGCGGCAACGTCTCTCGGGACAATAGACACAGTTCGGCACAGCATCAAGCATCTGGGCCGAGAAGTGTCCAAAGTCCCGACGTGGGTCGTGGTCAACGACGGATCCATGACAGACGCGGTGAACCGCCTCTGAGCATGCGCAATTTTCCGCCTCGCACTTCCCACGGACTGGTAACCGTCGTCACCCCGCCGAGCGATACGGCCGAGGGCGGATTCTTTCATCAACTTCCCTGGCACGCCATGTGCCACGATCGGCCGTTCATGCGCCAACCTCGCGCCACCCATTCGCAGGATTCCCGCTGCACGGTGGCGGCCTGGATCGGATCGGACAATCTGGGCGACGAGCTGGTGTTCACGGCCCTGCGGGGCCAACTGGAGACCCGCGGTCTCGTGCCGGTGGCCCTGTCCGTCGCGCCGGCCCGGACGAGCGCCGACCACGGGGCGGACGCGCTGCGGCGACGGTCGGCGCTCGTCCGCGGCACCGGGGCCGCGGTCCTGGGGGGCGGCGGGTTACTACAGGACGAGACGTCGACCCTCAACCTCGACCTCCACCTGATGCCGGTGATCGCGGCCCGGGCGCGGCGCGCGGTGGTCGTCGGTGTCGGCCTGGGCGCGGGGCCGCTCAGCACCCGAGCCGGCCGACTCCGGGTGCGGATGGCGCTGGCCCGGGTGCCACTGGCCGTCCGCGACGAGGGTTCCGCCGACGTGCTGGAGGGGCTGGGGCTGCCCCGGCCCGTCGTCGCTGCCGACCTGACCCTGTCGCTCCCACCGCGCGCGATCGACCCGCAGGATCGCATCGTGGCGTGCCTGCGGCCGTGGACCGGAGAACGGCACCGGGTCCCCGCTCGCTTCCGCCGGCACACCGTCGACGACGGATTCGTGGCCGGCGCCGCCCGCTCGCTGGACGAGCTCAGCGCCTCGACCGGGCTGCCTGTCCACCTGGTGGCCTTCGACGCCCCCAAGGACGACCCACTCCACCAACGAGTGGCGGCCCAGATGGCGCACACCCCCACCGCGGCGCGCCCGAGCCTCGCCGAGGTGCTCGACGAGGTCGCAGCCAGCCGCCTGGTGGTGTCGATGCGCTACCACGGGGGGATGGCTGCAGTGCTCGCCGGCCGCCCCGCGGTGCTGGTCGGCTACAGCGCCAAGGTCGACTCGCTGGCCGCCGACATCGGTCCCGGAGCGGCCGGGCTGCGCTTCGACGCCACCGGGCTCGGCGACCTGGCCAGCGCCGCGGCCTCGGTCATCGACCGGGGAGACGACGTGGTCGCCGCCCGGTCCCGCCTCGCCGAGCGGGAGCGAGGCAACGGCTCGGTCCTGGACCTACTGGTCGATCATCTCCGGCGGCGGCGCTGATCGCGTCCTGGGCGGTGATGTTGCGCCCGTGCAACGCGACAACCCGGGACGCGAAACGGCGTGGCGGTCAGCGGACTGCGGCGACGAGGTGGTCGACGATGACTTCGGCGGGACTCGGACCCTCGAGCCAGCGGGGCGGGCGCCGGAACGAGGCCAGATGGTCGAGCATCACCTCGGCACCGGACGGATCACCACGGAGCAGGACGACGTTGGCACCGATGCCGTCGGCCCGCTCGGTGCGGTGGCGCCACAGCAGAGTGGGGACGCCGAGCAGGGCGCACTCCTCCTGCACGGAGCCACCGTCGGTGACCACCAGGGGGGCGGCGGCGAGCTGGCGGGCGAAGTCGTGGTGCGGGATGAGCGGTACCGTCTCGATCCCCGCGCCCCGCAGCGTCGGCAGGTGCCCGGAGTGCTCGAGCACGGCCGACGTGGCGCCGTGGACGACGAACCGCACCGGGAACTCGGCCGCGATGCGCAGCACCAGCGACACGAACCCGGCGATCTCGTGACGGCGGTGGAGGTTCTCGACCCGGTGCATGGTGACGATCACCGGTCCGCTCCCCGGCTCGGGCAGCTCGGTGAGCGACGCCCGCAGGGCGTCCACCGAGGTGTTCCCCGGCACCGGGATGACCTCGCCCTTCACGTTCATCGCCCGGAGGTTGTCGACCGCCTCGGCGTTGGGTGCGAACAGGGTGCTCGACACCCGCATCACCGCCAGGCGGATGAGCTCCTCGGGGAACGGGTGCAACACGTTGTGCGACCGCAGCCCGGCCTCGAGGTGCACCACGTCGAGACCAGCTCGCCGGGCGAGCAGCGTGGACAGCAGGGTCGACGGGGTGTCGCCGTGAACGACGCAGAGTTGCGCATCGGGCCCGAACACGTCACGGCGTAGCAGGCCGGCCCGCACCCCTCGCCACGCGATGCGGCTCGCCCACGCCACGGCCTGGGGCACGGTGTCGATGTCGGTGGTCCCTCCGAAGCGGACCGCCGGCTCCCGGACCCCCAGCTCGACCCGCAAGTCGGCAAGGAGGGCGGCGTGCTGGCCGGAGTCGATCAGGCGGTATGGAACGCCGCGACGGTCGAGGGCCAGCAGTACGGGGGCGGTCTTGATGTACTGGGCCTTGGTGCCCAGGAAGACCGTGATCGCGGTCAGGGCTGACCACCTGCCCCCGAGCCGCCATCGTCGGTGGACACCCTGGCCGATGCCACCGTCGTGGTGGTGGTCGACGAGGCGGGAGTCGAGGTGGTGGTCGAGGAGGTGGTGCTGCTCGAGGTGCTGGACGTCGAGGTCGACGACGTGCTCGAAGACGACGTCGACGAGGTGCTGGACGACGAGGTGCTCGACGTCGACGACGTGCTGGACGACGACGTGCTGGACGACGACGACGTGCTGGACGACGACGACGTGCTGGACGACGACGACGTGCTGGACGACGAAGAGCTGCTCGACGACGACGTCGAGGTGGCGCTGGAACGCGAGCTCTCGGCCGCGTCTGCGCTGGCCGCGCCAGAGTGCGCCGAGGTGGTCGAACGGGCGCCGCCACCGTCGCTCGACTTGGCCGGGGCCGTCGCCTTCTCGGTGGTCGTGGTCGGCTGTTCGTCCTTCGGCTCGTCCTTGGTGTCGGCGCCGGTCAGTGACGGGGGCAGGAGATGGGCCGACATGGCCGGCAGGATCGTGCGAGCCGGCTCGGGGAGGACCTGGGCGCCGGCCAGACCACTCATCACCACCACGGTGGCGGCCACGCCGGCCAGCACACGGGCGCTGCGTCGAGCCACCAGCTGGGCGGTGGCCGTGGTCCGGACCCGGCGGGCTTCGGCGGCGGCATCGGTGATGTGCGTGTCACGGACGTCGGGGCGCGCCGGGGTGCTCAGTACGTGACGGAGCCGAAGCAGCTCATCGGGGGGAAGCGGCTCTGGCCCGTCGTGATCCGACTCGCGCCAGCTCATGACCTCTCTGTCACCGACGACGGGGCACCGGAGGATACGGCCGAGAGCAGTTCTCGGGGCCGTTCGGCGAAGACCTCGTCGCCCAGGAGCTCCCGGCGGAGGGCGGCCAGACCCCTGCGGTACAGGGCTTTCACCGCCCCCACCGGCTTGACCACGATGTCGGAGATCTCGCCCGAGGTGAGGCCGCCGAAGACCCGCAGCGCCACCACGGTCCGCTGGTCGGGGGTGAGTACGGACAAAAGTGCGGCGGCCGCCGTCGACGCGGCGTCGATCTCGACCTCGGCCTGGACGTCGTCGGGGCTGCGGAGCTGATCGACCATGATGTCGTCGAGGGCCTCGGTGGGCTTGCGCCGCAGGCGCCGACGCTCATCGAGCAGTCGGGACGTGGCGATCACGAACACCCAGGACCGGAAGCCCGACGCCGTGCCCTCGAAGTCGTCGATGCCTCGGGCCACGTGGAGGAAGACGTCTCCGACCAGGGCTTCTGCGTCCTGCGCCCCCCGGATGCGCAGGTAGCCGAGCACCTGGGGCGCGACAGAGTCGTACAGCCGGGCCCACGCACCCTCGTCGCCAGCCCGAGCACGATCGAGGATCGTGTCGAAATCGCGCATCGGCCTTCGATCCACGGCCCGAACGCTATCAGCGGGGGGATGAGCGCAGTGGTACCAATCCGTCACAAGTAGGGTTGGCGCGTGCCGATCTCGGTCGTGATCCCCGCCTACGACGAGGCCGACAGCCTGCCCGGACTGCTCGAACGCCTGGTCGCGACCCTGCCGGCCATCGACGAGCGCTGGGAGGTGGTGGTCGTGGACGACGGCAGCACCGACGGCACGGCCGAGGCGGTGCACGCTCTGGGACTCGACGGCGTGCAGGTGCTCTCCCTGCGCACCAACCAGGGCAAGTCGGCCGCGCTCCGTCGTGGACTGGCCACGGCGAGCGGCGACGTGGTCGTCCTCATGGACGCCGACGGCCAGGACGACCCCGACGAGCTCGGCCGGCTGGTCAAGACCCTCGACGACGAGGACCTCGACCTGGTCACCGGCCGGCGGGCCCATCGCAACGACCGGGCGGCCAAGCGCATCCCGTCGCGGCTCTACAACTGGACCACCAGCCGGGTCACCGGTGTCCCGGGCCGCGACTTCAACAGCGGGTTCAAGGCCATGCGGGCCGAGGTCGTGCGCAGTCTCGACCTCTACGGCGAGCTGCATCGCTACATCCCGGTGCTGGCGGCGTGGAACGGGTTCCGGATCGGCGAGGTCGACGTCACCCACCATCCGCGTGCCGGTGGCGAGTCCAAGTTCGGGATCAACCGGTTCTGGCGCGGCATGCTCGACCTGGTCACGGTCAAGTTCCTCACCACCTACAACGCCCGGCCGTTCCACCTCTTCGGCGGCGCGGCGGCCGTCCTCGGCGCGGCCGGCACCGCCCTGCTCGGTTGGATGCTGGTGCTGCGCATCGCCGGCGACCAGATCGGCACCCGCCCGGCCCTGCTCGCCGGCGCCCTGCTGGTGATCGTGGCGGTGCAGCTGGCCTCGTTCGGACTCCTGGCCGAGCTGATGGTTCACCTCCGCCGACCACCGGATCCCGCCACGCTCGACGATCGGCCACCGCCCGGGCGCGACCCCGCCCCATGACCGTGACCGACCCGCCGACGATCGTCGAGCAGGACCAGCGGAAGTACCTCGCCACCAATCCGGTGGTCCGCCGCCTGATCGCCCGGTGGCTGGGCGCCCTCACCGCCCTGGTCGACACCCACGTCCCGCCCACCGAGGCCCTGCTCGATGCCGGCGCCGGCGCCGGGTTCTCGCTGGCCGGCTTCGCCGCCGACCGGCCGGTGATCGCCGCCGACCTGCACCTGGCCAAGGTCCGCCAGATCCACCAGCGGGTTCCCCATGCCCGCCTGGTCACCGCCGACGTCACCCGCCTTCCCGTCCCCGACGACGCGGTGGGCTGGGCCACCTCCATCGAGGTGCTCGAGCACCTCCCGCAATCCCGAGCTGCTGGTGGCCGAGCTGGCCCGGGTGTGCCGCGACGGCGTCATCGTGTCGGTCCCGTGGGAACCGTGGTTCCGGCTCGGCAACCTGGCCCGGGGCAAGAACATCGGGCGGTTCGGCAACGATCCCGAGCACATCGGTGCGTTCGGGCCCGCCAGCCTGGCCCGCCTGCTGCGCGGTTCGTTCACCACGGTGTCGGTCAACCGCCGGCTGCCGTGGCTGCTGGCGGTGGCCACCGGTCCTCGCCGTCCCGGGGCATGACGATCCCCGATGCCGCACCGAGCCCGACGCCGCCCACCGAATCGGCGAAGCGTCGGTGGCCCGGCGTGCTCGCCCTCGCCTGCTGCGTCCTGGTGGTGGGGGGCGCCGCGCTCCGGGTCGCGGTCAACGACCCGACCGACCAGCCGCTGTCGGGTGACCAGGCGGCCTTCACCCTCCAAGCGCTGAGCATCGCGGGCGGCAACCTCTCCTACGACACCGAGGACCAGCAGGCCTGGCTCGAACTGGGCTGGGAACCGCAGCCCCGCGGCCTGTTCGTGCAGAAGCGCGACGAGGGATGGGCGTTCGCCAAGCCCTACGGCTATTCGTTGCTGCTGGCTCCGTTCGTCGAGGTGGCCGGCGCCACCGGCATCTCCCTGGTCGGCGCCGGGCTCCTCCTCGCCTATGCCGGCTGCTGGTACGCCATCGGCCGGACCCGGTGGGGGCCGGTGGGGTCGGCCGTGGTGGCCACCGCCGCCACCGTCACCTCCAACGCGTGGTTGATGGCCTTCCCCGCCCATGCCGACCTGTTCGTGGCCGTGCTGGTCGGGGTGACCGCGCTCGGTTCGGTGCGCGTGCTCTTCGGCACTCCGGCCTCCCGCCTCGATCCGTCCGAGCCCGTCCCGCTCTCCGCCGTCTGGACGGTGGCCTGGGCGTGTATCGCCACCGTCGCGGCCGCGATACTCGTCACGGAGAAGCTCCCCGCCCTGGTGGCGGTCGGTCCGCTGCTCGCCGTCGCCCTGTGGCGCTCACCCCGGCGGGCCCAGGTCGTGGCCGTGGTCCTCGGCGTCGTGGTGGTGGCGGTGTCGGTGGTCCCCTACCTCTACTACTCGGACGGGACGAGCTGGAACGCCTACGGCGGCGACCGCTACTACGCCCCATCGACCACGCCGTGGAGCGGCGGCACCGAGGCCGACCTCGTGCCCTGGCACACCGCCGAGTCGATGTCGCCACGGCGGGTGCTCGACAGCGTCACCGACCCATCCGCGGATCTGCCGTCGGCCACGCTCACCTACGCCATCGGGCGACACACCGGCGCGTTCACCTTCCAGCCCGTGGTTGCCACGCTGTTCGCGGCCGCGCTGGTCGCCCTCGTCCGACGTCAACGCCGACGTCGGGTCCGGAACCAGGACGACCCGGGCGAGGCCGATCGGACGCGACCCGACCGGACGATGACCGCCGCCCTGGTGGCCGCCTCGGCCGGCCTGGCCGCCTACGCGGTGCTGTACCTGGTGACGTTCACCGACAACTACTTCGGGGGTGGCCAGTCCATCGGCAACCGCTACTTCCTCCAGGTGTCGGTCGTGGCCGCGGTGATCGCCGTCACCGCCGGCGTGAGCGAGCGCGCCGCCCGATGGTCGGGAGCCATCGCGCTGGCCCTGGGGGTGGTGTTGCTGCACCCGCTCCTGACCCGGCCGGAGCAGGCCTTCTTCCACCTCGAGCGGACGTCGGCCGCCCAGGACCTGCTGCCCTTCGACGGCAGCCAGGCCAGCAGCTGGCGCTTCCGGTGCGACCCCGAGGTGTCGTGCGTTCCGCCACCCGTGACCCCCTTCGGGACATGACCGCGCCCGGCGACCCCGCCGCCGTTCGACTACGGGTCCTGGCCCGGCCGCTCGCCGCCATCGTCGTCTGCAACCTGGCGCTCATGCTGGCGTGGTCGGTAGTGGTGCCGTCGTTCCGGGGCGCCGACGAGCACGTCCACCACGACCTGCTCCGCCACCTGACCCAGACCTGGACCTACCCCGACTACGACGAGCTGCTGGTGAGCCACCGCACCCTCGCCCTGCTCGGGTCCTCGCCGGTGTACCCGGCCGATGCGCCCCCGGCCCGAGCCGAGCAGGCCACCGACCGGAGCGAGCGGGCCGGTTGGGCCGATCTCGGGCCCGACGTCCGCGACGGCCCCCCCAACCAGATCGCCCAGCACCCGCCCCTGTACTACGAGCCCACCGCGGCGATCGTGCGGGCGATCGATCCCGACGGCACCGTCCCGCTCGACCGGGTGGTGTGGGAGCTGCGCCTGCTCAACATCCTGACTCTGGTCGGGGTGCCCCTGGTCGCCGCCGACATCGCCCGCCGCTTCACCTCGTCGGTCCCGGTGATCCTGTCGGCCGCGGCCACCGTCCTCGCCGTGCCCCAGCTCGCCCACGAGGGCGCCACCGTCTCCAACGATCCGCTCATGGTGCTGCTCGGGTCGTTGACCCTCGCCGGCGTGGCTCGCCTCCTCACCGGCGACCGACGATGGCGCACCGCGGTGGCCACCGGGGTGGTGGCCGGCCTCGCCCTGTTCACCAAGGGGTTCGCCGTGCCCTTGGTGCCGGCGGTCGCCATCGCCTGCCTGCTCCCGCTGTGGTGGGATCGCCGGGGCGAAGGTGGGGCCGCCGTCGTGGGACGCAGCGCGGTGGTCGCCGGGCTCGCTCTCGTCTTCGGCGGTTGGTGGTGGATCCGCAACATCGTCGTGTTCCACAACCCGCAACCCGGCGTGGGGCTCCGGCCACGGGTCCCGGTCGACGTCGACGTCGTCCACTTCGCCGGGAACTTCACCCACCGCCTGGTGGGCAGCTTCTGGGGCAACGTGGGCTGGCGCGAGGCCCACCTGCCCATCGGGCTGAGCGGACTGCTCACGGTGGCGCTGGTGCTCACCGTGGGCGCCGCGTGCTGGCGTCGGTGGGAGCGGATCGTCCTGGTGGTCCCCGCCGCGGTGGCCGGGCTCATGGTCCTCTCCGCCGGATGGGGCGCCTACCGCAAGACGGGCGTGTCCTACGCCACCCAGGGCCGGTACCTCTTCGCCAGCATCGCCGCCCTCGCCGCCCTCGCCGTCCTCGGCCTGGCCCGCCTGACCGGCGGTCGGTGGCGGCGGCAACCGGTCGCCGTGCTGGCCGGGGCCCTCGGACTCCAGGCCACCATGTTGGTCATCGCGGTGGATCGGTACTGGGCCGGCCCTGGTCTCGACCGACTCCGGGCCCTGGGCGCGTTCTCGCCGCTGCCGGGTCCGGTGACCACCGCCCTCCTCGTCTTCGTCCCCATCAGCTCGGTGGCCGCGCTGGTCGCCCTCTGGTGGCCCGTCAGCGGGGCGGTGATGGCTCCGGCGTCACTCGGCGGGCGCCCGGAGCAGCAGGGAGCCGATCGCGGCCCCGGTGGCATCGACCGCGACGAACAGGACCCTGGCCACCACGGCCACGACCGCGGCCACACCCGGGTCGAGTGAGCCGGCGGCGGCGACGAACGCCGCCTCCCGGACGCCGACGCCGCCGGGCACGGGGACCACGACGAACCCGACGATCCACGACAGCACCGCGGCGGTGCCGACATCGAGCAGCTGGGCTGACGGGTCGAGGGAGCGGGCCACGGCCCACGTGGCGGTACCGATGGCCAGCCAGGCCGGGACATAGCGGACCACGAGCAACACGGCCTCCCGCCAGCTCGGCACCACGACATCGACGGGACGGCGCAGCACCCGCCCGAGGAGCGTGACCACGGCACCGACGACCCGGGGATGGAGCGCAAAGACGCCGAGCGGGACCAGCACGAGGGCCCCCAGCCACCAGCGGCTCTGGTCGCTGACCGCCGCCGGCAGGCCGGCCACCACGACGAAGGCGGCCGCCAGGTAGAGCGAGGCCAGCGAGAGGAGCACCGAGCCGTAGGCGGCCGGTCGGGGCACACCGGCCCGATTGGCCAGCTCGCCGCGGCCGAGCACCGGCCAGACCCCGCCGGGCACGTACTTGCCCAGCTCCCCGACGAAGTACCGCGCCACCACCTGGCTGGTGGGCAGCCGTCCTCCCCCGAGCACCGCGAGGACCGCCCGCCACGGCAGGGCGATGGCGACCATGCCCACCGCCGCGAGGAGAAGGCCGAGCGCGATCCAGGCCGGCGAGGCGACGTCGAGCGCGGCGCGGATCGTGGAGCGGTCGCGCAGCAGGGCCCGGATGACGAACGCCACCGCCACCGTCCCCGCCCCGATCCCCACTACGGTGGACACGACCGCAGCGCGGCGTCGGGGGGAGTTCGGGCGACTCACGACCGGGCAGTCTCGCCGGTGGACCGGGCGACCGGCGAAGCGCGCCATCGGACCTCAGCGCGTCGCCCGGCGCTGGTAGCCGTCGGCCACCCGCTCGACGACACCGGCCAACTCGAGGGTGGTGAGCCGGGTGGCGACGTCGGCGAACGGGAGGCCGGTGGCGGCCACGATGGCATCGAGCGAGCACGCCGGCCACGACACCGCTCGGGCCACCGGGTCGTCGAGGTGGTGGTCGGCCGGGTCGGGGCCGCCCGCCCCAGCATGGAGATCGCCGAAGGCCAGCGGCGGCCGCGTCCACGGGACCCGGGTGCCGAGCGCGACCAGCACATCAGTGGCGTCGCGCACCACCGAGCATCCCTCCGCCAGTAGCTGGTTGGGGCCGTCGGACGCCGCGGATCGCACCGGCCCCGGGACGGCCAGCACTTCGATGTCGCGCTCGATGGCCGACTCCACCGTGAACATCGACCCGCCCTGCCGGCGGGACTCGACCACCACCACGGCCAGCGACAGGGCGGCGATCAGCCGGTTCCGGGCCGGGAACCGCCACCGCTCCCCCGCGGTTCCCAGCGGCGCTTCACTGACCAGGACACCGTCGGTGGCGATCTGTTCCCAGAGTCCGGCGTGCTTGCGGGGGTAGACGACGTCGAGGCCGGTGGCCACCACGCCGAGGGCCGGCCCGCCGCCGGCGAGACACCCCCGGTGTGCGGCACCGTCGATGCCGAGGGCGAGACCGGACACCGTGCCCACGCCGGCGTCGGCGAGGTCGTGGCCGAGGTCCCGGGCGGTGGCGGCGCCGGCCGCGGTGCAACGGCGAGTACCGACGATGGCGACCGCGGGCGCCGACAGCAACGCCGGGTCCCCCTGCACGAACACCAGCAACGGCGGCTCGGGGTCCTCGGCGAAGGACGCCGGCCAATCGGGATCGTCGGGCCCGAGCATGGTGATGCCTTGCCGGGTGTGGGCCGGGACGAGATCGTCGACCACCACCTGCCGGGCCGTGGACTGCCAGGCCTCGACCAACGTCGATCGGTCGGCCGCCTTGCCGTAGAGCGGGACACCGTCGAGGCGACCAGCGGACACGGCCGCCCACGCCGCGGCGGGTTCGCCGAAGGCGGTGAGCAACCGGCGGAGCCGCCGTGGGCCCAGTTTGGGCAGCCCGAGCAGAGCGACGAGGTGCGGGTCGACGGTCATGACGCCACCGCCCGGTCGGCGCCGGCCAGCGGGACCCGCAGGGCGAGGGCGGCCGCCACGTGATCGCGGGTGAGGGCGCCGTCGTGGTCGTCCAGATCGGCCACGGTTCGAGCGACCCGGCGGATCCGATGCATGCCCCGAGCCGTGAGTCGTCCGGCGCGCACCATCTGGTGGAGCAGGCGCCGGGCGGGTGGGGCGAGCGGGGCGAGATCGTCGAGCATCGTGGCGGTGATCGACGCGTTGTCGGCGACGCCGCGTTCGATGGCGATGGCCCGGGCCCGAGCGACCCGGGCCGCCACGGTGGCCGTGGACTCGCCGTCGACGACGCTGAGCAGGGCCCCGGGATCGGGCCGGTCCAGCTCGAGCCGGAGATCGAACCGGTCGAGCAACGGGCCGGACAAGCGGCGGGCGTAGCGGGCCCGGCTCGCTTCGGAACACCGGCAGCCACCGGTGGGCGGTCCACAAGGGCACGGGTTGGTGGCGGCCACCAGCTGGAACCGGGCCGGGTACGACACCGTTCCCCGAGCCCGGCTCACCCTGACCCGGCCCTCCTCGATGGGTTGGCGGAGGGCATCGAGCACCGCCGGGGGGAACTCGCCGAGCTCGTCGGTGAACAGCACCCCCCGGTGAGCGAGGCTGATCTCGCCCGGGCGCATGGCGCCCGACCCGCCGCCGACGAGGGACACGACCGACGCGGTGTGGTGGGGCGCCCGGAACGGTGGTCGCCGGATCAGCTGGCCGTCGACCGGCTCGCCGGCGGCGGAGTGGATGGCGGTGACCTCGAGGGCGGCGTCGTCGTCGAGGTCCGGGAGCAACCCCGGCAACCGGCTGGCGAGGAGCGTCTTGCCCGCCCCGGGGGGACCGCAGAGCAACACGTGGTGTCCGCCGGCGGCGGCGATCTCGATGACCGCCCGGGCCACCGGCTGGCCGCGCACCTCGGCGAGATCGGGCTCGATGCGGGGGAGGGACGGCACTCCGGGCGGCGGATCGGGCCACGGACACTCCGCTCGCAGGGCCCCGACGGCGCCGGCCAGGGTGTCGGCGCACCGCACCTCGACGCCGGGCACGAGCGACGCCTCGGCGTGGGCGGCGGTGGGGACGACGACGCCACAGCCGGTACCGCGCAGCCCGGCGGTGAGCGGGACGATGCCGCGGCACGGGCGCAGGGAACCGTCGAGCCCGAGCTCGCCCAGGAAGGCCCATCCTTCGGTCGCCGCCGCCGGAACCGCCTTGGCCGCGACGAGGATGCCCACCGCGATCGCCAGGTCGAGCGCGGTGCCCAGCTTGGGGATCGAGGACGGTGCGAGGTTGACGGTGATGCGGCGCTGCGGCCACTCGAGATCGCTCGACTGGATGGCGGCGCGGACCCGGTCGCGAGCCTCACGGCACGACGCATCGGGCAGACCGACGATGGCGAACGACGGCAGGCCGTTGCCGACGTGGACCTCGACGCGCACCGGGTGGCCGTCGACGCCGACCAGGGTGGCAGCGGTGGTGATGGCGAGCACGGACATCCTCCAGGAGTGGCACTGGGGACAGCCGTGCGCCGGCGCATCGAGCGGACCGGGCCCAGCCGGTCGGTGGCAACGCTACGACAGCCGGGGTGACAAGAACGCGCCGCGGTGGGCTCAGCGACCGCGGAAGACGGGGTCGCGCTTCTCGGTGAACGCGGCGAACGCCTCGCGGGTGTCGGGACCGGCCAGGGTGATGGACTGCGAGCGGCCCTCGTCCTCCAGCGCCTGGGCCATGGTGACCTGGTACGAGTTGTTGAGCATCCGCTTGGTGAGGCCGAGGGCGATCGGGGGGCCGGCGGCGAGCCGGGACGCCCAGTCGGCGACGAAGGAGTCGAGCTCGTCAGCCGGTACCACCCGATTGACCATGCCGAACTCGGCCGCTTCCGCCGCGGTGAGCACCTCGGCGAAGAACGCCAGTTCCTTGGCCTTGTGGAGGCTCATGATCCGCGGCAGCAGCCACGAGGAACCACCGTCGACGGCGAGACCGCGCTTGGCGAAGATCTCCGAGAACCGGGCCTGGTCGGAGGCCACCACGAGATCGCAGGCGAGGGCGAGCGAGCAGCCCGCCCCCACCGCCACGCCCGGCACCTTGGCGATGGTGGGTTGGGGCAGGTCGTGCAAGGACTGGATGGCCGCCCCGACCTGGCGCATGGCGGTGAGCTGGTGCGGAGGCGTCTCACCCGGGGGGAGCCACAGGTCGGCGCCGGAACAGAAGTCGCCCCCGGCACCGGTCACGACGACCACCCGCACTGCCTCGTCGACGGCGAGCGCCCGGAACTCGTCGGCCAACGCCGCCCACATCGCCGGGCTCACCGCGTTCTTCTTGTGCGGCTGGTTGAGGGTCACGGTGACAATGGTGTCGGCCCGCTCGATCTGCAGTTCGTCCATGGGGCGACGCTATCCCCGGGGGGATCCCGGGTCCGGCGCGGCGACGTGCGACAATCGGCCGTGATGGGACTCAACCCCTACCGCCCGCAGAAGCGCCGTCCGAGCGACATCGCCTTCGTCGCCGCCGGCCTCCTGGTGGCGCTGGCCCTCGTCCTCTGGGCGTTCCTCGGGTAGCCGCCGACCCGGGCCGGGGATCGAGCCCGGAGCACGGTTCAGAAGCATCCCTCGAGGATCTCGACCTGGCCCCGCAGGATCGAGACCACGTCGAAGCGCAGCTCGCGGGCCCGCTCGCCGGTCTCGGCGCAGAACCTCTGGGCGAGCCGACGGATCCGGCGCTGCTTCGCCGACGTCACCGCGGCGGCCGGCACCCCGAAGCGATCGGACGATCTGGTCTTCACCTCGGCGAAGACGAGCACGCCCGGACCGCGCAGCACGAGATCGAGCTCGCCGTCAGGGCAGCGCCAGTTGCGGGCCACCACCTCGTAGCCGGCGGACTGGTACCGGCGGGCGGCCAGCCGTTCGCCGTGGGCCCCGAGCCGCTGACGGGGCGACGGTGTCGCTCCGCCGGTGGTCACGGCTTCTTGCGGAACTGCTCCAGGTCGATGTCGGCCTGGGGCAGTTCCTCGATGTTGACGTCCTTGAACGTCACGATCTGGACCCGCGAGACGAAGCGACTGGTGCGGTACATGTCCCACACCCAGGCGTCGCGCAGCTCGAGCTCGATGTAGGGCGATCCGCCACCGTCGTGGACGGTGCGGTCGACCTCGTTGGCGAGGTAGAAGCGGCGCTCGGTCTCGACCACGTACGCGAACGTGGGGCTCACGTCCTTGTACTCGCGATAGAGCTGCAGCTCGATGTCGGCCTCGTACTGCTCGAGGTCGTCGGTACTCATCGGATCGGCTTCATCGGTTCGGGCTCATGTCGGGTCGCACCTCCGTCCCGGCACCGTAACCCGACCGGGGTGACAACGAGCCCGCCGAGGTCACAGATACGCGATCCGACCCGGGGGCCAGATCCGGGCGATGGCCCGTCCGACGATGCTGTCCACGGGTACCCCCTTGAAGATCCGGCTGTCCTTGGAGTTGGTGCGGTTGTCCCCCATCACGAACACGTGGTCGGCGGGAACCCGGTAGGGCGCGAAGTCGCTGATCACCACGTCGTCGGGCAGGTAGGGCTCGATCAACGGGCGCCCGTCGATGAACACCGAGCCGTCGTGGCCCTCGACGGTCTCACCGGGCAGTCCGATGACTCGTTTGATGAGTTCCTTGTCGCCGGGACGCATCAGCCCGACCGCCTGCAGGGCATCGCGACCGAGCCGAACCAGCACGAACGAGTGGTCGGGGCCGTGGTCGTCCACCGGGTCGGAGAACACGACGACATCCCCCCGGCGGGGGTCGTGGAGGTGATAGGCGAGGCGGGACACCACCACGCGATCGCCGGGACGGAGCTGGGGTTCCATCGACGCCGACGGGATGAAGAACGCCTGGGCGACGAACGCCTTGAGCAAGATGGCGATGACCGCGGCGAAGACGATCAGGCCGGGGATCTCGAGCGCACCGCGCCAACGAGACGGGGAGGTCGTCCGCTCCGGCGCCGGGTCCTGGTCGTCGAAGGACCGGGGCCGATCGGGCGACGGCTCCATGGGAGGTGGCTGCGCCGGCGTGGTGCGGGCGGCGCGGGAACTCAGAAGTCCCGCTTCTCCTTGACCTTGGCCCGCTTCCCGACGCGATCGCGCAGGTAGTAGAGCTTGGCCCGGCGCACGTCACCGCGGGTGACCACCTCGATCTGGGCCACGGTGGGCGAGTGCAGCGGGAAGGTGCGCTCGACCCCGACGCCGTTCGAGAGCTTCCGGACGGTGTAGGTCTCGCGGACCCCGTCGCCCTGGCGCCGGATCACCACGCCCTTGAACTGCTGGACCCGCTCCTTGTTGCCCTCGACCACGCGGACGTGGACGTTGACGGTGTCGCCGGCCGCGAAGTCGGGGATGTCGTCGCGCAGGTTGGGGAGATCGACGAGATCGGTGGGGTTCATGGCGAAGCTCTGTTCTCGTGAAGCGGGTGATCGGGCCTGCGTCGGCGCAGGGACGACCGACCGGGACACCCGGCCGGCGAACGGACCAGTGTAGGAGGATCGCACCGCACGCGACCAACCCGGCGTTCAGGGGTGCACGAGCCCCCGGAACTCGTCGAGCAGGTCGAACTCGGCGAGCGCGGCGACGTCCCCGGGATCGAGGTCGTCGGTGCCGATCGCGCCGAGCAGATCGGGCCGGCGCCGAGCAGTGCGCACCAGCGCCTGGGCCCGACGCCACCGGGCAATACGACCGTGGTCGCCGGAGCGGAGCACCGCGGGCACCTCGACGGGGCCCTCGGGCGTGTCGAGGCTGGCGGGGCGGGTGTAGTGGGGGTACTCGAGCAGCCCGGAGGCGAACGACTCCTCGGTGGCGCTGTCGTCGTTGCCCATCACGCCGGGCACCAACCGCCCCACCGTCTCGAGCACCACCATCGCTGCCACCTCACCCCCGGCGAGCACGAAGTCGCCGATGGACAGCTCCCCGTCGCAGTACCCGTCGATCACCCGCTGATCGACCCCCTCGTATCGACCGCACAGCAGCGAGAAGCCGCCGGACGCGGCCAGCTCGGCGGCCCGGGCCTGGTCGAGGCGATCGCCGGCCGGGCCGAGCAGCAGGAGCGGCCGGGGCGGGTCGGCCGCCTCGATCGTGGCCATGAGCGGCTCGGGCTTGAGCACCATGCCGGCACCGCCGCCGAACGGCGCATCGTCCACGGTGCGATGAACGTCGGTGGTGTGCTCGCGCGGGTCGTGGACGCGGATGTCGAGCAGCCCGCGCGCTCGGGCCCGGCCCAGCAGGCTCTCGGCGGCGAACCGGTCGACCATGTCGGGGAAGATGGTGAAGATGTCGATGCGCATGGCGGAGGCCAGGCTACGGCGCACGCAAGACCGCGGATGCCGTGCCGTCTTGCCGGCGAACGGGGTACGGGGGCGCGTCCAGTTTCCGTGAGGGGGTGGGCGCGGGCGGCCCGTTCGGGTACGGAGGCGCGTCCAGTTTCCGTGAGGGGGTGGGCGCGGGCCGTCCGGATCGGGTCAGTGCAGGTCGAGGAGACCGTCGGGGGGGTCGATGGTGATGCGGCCGCCGGCCACGTCGATGACGAACGGCATCGGGATCATCGCGCCGGACCCGAGCTCGACCATGTCGTAGGCCGGGTTCTCGGCCACCGCCACGCACTCCCCCACCACGGTGCCGTCGGTGAGGACCACGTCGGCGCCGATCATGTCGTGCACGAACCAGGTGTCGTCGTCCTCGATCGGCTCGGCTCGCAACACGAGACCGTGCAACGCGTCCGCGGCCTCGCGGGTGTGGAAGCCCTCGAAGAGGACGCGCCAGCGGTGCTGGTGGGGCTGGGCCGCCACCACCGTGAGCGGGCCACGATCGGTCTCCAGGACCGATCCGATGTCGAGCCGCTCGGTGCGGTCGGTGCTCAGCGCGACGATGACCTCACCGCGCAGTCCGTGCGGCTTGGCGATCCGACCGACTTCCAGCAGCTCACTCATCGTTCCAAAGGCTCAGCCATTGCGGCGTCCGATCGGGAGTTGTGAGGCACAGCCGAACAACTCCAGAAGTGAGGAGGTCGCTCTGCGACCGACGAACGGCCTAATCGGCGAATTCGACGTCGATCTGGTCGATGCCGTCCTTGGCCGCCGCGGCCCGCACGACGGCACGAATGGCGTGGGCGGTGCGACCGCGACGACCGATGACCCGGCCGGTGTCGCCGTCGCCGACGTGGACGGTGAGCTCGTAGCGGCCGTCGTCGTCGTCGACCTCGACCTCGACCTCGTCGGGCTGGGAGACGATGGAGCGGCAGATGTACTCGCAGACGGCGACGGCCGTGGCGACGGCGTCGTCGCTCACGAGGCGCCACCGGCGACGGACTCGGTGGTCTCCGCTTCGGGCTCGTGGCCCTTCTGGTACTGCTCGGCACCCTCGGGGGCCTTCTCGCCCTTGAAGGCGGCCATGGCCCCGGAGATGGTGAGCAGCTTGCCGACGGTCTCGGAGGGTTGGGCGCCGTTGCTGAGCCAGTGCACGGCACGGTCGTTGTCGACCTTGATCACCGACGGCTCGCGACGGGCGTCGTAGTGGCCGATGATCTCGATGAAACGGCCGTCGCGCGGCGAGCGCGAATCGGCGGCGACGATGCGATAGGTGGGCTGCTTCTTCTTGCCCATCCGCATGAGGCGGAGCTTGACGGCCACAGGTTCTTCTCTCTGGTGAAAGGTCTCGTTCGGGGCGCGCTCGGGTGATGGGCGCAGCGGACCAGTCTGCGTGCTCAACCGCCGGTGCTGCAACCTGACGGCACTAGTTGTCCAGGCCCGGCAGGCTGAAGGGCTGCTTGGCGGACGGAGCCGCGGTCCGGTTCCCGCCCTTGGGCGTGGTGCGCCCCCCGCTCGTGGACCCGCCTTTGCCCTTCTTCTTCTTGGCCTTCTTCTTCATCGCCCGGCCGGCCAACCCGGGCATGTTCTTCATCATCTTCTGCATCTCCTGGAACTGCTTCACCAGCTGGGAGATCTGGCCCACGTCGGTACCAGAGCCGGCCGCGATGCGGGCCCGGCGGGAGCCGTCGATGATGGACGGATCGGTCCGCTCCTCCCTGGTCATCGAGTGGATCATCCCCTCGATCCGGGACAGCTCCCGATCGTCGATCTCGACGTTCTTCACCTCTTTGGGGATCCCCGGCATCATCCCGAGCAGGGAGGAGATCGAGCCCATCTTCTTGACCTGTTGCATCTGGTCGAGGAAGTCGTCGAAGGTGAACTGGCCCTCGAACAGCTTCTGGGCCGCGGCCTCGGCCTCCTTCTCCTCGAAGACGGTCTCGGCCTTCTCGATCAGGGTGAGGACGTCGCCCATCCCGAGAATGCGCCCGGCGAGGCGGTCGGGGTGGAACAGATCGAAGTCGTCGAGCTTCTCGCCGGTGGAGGCGAAGGCGATCGGCTTGCCGACGACCTCCTTCACCGAGAGCGCCGCGCCGCCGCGGGCGTCGCCGTCGAGCTTGGTGAGGATGACGCCGTCGAGCGAGAGGGTCTCGTTGAAGTTCTCGGCGACGGTGACCGCGTCCTGGCCGGTCATGGCGTCGACGACGAGGAAGGTGTAGTCGGGGCGGGTGGCCTCGGAGATGTGGCGGACCTGCTCCATCAGCTCGGCGTCGATGGCCAGGCGGCCGGCGGTGTCGACGATGACCACGTCCTTGCCGAGGCGACGGGCCTCGTCGATGCAGGCCTTGGCCACCTCCACCGGGTCCCCGGTGCCGGAGGCCACGATGTCATCGGGGGCCGAGAACACCGGCACGTCGAGCTGGGAGGCGAGGGTGCGCAGCTGCTGGACGGCGGCGGGCCGTTGGAGGTCGGCTCCGACCAGCAGCGGGTTGCGACCCTGGGCCTTGAACCAGCGGGCGAGCTTGGCCGAGTTCGTCGTCTTGCCCGAGCCCTGGAGACCGGCCATGAGCACGACGGTCGGCGGCTTCGACGCGTACGTGATGCGGATCGTCTCGCCGCCGAGGGACCCGATCAGCTCCTCGTTGACGACCTTGATCACCTGCTGGGCCGGGTTCAGCGCCTGGCTGACCTCGGCGCCCACCATGCGCTCGCGGATGCGGCCGACCAGGTTCTTGACCACCGCGAAGTTGACGTCGGCCTCGAGCAGCGCGAGGCGGATCTCACGGAGGGCCTCGTCGACGTCCTCCTCGCGCAGCTTCCCCTTGCCTCGGATGCCGTTGAAGATCGATTCGAATCGGTCGCTGAGTGCCTCGAACATGGACGTCCGATCCTACCGGGCGTCCGCCACCGGGCTGGAGCCGACCTCGACGAGCGCCAGTGGGTCCTCAGGCGAGCGGTGACGACTCGATCCGGGCCACCCCACGGACGCCTGTGACGAGGTAGGCGGGGAGGTCGGTGGACTCGGTGTCGATGAGCAACGGCTCGACGTCACCCTCGGCGGTGCGACCCGAGACCAGCAGCCACCGGCCGTCGAAGTCGATGGTCACCGCGGCGAGCGAGTGGTCGGCCACCGTGAAGCGGACCTGTTCGCCGGTGTCGTCGGCCACCACCACCTGCCAGTCGTCGACCCGATCCGCGGCCAGGTCGGCTCCCTCGTCGGAGAACCGGGGATCGGGTTCCTCGACGTAGGCGAGTTCGGAACCGTCGGGGGAAACCACGGCCGACCCGATGAACGGCGGCCCGTCGACCACACCGTCGCTGGGCGAGGGTCTCGCTTCCACCGCGCCGGTGAGGTCGTGGAACTCGACGACGGTGGTGGTGTCGTTCTCGGAGTAGGTGAGGGCGACCACCCCGGTGCCGAGGCTGGCCCGGGTGAGCAGGGCATTGGGCCACGCCGCATCGGCCAGCGTGGTGACCCGGCCGGTCGTCAGGTTGCGGAGCTGGAGGGTGCCGGTGACCTCGTCGTCGACCATGGCCGGGTCACGGAAGATGGCGTAGAGGATCTTGGTCGTCTCGCCGTCGACGACCGCGTCCTGGAGCTGGACGACGCGATGGGCGGCGAGGGTCAGCCGGGACGAGGTCCCGTCCGGGCGCAGCCGTACCAGCCCGAACGCTTCGTCGACGCCGTCGCTGCTGGTGCGGAGCGTCTCGTAGAACACCGTCCCCCGGCCATCGCCCACCGCGGTGCCGATGCGCTCCTCGGGGTCGGCCACCAGCGACGCCTCACCGCGGGCGACGCGCCGGATGGTGTCACCGTCGGAGACGAGTATCGCGGGCGCGTCGGTGGATGCCGAGAGCTCGGTCGCCGGCAGGAGCCACGCGCCCGCGGTCGCGACCGACGTCGTGTCGAGCACCGACCCCGCCGACGGCGCCGACGTGCCGGTCCCCGGCCGGGTGGAGATCGGCCCGTCGAGCGGACCCGTCCCCGCGGTGTCGGCATCGTCCGCCGAGGCCCGGCATCCCGTCACGAGCGCCACGACGAGGAGGACCAGCAGCGGCGCGAGGCGGCTCCTCACGCGTGCGACTGGTCGCCGGCAACGGTGATCCGGTTGTCGACGGCCGCGACGCCCACGACCGCCCCGGCCGTGCGACCGAGGTCGGCGCGGGCGGCCTCATGGGGGACCTCGCCGGTCAAGGTGACGCGGTTGCCGACCACGGTGACCTCGGGTTGGGGCAGGTGCCAGGTGCGGGGTGAGTGGGCCAGTTCGTCCCGTACCGTGTCGCCGAGTCCGCTGGTGGGGGTCGTCGGCGCGGACCCGTAGCGCTGGGCGAGCCGGGCACGGAACTCCGCCCCGGTGGTCGGCGCGACGGCCATCCCGGCGATCACGCCCGCCCCGAAGAACAGCAGCCGGCCGATGCCCACGAAGCGAATCGTCTTGAACGCGAAGCCCACGGTGCCGAGCGCGAGCCGGATCGGGAGGGTGAGCAGCTTCCAGGTCAACCAGATCATCGGGGCCTCCGGGTGGGATGGGTCGGTGCGATGTCGCGGAGGAGCGAGTGACCGCGGCCAGGCCCCATTCGATCAGACGGAGAGCAGGGCGTCGACGAACGCGTCGGGATCGAACTCCACCAGGTCGCCGACCTGCTCCCCGAGGCCGACCAGCTTGATGGGCAACCCCAGGTCGAGAGCGATGGCGAGCGCCACGCCCCCCTTGGCCGATCCGTCGAGCTTGGTCAGCACGACGCCCGTGCACTGGGTGGCCTCGGAGAACTGCTTGGCCTGGGCCAGACCGTTCTGGCCGGTGGTCGCGTCGAGCACGAGCAGCACCTCGGTGACCCGGCCCGGGTCGCGGTCCGCCACCCGGCGCACCTTGGCCAGCTCCTCCATCAGGTTGGTCTTGGTGTGGAGGCGACCCGCGGTGTCGGCGAGCACGAGGTCGATGCCCCGCGCCCCGGCCCGGGCCACCGCGTCGAAGATCACCGCGGACGGGTCGCCGCCCTCGTCGCCCCGGTGGAAGTCGGTGCCGGCCCGTTCCGCCCAGGTCTGGAGCTGCTCGGCGGCCGCAGCCCGGAACGTGTCACCGGCCGCCATGATCACCGAGTGGCCGGCATCGACCTGCTGGCGAGCGACCTTGCCGATCGACGTGGTCTTGCCCACGCCGTTGACCCCGACGAACAGCCACACGTTGGGACCGCCCGGCTCGAGATGCAGCGCGCGGTCGCCCTCGGACAACGCCGCCTTCAGCTGATCCTTGAGCGCCTCGACGAGCTGGGTCGGCTCGGTGAGACCCTCGTCCTTGACCGTGGTCCGCAGCTCGTCGAGCAGCATCGTGGTGCGGGTGACCCCCACGTCGGCCCGGATGAGCGCCTCCTCGAGCTCGTCCCACGTCTCGGCGGTGATGTCCGATCGGGACAGCACCGAGCCGAGGTAGCCACTGAACGCGCTCCGAGCCTTGGCCAACCGATCGCGGAAACTCGGCTTGACGATCGGTTCGAGCGCCGCCTCGTCGTGTTCGGCAGACGGCACGACCGGCTCGGGCTCGACCTCACCCGTCTCGGCCGGAACCGCGGGCGGGACGGGCTCGGCCGGGCGATGGGGCGGTTGGGCGGGCTCGATGCCGGGACGGGACTCGCTCCGGCGGTTGACCACCAGCACGGCGAGACCGCCGACGAGGACGGCGAGGGCGAGGATCGGGAGCAGGATCTCCATGGTCGGGCGAGCCTACCGACGGCTCTCCCCACCTCGGCGCCCGCTGCCCGGGACGGCTCGCGCGCCTCTAGCCTGCGTGGGGTGGAGCAGCCTTCCGGTCCCGACGACGTCCGATCTCCAGCGCCTACGCCCCCGGCCCCTCCATCGGTACCGGCACCGGCCGTGCAGCTCCAGATGATCACTCGTGAGGTCAAGCGGGTCATCGTCGGCCAGGACCGCGTGGTCGAGCGCCTCCTGGTGGGCCTGCTCGCCCGTGGCCACCTCCTGCTGGAGGGCGTTCCGGGTCTGGCCAAGACGCTGGCCATGGAGACCCTCGCCGTGGCCGTCGGCGGGACCTTCGCCCGTATCCAGTTCACCCCGGACCTCCTGCCGGCCGACATCACCGGCACGCGCGTGTGGCGTCAGAGCAGCGAGCAGTTCGACGTCGAGCTCGGTCCCGTGTTCGTGAACTTCCTGCTGGCGGACGAGATCAACCGCGCGCCGGCGAAGGTGCAATCGGCGTTGCTCGAGGTCATGGCCGAGCACCAGGTCTCCATCGGCGGGGAATCGTTCCCGGTCCCCGAGCCGTTCCTCGTCATGGCGACCCAGAACCCGATCGAGCACGAAGGGGTGTACCCGCTCCCCGAGGCCCAGCGCGACCGCTTCCTGATGAAGATCTTGATGGACTACCCCTCGCCGGGCGAGGAGGCCGAGATCGTCCGCCGCCACGGCGTGTCGCCGCCGTCGGCCTCGATGGTCCTCGAGCCCGACGCCCTGCTCGAACTGCAGCGCGCCGCTGACGACGTGACCCTCGACCCGGGCACGCTGCAGTACGCGGTCGACGTCGTGCAGGCCACGAGGGAGCCGGCCGCCTACGGGCTGCCCGATCTGGTCGAGTACCTCGAGTACGGCGCGTCGCCCCGGGCCACCCTCGGCCTCATCGCGGCCGGCAAGGCACTGGCCCTGCTGCGCCAGCGCACCTTCGTCGTTCCCCAGGACGTCTTCGACGTGGCCCCCGACGTCCTGCGCCACCGCCTGGTCCTCTCCTACGAGGCGTTGGCCCAAGGCGTCGAGGTCGACCACGTCCTCGCTCGACTGCTTTCCACCGTCCCCGCCCCCGCCGTATCCGGGGCCGGCGCCGAGGCGTCCCGTGGACAGCAACGGACCGACCCGGGGTTCGGAGCCCCGGGAACGGCGTCGTCGGAACCGGCCGGCGACGACTACAACCGCACGGGCTCCGGGTTCTGATCGTGGCCGCGGTCGCCACGACCGACGCCCGATCGGCAGAGATCCTCCGCCGGCTCGAGCTCACGGTCAACCGGCGGCTCGACGGCCTCCTCCAGGGCGATTACCGCGGGCTGATCCCCGGTCACGGTTCCGAGTCGGGCGAGACCCGGCCCTACGTCGCCGGCGACGACGTCCGCCGCATCGACTGGAACGTCTCGGCCCGTTCGATGGTCACCCACGTGCGCGAGTCGATCGCCGACCGGGAGCTGGAGACCTGGCTGCTCGTCGATCGCTCCCCCAGTCTCGAGTTCGGTACTGCGACGATGACCAAGGCCGAGCTCGCGGTGTCGGCCGTCGGTGCCGTCGGGTTCCTGACCGCCCGCACCGGGAACCGCCTCGGGGCGGTGGTGGTCGGCCCGGACGGCGCTGACGTCGTCCCGGCCCGTCCCGGCCGCGATCACCTGCTCGCCCTGCTGCACTCGCTGATGGCCCCCCGTTCCGGTCCGAGTCCCTCGTCGGGCACCACCGCCCTCGGGGCGGCCCTCGGTCGACTGCTGGTGCCCCCTCGCCGGCGCGGTCTCACCGTGGTGGTGTCTGATTTCCTGTCGGCCGACGCCTGGGACGGACCGCTGCGGGCGCTGGCCACTCGCCACGACGTCGTCGCCATCGAGATCGTCGACCCGCGGGAGCTGGAGCTGCCCGCCGTCGGGATGTTGACCGTCGTCGATCCCGAGACCGGTCGCACCCGTGAGGTCCCCACCAACCGTCGTACCCGGGAGCGCTACGCCCAGGCTGCTGCGGCCCAGCGGGCCGACGTGGCCGACCGGCTCCGCAGCGCGGGCGTCGGCCACCTCCAGCTGCGAACCGATGGCGATTGGGTGTTCGACATCGTTCGCTTCGTCGGACTGCGTCGTCGTGTGGGCGGCCGGCGATGAGCTTCCTGTGGCCCGACCAGTTCCTGTCTCCCACCCGCCTCTACGGGTTGCTCGGGGTCTTCGTCCTCGCCCTCGTCTACCTGCTCCTCACGTTCCAGCGCAGCGCGTACACGGTGCGGTTCACCAACCTGCCGCTGCTCGATTCGGTGGCACCCCGCCGGCCCGGCTGGCGCCGCCACGTGGCCGCCGCCGCGTTCCTCCTCGCCATCGCCGCCATGCTCATCGCCTGGGCCCAGCCTGCCGACGAGGTCCTGGTCCCGAAGGAACGGGCCACGGTCGTCCTCGCCATCGACACCTCGTTGTCCATGCAGGCCACCGACGTGGCTCCCAGCCGGTTGGAGGCGGCCAAGCAGGCGGCGGCAAAGTTCGTCGAGGGCCTGCCACCGCAGATCAACGTCGGCCTGGTCACCTTCGACGGGATCGCCCGCGTGCGGGTGACCCCCACCACCGACCGCCGGCCGGTCCAGTCGGCCATCGACTCGCTCGAGCTCGGGCCGGCCACCGCCATCGGCGAGGCGATCTTCGCCGGGCTCGACGCCATCGACACCGCGCCCATCGTGGACGCCAACGGCGAGCCGGTCCCGGCCACCATGATCGTGATGACCGACGGCAAGACCACGGTCGGCCGACCCGACGCCGACGGTGCCGCAGCGGCCGCGGACGCCGGGGTCCCGGTGTCGACCATCGCCTTCGGCACTGCCCGCGGCACGATCGTCATCGACGGGGAGATCCAACCGGTACCCGTCGAACAAGCGGCCCTCCAGCAGATCGCCCAGGCCACCGGCGGCCGCTCGTTCAGCGCCGATTCGCTGGGCGAGCTCGAGTCGGTCTATTCCGACATCGGTTCGTCGATCGGCTACGACACCGAGAAGGTCGAGGTCACCGACCGCTTCGTCGGTTACGCCATCGGTCTGTTGCTGGTGAGCACCCTGCTGTCGCTGCTCTGGTTCCAACGCATCCCGTGAGCCGGGCGGCCGGGGTGGTGATGGCCGCCGCGATCATCGCCGGACTGACCTCGTGCGGCCACGACAGCAACGGGGACCTGACGGCGTTCTGCACCGCAGTCGACGACCTCAAGAGCAACGACCCGTTCGCCGATCTCGCCATCGCCTCGCCGGAGGAGATGCGCGCCGCGTTCGACGCGCTGGCCACGGGTGTCGACCGGATCGCCCGATCTGCGCCGTCGGCGGCGAGGGTCCAGGCCCGGGCCTACCGCGATGCGGTGAGCGAGTTGGTCGACCAGCTACGCGGCGCGGGCTTCGACCCTCGGGCGGTCGATGCGCTCGCGTACCGGACGGCGGTGGCCGACTACCAGGACGCCGCCGTGTCGGTCGACAACGCGGCCACCTCGCTCTGCCCCTGACGATGACGGGACCCGCCGGACTCGTGGGCCCGGCGGCTACCCGCGGTTACGGTGGACGCCGATGAGCATCGACGAACGTACCGACATCGACACCATCCCCGGCGTGGTGGCCGCCGTCCGCCACAGCTTCCAGAGCGGGCGCACCCGCCCGATCGAATGGCGCGAACGCCAGCTCGACGGCCTGCTCCGGGTGCTGGAGGACGACGGCGACCGGCTGGTCCGGGCGATGCAGGAGGACTTCGGGAAGCCGGAGATCGAGGCCTTCGCCACCGACATCGCCTTCACCATCACCGAGGTCAAGCACATCCGCAAGCAACTCGGGAGTTGGATGTCGCCACGGAAGGCCAAGCTGCGGCTCAAGGATCGGCCCGGCAAGGGCACGGTGCAGCCCGAGCCCCTGGGCGTGGCGCTGATCATCGCTCCGTGGAACTACCCGGTCCAGTTGCTGATCGCGCCCATGGCCGCGGCGCTGGCCGCGGGCAACGCCGTGGTGGCCAAGCCGTCCGAGCTGGTGCCCGCCACCTCCCTCGTCCTCGCCGACGCGTTGCGCGCCAACCTCGATCCCGAGGCTGTTGCCGTCTTCGAAGGGGGCGTGGACGTCTCGACCCGGTTGCTCGAGCAGCACTTCGACCACATCTTCTTCACCGGCTCCACCGCGGTGGGCAAGATCGTGGCCAGAGCGGCGGCCGAGAACCTCACCCCCACCGTGCTCGAGTTGGGTGGCAAGTCACCGGCCATCGTCATGCCGAGCGCCGACATCGAGACCAGCGCCCACCGCCTCGCCTGGGGCAAGTTCCTCAACGCCGGCCAGACCTGCATCGCTCCCGACTACGTCCTCGTCGATCGCAGCCGCAAGGACGAGCTGGTCGACGCGCTGGTGGCCGCCATCGGCGAGTTCTACGGCGACTCCCCCACTACGTCGGCCGATCTCACCCAGATCGTGAACGACCGCCACGTGCAGCGGATCGAGCACCTACTCGACGGGCACGGAGGCACGGTGGTGTGCGGCGGGAACGTCGATCAGACCACCCGCAAGATCGCGCCCACCATCATCGTCGACCCCGATCCCGACTCCGCGCTCATGCAGGAGGAGATCTTCGGGCCCGTGCTGCCGATCCTCACCGTCGACTCGGTCGAGGAGGCGGTGGCCTTCGTGAACGGGCGGGACAAGCCGTTGGCGCTGTACGTCTTCACCAGCGAGGACGACCAGGCGCAGGACGTGGTCGACCGCACATCTTCCGGCGGCGTGTGCATCAACCACACGCTGCTCCACATCTCCCCGCCCGCGCTGCCCTTCGGCGGCGTCGGCGCATCCGGTCAGGGCCGCTACCACGGCCAGGCCGGCTTCGAGGAGTTCTCCAACCTCAAGCCGATCCTGACCAAGCCGACCAAGCCCGAGATCTCGATGATGTACCCGCCCTACACCACGCTGAAGTCCAAGTTCCTCTCCAAGCTCGTCTGAGGACCCACGACCGCAGCCCCCCGCCCTGACCAGATCCGTTCTTGCCGGTGCTTCGGGCCACGGGACCTCCGATCCGCCGACAAGAACGGATGTAGGGGTCGGTCAGCAGTCCCAGGGCGCCGGCGTCGGTCGGTGCAGGGTTGGCACCCGGTCGGGATGAGAGGCCAGACGGTCCATCGCCCGACGCACGGTCTGGGCGTCGTGCCACACGTCGTACTCCCAGAACACCACCACGGAGAAGCCCAGCGCCAGAAACCGCTCGTATCGCTCGTCGTCGGCGGCCCGGTCGGTCAGCGACGTGTGCCACGCCTCGCCGTTGATCTCGACGATCAGCGGCCATTCGTCGAGCCGGTAGTCGACCGTTCGCACCACGGGCTCGACGTCGACGGTCACCTGACGACGGAGCCGGCGAGCCGTCTCTGGCGTCACGATCTCCTCGAAGCGCTCCTCCAGCCCGCTCCCCGCGGGCTGGTAGTCGGGTGGGCGCTCCATGAGGAGTTGCCGGAGCACCACGATTCCCGAGCGACCGCGACCACCCGACCGGGCGGCCATGTCGTGGAGGAACCGGCCGTTGATGAGCCGCTGCCGCCAGGCCTGGTCGAGGACCCGCCCCGCGCGTTGCACGGCCACCTCGTGACCGAAACGGTGGGTGAAGGCTCCGGCGATCCACAGCACGATCGCCTCGGGCCGGGCGACGGGGACTTCGAGGTGGCGCGTCCGGTCCCGAGGATCGAGGTGGCTGATGACGTGGACCTGCCCGAACGACGTCGCCAGCTCCCGATGGCGGGGCACCGCCACATGGGCCGGCAGGATTCGGTCGCGGCCGAAGCCGAAGAGGGTGGCGCCGGACTTGCCCCACAACAGGGCATCCGGACCGGCGTCGAGCACCGCGGTCATCACAGCCTGCTCACGAGACGGTGCCACAGCGCGATGGCGCAGCACCCGCGAGGTCACGACTTCCAGGTCGGGGTTCCGATAGATGGTGCGCCGAGCTTGGCGATTGGGCTCGACGAGGCGGATCTGGTGGCGGGCGACGAGCCCCACTTGGTTGCGGAACAGCTCGAGGACGGGATCGGGCAGCATGGCACGCTCCTCGGACGATGACGAGGGCGCCGATGCGCCGAGCAGCCCGGGTTCGAGCCGTGGGACCCATGGTAGAGACGAGTGCTGACACACCGCCGGCAGATCGATTCTTGTCGGCAGATCGGCGGTCGGATGGTCCGATCCGGCGACAAGAACGAATCGGGCGAGATTCCTGTCGGCCGTTCGGGGACGTGTCGCGCCGATTCGGCGACAAGAACGGGGTTGGGTGGCGCAGTCGGTGGGTGGGCGGGGAGGGGGCAGTCGGGGCGCGCTACGCCGCGCCGAGGGTGGCGGCGCCCTTCTCGGACACCACCTTCGACGAGCCGCCGGGCGACATGGTGACGCCGTAGAGCACGTCGGCCGCCTCCATGGTGCGCTTCTGGTGGCTGACGATGACCAGCTGCGCCTCCTGGCGGAACTCGGCCACCAGATCGAGGAACCGGTGGAGGTTCACGTCGTCGAGGGCGGCCTCCACCTCGTCCATGACGTAGAAGGGCGACGGCCGCGAGCGGAACACGGCGAACAGGAACGCCAGCGCGGTGAGCGAGCGTTCACCACCCGACAGCAGCGACAGCTTGCGCACGTTCTTGCCCGACGGCTTGGCCTCGATCTCGATGCCGGTCTCGAGCAGGCTGGCGGGATCGGTCAGGCTGATGCTGCCCGTCCCACCCGGGAACAGCGTCTGGAACAGGGCGGTGAAGTTCTCCGAGACGTCGGCGAACGCGCCCGCGAAGACGTTGACGATCTCGTCGTCGACGGCACGGATGATCTTGGACAGCTCGCGGCGACTGGCCTTCACGTCGTCGAGCTGACCCTGCAGGAAGGTGTGCCGTTCCTGGAGCGCCTCGAACTCCTCGAGGGCCAACGGGTTGATCGGACCCATGAGCCGCAGCTCGCGTTCGAGCTCGCGGGTGCGGGCCGCCGGGGTGGTGCCCTCGGCCAGCTCGGGGCACTCGGCCGCCAACGCTGTGTCCGGGTCGATGTCGAGATCACGTCGCATCGTCTCGACCGACGTCTCGATGCGCAGGTTGATCTCGCTGAGCTCGAGCTCCGCCCGCTGCTTCCGCTCCCGCGCTTCGGACAGCTCCCGTTCGGCACCGACCCGCTCGCGGCGGAGGCCATCGAGCGCCACCGACACCTGGCGCTGGGCCTCGGACTGCTCGCGCCGCGCTTCGCGGAGCACGACGAGGCGCTCCTCGATGGTGGTCAGCGACGTGTCGCACGCCGCGACCAGCCCGCCCAGGGTGCGAGCTCGACCGTCGAGCGCCTCGCGACGGACCGCGGCCTCGGCGGCCGCCGCCTGGTTCCGTTCGAGCCGGGTGTCGACCTCCACCAGCCGGGCGCTGAGCGAGCTGCGGCGTTCCTCGATCTGCGCCGCCCGCACCTCGAGGTCGGAGCGCAGCGCGGTGACGGCGGCGGCCCGCTCGTCGAGGGCGGAACGGGCATCGGCCATGGCCCGGGCCGCTTCGCTGGCCGCGGCCTCCTCGGCCTCGAGCGCGGGCAACGCGGCGTCGAGCTCGGCGAGCCGGCCGCGCTCGGTGGCGACGCGGGCCTCGATCTCGTCCCGCAGGGCATCGCCACTGCGGAGCTCGTCGGCGGTCTCGGCCGCCTGCGCCTCGACCCGGGTGAGGGCTTCGTCGGCGCGCCGGCGCGCCGCGACCGTCGATTCGACCGCGTCACGCGCCTGGGCGGCGGCCCGCTTGGCCACGACGAGGCGTTCGCGGGCGGCATCGCGTGCCTGCACCGCGCTGGCCACCGCAGCCTCGGCCTGCGCGGCCGCGGCGAGCGCGTCGTCGAGCGCGGCGCCGGTGGCGCCGGAGGCGGTGCCCCCGACCTGCCACGATCCGGGTCCGAAACGGGCGCCGTCGGCGGTGACGACAACGACGTCGGGCTGGGCCAGCGCGATGTCGAGGCCAGCCGCCCAGTTGCCATCGACGGCGACCGCAGCACCGACGACGGCGTCGAGGAGCGAGTCGACGTCGACGCGGCCCGAGCGCACGTGGGCCCGGACCGACTCACCGACCTCGGGCGGGGCCGGGCGCTTCCGGTCGAGTCCGAGGGCGAGGACCGCCCCGGTGGCATCGCCGGCGGCCAGGGCACCGAGCGCGGCGCGTGCGGTGTCCGGTCCGTCGACCACCACGGCGCCGAGGGCATCGGCGGCGGCGGTCTCGAAGGTCGCCTCCCACCCGGGGTCGACCTCGACGAGATCGAGCAGGGTGCCGATGACGCCGTCGACCTCGGCGAGCCGCTCGGCACCGGCGGCCGATCGGGCCTGATCGAGGGCGAGGGCGAGCGCCTCGGCCCGCGCCACCCACGACCGGTGCTCGGCGTCGACATCGGCGAGGACTTCGCTGGCCACCTCGACCGCGGTCTCGGCCTCCGCGCCCTCGGCCTGGAGGTGATCTCGGTCGGCGACGAGATCGGGCATGCGTTCGTCGGCGGCGGTGACCTCGGCCCGGAGCCGGTCGGCTTCCGCTGCCAGCCGATCGCGCTTTGCTGCGAGGGCCCGGAACCGCTCGTCGAGCCGATCTCGCTCGGCAGTCGCCCGGGCCACGGCGTTGCGGAGCCCGGCGAGCTCGCCCCGGACCTCGGCCGCCGCACCCGAGCTGATGGCCACGCCCTCACCCCAGCGGTCCTCGAAGCGGGCCCGAGCATCAGCGAGACCCTGCTCGGCCCGGCTGACCTCGTCGACCTCGGGGACGAGGGCGGCCGCCTCGTCGTCGATGGCGGCCAGGGCGTCGCGCAGCTGGGCCCGATCGGCCTCCAGCGAGGCGATCAGGGCGGCATCGACGCTGGACTCACGCTCCTTGGCCAGGCTCCGCTCACGCTCGTGGAGCACGGCAGCGATCCCCCGGCCCCGTTCGCGCAGCGCCTCGTACCGGGTGAGCTCATCGCCGAGGTCGGTGCCGCCGAGCGCGTTCAGCTCGGCCTCCGCGGCGAGGACCGCGGTGTCGAGCTCGGCGAGGCGGGCCTTGAGCGATGTGTCCCGTTCGACGTGGCCGGCGCGGTCGCGGGTGGTGTTGTCGAGGCGGGTGCGAAGCTGGGCGAGCTCGCGACCAGCCAGGAACCGGCGCAGCGCGTTCAGCTCGTCGACGAGCGAACCGTGCCGGCGGGCCGCCTCGGCCTGGCGCTCGAGAGGCCGCAGCCCGCGGCGGACCTCACGGAGCAGGTCCTGGACCCGGGTCAGGTTGGCCTCGGTCGAGGCGAGGCGCCGCTCGGCCTTCTCCTTGCGCTTGCGGTACTTGAGGACGCCGGCTGCCTCCTCGATGATCATGCGCCGATCGGTCGACTTGGCATTGAGGACCGCGTCGATCTGGCCCTGGCTGATGATCACGTGCTGCATGCGACCGACGCCCGAGTCCGAGAGCAGGTCCTGGATGTCGAGCAGTCGACAGGGCACGCCGTTGATCGAGTACTCCGACTCGCCGGTGCGGAACAGCGTCCGGCAGATCGTGACCTCGGAGAAGTCGATCGGCAACAGCCCGGCCGAGTTGTCGATGGTGAGGCTGACCTCGGCCCGGCCGAGCGCGGCCTTCTTGGCCGTGCCGGCGAAGATGACGTCGTCCATCTTCTGCGAGCGAACCGCGGACGGAGCCTGGGCGCCGAGCACCCACGCGATGGCGTCGACGACGTTGGATTTGCCCGAGCCGTTGGGCCCGACCACCACGGTGACCCCGGGTTCGAGCCCGAGGTCGGCGGTGTCGGCGAACGACTTGAAGCCCTTGATGGTCAGGTTCTTGAGAAACACCGATGCCGACGGTAGTGGCCCCCGCGGGACCCGCCGTGCATCCTCAACCCGGGGGCGGATCCTGCGATCGAAGGGCCTCGGCGACCCGGGCCAGCAAGGGGTGGTCCGCGTCCATGCCGGGCAGGACATCGGCGACGTAGATCGAGGTGGCCGCCTCCAGATCACCCTCGGCCGCGAGCGCCAGGGACCGGACGGCCGCAGCCGAGGGGCTGATCAGATCGCCCAGCGTGGCCTGGGCCACGTCGGGGGTACCGGCGTCGACCTGTGCCAACGCCAGCGCCAGCCGGCGGCGCTCGGTTCGGGGCCCGACCCGGAACGCGAATGCGGCCCACGGCAGCGCCAACTCGCGCATCGCCGGGTCGTCGAGCAGAGAGGCGGACCAGGCGGCATCGGCGGCGAACCCGGCGCGCCCGGCCACGCTGACCCGGTCGTCGTCGATCAGGGGGACGTAGGCGTCGACGACGTCGGCGAACCGGCGCTGCCCGAACGCGACGATCCCGGCCACCGCGAGCAGGGCCCTGGTCTCCCCGGCCTCGGCGATCCCGGCATCGACCAACCGACGCGCCTCGTCGAGGTCGCCGGCGTCGTGGGCACGGGTGGCGTGGATGCAGAACCAGCCGCTGCGTTCCTCGGCGATGGCGTCGACGTCGTTGCGGGCCAGGTCCAACAGGACCCGTCCGTCGGACGAGGCGATCCCCAGCCGGCGCCGTCCGCCGGGCCACAGGTTGGCGCCCGCGACCAGCAGGTTGAACACGACGATGGCGCGGATCCCGGCGGCGAGACCGATGGCGGTCAGGCCCAGGTTGGCGGTGACCCCGGAGCCGGCGACGACCGCGGAGCGCCACCGGAAGCCGTTCGCCGACCGAGCTCGCGCCTGCACGAAGCCACCCAACGGGATGGCGCCGATCCCGACGTCGACGCCCTGGACGCGGAACGACCACTGCGGGCCGACGCCGATCTGAATGGCGAAGATCTCCTGCCCGACGGCGCGCGCTGCGCCCACGTGCGCGAACTCGTGGGCGGCGATCGCCACGACCACCACGGCGAGAAGACCGACGATTTCCGCCATGTCACGTCTGGCACTGCTCGCAGAAGTAGGTGTTCTTTCCGCCGAACTTGGCCTTCACGATGGTGTCCCGACACCGGCGGCAGGGCTCGCCGTCGCGGGCCGACACCTGGTGGTACTCGACATAGCCACCGGCCTCGCCGTGGAGGTCGTGCCAGTCGGTGTCCGACATGGTGGTGCCCCCGTGCTTGATGGCGTCGTGGAGGATCTCGACCACGCTGCGATAGAGGCGGCGGACCTCCTGCACCGACAGCGAGTCCGACAACCGGTCATAGCGCAGGCCCGCGTCGTAGAGGATCTCGTCGGAGTAGATGGTGCCGATGCCCGCGAGGAGGTCCTCGTCGGTGAGGAACGACTTCAACTTGACCGACCGGTTGAGGACCAGCTTGGCGAAGTCCGACCACGGCACGGGCTGATCGACCACGTCGAAGCCGAGCAGTTCGATCTCGTCGACCCCCTCGGCGACCTCTTCGGGGGTCAGCAGCCACAGCTCACCGGTGTGCTTCGGGTCGATGTAGCGCAGCTGCCCGCCCTGGGTGAACGTGAGCACGACGGCGGTGCCGTCCTCGAGGTCGTCCTTCGACGGCGTCTTGCGGAGCTGGCCGCCCAGGCCGGGCCGGATGATGAACCGGTCGTCGGTGTCGAGGGTGAAGATCAAGAAGGTGCCCCGGCGCATCAGCGACTTGAGCTTGGCCCCCTCGAGCATGCCGGCGAACTGCTTCTTGGAGCTGTGCCGGGGAATGGCCTTGGTGTCGAGGACGTCGACGGACTTGACCTTGCGACCGACCACCTCTCGCTCCAGTTGGCGACGAATCGTCTCGACCTCGGGTAGTTCAGCCATCGTCGTCGCCTCCAGGGGCGTGGGTGTCGTCAGTGGGATCTGCGAGCAGCTCGAGCGCGGCCCGAGCCGCCTGCTGTTCGGCTTGCTTCTTCGACCGCCCGATACCGATGCCGAGCTCGCGTCCGTCGGCGGTGACGGTGACGGTGAACTGGCGGGCGTGGTCGGGCCCGTCCGCTTCGAACGCGTACTCGAGGTTGGCGTCGGTCTCGGCCGCCAGCACCTCTTGGAGGCGGCTCTTGTGGTCCTGGTTGCGTCCGCCGGCATCGATGGCCGCGCGGATCCGCGGACCGAAGAGGCGCAGGACGACCTCGCGTACGACCTCGATACCGCCATCGAGGTACACGGCGCCGAGCACCGCCTCCACCGAGTCGGCCAGGATCGACGGCTTCTCGCGCCCGCCGGACTGTTCCTCGCCCTTGCCGAGGCGGAGGTGGTCGCCGAAGCGATGCTCGATGGCGATCTCCGCGAGGCAGACCGAGTTCACGACGGCCTTGCGGACATCGGTGAGGGCACCCTCGTCGAGATCGGGCTCGCTGCGGTAGACGAGATCGGCGACGACGAAGCCCAGCACCGAGTCGCCGAGGAACTCGAGCCGTTCGTTCGACTCGTCCTCGGGGTGCTCCGCGCACCACGAGCGGTGGTTGAACGCTTGGGCGAGGAGGGCGTCGTCGTGGGGTTCGTGGCCGATGGCGTCGACGAGCCGAGCGCGCTCGACCACGGGGCGGTGGCCGCCGGACGCGATCGGCACCGGTACGTCCCGGCTCGGATCAGAGCCGCGCGACGACGTAGTCGACGGCGTCGCGGATGGTCTTGAGGTCTTCCAGGTCCTCGTCCTCGATCCGGAACCCGACGGTGCGCTCGCCGATCTCCTCCTCGAGCGCCTCCACCAGTTCGATGAGCGCCAGCGAGTCGGCGTCGAGATCGTCGACGAAGCTGTCGCTCTCCTTGATCGAGTCCGGCTCGATCTCGAGGATGTCGGCCAGGCGGTCGCGGATCAGGTCGAGCACCTCGTCGCGATCCATCTTTCCGCCTTCCACGTGCGTCTCTGCGGGCACCGCGCTGCTCCTGGGGTATTCGTCGGGCGATCGGTCACTGTAGCGAGTCCGGCCCAATGTCGCCGGATCGGCGAAAAACCCCAGGACGGTGCCTACTCTACGTATCGGGACAACACGGATCGTGCGATCCGGGGTCGAACGCGGGCCCGGGCGATCAGGCGATGGCGGCGGCGAGCGCCCCGACGACGTCGCCCACGATCATGTCGCGGGCCACCTTCACCGCGTTGACGATGGCGGTCTCACCCGATGACCCGTGGCTGATGATGCACACGCCGTCGACCCCGAGGAGCATGGCGCCCCCGGTGTTCTCCGGATCGAGCGAGGCGTACAACGGCAACAGCTCTGGCATCAACACGTCGGCCGCGGCCTTGGCCTCGGCGGTGGCGCCGAACGCCTCGAGCAGCCGGGACACGAGCGCCTTCATGGCCCCCTCGAGCGACTTGAGCGCCACGTTGCCGGTGAAGCCGTCGGTCACCACGACGTCGACGTCGTCGGTCATCAGGTCGCGACCCTCGACGTTGCCGATGAACGTGCCGCCGCTGGCTCGCAGGACCCCGTCGGCGGCGAGCAACTCGTAGGTCTGCTTGCGCAGCGGATCGCCCTTCCCCGGTTCCTCGCCGATGGACAGCAGGCCGACCCGCGGGGTGTCGATGCCGAAGCGAGCGGCGGCGAACGCCGCCCCCATCTGGGCGAACTGCACGAGCCATTCGGGCTGGCACTCGGCATTTGCCCCGGCATCGAGCAGCACGGTGTGGCCCCCGGATGGAACGGGCAGCGGGGTGGCGATGGCCGGGCGCTTGGCCCCGGTGATGCGACCCATGCGCAGCAGGGCGGATGCCATGGTGGCGCCGGTGTTCCCGGCCGACACCATCGCCGACGCCCGCCCGTCGCGGACGGCCTCGGCGGCGCGCACCAGCGTCGAGTCCTTCATGCGCCGCACGCTCTGGCCCGCGTCGGCGTCCATGGCGATGACCTCGGACGCCTCGATCAGCGGGAGATCGCCGGCGAGGTCGGCGACGTCGGGTGTGCCCACGAGGACGACGGGAACGTCGAGCTCGTCACGGGCTCGACGTGCCCCGGCCACGATGGCCTCGGGCGACCGGTCGCCACCGTTGGCATCAACCGCAATCGGCAACATGCGGGGTCCTCCCGGAGATGTGAAGTGGTACGGAGCCGCGTCCAGTTTCGTTTCTCTGGGGGCCAGAAGTTGCGAGGCGCAGCCGAGCAACTTCACGAAACCGGACGAAGTCCGGTTTCAGTCGACGTCGACGGCTTGCCGGCCGTGGTACCAACCGCAGTTGGGGCAGACGACGTGAGGGACCTTGGTGACACCGCAGCGGGGGCACAGGCTCCGGGAGGGACGCTCCAGCTTCCAGTTGGCGGCGCGCCGGCTACGGCCCTTCGCCTTCGATGTCTTGCGCTTCGGAACGGCCATGACGGATCTACCTCTGGGCGAGCAACGGCCCGTGTGCGGGTGCGTGGTGGCGCGTCGGGACTGCAGGACGCGAGCGGGCCAGCGTAGCGGCGCTCCGTCGCTCGCTCACAACCGCACGGCGGAACTACTCGAAGCGCAGCTCGTCGAGCGCGGCCCAGCGGGGGTCGTGGGGACGGGGCTCCTCGGCGGCCTCGGCCACGTGGGCTTCCTCGGTGGTGGTGGGGAACCGCTCGGGATCCGGGCCCGTGCAGTCATCGCGGCACAGTGGCGCCAGGGGGAGCCCCGACAGCACCAGCTCACGGACCAGCGGTTCGAGATCGACCAGGTCGCCCTCGATGGGCAGGATCTCCTCGTCGATCGGCTCCCGCTGGGCGACCTCGCGGAAGGCGACGGTCTGGTGTCCGTGGACCTCGTCGAGGCAGCGTCGACAGTCTCCGTACCAGTCGAAGCCGACCTCCCCGGTGAGCTCGATGCCGCCGGCCATGGCCATCGCTTCGCCATGGATGGTGAGGTCGGTCCCGGGGATCGTGCGCGCCGCGCTGGTCTCGAGCGAACCGAGGTCGACGGTTCGCTCGATGCTGCGACGACTCCCCGGCTCCCGGAGCAGATCGCCGACCCGGACCACCAGTGGCCGGGGCACGGCTCAGCGGTCGTCTTGGTCGAAGAACACCGGCGGGCGCGGATCGGACCGGTGGTCGGGCACCGCCTCCAGCCGGGGACGGCCGGCGCGTTCGGGCGGACCGTCGTCCCCGTCGTCTCCGTCGTCCTGGCGCGCCTGGCTGCCCTGGAGCTTGAGCCGGCCGGCGTTGACCACCTTCATGGTCCGCTCCAGCACGATCTCGAAGCTGGCCAGGCGCTGGTCGCAGAAGTCCTCGGCCTCGAGCTTGAGGCGGCGGGACTCGGCATCGGCCTGGTCGATCACCGAGCGGGCCCGGGCCTCGGCTGCCTTGACGACCTCCGTCTTGCGGACCATCTCGTCGGCCTTCTCCCGCGCCTGGTCGAGGATCTCCTCGGCCTCGCGGCGGGTGCGGGCCAGGAACTCCTCGCGTTGCTTGAGCAACCACTTGGCCGCCCGGAGCTCCTCGGGGAGCCGTTCCGACGCCTCGTCGACCAGGTCGAGGACCTCGGCCTGGTTGATCATCACCGAGGTCGACAGCGGCATGGGCCGCGCCTGCTCGATGAGGTCGCGGATCTCCCGGAGGACGGACTCGACCTGTGGCGCCTCGTAGGGAGACTGGCCGGGACGATCACCGCTGCTCATCGCTTCTCCCTCGCTGGGCCCTTGGAGGAGTGCACGCCGAAGGTGTCGTGGAGTCGTTTGGACACCGCGACCGGGACCATCTCGCTCACGTCGCCACCGAAGCGGGCGATCTCCCGCAGCAGCTTCGACGCCACGAAGGAGTGCTCCGTGGCCGACGGGATGAACAGCGTCTCGAGCCCGGAGATCTTGCGGTTCATGTGGGCCTGGTGCATCTCCGACTCGAAGTCGGAGACGGCTCGCAGCCCCTTGACGATGACATCGGCCCCGATCTCCCGGGCGAGATCGACGACCAGGCTGGAGAACTGCACCACCTCGATGTTGTCGAGATGGGCCGTGCTCTCCTCGATCATCGACTTGCGATCCTCGAACGAGAACAAGGGCTCGCCCTTCTGGGGATTGCGCATCGCCGCGACGTACACCCGGTCGAACAGGCGCGAGGCCGTCTCGATGATCTCGAGATGGCCGTTGTGGATCGGATCGAACGTCCCGGGATAGAGGACTGTCCTCACGCGTCGGCTCCTGTTGCGTCGGTTGGATCGTCGGACATGGACTCTCGACCCGCAGGGCCGGCCGGGAGTTCGACCGGTGGGGCGGCGAACGTGATCACGGTACCGCCGTAGGCCCGCTCCCTCATCTTTTCCCACCCCATCGGGAGGTCGACGGGGCGGTCGGACTCCACCACCACCATGCTCCCGGCGCCGAGGTGCCCGGCGACGCGCCCGAGGAGGTCGATCCATCCGTCGAAGGCGTACGGCGGGTCGGCGAGGACGAGATCGACGTCGTCCGGCACGGTGTCGACCACGTCGTCGACCCGGCCGCGAATCACCGTGGCTCGGTCCCGGAATCCCAGCGTGTCGAGGTTGGCCTCGATCACCGCGACGGCGGCCGGGTCGGCCTCGACGAACCACACCTCGGTCGCCCCACGGCTGATCGCCTCGATCCCCAGTGCGCCGCTGCCGGCGTAGAGATCGACGACGCGGGCGCCGGCGATCGTCATGCGGCTGAACACGGCGTTGAAGATCGCCTCCCGCACCCGATCAGAGGTCGGCCGGGTCGACTCGCCCACCGGGCTCTCGAGCCGTCGGCCGCGGGCCGAGCCGGCGACGACCCTCACCCGAAGGACGAACCGGTGGCCGAGTAGGGCATCGAGATCCAGGTCTTGCCCGGCGTCAACTTGATCACGTTGCCGTCCTGGTCGAGGTACTTCGTCGGCGACGTGTTGTCGGGCTTGACCCACGTCCCGGTGGTGACCGTGCCCTGGCTGAACACCCACGCTTCGCCCTCGCCGACGACCTGGGCGGTGGGAACCCGGGTCCCGGCCTTGTCGACGGTGCCCGAGTCGACGGCCTTCACGAACCGCACGATGACGTTGTCCGGCGCCACCTGCAGGCCGCTGGCGTCCACGTGCGGATGGCCCTTCTGGCTCCGCAGCCAGTGGGAACCGTCCCAGTCGTAGGTGACCGCCGCCTCACCGCCCCCCTGGCCGAACGGGGCCGGGAAGCGGATGTGCACGGTCGATGCCGGGACCGCCAGCGGCGATGGAGCTTCGCCCGGAGCGGCGAAGTCGAAGATCGGTTGGGTGGGTCCGGTCGATCCCTCCGGGGCGGTGGCGCGGATCTGGGCCGTGCCCTGCACGAAGCTGTTGTACGGCGCCGGCCGGCTGTGGTCGCGGTAGAAGAGCTGGGGGATGTCGTCGATCGAGCGGGGGACGACGGAGGACGCCCGTACGATGGGCCCGAGGATCCCGTTGGCGCCGTGCCAGGTGAACAGGGGGTGGTTGAGCTCCTCGAGGACACCGACCTCCGAGCCGCGAGCCGAGCGGACGGGCCCGACCGGCGCGGCGTCGCTGGACTGGAAGATCGAGAGCAGCCGGGTGATCTGGCCCTCGACCTGGATCTCGTAGACGACGTCGGCCTGGTTGATGCCCACCTGGGGAGTGGAGTGGCCGTCGACGTTGTCGATCTTGATCGCCACCACCGGCCGGGCCGTGAGCTCTGGGTCCATCGGCTGGCCGGTCAGCATCGACAGGTTCGACGGGGCCGGCTCCGACGTCGTCGTGGTGGTGGTGGGCTTCGCGGTGGTGCTGGTGGTGGTCGCCGTCGCCGCGTCATCGCCTCCGCCGCACGCGGCGAGAAGGATCGACAGGGCCAGCGCGGCGACCGCGGGGGAACGGGTGCGCATCGGACTCAGTGTGCCAGCAGGGTCGCGGGTGGCCGTGGCACCCCCCTGCTGGGGTGGCCGCGCCCGCACCGACCGCCGGTACGGTGGGTTCGGTGTTCGAACCCGACCAGGTCATCACCTGCATCGACTGCGGCGGGCGGGCCCATCTCAACTCCTACGAGCCCGAGGACGGGTGGGCGCCGGGAGACATCACCGTCTACCGCTGCGAGGACTGCCTCGACGCCTGGTACCTCGAGGTGCCCGAGGACGAGTGACGGCCAGCCCGGCCGTGCGGGCGAACCCGGACGGTTCGCTAGCCCGTGCGGGCGAACCCGAAGGGTTCGCTAACCCTTGAGGAGGAACTCGGCGTCGGCGTCGTCGAGGTGGACCCGCACCTCGTCGAGCAGGGGCGCGGGCACCCCGTCGGGCCCGTCGACCAGCGCGAAGGCGGCGTCCCTGGCCCGGGCGACCCAGTCCCGATCGGTGCGCAGGGAGGCGAGCTTGAGATCGCTCATCCCCTTCTGGCGCTCACCCATGATGGTGCCCTCACCCCGTAGGTCGAGATCGACCTCGGCCAACTCGAAACCGTCGGTGGTCCGGACCAGCGCCTCGAGGCGAGCCGTGCCGTCGTCGCCGGCCCCCTCGCCGACGAGGTAGCAGACGGACGCGTGGCTCCCCCGCCCCACGCGCCCTCGGAGCTGGTGCAGCTGGGCGATGCCGAAGCGGTCGGCGTCGAGCACCACCATCACCGTGGCATTCGGGACGTCGACGCCGACCTCGATGACCGTGGTGGCGACCAGCACGTCGATATCACCGCGCCGGAAGGCGGCCATGGTGGCTTCCTTCTCGTCGGCCCGGACCCGGCCGTGGAGCAGCCCCATCCGGTGTCCGTGCAACTCGGTGGCCTGGAGGGACTCGAACGTCTCGGACGCGGAGGCGACCTCGAGCTTCTCCGACTCCTCGACCAGCGGGCAGACCACGTAGGCCTGGCGCCCGGCCGCCAACTCGGCCCGCACGCGATCCCACATGGAGGCCTGGTCGCGCTCGGTCCGGGGCCAGATCGTCTCGATGGGCGTCCGGCCCGGTGGCAGCTCGCCGAGCACGGACACGTCGAGGTCGCCGTAGACCGTCATGGCCGCGGTGCGAGGGATCGGCGTGGCGGTCATCACCAGCACGTCGGGCACCGCGCCGCGGGACTTGTCGCGCAGTGCCGCCCGCTGCTCGACGCCGAAGCGGTGCTGCTCGTCGATGACCGCGAGGCCGAGGGAGGAGAACGTCACGTCGGCCGACAGGAGCGCGTGGGTGCCGATGACGACGTCGACCCGTCCGGCCGCCAGATCCTCGGTGATCTGCCGGCGGGCCGCAGCCGGGACGCGGTTGGTGAGCAGCTCGACCCGCAGGGGCCGGTCGAAGAGTGCCCCGTGCTCGCCCACCGTGAAACCGTCGAGCATGGCTCCCACCCCGAGGGCGTGCTGCTCGGCGAGCACCTCGGTGGGGGCCATCAGCGCGCCCTGGTGGCCCCCCTCGACCGCGTGGAGCAGCGCGGACACGGCCACCACGGTCTTCCCCGCGCCGACGTCGCCCTGGAGCAGGCGGTGCATGGGGGTCTCCTGCGCCATGTCGGCCGCGATCTCGTCGATGGTCCGGCGTTGGGCGGCGGTCAGGGGGAAGCCCAGTCCGGCGTGGAACCGCTCGACCATGGTCCGGGTCGGATCGTGGGCGATGCCGGCCGTGGTCGCCTCGAGGGTGCGCTTGCGCAGGACGAGGGCGAGCTGGACGCGCAACAGCTCGTCGAAGACGAGTCGGCGACGGGCGAGGAGATGGGCGCCCATCGACTCGGGGAGATGGATGTCGTGGAACGCGTTGGTGCGATCGACGAGGTCGTACTCGTCGAGCAGGCGTTCCGGGACCGGGTCCTCGAGCTCGCCGGCGCGACGGAGCGCCTCCTCGATCCAGCCGGCGAGGTCGTAGGACGTGAGCGTGACCTTCTCGGACTGGGGGTAGACGGGCACGACTCGGCCGGTTCGGTCGCCCACCAGGTCGACCACCGGGTTGGTCATCTGCCGCCGGCCGCGGTAGTCCTCGAGCCGTCCGAAGAACACTGCCTCCGTGCCGGGGCGGAGCTGCTTCTCCCGCCATGCCTGGTTGAAGAAGGTGATCCGCATGGTGCCGGAGGGATCCCGCACCGTTCCCGTGACCATGGCGCGGCCGCCCTTGATCCGTCGGGAGCTGATGGCGGTGACCGTGGCCAGGACCGAGGCCTCCTCGCCGAGGATCAGGTCGCGGATCTGGGCCTGCCTCGTCCGGTCGATGTAGCGCCGCGGATAGTGGGTGACCAGGTCGAACACGGTGTGGATGTCGAACGCGGCCAGCGCCTTGGCCTTGGCCGGACCGACGCCGTTGAGCCGGGTGACCTCGACGGAACGCAGCGATTCCAGCGACCGGGCCATGCGCTCATCCTGCCCCAGCGGGTGGGACAGGAACGCGAACCGCCCACACGCCGGAACGTGTGGGCGGTGGAGCGCGCTGGTGGATGCGGTCCCGGCGGGGTGGGCCGCCGGCGACCGATCACGCGTTGCGGAGCGCGGAGATGAGCTGCTTCTTCGACATGCCGGAGCGGCCGTCGATGTCGAGCTCCTGCGCCCGCTCGTAGAGCTCCTCCTTGGTCCAGTTCTCGTAGGGACCGCTGGGACGGTCGGCGGTCGCCTCCGCGGTGGCCGCGGTCGCGGTGTCCATGCTCTTCACGGCGCGGTCACCGGCGTGTTCGGCCTCGCGTTCGATCCGGTCGGCGACCTTTTCGGCATCGTCGGCGACCGCTCGGAAGTTGCGCCCGACCTGATCAACGGCCGATTCGGCCCGGTGCTCGACGCTCGTGCGAGCTCGGCGCACGTCGCCGAGGGCTCGCCGACCCGTGGTCCGCACGGTGTCGGCCGAGGAGCCCATGGCCTTCTCGGTGGCGGTCATCAGGCCGCTGGCGCCCCTCCAGGCCACGCTCACCACGTCACCGACGGCGTCGAGCACCGTGGCGGTCATGTGGCCGTACTGGCGGATGGCTTCGGAGTTCAGGGCCCCCACCCGGCGAACCACCACGTTGAGCGGCGGCGGGGTGCGCTCGGCGACCTTGGTCGCGTTCACGTCGTAGGCACGAGCGAACTCGCTGAATTGGGTGTCGATGGTCTGGGTGATGGTCATGGTCGCGCTGTACCCGATGCTGCATATCTCATGCGGATGGTGACCAATGGCACGGTCACCGGCCGGGTCACTCGACGCCGAAGAGGTACGGGTAGAGCGGCTGGCCGCCGTGGTGGATCTCGGCCTCGACGTCGCCATGGTGCGCGGCCAGCCACTCGGTGATCAGGCGGGTGGTCCCGGCCGACGAGCCCTCGCCCTCGATCACCGTCACCAGCTCGTGGTCGTCGTCGATCAACTCATCGAGGAGCCCGGTGCACGCATCGGCCAGCTCGGCGGCCACCACCTCGATCCCGCTGCGGGCGATGCCCAGCCAGTCACCCTCGGCGATGGGCCCGGCATCACACATCGACGGACGGACCGCCTGGGTGACCTCCCCGTTCACGATGGCACCGGCCAACTCGCCCATCGCCGAGATGTTGTCCTCGGCCGACGCCTCGGGGTCGTAGCCCATCAGCGCGGCGAAGCCCTCGGTGATCGAACGGGTCGGCAGGACCCGCACCACCTTGTCGGTGAGCGCGTCGACCTGTTCGGCCACCGCGATGATGTTCTTGTTGTTCGGCAGGATCACGACCTCGGGAGCGGCGACCGCCTCGGCCGCCTCGAGCAGCTGCTGGGTCGACGGGTTCATCGACTGGCCCCCCGTGACCACCTGCTGGACCCGCAGGTTGGCGAAGATGCGCCGGATGCCGTCACCGGTCGCCACCGCGACGACACCGCACGGCACCGGTTCGACCACGGGCTCCGGGCCCTCATCGGCCTCGCGGACCCAACGCTCCTCCTCGACCTCGCCCAGCTCGTCGAGCAGGTCGGTCACGCGGATCTGCCGGGGTCGGCCGATCTCGATCGCCGCCTCGATCGCTTCCCCGATCTCGTCGGTGTGGATGTGGCAGTTGTAGATCCCGTCCCCACCGACCACGACGATGGAGTCACCGATGCCGGCCCACACCTCGCGGAACGCCGGCATGGCCTCGTCGGGCGCCTCGAGCAGGTACATGACCTCGTACCGCAGCTCGGAGACGTGCTTGCCGGTCTCCGCCGTGGGTGTCCGGTCGGCGGTGCGCGCCCGACCGGCCACACCGTCGGGCGCGGGAGGTGGCGCGGGCACCTCGCGACCGTCGACGATCTGCAACAGGGCGTCGAGCAGCAGGAGGAAGCCGGCCCCGCCGGCATCGACGACCCCGGCGTCGGCGAGCACCGGGAGCAGGTCCGGCGTGTGGTCGAGCGACTGCTGGCCGGCCTCACGAGTTTCGGCCAGCACCTCCACCAGGGAGCCGTCGCGGCTCGCCCGGTCGCGGGCCGCCTCGGCTGCCTCGCGGACCACGGTCAAGATGGTGCCCTCGACCGGCCGCTGGACCGCTTCGTAGGAGAGCTCGGAAGCTCGGCTGAGGGCGGCGGCGAACACCTCGGGGTCGATGGCGTCGACCTCGCGGACCACCTCGGTGACCCCGCGCAGCAGCTGCGAGAGGATCACGCCGGAGTTGCCACGCGCTCCCATGAGCGATCCGTGGGCGATCGCCTTGCAGACCGCGGCCATGTCGGCGTCCTGGCCGGCCGCTTCCACCGCCTCGACCACCGACCGGACCGTGAGGGTCATGTTGGTACCGGTGTCGCCGTCGGGCACGGGATAGACGTTGAGACGGTTGATGGCGTCCTGGTGGGTGGCGAGCGCGTCACCGAAGGCAACGACGGAGCGGCACAGCTCGCGGGGGCCCAGGATGTCGAGGGTCGTCATCGGCGGGCGAGCCTACCGATGCTCCCGCGTGTGGCCGGGACTCCGACCGATCGGACACCGCGCCCCGTTCCGGGGAGGCTGACCGCGCCGGCGCCGTGTGGTGTCGCGCCAGAGGCCACGGTTAGGGTGAACGGACCCCAGGTAACAGGGCCGACCAGCGGTCGAAACCCGTGGCACGAGGTGGTTGCAGGTGCAAGGTGTGATCAAGTCGTACGACCCAGGCACCGGCGACGGCGTCGTGCTCACCGACACCGACTTCACCGAGTACGAGCTGGCGGTGGGCGCCCTCGAGGGTTCGGTCTTCCGGATGCTCCGCCAGGGCCAACGGGTGATCTTCGACCTCGATGACACCGGCCGAGCACACGCCCTGCGACTGGGTTCCGAAGTGGACATGAGCACGCCGCACTTCCCGGAGGACGACGTGCCCCTGGAGACCGGGATCTGACCGCCCGAGCGGCCTTTTCCCCCGACCGAAGTCGCAACGGCGCGACGAAAGGCGACACGACGAGATGTCTTCCACGACCGAGACGGCCACCCCCGGCACCGACAACGCCCGGCTCCTCGCCTGGGTGGAGCAGTGGGCGGAGATCTTCCAGCCCGACGCCATCGAGTGGTGCGACGGTTCGGAGGAGGAGTGGGACCGGCTCACCACGTCGCTGGTGACCCAGGGCTCGTTCACCCGGCTCGACGAGTCGAAGCGACCGAACTCGTTCCTGTGCAACTCCGACCCCGCCGACGTGGCCCGGGTCGAGGAGCGGACCTTCATCAACTCCGAGGCCGAGATCGACGCCGGCCCCACCAACAACTGGCGCCCACCGGCGGAGATGAAGGAGGAGGTGCTGCGCTTCTACCGCGGCGCCATGCGGGGCCGGACCATGTACGTCGTACCCTTCTCGATGGGCCCGCTCGGTTCTCCCATCGCCCACATCGGCGTGCAGCTCACCGACAGCGCCTACGTCGTGGTCAACATGAAGATCATGACCCGCATGGGTCAGGGCGCCCTCGACGTGCTCGGCGACGGCGACTGGGTCCGCTGCATCCACTCGGTCGGCTACCCCCTCGTCGATGACGAGGGCAACGAGCGCCCCGATGTGGCGTGGCCCTGCGACGCCGACAACAAGTACATCTGCCACTTCCCCGAGGACCGGGAGATCTGGTCGTACGGCTCCGGGTACGGCGGCAATGCCCTGCTGGGCAAGAAGTGCTTCGCCCTGCGCATCGCGTCGACCATGGCCCGCGACGAGGGGTGGATGGCCGAGCACATGCTGATCATCGGCGTGACACCGCCCGAGGGCGAGAAGAAGTACGTGGCCGCCGCCTTCCCGTCGGCATGCGGCAAGACCAACATGGCCATGCTCATCCCGACCCTCCCCGGCTGGAAGGTCGAGTGCATCGGCGACGACATCGCCTGGCTCAAGTTCGGCGCCGACGGCCAGCTCTACGCCATCAACCCGGAAGCCGGCTTCTTCGGCGTGGCTCCCGGCACCAGCGAGGACACCAACCTCAACGCGCTGCGCTCGGTCGACGCCAACTCGATCTTCACCAACGTGGCCCGGACCGACGACGACGACGTGTGGTGGGAGGGGCTCTCCGAGCCGCCCGCCCACCTCATCGACTGGCGGGGCAACGACTGGACACCGGCCTCCGACGCTCCCGCCGCCCACCCCAACGCTCGCTTCACCGCGCCGGCATCGCAGTGCCCGGTCATCGCGCCCGAGTTCGAGGACCCCAAGGGCGTGCCCATCTCGGCCATCCTCTTCGGTGGCCGCCGGGCGTCGAACGTGCCGTTGGTCACCGAGGCCCGCGACTGGGAGCACGGGGTGTTCCTCGGCTCGATCATGAGCTCGGAGAAGACGGCGGCCGCCGCCGGCAAGGTCGGCGAGGTCCGCTTCGATCCTTTCGCCATGTTGCCCTTCATCGGTTACAACGCCGGCGACTACATGCAGCACTGGCTCGACATCGGCCAGGCGAGCCCCCAGGGCCATCCGGCCAAGCTGCCGAAGCTGTTCTGGGTGAACTGGTTCCGCCGGGGCGAGGACGGCTCCTTCCTGTGGCCCGGCTTCGGCGACAACAGCCGCGTGCTCAAGTGGGTGCTCGAGCGGCTCGACGACCGGGCGCCGGATGCGCGGGCCGACGCGGTCGAGACCCCGATCGGGCTGGTTCCGACCCCCGATGCGCTCGACACCGACGGGCTCGACATCGACCCCGAGGTCCTCGAGGAGCTGCTGGCGGTGGATGCCGAGTCCTGGCGCCAGGAGATCCCGCTGATCGAGGCCCAGTTCGACTTCATCGGGGAGCGGCTGCCCACCGCGCTGCACGACCAGCTCGACGCCCTCGAGAAGCGCCTCAGTTCCTGAGCTGAACCACCACGAGCCCCCACCGCATCGACCCGGTGGGGGCTCGTGGCGTGTCCGGCGGCCCGATCAGTAGGGGCGGGTCGGGAGGGGGAGCAAACCGGCAACCCGGCACTGGGCCGCCAACGAGGACAGGTCCTCGACGTAGACCTCACGGGTCACGGCGCCGCCGAGGTACTGCTCGCGCAGGTCGAGGAACATCGCCTCCACCAGCAGGTCGACGAGCTGCTCGAACAGGCGCTCCCGCAGCTCGTCGTCGTGGCCGACCAGCTGGATGGTGCTCAGGATGTCGTCCTGTTCATCGGCCACCCGGGTGACCAAGCGCTCGTGTGCGTCCATGTCCGTTCCATTCGCCATGTCGGGATCGCCCTCCTTCCCCGACGCTGCGTGATTTGTGGCGTACGTAACGTCGAGAACTCCGGGCGCTACGTCGAAAACTCCGGGCACAGACTTGCGTTGCATCCACTCAGGTTTCTTGTATGATCTACCAACAGAGTCATCGCAACCCGGCCCACTCGGGCCGATGCATCCGAAGGAGGAATCCGCCATGCTGCTCCGCTTCGATCCCTTCCGCGAGCTCGACCGCGTCGTCGACGACCGCGTGGCGCGAGCCCCCGGCCCCATGCCGATGGACGCCTACCGGCGCGGGAACCACGTCATCGCCCACATCGACCTCCCGGGCGTCGCGCGCGACGACGTCGACATCGAGGTGGAGCGGAACGTGCTCACCGTCAGTGCAACACGGTCGTTCCCCCGGGCCGAGGGTGACGAGCTCATCGTCGGCGAGCGCCGCCACGGCGAGTTCCGTCGTCAGATCCTCCTCGGCGACACCCTCGATGCCAATCAGGTCGAGGCCGAGGTCGCCGACGGCGTGCTCACGCTGCGGATCCCCATCGCCGAGACGGCCAAGCCTCGCAAGATCGAGGTCGGCACGAACCGGACGATCGAGGGCAGCGAGTCCTCGGACCAGGCTTCCATCTCGGCCTGATCCATCCCGGCCGGATCCCCCCGTGCCCGGCACCGGGCCCGCCGGACCACCCCGGCGGGCCTCGCCGCGTCCGGGCTAGAGTCCGGCGCCCGACCCCCGAGCAGACGAGAGGCAAACCATGGACGTGAGCGCGTACATCCTCATCCAGACCGAGGTCGGGAAGGCAGCCGAGGTGGCGGCTGAGGTGGGCGGGATTCCCGGTGTGGTGTCAGCCGAGGACGTCACCGGCCCCTACGACGTCATCGCTCGCGCCGAGGCCACCACCGTCGACGAGCTGGGCAAGATGGTGGTGAGCCGGGTCCAGATGATCGCCGGCATCACCCGCACGCTGACCTGCCCGGTCGTCAAGCTCTGATCGTCGAACGGTGAGCCGTCTCGGTCGGCCTCGCCCGATCAGGCGGATGCGTCGACCCTGATCCGACCCGGCGCCGTCACCAGCGCCTCGGGCAGGTCGAGCACGATCGGGCGGCCCTCGTCGTCCACGGCCCCGAACGTCACGTCCACCGCGCCCTGACCCGCCCGCACGTCGATCGTGGTGGTGGCCGCCGTCTTGGCCACCGACTGGACGACCGATTCGATCGCGCCCAGCACGACCAGCGCGGTGGCGGGCGCGACCGCGCCCTCCCCCGTCCAGCGCAGGTCGATGGCGGCACCGGCCTCCTCGTGGGCGGCCTCGATCTCGATCTCGAGCGCGGTGCGCAGCGGATCGTCGCTCCCGGCGAGCGGTGACGCGTCCTCGATCCCGAGCGAGATGCTGGTCCGCCAGGTCCGTTCGACCCGTTCCAGCGCGAGGGCCCAGAGGACGTCGGCGGCGGCGGAGTCCACCGGTTCGACGGTGGCCGCTCGCTCGGCCAGCTGTCGTCGAGCGAGCTCCAGTTCGGCGGCCTGGTCGTCTCGGGCCCGCGCTGCATCCTTCGCCGCTGCCTCCAACGCGTCGATGCGACCGGACACCTCCCGGACCGCGGCCTCTGCCGCCTCACGAGCCGCGACCTCGTCACGCAGGCGGGCCCCGACGTCGGCCGCATCCCGCCGGGCCCGCTGCGCCCGTTCCAGGGCATCGTCACGAGCTCGACCGGTGGCGGTGGCCTCGAGCTGGGCCGCGGCGGCCTCCGCCTCCGCAGCCTCCCGGGCCTCGGCGGTGCGGGCCAGCTGCTGGTCGAGATCGGCGATGCGGCGGCGGGAACGGACCAGCGCCACCGCGAGCGCCACGGCGACGAGGAGGCACGCGGCAGCGACGACGACCATCGGGACGACCCTAGCGACCGATTCAATTGGGGCTGGAGAACTGCAACGACCGGAGCGCGAGGCCCATCAGGAACAGACCACCGCCGCCGTAGAGCAGGTAGCGGTACTCGGTGAGCTGGTTGCGGTAGCTGTAGATGATGCCCACCGTGGCGAAGGCAACGAAGCCGTAGAAGGCGTGGAACTGGTCGAGGTGGACATCGTCTCCTGCTTGGAGCGCGACCCCGAGGGCGACCTGCACCGCGATGGCGAGCTCGGCCACCGCGGTGGCGATCCACAGCGCCCGCCGGCGGGCCGGCGGCCACCAGTGGGCGGCCAGCGCCCATGCCCCGACCACGGCGTTGCCGACGATCACCAGCCAGGCGTTGGCACCGTGCAGGGTGCGGATCACTCCGGTCAGTCGGTGCTTCCGGCGGACCCACCCGCCACCTGGTAGCTCCACAGCTCCGACGACACCGAGACGGGGGCCCCGCTCTCGGTGGGCCGGTCCGCGCCGCGGTGGCCGTGGGCGAAGTCCGCCGAGGACACCCAGGCGTCGAAGGACTCCTGATCGGCCCAGCGCGTCACGACCAGCCACTGGTTGCGGTCATCGGTGGGCTGGAGCAGCTCGAAGCCCTCGAAGCCGGGCTGGCCGTCGACCGCACCGGCTCTCGCGGCGAAGCGCTTGGCGAGCTCGTCGCCCGAACCCTCGGGCACGGTGATGGCGTTGATCTTGATGACGGTCACGAGAAGTCCTCACATGGTCTCGGACGGGACGGTCACCCATCCTGCTGCGCGGACGGCGGCACGAGCCAGTCGTCCCCGCCGGACACGACCGCGCCCCGGCGGATGAACCACTCGGTACCGAAGGCGACCGTGAACTGGTTCTCGGGCATCCCCAGGAAGAAGCTGTCGGCGGGGATCTGGCTGGCGTGGGCGGCCATCGACGCTCGCTTCTGCCCGACCCAGTCGGTCACGTCGACGATGGTGGTGATCTCGTCGTCCGAGCTCCCGAACGAGTCGTCGATGCCGTCTGCGGGGGGCTCGGGCGCGTCCGGATCGAGCACGATGCCCTCCGCCTCCGCCTGCTCGATCGAGCGGCGGAAGTGATCACGATTGAACGTGGCCTCGAGCACATGGGGCGTGGCCGCGAGCTCGGTGGCCCGGACGCCGACCCGGTGCACCTGGACGTGATCCGGGTGCCCGTAGACCCCGTGGTCGTCGTAGATGGTGCACACGTCGGCCGATTCCTCGGTCAGGATGGCGGCGAGACGGGACGCAGCCTCTTCGACATCGGCCTGCCAGAAGCATCCGGGATCGTCGTTGGTCGGCTCGCCGTCCATCCCGGAGTCGCGGTAGCCGAGGAACTCGACCCGGTGGGCACCCAGGGCTTCGGCCGAAGCGACCACCTCGGCGACCCGGCGGTCGCCCAGCTCCTCACCGTCGGCCAGGATCCCCTCCGGATACTCGCCGCACTCCCCCTTGGTGGCGAACACCAGGACGACCCGGTCGCCTCGAGCGGCAGCCCGGGCCAGCGTGCCCCCGACGCTGATGGACTCGTCGTCGGGATGAGCGTGGAAGGAGACGATCGTTGCCATGGTTGCGAGTGTGCCGCCAGTGACCGCGAATCCCGACGCGCCGACGCTCAGGCGACCGCGCCGGCCGCCCGGAGCTTGGCGATGTGATCGGCGTCGAAGCCGAACGCGGCGAGCACCTCGTCGGTGTGCTGGCCGGCGTGCGCCGGCGGCCGCTGGATCTCCGGCACCGTGCGCGAGAAGCGGGGCGCCGGGGCCGGCTGCACGACGCCGTGGTGGTCGACGAACGTGGCCCGTTCCACGTTGTGCGGATGCTCGGGCGCCTCGCCCAGGCTCAGCACCGGCGCGAAGCACACATCGCTGTGCTCCATGATCTCGCACCACTCGTCGCGGGTCTTGGTGGCGAAGATCGCGGCGACCCGCTCCTTCATCGACGGCCACTGCTCGCGATCCTGCTGGTGGGGAAGATCGTCCTGCGCGCCCAGTCCGGACAGCTCGAGCAGCTCGGCATAGAACTGGGGCTCGATCGAACCGATCGACACGAACTTGCCATCGCTGGTCTCGTACACGTCGTAGTAGTGCGCGCCGGTGTCGAGCATGTTGGTGCCCCGCTCGTCGTTCCAGATGCCCATGGCCCGGAAGGCGTGGAACATCGTGGTCAGCACCGCAGCTCCGTCGACCATGGCGGCGTCGACCACCTGCCCTTCGCCGGTGCGCTGGGCCTCGAGCAGCGCACAGACGATGCCGAAGGCCAGGAACATGCCACCGCCACCGAAGTCGCCCACCAGGTTGAGCGGCGGTACCGGCGCCTCACCCCGGCGGCCGATGGGATCGAGGGCGCCGGCGAGGGCGATGTAGTTGATGTCGTGTCCGGCCGCTTGGGAGTACGGGCCCTCCTGGCCCCAGCCGGTCATGCGGCCGTACACCAGCTTCGGATTGCGAGCCAAGCACTCATCGGGACCGATGCCCAGCCGTTCGGTGACGCCGGGGCGGAAGCCCTCCATCAACACATCGGCGCGCTCGACGAGCGAGAGCAGCGTGGCCACGCCGTCGGGACTCTTCAGATCGACCCCGATCGAGCGGCGGCCGCGATTGAGGACATCGGCCGGTGGCGACTCGGGATCACCGCCCATGACCTGCGCGGCACGATCGACGCGGATGACCTCGGCACCCATGTCCGCCAGGAGCATGGCGCAGAACGGCCCGGGGCCGATGCCGGCGATCTCGAGGACGGTGATGCCTTGGAGTGGACCCATGGCGGAGATGCTGGCCGTTGCTTGACTGCTCGGTCAAGAAGCCGCCGCAGTACGTTCCCGGCGATGGGCGACACCGTGACCGCCTTCGCTCCCGGCCGGGTCAACCTCATCGGCGATCACACCGACACCACGGGCGGCCTGTGTCTCCCGATGGCCGTCTCGATGGGTACCACCGTCACTGGACGGCGCACCGGCGGCGAGGTGCTCCTGCGCTCCGACCGCGTCGATGGCGACGCCCGGATCGGTCTCGACGTCGTCGATGCCGCATCGGTCGAGCCGGCCTGGGCCCGCTACGTGGCCGGGGTGGTGGCCGGTGTCCATCCCCACACCGGGTTCCACGGCACGGTGTCGAGCGACCTGCCCATCGAGGCCGGACTGTCGTCGTCGGCGGCGCTCGAGGTGGCCGTGGCCCTGGCCCTCGGCTTCCGCGGCTCGACCCTTGCCCTGGCCCAACTGTGCCAACGGGCCGAACAGGTCGCCACCGGCGTGCCGTGCGGGATCCTCGATCAGTTGACGATCGCCGGCGGTGTCGCGGACCACGCCCTCGTCATGGACTGCCACGCCCTGACCCTGCGTCCCGTGGCCGTGCCCGATCACCTCGAGATCGTCGTCGTCCACTCCGGACAGGCCCGCACCCTGGCCGGATCGGCCTATGCCGAACGCCGGGCGCAGTGCGAGGCGGCCGACGCGCTGATCGGTCCCCTCCGGACCGCGACACCGACCGAGGTCGACCGCATCGACGACGAGGTCCTGCGCAGGCGCGCCCGCCACGTCGTCACCGAGAACCAGCGGGTGCTCGATGCGGCCGACGCCCTCGTCGCCGGCGACGGCCCGGCGCTGGGCGCGCTGTTCGTGGCCAGCCATGAGTCGCTGCGCGACGACTTCGAGAGCTCCACGCCCGTGGTGGATGCCATCGTGGAGCGCCTCTGCTCGGTTCCCGGCGTGCACGGTGCCCGGATGACCGGCGGTGGGTGGGGCGGCTGTGTGGTGGCGGTCACCGTGCCCGGTGCGCTGGCCGAGGGGTGGGTGGTGCGGCCCGGGCCGGGCGCCCGGGTCAGGAACCGAGCAGACGGGACTTCTGCGCGACGAACTCGGCCTCGGTGATCACACCTCGGGCCCGCAGATCGTCGAGCTTGGCCAACTCGTCGGCCACCGAGGGCGTGCCTCCGCCGTGCCCGATGCGATCGAACTTGCGGTTCTCGTTGGCCTCGATCTGGCGGTAGATCTCGTTCTGCACCGCCGACGGTTTGCGCACGTCGGAGAACGCCTGGCGCCCGCTCTCCCCCGCCGACTCGATGACGAGATCGCCGGCGCCGAGGACCCGCTCGAGCAGCCGCTGGGAGAACAGCACGTTGTTCACCCGGTCGAGCGGGATCTCGATGCCCGACTTGGACAGCACCCCGTTGCGGTAGATGAGTCGATCGGTGGTGACCACGAAGTTGGTGGACCGCCAGGCCATGTATCGCAGACCCCACCAGACGAGCGCGGCGATGATGATCAGACCGGAAAGGATCTCCAACACGCCGGCGAGGTCGGCGGCCAGCGCCACGACGCCGAGGACGAGCGCGGCAACGAGTGCGACGGTCTGTTTGACCATGAACCACCAGTGGGGGTTCAGGTCGAGCACCACGTCTTCGGATTCGTTGAGCAGCTTCCGGGGGAAGGCCACGATCGGGAGCCTAGGCCGAACGCCCGACGAGCTGGGTGAATCGCTCCACCCCGTCCGCGCACCTCCTAACCTCGGTCCGTGATGAACGCCCCCGCAGTGCTCGCCGGCCTCGACGACGAGCAACGCCGGGCCGCGACGTCGCCCGCGATGCCGCTGGCCGTGATCGCGCCGGCCGGATCGGGCAAGACGCGGGTCCTCACCGCCCGGCTGGCTCACCGGATCGCGACCGAGGAGATCGAGCCCCAGCACGTCCTGTGCGTGACGTTCACCCGCAAGGCGGCGGACGAGCTCCGGACCCGATTGCGAGCGATCGGCCTCCACGACCACATCGAAGCCGGCACCTTCCACGGGGTCGCCTGGCGCCAGCTGCGCGATCGCTGGGCCGCGTCCGGCCGGAGCGCGCCCCAGCTGCTCGACCGTGTCCAGCCGTTCCTCCAGGAACAGGTGGCCCGTGACGCGACCCGAGCCGAGATCGCCGATCTCGCCAACGAGATCGCCTGGGCCAGGGCTCGCATGGTCCGCCCCGACGCCTACGAGCAGGCCGCGCCCGCCGCCGGCCGACGAACCCGCCGGCCCGCCGGATGGATCGCGGCGCGGTTCGCCGACTACGAGCGGGCGAAGTCGCGACGTCACGTCGTCGACTTCGACGACCTGCTGGCGGCCTGCACCAGCGCGCTCGAGGGCGACGCCGGTTTCGCCGCGGCCCAGCGCTGGCGATTCCGCCACCTCTTCGTCGACGAGTTCCAGGACGTCAACCCCCTCCAGTTCCGTCTCCTCGAGGCCTGGCGTGGCGACCGCTGGGACGTGTTCGTCGTCGGCGACCCCCATCAGTCGATCTACGGGTGGAACGGCGCCGACCCCGGTCTCCTCGAGACGTTGGGCTCCCGCTGGACGGCGCTCGAGACGATCCACCTCGACCGCTCCCATCGCTCGACACCCCAGGTCACCGCGGCCGCGGCGGCGGTGATCCGGGCCGCCGGTCTCCCGGACCGGCATCCGGTGTCGACCGGCGCCCCGGGCCCCGTCGCAGGGGTGGACGCGCACCACGACGAGGTCGAGGAGGTCACCGCGGTGGCGAACGCCATCCGACGGCGACGGGAGCCCGGCCTGCCGTGGTCGGCCTTCGCCGTCCTGGCCCGGACCCACGACCAGATCGTGGCGCTCGAACGCGGTCTCGCGGCCCTCGGGGTGCCGACCCACGTCCGACGGCAGAACGCGGTGTTGGGCGATCCCGTGGTCCGGCGGATCGTCGCCCGACTCGGCCGCGACGACCGCCCGCTCCTGAACGCCCTGGGCGAAGCGGTCACCGACGACGACCGCGACCGAACCGACGTCGACCTCCTGCTCGACGCCGCCGAGATGCAGGTGGAGACGAATCCGGCCATCACCGGACGCGAGTTCGCCGGCTGGGCGTACGCGCAGCTCACCGACCACGACAGGACGCGCGTCGACGCGGTGACGCTCTCGACGATCCACGCCGCCAAGGGACTGGAGTGGCCCGTCGTGCACATCGTGGGTTGCGAGGAGGGATCCATCCCGCACGCGTCGGCCCGGCGCCGTCCGGCCCGCGCGGAGGAAGCCCGGCTGCTGTACGTGGCCATCACCCGTGCCGCACTCGAAGTGCACCTCCACTGGGCGCGGAGCCGCACGATCCGCGGCGTCCGTCGCGACCGCGAGCGAAGCCCGTTCCTCGACGGCTTCGAGGACGCCGTTGCCGAGGACGGGGAAGCGCCGATGTCGGCTGGTCACCACCAGATCGCGTCGCTCCGGACGGCCGTCGGAACGCCGCGCCCGCCCGACCCGCTGCTGGCTGCCCTCCAGGCGTGGCGGGCCGGCCGCGCCCGAGCGGCGCGGACCGCGCCGGAGGTCGTCCTCGCCGACGAGTCACTGGTGGCCATCGCCACCCTGCGCCCCCGAACCGCCGAGGCAGTGGCCACCATCCCCGGGATCGGTCCGTCCCGCGCCCACCGGTACGCACCCGAGGTCATCGCCATCATCGAACGGGCCCCCGGTTCTGCGTGAAGTTCCAGCTGGTACAGGACCTCGGCTTCCCGGCGGCACGATGTGCGGCCGCCTTCGCCGATCCCGGCCTGTATCCGTGGTTCGCCAAGCTCCCCAAGGTGCAGGTGCCCGAGGTGCTCACCCGGGAGGTGGTGGCCACCGATCCGGCGGGCGACACCGTCCGCCTCCGCATCCGCTACCGGTTCGGTGGGCACCTGAACGCCGCCGTCCGCGCCGTGGTCGATCCCGGCAAGCTGACGTGGGTCGACGAGTCGGTCCACGACCTGGCCCAGCGGTCCGTGAGCTTCACCCTGCACCCGGACCACTACGGCAGGCAGCTTCGCGGTCGGGGCCACTACCGGTTCGTCGACACCGAGGGTGGTTGCCGACGGGAGGCCACCGTGGAGGTCAAGGTCGCGTTCCCCATCGTCGGCCGCGCCGTCGAGGACGCGATCGCATCCGGCCTCCGAGAGCACCTCGCCGACGAGGTCGCCATCGTGGAGTCGTATCTCGCCGCAACCGCCTGAACGGCGCGCCGGCCGGCGGGCAGCCACCGGCGGGCCGGTAGCGTCGCACTCGATGCGACTCGCCACGTGGAACGTGAACTCGCTCAAGGCCCGGCTCGAGCGGGTCGAGGCGTGGCTGGTCGAGGCCGAGCCCGACGTGCTCTGCGTCCAGGAGACCAAGCTCGCCGATGACGCCTTCCCCGCCCTCACGCTGGCCGGGCTCGGCTACGACGGGGCCCATCACGGCCAGGGCCGGTGGAACGGGGTCGCCATCTTGTCGCGGATCGGACTGGACGACGTCGTCCACGGCTTCGCCGACGGTGGTCCGCCCGACCCGGAGGCTCGACTGCTCACTGCTCGCTGCGGCGACACCCTCGTCGTGACCGCCTATGCCCCGAACGGCCGCGAGGTGGGGCACGAGCAGTTCGACTACAAGCTGGCCTGGTTCGACCGACTCGTCTCGCACCTCCAGGCCATCACCGATCCCACCGACTCCGTGGTCATCTGCGGCGACCTCAACATCGCGCCCGAGGATCGCGACGTGTGGGACATCGGTGCCGTGCACGGTTCCACCCACGTGACGGACGCCGAGCGGGCGCGCTTCCGCGCCCTGCTCGAGTGGGGGACGGTCGACGTGTTCCGCCAGGCCCACCCCGACGTCGACCGCCTCTACACGTGGTGGGACTACCGGGCGGGGAACTTCCACAAGCACAAGGGCATGCGCATCGACCACGTCCTCGCCACCCAGCCGCTCGCCGATCGCCTGCTCTGGTCGATCATCGATCGCAACGCTCGCAAGGGCAACGGTCCATCCGACCACGCGCCCCTGCTGGCGGAGTTCTCGACTCCGACGTGCTAGCAGTGTCCCAGTGACCGACGACCCCCGCCTCCCCTCCAGCGCCGACGGCCCTTCCCCCCGGTCGGGCCGACCGGTCAGCGCGGGGTGGGCCGACCAGCTCGAGCGACTGGCTTCCGACGATCCCTCTCCCCGGCGCAGCGAGGTGCAACGCCTGGCCGACGCTGCGAGGCGCGTCATCCACGGGCTGGTCGTGACCGACGCGGCCGAAGCCGATCTGCGGGCCGCGGCCGACCAGCTCGAAGCGGTGGCCGCGCTGTTCGACTCCTCTGCGGTCCAGTCCATCTACGAAGGCTTCGCCGAGGCGGCCAACAGCGGTAACCCGCACGGGTTCTTCGACCACAGCCCGATGCTCGGTCGCGCCAACCCCCTGGCCCCACCCATCACGCTGCGAGTGGTGGATGATCACACCATGGAGGGCACGGTCACCTTCGGCGCCGCCTACGAAGGGCCGCCCGGCTGCGTGCACGGCGGCTACGTGGCCGCCGCGTTCGACGAGGTGCTCGGTTCGGCCCAGTCGCTCTCCGGCCAGCCAGGCATGACCGGGCGGCTCAGCGTCGACTACCGATCACCGACCCCGCTGCACGAAGAGCTCCGGATCATCGGTCGATTCGACCGGGTCGAGGGCCGCAAGACCTTCGCCTCCGGAACGATCCACACCGGAACGCGGCTCTGCGCCGAAGCCCAGGGACTGTTCGTCTCCATCGACTTCGGTCGATTCTCCGAGCTCAAGTCGGCGCGCGAAGAACAGCGGGCGGCCCGGGCCGCCCGCCGGAACCCCGCGACCTAGGACCGCTTCCGGGTCGTCTTCTTGGCCGGCGCCCGCTTGGCGGGTGCCTTCTTCTTGGCCGCAGCCTTCTTGGCCGGCGCCTTGCGCTTCGCCGGTGCCTTCTTGGCCGGCGCCTTGCGCTTCGCCGGTGCCTTCTTGGCCGGCGCCTTGCGCTTCGCCGGTGCCTTCTTCGCCGCGGCCTTGCGCTTCGCCGCGGCCTTGCGCTTCGCCGGTGCCTTCTTCGCCGCGGCCTTCCGCTTCGCCGGTGCCTTCTTCGCCGCGGCCTTCCGCTTCGCCGGTGCCTTCTTCGCCGCGGCCTTCCGCTTCGCCGGTGCCTTGCGCTTCGCGGGCGCCTTCTTCTTCTGGGCCATCGTTTCCCTCACCGTCTCGGTTGATTCGCTGGTGGCTTGCTCGGCGGCCGCCTGCTGAGCGCGCAACTTCCGCCGTTGCGACACGCTGAGCTTCTCTTCCCCGTCGGCCGGTGTCGCGGCGGCTGACGTCCTCGACGGCGGCGACGCCGCCTCGGTCTCTTCATTGGTGTCGGCCGCGGCTGACGAGCCCCGACCACGGCTACGGGACCGACCCCGGCCGCGGGAGCGGCCGGAGGACTTCGTGTCCCCATCGTCGGTCGCGTCGCCACGATCGTCGGTCTCGTCTTCGTCCGGGCTGTCCGCGGCCAGGTCGTCCGCGGCCTCGACGCCGGGCATCGCGAGATCGATACCTCGGCGGGGGGTGTCGATGGCCACCACCACGAACTCGCGTGTCTCGCCCAGGGTCAGGATGTCGCGGGCACTTCGGGGGGCGGGATCGGCCAGCGCCTTGAGCGCGACGTAGCACCGCGTCCCGTCGACCAACACGTAGGCACCGTGCGAGGAGAACTGCTCCACCTCGGCTTCGACCACGGAGCCGACCGGATGAGCCCCGACGAACTCGATGAAGGGCAGGGGCTCGTTGTAGGGCTCGGGTTCCTTGCCGCCGCTCTTGCGACGGTCGGCCTGGCCCCCACCCGAAGACGCCTTGCTGGCCGGCTTCTTCGACGACTTCGACGACTTCGACGACTTCGACGACTTCGACGAACGAGACGACTTGGCGGCCTTCTTCGCCGGCGACTTGGGCCGCGACGATGCCGCGCCCTGCTTCGAGCCGCGACGCTTGCGTTTGGCGTCGGACACGGCCCGGCGGCTGGTGGGGCCTCGCACCGGTGAGCGGGCGAGGAAGATCCAGCCCACGCCGGGCACGTGCTTGCCGCCGAGGAGCCGGCCCTCCTCGAAGAGCCACTCGTACTTGCCGTGAAACTCCTGGAACGAGTCGTTCGACAGGACCACGGCGTCGGCCCGGTCGGCCACCTCGAGGATGAACGCATCGCCCCGACCGATGACTCCCGCCGGCGGGGTGATGATCTGCCCCTTGCTCGTGGCCGTGTCGTAGTCGTCGCGCTCGGACTTGTCGATGCGATGACCGAAGGTGGCATCGACGATCACGGTGACGTTGTCGGGGTCGAACTCCTTCGTGACCGCGTCGACGGCATCCAGCAGTTGCTGGAGGCTCGGCAACGAACGGCCTTCGGTGGCGATGTTCGAGCCGTCGACGACGAGGTGGGAAGTGCCCATTGGCGGGGCCAGTCAACCACGGCGCACCCCCCGGCCGAAGGATCCTGTCCTGACGGGCGATGGGCCGCGGCGTGCTACACCTCGGCCATGCCCTCCCCGAACCCGGCCATCACCGCGGCGCTGTTCGACTTCGGCGGCGTGATCCTGTCGAGCCCGTTCGAGGCGTTCGCGCGCTACGAGCGAGCCAACGGCCTGCCTCCCGACTTCATCCGCACGCTCAACGCGACCAACCCCGACGACAACGCCTGGGCGAAGATGGAACGCAGCCAGGTCTCGATCCCCGAGTTCTGCACGCTGTTCGAAGCCGAGGCGCGCGCCGCCGGTCACGACATCGATGCCGAGGCCGTGCTCGCCGGGCTCCGGGGTGAGATCCGACCGGCGATGGTCGAGGCCCTGCGACGCTGCAAGGCGCGACTCAAGACCGCGTGTCTGACCAACAACTTCGTGGCCCCGGCCCCCGACGACGCCGGCGCCCGCATGGACCCGGAGAGCTACGTGGGCGTCATGGACCTCTTCGACGTGGTGGTCGAGTCCTCCAAGGCCGGCTGCCGCAAACCCGACCCCCGCTTCTACGAGATCGCCTGCGAGCTGCTCGAGATCGAACCGACCGAGGCGGTGTTCCTCGACGACCTCGGCATCAACCTCAAACCCGCCGCCGCCATGGGGATGACCACCATCAAGGTCGTCGATCCCGACAACGCCATCGCCCAGCTCGAGGCGGTGGTCGGCTTCCCCCTCCGCTGACCCCTCGGATTCTGGACGCGCCCGTGTACCACCCCACTCGATTCTGGACGCGCGTGCGTACCGAAACGGGTACGGAGGCGCGTCCAGTTTCAGAAGGCGGGGCGTCCCGGCACCCGTGCGGCCAGATCCGAGCCGAGCGCCAGCGAGGCGTCAGCGCGCGCGGTCCGGTCGGCTCCGTGCAACGTGGAAGTGCCCGCAGCGACGAAGGAGCGAGGACACTTCAGAAAGAAAGCGCCTTGTCGAGGATCGACGTCTGCTCCTGGCCGTGGATCTTGTTGGACCCGGTGGCCGGCGAGCCGGACTCGAAACGTGACACCCGCCGGATCTTGTGGCTGTCGCCGAAGCCGTCGTAGAGGCGGCCCTTGACGAAGTTCCAGGCGCCCATGTTCTCGGGTTCCTCCTGGAGCCACACGATCTCGCTGGCGTTGGCGTATCGACCGACCTGCTCGGCGAGCTGTGTCGTGGGCCAGGGGTAGAGCTGCTCGACGCGGACAACGGCCACCGGTGCACCGCGCTCGTCGCGGGCGGCGATGGCGTCCTGGGCCACCTTCCCGGTGGCGAGCACCACCCGGTTCACCGCGGTGGCGTCGAGCTCGGCCGGATCGGGGAGCACCTCCTCGAAGGACCCGTCGACGAGCTCGTCGATCGGCGAGCGAGCCGACTTCGCCCGCAGGAGCGACTTCGGGGTGAAGACCACCAGCGGCTTGACGATGTCGTGGTGGATCTGGCGCCGCAACAGATGGAACATCTGCGCCGAGGTCGTGCAGTTCGCCACCTGGATGTTGTCCTCGGCACACAACAACAAGAAGCGTTCCATCCGGGCGGAGGAATGCTCGGGACCCTGTCCCTCGTAGCCGTGCGGGAGCAGCATGACGATGCCGGAGTCCTGGCTCCACTTGTCGGCCGCCGACACGATGAACTGGTCGATGACGATCTGGGCACCGTTGACGAAGTCACCGAACTGCGCTTCCCACAGGACGAGGGCCGACTTGTTCTCGACCGAGTAGCCGTACTCGAAGCCGAGCGCGGCGTACTCCGACAACAACGAGTCGTAGACCCAGAACTTGCCCTGCTCCGGCGCGATGTGGGCCAGCGGCGTGTACTCGGCGCCGTTGAGGTGGTCGTGCAACACCGAGTGACGGTGGGCGAAGGTGCCCCGCCGGGTGTCCTGGCCGGCGAGGCGGATGTCGGTGCCCTCGCGGAGCAACGTCCCGTAGGCCAGGGTCTCGGCCAGTCCCCAGTCGACCTCGCCGCTCTCCCACATCTTGCGGCGGGTGTCGAATTGCCGCTCGAGCTTGGGATGCACGGCAAAGCTGTCCGGCGAGGAGTCGATGGCGGCGAAGACGTCGTCGAGCACGTCGCGTGACACGCCGGTGGGGACGTGGGGCAGCACGCCCCGCGGCGTCGGCGGCTCCGCGGCGACGATCTCCTCGTCGGGGGCCGACGAGCGGGTCTCGTCCAGTGCCTCCTGGAGTCGGTTCTGGAAGTCGTCGAGGGCCCGCTCGGCCTCCTCGATGGTGAGGTGACCCCGCTTGACGAGCGACTCGGTGTACAGCTTGCGGACCGACCGGTGCTGGTCGATCTTGGCGTACATCAGGGGCTGGGTGTAGCTGGGGTCGTCACCTTCGTTGTGACCGTGGCGCCGGTAGCACACCATGTCGATCACGACGTCCTTGTTGAACCGCTGCCGGAAGTCGAACGCGAGGCGGGCAGCGCGCACGCAGGCCTCGGGGTCGTCGCCGTTGACGTGGATCACCGGGGCCTGGACCATCTTGGCCACGTCGGTGGAGTAGAAGCCCGAGCGGCTGGCCTCGGGGGTGGTGGTGTAGCCGATCTGGTTGTTGATGATGAGATGGACGGTGCCGCCGACCCGGTAGCCCCGGATGTCGGACATCTGCAGGGTCTCGGCCACCACGCCCTGACCGGCGAAGGCGGCGTCGCCGTGGATGAGCACGGGGAGCACCGAGAACGCATCGGGCTGGTCGATCTGGTCCTCGATGGCGCGGGCCATGCCGATCACGACGGGGTCGACCGCCTCCAGGTGGCTGGGGTTGGCGGCGAGCGCCACCGGGATCGAGTCCCCGTGGCGGGACGAGAAGGTGCCCTCCTGGCCGAGGTGGTACTTCACGTCGCCGGAACCCTGGACCGAGTTCTCGGGGATGTAGCCCTCGAACTCACTGAAGAGCTTGTCGTGGTGCTTGCCGACGATGTTCACCAACACGTTGAGCCGGCCCCGGTGGGCCATGCCCATGACCGCCTTGTCCATCGACGCCGCGGCCGCCGCCTCGAGCACGGCGTCGAGGATCACGATGGCCGACTCGCCGCCCTCGAGACCGAACCGCTTCTGGCCGATGTACTTGGTGGCCAGGAACTTCTCGAACGCCTCGGCGGCGTTGAGCCGACCGAGCACGTGCTGCTGAGCGTCGGTGTCGAGTTCGACCGCGACCCCCTCGACCTGCTCCTGGATCCACGCCTTCTGCTCCGGCTCCTGGATGTGCATGTACTCGATGCCCAGGGTTCGGCAGTAGGCGTCGCGCAGCACCTTCAGGATCGTGCCGAGGGGCATTCGATCGACGCCGGCGAGCCCGCCGGTGAGGTACTCCCGGTCGAGGTCCCAGATCGTGAGCCCGTAGGTCAGCGGGTCGAGCTCGGGGTGCATGTGGGGTTCACGCCAGCGCAGCGGATCGAGGTCGGCGATGAGGTGGCCGCGGACCCGGTACATGTTGATCAGCCGCTGCACGGCCATCTGCTTCTCGAGGCGGTGGGCCTCCTGGTCGACCGGCCGCACGTCGGTGCGCCACTTGACCGCCTCGTAGGGCACGCCGAGGGACCGGAAGATGTCCTCGTAGAAGTCGTGTTCGCCGAGCAGGAGCTCGTGGACGCGCTTGAGGAACATGCCCGACTCGGCGCCCTGGATGATGCGGTGGTCGTAGGTCGACGAGACGGTGATGACCTTGGACAGACCGAGATCGGCGAGCGTGTCGGGGTCGGCGGCCTGGTACTCGGCGGGGTAGTCGATCGAACCGACGCCGACGATCAGGCCCTGCCCGGGCATCAGGCGGGGCACGGACTGGACGGTGCCGATGGTGCCGGGGTTGGTGAGGCTGACCGTGACCCCGGCGAAGTCGTCGGGGCTGAGCTTGTTGTTGCGGACCTTGCGAATGAGCTCCTCGTAGCTGGCCCAGAACGCCTTGAAGTCCAGCGTGTCGGCATCGCGGACCACGGGGACCACGAGTGACCGCGACCCGTCGGACTTCTCGACATCGACCGCGATGCCGAGACCGACGTGGTCGTTGCGCACCATGCGCGGCTTGCCGTCGGGGCCGGCGACGTAGCTGTGGTTCATGACCGGCATGTCGTCGGCGATGGCCCGGACGACGGCGAAGCCGATGATGTGGGTGAAGCTCACCTTGCCGCCGCGAGTCCGGCCGAGGTAGCCGTTGATCACCCGCCGGTTGACCTCGAGCAGCTTGGCCGGGATCTGGCGGAAGCTGGTGGCGGTGGGGACGTCGAGGCTGCGCTCCATGTTCTCGACGATCCGGGCCCCCACGCCCCGGATCGGTTCGCCGGGGACCTCGGCCGTCTCGGCCTCGGTCGTCGCCGACTTTCCGTTGGTCGCGGCCCGGTCAGGCGTCTTCTCCGGCCGCTGCTCGGCGGCCGAGGGCGCGGCTCGGCGCTGGCCGTCGATGTCGCGCCGATAGTCGGTGAAGAAGTCCTGCCATGCCTCGCTCACCGAACCCGGATCGGCGAGATACTGCTCGTACATCTCATCGACCAACCACGAGTTGGGTCCGATGAGGTCCGGGATCTGCTCGGCCGGGCTGCGGTTCTCTGCCACGAACCGAGCGTACCCCTGGCGTTGTCGATCCCGAACTGGGCCCGGAGGGGCTCTGATCCGTCGCCTGAGCGCGGTCGCGTGGGGCCCGACCGCTCATTCCGGCTGCGCCGTCATGTCCCCATAGGGTGCGGGGGTGGCTGAATTCATCTTCACGATGCGGAACCTGTCCCGGTACTACCCGCCGGACAAGGAGGTGCTCCGGGACATCAACCTGTCGTTCTTCCCGGGCGCCAAGATCGGCGTGATCGGGCACAACGGCTCCGGCAAGTCGTCGCTGCTCAAGGTCATGGCCGGCCTCGACGACGAGTTCACCGGCGAGGCCCGGCTCACGCCCGGCTACACCGTCGGCTACCTCCCCCAAGAGCCCCACCTCGACCCCTCCAAGGACGTTCGGGGCAACGTGATGGATGGCATCGGGTCCGTGGTGGCGCTCCAGGAGGAGTACGACGCCCTGCTGGCCAGCTACGCCGATCCCGACGCCGACTACGAAAAGATCGGGGCCCGCCAGGCCGAGCTCGAGGCCAAGATGGCCGCATCCGGCGTCGACGACCTCGACCGTACGGTCGACATCGCCATGGACGCCCTGCGGTGCCCACCAGGTGACGCCCCGGTCGAGAACCTCTCCGGTGGCGAGCGCCGCCGGGTGGCGCTCGCCCGCATCCTGCTCTCCCGGCCCGATCTGCTGCTGCTCGACGAGCCCACCAACCACCTCGACGCCGAGTCGGTGGCGTGGCTCGAACGCACCCTGCAGGATTACGCCGGCACCGTGGTGGCCATCACCCACGACCGTTACTTCCTCGACAACGTGGCCGGCTGGATCCTCGAACTCGACCGCGGCCGCGGCTACCCCTACGAGGGCAACTACTCGGGCTGGCTCGAGCAGAAGCGGGCCCGGCTCGAGGCCGAGGACAACTCTGACATGAAGCGGCGGGAGACGCTCCGGCGCGAGCTCGAGTGGATCCGCAGCTCGCCGAAGGCCAAGCAGGCCAAGGGCAAGGCCCGCCTGCGCGCCTACGAGGAGCTGCAGAGCCAGGCCGACGCCGGATCGGGCCGACTGGAGAAGTTGGAGATCGCCATCCCGCCGGGCAAGCGTCTCGGCGATGTGGTGATCGAGTTCGACCACGTGTCGAAGGCGTTCGGCGACCGGCTCCTGATCGACGATCTCAGCTTCAAGCTCCCACCGGCCGGGATCGTGGGCGTCATCGGCGCCAACGGCGCGGGCAAGACCACCCTGTTCAAGATGATCACGGGCAGCGAGAAGCCCGACGAGGGCGACATCACCATCGGTAAGACGGTCGAGTTGTCCTACGTCGACCAGGACCGCGACGTGCTCGACGACGACAAGACCGTGTACGAGGAGATCACCGGTGGCGTCGACAACCTCATGATCGGTAAGCGGGAGATCCACGGCCGCGCCTACGTGTCGAGCTTCAACTTCAAGGGTTCCGACCAGCAGTCGAAGGTCGGCGTGCTCTCCGGCGGCGAGCGGAACCGGGTCCTGCTCGCCCGCAAGATCCGGGAAGGCGGCAACGTGTTGCTGCTCGACGAGCCCACCAACGACCTCGACGTCGACACCCTCCGCGCCCTCGAGGACGCGCTCGAGACCTTCCCGGGCTGCGCGGTCGTGATCTCCCACGACCGGTGGTTCCTCGATCGGCTGGCCACCCACGTGCTGGCCTTCGAGGGCGAGTCGCAGGTGCGGTGGTTCGAGGGGAACTTCACCGAGTACGAGGAGTGGCGTCGCAAGGAGTTCGGCGCCGACGCCACCCAACCCCATCGACTCAAGTACAAGCCGATCAGCCGCAGCTGACCCTGGCCGGGTACCGGGCGGCAGGCCGCATCCGGCACCGGCACCGGCAGGAATCCCGACATGTGGTGAGAAATCCGTCGTAAAGTTACGAAACGTGCAGGAGGAATCACCGTCGATGGTCGCTGACCGGCGACCGCGTGTCCTCGTCGTCGATGACGAGGAGGCGATTCGGTCGTTGCTGGCCACCACGCTGCGCACGTCGGAGTTCGAGGTGCTGGAGGCCGAGAGCGCCGACCAGGCCCTGCGCATGTTGGTCCACGAGAGCATCGACGCCGTGCTCCTCGACCGCATGATGCCCGACATGGACGGCGTCGAGGTCCTGCGCTGGATCCGGCGGACCCCGGCCACCGCCCAGATCCCGGTGCTGTTCGTCACCGGCCGCGACCAGGTCGACGATCTGGTCGAGGGGCTCGGGGTCGGAGCGGACGACTACGTGGTGAAGCCCTTCGAGCCCGACGAGGTCGTGGCCCGGCTGCACCGCCACCTGCAGGGACGCTCCGCGTGGGACGAGATCATCCGGGCCGAGGTGGACCGGCGCATCGCGCTGGTGGAGGCCGCGTCGGCGGCGTCGGCCGTGTCGCTGGAGGCCGGGATCCGGGACCTCTGCCTCGGCCTGGCCCGACTCCCCGGCTTGCGGGGCGTGGCGGTGGTCGAGCTCGTCGGCGATGCCATCGCCGTCCTGGGGGGCAAGGGCGACGATCCGGTGGCCGCCCTGCAAGCCGAACACGGACCGACCTCGCTCGATCGCCACCTGGTGGCCCGCACCCAGGGGGGTGCCTGGCTCGAACCGATCCGGGGTCCGGCCGGGCCATCGACCATCACCATCGCGCCGGTCCGGGCCGACGACACCGCGGTCGCCCTGCTGCTGGCCCTCCACGAGGCCGAGCTCGGGACCCTCGCCACCGACCGACTGCACGCCTCGGTCACCGACTTCGCCGCCCTGGCCAGCGGCGTGTTCGGCTCCGCCCTCCGCGACAGCTCTCGGCGCGAAGCCGGCTACCGCGCGGTCATGCGGACGATCGAGGAGCGTCGCTTCTCGATCGCGTTCCAGCGCATCGTCGATCTCGACACCGATGCGACGGTCGGCTACGAGGCGCTCGCCCGCTTCGACGACGGTCGCCCGCCACTCGACATGTTCGCCGACGCGGTGGCCGTGGGGGCGGGACACGCACTGGAGATCGCCGCGCTGCGGACGGCCATCGACGCGGCCGGCTCGCTTCCCCCCGACCTGCACCTGTCGATCAACGTGTCGCCCTCGGTGGTCATCGACGAGGACCTCGGACCGCATCTGCAGGGGGCTGCCGGGCGCTCGCTGGTCATCGAGCTCAGCGAGCTGGAACCGGTGGCCGACTACGCGGCGCTGCGCGGTGCGCTGGCCGAGCTGGGCACGAACATCATGCTGTCGATCGACGACGCCGGATCGGGGTTCGCCAGCCTCGCCCACATCCTGGCGCTCGATGCCACGTTCGTGAAGCTCGACCGGTCGTGGATCTCGGGCATCGACCGCGACCCGGCCAAGCGGGCGCTCGTCGCCGGCATCGAGAACTTCGCCGGTGAAACCGGTGCCACCCTCATCGCGGAAGGGCTCGAGACCCGGAGCGAGCTGGAGACGGTTCGCGGCCTCGGCATCCGGTTGGGCCAGGGCTACCTGCTCGGCCGTCCCGCGGTGCCGTGACCGCCCGCAGCAGGTCCCCCGCTGCGATAGACAACCCCCATGGCCAACTCGGGAAGCATCCTCGGCACTCGCGTCCAACGGGTGGAGGACCCATCGCTGCTCCGCGGTGAGGGCACCTACATCGACAACATCGCCCCCAAGGACGCGCTGCACATCGCGTTCGTCCGCTCCATGACCGCGCACGGGCGCATCGAGTCCATCGACGTCGAGGACGCGCGCGCGATGCCCGGTGTGGTCGACGTGTTCATCGGCGCCGACGTCGATCTCGGGCCGCTGGTCTCCTCCCCCTACCTCTCCCACCAGATCTCCCAGCCGGTCCTGGCCACCGATGTGGTGCGCTTCGTCGGCGAGCCGGTGGCGGTCGTGGTGGCCGAGACCGCCCGCCAGGCGGTCGACGCCAGCGAGGCGGTGTGGGCCGACATCGAACCGCTCACCCCGGTCCTCGACCCGGAGGCGGCCGCCGCCGACGAACTCGTGCTGTTCCCCGACGCCGGCACCAACCTCATGGTCGACCAGGGCGACCCGATCACCGCCGACGACCTCGAGGGAGAGGTCGTGGTCTCGCAACGGATGATCAACCAGCGCATGGCCGCGGTTCCCCTCGAGGGACGGGTGGTCGCCGCCCGCTGGGACGGAGATCGCCTCACCCAGTGGGCGTGCACCCAAGGGGCCCACGGCACGCGCGATGCGCTGGCCGCCCTGTTCGGGCTCGAACCGGCGCAGGTCCACGTCATCACTCCCGACGTGGGCGGCGGGTTCGGCGCCAAGCACGGGACGACCCCGGAGGAGGTGCTGGTGCCGTGGCTCGCCCGGCGACTGGGTCGAGCCGTCCGCTGGACCGAGACGCGATCCGAGAACCTGGTCGGGATGGTGCACGGTCGGGGTCAGATCCAGCACGGCCACCTCGCCGGGAACCGCGACGGCACCATCACGGGGTACCGGCTCGACGTGGTCCAGGAGGGAGGCGCCTACGCCGGAATGGGATGCGTGCTCCCCTACATGACCCGTCTGATGGCGCCGGGTTGCTACTCGATCGACGATGTCAAGGTGCGGATCCGTTCGGTGCTCACCAACACCTCCAACGTGGGCGCCTACCGCGGTGCCGGCCGGCCCGAGGCGGCCGCCGCCATCGAGCGGATGGTCGACGTCTTCGCCGACGAGATCGGGATGGACCCGGTGGCCGTGCGCCGACGGAACCTGATCCCCGCCGAGGCGTTCCCGCTCGTGACGGTCACCGGGGGCGCGTACGACTGCGGCGACTACGAGACCGTCCTCGACAAAGCACTCGCCGCGGCCGGCTACGACGAGCTGCGGGCCCGACAGACCGACCTGCGCACGGACGAATCGGTCACCCAGCTCGGCATCGGTGTGTCGGTGTACGTGGAGATCACCAACGTGCTGAGCGACAGCGAGTACGGGTCGGTGGAGATCACCCCGGACGGCGGCGCCATCGTCCGCACCGGGTCGTCAGCGCACGGGCAGGGACATCACACCGCGTGGGCGATGCTGGTGGCCGACCGCACCGGGATCGACATCGAGCGCATCGAGGTCCGCCACGGCGACACCGACGATGTGCCACGCGGCGGCGGGACCGGCGGATCCAAGTCGTTGCAGGTCGGCGGGGCGGCGGCCGCCGCCGCCGCCGAACTCGTCGTGGATGAGGCTCGTGCCCTGGCCGCAGAACTGCTCGAGGCCGACCCGGCCGACATCGTGCACGACGCCGCCGCCGGCACCTTCGCCGTCGCCGGTGCCCCGGTGTCGGCCAAGACGTGGGCCGATCTCGCCGCGGCAGCGGCCGAGGACGGCGGGACCGCGCTGTTCGCGGAGACCGACTTCCAGCCCGACGGCTCCACCTTCCCCTTCGGCGCCCACGTGGCCGTGGTCGAGGTCGACACCGACACCGGCAAGGTCCGTCTGCTCCGGCACATCGCGTGCGACGACGCCGGCACGATCATCAATCCGCTCATCGTCGACGGCCAGGTCCACGGCGGCGTCAGCGCCGGCATCAGCCAGGCCCTGTTCGAAGAGGTCCGCTACGACGACGACGGCAACCCCCTGACCACGACCCTGGCCGACTACGCGTTCCCGTCGGCGGCCGAGTTCCCGTCCTTCGAACGCATCGAGAACGAGACCCCGACGCCGATGAACCCCCTGGGAGCCAAGGGCATCGGGGAGTCGGGCACCATCGGCGCCACCCCCGCGGTGCAGAACGCGGTGGTCGACGCCGTGTCGCACCTCGGAGTGCGCCACATCGACCTGCCGCTCAGCCCGGAGCGGGTGTGGACGGCGATCCAGGACGCTCGCCGCGACTGACGGCGCCCGGTGTCACGCCCGATGGGCGTGCGCCTGCAGATCCTGGAGCCGACACCACTCGAGCGTCTGGATGTGGGTGGCCTCGAGCACCACGTCCGGTGCCATGCCCGCCTCGAAGGCCTCCTGCCACCGGGGCGCGCACAGGCACCACTGGTCGCCGGCCCGGAGGCCGGCGAAGCCGAACTGGGGCATGGGCGTCGACAGGTCGTTGCCCCGCTCCCTCGAGAACGCCAGGAACTCATCTGTCACCCGGGCGCACACCGTGTGCACGCCGACGTCGTCGCCTCCGGTGTTGCAGCACCCATCGCGATAGAAGCCGGTGAGCGGGTCGACCGAGCAGGAGATCAGATCCGTTCCGAGCACGTTCTTCGCCATGGGACCAGTGTGCCGCGTGGTCCCGACGCGCGGAGATGGCGGTCGATCCGAATGCTCAGCGGGCACCTGGGGTACTGAGACCGCAGTCGCCATCGGCCCACACCACGAAAGCACTCGAACAGATGAGCATCCTCGACCGCACCGACGCCGTACCAGGTCCCCACGAGTCACCCGATCCCCCCACCGAGATCATCGACCTCGATCGCGAGCGCACCATCCCTGCCGACCGCGACGACCGACCCACCACCCCCACCGAAACGGTGGACGCGGCCCCGACCACCGATGCCACCGTGGCGCACGAGCCTTCCCCGGGCCACCGGACCGTGCGAGGCTTCCGGGTCCGGCGGGTCCGGCTGTGGAGCGTGGCCAAGATCGCCTCGGTCTTCTACCTGCTCGGGTACCTCGCCACCATGGCCACACTGGTGGTGGTGTGGAACGTCGCCCTGCACCTCGGGTTCGTGTCCACGATCGAGGACGCCATCGCCAGCTCCCTCGGCCTCGACTCGTACCAGGTCGTGGGCCAAGTGCTGTTCGACCTGTTCCTGGTCGGCCTCGGCGTCCTCGCCCTGGTCGGCCTGGTGGTCACCGTCCTGCTGGCCGTCGTGTACAACGCCTCCTGCACGCTCTTCGGTGGGGTCGCACTGGAGACTGCCCCGCTGCGCCGGGCCCGGCGGGTCTTCTCGCTGCGCCATGGCCGCTTCGTGACCGTGCGCTAGATGAGCGCCCTCCTCCGAGATCTGCTCCGACCGGTTCGCCGGTTCGCGCTCGTCGCCCTCACCATCGGGGTCGTCGGCGCGCTGATCGTCGCCCTGCTGTCGTCGACCACGCTCTTCGTGGCCCACGCCGCGATTCAGGCGGTGCCGAAGCTGCCCGACCCCGGCGTCGATGTGTCGTCCATCGACGACCTCAGTGCCGCGGTCAACCGCAACACCTCGCAGTCGTCGGTCGTGCTCGATGCCAACGGCAAGGTGATCGGACGCTTCGCACCCGAGGAGCTGTACCTGCCGTTCGCCGTCGGTCAGGTGCCCGCAATCGTCAGCGACACCCTCGTCGCGTCCGAGGACGCCGACTTCTACCACCACGGCGGATTCGATCCGAAGGCCATCCTCCGGGCGGCCATCGCCAACGCCCGGAGTGGCCACATCGCACAGGGTGGGTCGACCCTCACCCAGCAGCTGGCGAAGAACCTGTTCACGGGTAACGACGACAGCATCCAACGCAAGCTCCAGGAGCTGCAGGTCGCCATCGATCTCGAGAAGCGATTCTCCAAGGAGGAGATCCTCACCGCGTACGCCAACTCGGTGTTCCTCGGCAACGGCGCCTTCGGCTTCGAGGCCGCGTCGCGGACCTACTTTCGCAAACCGGCCAAGGACCTCGACCTCAGCGAGGCCGCGCTGCTCGTCGGCATCCTCCCTGCACCCACCGCACGTGATCCACGCGCCCATCCCGACGCCGCCGAGCGTGCCCGCCGCGAGGTGCTCCGCAAGGTGACGGACGCCGGTACCCGGCCCCAGGCCGAGGTCGACGCCGCCATGGCCGAGGTGCCGGAGGTGCAGGCGAAGAAGCCACGGGTCGAGAACTGGCCATACTACATGGACTACGTCCGCCGGTACCTGCTCGACACGATGCACGTCGACCCCACGCTGCTCTACGGCGGCGGGCTGAAGATCGAGACCGCGCTGGTTCCCGAGCTCCAGTACGCGGCTCGGCTGGCGGTTGCCGACCACCTTCCCGACCCGGCCGGGCCCGACGCGGCGCTCGCCGTCGTCGACGTCCACACCGGCCTCGTCACCGCCCTCGTCGGTGGCCGGTCCTTCGACAACGAGCAGGTGAACCTGGCCCTGGGTCGAGCTGGCGGGGGAACCGGCCGCCAGGCGGGCTCGTCGTTCAAGCCGTTCGTCCTCGCCACCGCCTTCGAGCAGGGCTACGTGCCCCAGCAGCGCATCCCCGCGCCGAAGCAGTACATCCCCACCACCGTCACCGACCCCAAGCCGGTCGAGAACTTCTCGCACCGCGGCTACGGCAACGTGACGCTGGTCCAGGCCACCATCCATTCGATCAACACGGCGTTCGTCGGCCTGACCGAGGCCGTTGGCGCCGCCGCGGTGCGCGACACCGCCACCGGTCTGGGGGTCCGAGGCCTCCCCGAACACGTCGGGCCCAGCATCGGCATCGGCGCCTACGAGACCTCACCGCTCGACATGGCCACGGCCTACGCCGGATTCGCCAATGACGGGCATCAGGTCGAGACCGGGCCGGTGAAGCGATTGATCGGACCCGATGGCGAGGTCATCGCCGACTACACCCCCCGCGCTCCGAAGGATGGCCCCCAGGTCGTGAGCGTCCAGACCGCTCGAGAGGTCTCCTCGATCCTGCAGGAGAACGTCAAGCGGGGCACCGCGACGCGAGGCCAGTTCGGGCGACCGGCCGCGGCCAAGACCGGCACGTCCGACCAGTACGCCAACGCCTGGCTGGTGGGCTACACACCGGACTACGCCACGGCGGTCTGGGTGGGACACCCGGAGGGCAACGTCCCGATGTACGGCGTGGCCGGCTTCAGCCGGGTCACCGGGGGCAGCATCCCCGCGCTGATCTGGCACGACGTCATGGCCTTCGCCCACCGCGATCTGCCGGTGGCGACCTTCCCGGCCCCCGAGCCGGCTCCGGCGCCCACCAAGTCCCTGACCAGCGTCTCGTCGTCCACCACGCGGTCGACCCGACCGAGGCGCACCACCACGACGGCTCCGACGACGACCGCGTCATCGACCACCACGACCAGCGCTCCGACCACGTCCACCAGCTCCACCACCACCCAGCCGTCGACCACGACCACCACCCAACCCTCCACCACGACCACCACCCAGCCGTCGACCACCACCACCCAGCCGTCGACCACGACCACCACCCAACCCTCCACCACGACCACGACCCAGCCCGCCACGACCACGACCACGACCACGACGGCGGCCACGTCGACCAGCACGACCTCGGGCTGAGGAAGGCCGAGCGCCCGATCAGTTCGTCATGCGGTCCAGCAGTTCGACGACCCGTTCGGCTTGCGCACCCGGCGCGCCGTCGGCCGGTGTGAGGCGCAGCTCCGGGGCCACGGGAGCCTCGTAGGGATCGTCGATCCCGGTGAACCCGGTGATCTCACCGGCCCGGGCCTTGGCGTAGAGACCCTTGGGGTCGCGCTGTTCGCAGACGGCGAGCGGGGTGTCGACGAACACCTCGACGAAGGCGAGGTCAGCCAGGGTGTGGATCTCGCGGACCCGGTCCCGATCGGCCGCATAGGGCGAGATGACCGGCACCAGGGCGATCACCCCGGCATCGGCGAAGAGCCGCGCCACCTCACCGACCCGGCGAACGTTCTCCGCCCGGTCGTCGGCCGAGAAGCCGAGATCGCCGTTCAGCCCCTGGCGCAGGTTGTCGCCATCGAGCAGGTACGCCGGGCGACCCGACGCCACCAGGAGACGCTCGACCTCGGCCGCCACCGTCGACTTGCCCGAGCCGGACAAGCCGGTGAACCAGATCGTGGCGCCCTGCGTCGGCCGCTGATCACGGCCGAGATGCGATGGGTGCCAAACGGTGTTGGGGGTCACCCGCCTGTTCATCGCCGGACCGCCATGCTCGCCGCTCAGCTCTCGCCCAGGATCATCCCGGCCGCCACCGTGTTGTTGGTGGCTTCATCCACCAGGATGAAGCTCCCGGTCGTGCGGTTGCGGCGGTACTCGTCGAAGAACAACGGCGCCGTCGTACGCAGCGACACCCGACCGATCTCGTTGAGCGCGAACTCGTCGGCCTCCTCGTCGCGATGCAAGGTGTTCACGTCGAGGCGGTACTGCAGCTCGGTGACCATGGCCCGGGCCCACCGGGAGGTGTGCTTGATGGCCAGCTTCTGGCGGGGCCGGAGCGCACCGGTCTCCGACATCCAGCACACCATGGCCTCGATGTCCTGGCTCACCGTGGGCTGGTTCCGGTTCCGACAGATCATGTCGCCCCGGCTGATGTCGATCTCGTCGTCGAGGCGGATGGTCACCGACATCGGGGCGAACGCCTCGTCGATCGGACCGTTGGGCCCGTCGATGGCCTTCACCGTGGACGAGAAGCCGCTCGGGAGCACGACGACTTCGTCACCGGGCTTGAACACCCCCCCGCCGACAACGCCGGCATATCCCCGGTAGTCGAGGCCGTCAGCGGTCATCGGCCGGATCACGTACTGCACCGGGAACCGGGAGTCGATCAGGTTGCGGTCCGAGGCGATGTGGACCTCCTCGAGAAACCGCAGCAGGGGCAGGCCCTGGAACCAACCCATGTTGTCGGACCTGTCGACCACGTTGTCGCCGAGCAGCGCGGAGACCGGGATGAACGTGAGATCGTTGACGTCGAGCTTCATGGCGAAATCGCGGTACTCCGCCTTGATCTCCTCGAACCGCTCCTCCGACCAGTCGACGAGATCCATCTTGTTGATGCAGACCACGAGGTGCGGGATCCGGAGCAGCGAGGCGATGAAGGAGTGGCGCCGTGACTGCTCGGTGATGCCGTTGCGGGCATCGACCAGGATCAACGCCACGTTGGCGGTCGACGCGCCGGTGATCATGTTGCGTGTGTACTGGATGTGGCCGGGGGTGTCGGCGATGATGAACTTGCGCCGAGGGGTGGCGAAGTAGCGATAGGCGACATCGATCGTGATGCCCTGCTCACGCTCGGCGCGCAGCCCATCGGTCAGGAGCGCGAGGTTGGTGAACTCGTCACCCCGGGCCCGTGAGGTGGCCTCGACCGCGGCGAGCTGGTCCTCGAAGATGGTCTTGGAGTCGTACAGCAGCCGGCCGATGAGGGTCGACTTGCCGTCGTCGACGGAACCCGCGGTGGCGAATCGGAGCAGCTCCATGTCTAGAAGTACCCCTCGCGCTTGCGGTCTTCCATGGCGGCCTCGGAGACGCGGTCGTCGGCGCGGGTGGCGCCCCGCTCGGTGATGCGGGTGGCGGCCACCTCGGCGATGATCTCGTCGTAGTCGGCGGCCGTCGACTCGACCGCACCGGTGCAGGTCATGTCGCCGATGGTGCGGTACCGCACCGTCTCCTCGTAGATGTCCTCCCCCTCGATGAGCTCGATGTGCTCGGACTCGGAGAGGAGCATGCCGTCGCGCTCGAAGACCCGCCGCTCGTGGGCGAAGTAGATCGAGGGGATCTCGACCTCCTCCTCCTTGAGGTACTGCCAGATGTCGAGCTCGGTCCAGTTCGAGATCGGGAACACGCGGATGTGCTCGCCCTTGCGGTGTCGGCCGTTGTACAGGTTCCAGATCTCGGGGCGCTGGGCCTTGGGATCCCACTGGCCGAAGTCGTCGCGGAAGCTGAACACCCGTTCCTTGGCCCGAGCCTTCTCTTCGTCGCGACGGGCACCACCGAAGACGGCATCGAAGCCATGGGTCTCGATGGCATCGAGCAACGTGACGGTCTGGAGCAGGTTGCGGCTCGCCCGGGGGCCGGCCTGCTCGACCACCCGGCCCTGGTCGATGGAATCCTGCACCGACGCGACCACCAGCCGGGCACCGGCCCGCTCGAGGCGACGGTCCCGGAACTCGATCACCTCCGGGAAGTTGTGGCCGGTGTCCACGTGCATCACCGGGAACGGGATCTTCGCCGGCGCGAACGCCCGGATCGCCAGCTCCAGCATGACCACGGAGTCCTTGCCGCCCGAGAACAGCAGACAGGGGCGTTCGAACTCGGCCGCGACCTCACGCATGATGTGGATGCCCTCGGCCTCGAGGGACCGGAGGTGGGAGAGCTCGTAATTCATCGTGCCGGATGCATCGGTATGGTGGACTCCACTCGGGGACGGACAAATGTACGGGTCGATCCCCTTGCTAGACAATCGGCGTGCCCACCCACGCTGCCCTCGTGACCGACGACGACCACGCGTTGGCCCGCCGGCTGGCGGTCGAGGCCGGCGAGCTCCTGATCGGGATCCGTGACGAGCTCTTCTCGTCCGGCGCCGACCAGAAGGTGGTGAAGGCCGAAGGTGACCGCCGGTCCGACGAGTTCCTGATGGCCGAGCTCGCCGCTCACATCCCGGCGGGCGACGGGATCCTGTCCGAGGAGTCGCGGGCCACCCACGCCGACGCCACCCGTCTCGCAGCCAGCCGGGTGTGGATCATCGACCCGCTCGACGGGACGCGCGAGTTCTCCGAGCCGGGCCGCACCGACTGGGCGGTCCACGTCGCCCTGTGCGTCGACGGCACCGCCGAGTGCGGCGCGGTCGCGCTCCCGGCCCTCGGGACCTGCTTCTCCACCGCCGACGAGCCCATCGAGTTGGGTCCGGTGCCCGACCACCCGCGCGTCGTGGTCTCCCGCACCCGCCCGCCGGCCGAGGCCGAACTGGTGCGGGCGGCCCTCGACGGGGTCACGGTCGAGATGGGTTCGGCCGGGGCCAAGACGATGGCCATCCTGCGCGGCGAGGTCGACTGCTATCCGCACTCCGGCGGTCAGTACGAATGGGACTCGGCCGCACCGGTCGCCGTGGCCCGGCACCACGGCCTCCACACCTCCCGGCTCGACGGATCCCCGCTTCGCTACAACGCGACCGACCCGTACCTCCCCGACCTGCTGGTGTGCCGCCGGGAGTTGGCCGAGATCGCCATCGCCGCCGCGGCCGGGAGCTGAGCACATGGAGTGCAAGACCATTCGCTACGAGGTCAGCGACCGGGTGGGGCGGCTCACGCTCGACCGACCCGATCGGCGCAACGCGTGGACCGGTCGGATGCACCTCGAGTACCGCTGGGCCCTCACCGAGGCCGAGGCCGATCCCGACGTACGGGTGGTGGTCGTCACGGGCGCGGGGACATCGTTCTGCGTCGGGGCCGACACCAGAGCACTCGAGGGACACGTGGACAAGGGGGGCTACGACGACGGACTGCGGGGCGCCGAGCCACCCATGCCGCCGGTACCCGAACCCTTCGCCGCTGACTTCGCGTTCCAACTCGGCATGCGGACACCCATCATCGCGTCGGTGAACGGCGCCGCCGCCGGCGTCGGCCTGGTGATCGCCTGCTTCGCCGACATCCGGTTCGCGGCCGCGGGCGCCAAGCTCACCACCGCCGCACCCAAGCTCGGGTTCCCGGCCGAGTACGGGCTGTCGTGGCTGCTCCCTCGACTCGTCGGCGCCGGCCGGGCGGCCGACTGGCTGCTGTCGGGCCGGGTGTTCCTCGCCGAGGAAGCCGGCGAGGTCGGACTGTTCTCGGCCGTGCTCCCCGAGGACGAGCTGGCGGGCCAGGTCGACGACTACGCCCACGACCTGGCCCATCACGTCTCGCCGGCGTCGATCGCCGCCACCAAGGCCCAGCTGTGGGGCGACCTGCTGCACGCCGATCCGGCGGGCTCGGTCCGTGAGTCGATGCGTCTGCTGCGCGAGATGGCCCAGGGGGCGGACTTCGCCGAAGGTGCCGCCGCCCTGTCCGCCCGGCGTCCCCCCGAGTTCTGACCGGATCCCTCGCCCAGCCGGGCCCGGGGACACGTTGTCCGAATCGCGGGCGCTCCTGCGACAATGACCTGATGGCGACCGACGCAGCACCCGACCGCCCCGCTGACCACGAGGTCGGGGCGTTCAGCGACTCGCCGCCGTGGATCGTCGTCCGCGACGAGCTCACCTGGCTCCCGCCCCTGAAGGCGGCCCGGCGCGCCGTCAGGGCCGAACTCCCTCGCCTCACCCGACCGTCGTTGTTCCCCCCCGCGGCACGCGTGGTGAAGGTGAGCGCCCACCTCGGCTGGGCCGTCGGCCGCTGGGCGGCCGGCGCACGCCGGACCGGCGGATCCGTCTCTCGCGCCGACCTGTCCCGCCGCCTCCGGATCGCGGCCGAGGCCCTCGGACCGACCTACATCAAGCTGGCCCAGATCATCTCGAGCGGCGAGGGCCTGTTCCCCGAGGAGCTGGTCAACGAGACCAAGAAGTGCCGCGACCAGGTGCCCCCGGAGTCGTGGGAGGACGTGCGCCGGGTGGTCGAGGAGGACCTCGGACGACCCATCGCCGAGCTGTTCTCCTACTTCGAGACCACCCCGCTCGCCGCCGCCTCGATCGCTCAGGTGCACCGCGCCACCCTCGGCACCGGCGAGGACGTCGTGGTCAAGGTCCAGCGACCCACCGTGGCCACGCTGGTTCGACAGGACCTGCGGGTGATGGCGTGGTTGGCTCCCAAGCTGGTCGGCAGGATCCCCGTCGCCGCGCTCGCCAACCCCCCGGCCCTGGTCGAGCTGTTCGCCGAGACCATCTCCGAGGAGCTCGACTTCCGGCTCGAGGCCGAGAACATGCTCGACGTGGCGGCCTCGTTCGCCCAGCTGGGCCAGCGCGACTACGTCATCCCCCGCCCGCACCCCGAACTGGTCACCCGCCGGGTACTGGTCATGGAGCGCCTCGACGGCTTCCGCTTCGACGATGTGGCCGGCATGAAGGGGGCCGGCGTCGACACCGAGCAGGTGGTGCGCACCGGCATGATCGGGTTCATGGAGGGGGCGCTGATCCACGGCATCTTCCACGGCGATCTCCACGGCGGCAATCTGTTCGTCCGTCCGGACGGCAAGACCGCGCTGCTCGACTTCGGCATCACCGGGCGGCTCGACGAGTTCAAGCGCACCGCCTTCCTCCGGATGCTGATGTCGGGGACGTCGAACGATCCGAAGGGCCAACTCGCCGCCTTCCGGGATCTCGGCGCGCTCCCGCGGGACACCGACCTCGACGCCGTGATCCGCGACCTCGGCCTCGACACCGGCGAGGTGCTCGACCCCACGCAGATGGACGGCGATGCCCTCGTGGCCGAGATCCAGAAGACGATCAAGGCGCTGCTCGGCTACGGCGCTCGCATCCCGAAGGAGCTCATGCTCTTCGTCAAGAACCTCATGTTCGTCGACGGAGCCATCGCCACCCTCGCACCGGAGCTCGACATCCTCGCCGAGATCGCCCACGTGACGATGTACTTCGCGACGCAACACGGCGAAGCCATCGCCAAACAGCTGGGTACCGACATGTCGGCCTGGGAGTTCGACATGGACGGTGTCAAGGCCGGCTTCGGGCTGGGCGACGACGTCGAACGCCTCACCTACCGCGACCTCCAGCAGCGGCGCGAGGTCATCCGCCAGCGGCTCGAGGGCCGCAAGCTCGTCTGACCGTGGCCGCCCCATCGGCCCAGTGGCCACCTGGGCCGACCGCCCCCAAGGCCGAGTGGCGGCGGTGGGCGTCTGCCCAGCCACCCGTCGAGGGGCCCACGGCGGCATCCGTGGTCGCCCACGTCGCCACCTTCCTCGATCCCGTCGACGGGCCGGTGCTGGTCTACGTCGCGCTCCGCGACGAGGTGGCCCTCACCGGGTTGCACCTCGCGGACCCGGTGCTCCCCCGCCTGGACGACGGCGGCACGATGACCCTGCACCGCGACGACCAGCCCCGCGAGCGCCACCGGCTCGGCATCGACCAACCGCCCGCCGGCCGGCCCGAGGTCGACCCCGCCACGCTGGCGGCGGTCGTGGTCCCGGGCCGGGTCTTCGACCGCGACGGGTTCCGTCTCGGACGGGGCGGAGGCCACTACGACAGGCTCCTCCCCCGGCTCGGGGCCGGTACGCCGGTCATCGGCGTCACGGTCGCCTCGCGCATCGTGTCCCGGCTGCCCCGCGACCCCCACGACCGTCCCATGACCCACCTGGCCACGGAGCACGGGACGATCCCGACGAGCTGACCAGCTGGTGGACCGGTGCTCGTGGAGTGTGCCGAACCGGTCGCGGCGGCGCCTACGATCGGCCGCCGTGCGCCTCGTCATCGCCCGCTGCTCGGTGGACTACCGCGGCCGACTCCAGGCCCACCTCCCCTCGGCCGATCGGCTGCTGCTGCTCAAGGCCGACGGCTCGATCTCCATCCACTCCGACGACCGCGCCTACAAGCCGCTCAACTGGATGAACCCGCCCTGCACGCTCACCGAGGAACCGGGTCGATGGCTGGTGCGGTCGCGGAAGGGCGAGGAGCTGGAGATCACCATCGAGGCGATCCACTCCGACACCGAGGCCGAACTCGGGGAGGAACCCGGGCTGCAGAAGGACGGCGTCGAAGCCCACCTCCAGGCCCTGTTGGCCGAGCGGTGCGAGGCGATCGGCCCCGGGTTCACCCTCGTCCGGCGCGAGTACCCCACCGACATCGGCCCGGTGGATCTGCTGTGCCGTGACGCGGACGGGGTGGCGATCGCCGTCGAGGTCAAGCGCCGGGGCGAGATCGACGGGGTCGAGCAGCTCACCCGCTACCTCGACTTCCTGAACCGAGACCCGCGGCTCGCACCGGTGCGTGGCGTGTTCGTGGCCGAGCAGATCAAGCCCCAGGCCAAGGTCCTCGCCATCGACCGGGGCATCGGATGCGTCGAGGTCGACTACGACGAGCTCCGGGGCATGGAGTCCTCGGAGCTTCGCCTGTTCTGACCCCCCTTCCCGAACTGGACGCCCTGGCGTAGCGCGCCGCCCGATCGGTCAGGCCGAGGTCGCCAGCTCCGACTCCAGCTCCACGCGCGTCCGCCGTCCACCGCGCCCGGCCACGGTGGCCAGGCCCTCGGCTCGACGCCCGTCCCGGTCGCGCATCACGACGGGGAACTGCGGACGCCGGAGCAGACGGAGGTAGCGGTAGCGGCACGACTCCACCGAGAGGCCCCGGCCCGCCGCCCACGCTTCGACGTGGCCGCGGCCGGCCCGCGCCCTCCGGCGGTCGACGACGACCACGATGGCGAGCACGGCGACGATGAGCAGCACATCCACGAACGGAGTCTCCCAGACCGCCACCGAGACGGGAGCGCGTCCAGTTTCAGGGCGGGGGGCCAAGTTTCGGGGTGGGGGGCTCGGTACGCTCGCCCGGGTGGGAGCCCGCTCCGCCATCGAGACCGTCCCCCAACCGTGGCCGGTGGTGTTCGACGCCTTCCTGCAATGCCTGCCGACGAAGGGCTTCACGATCACCGACGTCGACGGCCAACGGGGCCGGATCGAGCTGGAGACCCGGAACTCCCGCCTGATTCTGGCGGTGGGCGCCATCGACGCCATCACCTCGGAGTGGGTCGCCACCTCCGAGCAGAAGATCGGGATCGTCCCCGATCGACACGAACGGCACTTCGCATCGATCAGGGACGCCCTCGAGACCTACCTCGCGGCCTACTACGTGTAGCTGCAAGTGCCCTTGTCGAGCACCACCCGGCCGTCGCCTCCGTGCGTCTGGTAGACGGCCGTACCGTCACCGGTGCGCCAGACGTTCACGGTGAGCGACTCGCCGGGGAACACCGGCGAGGAGAAGCGACCGTACATGGCTTTGAACCGCGACGAGTCCCCGTCGCACAGGATGTTGAGCAGGCCCCGGCCGGTGAAGCCGTAGGTGCACAGCCCGTGGAGGATCGGACGGTCGAACCCACCCATGGCGGCGAAGGTCGGGTCCGCGTGCAGGGGGTTGCGGTCGCCGGAGAGGCGGTAGATGAGCGCCTGCTCGGGACGGGTCGTGTAGGTGACCGACTCGTCGGCGTCGCGGTCGGGCTTCTCCCACTGGAGCGCGGGACCGGAGTCACCGCCCCAGCCGCCCTCACCGCGGATGAACGCCGACATCGTCTTGGTGAACAGGGGCTGGCCGTCGGACACGAGGGTGGAAGTCGACTCGGTCATGACGACCGCGCCCTTGCCCTTGTCGTAGATGCCGGTGACCTCGCCCACGGTCTCGATCTCACCCTCCACCGGAATCTCCCGGTGGAGCTCGATCGACTGCTCACCATGGACGAGCATCGCCGGGTTGAAGGTGCCGATGTTGGCCATCGCACCGCCGCCGAAGCCGAGCACCACGGCCATGGTCGGCAGGACCTTCTGCACGATGTCGGCGGAGTTCTCCGTCGTGTACTCGAGCTCCTCGAGCGGCTCGTGGCCGGCGCCGACGCCCACGGCGTAGAGCAGGGCGTCCTTGGATGTCCACGAGTGACGGCTCGGCTCGCTCTTCGAACCGACAGCATCTGGGTTGATCGGCATCGTCGCCCCCTCAGGCCTCGTCCATGCCGAACATGTTGGCATTCGGGCGGGCCTCACCCACGATGCGCAGGACGTCGGCGCCCAGCTGGGCGGGGTCGTCGCCCGGCATGTCGATGGTGGGACCGCGGTGCCAGCCCTCCGAGACCGACAGGGCCCGGCCCGACACGTCGAACACGCGGCCAGTGACTTCCTTCGACTCGGGGCTGGCCAGCCACACCACGATGGGCGCGATGAGGTGCGGTGACAGGAGCGCCTTGTCCTCCTCCGACGCCTGGCCCATGCCGAGGTTCTCGGTCATGCGGGTCAGCGCCGCAGGGGCGATCGCGTTCACGGTGACCCCGTAGCGACCCAGCTCCTTGGCCGCGATGATCGTGAAGGAGGCGATGCCCGCCTTCGCCGCGCCGTAGTTGGTCTGGCCGACGTTGCCGTAGATACCCGACGGCGAGGTGGTGTTGATGATGCGACCGTCGACCGGGTTGCCGGCCTTGGACTGCTCGCGCCAGTAGGCGGCGGCGTGCCGGCTGGGGGCGAAGGTGCCCTTGAGGTGCACCTTGATCACGGCATCCCACTCGGCCTCGGTCATGTTGGTGAGCATCCGGTCGCGGAGGATGCCGGCGTTGTTGATCAAGATGTCGAGCGTGCCGAAGCTGTCGATGGCCTGCTTGACGAGGCGTTCGGCCCCATCCCAGCTCGAGATGTCGTCGGTGTTGGCCACGGCCTCGCCGCCCATGCCCGTGATCTCGTTCACCACCTGCTGGGCGGGCCCGGCATCGTCGCCGGTGCCGTCCATCGAACCGCCCAGGTCGTTGACCACGACCTTGGCGCCCTGTTCCGCGAGCATCAACGAGTGCTCACGGCCGATCCCTCGGCCGGCACCCGTCACGATCGCCACACGGCCGTCGCAGATCCCACTCATCGCAGTGTTCCTTCCAGATCGTCATCGTTCGAAGCGTCGTGACCATAACGACACCATCACACCGTGTCACGACCGTCACCTGCGTCGCGCAATCGTCATCTCGATGACTACGTCGGGGCTCGGCGGACGTGTCAGGGTTGTGAGCCCGTGGGCACCCGAACGCGACTCGTCTGGATCAGCATCCTGCTGCCGGTGATCCTGCTCCTCGGTGTGGTGGCGGCGTGGGCCATCGACACCGGCGCCGCCGGTGGCCAGGTGCTGCGCAACGTCGATCTCGCCGACCAGGACATCGGTGGGCTCGGTTCGGACCAACTCATCGACCGGATCGACGACATCGCCAGCACCATGACCGATCGCAAGGTGCACCTCGTGACGCCCGACGTCACCTACGACACCACCGCGCAGGAGATCGGGCTGTCGATCGATCCGGTCGCCACGGCCCAGGCCGCCCTCGACCAGGGACGAACCTCGGTCCTCCCGGTCCGGCCCCTGGGGTGGCTGGCCAGCTTCGTCGACCCGCACCAGACCCCGATCCACTACACCGTCGACACCGAGGTGGCGCGGGCCACGCTGCGCCGCCTCGAGGGAGATGCCCTCGTCTCCCCCACCGAACCGACCATCGAGTCACGGGACGGCGATCCGTTCGTCGTCGTCCCCGGGACCCCCGGGTCGGGCATCGATCCCGCCACCCTCGCGGTCGCCCTCACTGCGTCCGCCGAGGACACCCCGATCGACCAGCCGGTCGAGGTGCGGATCCGCCCGACCGACCTCTCGCCCCGCCTCCGCGACTCGGTCGCGGAGGCCGCCGCTGCCCGGGCCAACTCCCTGACCGACTCGACGCTGTCGATCAGCGCCGGCGACGCGACCATCCAGCTCGTGCCCCGTGAGCTGCGCCGGCTGGTGGACGTCCGCGAGCAGGAGGACTCGATCGCCGTCGGTCTCGACACCGAGGCCCTGCAGCACACGCTGGAGTCCGAGTTCGCCTCCCTCGCCGTGGAGCCGGTGTCGGCCTCGTTCACGCTCGTCAACGGCACACCGCAGCTCACCCCGTCGGTCACCGGCGTGACGTGCTGCGCCCCGGGCAGTGCCGACGTGGTGGAGCAGGCGTTCCAGACGGGTGCGAGCCAGGTCTCCGTCGACTTGACCGAGACCCAACCCGAGATGACCACCGATCAGGCCCAGGCCCTCGGCATCGTGGAGGAGGTCGGCAGCCCTGACGCGTTCGGTCCCACGACCCACCACAAGTGCTGCCAGAACCGGGTGACGAACATCCATCGCATCGCCGACATCGTCCGCGGCGCGATCATCAAGCCCGGTGAGACGTTCTCGGTCAACGACTTCGTGGGTCAGCGCACCACCGCCAAGGGGTTCGTCACCGACGGCGTGATCTACAACGGTGAGCTCACCGAGGACGTGGGCGGCGGCGTCAGCCAGTTCGCCACCACCCTGTTCAACGCGGCGCTCTTCGCCGGGCTCGACTTCGGCGAGTACCAGAGCCACAGCCTCTACATCTCCCGGTACCCGAAGGGCCACGAGGCCACCATCTCGTTCCCGCACCCCGATCTGCAGATCGTGAACCACACCAAGTACGGCGTCATGGTCTGGCCCACCTACACCGACACCTCGCTCACCGTGCACCTCTACAGCACCACCTACATCGACGTCGCCGTCGGAGATCCGACCCCGGCCCCGTCGGGCAACTGCACCCGCTGGACCACGCCGCGCACCCGCAGTTACCCGGACGGCACCACCGACCGCGACACTGTGTCCGCCCGGTACCGTCCCGCCGAGGGCGTGAGCTGCTGAATCTGCTGCAGGGAGAACGTCATGGCCGAACTCCACTTCGAGTCCCGTATGAGCGACAGCGACGCGCTCATGTGGAACATCGAGAAGGACCCGCTGCTCCGCTCGACGATCACCGTCGTCACCTTCCTCGACCAGGTCCCTGATCGGGCGGTGGTCGTCGACAAGATCGAGCGAGGGAGCCGGCTGATCCCCCGCATGCGCCAGCGCGTCATCGGCAACCCGCTCTCCCTCGCCCCGCCCCGCTGGGAGTGGGACACGAACTTCGACCTGCGCTACCACGTGCGCTGGGTCAACGCCGGGGGCAAGGGCACCGAGCGCAGCGTGCTCGACATCGCCGAACCGATGGGCATGCAGGGCTTCGACCGCGCCCGGCCCCTGTGGGAGTTCGTGATCATCGAGGGGCTCGAGGGTGGCCGGGCCGCCCTGATCCAGAAGCTCCATCACGCCATCACCGACGGCGTGGGCGGCATGCAGATCGCCATGCTCCTGCTCGACCTCGAGCGCGATGCGGGCCTCGACGAGTCGGCCATGCCGCCGCTGCCCGACATGCACGTGATGAGCCCGTCCGAGCGCACCCTCGACGCCGTCACCCACATCGCCCGCCGCAACCTCGGCATCGCCCGCCGCGCCGGCGGTTCGCTGACCGGTGCCGCCGTCGGCGCGGTCGTCGACCCGGTCCGGACGATCCGCGGCGTGGGCGAAGCCCTCGGCTCGGTCGGCCGGATGCTGGCCCCGGCGACGGAGCCGCTCAGCCCGATCATGCGGCACCGTTCCCTGTCGGTCCACTTCGACACGCTCACCTTCCCGCTCGGCGGGTTGAAGGCCGCGGCCAAGCGGGCCGACGGCCGACTGAACGACGCGTTCGTCGCCGGGATCGCCGGTGGCCTCACCCGGTACCACCGCGAGCACGGTGCCGGGGTGGAAGCGCTGCGCATGAACATGCCGATCAACATCCGGACCGAATCGACCCAGAACGAGGCCGGCAACCAGTTCGCGCCGGCTCGATTCCCCGTCCCGATGACGATCGACGATCCGGTCGAGCGGATGCGCGCCGTGCACGACATCGTCGTCCACGAACGGGGTGAACCCGCCCTCAAGCTCGTCGGGCCGATGGCCGGGGTCCTCAACCGGCTGCCCATCACCCTCACCACCGCCGTCTTCGGTTCGATGCTCAAGGGCGTGGACTTCACCGCGTCGAACGTGCCCGGCGCGCCCATTCCCGTCTTCCTGGCGGGCGCTCGCCTCGAGTCGATGTTCCCGTTCGGTCCCCTCGCGGGCGCCGCCGTCAACATCACCCTGCTGTCCAACTGCGACGACGCCCATCTCGGCATCAACTGCGACCTCGTCGCCGTTCCCGACCCTGATGTCCTGCTCGGGTGCCTGCGGACCGCGTTCGACGAGATCCTCGCCGTCGCCTGACGGCGTCCCCCACCGGTGACCACCAACCGATGCTGAACTGCGACGTCGCCGTCGTCGGTGCCGGGCCCGCCGGCACCGCCGCCGCCATCGCCTTGGCGCGCACCGGCCGCGACGTGGTGCTGGTCGACAAGGCCACGTTTCCACGGGACAAGTGCTGCGGTGACGGTCTCACCACGCTGGCCCTGCGCCTGTCCGACCGTCTCGGCCTCGATCCCTCGGCCCTCCCGAGCTGGATCACCATCGACGGTGCCACCGTGTTCTCCCCGAGCGGCCACGGCGTCCGGTTCCCCCTGCCCGACGGCCGGGGCGTGTACGCCGCGGTCGCCCGGCGGTCCGAGTACGACAACGCGCTGGTCGACCTGGCCCGCACCGCCGGGGCCAAGGTCCTCGACGGCCATGCGCTGGTGGCCGCCGACGAGACCGACGACCGTGTCCGCCTCGACGTGAACGGGATCGGTCCGATCCACGCTCGGTACGCGGTCGCCGCCGATGGCATGTGGTCGCCCATGCGCAAGGCGCTCGGCCTCACCGTTCCCGGCTACCGCGGCGAGTGGCACGCGTTCCGGGCGTACTTCACCAACGTGTCGGCGCGGGCGGCGCGCGAGCTCGTCGTGTGGTTCGACGCTGACCTCCTGCCCGGTTACGCCTGGTCGTTCCCCGAGGGCGACGGCACCGCCAACTTCGGATTCGGCATCCAGCGCGGTGGCAAGGTCGCCGTCGGCGAGATGGCAGGGCTGTGGGACGATCTGCTCCGCCGCCCGGCGATCCGTGCCGTGCTCGGCGACGACGCCGTCCCCGAGGCCCGGCACACGGCGTGGCCGATCCCGGCCCGGGTGGACGATCTGGTCCGCACCTCTCGCCGGACCTTGTTCGTCGGCGACGCCGCAGCGGCGGCCGACGTCATGACCGGCGAGGGCATCGGTCAGGCCCTGCTCACCGGCATGCTGGCGGCCGAGGCGATCGAGGCCGCCGGACCCCACGGAGCACGCGTCGCCACCGCGCACTACGACCGAGCCGTCGACGCCCACCTCGTCGCCGACCACCGGATGTCGGCCCTGGTGGTGCGGGCCCTGCAACACCGGAAGGGGGCGAGAACCGCAATCCGCGTGGCCGGCCTGACGCCGTGGACCCAGCGGAACTTCGCCCGGTGGCTCTTCGAGGACTACCCCCGTGCCCTCGTGGTCACCCCGTCCCGGTGGCACGCCGGCATGTTCTCGGGCGCCGGAACCTTCCCGGGCTGACGGTCGCCCGTCGGTTCATCGGGGACCCGACCTGGGCCCTGCCTCGCGGTGGGAGCGACCTTCGCCTCTGGACAGCGGTGGTCGGGCCGGGATGAGATGATCCGGATGGAGCTCGCGCCCGCGCCCGGAGACCAGATGGGCGGCCTCTCGGAGACGGATGCCGCCGCCCGACTCGCCGCCGACGGTCCGAACCAGATCGTGCCCGAGACCCGCAGCCGACGCCTGACCCGCCTGCTCGGGCCATTCGCCGACCCGATGGTCCTCCTGCTCCTCGTCGCCGCGCCCACCTACTTCCTCATCGGCGAGACGACCGACGCCGTGGTCGCGCTGGTCGCCCTGGGCCCGGTGGCAGCCGTCGGCTGGGTGCTCGAGGCTCGGGCGGAGCGGACACTGGCGGCACTGCGCAGGCTCGCCGCGCCGACGGCGCTCGTCGTCCGGGACGGCGTCGAACACACCGTTCCGACCGAGGAGCTGGTCGTCGGCGACCTCGTGTGGCTCCACGAGGGCGACGTCGTGCCGGCCGATGCCACTGCCGTCGATCTGACCCAGCTGGTGGTCGACGAGGCCGCGCTCACCGGCGAGTCGTTGCCCGTGCCCAAATCGGTCGGCGGTGGCGAGGCATCTCGCGTGTGGGCCGGGACGACGGTCCTCTCGGGGCGGGCGCTGGCCCTCATCGACGAGACCGGAACGCGGACCCGGTACGGACAGATCGGCGCGCTCGTCGCGGGAGCCCGACCGCCGCGCACCCCTCTGCAGCGCAGCCTCGCTCGCCTCATCCGCAGCCTCACCGTGGTGGCCGCCGTCTTCTGCGCGGCGGTCGTCGCCGCCGAGCTGCTCCGCGGCCGCGGCTGGGGCCAGGCCGTCATCGCCGGCGTCAGCCTGGCCATCGCCGCCATCCCCGAAGAGTTCTCGATGGTCTACACGCTCTACCTCGCCCTGGGCGCGTGGCGACTGGCCCAGCAGCGCGCCCTCGTCCGCCGGCTCCCCAGCGTGGAGACCCTGGGATCGACCACGGTGATCTGCACCGACAAGACCGGCACGTTGACCGAAGGTCGCCTCACGGTGGCCGAGATCTGGGTTCCGGCCGCGGCGCCGCTGACCCCCGGCGCCCCCCCGACCCGCGCGGTGGTCGAACTGCTCGAAGCGGCCGTGTCAGCCTCCGAGCCCGATCCCTTCGATCCCCTCGACGTGGCCATCGTCGATCACGCCCGCGTCGCCGGGATCGACACCGATGATCTGCACCAACGCTCGCTCGTCGCCGACTGGCCCTTCGACCCGGTCGACAACTACCTGACCCACGTGTGGCGCGACGCCACCGGCCGCCATCGCGTGGCGGCGAAGGGCTCGGTCGAGGGGATCCTCGTCCACGCCGCGGCCGACGTCGAGGTCCGCGCCGCGGCGTCGGCCGCCAACCGACGCTTCGCCGACGACGGGCGGCGGGTCATCGCGGTCGCCGGCGGGGAGTCCGACGGGTCCACCGGAGATCGGGCGCGCGACGAGGCCCCACTGCAATTCCTCGGCCTGGTGGCGTTCAGTGATCCGATCCGCGACGGCGTCGCCGACGCCCTGGCCGACTGTCGTGGCGCCGGCATCCGGGTGATCATGATCACGGGCGATCATCCGGCCACCGCCCACGCCGTCGCCGAGGGCCTCGGGCTCCCCCACGAGCAGGACGGTGAGGACGTCATGGCCACCGGCGCCGACCTCGATCTCGCCGATGCCGACCGGGTCGACGAGCTGGCGGCCACCGCCAACGTCTTCGCTCGCATCCGTCCGGAGCAGAAGCACCTGCTCGTCGGCGCGCTCCGCCGGCGGGGCGAGGTCGTGGCCATGACCGGCGACGGCATCAACGACGCTCCGGCCCTCGGGGAGGCCGACATCGGCGTCGCCATGGGTCGTCGCGGTACCGACGTCGCACGTTCCTCGGCGTCGCTGGTCCTCCTGGACGACAACTTCGCCACCATCGTCGCCGCGGTCCGCGACGGGCGGCGCATCTTCGACAACCTGATCCGGGCCTTCGCCTACCTGATCGCCTTCCATCCGCCCTTGCTCTTCGGCGCCCTGGTGATTCCGCTGCTCGGACGGCCACTGCTCCTGCTGCCCGTCCACCTCGTGGTGCTCGAGCTGCTGCTGCACCCGGTCGTCTCGCTGGTGTTCCAGGCCGATCCGGCCGACGCCGACGCCATGCACCGCCCCCCTCGTCCGGTCGAGGACGCCCTTCGGCTCCGCTCCCTGTGGCGGGCATACGCCGTGGGCTGCGGGCTCGCCGTGGTCATCATCGCGGAGTACCTGCTCGCCCTCCACGCCGGGTGGCCCGAGGACCAGGCCCGAGCGCTCGGGTTCACCACGCTGCTCGGCGCCCAACCCGCGCTGTTGCTCACCATGCGCGACCCCACCCGTCCCGCGTGGGCGGGTTCCAAGCCGTGGACCAGGACCCTCAGCACGGTGATCGGCATCATCGTCGTCACCACCCTGGCCGTCGTCTACCTCGGTCCGTTGGCCGACCTCCTGCACCTCTCGCCGTTCCCGGCCGCCGGGTGGCTGGCCGTCGGGCTGGGCGCGGCATCGACGCTGTGGTCCGAGCCGTTCAAGGGTCGCCGCTCCCGGTGACCATCGAACTTGACCGTGCGGTCAAGTCGACACCAGCATGCGGGGCATGCACACGCGCCTCACCGATGTCCTCGAGATCGAACATCCCGTCATGCTCGCCGGCATGGGCGGTGTGGCCTACAGCCGGCTGGTGGCCGCTGTCTCCGAGGCCGGCGGGTTCGGCTGCCTGGGTGCGTCGACGATGTCGGACGACGTGCTCGATGCCGAGATGGCCGCGGTGCGCTCCCGGACCGACAAGCCCTTCGGGGTCGACCTGCTGACCGCGGCCGGCGACCAGACGGCCAAGGTCGAGCGCATCATCGCCGCGGGGGCAACCGTGTACGTGGCCGGCCTCGGGGTCCCGCGCGAGGTCATCGACCTGTGCCACCAGTCGGGCGTGCTCGTCATGAGCATGTGCGGCAAGGTCCGTCACGCCGTCAACGCGGTGGAGGCAGGCTGTGACCTCGTGGTGGCGCAGGGCACCGAGGCCGGCGGACACACCGGCACCGTGGCGGCCAACACCTTGCTCCCGCTCATCGTCGATGCCGTGGGGGAACGGGTCCCGGTGGTCGCCGCCGGCGGCATCTTCGACGGCCGAGGCCTGGCCGCCGCCCTCACCATGGGCGCCGACGGCATCTGGGTCGGGACCCGCTTCATCGCCACACCCGAAGCCCACACCGTCGATGGCTACAAGGACCGCATCCTGGCCATGGCCGAGGACGACACGACCGTGACCCGGGCCTACACCGGCAAGACGTGCCGGGTGGCCCGCAACGGCTACACCGAGGCGTTCGAGGCGTCGGGCGCCCAGCCCGAACCGTTCCCGATGCAGTTCGTCAAGTCGATGAACGACGGGGCCAACCACCTCGGCGCCGAGGGCTCACCCCCGGCCTCGACCCCGACAAGGAGTTCTGGCCCATCGGCCAGGGCGCGGGTGGCATCGACGAACTGGTCCCGGCAGGCGAGCTGGTGGAGCGCTTCGTCGTCGAGGCGGAGCGGGCAATCGCCCGAGCCCGGTCGGCGCTCTGACCGCAGTCAGGTGTCGGAGTTGTGAGGCCCAGCCGAACAACTCCAGGAGACCCGAGGCCGCCCGGCGGCCGAGAGTCTCACGCGCCCAGGCGCTCGCGCGCGTTCTTCGACCGTTCGAGCAGGTGGGCGGGGATCTCGACACCGTTCACCGAGGCCCCACCACCGGCGGCGGCGCCACCGCCGCCCTCGGCCTCCTCGGCCTCGTCGACCTCGGGCGCCTCGAACACGCCCGACTCGAGGGCGCGGGTGCGCAGCGTCTTGTACTGGTCGTACTTCTTGGCCGGGACGAGGTGCTCTCGATTGATGGAGCCGAGGTCGACCCCGTTGTCGAACAGCACGTGGTAGCGGATCCAGCGGTCCCAACCGTCGACGAGGGCGATCTTGCCCAGGGTTCCCTCGGGCACGCCCGGGAGATCGTCGAACGCGACGACCTTCGACTTGCGCTTCAGATCGTCGTCATTGCCGATCTCGCGTGCGATGTCTGCTGCCGAAACCGTTGCGCCGGTCACCATGGCGATCATGCTGGCACGCGATCGACGCCCGAGGGCAACTTCGCGCTCGTCAGGCTCGCCGGGCCTCGGACCAGGTCTTGCCCGACTCGACGTCGATGTCGTGGGGGAGGCCCAGCACCCGCTCGGCGACGATGTTGCGCTGGACCTCGCCGGTGCCGCCCCCGATGGTCAGCGCTCGAGCGAAGAGGTACCCGAAGTGCCAGCCGTGGCGATCGTCGCCCTGGAAGGGACCGACATTCGCCAACATGCCGTGGGTTCCGGCGAGATCCTTGGCCAGCTCCATGATCGCCTGGCCGTGTTCGTCGGCCATGATCTTGCGGATCGACGCCTCCGGACCGGGTTGCTCGCCGCGCAGGCGGGCCGAGACCGTGCGCAGGCGGATGAGGTCGAGCACCTTGGCATCGCTGTAGAGCCGGGCGATCCGATCCCGCAGCACCCCATCGTCGGTGCCGCCCGCCGCCCGGATCTCGTCGAAGAGGTCCCACGACGTCGGCCCCATGCCCCACAGCAGACCACCGGTGGACAGCGAGACCCGTTCGTTGCCCAGCGTCACCTTGGCCAGGCCCCATCCCTTGCCGATCTCGCCCACCCGCAGGGCATCGGGGATCCGCACGTCGTCGAGGAAGACCTCGTTGAAGATGGCCACCCCGGTCATCTCCCGCAGCGGTCGGATGGTGATGCCGGGCGTGTCCATCGGACACAGGAAGTAGGTGAGGCCGGCGTGCTTGGTGGTGTCGGGGTCGGTCCGGGCGATGAGGATGCCCATCTGCGACTCGCGGGCGCCCGAGGTCCACACCTTCTGACCGTTCACCACCCATTCGTCGCCATCGCGCACGGCCCGGGTGCTGAGGTTGGCCAGGTCGCTCCCGGCACCGGGTTCGGAGAAGAGCTGGCACCAGATCTCCTCCCCGGCGAGCAGCGGGAACAGGTAGCGCTGCTTCTGCTCGTCGGTGCCGGCGTGGAGGATGGTCGGACCGGCCCACCCGATGCCGATCATGTTGGTGGGACGCTTCACCCCGGCCCCCTTCAGCTCCTCGTCGATGAGGATCTGATGGATGGGATCGGCGTCGAGACCCCACGGCTCGGGCCAGTGCGGCGCAACGTACCCGGCTTCGGCCAACTGGCGACCGGTAGGGTCCGGGTTGGCCGCCACCCAGTCCTGGACCGCGACGCGTCGGGGGTCGTCCGGGCCGGGGAAGTCGAAATCCACGCCCAGAACCTAGATCGGGCAGGATTTCTTCTCACCAATCGGGAATATGCAGGTAGCATCGGAGACCGGGCGAGTTTCCGACCCCGTCACCCGGGTCGTACCGTCGTTCCCGTTTCCACACCCCCTTGCCCTGGAGGTCGTCGTACCCGTGAGCCCCGCCGCACGCGCCACCCGCTCGGGAGAATCCGACGAGGACATCGTCAGGCTCTACCTGAACGACATCGGGCGCCACGCGCTGTTGACCAAGGAAGACGAGGCCCGCCTCGGCGCCCTGGTCCAGGCCGGGGTCGATGCCCGCGAGAAGCTCGCCGACGAGGACGAACTGTCCCCCGCCGACAAGGCCAAGCTCCGTCGCCAGGTGCGCGCCGGAGATCGGGCCACCGAGCAGTTCGTGAACGCGAATCTCCGCCTCGTGGTGTCGATCGCCAAGAAGTACCACCGCACCGAACTCCCCCTGCTCGACCTCATCCAGGAGGGCAACCTCGGGTTGATCCACGCGGTCGAGAAGTTCGACCACCGCAAGGGCTTCAAGTTCTCCACCTATGCCACCTGGTGGATCCGCCAGGCCATCACCCGCGGCGTGGCCAACACCGCTCGCACCATCCGCCTCCCCGTCCACGCCCACGACCTGCTCAAGCAGATCGACAAGGCCCGCGGCATGCTCGAGTCCAAGCTCGGCCGCCCACCCACCCTCGAGGAGCTCTCGATCGAGGTCGGGCACCCGCCGGCGAAGATCGAGGAGATCCTCGCGTCGGCCCGCATCGCCAAGTCGCTCGACGACGGGCTCTCCGACGACGGCGACATGACGCTGGGTGACCTCGCCGCGGTGGCCGAGGACGACCCCGAGGGCGACGCCGTCACCGAGGCCACCCGAGGCGACGTGCTCGCCGGTCTCAAGGGCCTCGACGACCGCGAGCAGCGCATCCTGATCCTGCGCTACGGCCTCGACGGCCACGAGCCCCGCACCCTCGACGAGGTCGGTCGTCACTTCGACCTCACCCGGGAGCGCATCCGCCAGATCGAGGCCCGGGCCATGTCGAAGCTGCGGCACCCGGCCAACGCCGGCATCCTCGCCGACCTGGCGTCGTAGCTCGCCGGAAACGCCCGACCGGCGCGACGCTCGTCGGTGGCTTCTGGCCGCCGAGCGCGTGAAACCAGCGACGCATCCGGCTACCAGAACGATCTGGCCACCGGAACGGTCAGGATGGCGCGGGATCCGACAGGCTGGCGGTGGCGGTGGCGGTAGCGGTCTCGACCTGGGACGGCACTCGGTAGCCCACGAAGCCGGGGAGCGCCCGGGCCAGGCCGACCATGACCACGACGCACGCCACACCGCCCGACACGATGGCGAACGACGGGCTGGTGGCGGCGGCGACCAAGCCGGACTCGAGCTCGCCCAGCCGGGGCCCGCTCGTCCACACCGCCATGCCGACGCCCTCCATCCGGCCCACGAGCTCCGGCGGGCTGGCCAGCTGGACCAGCGCCTGCCGGGAGATGCCCGAGATCATGTCGGCGGCGCCACCGACGGCAAGGGCGGCGAGGCTGAGGACCACGCCGTCGACCAGGCCGAAGGCGGTCATGGCCAGACCCCATCCCACGATGCTCACCGTCACGACCAACCCGTGGCGGGTGACGCGCCGCGACCACCCGCTGGCCGTGCTGGCCACCAGCGATCCGACGAAGGGAGCGGAGTAGAGCAGGCCGAGCACGGCGGGGTGATCGGGGAAGCGGGTGGCGGCGACGGCTGGGAACAGCGCCACCGGGAGTCCGAACACCATGGCGTTCAGATCCGAGGCGAACGATCCGAGCAGGACGGGTTGGCCGCGCAGGTGCCGGAGCCCATCGACGACGAGGTGGAACGTCGGGTGGCCCCCCAGGATCCGGGGGTGCAGCGGTCGCATGCGGGCGATGAGCACCGCGGCCAGCGCGAAGGTGATCGCGTCGCCGGCATAGGTCCACTGCGGGCCGACCCACGCGATGATCACGCCCGCCAACGCCGGGCCCGCCACGTGGGCGATGCTCCCCGACACCGCCTTGAGGGCCATGGCCGAGGCCACGTGCTCCCGGCCCACCACCCGGATGATCGAGGCGCGCTCGGCTGGGGCACCGAGAGCGAAGGCGCAGATGTTGACCGTGCCGAGCACGAAGATCACGACCACGTTGGCCCGGTGCGTGTTGGCGTTGGCGGCGAGGCCGGCGGCGGTGACCAGGCCCAGCAGCTGGCAACCGACGATCCACCGGCGACGTTCCACCTTGTCGGCGATGGCGCCCCCCACGACGTTGAGGACCAGCAGCGGGACGAACGTCACCGCCCCGAACAGCCCGATGGCCAGCGTGGACCCGGTGAGGGTGTAGAGCTGGAACGGCACGGCCACCGTGGTGAAGGCGCTGCCGAACTGGCTGACCGCGGTGCCGGCGTAGAGGGACCGGAAGTCACGGGACTCGCGCAGCGGCGTCACGTCGACCGCCATGGCCACGAGGCGATCCCGGATCCCGCGCATCGCACCATTGTGCTGTGCTCCCACCCCGCTTCTGGCACCAGTTCGTGCGATCATCGACCGACAAACGTGGTGTCAGAACGGAACAGGCCGGGGATGTCCCTACGATGCGGACATGACCGGATGGAACTTCGCCGACGTGTGGGAGACGGTCGCCGAGACCATCCCCACAGCCCCCGCGCTCCTCCACGGCGATCGCGTCGTGACCTGGGCCGATTTCGATGCGCGGGCCGACGGCATCGCCGCCGCCATGCTCGCCGCCGGCCTCTCCGAGGACACCACCATCGCCCAGTACCTCACCAACCGACCGGAGTACCTCGAATCGGTGTTCGCCGCCTTCAAGCTGGGCCTCGCCCCGGTGAACACCAACTACCGCTACGTGGACGACGAGCTCGTCTACCTGTGGGACAACGCCGACACCGCGGTGGTGATCTTCGAGGGCGACTTCACCCAGCGGATCGAGGGCCTTCGCGATCGCGTGCCCGGTGTCCGGCTCTGGCTCTGGGTCGATGACGGCAACGGGCCCTGCCCGGAGTGGGCGGAGCCCTACGAAGCGGCCGCCACCGCACCGGTGGGACGCACCGCCGCGCCGTGGGGGCGCTCCGGCGACAGCCTCTACCTCATCTACACGGGCGGCACCACCGGCATGCCCAAGGGGGTGATGTGGCGCAACCACGACCTCGTGCTCGTGCTCAACGACGGTGCCCCCCGGTCGCGCCGGCTCCCCGAGACACCCGACCTCGACCACATCCGGACGATCGCGTCGACCCCCGGGTATCGCACCCTGCCGGCGTGCCCGCTCATGCACGGGACCGGAGCGTTCAACGCCTTCACCGCCCTCACCATCGGCGGATCGGTGGTCACGCTCACCAACCACCACTTCGATGCGGTCCAACTGCTCGACACCATCGAGGCGCAGCAGGTGAACAACACCGCCATCGTCGGCGACGCCTTCGCCCGCCCCATCCTCGCCGCCCTCGACGCCGAACCCGAGCGGTGGGACATCTCATCGCTCCGGGTGATGCTCTCCTCCGGCGTGATGTGGAGCCAGGCCGTGAAGCAGGGGCTGCTCCGCCACAACCCCAACATGATGCTGGTCGACACCCTCGGCTCCTCGGAGGCCATCGGCATGGCCAAGTCGGTCTCCAGCGGTTCGGAGGCCGATGGCGCCTCGGCCACCGCCACGTTCTCGATCGGCCCCGACACCAAGGTGATCACCGACGACGGCATCGAGGTCCAGCCCGGTGACGACCTCGTGGGCAAGCTGGCCATCCGCGGCCACGTGCCGATCGGCTACTACAAGGACCCGGTGAAGTCGGCCGAGACGTTCGTCCAGATCGACGGCGCCAACTACTCGATGCCCGGCGACTACGCCCGGGTCGAGTCCGACGGCACCCTGGTGCTGCTGGGCCGGGGGTCGGTCTGCATCAACACCGGCGGGGAGAAGGTCTTCCCCGAGGAGGTCGAGGAGTCGCTCAAGGAGCACGACCTCGTCCACGACGCGGTCGTGGTCGGTCTGCCCGACGAGCGCTTCGGTCAGGCCATCACCGCGGTGGTGGAGCCCGTGCCCGGAGCCACGCCGGACGAGGTCGAGCTCATCGCCCACGTGAAGGGCCGCATGGCGCACTACAAGGCGCCCAAACGGGTGCTGCTGGTCGACTCGCTCGGCCGGGCAGCCAACGGCAAGATCGACTACAAGCGCTGGACCGCCCACGCCGCCGACGAGCTCGGCTGAGCGAGTGGAGCGCCAGCGGCGCTCAGCTGCAGGGAGCGCAGCGACCGCAACAGCTCGGCTGAGCGAGTGGAGCGCCAGCGGCGCTCAGCTGCAGGGAGCGCAGCGACCGCAACAGCTCGGCTGAGCGAGTGGAGCGCCAGCGGCGCTCAGCTGCAGGGAGCGCAGCGACCGCAACAGCTCGACTGAATCGAGTACGGAGGCGCGTCCAGTTTCCAGGGAGGGGGTGGGCGCCCGTAGCCTCGCCGCATGACTCTCTCCTTCGACGGCAAGGTCGCGGTCATCACCGGCGCCGGTGGTGGTCTCGGCCGTTCGCACGCACTCGAGCTGGCCCGCCGGGGCGCGTTCGTGGTGGTCAACGACCTCGGCGGCTCCGTCGACGGGGTGGGGGGCGACGACTCCGCGGCCCAGAAGGTGGTCGACGAGATCAAGGCCGACGGCGGCGAGGCGGTGGCCAACCACGACTCGGTCGCCACCCCCGAGGGCGGCAAGGCCATCATCCAGACCGCCCTCGACACCTGGGGCACGGTCGACATCGTCATCAACAACGCCGGCATCCTGCGCGACACCAGCTTCGCCAAGATGACCCCCGAGCAGCTCGAGCCGGTGCTCGACGTCCACCTCAAGGGCGCGTTCTACGTGACCCAGCCTGCCTTCGTGCACATGAAGGAGCAGGGCTACGGCCGCATCGTCAACACCTCGTCGGGGGCGGGCATCTTCGGCAACTTCGGCCAGACCAACTACGGCGCGGCGAAGATGGGTCTGGTCGGGCTGATGAACGTCCTCGCGGTCGAGGGCGCCAAGTACAACATCAAGGCCAACGCCATCGCTCCCGTGGCCGCCACCCGCATGACCGAGGACATCCTCGGCCCGCTGCTCGACCAGCTCGGCCCGGAGTTCATCACCCCGGTCGCCGTGTACCTGGCCCACGAGTCCTGCGAGGTCACCGGCGAGATCTACAGCTGCGGCGGCGGCCACGTCGCCCGGGTCTTCATCGGCGTGACGCCCGGGTTCACCGATCCCGAGCTGTCGGTGGAGTCGATCGCCGAGCACCTCGGAGAGATCCGAGCCGAGGAGGGCTACGAGGTCCCCGGCAACCTCAACGAGGAGCTCGGCCTCACCCTCAAGGCCCTCTCCTGACCGGCCCCCGCCACCCCTTCTCCCCGTTCTGGTAGCCGAACGCGTGAGCTGAGCGACCCATCAGGCCTCCAGAACGGGGTTTGCGGTGGGGCGGGGCGGCGGTCAGATCCGGGCCGGGAGCGTCACGTCGAGGAGCTCGAGGTCGGGCGTGGGTTCCGACCACGCGTGCCGGGCCCCGGCCGGGACCGTCACCGCGTCGGCAGGCCCGAGGTGGTGACGCTCGCCGTCGACGTCCAGCGTGACGGCCCCGTCGAGCACGAAGGCGAACGCGAACTCGGCGTCGTGGGTCGCCTCGACGGAGCGGCCGGCCTCACCCGCCGGGCGCACGAACCGAACGCCGGCCAGGCCGGCCGTGGCCGTCTCGATGCCACTGTCCCGCGCCTCGAAGCCGGGGACCCGCCACGGCCCCCACGCGGCGCCGTGCGCGACATGGCGAACGAAGCGCTGGCCGGCGAAGTCCCGGTCGGGATCGACCACCGGGGTCGGAAGGTCGAGATCGTGATCAGCCACGGTGCGGTGCTCGGCGGGGCAGCCGATCTCGACCACCTCGAGGCCCGCCGACGCCCGGAGGACGCGATGGCGGATCTCCGGCGGCTGGAGCACGCAGTCGCCTGCCTCCATCACGAACGGTTCGCCCTGATCCTCGTAGACGACCTCGACCCAACCCCGCCGCACGACGATCAGCTGGAAGCGGATCTCGTGGAAGTGGACCCAGTCGGGCACCGGCCCGCCAACGGGGATCCGGATGTGTGAGGCGATGAAGCGCCCGCCCTGCCGGTCGGGGATCAGGTCGCGGTACTCCATCCCGGCCCGGCCGGTCCCCCAGTGGTCACCGGCCCGCGTCAGCGTGAACGAAGGCACCAGATCGGGCAGGGCCATCGCGTCCGTGGCCCATTCGATCCGGGTGCCGTTGGGCGCGGTGTCGGAGCCGGTGCGGTCGGAACCGGAGAGTCGCAGGATGCCCGGGCCGCCACCGGCGTCGGGATCGAGCCGGATCCGCGTGCCGTGACCCGACAGGACGGCGACCCGGGGAGCGTCGGCCGGGAAAACCACGTCGACACGGAATCCCAGCTCGTCGAGGAAGTACCGCATCGTCGGACCGAGCTCGGCACAGGGCAGGACGACGTCCGCGGTCACGAGATCGGCTCCCACGCGTCCCGTTCTACCGCTCGGAGAACACGGCTGTCCCGACTACAGGGTCCGCACCCACTTCTCGCCGACCGCGATGCGCCGCGACAGCTGTTCGGCCGTCGCCTCGGTCACCTTGGACACCCCGACCAGGCGATTGAGCTCGCCGTTCACCTCACGGTGCGACCTCCCGGTCACCTGCGCCAGGTGGGCGACGAGGTCGGAGTTCTCCTTCCGGAGCCGGCTCTTGTGCTCCGCCAGGCTCGCTCGGGCCCCGCCGGTACCGGCCGCCACCAACTGCACCGTGCGCCGCCGCGGTAACGGTGGCAGCGCGATGTCGAGGGACTCGTCACCGTCATCGGGCTCCCACACCAGGTCGATCCCGTCGTCGGCGTCGTCGGCACTGCCACCCTCCACCCCGGTGGCGACGGCCGACATCGCCTGGAACAACGACATCTGCTCGGCCTCCCCCTCGTCGAGCCCGCTGTCGGCGACCGCGTCGTCGCGGCCGTCGTCGTCGGCCCGGGCCCGCTTGAAGAGCGAGTGCCGGCGCTGCTCGGCCACCGCTTCGGCCAGCCGCCGCAACCGGGGATCGTCGGGGATGTAGAGCCACGCCCGTTGGGTGCGCAGACCACGGGTCCAGCGCACCAACCGCCCGACGGCCTGGCGGAAGAACAGCTCGGTGGTGGTGTTGGTGGCGAACACGCCGACCCGGAGGCGGGGGATGTCGACACCCTCGGACACCATGCGAACCGCGACGATCCACGGCTCCACCGATGCCGCGAACCGAGCGATCCGGGCCGAGGCCATCGGATCATCGGAGGTGGCGACCGTGGCCCGGACCCGGTGCCGACGTTGCAGCAACTCGGCGATCGCCCGGGCGTGTTCGACGTCCATGGCGATGACCAGTCCGGCCGCATCCGGCTGCGCGCGGCGGACCTCCAGCAGGCGCCGGTGGGCATCGCCCAGCACCGTGGCCAGCCACTCTCCGTCCGGTGACAGCGCCGTCCGCAACCGCTGATTGGCCCGCACGCGGTCGAGGTCGTCGTCGAAGTCGTGGGCGTGGAACGAACCGTCGGGAGCCACCCATTCCATCTGCCCCTTGATGCGGGGGAAGTGGACCGGCCGCACCACGCCGCCGTCGGCCAACGCCTCCCCGTAGCCGTACTCGAAGTCGGGCACGGCCTCCTCCCAGCGGTAGGTGACGAACGGGATCGGCGTCGTGTCCGAGCGGAACGGCGTGCCCGACAGGCACAGACGCTGTTCGGTGTCGGCCAGCGCGAGGCGCAAACCCACGCCCCAGGCCCGGTCGTCGCCGGCGTGGTGGATCTCGTCGACGACGGCGAACCCTCCCGCCGCGACCGCGGCCACCGCCCGCGGGCTCGATGCCACCTGCTGGTAGGTGGTGACGATGCCGTCCATGTCGGCGGGCAACGACTGGCCAGCCTGCCAGAACGGCTCCAGCTCCAGGTCGAACGCCGCAGCCGCCTGGGCCCACTGCCGCTTGAGGTGCTGGGTCGGGGCCACCACCACGAGCCGGGCGTCGGGACGTTCGGCCAGCCAGTGCCGGGCCGCGGTGAGCGCGAAGGTCGTCTTGCCCGCGCCGGGGGTGGCCACGGCGAGGAAGTCGGCGCCGTCGGAGATCCGGAACTGCTCCAACGCGTCACGCTGCCAGTGGCGGAGGCGGATGGTGCGGGCCATGGGGCGGCCGAGCATAGGAGCCCGACCACCCGGCCCCGGACCACCACGCCGTGGCAACAGGCGTAGCCAACCGCTGAGCTGCGACTACGGTCGACGGTCGTGATCGATGTCACCTCGTTCCGCGCCGACGCCGCCGAATGGGTCGCGGCCCAACGTCCCACGGCCCCGCCGGACTGGGGTGCGATCATGCCGCCGGAGCGTCGGGAGCAGGGCCTCGAGTGGCAGCAGCGGCTGCACGCTTCCGGCTTCGCCGGCATCCACTGGCCGGTGGACCTGGACGGGCGGGGGCTCACCGTCGAGCACCAGCAGGCCTGGCTGGAGGTGTGTGCCGATGCGGGCGTGCCGCCGTTCCTCAACATGGTCGGTCTCGTCCTCACCGCCGGCGCCCTGCAGTGGTTCGGCACCGAGGCCCAGCAGCGCGCCCACCTCCCACCCACGGTCCGGGGCGAGCGAGTGTGGTGCCAACTGTTCTCCGAACCGGGCGCCGGCTCCGATCTGGCCTCGCTGACGACCCGGGCCGAGCCCGACGGCGACGAGTGGGTGATCAACGGCCAGAAACTGTGGTGCTCCGGTGGACGAGCGAGCGACTGGGGCATCCTGCTCGCTCGGACCGAGCCCGAGGCCGCCAAGCACACCGGGATCTCGTTCTTCGTCATCGACATGCACTCCCCCGGCGTCGAGACCCGACCGCTGCGTCAGATGACCGGGAGCGCCGAGTTCGACGAGGTCTTCCTCACCGACGTGCGGCTGCCGTCCGATGCCCTCATCGGCGAGCGGGGCCAGGGCTGGTCCATCGCCATGGCCACGCTGACCAACGAGCGAGGCCACATCGGCTCACTGGGCCGGTCGATCGGCCGCCGGCTCGAGCAGGTCACCGCCGCGGCCCGTGAGCGGAACGAGGCGATCGACCCGGTCGGGCGTGATCGCCTGGCCGACCTCGTCGCCACCGGGCGGGCGTATCTGGCCATGACCGAGCGCCAGGGCGCCACCGCCTCGGTGGGCTCCTCCCTCGGCAAGCTCGGGATGACCGGCTACGTGTTCGACATCGCCGAACGACGTGTCGACGCCGCCGGCCCGCACGGGACGCTGGTCGGCCCGGAATCGGACGCTCTCCTCGCCGCTCCCGGGGGCTGGTTCGGGGGCGGGACCGCGCAGGTACAGCGCAACATCATCGGTGAGCGCATCCTCGGGTTGCCGCGGGAGCCGAAGCCGAGCTGAGCTGGATCAGGAATCGCGCCCCTGGTGGCGCTGGACGACGGGCGATCCGTGGTGGTGGAGCAGCACCCAGCGGTCGTCGATGCGCTCGTACAGGTTGGTGGCGGCGACCGCCTGCGTGGATCCCTCGTCGAGCAGGTTCTCGTTGCAGGTCACCCAGGCCAGGTCGCCCACGACCAGCGGTCGTTCGTCGGTGACGATGAACTGCAGCCGTTGGGGCCCGTCGAAGAGGGCGAACCACGAGGCCGACACCGACGCCCACCCGGTGAGGATCGACCACCCGGGATGGACGCAGCTGACCCGGTCGCTGTGCTCCCAGATGTCGGACATCGCGTCGAGGTCGCGCCGCTCGAACGCGTCGTAGAACGCCGCGTTGGCGGCGAGCACCGCCATCTCGTCGGTCGTGCGGAACGGGTCGCGGCGATCACCGCGCTCGGGGGGATCGGGTTCAGCCATGGACGGCCTGACGCTACCGGTCACGCCGCCACCGCGTTCGGCAGGTGTCGTACGTGGGCCGTCGGCGCTGCCAGGATGGCGGGATGGTCACGGTTTCGTCCTCCGACGGCGTCGAATTGGCGGTCCACGAGCTCGGCGGCGACGGCCGGCCCCTGCTGCTGTGTCACGCCACCGGCTTCCACGGTCGGGTCTGGGATGGTGTCGCCGCCGAGTTCCCCGACCGGCGCTGCATCGCCCTCGACTTCCGGGGCTTCGGGGACTCGACCCCGCCCGCCGACGGCGACTTCGACTGGCAAGGCTTCGCCGATGACGTGCTCGCGGTGATCGACCACTACTCGCTGACCGACGTGCAGGCCATCGGTCACTCGAAGGGCGGCGCCGCCCTGCTCGTCGCCGAGCTGAACCGACCCGGCACCTTCGACCGCCTGGTCTGCTTCGAACCCATCGTGTTCCCGCGGGAGGGCGAGGGCATCCCCGTGCCGCGACCACCCGGTGAGGGCAACTCGTTGGCCGAAGGGGCCCGACGCCGGCGCGAACGCTTCGACTCCTACGACGCCGCCGTCGAACGCTACGCCGCCTCGGCGTCGCTCGGCTCGCTCCGGCCCGATGTGCTCGAGGCCTACGTACGCCACGGCTTCCGGCCCGACCAGGACGGGACCGTCGTGCTCAAGGCCGCACGCGAGCACGAAGCCCGGACCTACGAGATGAGCCAGGAGCTCGGCGCCTTCGAGCGGCTCGGCGGGGTGCACTGCCCGGTCCTGATCGCCCACGGCGGCGACGGTGGCGCGCCGGCCCTGATGGCACCGATGATCGCCGACCAACTGCCCGGCGGGGAGCTGCTGGCGTTCCCCTCGCTCGGTCACTTCGGGCCGCTCGAGGACCCCGTCACGTTCGCGGTCGCCGCCCGCGAGTTCTTCGAGCGTCCCTGAGCGCACCCACCCCGGCGACGTGCGCGTGTCTGTCAGACCCCCGGCGTAGCCTCCGAGCATGGCGTTGCCCGTTCCGTCGTCGCTCTCCCCGTCGAAGCTGTCCAGCTTCACGGCGTGCGCGCTGCAGTTCCGCTTCGCCACCATCGACGGTCTCCCGGAACCGCCGACGCTCCCCGCGTCCCGGGGCACACTCGTCCACGCCGCGCTCGAGCACCTGTTCACCCTCCCGGCCGACGAACGGGTGCCCGCAGTGGCCGACCGCTGCCTGGAGGTCGCGTTCGATCGGTACCGCACCGACCCGGAGTGGACCGGTCTGGGCCTCGATCCCGAGGCCGAAGCCGAGGCGCTGCGCAGCGCAGCCGGCCTGATCAGGAACTACTTCCGTCTCGAGGACCCCCGTGACATCACCCCGATGGGGCTGGAGCTCAAGCTCGAGGTCGACATCGGCGGGCTCACCCTGCGCGGCATCATCGACCGTCTCGACCTCGTCGACGGCGACCTGGTGGTGACCGACTACAAGACGGGGCGGTCGCCCAGCGACGCCTATGCCCGCACCTCGATGACCGGCGTGCACGTGTACTCGCTCATGTGCGAGCGGTTCTTCGGCCGGCGGCCCGTTCGGGTGCAGCTCCTCCACCTGGCCGAACCGGTCGCCATCATCGCCGAGCCCACCGAGCAGTCCACCCGGGGGCTCGACCGGCGCCTCCACGCGGTGTGGCAGGCGGTGGAGACGGCCTGCGAGCGCGACGAGTTCCGGCCCCGGCCGTCCCGACGGTGCGACTGGTGCTCGTTCCAGCAGTGGTGCCCGTCGTTCGGCGGCGATCCGGCCCGTGCCCTCGTCGACCTCGAGATCCGGTCGCGGGCCGACGCCGGCCAGGAACCCCTCGTCCACATCTGACATGGCCGATCCCGCCCAACGGCATCCCGTCCAACGCGCCATCATTCGCTTCGATGCCGATGCCGACCGCGTGCTCGACCACCTCCGGGGCCGCCCGCTGGCCGACCGCGTCTTCTACACCGCCTCCGAGCTGGGCGACTTCAGCCTGATCTGGCACCTGCTGGCCACCGTCCAGGGCGTCCGACGCCAGGGCGATCTCTCGGCGACACTGCGGGTGATCACTGCCCTCGGACTCGAGTCCGCACTCGTCAACGGCCCGGTGAAGTCACTCTTCCGCCGGACTCGGCCGGTGTCCGATGTTCCCCGCCCGCACCGGCTCCGCACGCCCCGGACCACCAGCTTCCCGTCCGGTCACGCGTCGGCGGCCGCCCTGTTCGCCACCGTGGCCGGCCAGGACGACCCGTTGTGGCCGCTGTATGCGGCGCTGGCCACCATGGTGGCGGTGTCACGACCGTACGTGCGCATCCACCACGCGTCCGACGTCATCGCCGGCGCCGCGCTCGGCATCGCGCTCGGCTCCGGTTTCCGTCGGTGGTGGCCGGCGGGGCAGTCCCTGCCCGGCCCGTTCCGGACGAGGTGAAGCCGCCGCCGAGACGGTGACTCAGTTGGTGACGGCCTCCTCGGCAGTCGGCTTGAGCGGCGCGAGCAGACCGCGCACGTCGAGGAGGAGGTCGGAGACCTCGTTGGACGAGACCAGCTCGCGCTTGAGCAGCGCGACCAACTCTTCATCGATCCGGGCGACGACGGAATCGATCGCCGTGTCCAGCTGGGCCAGATCTCGGGTGTCGGTCATCCCGCATGACGATACTCCCGGCCGGCGCCGACCGTTGCGCAGGCCTGCCGCAGGGCGACGGCTCGCTCCCTCGTAGCCTGGAGCCGTGGAGTACGAGGTCGTCCGGCGCCTGGCCCGGGGTGGCATGGGCGTGGTCGACCTCGCCCGCCGGCCCGACGGCTCCCTGGTCGCGCTCAAGCGCCTCGGCCTGCACGGCACGGCCGCGGAGATGCAACTGGCCCGGGCCCGCTTCCAGCGGGAGCTCGACACCTTGGCCAGCATCGAGCACGAGGCCGTCGTCCCGCTCCTCGACGTCGTCGACGACGCCGGCGACGTGGTCCTCGTCATGCCGTACCTGTCGGGGGGCAGCCTCGCCGATGTCGTCCGGGAACACGGACCGATCCCAGCCGACCGGGTCCTGGCGATCGCCCAACGTCTGCTCCCGGCCCTCGCCAACGCGCACCGCCGGGGCATCGTCCACCGCGACATCAAGCCGGCCAACGTCCTCTTCGACGATCAGGGCCGGGCCCATCTCGCCGACTTCGGCGTGGCCACGTCGACCGACGCCACCGAGGGCCTGACCCACACCGGCGTGGTCCTCGGCACGCCCGGGTTCCTGTCGCCCGAGCAGGCGCGGGGCGAACCGGCCACGCCGGCATCCGACGTCGCCAGCCTCGGTGCCACCCTGCACTACGCGGCCACCGGGCACAGCCCCTACGGCGGCGGGGAGGCCCCGGCCGTGCTGCTGCGCACCGCGCGGGCCAAGGAATCCGTCGACCGGACCATCGATCCCGCGCTACGTCGGATGCTCCGGTCGATGCTGCGCAGCCGGCCCGACCGCCGACCCAGCGCCGCGGCCCTGGCCGGCGGCGCCGCCGACACCGACCCCATCCCGCGCACCGGTCGCCGGAAGCGGACCGGGCTGGTGGTGGGCGCGGTGGTGACCGCCATCGTGGTGGCCGGCGGCGCCTGGGCGTCGACGCACCGGGGAGACGATCCATCCGCGGCACCCCCGGTCGAGTCGACGACCACGGCGACCACCACGACCACCCGCCCGTGCATCCCGCTGCGGTACCAGCCCTGCGGCAGTGGGCCGGCGCCGTACACGGACGGCCTGCAGTGCATCGACGACCACGCCGACTACGACGAGGTCCGCACCAACGGCTGCGAGGCCGCGCCGGACGATGTCGACGGCACGCAGCTCACGGATCGCATCACCGCCAACCTCGTTCCCGCGTTCGACGTCGACCACTACCCGCTCCACGTGAACGACAATGGTGACCTCGGGTGCAACAACACGCTGCGTCTGACCATCACCGCCCCGGCGGGGACCGCCATCCGGCTGGAGCTGCACGACGACCGCGGCGATCTCGTCGACGAGACGACCTCGGCCGACGGGGTCCCGGGAGAGATCGCGGTGCACGACCCGCGGTGCTTCCGCGACGACAGCGGGGACTTCGTGGCGACCGTGTCGTCGAGCGGCAGCGACCGGAGCGCCGAGGACTACGTCCTCACCCGCTCGGGCAGCTTCTGAACCTCGGTACCAACCGTGGATCACGCACCGCGGAGGCGGCGCAGGAGCCCGGTCTCTTCCGGCACCTCATCGGGCTCGAGGTGGGGTGCCTCGGCCCGGATCGCCTCGAACACGCGAGACGCCGACGGGTTCACCATGGCCACCGCACCCACCACCACGGTGGGGACGGTCTCGTTGCCGTTGGCGATCGCGCGGACCGTGGCGGCCGCCTCGGGGTGGTCCCAGATGTTGCGCTTGTCCAGGGGGACGCCCGCCCGGGTGAGGCGACGTTCGAGGCCGGTGCAGAAACCGCAGCCGGGGCGCCAGTAGAAGGTGATCGCGTCGGGGGGAGAGTCGGTCACACTCCCGCCAACGCCACCGCGCCGGCCAGCATTCCGACGACGACCAGCGAGGAAGCGTCACCGAGCTACCGTCGCCGCCCATGAGCAGCGCGCCCGAACCCGCCGGATTCACCTTCGCCAGCATCATGGCCCTCGGTCCCCAGCTCGCGGTCGACACGGCCCGGGAGGCCGAATCGCTGGGCTACGGGTCGTACTGGACCGCCGAGACCACCGGGCCGGAGGCGTTCTCCACGCTGGCCGCGGCGGGCGCCGCCGCGCCGTCGCTGGGCCTGGGCACGGGGGTCATCGCCCTGCAGTTGCGCACCCCGATGGTGGTGGCGATGGCGGCGGCCACGTTGCAGGCCCTGCATCCCGAGCGCGACATCCTGGTGGGCATCGGCATCTCGTCCCCCGTCGTCACCGAACGTTGGCACGGGGTCGATTACGGCGACCGGCCGCTGGCCCGCTGCCGCGAGTACATGACCCTGCTCAAGGAGCTCTGGGCCGGCGACGCGGTGACCTTCGACGGCGACTTCTACTCGTTGAAGCGGAGCCGGCTCGGTGTCCGCTTGGGGGACCGGAAACCCAAGGTGGTGCTCGGGGCCCTCAACCCGAAGATGCTCGCCCTCGGCGGCGAGGTGGCCGACGGCGTGCTGCTCAACTACCTCCCCGCGAGCCACGTGCCGTGGTCGGTGGAACAGATCCGCGCCGGCGCCGCCGAACGCAGCGACGGTGCCACCGCCACGGTGTACGCCTACGTGCACGCCGGCGTCACCGAGCGGGCGTACGGCATCGACAACGCCCGCAAGGACCTGTTCTCCTACGCGGTGGTCGACGCCTACGCCCGCAACTTCGAACGAGCCGGGTTCGGCGACTCGGTCGCCAAGGTGCGGGAGCGCCACGCGGCGCGCGACCGCGAGGGGTCGGTGGCCGCCGTCAGCGACGACTTCGTCGACGCCATCGACTTCATGGGCACCGCGGACGAGGTGTCGGCCTTCGCCCGCTCGTACGTGGACGCCGGGGTCGACGTGCCGATCCTGATGCCGTTGCCGTGGGGACCCGATCGTCGCCAGGTGATCAGCGACACGATGCGGGCCTTCATCGCCTGAGACGCTGCGCCCGCGGACTTCGTCCGCCGACTCCGCTTCTCGTGTTGCTCGCCCGCCGTCCTCCGGCCGGCCGGCTCATCAACTCAGACGCTGCGCCCGCGGACTTCGTCCGCCGACTCCGTCCGCCCGCATGTCCTGGGTCATGGGGTGCTGAGTAGGGTCCGGCCGATGGAACTCGCGGACAAGGTCGTGGTGGTCACCGGCGGTGGCGGAGGTATCGGTGGCGCCATGGCTCGCCGGTTCGCCGCCGAGGGGGCACGACTGGTGGTCGTGGCCGACGTGAACGGCGACGCGGCCACTGCGGTCGCCGACGAGATCGGGGGCGTGGCGATCCAGGCCGACCTGGCCACCGAAGCCGGCTGCGTCGAGGTGGTGCGCGCCGCTGAGGAACGCGGCCCGATCGATCTGCTCTGCCTGAACGCCGGCATCGCGGTCGGTGGGGGTGTCGAGGCGTCCGACGAGGACTGGTACCGCACGTGGGACATCAACCTGATGGCGCACGTGTGGACGCTCCGTGCCGCCCTACCCGCCATGCAGGCGCGCGGCGAGGGCTACATCCTCGTCACCGCATCGGCGGCCGGCCTGCTCACCAACATCGGCGCCGCCCCCTACTCGGTGACGAAGCACGCCGCGGTGGGCCTGGCCGAGTGGGTCGCCATCACCCATGGCGACGAGGGCATCAAGGTGTCGTGCCTGTGCCCGCAAGGCGTGCGGACGAAGATGCTCTTCCCCGACGACGAGGAGGAAGCCAAGGCCTCGGGGGCCTCCTCCGTGCGGGTCCAGGGGATCATCGAACCGGAGGACGTGGCCGACGCGGTCGTGCGGGGGCTCGCCGAGGAGGGGTTCCTGATCCTCCCCCACCCCGAGGTGCTCGACTACTGGCAGCGCAAGACCGACGACTACGACCGCTGGCTCGCCGGCATGCGCAAGCTCCAGGCCCGCACGCGGGGCTGACCGGGCCACCCGTGGCCGATTCCTGGCTCCGCTCGCTCGGCCTCCGACCCGGCGACCAGATCCGCTTCCGTCGTGGGCCGGGCGAACGGTGGCTCCCCGGCAAGGTCATGGGCCGCGAGGCCGACGGGTCCGTCGACCTCCGAGACGCCCGGGGCCGTTCCCGGGCCATCCCGATCGAACAGATCGAGGTGGCCGAGCGCGGTCCGCGGGGCGGGCGGGTGTGGACGCCACTCATCGAGGTGGTCGGCCGGACCGAGCAGCTCGACATCTTCGGCGACACGTGAGCGTCGATCGGGAGACCGTCGCCATTTACGACGGGGCGGTGGCCACCTACGAGGCCAACCGGACCAGCTACCTGCACCTCGCCCACGGCGACCTGCCGCTGGCCCTCGCCGAGCTGCACCGCAGCCTGCCGGTCGGCGGCCCGGTCACCTGCTCGTTCATCAGCGGTCCGGACGACCACATGGTGTCCGACGGTGACCTTCCCGGACGGCACTTCTGGCGTTGGTCCGACGACCACCTCGTCGACGTCTTCACCGGCGCCGGCTTCACCCGGATCCACCTCTCCGGCGAGGCGCCCCGCTTCGTCGACGCCGTCCGGGCCCGGACCTTGCCCGACACCGTCGCGCCGGGGATGCGGCTGTTGGTGTGCGGGTTGAATCCGTCGTTGCACGCGGCCGACGCCGGTGTCGGTTTCGTCACGCCCGGGAACCGGTTCTGGCCCGCTGCGCTGGCGGTCGGACTCGCCTCGGTGGACCGGGATCCCTGGCACGCCATCCGCCATCACGGCCTCGGCCTGACCGATCTGGCCAAGCGAGCCACCCGGCGGGCCGACGAACTCGCTCCCGACGAGTACCGCGACGGCCTGGCTCGACTCGAGCGCCTCTGCCGGCGACTGCAACCCGCCGCGGTGTGCATGGTGGGTCTGGCCGGCTGGCGCACCGCGGTGGACCGGCGGGCCATCGCGGAGTGGCAGGACCAACGCCTCGGCGACCGGCCGGTGTACGTGATGCCGTCGACGTCGGGGCTCAACGCCCACAGCCGGCCCGCCGACCTGGCCGACCACCTCGCCGCCGCCCTCGCCGGGCCCTGAACGACCGCCGATCCCCCAACGATTCTGGACGCGCCTGCGTACCCAACCCATCCGTTCTGGGCAGCCGAGCGCGTGCCTGGGCACGCGCTCGGCTGCCCGGTTCGCTCGGGGGGGTGGCCGGGGTACCCGCCGTCTCAGCGGGGGGCGAGGTCCCGAACGGCCTGGGCGGTGTCGTAGCCGAAGGGCAACGGCGCCAACGCGGGCGTGGTGACGCCGGCGTCGATGTAGCGCTGGATGTGCTCCCGGCACTTCTCGGGCGGCCCGTGCACGATGAGCTCGTCGACGAGCGAGTTCGGGATGGCGGCGAGCGCGCCCTGGCGATCGCCCTCCTTCCACTTGCCCCACATCGGGGCCAGCTGCTCGCCCCGGCCCAACCACTCGTGGAACTTGGCGTACACCGGCACGTTCAGGTAGGCGGCGATGGCGTACTTCGCGGCCGGGTACACCAGATCGGGGTCGTCGACCGGGGCGCAGAAGATGCGGGCGACGATCTCCCGCTCGGCGCCCTCGGGGGCGGCGTTGTGGACCACCGGCGCCACCGTCTTGACGTCTTCGGCGGAGAGCCAGTTGATCAGGGCACCGTCGCCCTCCCGACCGGCGAGGCGCAGCATGCCCTGGCGGAGCGCGGCCACGATGATCGGCACCGGCTCCGGCGGGAGGGCCTTGAGGCGGAATCCGTTCACCGCGAAGGTGTCGTAGTCCTCGGCCACCTTCTCGCCCGTGAGGGCGGTCCGCAGGAAGCGGACCATGTCGCGGATCTTCTTGTACGGCTCCTCGAAGGGGATGCCGTTCCATCGCTCGACGATGACGTCGGAGGAGGTACCGATGCCCAGCGCGAACCGTCCCGGCGCCGCCTGGGCCAGGGAGCCGACCGACTGGGCCAGGCAGGCCGGGCCCCGGGTGAACGCCGGGATGATGGCGGTGCCGAGCCGCAGCGACGGGGCCCACACCGAGGCCAGGGCCAGCGGCGTGAACCCGTCGTGGCCGTCGGCCTCGGCCGACCACACGTCGGTGTATCCGAGGTCCTCGAGCTCGGTGAACCGCTCCCGCTGGGTGTGGAGTGGGCCGTCGAAGGGGATGGTCATGCCGTAGCGCTGCATGGCCGCATGCTGCCATGCCGCGCTCCGGCCCGCGTCAGGACGACGCGACGGGGAGCGCCCCTCCGGTGGCGGCCGACCAGGCATCGAAGCCGCCGATCATGTCAGCGACCCGCTCGAAGCCCTTCGACCGCAGCACCGACGCCGCCACGGAGGACCGGTAGCCACCGGCGCAGTACACGACGGTGGCCCGTTCGTGATCGAGCGAGTCGACCAGATCGAGCAGCTGCGGGAGCGGGAGGTTGCGTGAGGCGGGCACCGACCCGCTCACCGACACCTCGGTGGGATTGCGGACGTCCACGATCTGGAGGTCGGGCTCCTCGGCGAGCCACGACGCCACCTCGGTGGCCGGAAGGCGGGGCGCCACCACCGCCAGCTCGGGATGGTCGGAGAGCACGGTCTCGATGTCGCTGACCAGCCCGACGACGTCGTCGAATCCGATGCGGGCGAGGCGGACCTTGCCTTCCGTACCGCCCGGCACGTCGCCGAGCAGGACGACCTGCTGACCCGGCCGAATGATGTCGCCGGCGTACTCGGCGAAGCGGCCGTCGAGGCCGACGTTCACCGAACCGCGCACGTGTCCCGACGCGAAGGTCTCGGGCTGGCGAGTGTCGAGCAGGACCGCGCCGTCCTCGCGCCGGGCCAGCGCTTCCTCGATGGTCATGGCCGCGGGCGGCTCGGTGTCGTCGAGGAGATCACGGTCACGCCGGTTCGCGTCGGCCGCGAACGCGAAGTAGAGCGGCGCCACCCCTTGACCGTCGGTGACCACCTGCACGAAGCGGTCCTCGTCGGGAGCGGCGAGGGCGTAGTTGGTCTCCCGTTGCTCACCGATGGTGGACGACGCGGCCGTGGACAACTGCTTGCCGCAGGCCGACCCCGCGCCGTGCGCCGGGTACACGAGCGTCTCGTCGGGCAGGGTCAACAGCTTGGTGCGCAGCGACCGGTACAGGTCGCGCGCCAGGCTGTCGGCCGTGCGACCGACCGAGGTCAGCAGGTCCGGACGACCGACGTCACCGATGAACAGCGTGTCACCGGTCAAGACGGCGTAGGGCGCGGCGTCAGGGTGCTCGTAGACCACGATCGAGATGCTCTCGGGCGTGTGGCCGGGCGTGTGCCGGATCTCGAGCGTGACCTCGCCGAGGGACAGTCGTTGGCCGTCGGCCAGCGGTTCGATCGGGAAGTCGGCCTCGGCCACGTCGCCGTAGGAGATGACGGCACCGGTGGCATCGGCGAGCTCGAGGTGCCCCGACAAGAAGTCGGCGTGGAAATGGGTCTCGATCACCCGCTCGATCTGCAGTCCGTCGGCCTCGGCGGCGGCCAGGTACTGGTTCACGTCGCGCTGCGGATCGACGACAACGGCACGACCGGTGCCGGTGTCGGCGATCAGGTAGCTGTAGAGCGAGAGGCAGGCAAGGTCGTACTGGCGGAGCAGCAACACGGTCCCTCCAAGGGGTCGGCGGTCCAGGTCCATCATGGCGTCAATGGGAGAACGAGACATGGGGAAGGCGGCGGTCGAGCCACCGGGGCAGGTTCCAGGCCCGCTCACCCAGCATCCCCAGCAGTGACGGGACCAGCATCATTCGGATGACGGTGGCGTCGAGCGCCACGGCCAGGGCCAGCGTCACGCCCAGCTCGGTCGGGGGGATCGGGCCGGTCACGCCGAAGGCAACGAACACCACGATCATGATGAGGGCCGCGTTGGTGATGGGTCGCCCGGTGCGGGCGATGCCCTCGCTCACGGCGAGCCGCGCATCGCCGGTGGCGTCGCGACGCTCCTTGATTGCCGCCAGCAGGAACAGCTGGTAGTCCATCGACAGCCCGAAGAGCAGGGCGAAGAAGAACAGCGGTGCCCACGCATCGACGAAGCCCTGGTGCTCGATCCCGAGGAGCGAGGCTCCGTGGCCGTGCTGGAACACCACGGTGGCGAAGCCGAAGCTGGCTCCCACCCCGATCAGGTTCAACAGGATCGAGGCACCCGCAATGATCGGACTGCGGAAGACGACGAGCAGCAGCACGAAGGCCACCGCCATGATCAGCCCGATGGCGTACGGCGCGGTGCCGGTCAACGCCGCGGTGAGATCGTGGTTCTGGGCCCCAGGACCTCCCACCGCAGCGGACGGTGCCGCGATCTCGAGCTCGCCCCGGAGCCGGCCGACGAGCTGCGAGGTCGCCTGATCGTCGACCGCCGAGGACGGGACCACCCGCACCACCGTGCGGCCCGAAGCCGCCGGTTCGGTCACGACCTGGGCCGCCACCACACCGGCGTCGGCGCCGGCCACCTCGACGACCGTGGCCGCCTCGCCGGCGTCGACCGTCACGAACAGGGGCGCCGCCGCGCCGGGACCGAAGGCGTCGACGACTGCTTCGTAGCCGTCACGACTCTGCTGGCCCCGGTCGACCACGCCCGCGCCCGGCATACCGAGGCGCATGCCCAGCGACGGCGCAGCCAGCAGCAGCAGGACGCCGAGACCGGCGGCCAGCGTGACCGCCGGGCGGCGCATCGCAGCACCCGTCCAGCGAGCCCACCGGCCCTCGGCGACGATGTCGGGGTTGTCGTGATCGGTCACCAGGACCCGGTCGCCGAGGGCGACCAGGATGGCCGGGAGCAGGGTCAGCGACGCCGCCGCGGTGGCGACGACGGAGAGGATCATGCCCAGAGCCATCGACCGGAACACCATCACCGGCACGAGGAACACCGCGGCCAGCGACAGCACGACGGTCAGCGCCGAGAGGAAGACCGCCTTCCCGGCGGTCGCCAGCGTCGACGCGATGGCGTCCGAGCTGTCCTTGCCATCGGCTCGCTCCTCCCGGTAGCGGGAGACGATGAACAGGCTGTAGTCGATCCCCACCGCGAGCCCGATCATCATCGAGAAGTTCATCGACCACACCGACAGCGGCGTCGCCGCCGTGGCCAGGTGGAGGGCGGCGAAGCCCACGGCGATGCCGGCCACCGCCAAGATCAGCGGGAGTCCGGCCGCCACCGCGGTTCCGAACGCCACGAAGAGCAGGATCAGGGTGGGCAACCCCGAGAGCAGCTCGGCCCGATGCAGGGCGTGCTCGTTGAGGGCGTTGAAGTCGTGCCACACCGCCCACTCGCCGGTCACGTCGGCTTGAGCGCCGTCCGGCAGGGCGACCCCGTCGACCGTGGACATGACCTCGCCGGCGGCATCGGGCAACTGGGCATCGTCGGTGGCCCGGAGACCGACCGGGATCAACGCCGCCGAACCGTTCGGTGCGACGAGGCCGGCGTCGGACGGTGCGGCGAGCGGGTCGACGACGGACGCAGCTCCCGGACTGTCCTGGAGTGCCGCCACCAGCCGCTCGAGGCCTGACGGGTCGGCCGCGATCGGTGTGGACTGCCGGTAGGCGACGACGGCGGCTTCCGCCCCGAGCTGCGGGAAGTCGGATCGCAGCTCGTCACGCACCCGCACCGCCGTCGAGCCCTGGGCCTCCCAGCCGGCCCCGGACAGGGCGCCGGCCAGGGTGAGGGCCAGCGGGCCGGCCACCAGCACGACGAGCGCCCACACCGCGAGCACCCGGCGCGGCCGACGGCCGGCGGACCGACCGAGGCGCGCCAGCAGGCCGTCGTGCTCGCCGGGTTCCGGCGGACGGTCGTGGCTGATGTCGTGGTGGAGCGTGCCGGCGCGATGCTCGGTCGGCTCGTAGGTCACGGTCATGGTTTCGCTCATTTCGGGTCGGGGCGCGACGAGGAGAAGGTCTCCTGGGCGCGCCGGGAGGCGGAAGGGCGGAATAGGTTCGACCGGGAGCGCGTCGCGCCCCCGAGGTGTCGGGCAGGGTGCTGGTCAGGCCAGCTTGGTGAACATCTTCTGGACGTCAGCGAGGCCGTAGCCCTCGGCCGCTGACTGTTCGGGATCCTGGAGGCACCAGGTGAGGCCGGCCGCGACCAGGGTGAACCCGGCCTGGTCGAGCGCCTTGTTGGCCGCTGACATCTGCGTGACGATCTCACGGCAGTCCCGGCCCTCGCTCAGCATCTGCTGGATGCCACGCACCTGACCCTCGACCCGCCGGAGTCGGCGGATCACGTCGGCAACGGTTTCCTCGGGTAGCTCCATCCGGCCATGTTACAGATACCCCCTAGGGTATACAACCCGCCCTCACCGACCGGAGCGCGCGACCGCTTCCTCAGCCGTCGTGGAATCGGACGATGGTCGACTGGCTGGCGGTGGCCAGCAGCGTGCCGTCCTCGGCGAAGAGGTGGACGAGACCGTGACCGAAACCGTTGGCGATGGCATGCACCTGGATGTCGAGCAGCACCCAGTCGGTGGGGACGACCTGCACCATGCGGAGCGTGTTGTCGAGGCTGTTGCCGCCGGCATGACGGCCCAGGGCCTGGCCGATGCCCATCGGCACGTAGTCGCCGAGGATGGCCAGGGCAGCACCCGACATCTCGAGCACCTCGGGCATCCGGGCCCACATCGCGCACCGCCCGTCCGCGGAGGGCACCGGATCGGCATCGATCTCCTCCCAGCTGCGGGCGTCGGCGAGCCGGAAGTCGAGCCGCGCCATCATCGTGTCCGACTCGTCGGCGACCCGCCGGGGGCACTCGGCCGGCGGGGGCACGTCGGGCATCCTCGCCCACGACCCCTGCGCCACCAGCTCCCGTGACCCGAGGGCGGCGTTCACGGTGAGGATCTCGCGATCACCGACGTGTCCCACGGCCCGAACCTGGGTGACCGAGTTGCCCGCCACCGCCACGGTGACATCCACGTCGAGGATCGACGGCGGGTTGGCGTACGAGAGGTACTGGGCGGTGGCCCACACCACGGGTCGGCCCGTGGTCCCTTCCATGGCCTCGATGGCCGCGCCGAGCCCGCAGCCGCCCCAGAGGAAGTTGCTCCGGGTGGACACACCCGGGGTGACCGGGAGGATCCACCGGTTGGGGTTGTGGGTCGGCTCGAGTCCGAGGAAGGTCCTGGCGTCCACGGCGGCGGATCCTAGGGGCGGGTACCCCGGAGCCCCGTCCCTCCTTCCAGAATCTGGACGCGCCGGCGTACCGGATCCGGTACGCCGGCGCGTCCAGTTTGTCGGGTTGTGCGGGTGGCGTACCCTCCCGCCATGCCTGACACCCCCTGGTTGGACGACGCCTGCTCCCTGGTCGACGCCTACCGCTCCGGTGACCGCGACCCGGTGAGCGAGACCGAGGCCTGCCTCGCGGCCATCGAGGCCAGCCTGCTCAACGCCTTCTCCTTCGTCGACGCCGAGCGGGCCCTCGAGGCCGCCCGGGGCGCCGACGTCTCGCGGCCGTTCGGTGGCGTGCCGATGGGCGTGAAAGAGCTCGACAAGGTGGCGGGCTGGCCGGACACCGAGGCTTCACTGCTCTTCGCCGAGCGCATCGCCACCCAGAACGGCACGATGATCGACCGCCTCCTCGCCGCGGGAGCGGCGCTGGTCGGGCTGTGCACCGCCTCCGAGTTCGGCGGGCTCAACGTGTCGACCACCAAGCTCAACGGCACCACCCACAACCCCTGGGAACACGGCCGGACCGCGGGCGGATCGTCGGGGGGCTCCTCGGCCGCCGTCGCCGGTGGACTGGTGCCGATCGCCACCGGCGGCGACGGCGGCGGCTCGATCCGCATCCCTGCTGCCTTCAACGGCCTGGTCGGCATGAAGGGAACCGCCGGCCGGATCCCGCGGGGCCCGAAGACCGAGATCGCTCCCCTCACCGTCGTCAAGGGATGTCAGGCGCGGTCGGTGCGCGACGTGGCCCGCTGGTACGACGTCTGCGCCGGCTACGACATGCGCGATCCGTACTCGCTCCCCGGCCACGGCCGATGGGAAGCCGAGCTCGGGACCCACGACCTCGCCGGCCTGCGGGTCGCGGTCAGCCCCGACCTGGGTAAGGCCGTCCTGCGTCCGGAGGTCGAGGCCAACGTGCGTGCCGCCGCGGCCGCGCTGATCGACGATGTCGGCCTCGTCCAGGTCGACGTCCCGGTCGCCTTCCCCGGCCTCGGATTCGAATGGGCGATGTCGAATCTCGCCCAGCTCGCCAACGACGTGGCCGGCTACTGGCCCGACTGCCGCGACGACCTCACCAGGGAGATGGCCCTCGGCCTCGAGATGGCGTTCGACTCCTACGACCTCGCCATGGCGGCCTCCGTCGAGAAGAACCGCACCCTGATGAACGAGCAGATGGCCGCGGTGTTCGACGAGGTGGACGTGCTGATCTGCGCCACCAACCCGGACGTCGCCTATCCCGCGCACGTCACCGCCAACACCCGGGTGGGCGAGACCAAGGTGGGCCTCGAGAACAACGGGGTGCTGACCATCCCGGCCAACATCGTGGGCAATCCGGCCATATCGGTCCCGGTGGAGCCGGCGTTCGGTCTCCCGGTGGGCATGCAGCTCATGACCCGTCACCACGACGACGCCCTCCTGCTCGACCTCGCCCGCATCGTCGAGCGCACCCTGCCCTGGCCCCGGGTCGCCCCCACCGCCCCCTGCTGACACATACCTGCTGACCAGGGCTTTTCCCGGAATCTCGCCCCCACATCGAACCGAGGGTGAGTAACTGTCAGACGGTGCGGGGATAGTAGAGCCATGGCACCACAGACCCGCCTGATCCCCACCAGCTTCCATCTCGACGCCCGCAGCCAGGAAGCCGGCCGTCGGGGCCTGGCCAAGGCCCGAGCTGCCCTGGCCGAGGCCACCGCGAAGGCGGCGGCCGATCGGATCGACGATCACGGCCCCCTCGGCAACGACCACGCCACCGCGGCGTGAGCGCCACGGTCGTCCTCCTCCGCTCGAGCGGTACGGTCTGGGGCCATGGGCATCATCGGATGGATCATCGTGGGCCTGGTGGCCGGTGGCCTGGCCAGCCGGGTGACCGGGGTGCGGGGCAACGGCTGCCTGGCCACGATCGCCATCGGCGTCATCGGCGGCCTCCTGGGTGGGTGGTTGTTCTCGGCCGCCGGCGACCAGGGCATCGGAGATTTCGGGCTGCGCTCGATGTTCGTTGCCTTCATCGGCGCCACCCTCCTGCTGTTCATCTTCGGCGCGATCACCGGCGCCGGTCGCCGGCGCTGAGCCGGCCTTTGCCGCCACCGGTGCGGCCGAACCCCTCTTGACCGAGCGGTCAAGGTGATCCCTACACTGCAGCCATGACCGACGTTGTGATCATCGATGCCGTCCGTACGCCCGTGGGCCGACGGGGCGGTGGCCTGTCCACCATGCACCCGGGCGAGCTCCTCGGCATCGTCCAAAAGGCGCTGATCGACCGCACGGGCATCGATCCGGCCGAGGTCGGCCAGATCGTGGGCGGCTGCGTCTCCCAGGTCGGGGAGCAGGCGTTCAACATCGCCCGTACGGCGTGGCTCGCCGCCGGCCTTCCGCAGTCAGTGGCCGCCACCACGGTCGACACCCAGTGCGGTTCGTCCCAGCAGGCCACCAACCTGGCCACCGCGCTGGTGGCGGGGGGCGCGGTCGACGTCGCCGTCGCCTGTGGTGTCGAGGTGATGAGCCGGATCCCCATCGGCTCCAGCGGTCGCAAGGACCTCGGCTTCGGTGTCCCGATCCCGAAGACGTACTTCGGTCAGTACGAGATGACCTCCCAGTTCGAGGGGGCCGAGCGCATCGCCGACAAGTGGGGCATCTCGCGCCAGGACACCGACGAGTTCGGTCTCCGCTCCCAGCAGTTGGCGGCTCGAGCCTGGGCCGAGGACCGCTTCGCCACCCAGATCGTCCCCGTCACCGCGCGCGACGCCGATGAGGACGGCAACCTGCTCGACACCACCCACACCGTGACCCGCGACGAAGGCCTGCGGGAGACCAGCCTCGAGAAGCTGGCCCAGCTCAAGCCGGTCGCCCGGCCCGACGGCGTGCACACCGCGGGGTCGGCATCCCAGATCTCCGACGGCGCCGCGGCCGTCCTGCTGATGACCGCCGACAAGGCCAAGGCCCTCGGCCTGACGCCCAAGGCGCGCATCGTCGACACCTGCAACGTCGGCGTCGACCCCGTCCTCATGCTCACCGGGCCCATCGACGCCACCCACCACCTGCTCGGCCGCACCGGCATGACGATGCGCGACATCGCCGTGACCGAGATCAACGAGGCCTTCGCCTCGGTCGTGCTGGCGTGGGCCAAGGAGCTCGACCCCGACATGGACACGGTGAACCCGAACGGCGGCGCCATCGCCCTCGGTCACCCGCTCGGCGGCACCGGTGCCGTCCTCCTCACCAAGGCCCTCCACGAGTTGGAGCGGATCGACGCCGAGAACGGACTGGTGACGATGTGCTGCGGTGGCGGCCTCGGGACCGGGACGATCATCCAGCGCGTCTGATGCCCCCATCGTGATGAGGCGGGGCGGCCCGCACCGACGCTTCCCGGGCCGCCCGGCTGCCTCACTCGTGTTGGTCGCGGTGCTGGCCACCGCGGGTTCGAGCTGTCGCGGCATCCTTTCGGCGCCGGGTGGTCCGTCCGCCGATGCCGGCCACGGGGTGGTCGAGCGGGTGATCGACGGTGACACCGTGGACGTGCGGCTCGGCGGACGGACCGAACGGGTCCGTCTCATCGGCGTCGACACCCCCGAGACGGTCGCTCCCACCCGGCCGGTCCAGTGCTACGGCGCCGAGGCCTCGGCCGAGACCAAGTCCCTGCTCCCCGAGGGCACCCCGGTTCGCCTCGAGCGTGACGAGGTCAGTCGGGACAAGTACGGCCGCCTCCTCGCCTACGTGTTCCGGGAGGCCGACGACCTGCTCGTGAACCTCACCCTCGTCGAGGGTGGGTTCGGCAACGCCGTCAACTTCGGCGACAACGAAGCGCTCTACCCGGTGCTCTCCTCCGCCGAGGCCCGGGCCCGTGCCTCCGGCGCCGGGCTGTGGTCGGCGTGCGGTGGCCCTGACGTGGCCATCGGACCACCGCCGGGCCGGTGACGCCCGCCCACTACCGTGGCGCTGTGTCCGAACTCGCCGAGCGGCTGGGCCATCCGGCCGATGCCCGACTGCTGATCGTCAACTGCGACGAGCTCGGGTTCTGTCACGCCACCAACGTGGGGACGTACCACGCGCTGCGCGACGGCGTGGCCACCAGCGCGTCGCTCATGGTGCCGTGCCCGTGGTCGCGGGAGGCCGCCAGCCGGTACCGGGGCGAGGACGTCGGCGTACGCCTCACCATCACCGCCGATCACGATCTGTACCGGTGGGGGCCCATCACCCAGGCGCCCAGCCTGCTCGACGGCGACGGCGGTTTCCCCCGGACCACCGTCGACGCCTGGGAGCACGCCGACTCCGACGAGGTCCGCCGCGAGTGCCGGGCCCAGATCGAGCGGGCCATCCTCTGGGGATTCGACGTGAGCCACCTCGACAGCCACATGGCCGCGTTCCAGCTCCGCCCCGAGCTGTTCGACGTGTACCTCGACATGGCGGTCGAGTACCAGCTGCCGATCCGCCTCTCCGGCGAGTCGACCCAGCGGAGCATCGGCTTCCCGTTCCGTCGCCTGGCGGCCGAGGAAGGGGTGCTGTTCCCCGACCACCTGGTGGCCGTGGGCGTGGTCGGGAGCCGAAAGATCATTGAACGGGCGGTGTTCGACCTGGAGCCCGGTGTGACCGAGGTCCAGGTCCGTCCTGCCATCGACACGCCCGAGCTGCGGTCGATCTCGGAGACCTGGGCCGGCCGGGTCGACGATCTCGATCTCATCACCGGGGCCGAGCTCCGCTCCCTGCTCGAGCGGGCCGGGGTGACCCTCGTCGGCTACCGGGCGCTGCGCGACGCGCAACGAGCGGCATGACCCGCCGCGTCCTGCTCGCCGGCGCGGCGCTGTTGTTCCTGCTCACCGGGTGCGACAGCGAACGCCGGGCGATCTCCCGAGACGACCTCCCCGAGGTGTCCACCACACCAGCGGCGGTGGTGCATCTCGGCGACGACGGCTTCGACGTCGGTCGCATCGAGGTCACCACGTCCGACCTGGTCGAATTCGTCAACACCGGGCGCGCCGAGCACGGGGTGCGCACCGCCGACTCGGGCATCGACACCGGTCCGCTCCTGCCCGGCGAGTCGACCGTCGTCCTCTTCGACGACGCCGCCACGTACGAGATCATCGACGTGAACGACGACACCCACACCATGACCGTCATGGCCACCGTCGCGGTGCCCGCGGGAAGCTGAGCCTCCCAGCTCGGCGACGCGCGCCGGAATTCAGGTGAAGTCGGTGTCCTCGGCCACCCGTGCCATGGCCGCCCGCCACCCGTCGGCCGTGGTGACCGGCAGGACCGAGAGCATCCGACCGATGTTGCCGGTGACCTTCACCGTTCCCTGCATGAACCCGACGCTGGCATCGGCCTCGCCCCGGACGATGGCGACGAAGTGGTCGTGGGGCACGAGCATGGTGAAATCGGCCTCGTCGTCGGCGCCGAGCTGGTTCTCGGTGATCCGGCCGTCCTCCAGGTGGGTGTGAAAGCTCACCACGCCGTCGGCGCCGTTGACCTCGTACTGGATCCTCGCGGTGGCACCGGGACGAGCCGGGAGCTCGGCCAGCTCCGACCGTTGCCGATCGAGCCACTCCTGGGTGAGGAGCCGGGGCATCTCAGCCGGTGACGCCGTCGAACAGGTCGCCGGTGGACTCGTCGGAGTCGACCTCGGAGCGGGCCAGTTCGTACTCGTCCCAGGGGTGCAGCGTCGAGGCCACCTCCCGGGGCAGACCGAACCAGAACGGCGAGTCCGGATCGACCTGGGTGGCGTGGGCCAGCAGCGCGTCCCAGCGAATCTCGTTGAAGTCGCTGATGTCGACGCGGGTGGTGATGCGGTCGTCCTGCGAGGGTCGTTCGAACCACTTCTCGTCGAAGGGTGACTCGAGCCCGAGTTCGACGAACTTCTCGTGCATCGCCACGATGCGGGCCCGCGACCACATGGTCCAGTACACCTTGGACACCTGGTGGGCCTCACCGGCCTCGGGATACCAGGCCGGATCAGCCGCCCGCTCGATGGCCGGCATCGAGATGTCGTGGACCATGAGGTGATCGGGATGGGGGTAGCCCTTCTGGTCGTCCCCGTAGGTCACGACCACCTGGGGCCGTTCACGGCGCAGGATGGCCACCAGCCGACCGACCGCCTCGTCGAGTGGGGCGTTGGCGAAGGCATCGGGGCGAGCGTTCGCCTCGCTGTCGGGCATCCCGGAATCGCGGTACCCGAGCATGATGGTCTCGTCGTACCCGATGATCTTGGCCGCCCGCTCGAGCTCGCCCTGGCGAACGGCGGGCAGGTCCTTGCGCACTTCGTCCCGGTCCATCGCCGGGTTGAGGATGTCGCCCTCCTCGCCTCCGGTGCAGCACACCAGCACGGTGCGGACGCCGGCGTCGTGATACTTGGCGATCGTGCCGGCGCCCTTCGACGATTCGTCGTCGGGATGAGCGTGGACGGTGAGCAGGCAGCGGTGGACCGGTTCTGGCACGGTTCCGAGGCTATCCAGGACCGATGCCGTCTCCGAGCTACCGAGCGCTGTAGCGATCGCCGCCGTCGTCGGTAGTCCAGTGCCCACCCCGGTGCAGCCAGCGGGCCGCGACGATCCCGACGACGATGCCCACGAGCGCACCCACCGGCAGCGCGATCCGGAACAAGCCGGTCCGCACGATGGGCCGATCGATGCCGTGCGACTCGAACGAGGCGAGCGTGTAGAAGGGGATGGCGATCAGGAAGAAGCTGGTGGCACCGACGGCGACCGCCACCGCGACGCCGATCAGCACCGAGCGGGACAGCGAGGGAGCATCAGCAGCCACCGGTCCCCCGTCGGCGTCGCCGGGGCCCGGGCTGGGCTGGGGTGCGGGAGCCTCGACCATGGTGCGTCCAGAGTACCGGGCGCTCCCTAGCATCCCGGTGTGCGACCTCTCCGCCGACGACTCCTCGCCACCATGGTTGTCCTCGCCACCATGGCCGGGTGCGGCGCCGGGCCCGACACCGGCGGCGAGCGGGCCGACCAGGTACGGACCGCGGCAGCCGATGCCGGCCTCGCGCCGGAGGTCGCCGACTTCCTCGCCCTCGCCGCCCGAGGCCAGACCGCCACGTACCAGGCGACCTATCCCGGGCCGAACCCGAACACCAAGCTGGTGGTGGCCAACGACCCCCCGAATCGCCGAGTCGACGTGGTCACCGACGACGTCACCACCGAGGTGCGTCTCGTGGTCGGCGGCGAGGCGTTCACCTGCCCCCGGAACCAGGACCAGGACGCCATCGTCTCCTGCACCCGGACCGACGCCATCGTCGAGGGGCCCGGCGCCTTCGACGACGCCACCCTGGAGCAGCTCACCACCTCGTTGCGCGACCGCCAGGCCGACTTCACGTTCCGCATCGATACCGAACCCATCGCCGGCGTCGAGGCCACCTGCCTGGTGACCGAGCTGAAGGCGGGCCACGAGCGCACCGACCTCGGTTCCTCGGGCACCATCTGCGTCTCGCCCCGGGGAGCGCTGCTGCGGGTCGACCAGGGCAGCGAGTCGCTCGAAGCCCTCGACTACACGACCGAGATCCCCGAGCACACCTTCGTCCGGCCCGATCAGCTCGGCTCGACGACCACGACCACGACCACGGCGGCCAGCCAGCCCGGCTGACCGCCGCGGTCGCGGACCGCCGGTGGATAGCCTGAGGTGGTGAACGAGCCGGAGTTCTGGCGGTGGGTGTGGCTGGGCGCAGCCGTGGTGTTCGGGGTGGGCGAGATGCACAGCCCGGGTTCGTTCTTCCTCGCGCCCTTCGCCATCGGCGCGGCGGCGGCGTCGGCACTCGCCTTCCTCGGCCTTCCCGCCGGGGTGAGCTGGGTCGTGTTCATCGCCGTGTCGCTCGGCGCCTTCGCCGCCCTCCGGCCCCTCGCCCGTCGGCTCGACCGGACCGGCGGCAACCCGAGAGGCGTCGGCGCCCAGCGCCTCCTCGGCGAGGACGGGGTCATCCTCAACGAGGTGCCGGCCGGGCCCGACGAGGTCGGTCTGGTCCGGGTCGGTCGGGAGCAGTGGCGGGCCCAGTCCACCGACGGCGCCGGCATCCCGATCGGCACCCACGTCACCATCGTCGAGGTCCGCGGCACCCGCGTCGTGGTGTTCCCCACCGGCCTCTACCTACCCACGGAATACAACGAGAGGTCGTACTGACATGACGGCAGTCATCGTGCTCGCGGTGATCGCGTTCTTCCTGTTCTCCTACGTCGCGCTGGGAGTCCGCATCATCCACCCGTACCAGCGGGGCATCATCGAGATGCTCGGCAAGTACCAGGCCACGGTCGATCCCGGTCTACGGATCATCATCCCGTTCGTCCAGACCATCCGCCCCGTCGACATGCGAGAGCAGGTGATCGACGTACCGCCGCAAGAGGTCATCACGTCCGACAACGTCGTCGTCTCGGTCGACGCCGTCATCTACTACGAGCCCACCGATCCGCAACGGCTCGTGTACAACGTGGCCAACTTCATCCTCGCGGTCACCAAGCTGGCCCAGACCAACCTCCGCAACGTCGTCGGCGACCTCCAGCTCGACGAGGCCCTGACCTCCCGGGACAAGATCAACCTCGCCCTGCGCGAGATCCTCGACGACGCCACCGACAAGTGGGGCGTCCGCGTGGTCCGCGTCGAGATCCAGCGCATCGATCCGCCACCGGACGTGATGTCGGCCATGCACGAGCAGATGAAGGCCGAGCGCACGCGCCGGGCAGTCGTCACCGAGGCCGAGGGGCGACGCACCGCCGCGGTCACCACGGCGGAAGGTGAGAAGACCGCAGCCATCCTCGAGGCCGAGGGGATCAAGGCCAAGGCAGTCCTCGAGGCCGAGGGTCGCGCCGAGGCGGTGCGCACGTTCGCCGAGGCGGAGAAGTTCCGCCAGCAGGCGGTGGCCGAGGGCGAGGCCGACGCCATCCGCAGCGTCTACCGCGCCATCCACGACGGCAACCCGTCCAACGACCTGCTCGCCATCAAGTACCTCGAGGCACTCCAGAAGCTCGGTGACGGGCAGGCAACCAAGATCATCGTTCCCACCGAACTGGCCGGCGTCGCCGGCGCCCTGGCCGGGGTGAGCGAGCTGCTCCAGCGCCCCAACGGCGACGATTCGACCGCGCCGACGAGTTGATGGCACCGGAGTCCATGACGGCCCACGAGGCCGTCACCAGCTACTTCGTCGACGCCGCCCGGATCATCGACCTCGCCGAGGAGATGTACTCGGTGCTCACCACCAGCTACCGGGAGGTCGCGGCCCAGATCCCGGTGCGGCTCGACAACGGCGAGCTCCAGGTCCTGCGGGGCTACCGGGTCCAGCACAACGGCGCTCGGGGGCCGTACAAGGGCGGCATCCGCTACCACCCCACCGTCGACCTCGACGAGGTGCGCGCCCTGGCGGCGCTGATGACGTGGAAGACCGCGCTGGTCGACATCCCCTTCGGCGGCGCCAAGGGCGGTATCGAGGTCGACCCCACCACCATGTCGGAGCGTGAGCGGGAGGTGATGACCCGCCGGTTCACCTCGGCGATCCACCACGTGCTCGGGCCGTTCCGCGACGTTCCGGCACCCGATGTCAACACCAACGCCCAGACCATGGCGTGGATGATGGACCAGTACTCGTCGGTGCACGGCTACACACCAGCCTGCGTGACGGGCAAGCCGATCGACCTCGGCGGCGCTCCCGGTCGCGATTCGGCCACCGGGACCGGGGTCATCGACGTGCTCGAATCCTGGTGTCGGCGCCATGACCGCCCACTCGACGGTCAGCGCATCGCCATCCAGGGCTTCGGCAACGTCGGCTCCTGGGCGGCCCGCGTCGCACGGGAGCGGGGCGCTCGGGTCGTGGCCGTCTCCGACGTGCGCGGTGGCCTGCACCACGAAGCCGGTCTCGACATCGACGAGTTGGTGAGTGTCGTCGCGACCTCCGGTTCGGTCGTCGAATCCGATGTCGGCGAGCGCATCACCAACGACGACCTGCTCGCCGTCGACTGCGACGTACTCATCCCCGCCGCCCTCGGCCACGTGCTGACCGATGCCAACGCCGACCACGTCCGGGCCGACGTCGTCGTCGAAGGCGCCAACTACCCCACGACGCCCGAGGGAGACAAGATCCTCACCGGCCGGGGGATCACCGTCATCCCCGACATCCTCGCCAACGCGGGTGGCGTCACCGGTTCGTACTTCGAGTGGACCATGAACATCCAGCAGTTCAAGTGGCGGCTGCCGCAGTTCAACGACGAGCTGGCCCGACGGCTCCAGGACGCCTACGACCTCACGCAGGAATTCGCGGACTCCCACGGATGCACCCTGCGTCAGGCGGCCTATGCCATCGGGGTCCAGCGAGTGGCCGACACGTCACGGATGCGGGGCTACGTCTAGACCGCCGGCCCGCCGTGGCACGATCTCCCCATGTCCCGCTCGTCCCCCCTGGTCGCGCTCGTCGCGCTCGTCGCCGTCCTGGCCGGGTGCAACGACGACGGCCGCACCCTGGCACCGGCACCGACCGTGCCGATCTCCGAGGCCACCACCACGACCGTCGGGATCGCCGCGCCCGACCCCGGTGGGTTGACGTTGACCAGCCCGGCATTCGTCGACGGCGGGGCCCTCGACCCGAGCTTCACGTGTGACGGGCAGAACGTCCCGCCGCCGCTGTCGATCACCGGGATCCCGGAGGGCACCGCCGAGCTGGCGATCGTCGTGACCGACCGGGACGCCGCCGACTTCGTGCACTGGGTCGTGGCCGGCCTGCCGCCGACCATCACCACCATCGAGTCGGGACTCATCCCGCCCGGCGCGGTGACAGCGATCAGCGACTCGGGCGTCGACGGCTGGGACGGTCCCTGCCCGCCGGCCGGTGACGCCGCCCACCACTACGTCTTCACCGTGTATGCCGCCACCGAGGGGATCGGCCTGGCGACGGGGCTCCGCGGAGGCGAAGCCATCGGGATCATCGAACAGGCCGCGTTCGCCTCGGGGGTGCTCACCGCCACGTACGCCTCGGCCGCGGAGGGCTGACCGGGGTCCACCGATCACCGAGTTCGAATCCGCACTACGTGACGGAGAAGCCACCGTCGACCGCGATGGTCTGCCCCGTGACGAAGGCGGCGGCATCCGAGCACAAGAACACGGCCACACCCTCGAAATCTACGGGTGTGCCATTACGCCCCACCATCGTCCGGGCGGCGAGGGCCGCGGCGCGCTCGGGCTCGTCGACGAAGACCGACTCGGTCATCGGCGTCCGGACGAACCCGGGGATGACGCAGTTGACCGTCACCCCGGCCGGCGACCACGCCTCGGCCTGCGATCTGGTCAGCCCGAGCAGCCCGGCCTTCGACACCCCGTACCCCCCGCTGTTCCCGAACGCCCGCCACGACTGTTGCGAGCCCACGTGCAGGATGCGGCCCCATCCCCGCCGCGCCATCGCGGCCCCCAACCGCTGTCCCAGCAGGAACGGGGCCGTGAGGTTCACGGCGAGCGTCCGGGCCCATTCGGTCGCAGTCAGGTCGTCGAGGGGCGGCCGGGGGTTGACGGCGGCCGCGTTCACCAGGATGTCCACGGAGCCGACGGCGTCGCAGAGTCGCTCGATCGCGTCGGCGTCACCGAGATCCGCCGCGATCCACGACGTCGACCCGCCGATCGCCTCGGCCGCCTGGTCGAGCACGCGCGCTGTCCGGGCCACGAGGACGACCTCGGCACCGACCCCGGACAGCGCCGAGGCCATGGCCCGGCCGATCCCGGTGCTCCCCCCCGTGACCAGGGCGCGGCGCCCATGGAGCGCGAACATCCCAGCAGCCTCGCAGATGTCAGCGGTGCAGGCTGTGCGAGGGATCCGGAGCCGGCGTCCACTCGGCCGGTGGCGCGGTCCGGGAGCGGAGCCGATCGGCCATCTCGGTCCCGGCCAGCAGCGAGGAGACCAGATCCTCGGTCACCTCGATGACCTCAGCGACCGCGTCGGCCACCGCATCGGCGCCGGCCGCTTCGGCTTGCCACTTCGCCACCGCCAGTCGCTGGATGATGGCGTCGTTGACCTCGGCGGCGTCGCGACGTCGGGCGCACGCCACCGCCAGCTCCGTGCGGACCCGCGCCGCCTCCTCCAAGGCGTCGGCGGCCATACCCACGAGCAGGCCGAGCAGCCCGAGGGGCACGATCCGCACGGCCCAGCCCTCGGTCGTGAGCGCGGCAGCCGGCGACCCGGCCAGGTGGCCCCAGAGCATCCCGGCGCTGATCACGGCGGCCGCCACGCCGCCCACGAGCCCGAACGCGATCGCGATCAGCGCGATCGGGAGCGCGAAGAGGAAGATCGCGGCGTCCCGCTCCTCGCCGCCGTGGTAGGGCAGCACCGTGGCCACCGTGAACAGCGCCACCGCCACCGCACCAGCCGCGACGAGGTGACGACGGAACCACGGGTCGGCGGCATCGACGAGGTGCACCGCGTCATTGTCAGCTTCCGGGCCCGATCCGGGGGGAGTCGAAGGTCACATCTTGTCGGACCTTCGGCCGGACGTGGCGGTCAGCCGTAGGCCAGGCGGGTGATCCAGTCGGCGATGACGGCCGGGCGATCGGAGCCCTCGACCTCGATGGCGTAGGTGCGGGTGACCTGGATCGTGTTGGGATCCTTGAGCACCACGTCCTTGAGCGTGCTGGTGGCCCGGATGCGCGAACCACTGGGCACCGGGGAGACGAAGCGGACCTTGTCGAAGCCGTAGTTCACCCCCATGACCACACCCTTCACCGTCTCGGGGTCGCTGGGGATCGACCCGGACAGGTGGGTGAGCATCGACAGCGTGAGGAAGCCGTGGGCGATGGTGGTGCCGAACGGCGACGCCTTGGCCGCTTCCGGGTCGACGTGGATGAACTGGTGGTCGATCGTGACATCGGCGAAGTCGTTGATCCGCTCCTGGGTCATCTCGAACCACTCGCCCGCCCCGTCCTCGGTGCCCACGCGGGCCTGGAACTTCTCGAAGGCGGCTTCAGCAGCGGTGGCCATGGTCATCTCCCGATGGTGGATCCGATTCGTGGGGCGAAGCCGGACCCTATCGCCGCGGTCGAGATCACATCGGCAACGCCACCGCGAGCTGGCGGCTCAGCGCGAGGAGGTGGCCGTCGCTGCTCCAGAGCTCGCCGTCCTCCTCCAGGTAGCCTCCGGCGGCGTGCCGGGTGCGGAAGCGGGCGAAGGCCCAATCGGGACGGCCGGGTGCCGGATCCCGGAAGTGGATGGTCAGGTCGACGGTGGGCACGCCGAGCGGGGCGGCGATCCGGGCGAAGACCGCCGGCGTCCACGCGTCGCTGAGGGCGGCCACGACCACGTCGTCCACATCGGTCTCCTCGGCCAGGCGGATCCAACCGCCGGTGAGCGCCTCGTCGGCCGTCTCCCCACGGTCACGGGACGGGCCGAGCCGGGTCTGCTGCTCGAAGTGGTCCCGCAACGGGATGCGCGGCACGCCGGGATCGACCGGCACCGGGGGTGTCGGCTCGACCGGTGGTTCGACAGCGGGGAGCGGGAGGTCGGAGAAGGTGGGACCGGGGCGATCCTCGGCCGTGGCCGCCACGCCGATGATGACCGGCCGGTCGTGCTGGGTGAGCCGGACCGTCATCGAGGTGAGCGTGCGCCCCCTCCGCTCGACACCGACCTCGACCTGGCACGGGCCGGCCTCGGGCGCCCGCAGGTAGTGCAGGGTGAGGGAGCGCAACCGCTGCCCGGTGCCGGCCACCTCGGCGAGGACCGCCCGGGCGACGATGGCGGCCAGGTAGCCGCCGTTGGGACCGCGCACGATCCACCAGGACGGGTCGATGGTTGCCCGGTACCGACCCGCACCCTCGGGTGCGACGGCGGTGTCGGTGACGAAGCGGCTGGCCATGGTCGGGCGATCGCGCTCAGTCGCGCTCGGCGGGCTCGTCCTCGGTGGCCTCGACGTCGATGACCTCGCCTCCCTTGGCCGCTTTGCGGGCGGCCCGCTGCCGTTTGAGCTCTGCGATTCTGACCTTGCTCTCCGCCCGTCTCGACTGGAAGCCACCCACGGCGAGTGCCAGCAGGGCAACGATCGAGAAGGTGGAGTAGGGCGCGCCCACGAAGGTGAATCCGGCCATCGCCACCATGGCAATGGTCCACGCCGTCGTCCGTTGGGGACGCTTGGTGAACCACAGGGCACCGCCGGCGATGGCCATCGGCGTCACGAGGATCAGCACCGCCACCGGGATCGACTCCTCGTCGAGGAGCTTGATCTCGTCGGTGATCTGCACCGTGCCGTTGTCGTTGACCTTGTCGCTGGCCTCCACGCGCGGGTCGTCCTTGGGGACGTCGCGCCGGACGCCCACGGGCGACACGATCAGGGTGATGGCCGATACGACGGTGAACAGGAACGCCAACAGAACCGCCCGCTGGCCGGGGATCGTGTTCTGCGGACGTCGCTTCTGCCCGCGGGAGGTCGAGGTCTTGCCGGTCGACTTCTTGCCGGTCGACTTCTTGCCGGTGGACCGCTTGGTCTCGCTCGGCGCCGCCTCCTCGTCCTCGTCCACGCCCACGGGCTCGAGCTCACCGCGGGCGATGGCCGTCGCCTCGCCGGCGTGGGCCGAACGGGCCCGGCACGCGTCGCGCTCCGCCTTGTTCTGGCGGTAGCGCTTCGACTTGCTGGGGCGTCGTTTCGAGGAAGCCACGCTCCGACGGTATTCGCCGAGGTGGCCGCCGCCCTACTCGGCGGTCGCCGCCCCGGGCTCGTGCAGCTCGATCAGGTTGCCCGACGGATCGTGGAGGAACGCCTGCCGGCCGGTCCCCACCGGGCTGGGATCGCCCACCTCCATGCCCCGGCCGCGCAGCTCGGAGACGCTGGCATCGAGGTCTGCCACCCGGATCGCGAAGTGCTGGCCGCATTCCTCGGGGACGGTCGTCTCGATGAGGTGCACCTGCTGGCCGCCGAGATCCAACCAGGCCCCGCCGATGCCGAAGTCGGGCCGGTCGTCCCGCAGGGTCAACCCCAGGACACCGGTGTAGAACGCGACGGCCTCGTCGGCATCGTGGACGTTGAGCGAGACGTGGTGGACCCCGAGAGTTTGCATGGACCCAGTCTGCTCCCTTCACGATCGGTCGTGGTCGGACGAATGCGGAGCATTCGTCAACGAACCCGCAGGGTTCGCCTCACCCCAGCCAGGGTGGGCGGAACATGATCGACAGGCGGGGCCCGACCGGCCGGGCGGTCTTGGGGACGCCGTGGCGCCAGGTGCGCTGGATGGTGCCGCCCATGATCAACAGATCGCCGCGGCCGAGCTCGAGGGAGCGGGACGGCGCCGTGCCGGGCTCGGCCGGGGCGAGGTGGAACCGCCGTCGGTCACCACACGACACGATGGCCATGGTGGTGGTCTGCATCTGACGGGCGATGAGATCGCCGTGGGGCGCCACCGAGTCCCGTCCGTCGCGGTACCAGGCCAGACCGATGCGTTCGCACGGCTCGGCGGTGCGGGACGAGACGGCGGCGGCGATCTCGGTGAGCACCGGGTGGCCGGGGCCGTCGTCGGGGAGACTGGCGGTGAGCCGAGGGACGTCGACCATGCGGTCGTACATGGGTCGTCGGTTGGCGTGCCAGTCGGTGGTCTCGACCAGCGTGTCGAAGACCGTCTGCTCCCCCTGCAGCCAACTGGGCAGACGCTCGATCCAGGCGTCGTGGGCGAGGGCAATGCGCTCGATGCCGGCAAGGGTGGCGTCGACGGTCGGCTCGCCGGTGCCGAACAACGAGGGTTGGAGCGCGGCGACCGCGGTCCGGGTCATCGAAAATCCCGGCTCTTGGGCGTGCCGTTCACGGGGAGCAAGGAGAGCTTCTCGGCCACCACGTTGATGACCTCACCGGTCTTCTCCAACCGGCCCCGGATCAGCATGGCCGGCGCGGTGAGCGCCACCCGCCGGTGGGCGTTCCAGCATCCCTTCGAGACCACCACGTTGATCAGGCCGGTCTCGTCCTCGAGGTTGAGGAACATGGTTCCGCCCGCGGTGGCCGGGCGCTGCCGATGGGTCACCACCCCACCGATGAGCACCCTGGACCGATCCTCGCAGTCCCACAATCCGACCGCCGTGACCACGCCCAGCCGATCCAGGTCGTGACGGATGAACTTCGTGGGGTGCCCGTCCGGGCTCATGCCCGTGGCCCACAGATCGGCCCGAGCCTCCTCGAAGTCGTCCATGCCGGGCAGGGTCGGCGCCCGGACCCCGGTGACGATGCCCGGGAGCCGGTCGATCCCGCCCTGGGCCACCGCCCCCGCCTGCCAGATGGCCTCGCGCCGCTCCATCCCCAGGCAGGCGAACGCCCCGGCGGTGGCCAGCGCCTCGAGCTGGGGCAGGGACAGCGGCACCCGGCGGGCCAGGTCCTCCATCGAGGTGTACGGACCGTGCCGGTCGCGCTCGGTGGCGATCTCCACCGCCAGGTCCTCGCCGATGCCCCGGACCTCCCGGAACCCGAGCTGCACCACCGGACCGTCCACCCCCCAGTCCTCCGGCCGCCGCCCGTGGGTGTCCACCCACAAAACCCCGTTCTGGTAGCCGAACTCGTCATCCAGCTCACGCGTTGGGCTACCAGAACGATGGTTTGGGCGGGGGGTGGGAGCGAGGGTGGCCTTGGCGGCGGAGGCGGCCAGGTCGACGGTGCGGACCTCCACCCCGTGGCGGCGAGCATCCTGGATCAGGGTGTGGGGTGACCAGAACCCCATCGGCTGGGCGTTGAGCAGGCCGGCGCAGAAGGCGGCAGGGTGGAAGCGCTTGAGCCACGACGACGAGTACACGAGGTAGGCGAAGCTCACCGAGTGGCTCTCGGGGAAGCCGTAGTTGGCGAAGGCGGCCAGCTTGATCCAGATCTCCTCGACCACGTCCGGCGGCACGTCGCGCTCGGCGGCGCCGGCGGCGAAGCGGCCGTGGAGCCGCTCCATCCGCTCGGGCGAGCGCTTGGACCCCATGGCCTGGCGGAGCTGGTCGGCCTCGGCCGGGGTGAAGCCGCCGACGTCGATGGCCATCTGCATGAGCTGCTCCTGGAAGAGCGGGACACCCAGCGTCTTGGCCAGCGACTTCTCGAGCAGGGGATGGAGGTAGGTGACCTCCTCCTGGCCGTTGCGGCGGCGGATGTAGGGGTGCACCGACCCGCCCTGGATCGGCCCGGGCCGGATGAGGGCGACCTCCACCACCAGGTCGTAGAAGGTGCGGGGCCGCAGGCGGGGCAGCGTGGCCATCTGAGCCCGGGACTCGACCTGGAACACCCCCACCGAGTCGGCCTGCTGGAGCATCTCGTAGACCGCGTCGTCCTGCGGGATGGTGCCCAGGTCGATCTCCAGGCCGTGGGCAGCGCGCACCAGATCGATCGTCTCGTGCAGGGCGGTGAGCATCCCCAGGCCGAGCAGGTCGAACTTCACCAGCCCGGCCGCGGCGCAGTCGTCCTTGTCCCACTGCAGGACCGACCGAATCGGATGGTCAGCCCGGACCGTTCCCCCCTCCCGGCCCTGGAACCGGGCCCACTCCACCGGGCAGACCTCCACCACGGGGCGGTCGCAGAGCACCATGCCGCCGGAGTGCACACCGAGGTGGCGGGGGAAGTGCTCCACCTGCTGGGCCAGGGCCAGCACGTCGTCGGGAAGTTGTTGCGCAATGACGTCGCGGACGCCGCCCCAGGCATCGGCCGACTTGGCGAAGGCGTCCTGCTGGCCGGTGGCGTAGCCCAGGGCCTTGGCCATGTCACGGATCGCCGAGCGGGCCCGGTAGGTGATGACGTTGGCCACCTGGGCCGCGTGGCGCCGGCCGTGGCGCTCGTAGACGTACTGGATGACCTCCTCCCGCCGGTTGGACTCGATGTCGATGTCGATGTCGGGCGGGCCGTCACGCTCGGGCGAGAGGAAGCGTTCGAACAACAGCCCCAGCGCCACCGCATCGGCGTTGGTGATGCCGAGGGCGAAGCAGACCGCGGAGTTGGCCGCACTCCCCCGGCCCTGGCAGAAGATCCCCGACCGCCGGCAGAACTCGACCAGGTCCCAGACGATGAGGAAGTAGCCGGGGAAGCCCAGGGTCTCGATCAAGGCCAGCTCGTGGTCGATCTGCTCCCACGCCCCCGGCTGGCGGGGCCGGTGGCGGGGTCCGTAGCGCCGCTCGGCACCGGCGTCGACGACTTGGCGCAGGAACGCCATCTCGGTGAGCGGTCGGCCATCGGAGCCGGGCGGGCACGGGAACGGCGGCAGGTTGGGCGCCACCAGGTGGAGGTCGAACGCGCAGGCCCGCCCGTACTCGGCCGCCCGCTCGACTGCCCCCGGGTAACGGGCGAAGCGCCGGGCCTGCTCCACCCCGGACCGCAGGTGGGCGGTGGCGGCGGGCGGGAGCCAACCGTCGGCATCGTCGAGGCTGCGCCGGGCGCGCACCGCGGCGAGGGCGGTGGCCAGCGGCCGCTCGGCGGGGGTGGCGTAGTGGACGTTGTTGGTGGCCACCACCAGGGTGCCGACCCGGTCGGCGATGCGGGCCAGGGCGTCGTTGCGGGCCGAGTCGAGTGGGTCGTGGTGATCCCACAGCTCGACTGCCACGTTGGAGGCACCGAAGACGTCGACCAGGCCGCCCAGCACCCGTTCGGCCGCCGCCGGACCGTGGGCCAGCAACGCCCGGTTCACCGCCCCCTTCCGGCACCCGGTGAGCACCAGCCAGTCACCGCCGTGGGCCTGGGACAGATCGACACCGCGGTAGTCGGGCTTGCCCTTCTCCGTGCTCAGGGCGGTCTGCTTCGCAGCGCCGCGTGCCGGCTGCTCGCTGGCGCTCCCGACGCCGACCGGTGCGAGGCCGTCGTAGCCGGCTCCCAGTTGGGCACGGGAGATGACGTCGGCCAGCCGGCCGTAGCCGGTGGGGTTGCGGGCCAGCACCAGCAGGTGCGAGCCCTCGGGGTCGGGCCGGCCGTTCTGGGGCTGGGTCAGACCCAGGGACAGCTCGGCCCCGAACACCGTCGGCAGCCCCACCGCCCGGGCCGCTTCGGCGAAGCGGACCACGCCGTAGAAGCCGTCGTGATCGGTGAGGGCCAGGGCCTCGAGGCCGAGCCGGGCCGCCTCCTCGGCCAGCGACTCGGGGTGGGAGGCGCCGTCGAGGAAGCTGAAGTTCGAATGGCAGTGCAGCTCGGCGTAGGGCACGGCCCCGGCCCGGCGCTGGAGGCCAGCCGGCTTCACGTAGGACGGCCGATGGTACGACCACGCCGGGCTGTCGCTGCCATCGCCGCGTCGTTCATCGGCGTCCCGGGTGGGCTTGACGTGGCGCGCCCGGTTGTCGGACAGCGTCCGTTCGAGCTCGGACCAGGAGACGTCCGGGTTGTTGAACCCCACGGCGTTCGATGCTAACCGAACACCTGTTCGATCACCAGAGAACCGCGCCGGCCCCGGAGCGCGCCACGGGCCCGGGCCGTGTGGCCCGGGCCCGCGAGCACCTGTTGGAGCGTCGGGCCGGCTAGGCGGCGGAGCCGCAGGTGGCGAGATCCCGGGCCACGGCCACGGGCTCCGGCGCGACCGCCGGCGTGCGGTCGAGGGGTGCCGAGGTCGTCGCGCAATAGGCGACGACCAGGCGGCCGAGCGCCCGGAGGCGGACCACGTCGACCTCGTCGGGGTCGGCGGCGATGGTCACCAGGGTCTCGTTCACGCCGCGGCGCCGGGCGCCGGCGAAGAGGGCGGCCAGCGCCGCCCGGTGGGCACCGAAGCCGTCGGCGACGACGGCCTCGGCCAGTTGCTGGGCTGCGGTGGAGGTCATGTGAGCATCGTACGGAGATCGAATCATCAGTACTAGCGATTATCCCTCACCACATTCATCAGCTATCGTAATGCTCCATGGCCACGCTCCACGATGTCGACGCCCGCCACTTCGCCGCCCTGGTGGCGGTGGTCGACGAGGGCTCCTTTGCCAAGGCGGCCCAGGCCCTGGGGTTCACCCAGTCCGCCATCAGCCAACAGATCGCGCAGCTGGAGAAGGCGGCGGGCCTGCCCGTCTTCGACCGGCCCAAGGGACCCCGGGCCGCCGAGCTCACCCCTGCGGGCCGGATGCTGCTGGTCTACGCCCGCGACAGCCTGAACCGCATCCGTGCCATGGACGGCGACCTCGACCGGCTCCGGCGCGGCGTGTCGGGGAGCCTGGTCATCGGCACGTTCCAGTCCGTGTCGGCCGAGATGCTTCCGTCCATCGTCCAGCGGATGCGGACCGAGGTCCCCGACGTCGACATCCGCCTGTTCGAGACCGACGACCAGACCGCGCTGCTCCACGGCATCCTCGACGACGAACTCGACCTGGCCTTCACCGTCGACACCGAGGACGATCCCCGGCTGCACAGCACACTGCTCGGCTACGACCCGTTCGTGGTCATCGCCGCCCGCGGCGACCTCATCGGTCCCGTGGCCGGGCCGGACGACATGAACGGCCACCCCATCATCGGCCAACCCCTCAGCAACGTGTGCCAGGTGCTCATCGACAAGCGCCTGGGTGAGATGGGCGTGCACCCCGACTACGTGTTCCGCTCCCAGGACAACGGGGCCGTGCAGGGGATGGTGCGGTCGGGCATGGGGCGAGCGATCATGCCGTACCTGGCCATCGACCCGGACGACCCGGATGTGGTCGTGGTGCAGATCGAGCCGCCGATCGCCCGCACCATCAAGATGACCCGGCGCGCCGACCGCAGCCTGCCCCCGGCCGCCGACCACTTCGTCGCCATCGCGGTCGAGATCGCGTCCGCCAAGCTCCAGCCCGACCCCACGCTGGTGAGCTGACGACCGACTGAACCACGGGGTCAGCGGGTACGAGCCTCCCGTGCCAGCCGTCTGCTTCGACCACGGGGTCGGCTCCTTCGACCCGACCACCACCAGCGTCCTGCTGTGGACACGGACCAGTGCACCGAGCGAGGCGACGTGGCAGGTCGCACGCGATCCGGACTGCCGCGAGGTCGTCGCTCGGGGCACCGCGGCCACCCGCGCCGAGGACGACCGGACGGTCACGGTCGAGGCCACGGGTCTGGAACCCGGCACCACCTACTTCTACGTGTTCGAGGCTGCTGGACAGCGGTCACCCACCGGTCGGACACGCACCCTCCCCACCGGCGACGTCTCCCGGTTCCGCATCGGCGTCACCTGCTGTGCCGACTACTCGGCCGCGCCCCTCGGTGTCTACCGCGCCCTGGCGGAACGGGAGGTCGACATCGTCCTCCACCTCGGCGACTACATCTACGAGGCCCAGACCGCCCGCAGCGGCCGGCGGGCCGAGTTCGCCGAGACCGCCACCGACCTCGACGACTACCGGGATCGTTATGCGCAGCTACGCCAGGACCCCGACGTCCAGTTCCTCCACGCCCGGCACCCCATGGTCACCATCTGGGACGACCACGACTTCGCCGACAACGCGTGGCGCACCGGCGCCAAGCACCACGACCCCGAGGAGCACGGACCGTGGGAGGACCGGGTCGACGCCGCCGTCCGGGCCCGGGCCGAGTGGCTCCCGATCCGCCGCCGGGACCCCGACGACCCCCGGCGCACCTGGCGGTCGATGGTGGTGGGCGATCTGGCCGAACTGCTGCTGCTCGACACCCGCTTCGAGGGCCGCGATCGACAACCCGGCGACGAGGGGACACTCCCCCGCGACCACCCTGACCGGTCGATGCTGGGCGCCGACCAGCGGGCCTTCGTCGGCGAGCGGCTGGCCGACACGACACACCGATGGTCCGTGGTGGCCAGCGGCGTGGTGGTGAACGAGATCTCGCTCCCCCTGCCCGGCGGCTCCCGGCTCCCGGCCGGCGTGCTGCCCAACGGCTACGCCATCCTCGACGGGGACATCGTCCACGACGACCAGTGGGACGGTTACACCGCCGAGCGGGACCTGCTGACCGAACGCATCGCCGTCCGGGCCGCCGACGGCGCCCGGACGGTGCTGCTCTCCGGCGACGTCCACTCGTGCTGGGCCTTCGAGGGCCCGGCGGGACCCGATGGCGAGCCCGTGGCGGTCGAGGCCGTCTGCCCGGCCGCGTCGTCGGCCGCCATGGGCCAGGCCAACCTGCCCGGCGTCAACCGCCTCCTCGACCACGCGGTCCGCCGCATGCCCCAGGTGCAGTGGGCCGACGTGACCGAGCGCGGCTACGTGATCTGCGATGTGACCCTGGACGACATCGGCTTCGAATGGTGGATCGTCGATCCCTACGCGCTCGATCCCGGCGGACGCGCCGAGTGCGCGGCGATCCGGCGGCTCCGCCACGAGCGGTGGCCGTGCCGGTTCGACATCGTGGACGAACCGTCCGACGACCCGGCCCGCCCACCGTTGCCCGCAGTGCCCCGCCGCCCGGACGACCTGCAGGCCCTGCGGATGAAGCGGGTCGCCCGCCTCGGCCTCAAGGCGATGGCGGGAGTCCTGGCCGGCGCGGCCGCCATCGGCGCGCTCGTCATCCGCCGGCGGTGATCGCGGGCGGACGCGCGGCTCAGCCGATCAGCGCGCCGGAGGGCGCCAGGTGGACCCCCATCGCGACATGCCGCCCAGGTCGTCCGAACAATTCCACGAGGGAGCGAAGCGAACGACTCAGTCATAGGTGGCGGTGACCGACCAGCGCCCTCGTTCGAGCACCACGAGACGGGCGATGCCGTCGTCGGTGACGACCTGGAACCGGGCCCGGCGGGAGTGGTGCTCGACATCCCACCAGCGCTCGTCCACCGGCCACGGACCAGCCCAGGAGGTGATGCGACGGACCCGACCTCCGGCGCGCAGGCTGGCGGGAGCGGCCGTCGGCTCGCAGCGACCATCGACGATGACCGCCCGACCGGTGCCATCGAGCACGTCGACCGGCTCGGCCACCGCGTGCACGGTGGCCGGGGACGGGTTGGGCAGGCGACCGGGCCACGGGGCATCGGCCCGCTCGTGGACCCGGACCGTGGCCCCGCCCCGGGTGAGATCGACCGCCCCGGCCGGCACCAACCGGAGCTGCTCGCCGGGATCGCGGCCGCCGACGTACTCGGGGACGGACACGGCGTCGACCCCCAGCAGGCCCTGCACCCGGGCGATGGCCCGCACCGCCCGATCGGCCGCACCGGTGTCACCGCCCCAGAACCCGAGCTGGCGACCGTCGGCGGGGACGACCTCCTCGGGACGGATCTCGAGGTGGACGATGCCGGCGGTGGGACGCTGCCGCACCGGCGCGTGGAGCCACCCGTCCATCTGCCAGCGCACCCGATCGGTGATGGCCCCGGCCGTGAGGGCACCGGACGTCCCGGCCTCGGCATGGCGCCACACCCGTTCCGAACGCTCGCCGTGCTCGGTCTCGGCGATGACCACGACGCGACTGCACACCGACCCGCGGGACTCGAGCCGGCGGTGGAGCTCGTCGGCCAGGCCCCGGGCCACGAACGCGATCGGGGCCACCTGCTCGGCGGGCGGGTCGAGGTCGGCGGACACCGCCAAGTCGGCCGGGGGCGGTCCGGTGACCGGGAGCTGGGGATCGACGCCCCGGGCCAGCCGGTGAGCTTCGGCTCCGACCGGACCGAAGCGACCGATCACGTCGCTGGCGGGGAGGGCGGCGAGGTCGCCGAGGGTGTGGAGACCGAGCCGGACCAGCACGTCGACCAACTCGGGACGGTCGAGAGCGGCCAGCGGGAGGGGGGCGAGATAGTCGGCGGTCGCCCCGGCCGCCACCACCCAGACCGGCGGCCCGCCGCGCTGCGCCACGAGACGGGCAGTCCGGCTGGCGTGGGCGGCGGCGAAGGGACCGTCGGCCACGCCGACGGTGACCTCCGGCCGACCGAGGACAGCCCGGATCGCCTCCACCACCTGCTGGGCGAGGGCGTGGTCACCACCGAAGTACCGGGACGGGCCGCGCGTCGGGAAGGCGCACCGGCCCAGGCGGGTGACCTCGATGCGGGGAGCGAACGCCTCCAGGGCCAGCACGACCGGCTCGAACGCCCTGGCGTCGCGGTCGACATCACGATCGAGCACCTGCAGCGCCGGACATCGGGCCTGGGCCTCACGACGGCGCATGTGGCGACGAACGTCGGCCGCCCGGGCTGCGGCGGTGCAAGCCACCACCCGGTTGGCCAGGAACACCGCGGCCGGTTCGTCGGCCGGGATCCCGGCGGCGACCAGGGGCCAGTCGGGCACCCAGACCACCAGTGTCCGGACCACGGGTTCGGGCTCTCCGGTGGCCATCAGGCCCCGCGGGCATGGAACGGAACGGGATCGGCCAGGACGGCTTCGACCGCACCGTCGATGGACGGCAGCCACAACTCGACCTGGCGGGGTCGGGAGGCCTCGCGGCGCCCACCCCCCACCACCGTGACCCGCCGGGCCCGGAGATGCCCGTGCCCCTCCCCCAGACCCTCCCAGACGGCCGCGGACACCGCGAAGGTGGCGTCGGCCCCCTCGGGCCACGTCTGCGAACCGACCTGGATCAGGACCGCACCCCGCTCACGGGTACGGGCCGCGAGCCGGCGGGCGTCTCGGGCCCTGACCCGGTGGCTGGTCTGGACCAGCACCACCTCGAACGCGTCGACGAGCGCCGCCACCGCCGCGGCCCAGGTCACCTCCTCGCTGTTGGGCCCCGGCTCGGTGTCGGGCGCGGCGACGAGCACGAACCGTTCGAGGGCGACGCCCAACTCCGCTGCGGCGAGCAGGCCCAGCGATGGGAACCCCACCGCCGCGACCCAGGCGCCGTCCTGCGAGGCGGCTGCGGCGGTGGCCAGCGCCAGCGACGTGGCCGCGGGACCGTCGATCGACAGCGTGGATCCCCGCCGCAGGCCGGCGCCGGGAACCAACGGCTCGAGCGCGGGCAGGACGATCAGGCGCTGCTCCCGGGCCAAGGTGGTGGGCCGAACCCGATCGGCGATTCCCGCCTCCAGGAACCGTGACCCAGAAACCAGCGACCCTGAAGCCAGTGACCCTGCAACCAGCGCCTCCGCACGACCCATGTCCGCCAGTATCGAACACCTGTTCGATACCCGTCAACCGGGTCAGCGAGGATCCGGGTCCTGCCAGATGGCGTCGGCCGTGGTGGTCACCATCGAACCACCAGCGAGGACCGCCACCCCGGTGGCGCACGGCGGCCCGATCTCGCCGCCGGGTGGGGCTACGCCCCGATCCGGAACCGGGATCCGCTCGACCACCTGTGAGACGTAGCCGCAGAGGGCGAGGTCGCCGTCGGGTAGGACGGTCAACGACGAGGGCGCCCGCTTCCCGGCCAGATCGAGCACCGACGACGACCCGTCCGGCGCGATGCGGGCCAGTCGCTCGGGCTCGGCGCCGGGGGCGTTGTCCACCACCCACACGTCGCCACCGGCCACGGTCAGAGCGAACGGGTTGTGCCATCCACCCCGCACCACGGTGGGTGTCTGGTCCGCTGGGCCCGCCGGATCGAGGGCGAGGACCTTGCCGTTCGCCGTCGCCGGATCGAGGGCAGCCGCAGGGTCCTGGAGCTCGCCGACCCCGATCAGCAGCTCATCGCCCCGGAACACGAGAGTGCCCCCGTTGGCCAGATCGGTGCTCACCGGCCCCTCCCAGATGACCATCGCTCCGCCATCGTCGAGGCGTCCCACCACCAGCCGGCCATCGCTCATCCGGGTCCACGCTCCGAAGATCTCGAGTCGGGACCCCGTCGAACGAACGGCGAGGCCGAGCAGACCACGCTGGCCATCGGTGCGCATCCGGTCGGGCACGGTGGCGACGACGCGGGCCGCACCATCGGTGACCCGCAGCACCCGACCGGTCGTCCGTTCGGCGTAGAGGAAACCGTCACCGGGCAGGGCCACCGGGGCCACCGGATCCACCGCATCGGCGATGATCCGCCGGGGCCCCTCGTCACGGCCGGCCACCCAGACGGCGACGAGCGCACCGGCCACGACGAGCACCACCGATGCGATCCCGATGCCGATCAGGCGGCGCCCACGATCCGTCTCCCCACCAGCCGCCCCGGCGTCAGGGGAAGATGCCACGCGCTTCCATCGTGGCGGCCACCCGCTCGAGGGCCACGGCGTAGGCGGCGCGACGCAGGCTCACGCCCCAGCGTTGGCTGGCCGCCCACACGTCGGTGAACGCCTCGGTCATCACCTCGTGGTGACGATCGGAGACGAGGCTCAGCTCCCACGGGTACCCCTGGCGGGCCTGCGCCCACTCGAAGTACGAGGCGGTGACCCCGCCGCCGTTGGCCAGCACGTCGGGGACCACGGCGATGCCCCGTCGGTCGAACACCGCGTCGGCCGAGGTCAGCGTGGGTCCGTTGGCCGCCTCGACCACGACACGCGCCTTGATCTTCTCGGCCTCGGCGGCGTCGAACACGCCGCCCATGGCGGCCGGGACGAGCAGCTCGCACTCGAGCTCGAGCATGGCGTCGGGGTCGATCGGGTCGCCGAGCGGGAAACCGAACACCCCGCCGGTGGCCTTGACGTGGTCGGACAGCGCCGTCGTGTCGAGGCCACCTTCATTGACCACGGCGCCGGTGACGTCGCTGACCGCGATGACCCGCATGCCGGCCGACTGGAGCAGGTAGGCGAGTGGCCCGCCGACCTTGCCGAAGCCCTGGATCACGGCCCGCCGGCCGGCGATCTCGATGCCGAGCTCCTCGAACACCGCTCGGGCACACACCACCACGCCGCTGGCGGTGCCGCCGGCGTGGGCTCGGGTCCCTCCGACCGACAGCGGCTTGCCCGTCACCAGACCCGGGATGTGGACACCGCCCGCGGACATCTGGATGGTGTCGAGGAGCCACGCCATCACCCGGCCGTCGGTGTTCACGTCCGGAGCCGGCACGTCGCGGTCGGGGCCGAGCAGCGGCGAGATCTCGTTGGCGTAGCGACGGGTGAGGCGCTCGAGCTCTCGCAAGCTCATGGTGGTCGGATCGCACCGGATGCCGCCCTTGGCCCCGCCGAAGGGCAGACCGCAGACCGCGGTCTTGATCGTCATCTGGGCGGCCAGCGCCCGGACCTCATCGGCGTCGACGGTGGGGTGGAACCGGATGCCGCCCTTGCCCGGACCGCGGACGGTGTTGTGGTGGATGCGCCACCCGGTGAACACCTCGACCGATCCGTCGTCGCGCGTGATCGGGACCGACACCTCGAGGGCGCGCTCGGCGCGGCGGAGGATGGCGTGGATGCCGGGGTCGATGCCGGCGACGCCGGCGGCGTCGTCAATCCGATCGAGGACGGCATCCCATGCCGAGGTGCTCACACGATCGAGTGTGACATGAAGCGGTCACTCCACGGCGGATGAGGTGTCGGCGCCGAGCGGCGCGTCGTCGGGGGCGGCGTCCTCGGCGGGGACCTCGGCGGGGACCTCGTCGCCGTAGAACCGGAACAGGTTCTGGATCAGCTCGTAGAGGCCTTCCCCGGTGCTCCCACCGGCGAGGTCGACGGTGATCATCGACGAATTGACGTGGACGGCATCGACACCGCCGTGCTCGAGCAGGCGCCGGGCCAGGACGTCGACGGGACGGGCGAGGACGATGTCGTCGAGCGAGGAGTACCGCTCGTGGCCCATCCCGGTGAGGCTGCGGTTGATCTCGAAACGGAGCACCTCCGGGTTGGAGGACTTCTTCTCGATGACGGTCACGCTCTGTCCCATGCGAGGCCGGATGCTATCCGCCGGGGGCTCGCGGGACGAAGCTGCCACCCTCGGTCCCGCTCGTGGGAGAAGATGTCGCCATGGCGCCACTCCGCACCGAGACGATCGAGGTCAGCGGGCACATCGTCGACTCGCTGACCCTGGCCAAGATCCTCGACACCGTGCTGGAGTCGGGCGCGGACTACGAGATGCTCGACGTGTCGATCGGCAAGACGAACAAGGACACCTCGACCGCCCGCATCGCCATCACCGCCGAAGACGACGTCCTCGACCCGCTCCTCGACGACCTGCAGGTGCACGGCGCCAACCGGATCCAGCACACCGATGCCGTCCTGGTCGAGGCCGAGATCGACGGCGTCTTCCCTGCCGGGTTCCACTCGACCACGAATCTGGAGACCGAGGTCCTGGTCGGCGGGCGCTGGCGGCGGGTCGACAACCCGGAGATGGACTGCGGGCTGGTGGTGGACGAGGACGGCGCGGCCCACACGGTGCCGATGCACCGGGTCCGTGCCGGGGACCGGATCGTGGTCGGCCGAGAGGGGGTGCGCGTCCGCACGCCCGACCGGCCCCCGGGCCTCGGCGGGTTCGAGTTCATGAACTCCGAGGTGTCGTCGGAGAAGCCCAAGGGGCTGCTCATCCGCCAGGTGGCCGACCGGATGCGCGCCACCCGCGAGACCAGGGGACGGATCCTGCTGGTGACCGGGCCCGCGGTCATCCACACCGGCGCCGGTCCGGACATCGCGGCCCTCGTGCAAGCCGGCTGGATCGACTGTCTCTTCACCGGGAACGGGTTCGCCACCCACGACCTCGAATCCAACGTGCTCGGCACATCGCTCGGCATCGGCGTCACCGACGGTGCCCCCGTCGAGGGCGGCCACGCCAACCACGTCCGGGTCATCAACGAGATCCGGCGGCACGGTTCGATCGCCGCGGCCGTCGAGGCCGGCTTCGTCACCGGTGGGGTCATGCACGCCTGTGTCCGCGCCGGCGTCCCGTTCGTGCTCGGCGGCTCGATCCGGGACGACGGCCCGTTGCCCGACACCATGACCGACGTGGCCGCGGCGGCCGACGCGATGCGAACCCAGGTGTGGGGCGCCGACGGTGGTGATCCGGTGCGGGTGGCGCTCATGCTGGCCACGACCCTGCACGCCATCGCCACCGGCAACGTGCTCCCCGCCAGCGTGGAGACCTTCTGCGTCGACATCAACCAGGCGGTCGTGACCAAGCTCGCCGACCGGGGATCGCACCAGGCGGTCGGCATCGTCACCGACATCGGGGTCTTCGTCCGCCAGCTCGCCGACCAGTTGCTCGGGCGGTGACCATGGCGGGCGAGTTGGCGTGGGGCCGCCGCTACCTGCTCTGCCCACCCCGGCACTTCGGCGTCCTCTACGAGATCAATCCGTGGATGCATCAGGAGGTCACTGTCGACGTCGACGCCGCGCTCGGACAGTGGGACACCTTGCACCGCACGCTGCGCGACGCCGGAGCGGAGATCGAGACCATCGATCAGCCGGACGGGGTGCCCGATCTGGTGTTCACGGCCAACGCCGGTCTGCTCGACGCGCCGAGCAAGGTGTTCGTCCCCTCCCACTTCCGTCACCCCGAACGACAACCCGAGACCGAGGTGTTCGCGTCCTGGTTCGAACAGCACGGGTGGGAGGTGCGCCGGCTACCCGAGGTCATCGACCACGAGGGTGCCGGCGACGCGCTGCCGTTCGGCACCGTGCTGCTGTCGGGGTACCGGCCCCGATCGGACGCCTCGGCCGCCGGTGATCTCACCGAGTTGCTCGACGTGCCGGTCCGCACCATCGAACTCGTCGACGAGCGGCTCTACCACCTCGACCTCACGTTCTGCCCGCTCGACGAGCGCCATGCCCTGTGTGCGCCGCTGGGCTGGGACCGCTACGGCGTGGCGGTGGTCGAGGCGCTGGTTCCCGAGCCGTTGTGGCTCACCGACGACGAGGCGCTGGCGTTCTGCGCCAACTCGGTGGTGGTCGGGCGGCGCATCATCATGCCCAGCTGCCCACCCCGTCTCGGACACATCCTCGAGGGCTGGGGCTTCGACATCGCGGTGTGCCCGGTCGACGAGTTCCTCAAGGCCGGCGGGGGTTGCCGATGCCTGACCCTGGCGCTCGACGTGTCGCTGAGCGCGCCCTGAGGTGACCCACCTCAGACGAACATTGTCCCTGGAGGACCGCATGCGAACGTCCAGGGACGAGGATGACGACAGGGGTGCCTACGGCACACCACTTCAGAGCCGCGCCGGTTCGGGCTGCTCGGCGGGGTGCGAGGCCCGGTCGGCCCACCAGGCCAACGCGATCGAGATGATCGCCAGCGCGGTGTGGACGGCCTTGAACGCCATCTCGTGGTCGGCCGCCGCGATCTGCACGCCACGAATGACCCAGACGCCCGTGGTCCACACCGCGAAGGCGCGTACCAGCGGCCCGGATCGCCGTCGGATCGCAGGGTCACGGCGAGCCTGCAACCACAGCCAGACGACCGCGACCGCGAAGGCGGTGAAGGTGAGCGAGAGGGCGGTGCGCCACAGCTGGCCACCGATGGTCAGCGAGTCGTCGGTCCAGATGTTGCGGATCCGGGTGGTCCACACGAAGAGCGTCCAGGCCGACAGCACGAGAGCGGGGCGGAGCTGGCGGAGTCCCATGAGCGCGACGGTACCGGGACGATTCCCCGGGCCGGGCATCGCCCGCCGGCTCCGGCCGCTACCGTCGCCGCGAACGAGGCTCAGTCGAGACCACACCAGGGGGGTACACCGATGGGCACACGACGCGTCGTGACCGGTCATGATGGCGACGGCAAGGCCGTCGTCGCGTCCGACGAGGAGGTCGAGCCCCACCGCCTCGACCTCCTCCCCGGCTACGAGTTCCTCCAGCTGTGGGGCGCGGACGACGTGCGCCGGTTCCCCGACCACGGGAGCCGCCCGCCGGCTCCCGGCTACTTCCCACCCGTGAACGGCTTCCGGTTCGGGATGTTCACCGTGGCGCCCGAGTCGTCGGTCATGCCCGACGACCTCGACATCGAGGCCGCCCTGGCCCAGATGGAGGAGGCCCTGCCGGGAATGGCCGCCCACATGGAGCCGGACCATCCCGGCATGCACACCACGGCGACCGTCGACTTCGAGTTCGTCGTGTCGGGACGGGTCGTACTCGAGCTCGACGACGGCGCCACGGTCGAGCTCGGCCCCGGCGACACCGTCGTCCAGAACGGCACCCGGCACGCCTGGCGCAACCCCTTCGACGAGCCGGCTCGCATGGTCGTCGTGTTGGTCGGCGCCCATCACGATCAGGTCGGCTCATGAGCGATACCGGCGTCCCCCTCGACGAGTTCGAGGCCGAGGTCACCGCGTTCCTCGACGCCAACGCCACCAAGCGCCCCGCCCCCGAGGACACCAAGTTCGTGTGGGGCGAGGGTGACGACGCGGTCGCCATGTTCGAAGAGGTCGACCCGGCCGAAGAGCGCCGGCAACTGACCGAGGCGAAGGCGTGGCGGGCCACCCGCTTCGACGCCGGACTGGGCTGGATCACCGGACCCCGTGCGTTCGGCGGCCGCGAACTCGAGCGCGGCCCACGATCGTCTCTACGCCAGCCTCGAGGCCAACTACGAGACGCCGGACATGGGCTTCTTCGGGATCGGCCTCGGCATGGTCGCCCCCACCATCCTCACCCACGGCACCGATGCCGACAAGGACGCCTACCTGCGCAAGATGTACCGGGGTGACATCGTCGGCTGCCAGCTGTTCTCGGAGCCCGGTGCGGGTTCCGACCTGGCCAGCCTCCAGACCAGAGCGGTCCGCGACGGCGACGAGTGGCTGATCAGCGGTCAGAAGGTGTGGACCTCGGGTGCGCAGTACTCCGACATCGGTGAGATCATCTGCCGCACCGACCCGGAACAGCCCAAGCACCGGGGCCTCACCGGCTTCGTGGTCGACGTGCACGCTCCCGGCGTCGAAGTCCGGCCGCTGCGCCAGATGACGGGCGGGGCCAGCTTCAACGAGGTGTTCTTCAACGAGGTCCGCGTCGCCGACGAGCACCGGCTGGGCGACGTCAACGACGGCTGGCGGGTTGCCCTCACCACGTTGATGAACGAACGAGCCTCGATCGGCTCGGGCGGCGGGGGCACCGGCATGGGCGTGGCGTCCATCACCCGGCTGGCCGGCATGCTCCGCCACTTCGGCAAGTCCGACGATCCGGTGCTGCGCGACCAGCTCATGCGGCTCTGGATCGGCTTCCAGGTGGCCAAGTACACCGGTCAGCGGGGCATGGACAAGATCAAGGCGGGCCAGCTCCCCGGTCCGGAGATGTCGATCGGCAAGCTCGCCCTGACCCAGAACCTCACCGCCACCAGCCAGTTCGTGAGCGAGGTCCTCGGACCCCGGGTCACGGCCGACACCGGCGAGTGGGGCACCTACGCCTGGGCCGAGTTCATCCTCGGGACGCCCGGCATGCGCATCGCCGGCGGGTCCGACGAGGTCATGCGGAACATCGTCGGCGAGCGGGTGCTGGGGCTGCCCAAGGAGCCCGGCATCGACACCACCAGCCCGTTCAAGGACCTCACGGTCGGCACCCAGAGCTGAGCGTCGTCGGTCTCAGCGGGACCGGAACGAACGGACGAGGTCCGCCACCTCCTGCGGCATCGGCTCCGGTGCATCGACCGATGCCGCAACGGCGGCGGCACCCGAGCGGTGGTGGGCCACACGGGAGCCGGCGAGGGCGATCCCGAACACGAACAGGCCGAGCGCGGCAACCGCCACGAACACCGCGCCACCACCCAGGGCGCCGCCGACCGCGAGGACGAGACCACCGCAGATCAGACCGACCCACGGCAGCGCCGAGGTCTGCTTGGTGGGCGGGAGCGTGCTGGCCGCCCGTCCACCCCGGAACCGCGCCTGCACGCGCGCCTCGAACACGACCTGGGCGACGCGCGCCCCGGCGTCGGGATCGTCGTGGTCGACGGCCCGGAGCGCGGCCTCGACCGAGTCCCACCCCGATGGGGGCAGCCGCATCGGGACGAGGTCGTCGAGCGCGCGACCCAGCGCATCCTCGTTCGCTCGGCTCACGGGAACAGGGTGCCCTGCGAATCGTCCGGACGGAGGTGGCGAGGGGTGGCCCGCACCGCCCCGGGCCACGGCAGGTGCTCCATGAACACCCAGCTCCGGCGGTGGATGGCCGACGGTCCCATCCCGGCCAGGGCCACCTTGTGGCGCGGGCACGGGTACCCCTTGTTGGTCTCGAAGCTCCACCACGGATGGTCCTCGGCCGCGGCGCGCATCATCCGGTCGCGCGTCACCTTGGCCACGATCGAGGCCGCGGCGATCGACAGACACGTGGCGTCGCCCTTGACGATCTTGCGCACCGCGCTCCGCGGCACGAGCCCTCCACCGACGAAGTCCCAGTTGCCGTCGAGGAGCACCCGATCCGGCACGACGCCGAGCGCCTCGATGGCCCGACCCGCGGCCAGCTTCTGGGCCGCCGACATGCCGAACTCGTCGCACTCGTCGTGGGTGGCGTGACCGACGGCCCACGCATCACACCACTCCACGATGCGGCCGAACATCACCTCGCGCTCGGCTGGCGTCAGCAGCTTGGAGTCGCGCACCTTGGTCAGGCGTCGATCCTTGGGGATGACCACGGCGCCCAGCGTCAGTGGGCCGGCCCACGCGCCGCGGCCGACCTCGTCGATCCCCACGACCACCGCGTGGCCCGCGTCCCACAGCTCGCGCTCGTTGCGGGTCCCCGGCGCCTTGCGCTTGAGGCTGGGGCGAAGCGTCGTCGCCGGGCCGGAGGTGCGCGAGGCCATCGGTCGAGACGCTACCGGCCCGCTGGTGGCCGGACCCGAACCCGGACCCTCGAGCGCTTCTCGTCAGCCAGCGGTGCTGACCGCGTAGGCGAGACGAGCGAGGTTCGTACCGCACCGCCGCTGCACTCCCTGAGCGACGCGCGTGGCGGCGCCGATGATCCGCGGGCGCTCGGACCGATCGAACACGGCACCGCGGGTTCGGGTGGCAGGGTCAGCCGCCGCCCAGCGCTCGGCGGCATCGACCAGCACCAGGATGTCGGCCGCCAGCGGATCGTCGACGGAGCGCAGGCGGTCGACGACGCCGGCTTCGGCCACCAGGGAGTCCACCAGCGCCGTTGCGGCCGGATCGTCGTAGCGGTAGGCAACGCCCCGGACCGACGCCAGCTCGGACAGATCACCGAGATCGACCGGCCGTTCGACGAAGGCTCGCACCGACCCGCCGAGCAGCTGCGGCGTCACGCTGACCATGAAGCCGGGCTGATCGCCGAAGACCGCCTGGAGCTGGTGGTAGAGGTCCTCGCCGGTCAGCACCGTGAGATCCTCCCCGACGGCGCGGACCGCGTCGATGATCGGGCCGATGTCGCCGAGCGGGGCATCCGGCGCCAGCTGCACCACGACGTCGAACGGGTCGGGGTACCAGAGCACGACGAGCGCGAGCCCGAGCTCGTCGACGCCGGCTGGCGCCGTGGCGGCACCATCCGACGCCGGCCGCACCACTCCGTCGACCGCGGGGAGGTCACGGAGCGTCGCCACGGTGGTGTCGTCGGCCGGTGGTTCGTCGCCGCCGATCCGAACGCGATACGAGGTCGGGAGCAGGTCCGGTGTCATGGAGTCAGCGACCTCGGGCTGATCGGCGAAGCGCCTCGTGAACTCGGCGTAGCTGGCAGCGCGATCCACGTAGGACACATCGGCCCACGACCGCCCGAGGGCATCGCCGACGGCCTGGACCTCCGCCTCGGTGGCTCCGGGCGCGACGTAGACGACGAGATCGGCCGGGGTGACCGGGGTCGTCGACGTGGTCGACGCGGGCGCGCCGGTGACGATCGGAGCCCCGAGTGCCGCGCACAGGCCGAGACCGGGACCGGCCACCGCGGTAGCCGGTGACGACGCGTGGCAACCCGACACCGCCACGGTGGCAGTCACGACCGCCACGATCGCCGCGAGCATCGGTCTGGCGCGGCGGCTGGGCACGCCCCGATTGTCGCAGCCCGCGACGGGCGCAGAACGTCTCCTATGGTTCGCTCGTGGATCACCATCGCGTACGCGCCGGCGACACCGTCGATCTGTCCGACCTCGACCCCCGCGCCACGCCCGGCTTCGACGGCGACAAGGACGACTCGCTCCCCGTCCTCGAGGACCTGCGAGCGCGGCTGGCGTCGCTCCAGGATCTGCTCTACGCCGAGCACCGCCACCGCCTACTGGTGGTGCTCCAGGCCATGGACACCGGCGGGAAGGACGGGACCATCCGGCACGTCTTCCATGACGTCGACCCCATCGGGGTGCGGATGCAGGGCTTCAAACGACCCACGGATGCCGAACTGGCCCACGACTTCCTGTGGCGGGTGCATCCGCACGTCCCCGGCGACGGTGAGCTGGTGGTGTTCAACCGCAGCCACTACGAGGACGTACTGGTGGTCAGGGTCCACGGCCTGGTGGACGACCACCGAGCGCGCCGACGCTTCGAGCACATCCGTGCCTTCGAGCAGCTCCTGGTGGACGAGGGCACCACCATCGTGAAGCTGTTCCTCCACATCTCGGCCGACGAGCAGAAGGAACGTCTGGAGGCTCGACTGGCCGAGCCCGACAAGCGGTGGAAGTTCGCGTCGGCCGATCTGGCCGAGCGCGCCCACTGGGATGCATACCAACGCGCCTACGAAGAGGCGATCGCCGCCACCAGCACCGACGACGCACCGTGGTACGTCATCCCCGCCGACCGCAAGTGGTACCGGAATCTGGCGGTGTGCCGGATCCTGATCGACACGCTCGAATCGCTGGACATGTGCTACCCGGAGGCCGAGGACGGCCTCGACGACATCGTCGTGGTGTGACCCTCAACCCGACACCTCGTCGGTGTCCGTGTCGGTGTCCGTGTCGTCGCCGGTCTCCCCCACTTGGCTGGTCAGGACGCCCGACAGCTCGGCCAGCCGGGCCCGGCGGCGATCCCGCCGCACGGTGCGCCCGGCCTGGTGGTCGTCCGAGCTGCGCAACACGTAGAGCCGGGTCAGCCCGATGTGCTTCAACCGCCGCGGCACCATCGTGCGGTAGGCGAAGGCATCTTCGGGCAGGCGTTGGCGCATCGCGTCGTCGATCACCACCGAACCCGGGTAGGCGATGCCGGTGATCCGGCTGGCCAGGTTCACCGGCGGGCCGAACAGGTCTCCGTCGCGGTCGATCACCTCGCCGAATGCGAGGCCGACCCGCACGTCGGAGAGGTCGTCGGCCTGGTGGTACGACTCGGAGAGGTCGAGCCCGCAGTTCGCCGCGGCCTCCGGGTCCTCGATGGCGAACATGACCTCGTCACCGATCATCTTCACGACTCGCCCGCCGTGGGCACCCACCGTGGCGAAGGCGACCGTCTCGAATCGATCCACCACCGAGGCCAGGGCCGCGCTGTCGAGCTGCTGGGACAGGGCGGTGAACCCGACGAGGTCAGCGAAGCCCACCGCCTGCGGTGGGGTCTCTCCCGCGTCGCCCGCGGACATCGGGCCGGCGAGGCGACTGCGAGCGGCCGCCTGCAGGTGGCGGCGCCACACCTGGCCGAGGATGTCGCTGAAGGTGTCGCCGAACCACTGCGCACCCTCCTCGAGGGTCAGCTCGTGCGATCCGCTCCGGGTGACGAGCACCTCGACCTGGGAGTTGGCGATCCGGGCCATCGAGGACCCGAGGATGCGGGTGAGCTGGATGACCACCTCCGGATCGGCGAGGCCGGAGTCGACCAGGCCGGCCACGGCCGAGAGCTGGGCGACGTCGGTGTCGTTGAAGATCCGTTCACCGACCCGGGGGGAGGCGAGGCCCAAGGCGCCCCACAGGACGCGTATGCGTTCGACATCGATACCCGCCCGGTCGGCGACCTCCTCGATGTCGTAGCAAACGTCGCCGAGTGCCTGGGTCTCGACGGCCAGCAGGGGAAGCAGGTCGGCCTCCGCCGCGGCGCGGATCTGCTCGTCGGACACGCCCGAGGCCCGCAGCAGCTCGGCGAGATCGGAGTCGGCCGACGTTCCGCGGGCCATGATCGGCGGCTTGCTCATCCGAACGAGCCACCCGGCTCCGGGCCACGGTGCGTCGCGGTCCCGGCCATCGCGGCGGGGGGTGCCTCGAGCAGCGCCTCGCCGCGCGCGTCGGTGGACCTCCACGCCGGGTCGAGGCCGGGACAGCTGAGCACCACGACGACCGCGGGATCGTGGGGCTGCAGTTCCCACAGCAGCGCCGGGCGCTCGCCGTGCCACCGCAGCGCGAGCGAGATCGTCCCGAACCGGGTCGGCGCGTCGTGGACCTCGACGCCCTGTCCGTACCAGCGCTCGGGAATCATCGAGAGCAGCGCCAGACCATCGCTCGTCTCGCGCACGAGCATGGTCCGCACGAACGACAAGAAGTCGGCGGTGGCCCATGCGTGGTGCCCGTCGCCCATGCAGCCCCCCGGGACGCGTGGATGGATGGCCTCGGGCCAGGTCCACGTGGGAGTGGCGTTGGCGACGTACCAGTCGAGTCGTTCGAGCGCCCGACGATCACCGGCGAAGAGCTCGGCGAATGCGACGTGCAGGGTGAGATAGGTGCCGAGGCCGGTGTGGCTGATCCCCTGGTAGAAGGCATCGCCGATGCAGAACCGGTCGCGGATCACCTCCAGCGTGGCGGTCATGGCCGGATCGCCCGCCGGCAGGATCTCGAGCGGCCACACGGCCGACAGCGACCCGATCACGCCGGGGTCGATGCGGCGACGAGGCCCGGCCGGCACGGCTCGGGTACCCAGCCGCTCGGCCGTGACGGCCATCGACTGCTGCACGTCCGCCGTCATGGCCGCGAGGAACTGTGACGCCCGGTCGGCGGCGGCGTCCTCGCCCGCCGCCCGCAGCAAGCGGGCCCCGTCGCGGAGGCCGGCCAGTGCCCAGAAGTCGTCCCAGTAGAAGAAGTCGTGCGGTCCGAGGTGCTCGGCGGAGATACCGGCCGGCAACAGACCGGCGAGCGCGGGCTCGCCCTTGCGACGGCCCGACCGGCGCTTGCGCTCGATCCACTCGACCCCGGCCGCGACCGATGGCGTCACCTCGGCCAGCAGCGACTCGTCCCTGGTCAGGTCCCAGTGGTGACCGAGCGACCACAGCGCGGCGCCGTTGGCGTCCCACTCGAGCCGTTGCGAGAAGAAGAAGCCGTCGTTGTGCTGGCGGCCCGGATACGAGGCCAGCACCTCACGGCTCTCGGGATGGAACCCGTAGCGGTCGAGCGCCCCGAGCAGGTAGGCGGCGTCGCGGAACCAGAAGCGGTGGTACGTCCTCGGTCCCGGGGTGATGTCGGCGCCGTCGTGGGCCAGCAGCAGGAAGCGGCGGTTGGCGTCGACGGCCGACTGCAGGCGCTCGTCCGGGAGTACCAGGCGCAGACCGCGGTCGGACTGTGCCGCCCAGCCGCGCGCCACCTGTGCCGGAGCGGGGATCTGCTGCGGGAACCCGGGCGCCCGTTGGACCCGCCGGCGGGCGCGACCCTCGAATCGGGTTCTGGTCTGCGGGTCGAGCGGGATGGCGACCCGCAGCGAGGTCCGATGCGGGAGGGGGTAGACGAACGCGGCCTGGGCCATGCCCGCCTCGCACCGGAGGTCCTTCGGGAACGTCGTGCCGGCCTCGCCGGCGAACACCGTGGCCGAGCAGTCACCGCCGTGGAACGTGGACCCGGCGGTGCCGTTCGGCCGGCGAGGCAGGAGCATCGCCACCCGCCCGTCGACGGTGACCGTCGTGTCGTGCAGGTCGATGCGCTCGATGACCGACAGCCCTTCGACGTCGTAAGGACGGACGGCCAGAGCGAGCGCCACCGGCACCGCCGAGTCGTTCTCGATTTCGACGATCACGAACTCGCCGCCGCCGTCGGCGGCCGTCGCCATCATGGCGTAGGCCCGGTGGACGATGTCGCCGCCGGGTACCCGCATGCGGGTCTCCACCACGGGCGAGTCGCCGACGAGCGCTTGGCGGACGTTCGCGCTGGACGCCGGCACGTGCCACCGATCCTCCGCACCCACCCACCAGTCGAGCGACCAGCCGTCGAACCACGGACAGACGAGACCGCGGGGGTCCACGACCGCCTCACGCGCCGAGCCGAGGTTGCCGATGCTGGTCCAGTTCCGCCCGGTGACGTTGGTGAGGAAGGGCAGGTGACCGCGAGGAACGAAGGCCGGGCTGTGCGGATCGACCTGGCGGCGCAGCCAGAACGGCCACACCCAGTCGGTGCCGACCTGGCTGGCGGCCCGGGTCCGCAGGGCGCGGAACACGGTGCGAGCCCCGATCGGGAGCATCTCGCCCGGCGGCTGGATCTCCAGGTGCTCGCCGAGACGCTGGAAGGTCGAGAGGTGGCGGACGGTGTCGTCGTCGATGCGGAGCCGGCCGAGCAGCCGGCGTACCACCCAGGCCCGGGTGCTCATTCGTCCAGACCGTGCATCTCGCGGCGGTTGGCGCGATGCACGAGGCCCGCATAGGCATCCTTGGCGGTGGAGCCCTCGTGACACACCGCGACCACCTCGTCGGTGATCGGCGTCGACACGTCGAGTTCACGGGCCATGGCCTGCACGATGCGACAGCTCTTGACCCCCTCGGCCACCTGGTTCATCTCGGCGATGACGTCGTCGATGGCCAGGCCCTCGCCGAGCCGCTGGCCCACGGTGCGGTTCCTGGACTGCGGCGAGATGCAGGTGGCGATCAGGTCGCCCATCCCGGCGAGTCCGGCGAAGGTGAGCGGCTCGCCACCGAGGGCGACGCCCAGCCGGGTGATCTCGGCCAGGCCACGGGTGATGACGGCCGAACGGGTGTTGTCGCCGGCCCCGAGTCCATCGGCCATGCCGGAGGCGATGGCGATCACGTTCTTGAACGCCCCACCGAGCTCGCACCCGACGAGATCGTCGTTGGTGTAGACGCGGAACAGGTTGCCGTGGAACACGTCCTGGAGCGACTCGGCGACCACCGGATCGTGCATGGCCACCACCGACGCTGCCGCCGCACCACCGAGGATCTCCTTGGCCAGGTTCGGACCGGTCAGCACGCCCACCGGGTGCCCGGGCACCTCGTCGTTGATGACCTGGGTCATGCGCATCCCGGTGTCGAGCTCGAGGCCCTTGGTCAGGCTGACGATCGGGATCCACGGTCTGATGTGCGGAGTGGCGTCGCGGAGCGTGGCCCGGAAGGCGTGTGACGGCACCCCTATCACCAAGAGATCGGCGGAGTCGATGGCCTCGCCCAGGTCGCTGGTGGCGCGGAGCCGATCGTGGAGCGCGAACCCTTCGAGGTAGCGGCGGTTCTGGTGCTCGGTGTTGATCTGCGCGACCGTCTCCTCCGACCGCGCCCAGAGCACCGTGGGTGCGTTGTGGGCGCACAGGTGCGCCACCGTCGTGCCCCAGGACCCACCGCCCAACACTGCGACTCGGATCGACGACATGGGCGCACCCTAGTGAGGCGGTCACGGGCCGACCCGAGCCGGCCGGCCGGCCCGGGCCTCCCGGTCCGTACACTGCCAGGGACATGCCGGGTTCCACGACCGTCGTCGTCCCTGTGAAGGACTTCTCCCGAGCCAAGGTCCGGCTCGCGCCGGAGCTCGATCCGGCAGCCCGGGCCGATCTGGCCCGGCGCATGGCCGGCGTCGTGGTGGCGGCCGCCGCTCCCCTGCCGGTCTGCGTCGTCTGCGACAGCGTGGCCGTGCGGACCTGGGCCGAGCAACAGGGGGCTCGCGTGATCTGGACGCCCGGCCTCGGCCTCAACGGCGCGGTCCAGGCCGCGGTCGACCAGCTGGCCGACGAGGGCGCCCAGGTGGCCGTGGTGGCCCACGGCGACCTCCCCCTCGCCACCCGGCTCGAGTGGGTGGCGGCCACTCCGGGTGTGACCATCGTTCCCGACCGGCGCCGCGAAGGCACGAACGTGATCGCGGTGCCGACATCGATCGGGTTCCGCTTCGCCTATGGCCCCGGATCGTTCGAGAGCCATCGCGCCGAGGCGCTCCGGCTCGGCCAGCAATTGCGGGTCGTGGCCGACCCCCGACTCGGTTGGGATGTCGACCTGCCGGACGATCTCGTCCTGCCCGCCTGCCCCTGATCGCTCCGGGCGGCGCGGGTGGGCCATGATCGCGGGCCGATGAGCGTTCCCGACCTCCCCACACCGGCACCGCCGCCCGATGCCGACACCCGGCCGGCGATCGGCCGCGACCTGCCGACGCCGACGTCGGCCCTCGCCATCGGCGCCCACCCCGACGACGTCGAGTTCGGCTGCGGCGGCACCCTCGCCAAGTGGGCCGCCGCCGGATGCGTCATCAACCATCTGGTGTGCACCGACGGGTCCAAGGGCACGTGGGATCCCACCCAGGATCACGCCGAGCTCGTCACCACCCGCCAAGCAGAGCAGCGCGCCGCGGCCGAGGCGCTCGGCTCCCACGGCGAGGTCGTCTTCCTCGGCTGGCCCGACGGTGAGCTCGACTCATCACTGCGCCAGCGCTGGCAGGTGTCGTACTGGATCCGCAAGCTGCGGCCCGCCGTCGTGCTGGGCCACGACCCGTGGAAGCGTTACCGGCTGCATCCCGATCACCGCCACGCCGGCCTCCTCGCTGTCGAGGCCATCGTGTCCGCCCGGGACCCGCTGTTCTTCCCCGAGCAGGAGCTGGAGCACCATCGCCCCGACGCGCTCCTGCTCTGGGAGGCCGACGAACCCGATCATGTCGAGGACGTGACCGACCACGTCGACGCCAAGCTGGCCGCGCTGCGGGCGCACCGCTCCCAGTTCCGGTCGACGATGGGGGTGGATCCCGACGATCCCGCGGCCGAGACCCAGTGGGCCGCCTTCGCCGAACGGATCCGACGACGGCTGGCCGAGTGGGGCGAGCTCGGCGGCTGCACGCACGGCGAGGGCTTCAAGCACATCGACCGCCTCTAGCCCGTGGGCAGTGGCGGGATGAGCGCCGCGGGACGGTGCCGCCGGTCCGTGGCGTCAGTGATCGTGGTCGGACTCGTCGTGTTGGGCACGCTGGTCGGGACCGACGACTGGTTTCCGTTCGCGCCGATGCGCCAGTACGCCTATGCCGTCGATCCCAACGGGCGCGTCTCGACCCACGAGGTGGAGGGCATCGGCCCCGGGGGTACACCGGTGGAGATCGGCTTCGACGACATCGACATGCGCCCGGCCGAACTCGAGGGCCTCCTCAGCGATGTCACCACCCGCTCCCAACGCCTCGCCGACCTGCTGGACACGTTCCGCGCCAACCGACCGGACGCGCCGCCGACGGTTGGCATCCGTTACCTCCGGACCGTGGTCCAACTCGACGACCGGCGCGTCACCGAACCGAGAGTCGTCGAGTTGGGCCGGTACCTGGACGGCGGTCGGTGACCGCCGTCCACGCGCCGACACGTGCCTGGGAACGGTTCTGGTTCCCCGGGGTCCCACTCGCCCGTCTCGAGTGGTTCCGCCGCATCCTCTACGCCTACCTGTGGATCGACGTCTGGGTGACCACCGGCTTCGTCCGCGCCCACGGCTCGGTCGACAGGGATCTGTACCAGCCGCTGCTGATCGCCCGATTGCTCCCGCTCCCGGTTCCCACCAACCTCGTCGTGACCGCGACCATGTGGACCGTTCTGGCCGGCGCGTTGGTCGGCTTCACCGGTCGTGTCCCCCGGCTCGCCGGCACGGTGACCGCGCTGGCCTACCTGCAGTGGATGGTGATCGCCTTCTCCTACGGCAAGGTCGACCACGACCGCTTCCCCCTCGTCGTGGCGCTCTTCGTGGTGGCCACCGTCGACCGGACCGGCGCGTCCGACCGCGTCGCGTCAGCGGCCGCGGGGTGGGCGCTGCGGATGGTGCAGGTGGCCGTGGTGGCGGTCTACTTCCTGTCGGTGGTGGCCAAGGTCCGCTACGGCGGTTGGCTGTGGGCCAACTCCGCCACCCTGACCCAGGCGCTCGTGCGCCGGGGCACCACGGTGGGACGTGACCTGCTCGCCCAGCCCGATCTGCTCGTCGCCGCCCAGTGGGCCACGGTGGTCTTCGAGGTGACGTCGCTGGCGCTCCTCGCCCACTGGCGCGGTCGGTGGATCTGGTGGTGGGGCGCGCTCGTGTTCCACGTGGTCACCTACGCCCTGCTCTCGATCGCGTTCTTCCCCCAGCTGGTGTGCCTGCTGGCGTTCGTGCCCCTCGAACGACTGGCTCAGTTGACCGAGGGGTCCTCCGGGAACGGGGCGAAGCGACGGAGCGGGCCGGGCTGACGGGCCAGGACGCCCCGCCACAGCTGCTCGGCCGTCTCGGCGAAGAGGTCATCGGCGACGGCGTCGAGGACGAACCAGCCGTCCATCGCCATCTCGGCCTCGAGTTGGCCGGCGCTCCATCCGGAGTACCCGGCGAAGACCCGCAGCCCGCTCATGCCGGTCGGCGCCTCGAGCGGGTCGCCGTTGAGGTCGACCACGCCGACGTCGGCCCCGAGTGGCCGCCACAGCGGGGAGGATTCGCCGTTCGGACAGCGGCCGAGGCAGATCGCGGCCTCGGTGGAGACCGGCCCACCGACGAACACCGTCTTGGGTTCGCTGACATACGGCGCCCACGCCGGCACCACGTCGCGGACGGGGATCTCGCTCGGACGATTGAGCACCACTCCCAGCGCGCCCTCCTCGCCGTGGTCGATCAGGTACACGACGGTGCGGTGGAAGTTGGGATCTCCCATCGTCGGTTCGGCGACGAGCAGGCGGCCGCGGAGGCTCATGGCAGCCCGGCGCCTCCGGCATCGGCCCGCAGGTCGAGCCCGAACGCAGCCTCGAATCGTTCGAAGTACTCGTCGTCGTGCTCGGCTTGTCCCAGCGCGATCCAGTCTGCATCGCTCATCTCGGTCCGCCGCGCGCCGAGCTCCTCGCCGTAGGCGCAGGTGTACCGCAGCCGGTGGCCGTCGTCCACGATGGCCCGCTCGATCGTCTCGGCGACCACCTCGGGACGGACGTTGGCCTCGATGCCGGCCTGGTAGAACGCGAACATGCGCCGGTAGGCGTCGGCGTAGTCGGAGTCGGAGCGCAGGTCGGTGTGCTTGGCCAGCAGCGCCGTCCGGGTGACGCCGGGCTCGATGATCCGGACCCGGATGTCCCACGGAGCCAGCTCCTGGGCGAGATTCTCGCTCAGGCACTCGACGGCCCACTTCGACGACGCGTAGATCACCTGGGCGATGGCCGCGATCTGACCCGTCACCGACGACACGTTCACGATCGTGCCCGACCGCTGTTCGCGCATCGTGGGCAGTACCGCCTGCGTGCAACGGACGACGCCGAAGTAGTTGACGTCGAACACGTCCTTCGCTTCTTCGATGTCGACTTCCTCGACCACCGCGTTCATGCCCACCCCGGCGTTGTTCACCAAGACGTCGACCCGCCCCTCGGCCTCGAGCACCGTGGCCATCCCGCGGCGGACGGACCCGCCGTCGCTCACATCGAGTTCGACGGGGTGGACGGTGGCGCCGGCCTCGTCGGCGAGGGCGGCGAGTTTGTCTCCCCGGCCGAGGTCCCGCATGGCGCCGTAGACCGTGTGGCCGGCGACGCCGAGGCGCACCGCTGTGGCCCGACCGATGCCTGAATTCGCTCCCGTGACGACGATGACAGCCATGGCCCGAGTCTGGCACCGGAGTCGTAGGGTCGGGAACGTGCTGGAGGACGGGATCTACGACGCCATCGTCTTCGACGCCGACGAGGACGACGGCGGCATCTCCGTCGAACTGGCCGTGCTCGCCGGCGTCCACAAGGGCGAGGTGGTCTCGGTACGGGCTGCCGGTTGGTCCGGCGATGCCCTGGATCTCCTCGGGGTGCCGGCCACCATCACGGTGCGCGACGGCCGCCCCGCGGTGCGCTTCGAACTCTGACGCCAGCGCAGCGACTAGGTGAGGGCTGCCGCGATCCGGGCCGCCACATCGGCGGCGTGTTCGTCGTCGTCGTAGGTGGTCCTCGGCCAGAAGAAGCCGCGCAGACCGTCGCCCTTCGTGCGCGGCACCACGTGCACGTGCAGATGCGGGACGCTCTGGCTCACCGTGTTGTTGACGGCGACGAAGCTGCCCTGGGACCCGAGCGCCACCGGCAGGGCCGCCGCCAGCCGACGAGCCCGCTCGAACAGCGGTCCGACGTCCTCCGACGGCAGGTCGACCAGCGTCACGACATGGCGGCGCGGCACCAGCAGGACATGTCCGGGAAACAGGGGACGGGTGTCGAGGAAGCCGACGGCCCGGTCGTCCTCGAAGGCGATGTGGGCCGGCTCGTCACCGGCGACGATCCGGCAGAACACGCACGAGGTCGATGCGGTGGCCACCTCTCGATGCTGCCGCACCGGTCAGCTGCGGGGCGACACCGGGTAACGATCAGGGATGGATTTCCTGCCGATCGCCCGCCCACTGCTCAGCGCCATCTTCGTGTCCGGTGGCATCGATGCCCTGAAGCACCCCGGCCCGAAGGCGGCGCTGTCCGCCGACGTCTCCACGACCATCGCCGACGGCGTCGGTCTCCCGTCCGACCCGGAACTGCTCGTGCAGGTGAACGGAGCCGTACAGGTGGGTGCCGGCCTGTTCATGGCGGTCGGACGGCTCCCGCGGCTCGCCGCACTCGCCCTGGCCTGCTCCCTGGTCCCGACGACGATCGCCGGTCACGCGTTCTGGCAGATCGACGACGAGGCGCAACGGAAGCGACAGCGCCTCCAGTTCCTCAAGAACCTCGGCCTGCTCGGCGGCCTGCTGGCCACGATGGGCGGCCCCGCCAGCCCTCCTTCCGACCACCATCCGATCTGACCCCGGACGCGACGAAGCCGCCGGCACGAATGCCAGCAGCCTCGTGAGGTCAGGCTGCGTCAGACGACGCGGACGTTTTGCGCCTCGTCACCCTTGCGACCAGGGCCGACGTCGAACTCGACGTTCTGTCCCTCGTCGAGTGACTTGTAGCCCTCGCCGACGATGTTGGAGAAGTGGACGAACACGTCGTCGCCGTCCTCACGAGAAATGAAGCCGAAGCCCTTCTCGGCGTTGAAGAACTTCACGGTACCTGTAGCCAAAACGATCTCTTCTCTGATCAAAACGAATCCGGCTCGCCAGATCGACGAGCCGGTGAGGTCATGGTATCGGAACCGGGCGGAACTTGCCCGCATCGCGGCTCGTGACCACCCGGCGCGCCGGTATCCGCGCATCGGTCCGTCGCGAGGACCATCATCGACAGCGGTGCTCGTCCGTTCCTTGGCACGACCGTCTGAATTCCTCGGACCCCGTGCCCCGCGCGCCCTGGAGGCTGCATGACCCTGGACCATTCCCTCGCTCCTGTCGCGCCCGCCGAGCCGTCGACGATCGATCCGGGTGCCGCGCTGCGCACCCAGGTCGTACTCGACACCTCGGCGCTCGTGGCTGATTCCGAGGGGGTGTTCCACTCGTACCCGGAGGCGGACCTGATCGTCCCGCTCACGGTCGTCGAGGAGCTCGACGGACTCAAGAAACGACTCGACTCCGTCGGCGCGGCGGCCCGCGACGTGCTCCGGCGGATCGAGAAGGTGCGCGTGGAGGCCGGAGGCGACCTCGAGACCCGCCGGCCGCTCCCCGGTGGTGCCACGTTGCGCGTCGCCCTCAACGGCGTGCAGACCAGCCTGCTGCGCGAGCACGGCCTCGATCCCGACAAGCCCGACAACCGCATCATCGGCACCGCGCTCGGTCAACGCCTCGACGGCGGCCCCCACGTGCGGCTGGTGTCCAACGACACGGGCATGCGGGTCAAGGCCGCCACCTTCGGGCTCGACGCCGTGGAGCACGACCCCCTCGATGGCGCCGGGCGCGACGACGCCGAGCTGGGCTGGCGGGAGTTCGAGGTCGAGCCCGAGTTGGTCGACGCGCTCTACGACGGCGTCGTGGACGCACCCGGAGTCCACGACGTGGTCGGCTCGCTCCGGGTGAACGAGTTCGGCGTGCTCCACGCCGGCAGCCAGTCCGCCCTGGTCCGGCGCCACCACTGGGGTCTGGGTCTGGTGGCCAACGACCACCACGCGTGGGACCTGCGGGCCCGCAACAAGGAGCAGCGCTTCGCGCTCGATCTGTTGCTCGACGACGACGTGAAGGTCGTGGCGCTCGACGGGCCGGCCGGCACCGGCAAGACGCTCACCGCGGTGGCGGCCGGGCTGCAACAGGTGGTGGAGGAGCGGCGGTACTCGCGCATCTGCGTGTACCGGCCCGTCGTCCCGGTGGGCAAGGCCGAGGTCGGCTACCTCCCCGGCACGCTCGACGAGAAGCTCGACCCGTGGATGGCGGCGATCACCGACGCGGTCTACGCCCTCACCGACAACCGCAGTCGCGACGACGCCACCCAGGTCATCGACGAGATCCGCGAGCGCGGCCAGCTGACCATGGAGTCGGTCACCCACCTCCGGGGTCGCACCCTGCACTCGAGCTTCGTCATCATCGACGAGTCCATGAACCTGTCGCCCCAGGTCGGCAAGACCATCCTCACCCGCATCGCGGCCGACTCCAAGGTGGTGTTCACCGGAGACACCAGCCAGATCGATGCCGCCTTCCTTTCCGAACAGACCAACGCGCTCACCGCGCTGATCACCGCCTTCTCCGGCCAGGACTGTTTCGGGCACGTCCGCCTCCTCCGCGGCGAGCGTTCCGCCCTCGCCGAGTTGGCCGCCCGGCTCCTCTGAGCCGGTTCCGCCGGGGCCGCGGCTCTGGTCGGATCTGCGGTTGCCGGGACCGGGTGATTCATCCGAATCGCCGGAATTTTTCGCGGTCAAACTAGTCCATTCGGCTCTGTCGGCCACGCGCCACCAGCGTTAGCTTTGTGGTCGAGTCGCCACGCGCAGTACAGCCCGCTCGTCGTGGCGCCGGGTTCCTGAATCGGACCCGAGCACACGCACCCGGCGTCTCCGGACGCCGACGACCACTGGGAGAGGGCATGCGACCAGACGTCGTGACACTGGGCAACTGGTCTGGACAGAACTGGATGGAGAACGCGGCGTGCGTGGGCAAGTCCCACCTGTTCTTCGCCAAGCTGGCCGAGCGACCGCAGGCCCGGGCCCGCCGCGAAGCGAAGGCGTCGAAGCTGTGCGAGTCGTGCGACTCTCGGATCCAGTGTCGCGACTTCGCTCGGGAGCATCGCGAGTTCGGGTTCTGGGGCAACGAGAACGAAGAGGAACGGACGCGCGCCGGGTACGCGGTCCCGAACCCCGTGGGGGCCCGCCGGCGCGCCGCCAGCTGACGCGCCACGATCCGATCCGGCCGGCAGGAGCGCGGATCCGACCACGGGCGGCCGCTGCTCCGTACCATCACCGTGTTGAGCCCCGTCGACCCCGCCCCCGATCCGTCGCCCGAACCGCCGCGCATCCCGACCCCGGCGGAAGCGGCGACGTACCACCCGGCCCAGGATCTGTTCCTGGCGTTCCTCGACACGGTCTCGGAGGCGACGCTCGGCCGGCCGTTGCGCCCCCGGCTCAAGATCACACCGACGGGCCTGCTCCGCGGCGAGATCGACCTCATCAAGATCGAGCTGCCGGCCTACGCGGTGGCCGGGCTGGTGATCGACCGCTTCGTGGTACGGGCGGAACACGTGCGCGTCCTGCCCGGATTGCCGCCCAAGCTGGTGGCCGGGCCGGTGGGACTGCGAGCGGTGGTCTCCCAGGACAATGTCGACCGGTGGACCAAGGACCTTCGCCTCCCGTTCCGGCTCCGCCTCACCCCCGAGGGTGTGGTGACCACCGCCGGGATCGGGGGCATCCGGGTCACCGACATCCTCACCCGACCGGACATCGTCGGCGGGTTCCTCCGCCTCCAGCCCCAGCGAGCCTCGCTGCTCGGGGTCCCGACGCCGCTGGTCCGCTTCCTGCGCGGCTACCTCCCGTTGCCGCCGCTGCCGCGCGACGCCGTGCTCGAGGCGGTCGAGTCGGGCGACGGTGAGCTCACCCTCCGCTTCCGGATCGACGACTTCCAGCAGTCGCTCACACCGGACGTCAGCCGGCGGCTCCGCCAGGTTCTCGATCTGCCCCTGCGCGGACTGCGCTGAGCGGGAGGGGTCCACCACGGCGCGCCGTGGGATCCCTACGCTGCGTTTGCGCAGGCCGGAGTTGGCCAGACGGGGGTGAGCGAGTGCGACGTACGCCGATCTACGGACTCGACATCGAGACCGACACCACGGTCGACGGGCTCGACCCCAGCGTGTCCCGCATCCTCACCGTGGCCCTCTCCACGGGCGGCGTCGACGAGCTGTTCGATGGTCCCGAGGACGAGCTGTTGATGGCGCTCGACGACCGGCTCTGCGACCTCGAGCCCGGCGTACTCGCCACCTGGAACGGCGGTGCGTTCGATCTCCCGTTCATCGCCGACCGAGCGGCTCGCTGGCGACTCCAGATCGGCCTGCGCATCGTAGCCGATCCCCGGATCCGGCACCGTCACGACCCACTGCCCGGACACGACCACTGCTATCGCGCCGCGTGGTTCGAACACGCCCACCTCGACGCCTACCGGCTCTACCGCGACGACGTCGGGCCCGCGCTCCGGATCTCCTGCTCGTTGAAGTCGATCGCCCGATTCGTGGGTCTGGCCCCCATCGAGGTCGACCGCGAGCGCATCCACGACCTCTCCCGGGAGGCGCTGCACGCCTACGCCGCCTCCGATGCTCGGCTCGCCCGAGTGCTCGCCGAGCGACGCTGGGCGACGGCGACGAGGCGCGTCGACCATGTCGGGTCGCCCGCCCTCCAACGGGCCGGCTGAACGCCCCGGAACGACGCCGGCCTCAACCGCCGACGGTGGCGGGCAGCTGGTCCCGCAATGGCGCCGGCATGCTGGCCCAGTCGTAGATCGAACCGCCGATCGCGCCGGTGGCCTCGAGCGCGCGGCGGAACCCGTCCAGATCGGCCGCCGTGGTCTTGTCGCCGACACCGCCGATGAGGTGGACGACGGCATCGGGCCGCCCGAGGTTGTTGCGCAAGCGGCGGGTCGACTCCTCGGCATAGCGGTACGAGTCGCGGTAGCCGGATTCGACGGAGCGGAAGGTCCAGTAGGCCATGGGCAGCCACACGTCGTAGCTGGCGACCAGGGCGCGCCAGGGGAAGTCGGGCCAGTACGCCGGGTTGATCACCTCGAGCTGGACCGGGGGCAGGACGATGGCACCCAGCGCTTCACCGGGGAGGGCGGCCCGCAGCCGGTTCGACAGATCGATCAACCGCTTCGAACGCTCACCCACGTCGGGCACGCCCTCGGTGTATTCGATGTCGACGGCCACGCCGTCGAAGCGATGACCGAGGGTGTCGAAGTGGGCGATGGCCAGCAGGTGGTCGAGATCGGCGTCCACGTCCTCGAACCGCGGCAGGTACCAGCCCACGACCTGGATGCCCCGGGCGTGGGCGCGCATCAAGAACTCGGCCAGCAGCCCTTGGTCGAGCAACAGGCCGGTGGACCGGTCGTCGAGGCGGGAGGCCTGGAGGAACACGGTCCGGACTCCGAGATCGGCGAGCTCGTCGATCACCGCCGGCGCCACCGCCGGTGCTCCGCCGTCGCGCTGGTAGTCGGGGGCGAAGTCGAACGCGTCGATCCAGGTTCCGAGGCCGCCGTAGGTCGACACGACCCGCGGCGTGACCCCCGGGTGGCGCAACAGGTCGACGGACGCAGCGGCGACGGTGGGGCGAACGACCTGGTCGTCGCCGCGAGCCGCATCGACCAGCACCCGGGCGCCGACACCGACGAAGAACACCCCGATGCACGCGATCCAGAACCCGCGTGGCAACGACCGCATCATCGGGGACGCTATCGTCCACCCGAGCGCGGTGGTTGACTACCGACCATGCGTGTGCCGCCGGGGTCCGATCGTTCGTCGTGACCTCGACGGCGAGCTGGCGCTTTCGCACGTACCCCCTCGTCGTCCTCGCCGGCGTGGCGTTGGCCGTCGTGCTCGCCACCAGCTCCGGGACCCCGAGCGGTCGACTCGGGGGAGACCTCCCGGAGTTCCTCGGCGCCGGACGCATCGTCGCCGACGGCGACGGGATCGATCTGTACGAGCCCGACCGCCAGATCGATGCCCAGGACCAGCTCGGAGCCGACGCCGGGGGTGCGATCCTGTTCGCCTATCCCGCCGTGCTGGCTGCCCCCTACGCCCTGCTCGACACCGTGAGCTACCACACCGCCTACCTGATCCACACCGCGGTGATGGTCCTGGCACTGCTCGCCACCGTGCGGCTCCTGGCCGGCCGACTCCCGCTGCTCACCGGGCGGGACTGGATGCCCTTCGCCCTCGCCGGCTCGATCACGTTCCTGCCCATGTTCATCGGAACCTTCAACGGACAGAACACGCCGCTCGTCCTGCTGGCGCTGGCGGCGGTGTGGGTGAGCCTGGTCGACGATCACCAGGTGATCGCCGGGTGCGTCACCGGCCTCGTCCTGATGAAGCCGCAATACGGCGTCGTCGTCTTCGCCCTGCTGGTGCTCGGCCGGCGGTGGCGAGCGGTGACCGCCGCCGTGGTGGGCGCGGCTGCGGTCTGGATCGGGTCGGCGCTGGTGGCCGGCGTGGGGTGGGTGCCCCGGTGGCTCGACCTCGTGACGTCGCTCAGCGACGTCGATCGCGGGGCCAACCTGTCGAACGAGGTGTCGTGGTGGGGCCTCGCCGAGGCCGTCCTGGGCCGGGGCTCGACGATCGCGGCCGTCCTCGCTGTGCTGGGCATCGCGATCACCGGAGCGGTGCTGGTCGCCGTCCTCGCCGGTCACCGCATCGACGATCCGGTGGTTCCCGCCCTCGTGCTGCCGAGCCTGCTCCTCATGGCCCCGCACGCCCTCTACTACGACGCCGGCCTGCTCGTGGTCGCGCTCGTCGCCCTGCTCCCATCGGTGCCACCGAGCCGGCGAGCGTTCGTGCTCACCGCGTGGTGGGCCGCGGGGCTGACCCACACGGCCGCCCGGACGCTGGGGATCGATCCGGTGGCGGCCGTGGTGATCGGCACCTGGCTCTGGGCCATCGCCCGAGCCGGCGGTCTCAGTGGAGGGCGAGCTCCTGGCCGGGCCAGAACTCACCCAGATGCTGGGCGAACGCCGACGACGCCGGGCCCTCCGCGTCGAGCGCCGTGAGGGCGCCGCGCAGCACGGCGGCATAGAACTCCTCGCCGCCGACGGGCGACTGCGGTTCGCCGGTGGCCTCCTCGCGCCGGGCGAGCATGGTGGCCACCTGGTGGAACGCGTGGACGTGGTATTCGACCTGCTCGGCCGGCAGGTCACGTTCCCAGAGGAAGACGTCGCGCTGGTCGGCTGCGGCTTCCCACTCGGCGAGGTACTGGTCGAAGACGGCTCGGACCTCGGGAGTGGAGAAGCACTCCCCCGGCGCCAGGGCGTCGAGCACGTCGACAATGCGTCGCGCGTAGGTGATCCACGCCTGAGCGCTCTGCCGGGACACCGGGCCGATCACGACTCGCATTCTCGCGAGGCTACGCGCACAGGTCCTATCGCTGTCCAGTGTCCTCGGGCGAGTACCGGTCACGGAGCTCGAACTTGAGCACCTTCCCGGTGGGGTTACGGGGCAGGGCGTCGACGATCTCGAGCTGCTCCGGCGTCTTCTGCTTGGCCAGACCGTTCTCGATCGTGAAGGCGAGGATGTCGTCCAGCGTCGGTGGGTGAGCCGGATCCTTCGGGACCACCACCGCGCACACCCGCTCGCCGGTGCGGTCGTCGGGGAGCCCGACCACCGCGGCATCGGCCACGGCGGGATGGCTGAACAGGAGATCCTCGACCTCCTTGGCCGAGATGTTCTCCATGTTGCGAATGATGATGTCCTTGACCCGGCCGGTGATCATCACGTTGCCGTACTCGTCGAACTTCCCGAGATCGCCGGTCCGGAAGTACCCGTCGTCGTCGAAGGCCTCGGCGTCCTTCGTCGAGTCGACGTAGCCGCGCATCAGCATCGGCGCCTTGAGCCGGATCTCGCCCTCCTCACCCGGACCGGCGATCGCGCCGTCGACCGTCACCAGACGCAGGTCGGTGTCGAGCACGGGCTTGCCCTCGGTGTTGGCCAGTTCCTCGTCGCGGTCGCGGACCGATGCCATGGTCACGATCGGCGCTTCGGTCATGCCGTAGCCCGAGACGATCCCGACACCACCCATCTCCGCCTTGATGTCGTGGTGCAGCTTCGGCGGCTTGGGCGCGCCGCCACCGATGTAGGCCCGGACCGCGGGGAACAGGGGTGCCGACTCGGGATGGTTGCGCTGGAAGGCGAGGTAGGCCATGTGGAACGGCGTCCCGGCCCCGGCCAAGGTGACACCGTTCGCGGCCAGGAGCGGTGGCGTGGTCTGGGCGTCGAAGGCCTCGACCACGATCATCGTGCACCCGTACCGCATGGCACTGAAGACGTACACCGCGCCGGCGATGTGGGTGAACGGGAACACGCAGCCCACCCGATCGTCCTCGATGACCTCGAGCGCCTCGCACATCCCGCGCGCCGCGGCGTCGATCGTCATGTCGGTGTGGCGTGCCCCCTTCGGGTCCGCCGTCGTCCCCGAGGTGTAGTAGTACCAGCGCACGTCGAGATCGGCGGGGTCGTCGGGCGCGACCGGCGGCGGGGGCAGCTGGGTGGGATCGCCCTGCGGGAGCGCCTTGTCGACCACGAGGACCTCCAGCCCCTCCTGGTCGGCCGCGATCTCCCGCGCCATCGCCTCGAAGTCGAATTCGCGCCAGACCGGGGGCACGATGAGCAGCCGTGAGCCGGCCTGGGCGGTGATGAACGCCACCTCTCGGCGCCGATAGATGGGCAGGATCGGGTTCTGGATCGCGCCCAGCCGACTCAGCCCGGCGACGAGAACCAGCGACTCGAGCCAGGTCGGCAACTGCCAGCTGACCACGTCACCGGGTTGGACGCCGAGGCGGTGGAGCCCGGCGGCCGCCCGTTCAGCCTGATCCCGGTACTCGAGGAAGCTCAGGCTGCGCCCGTGCTCGTCGACGGCAGCCGTGGCGTCGGGCGTCGCCTCCGCCCGGTGTTCCACCAGCTCCCACAGCGTGCGTCCCTCGACCATGTGCTCTGCTCCTCGACTCGTGCTCGCCCGTGTACTCCCCACGGCACCTGACACCGCGTCAGATCCGAGCATAGGCAGACCGGCTCGACCAGAGCAGACGCTCAGAAGCCCGGGTCGAGGACGTTGGTCAGCTCCTCGACGACCTCGGCTTCGGTCTGGTCGAGAACCATGGCAACCACCCGGATCACGGTCAGGAGCCCGAGCCACAGACCAAACATGGCGTCCTCCACGCCCTCCCTGGTGATCAGCGCCTCGACCGAGGGACGGATGCCGCCCGCGGTGGCGGCGGCCATCGTCATGGTGTCGGTGAGCAACTCGATGCGGTCCTCGGGGACGGTCCCGTCGAGTGCCAGCTGGCTGAGCAGGTCCGGGGCGACGAGGACCTCGTCGGTGGTGTGCACCATGCGGCGCAGCACGATGGCACCGGCGTCGAGCAGCGCGTCGCCCACCGCGATCGCGTTGTGCTCCATGATCGCCGCTTGCAGCACCTGCGCCGCGGCCCGGCCATCGGCCTCGATCGCCTGCCGTTCGAGGGCCTCCCGGAGGGCTGCGCTGATGTCCATGTCCGGGCACGCTACCGACCGGCACGGCGATCACTCGCCGGCGCCCACCCCGGCCTTGGCGGTGGCCGACGCCCACCGCAGGTCGGCCTTCCCCGCCGGCGAGCGTTGCATGGCGTCGACCAGCACCAGGTGGCGGGGCAGCTTGAAGCCGGCCAGCTCCGAGCGGCAGTGCTCGACCAGCTCCCCGAGCGTCGGCGTCTGGTCCCGGGCCGGTTGCACCACGGCACACACCGCGCTGCCCCACCGCTCGTCGGGCACGCCCACGACGACGGCGTCGTAGACCGAGGGATGGGCCTTCAAGACGGCCTCGACCTCCTCGCCGTGCACCTTCTCCCCGCCGGTGTTGATGGTGGCCGAGTCGCGGCCCAGCAGCTCGATGGTGCCGTCCGGGGCCACCCGCGCGAGGTCGCCGGTGATCAGCCACCGGACGCCGTCGATGGTGACGAACGTGCGGGCGGTCTTCTCCGGATCGTTCAGGTAGCCGATCGGCAAGCGCCCGGTGCGGGCCACCCGACCCGTCTCCGACGATCCTGGCGCCAGCGGGCGGTCATCGGCGCCGAGCACCGTGGTGGTGTCGTCCATGGGCTGGAACTGGGCCACGCCCCGGGCGGCGCGGATGTCGGCCGCCGACAGCCGGGAGCTCCCCTGGGCTCCGGCCTCCGACGAACCGAAGCCGTCGGTGAGCACGAGGTCGGGGAAGGCCTCGGCGAACCGGGTCTTGAGTGACGGCGACATCGGCGCCCCGCCGTTGGAGATGGCGAACAGGGTGGATGCCTTCCAGCGGCCGGGATGGGCCACCCACGCGTCGAGCACGGGCCGGCCGACGGCATCGCCGATCACCGTCATCATGTGGGCGCCCTCGGCATCGACGGTGTCCCAGACCAGCTCGGGGTCGAGCGGGCCGCGAGGAAGCACCGAGGTGCCACCGGCGATGCACAACATGAGCGTCACCCAGGAACCGGCGGCGTGCATGAACGGAGCCACCAACATCGCGGTGTAGGACTCGACCATCCGGTCGGCCAGCTCGGACAGGTCGGCCACCGGGCCGGACAGCCGCATGGGATCGCCACCGCCGAGGCAGGCGTAGAAGGCGTCCTCCTGGCGCCACACCACCCCCTTCGGCAGGCCGGTGGTGCCCCCGGTGTAGAGGATGTAGTGGTCGTCGCCGCTGCGGGTCACCTCGGCACGATCCGCGCTCGCGCCGGCCAGGGCCGTGTCGTACTCGTGACCCATCTCGACCGTGTGGCGCACCGATTCGAGGTCGGGCAGCACGGCATGCAGGTTGTCGCGGAAATGGGCCTCGTGGAGCACGACGGTGGGCGCGGCATCGGCGAGCAGGTGGCGGAGCTCGGACTCCACGTATCGGAAGTTCACGTTGATCGGCGTGGCCCGCGCCTTGTAGGCGCCGAGCATCGCCTCGAGGTATTCGGGTCGGTTCTCGAGGTAGAGGGCCACCCGGTCGCCGGGCTCGACACCGATGGACCGGAGGTGATCGGCGAACCGGTTGGCGTTGGCCTCGAGCTCGGCGTAGGAGCGGCGCCCCGTGCCGTCGGATCCCCGTCCGAAGATGACGAGCGCGGTCCGGTCGTCCTGTCCCCGCGCGACGAGGGTGTCGACCGCCAGCTCCCACAGGTCGGCGAACGCGGCGGTGGGGGTCCCAGACATGGCGGCGATGGTAGGACACCCATCTGACGCGGCATCAGATTCGTGTACCGCGGTCCGGGTCGATGAGCCCCACCCCCGCACCGTTCTGGCACCACGACATCCGGTCGCTGTCCGAGCAACGTGTTGCCGGATCCCGCTCCGGGAGATCGCTCATCCATGGATGATTCACACATGAACGATTCTTCACTATGGTGTCCCGGGCATGGTGCAGACGCCCCAACCGATCGGCCGCCACATCGGCCGGGCCCACAAGTTCGTCCGGACGTGGGCCGACGGGCTGCTCGCCCCCTACGGCGCCACCGTCACCGACTGGATCCTGCTGTTCCACATCGCCAGTGCCCCTGCGCCCGGCCTGAGCCAGTCCGAGGTGGCCACGTTCGCCGACATGGCGTCGTCGGGCATGGTCCGCTACATCGACCGTTTCGAGGAGCACGGCTGGGTCGAGCGGCGGCGCGACCCGGACGACCGCCGGGTGATCCGCCTGGCCCTGACCGATGCGGGGCAGGCACGGCTCGACGAGTTGAGCACCGTCATGCACGCCGCCGACGACACCCTCCGTTCCCTGCTCACCGACGAGGAGCAGCTCGTGCTCACCCGCGCCCTCGACACGCTGTTCGACTTCGCGTTCCGCCAGGTCAGCGGCCCCGCGACCACCAACGACCCCGACCCCCAGGAGGCGGAATGACTGCGCCCGGCAGCGCCCCGGCACCCCCCGAACCGGACCGTGGCGACTTCGTGATCGAGACCCGCGGGTTGACCAAGATCTATCCCGGCGACATCCGGGCCGTGCACGAACTCGATCTCACCGTGCACCGCGGCGAGATCTTCGGTCTGCTCGGCCCCAACGGTGCCGGCAAGACCACCACGGCCGGCATGCTCACCACCCGGGTCGTCCCCACCAGCGGCACCGCCCTCGTCGGTGGCATCGACGTCGTGGCCCACCCGGCCAAGGCGAAGCGGCTCATCGGGGTGGTCCCCCAGACCAACACGCTCGACCGCTCGCTCACCGTGCGCGAGAACCTCTACTTCCATGGCCGGTTCTTCGGCATGGACGCCAAGCGTTCGCACGCCGAGGCCGATCGGCTGCTGGCCCAGTTCCGACTGACCGATCGGGCCGAGGCCGAGGTACTGGCCCTCTCGGGGGGCATGGCGCAACGGCTGATGGTGGCCCGGGCGGTCATGCACCGACCCTCGATCCTGTTCCTCGACGAGCCCACCGCCGGACTCGACCCCCAGAGCCGCATCGCGCTGTGGGAGGTGCTGGGTGAGCTCCACACCGACGGCCAGACCATCCTGCTCACCACCCACTACATGGAGGAGGCCGATCAGCTCTGTGATCGGGTCGCCATCATCGACCAGGGCGAGATCATCTCCCTCGACACCCCAGCCGGGCTGAAGCGCTCGGTGGGCGCCGATTCGATCGTGCGGATCTCGGCCGACAAGGACCTGGCCCGGTTGGCCGAGGTCCTCTGCGCCGAGATCCCCGACGCCGACGACGCCACCGTCCACGACGACGCGGTGATGCTCGCCATCAACGGCACGAAGGGCGTCCTGCCCGCCGTCGTCCAGATCGCCGAGCGCCACGGCATCGAGGTCACCGACCTCTCGGTCCACGAGACCACGCTCGAAGACGTCTTCATCACCCTCACCGGGAAGGACCTCCGCGAATGACCACCACCGTCCCGACCACCGGCCCGGCCGGATCCGGCCCCGAGCTCTCGGGCATCGCCGCCGGTGCGACGCAGTCGGCGGCGTTCCGAGCCCTGCTGCTGCGCGATCTCACCGTCCTGCGCAAGAACCTCCGTGAGTTCGTCCCCCGCACCGTGCTCCAACCCCTCCTGCTCGTCTTCGTGTTCACCTACGTGTTCCCCAAGATCGGTCAGGGCATCGGCGGCGGGGGCGCCTCGGCGGAGATCTTCTCGACCCTCCTCGTGGCCGGGGTCGTGGCCACGTCGATCCTGTTCCAGGGCATCCAGGCCGTGGCCCTGCCCCTCGTGCAGGAGTTCGGGTACACCAAGGAGATCGAGGACCGTGTCCTGGCCCCGCTGCCGGTGTGGTTGGTGGCGACGGAGAAGATCGTGGCCGGTGCGCTGCAGTGCCTCCTCGCCGGGGTCATCGTCTTCCCCATCGCCGCCTTCGTGCCCGCCACCGCCATCCGGCTCGAGCTCAACTGGCCCGTGCTCCTCACCCTCATCCCCATCGCCTGCGTGATGGCCGGAGCGCTGGGGCTGATGTTCGGCACCATCTTCGACCCCCGAAACGTGCCCGTGCTCTTCGGCGTGGTGCTGATCCCGATCACCTTCCTGGGATGCACCTACTACACGTGGCAGTCGCTCGAGGCGGTCCGCTGGCTCCAGATCGGCACCCTCGCCAACCCGCTCGTCTACATCGCCGAGGGTTGCCGGGCCGCGCTGACCAAGGTCCCGCACATGAGCCTGCTGGTGATCTATCCCGTCCTGATCGCCTTCACCTCGCTCTTCGCCTACCAAGGCATCAAGGGCTTCACCAAGCGAGTCATCGACTAGACAACGGGACACCGGCGTCCCGGCGGGACCATCGACCCTTTCCATCCCACCGTGGGTCGGGGAAGCTGGTGCTGATCCGCGACCAGGAGGTCCGACCGTGAAAGAGCTCGTGTACCACCGGCTCCTGCTCCCTGCCCTCGACACCTACGCCGACAAGGCCGGCTTCGTCGACCGCGGCGGACGCACCACCTACGGGGAGCACGGCGATCGCGTCTTCCGGCTGTCCCATGCCCTGCGCCACGAGCTCGGCGTGGAACCGGGCCACCGGTTCGCGGTCATGGCGACGAACAGCCGCGAGTACCTCGAGCTCTATCACGCCGCCTTCCTCGGCACCGGGATCATCAACCCCCTCAACCTGCGGCTGGCCGGCAAGGAACTGGACTACATCCTGCGCGACTCCGGCACCGAGGTCGCCTTCGTCGACGCCTTCTTCGCCGAGCACCTGGCGCGCGCCCTCGACGAATCCGATCAGCCGTCACCGCTCCGCCATGTCGTGCTCATCGGTGACGGCGACGTGCCGCACGACATCCGCTACGACGATCTCATCGCGGCCGGCGACGCCGTGGTACCGGACGAGCCGGAGGAGGACGACGCCGCGCTGTTGATGTACACCGGCGGCACCACCGGGCTCCCCAAGGGCGTCCTGCTCGAGCATCGGGCCGAGATCCTCAACCTGTACCACATCGCCATGTCGATCTCGCTCGACCCCGAGTCGGTGTACCTCCACCAGACCCCCATGTTCCACGCCGCGTCGATGGGCGGCATCCTGGGCATCCCGGCGGCCGGTGGCACCTCGGTCTTCATGCCCATGTTCGATCCCGGCGCGGCGATGACGCTGATCGAGGACGAGGGTGTGACCCAGACGATGATGGTGCCCACGATGGTGGCGATGGTGCTGAACCACCCCGAGTACCAGCCCGAGCGACTGGGCTCGCTGACGCAACTCACCTATGGCGCGTCGCCGATGCCCGCGGCCATCCTCGACCGGCTGCTCACCGACTGTCCGGACCTCAACATCACCCAGGGCTACGGGATGACCGAATCCTCGTCGTTGCTCACCTGGCTCGATGCCAAGGACCACCGCGCCGGCGGTCCGCGGCTCCGATCGGCCGGTCGACCGGTACCGGGCGTCGTGCTGTCGATCCGCGACGACGAGGGCCACGAGGTGAAGCGGGGCCAGACCGGCGAGGTCTGGGCTCGGGCGGGCAACTACATGCGCGAGTACTGGAACAAGCACGAGGCCACCGAGGAGGCGTTCGAGGACGGCTGGTACCACACCGGCGATGCCGGCTACCTCGACGACGGCAACTACCTCTTCCTCGTCGACCGGGTGAAGGACATGATCGTCACCGGCGGCGAGAACGTGTACTCCACCGAGGTCGAGAGCGCCATCTCGCGCCACGACGCCGTGGCCCAGGTCGCGGTCATCGGCATCCCGCACGAGGTCTGGGGCGAGCAGGTCCATGCCATCGTCGTCCTCCACCCCGGCGCCGAGGCCACCGAGGACGACATCCGCGAATTCGCCCGGAAGCACATCGCCGGTTACAAGGTCCCGAAGTCGATCGAGTTCCGGACCGATCCCCTGCCGCTCTCGGGTGCCCTGAAGGTGCTCAAGCGCGACCTCCGCGCCCCCTACTGGTCGAGTCACGCCCGAGGGGTCAACTGAGCTGCGCCGAGCGACCGGGATGCGTCGAGCTCGTCTCGATCCGGTGACCGTCCCACGCCCGTTCGATGCCGACGACATCGAGGGACTCGTCGCCCACTTCGGCCGGCACGGCTGGGTCCACGTCCGCCCCGCCGCCGGCGCCGCCGGAGCCGACCGGCTGCAGGCCTGGGCCGACGAGATCGCAGCGTGGCCCGACGGTGGTGGCCCGTGGCTGCAGCACCGCGAGCTGACCGACACCGGCCCCGTGCTGTGCCGCACCGAGAACATCGTCTCCCGCCACCACGGCGTGCGCGATCTGCTCTGCGCCGGCCCGATGCTCGACATCGCCGGCGCCCTGCTCGGTGAACCCGCCGTCCTCTACAAGGACAAGCTGAACCACAAGCTCCCGGGTGGTGCCGGATATGCGCCGCACCAGGACGCGCCGGCGTACCGCTTCGTCGACGTCCACGTCTCGTGCATGGTGGCCATCGACGACGCCACCGAGGACAACGGCTGTCTCGAGGTCGTCTCGGGGGCACACCATCGCCTGTGGCCCACCGACGAGGCGGGATGCATCCGCCCCGACGTGGTCGGGACGATGCGCTGGCAGCCGCTGGCGCTGCGAGCCGGCGAGACGCTCTGGTTCCACTCGCGGACTCCGCACCGCAGCGGTCCGAACCGGTCCCGGCGCCCCCGGCGAGCGCTCTACCCCACCTACAACGCCCGGACCGAGGGCGACCTTCGCGCCGCGTACTACGAGCAGAAGGCGGCCGAGCTGGCCGCGGCGCCCGCCGGAGACCGGGTCGCGGTGTCGCTCATCGGCGACTTCCAGGGCCGGCCCGTCCGGTGACCACGCTCGCCGAGGTCATCGACCTCTACCGACGCTGGGGTGGCGAGCACTACGACGAGGACCTCGCCCAGCTCGACCACGCGCTCCAGACCGCGGCGCACGCCAGCGGGGCCGGCGCCGCCCCGCCGGTGGTCGCCGCCGCCCTCCTCCACGACATCGGCCACCTCCTCGACCTCCGGGGAGATCCGCCCGGACCGCACGAACGCACCGGACCTGCGTTCCTGCACGACCTGTTCCCCGCCACGGTCACCGCGCCGATCGGTCTCCATGTGGCGGCGAAGCGCTACCTCTGTGCCATCGAACCCGACTACGTGGGTTCGCTGTCCGCCGGATCCGTCGCGAGCCTCCACCGACAGGGCGGCCCGATGACCGCCGCCGAGGTGGCGAGGTTCGAGACCGCACCGGGATCGACCGATGCCGTCCTGCTCCGCCGATGGGACGACGCCGGGAAGGTGGAGTGGGCCATCGTTCCCGGCCTCGACCACTACGAGCCACTGCTCCGGGGGTTGTCGTGCTCCGCATCCTGACTCTCAACATCTGGAACCTCAGCGGGGACTGGCGCAGCCGCCGCCGCGCCATCGTGGACGTGCTCCGCGACGCCCGACCCGACATCGTGTGCCTCCAGGAGGTGATCGAGAACGAGCGCGGGAACCAGGCCGACTGGCTCGCCGCCGAGCTCGGTGGCTGGGCCACCGCCTATGCCGGCGAGGGCCCGTCGAACGGCACGGGTCGTTTCGGCAACGCCATCCTCAGCGCCACGCCCATCGCAGCGTCGGCATCGGTTCGGTTGCCGCACGTGGAGGATCCGCTCGAGATCCAGCGGCTCGTCCTCCATGCCCGCACCGGCGGAGTCGACGTGTTCTGCACTCACCTCGCCTGGCAACTCCACGACGCCACCCTGCGCGAGCGCCAGGCCCGCGCCCTGATGGCGTTCGTCGGTGACCGCTCCGACCCCGAGGCGGTCATCGGTCCGATCGTCGCCGGCGACTTCAATGCCGAACCGGATTCCACGGCGGTGCGGTACCTCACCGGCCTGGCATCACTCGACGGAGAGAGCGTCTACCTCCAGGACGCGTGGCGTCTGGCCGGCGACGGCGGCCCGGGGCACACGTGGTCGAACCGCAATCCCCACGCCGCGCTGGACCGCGAGCCGGATCGCCGTCTCGACTACGTCTTCAGTGGCTTCCACGGCCCCGCCGGAACGGGCCGGCCGATCGAGTGTCACGTCGTGGCGGGCGAACCCATCGCGGGCGTCTGGCCCAGCGACCACTTCGGCGTGCTCGCCCTCCTCCAGCGCTGACGCGCGCGACTCCGCGGTTCGGGCTCACCGCACCGCCACGGGCGCGACGGGAGCGCCGCTGCCGCCGACGAAGGGCTCGGGGGTGGCGTGCAGCTGGAAGGTGCAGCGGCCGTCGGCCGCGCACGCTTCGGCGAGGGCCTCCAGGTTCCAGTTCTGGCCCTGGAGCATCCCCATGTCGCGCAGCGCCAGCAGGTGGAAGGGGAGGAACACCGAGTCGTCCTGGGGCGGGAACGGATCGGGGTTCTGGGTGTCGATGGCGTAGGCGGCGACGTCGCGGTCGTGGAACCAGACCGCGCAATCGGGGTCGAGGCCCGGTGACCCCCGTTCGTAGGTCTTGCGATCGCCGGCCAGGAAGCAGCCCATCAGCCCCGTGCGCACCACGACGATGTCGCCCGGCTCCGGCTCGACCCCGATCAGGGCGGCGTCGAGGTGAGCGGGTGTGATCACGAAACCGTGACCGAGGTGCTCGACCCCCTGGTGGCGGGCGACGTCGAGCAGGATGCCGCGCGAGACGATCGGACCGGCCTTGTCGATGCCGCAGCGGGTCGCGCCGGATTCGACGGTGACCGAGTGGTTCGGGACGCCGTTGTAGAGGAGGCCGTCGTAACCGACGTGGCTGAGCGCGTCCCAGTGGGTCCCGGCCTGGAGGCCCATGGTGACGAGGTCGTCGTTGAGCTCGCCCGTCGCCGGGTCACCGGTCCAGGCCAGGTTGTGGACGGTGAGCGTGCGCAGCGGTGGCAGACGTGACGCCTGACCGAGCACCCGGGGCCCGTCGAGTCCCAGCGGGAGGGACAAGGGGGTCGTGGTTCCCTCCTCCACCGCGGCTGCCCCCCGGCGTACGGCGGCGGCATCGATCAGGTTCAGGGTGCCCCGCTCGTCGTCGTCACCCCAGCGTCCCCAGTTCGACACCTGCGGCGCCAGCGCCCGCACTCGTTCCAGCACCGTGGTCACGGCGACGACTGTAGGGGTCCGACCGCGCTCACGAAGTCAGGTCGAACACCCCGCGGTTGAGCTTCCCGGCGTCGAGGTCGTCGAGCGCGGCCTGCACGTCCGGGAGCGGGTACGTGCGCGTCACGAGCTCGTCGAGCTTGAGCCGGCCCTGTCGGTAGAGGCCCAGCAGCATGGGGATGTCGTGGTGCGGGCGGGTCGTGCCGTAGCGGCATCCCATGATCGCTTTGTCGTTGTAGAGGTCGTTGACCACGAAGCTGGCCTCGGTACCCAGCTTCGGAACACCCACGAGGACGCAGTTCCCGCCCCAGTCGAGCAGGTCGATCGCCTGGCGGATGAGTGCCGGCGAGCCGACGCACTCGAAGACGTGGTCGGCGCCGTTCGGGAGGAGCTCCTTGACCGCCGCCGTCGTGTCGTCGGTGCTGCTGGCGTCGATGAAGTCGGTGGCGCCGAAGCGCTCCGCCTCGGCCCGCTTCGCCGGGTTCATGTCGATGGCCACGACCCGCCCGGCCGCGGCGATGGACGCGCCCTGCAACACGTTGAGCCCGATACCGCCCGTGCCGATCACGACCACCGTCTCGCCCGGCTGCACCTTGGCCCGGTTCAGCACCGCCCCGACGCCGGTCACCACGCCACAGCCGACCAGGCACACGCTGGTGAAGGGAACGTCGTCGGGGATGACCACCGCCTGGTTCTCGAGGACGATGGTCTCCTCGCAGAACACGCCCGTGTTGGCGAACTGGAACGCCTTGTCGCCGCCCACGGTGAAGGGCCGTTCGAAGCGGCCCATGGTGGAACGGCAGTGGGTGGGTTCGCCGCGGTCGCAGGCCGCGCACGATCCGCAGTTGCCCAAGGTGGTGAGCACGACGTGGTCGCCCTCCTTCACCGAGGTGACCCCGTCGGCAACCTCGATCACCACGCCTGCGCCCTCGTGGCCCAGCACCACCGGCGTCGGGAAGGGAATGGTCCCGTTCACCACCGACACGTCGGAGTGGCACAGGCCGGCGGCTTCGATGCGGACCCGCACCTCGCCACCGCGCACGCCCCGCAGCTCGATGTCGTCGCGGACCTCGAGCTCCCCGGTCCAGACCAGTCCCTGCATCGTCACCCGGAAAACTGTAACAGGTTCTAAATTCGTGGCGAATCGGGGCGATGCTCCAGCCGCCAGCGATCCCGGTCTGCGAGGATCCGACCATGAGCGCGCCACCGATCGACGTCGGCATCCACCTCCCCCAGTACGGCCGGGTGGCGTCAGCGGGCGCGGTCGCCAAGGCCGCTCGCCACGCCGAGGAGCTCGGCTTCGCCGACGTGTGGGTCAGCGACCACACCGTGCATCCGGCGGCGCAGGACTACCCGTCGCCGTACCTGCTCGATCCGCTGGTGACCCTCACGTGGGCCGCGGCCGTGACCGAGCGGGTGCGGCTCGGGACCAGCGTGATGGTGATCCCCACCCACGAACCGCTGGCCCTGGCCAACCGGCTGGCCAGCCTCGACGTCCTCTCCGGTGGCCGGATGCTGCTCGGTGCCGGCGTGGGCTGGTCGAAGGCCGAGTACGACGCCCTCGGCCACGACTTCGCCAGCCGCGGCGCCCGGCTCGACGAGGCGCTCGACGTGTTCGAGACCGTGTGGCGCGACGACCCGGCATCGTTCCACGGCACGTACTCGTCCTTCGACGAGGTCCGCGTCCTCCCCCAGCCGGCCGGGACGATCCCGATCTGGATCGGGGGCAGCTCCGAACCCGCCTACCGGCGAGCCGTGGCGCGGGGCGACGGGTACCAGGCCGTGGGCCTGAAGCCCGAGCAGGCTGGCCCCGTGGTGCAGCGGCTGCGAGCGGACCGACCCGAACCCGAGTTCACCATCTCGCTGCGCACCGGCTGGGACCCGCAGGGCATGGACCCGGGACTCATCACCGAGGAGCGGGCCGCCTTCGCCGAGGCCGGCATCCAACACGTGGTGGCGGCGCCGTGGCGCAGCGACCTCGACGACTGGTTGCGGTCGATGGACCTGCTGGCCGAGTTGGTGCGCTGAGCCTCGGGGAGTGCCCGGGCCGGCTGCACCCCTTGGTATCTGACACGGTGTCAGATACCGTCGCACCGTGCTCGACTACGTCTTCCGTGGGGGTCAGATCGTCGACGGCACGGGCTCGCCCGCCCGCCGGGCCGACGTCGGTGTCCGCGACGGACGCATCGTCGCGATCGGCGAGGTGACCGAGGAGGCCGCGGCCGTGGTCGACGTCTCCGGGCGCATCGTCGCGCCGGGGATCATCGATCCCCACTGCCACTACGACGCCCAGCTCCTGTGGGACCCGCTGGCCACGCCGTCGAACTTCCACGGCGTCACCACGATCGTGAACGGCAACTGCGGGTTCGGGCTGGCACCGCTCACGCCGGGCGACGGCGACTACCTGCGCCGCATGATGGCCCGGGTCGAGGGCATGCCCCTGCCGGCGCTCGAGGAGGGCGTCGTGTGGGACTGGGAGAGCTTCCCCGAGTACCTCGACCGGCTCGATGGCACCATCGGCGTGAACGCCGCCTTCATGGCGGGCCACTGCGCCATCCGGCGCTACGTCATGGGCACCGATGCCGTCGGCGCCGAGGCCACCGCTGGCCAGACCGAGCAGATGGCGGCCATCCTCGACTCGATGCTGGCCGCCGGTGCGCTCGGCTTCTCCACCGGTCGCGGCGGCCACCAGGACGGCGACGGCAAGCCGGTGGCCTCGCGGTGGGCCACCGACGACGAGATCCTCGCCCTGTGCGACGTGGTGAACGCCAACGAGGGCACCACGCTCGAAGTCGTGGTCGAGGGATGCCTCGACCTGTTCTCCGACGAGGAGGTGGAGTTCCTCACCCAGATGAGCCTGCGGGGTGGCCGGCCCGTCAACTGGAACGTGCTCTCGGTCGACAGCGCCGACCCCGAACGCACCTGGCACCAGATCCGGGCCAGCGAGACGGCGGCGGAGCGCGGTGCCCGCATCGTGGCGCTGACCATGCCGATCCTCGTCCCGATGAACATGAACTTCCACAGCTTCTGCGCCCTGAACCTGCTGCCCGGGTGGGGCGAGGTGCTGGCCGGACCGGTCGAGGACCGCGCCGCCCGGCTGCGCGACCCCGAGGTCCGGGCGAAGATGCGCACCGACGTGGCGAAGACCACGGGCGCGCTGCGCCGCCTCATCGACTTCCCCAACTACGTCATCGGCGACACCTACTCCGCGTCCAACCAAGGGCTCACCGGCCGGCGGGTCCACGAGGTCGCGTCGCAGCGGGGCGCCGACCCGTTCGACACGCTGCTCGACATCGCCCTCGCCGACGACCTGCGCACCGTGGTGTGGCCGTCAGCAACCGACAACGACCCCGACTCGTGGAAGCTGCGGGCCGAGGTGTGGGAGAACGACCACGTGATGATCGGCGGCTCCGACGCCGGCGCCCACCTCGACCGCATGTCCGGCGCCCCCTACCCCACCAAGTGGCTCGGCGACTGCCTCCGGGGCCGCAAGCTCACCACGATGGAGCGCGCCGTCCAGATGATGACCGAGGAGCCCGCCGCCCTGTTCGGCATCCGCGACCGGGGCCGGCTCGCCGAGGGGTACCACGCCGACCTGTGGGTCTTCGACCCCGAGACGGTCGACGCCTCCATGGTCCGCCTCGTCGACGACCTGCCCGGCGGTTCGTCCCGCCTGGTGTGCGACGCCCACGGTGTCGATCTGGTCATGGTCAACGGCGTCCCCATCGTCCGCGACGGCGCGCCCACGGGCAAGACGCCAGGGACCGTGCTCCGATCGGGCACCGACACGGACACGGTCGCCGTCCCCGGCGCCTGACCAAACCCCGAACTGGGCCGCCCTCCGCGTGCTCCAGCACGCGCACCACTGCCCGGTTCCCGAGACCTCCGGAACTGGGCCGCCCTCCGCGTGCCCCTCCACGCGGCCGACGGCCCGGTTCGGGAGGCGCTCAGCTCACGCAGAACTCGTTGCCCTCGGGGTCTCGCATCGACCATGACCGCAGTGTGGCGCCCCTGGCTACCCTCGAAGGGGTGAAGCCCCAGCTCAACCACACCATCGTGAGTGCCCTCGACCGAGAGGAATCGGCCACGTTCCTGTCCGAGATGATGGCGTTCGATCCCCCGGTCGAATGGGGGCACTTCCTCGCCGTCGAATCCGGCAACGGTGTGGGCTTCGACTTCGCCCAGGCCGACGAGATCCATCCCCAGCACTACGCCTTCCTCGTCACCGAGCAGGAGTTCGATGAGATCTACGGCCGGATCCTCGAGCGCGAGCTCGTGCACTGGGCCGACCCGGGGCAACGTCGGGTGAACGAGATCAACCACAACGACGGCGGCCGGGGCGTGTACTTCCCCGACCCCTCGGGTCATTTCCTGGAGATCATCACCCGCCCCTACGGCACCGGCCCCTCCACCTAGCCTCCGCCCCCGGGATTCTGGACGCGCCCGCGTACCACCGACGCCGTTCTGGTCAGCCGGGCCAGATGACGGACTGGAGTTCGCTGTAGGCCAACAGTCCGTAGGTGCCGCCGTCACGGCCCACGCCGGACTGCTTCATGCCGCCGAACGCCGCCTCCTGGTGGCGCTGGAGCGTGTTGATCCCGACGTTGCCGGATCGCAGCTGGCGGGCCACGCGCATCCCCCGGCCAGCATCACCGGTGAAGACGTAGTCGTACAGGCCGAACTCGGTGCCGTTGGCCAGGCTGATCGCTTCGTCCTCGTCGTCGAACGGCAGGGCGACGACGACCGGACCGAAGAACTCCTGCTGGACGGCGTCGGCGCCGGGCTCGCAGTCGGCCAGCAGCGTCGGCGCGATGTAGTAACCCGTGTCGATGTCGGGGAGGTCGCCGCCGGCGCGCACCGATGCGCCCGCCGACTTGCCGGCGTCGATCATCGACTGCACCCGGTCGCGGTGCGCCTCGGTGATGACCGGTCCGACCACGGTGTCGGCCTCGAGCGGGTCGCCCACCTTGAGCCGATCGGCGGCCTGCGCCATGCCGGCGAGGAGGGGCTCGTACACGTCGCGATGGGCGATGATCCGCGTGGGGGCCGTGCAGATCTGGCCGGAGTGGAAGGCCCACGTCGACACCAGCTGCGGGATCACCGTGCGCAGGTCGGCGTCGTCGAACACGACCGCGGCCCCCTTGCCGCCGAGCTCGAGCAAGAGGCGCTTCATCGACCCGCCCGCGGCCTGCCCAATGGCTCGACCCACCCCGGTGGAACCGGTGAAGGAGACCATGTCGGTGTGCGGGCTGGCGACGATGGCCTCGCCGACCTCCGGCCCCGACCCGGTGACGACGTTGATCACGCCGGGCGGGAATCCGACGCCGTCGAGCACCTCGATCAGCCGGATGACGGCCAACGGATCCTGCGGTGCAGGCTTGACCACCACGGTGTTGCCCATCGCCAACGCGGGCCCGATCTTGCCGGCGCAGTTCACCGCGGGGAAGTTGTACGGCGTGATACAGGCGACGACACCGACCGGGCGGCGCTCGACCACTGCCCCCATCAACCCTCCGGGAGCCAGCGCGGTGGCCGGGACCTCCATCGGTGGCAGCGCGTTGGCCAACTGCTCCAACGCCCCGCGGGCATAGCGCTCGAGTCGCCCGGCCACGGTCGGCAGCTGCATCGTCTTGGCCACGCGCAGCGTGGCGCCGGTCTCGGCCTGGACGAGGTCGACCAGGTCGGGAACCTTCGCGGCCACGGCCTCGGCAGCACGATGCAGGAGCTCGGCGCGCTCGTCGGCCGTGGTGCGGCTCCAGGCGGGAAACGCGGCGGCCGCCGCGTCGGTGGCTGCCACGGCCTGTGCCACGGACGCCTCCGGGGCACCGCCCACCTCCTGCTCGGTGGCCGGGTTCACCACCGGGTAGGTACCCCGCTCCCCCGCCACCCACTCGCCGCCGATCAACATCCGGTAGAGCTCGTGCACCCCGGCGACGGTACATGGTCTGACACACCGTCAGAAACGTGACCTACAGTCCCGCCATGGTCATGGAGCTGTTCCGTCTGGACGGTCGGGTCGCGGTCGTCACCGCGGCCAGCCGCGGCATCGGTGCCGCCATCGCCGAGGCCCTCGCCGAAGCCGGCGCCCACGTCGCCATCGCCGCGCGGACCGAGCCCGATCTCCAGGCCGTGGCCGAGCGCATCGAGTCACATGGCGTCGACGCCCTGGTCCATCCGGCCGATCTCGGCAGTCGCGACACCATGGCCGACTACGTCGACGCCGTGGTGAACCGCTTCGGTCGGATCGACATCGTGGTGAACAACGCCGGCGGATCGTTTCCCGCGGCCTTCCTCGACACCAGCGAGCGGGCGTTCACCAAGGCTCTGGAATGGAACGTGACGACGGCGTTCAACCTGACCCAGCTGGCCGCCCCGCACCTCCTGGCCCATGACACCAGCGCGGTGATCAACATTTCGTCGGCCACCGGCCTCTACCCCGAACGGGGCTTCCTCGGCTACGGCACGGCCAAGGCCGCCATGATCGCCATGACCCGAAACCTGGCCCACGACCTCGCCCCCCGTGTCCGGGTCAACGCCATCGCGCCGGGGGCCATCGACACGCCGGCCCTCGCCCTGGTCACGGAGGACGACGGGCTGACCCAGACCCTGATCGACCACACGCCGATGCGGCGGATCGGGGTGGTGGCCGACATCGCTGCCGCCGCGCTCTACCTGGCCTCCGATGCGTCGTCGTACGTGACCGGTCGGGTGATCGCCGTCGACGGCGGCATCGAGACACCGAACCTGCCGCTGGGCCTGCCCGATCTCGCCGGACCGCCCGGATCCTGACCGGAGGAGCACGATGGAGAAGCTCGGCATCCTGCGCTGGCGCGGCCCCGACGACCAGCCCGACACCGACGCCTTGCTCGCGGCCGCCGACCGCCTCTGCCGGGCCGGGCACTGGGTCACGGCCTACGTGGAACACACGGGGGACGCCGCCGCGTTCCGGTACGGCGACGACCCCGACGGCCACGTGCTCTCGTCGGCGCTCACGGTCTGGGTCGACGCCGTCGAGCAGACGGTCGACGTGGTCGACCAGCTCCCCACGACGGCCCGGACCCGGCCATACCTGCTCACCGAGTCAGTGCCCCGCGAGTGGGCCGAGCGCGACTGGCCCGACGGCATCCGCTCTCCGGGCGTGGCGCTGCTGACCGCTTTCCCGAAGCTCGAGGACATCGACCGCGAGACCTTCTTCGCCCGGTGGCACGGGTCGCACTCGGTGCTCACCTTCGAGATCCATCCGGTACGGCGCTACGTGCGCAACTCGGTCACCCGCACCCTGGCAGGCGGTCCCCCGATGGACGCCATCGTCACCGAGGGGTTCGACGCCGATGAGCTGCTCGACCCCGCCCGGTTCTACGGGGTCGGCGAGCCGGACCTGCCGTGGCGCGATGCCGTGGCCCGGATCAACGAGGACCTGCTCACGTTCTGCGACATGGGCCGGCTGCAGACCGCACCCACGGACGAGATCCTCCTGGCCAGCGCGCCGTGGGAGCGCTGACGCTCAGCTGGGCGCCGGCTCGGCTGCGGCAGCAGCTGCCGAATCGGCCTCGGCCTGCAGCTCGGCCCGGACCGCGGGGACCTGGTCGATGACGGCCAGGGCGAAGACGGCATAACCGACGCCGTAGAACGCCATGCCCGGGCCATAGATGGTGTAGCCCAGCAGCGCCACCATCCACACCACCGCCGGACCGATCTCGACGCCGAACGCGTTGACCTTGTGGCGCAGGTACAGGGCCTCGGACGCCTGCAGCGCGAACACGACCGCGAGGCACGCACCGGCCATCCGGGCGGATTCGAGCGCGGCGGTCAGCGAGAGCAGCGGGAGCGACCCGAGGAGGATGCCCACGTCGGGCAACATGCCGGCGACTCCGGCGATCAGACCGAGCACGATCGGGGCGGGGAGGTCGAGGAAGGCGGCGACGCCGAAGGCGAGCAATCCCACCACCACGCCCTGGGCGGTGAGCGCGGCGAGGGTGCGCCGCGTGCGCTGCGCCGCCTTGCGCAGCACCGTCGAGAACAGCCGACGCCGGAACTCGTCGTCGATCTGTCGCGCTGCGCCGTCGGCGATGCCGGGCCCGTACACCAGCAAGAAGATGGTCAAGATGGCGGCGACGAAGTAGATCGGCGCTTCGGGCGCGTTCTGGGCCAAGGTTCCGCTCCCGCTGCCGATCCGCTGGTCGAGGGCATCGAGAAAGGTGTTGGTCCGTTCGGTGAGGTGGATGTCGGTGGCGAATCGGCCCACGCTGTCGTGGCGGGCCTCGAGGTCGGCCACCGCGCCGGGGGCGGCGTCCTTGAGCCGGTTGACCTCGGTGTCGAGGTTGGTCACGGTGCCGTACACCAGCCCGCCCACGGCGGCCGCGATGACGAGGAACGTGAGCACCACCGCCAGCGCCCGAGGCATGACCTTGCCGAGGAAGTCGATCAGCGGCTCCACGACCAGCGCGACCGCGGCGCTGGCCGCGGTCCATCCCAGGATGCGATGGGCGGCGATGAAGCCGCCGCGGAGGGCGATGAAACCGATCACCACCGACACGGCCAGGAGCGCCGACCGCCACGTGATGCGCACCGTCCGGACCGGCGGACCCTCGGCTGTCATCCGCGTCGCATCGGACATCGGGTCGTACGGTACCGAGCGTGACCCAGCCGATCAGCGATGCGGACGGGACACCGACCAGCCGGTATCGCGTCCGGGTCGAGATCGATGCCCTCTCCGTCGGTCGTCTCCTCGTCGTGGCGCTCGGCGCCGCCGCGGTCCTGGCCGTCGTGGAACAGACCCCGGCGATGCTCACCAAGGTCGCGGTGGGGATCGTCCTCGCCCTCGCCCTCGATCCGATCGTGGTGCGGGTCCAGACCCGGTTCCGGTGGTCGCGGGGCACCGCGGTGGCCCTGGTCGGCACCGTGCTCGGTCTGGTCTTTCTCGGGGTCCTGGTGGTGCTCGGTCCCCGCGCCATCGACGAGGCCAGCAACATCCGCGCCGATCTCCCGGCCACGATCGAGGATGCCTACTCGTGGCCCGTGATCGGGGCCCGCCTGCAACGGGCCGACGCCGCCACCCGGGTGGACGAGACGATCAACAACCTCCCGGCCCGCCTCGACAACCAGTCCATCACCCGGTATGCCGAGAACCTGCTCGGTGGACTGCTGACCACCGTGGTCGTGCTCGTCACCTCGGTCTCGGTGATGCTCGACGGCGAGTCGCTGGTCAACCGGTTCCGGCAGGTCGTGCCCCCACAGCACACGGAACGCATCGACGCGGTGGGACGGGTGATCTACCGCACGTTCGGCAACTACTTCGCGGGCTCGCTCTTCGTGGCCATCCTCAACGGCTTGGTCGTGCTGACCATCGCCATCGTCCTCGGCGTGCCCCTCGCTCCCCTGGCCGGACTGTGGTCCGCGCTCACCAACCTGATCCCCCAGATCGGCGGCTTCCTCGGCGGATCGTTCCTGGTGCTGCTCGCCTTCACCCAGGGGCCATTGACCGCCGCCATCGCCGCGGTCGTGTTCATCGTCTACCAGAACCTCGAGAACAACATCATCCAGCCGGCCGTGGTCGGCAAGGCAGTGAACTTGACCCCGCCCACCACCATGTTGGCTGCGCTCATCGGTGGCGCCGTGGCCGGCGTGCCGGGCGCCCTGATCGCCACTCCCATCGTCGGGGCGGCCAAGGTCCTCTATCTGGGCGACACCTCCGCCGGCACGATGACCGTGCTCCCACGGCCGAGACGCCGACGCTTCCGGCGGAACCGGGACTGACTACGGCTCGAGGTCGAGGCTCAGCATCTCGATGGCGTTGCCCCGCACCAACTTGCGGATCACGTCGTCGGGCAGGTGGCCCATGAGCTTCTGGGCCACCTCTTCGGTGTGCGGCCAGGTCGAGTCGGAGTGGGGGTAGTCGGTCTCGAAGGTGACGTTCGAGACCCCGACACGATCGAGCATCTCGAGGCCGACCTCGTCGTCGAAGAAGCAGCCGTACATCTGGCGGAAGTAGTAGGTCGACGGCGGTTCGGGCACCTTCTCGGCCACACCGCCCCAGCCCCGGTTGTCCTCCCAGACCTTGTCGGCCCGCTCGAGGATGTAGGGGATCCAGCCGATCTGGCCCTCGGAATAGGCGATCTTCACCCGCGGGTACTTCACCAGCAGGCCGGAGAAGAGCCAGTCGCTCATCGACGCCATGGCGTTGTTGAAGGTCAGCGTGGAGCCGACCGCGGCCGGGGCGTCGGGGGAGGTCGACGGCATCTTCGACGACGAGCCGATGTGCATGTTGATGACCGTGTCGGTCTCCTCGCACGCGGCCACGAACGGCTCCCAGTAGCCGTCGGCATCGTGCACCGACGGGAGCCCGAGATAGGGCGGGATCTCGCTGAAGCACACGGCGTGCACCCCGCGTTCGGCGTTGCGCCGGATCTCGTCGGCGGCGAGCTGCGCGTCCCACAGCGGGATGATGACGAGTGGGATGAGACGATCACCCGAGCCACCGCACCACTCGTCGACCATCCAGTCGTTGTAGGCCCGGACGCACAGCAGCGCGAGGTCCTTGTCCTCGGCCTCCAGGAACGTCTGGCCGCAGAACCGGGGGAAGCTGGGGAAGCACAGGGAGGCCTCGACGTGGTTCACGTCCATGTCCTCGAGGCGGGCCACCGGGTCGTAGCAGCCGTCGCGCATCTCGTCGTAGGTGATGCCGACGACCTTGACCTCGTCCCGGTCGAAGCCCGCCGCCGCGGACAGCCGGGTTTGCGGGACCCGCTTGTCCTCGTAGACCCACCAGTCGCCCAACTGGCCGTCGGGGTCGGGCTCGTAGCTGAAGTTGCCGCCGACGAAGCTCATGTTTCCCCGCTCCTGGACGACCCGTGGACCGACATCCTTGTACTTGTCGGGCAGCCGGTCCTGCCACACGTGGGCCGGCTCGATGACGTGGTCGTCGACGGAGACGATCCGGGGAATCTCGCTCATGGCCCCACGCTACCGGAATCTGACGCGGTGTCAGATTTGTCGCTACCGTCGTCCCCATGACGATGGATGTCGGCGGGGAGATCCGCCTCGGGAGCTACCTGTTCACCATGATCGAGCCCCACCCCGGCCACGAGGTGGCGTACAACCGCTGGTACGAGCGCGATCACTTCTACGCCGGCTGCATGATCGGCCCGTGGCTGTTCTCGGGCGGCCGGTTCGTGGCCACCAAGGACCTCAAGGCCATGCGGATCGGCGAGGAACCCGACCTCTTCGGCGAACAGCCCGGTTCGACCCTGTCGATCTACTGGGTGATCGACGGCAAGATGAGCGAGCACTTCGACTGGGGCTCACGGCAGGTCCGGTGGCTGCACGACAACGGCCGCATGTTCCCCCACCGCGAGCACGTTCACACCAACCTGTACTCGCACCGATCGACGGCCGAACGAGACGCGGACGGCACGCCGGTGGAGCTGGCCCTCGATCACCGCTACCAGACGCTGGTGTGCGCGTGGATCGAACGGCGCGACAAGGAGTGGCCGCCGGACCCCGATCTGGCCGGCGGCGTGGTCGAGCTGGTCGAGCGCTCGCATCCCGCGCCGATGCCCGACGACGCCCCGCTGACCCAGAAGCGGTTCGAGAACACCCGCAATCGCCAGCTGACGCTGTGGTTCGCCGACGCCCCCGCCGCCGACGTGATGGCCCAGGTGGCGGCGTGGGGTGAGTCGATCGCTGACACGGGCCGCCTACTGTGGGCCGGGCCGTTCAAGCCCACCGTCCCGGGCACCGACACCTACATGGATCAGCTGTAGCCGCTCAGTTCCGTCGAAGTCATGGAGGCCAGACGACGTGTCCAGCAAGATCACGCCGACCGAGGTCACCCTGGCCACTGTCCCGATCGATCGGCTGGCCGCAGCCCTGCGTGACGACAAGGCCGGCGACCTGTTGGCGGTGGGCGAGCGCGCCCGGGAGGTGCTCCGAGGCCGGGCGGTGTGGAACATCAGCTCCACCTCCACGGGCGGTGGCGTGGCCGAGATGCTCCACCCGCTCCTGGCGTACGGACGGGGCGCGGGCATCGACGTGCGGTGGATGGTCATCGGCGGCGACCCCGAGTTCTTCGAGATCACCAAGCGCCTCCACCATGGTCTGCACGGATCGCGGGGATCGCCAGGCGACCTCGGACCCGCCGAACGCGCCCATGCCGAGATGGTGAGCGACGCCAACTACCACGAGCTCCATGCCCTGATCCGTCCCGGCGACATCGTCATCTGCCATGACCCCCAGACGGCGTGGCTGGTGCCCCGGCTGCGCGCCACCGGCGTCACCGTCGTCTGGCGGAGCCACATCGGCACCGCCCGCCACAACGAGTGGACCGAGCGGGCATGGCGCTTTCTCGACGTGGTCGACGCCGCGTCCGCGTTCGTGTTCAGCCGCGCGGAGTACATCCCCGCCCGCCTGGCTGATCGAGCGAAGATCATCGCCCCCTCCATCGATCCTCTCAGCCCCAAGAATTCCCAGCTCGATGGGGACCAGGTGCGGGGAATCCTCGGCCACATCGGACTGCTGCGGGTCCCCGACGTCTCCGGCCCCAGCTATGAGCGACCCGACGGCTCGCCAGCACGGGTCGACCACGTCGCCGACATCGTGGCCGCCGGGCCGATGCCCGACTCCGACGTGCCGATGGTGGTGCAGATCTCCCGGTGGGACCCGCTCAAGGACATGGGCGGCGTCATGGACGCGTTCGCCCGCCACGTCAACGGTGGTCTCAACGCCCATCTCGTCCTCGCCGGCCCCAACGTCAGCGGCGTGGCCGACGACCCCGAAGGCGCCGGTGTCCTCGACTCGTGCATCGCGCAGTGGCGGGATCTGCATCACGAAGCCCGGTCTCGCGTCACACTCGCCTGCTTGCCGATGAACGACTCGGACGAGAACGCGGTGATGGTCAACGCCCTCCAACGGCACGCGGCCGTGGTGGTCCAGAAGAGCCTCGAGGAGGGCTTCGGACTCACCGTCTCGGAAGCGATGTGGAAGGCCAGGCCACTGGTGGCCAGCCGCGTCGGAGGCATCCAGGATCAGATCGTCGAGGGCGAGACGGGCTACCTGGTCGAACCCGACGATCACCAGGCGTTCGGCGAGGCCGTCGTGTCGTTGCTGTCCGATCCCGACCAGGCCGATCGGATGGGCCGGGCCGGACACGACCGCGTTCGCGAGCACTTCCTCGGCGACCGTCACCTCCGCCAGTACGCGAACCTCCTGATCGACCTCGTTGCCGCCGAACCCGGGTGAACCGAGGGCTCAAGTGGCCCGGTGGCAGCCGACGAGATGGTCGTCCACCAACCCGGCCGACTGCATGAAGGCGTAGACGATGGTGGGGCCAACGAACTTCGCTCCCCGCTGCTTCAGTGCCTTCGACAGCGCCACCGAGTCGGCGGTGCGGGCCGGGATCTCGTCCTCGGCGGTGACGCGATCCCGGGCCGGCGGCGCGAACGACCACACGAGCTCCCGCAACGAGGTCCCCTCCTCGGCCAGCTCCAAGCACACGTTCGCCAGCCGGACGGTGGCCTCGATCTTCCCCCGGTGGCGGACGATGCCGGCGTCGCCCAACAACCGCTCCACGTCCTCCTCCCCGTAGGACGCCACGGTGGAGATGTCGAATCCGTCGAACGCGGCCGCGAACGCCTGGCGCTTTCGCAGGATGGTGATCCATGCCAGCCCGGCCTGGAACCCCTCGAGCGCCAGCAGCTCGAACAGCCCACGCTCGTCGGTGGTGGGACGACCCCATTCCTCGTCGTGGTACGCGACATAGAGCGGGTCGTCGTCGCACCACCAGCACCGGGTGCGGCCGTCTGCACCCTCGATCAGCGAACCGGACACGCCGTCAGCCCTCCAGGAAGGCCTTGAGCAGGTGGTCGGCCTGGGCGGAGACGAGCTGGGCCCCGCCATCGACGACGAGATCGAGGCCGGTGACGTAGCGGGACAGATCCGAGGCGAGGAACACGACGGCGTCCGCGACCTCGTCGGCGGTCCCGACCCGTCCGAACGGTATGCGCGACTCCACATCGGCACGCAGCCCCGGGTCGGCGAGCAGGGGGGCGGTCAGGGCCGTCTCGGCGAACGTGGGCGAGACCGCGTTGACGCGGATCTCCGGGGCGTACTCGACCGCCGCCGATCGGGTGAGAGCGATCATCCCGGCCTTGGCTGCCGAGTACGGCGCCTCGCCCCTGGTGGGTCGCACGCCGACGCCACCGACGTTGTTGACGATCGAGCCGGCGCCCGCGGCCCGCAGGTGCGGGACCGCGGAGCGGATGGCGACGAACGTGGCGGTGAGGTTGACCGCGAGCAGGCGGTCCCACTCGTCGTCGGAGTAGGTGTGCATCGACTTCAGCATCCCGAAGCCGGCGTTGTTGACCAGGGTGGTGAGGCCGTCGAGCACGTCGGCGGCCTCTTCGACCGCGGCCGCCAGCGCGTCGCGATCGGCCACGTCGCAGGGAATGGCGTGCCCGCCGATCTCGGCGGCGACCCCGGCGGCTGCGTCCGCGTTGCGGTCGAGGACGACCACGGAAGCACCCTCGGCGGCGAAGCGGCGGCAGGTGGCGGCACCGATGCCGGATCCGCCCCCCGTCACCAGGGCCTTGCGGCCGATCAGGAGCCCGGCGGATGCGCTCACGACACGTCTCCGTCGATCACGACGACCGGGTCCGCCGTGAAGCTGACCTGGATCCTGTCCATGTCGAGCAGGCGACGCTCGTCGGGGGCGAGGACGTCGGCGTACTCGGGCTCGGCGATGAACCCGAACAGCTCGTCCATCGACTCGAACCATTGCATGGCGACGCCGTCGTAACCCCCGACACCGGCGCCTCGGTCATCGGTGAGCGGGTGCTGCTCGTAGCGGATGATGTGCCGGGCCAACGCCGGGGTGTTGCGGATGAGCGGGCCGTGGACATCGTGCCAGTGGGTGAGGAACTCCTCGTGGGTGAGTGCCGGGTTGCGCACCAGCAGGGCGGTCAGGCGAACCATCAGATCCACTGTCCGGCGTCGACACCGATGGCCTGGCCGGTGATGGGCCGGGCCAGGTCGGACGCGAAGAAGACGGCTGCGCCCGCGATCTCCTCGGCCGGTGCGAGGTAGCCCAACGCCGTGCGATCCGCCACCTCGGCGTAGACCGCTTCGGCGGAGATGCCCCGTTCCGTCGCTTGCATGTCGAAGTAGATCTCCACGTTCGGACCCCAGATGTAGCCAGGGTGGACGGCGTTGACCCGGATGCCGAGTTCGCCCAGCTCGAGGGCGAGGGTGCGGGTCGCGATGGCCAGCGCGCCCTTCGACGCCGCGTAGGCACCGTAGGCGGCCTCGATGTTGTTGGTCGACGACATCGTGTTGATCATGACGATGCGCCCGTCGCCCGCGTCGGCGAGGGCGGGCACGGCCGCCTGGGTCATGGTCAACGCACCGAAGAAGTTGACGTCCATGGTGCGACGCCACCGCTTCAGATCGGCGTCGACGAAGCGGGAGAAGTCACCGGCATGGAACGCGTTGTTGACCAACACGTGGAGGCCGCCGAGGCGGTCGACCGCCAGCGCGACCGCGGCATCGCACGCCTCCCGGTCGGTCACGTCGACCGAGACGACCTCGGCTCGCCGACCCAGGTCGCGGATCAGGTCGGCGACCTTCTCCGACTCGTCCGTCTTGCGAGCGCACAACACGACGTCGGCGCCCTCTCTGGCGTAGGCCAGGGCAATCTCGCGGCCGAGCCCCGGCCCCACGCCGGCCACGAGCGCGATCCGATCCTGTAGCAATCCCAACGCGTTCTCCCTCGGTGGTCACGGTGCTGGCGGATCCTGACCGGTGAGCATCCAGTACACCTGGCGGGCCATCGACACCTGGAGGTCCTTGGTCTTGATCCCCCAGAACTCGAAGCTCATCTGGCGGTCGGAGATGTGGGCCAGCATCGACACCACCACCCCGGCCTGCGCCATCGGATCGACTCCCCTGGGAAGGTTGCCCTTGGTCGTGAAGTGACGGACCAGCTGGGCCATCGCGGTGGCGATCCCATTGAGGAGACGGGCGCGGATCTGCCGGAACCGGGCGTCGCCCTGGTCGGTGACGAGGTCGACCACCCGCATGACGCCCGAATGGTCGCCCCAGAAGTCGATGAACCCCTGGACCAGACGTTCGGCGGTCTCGTAGCCCTCCGGACCGGTCCACGGCCCCTTCGTCACGATGTCGGCCAGCTGTTTGCCCTCGCGGGTGGCCTCCTGGGCGAGCACGAGGATGGCCGACTCGACGTCAGGGAAGTACTGATAGAACGTCGCCGGCGACGTGCCCGCCTCCCGCGCGATGTCGATGACCTTGATCTCCCGGTATGTCGACGTCTCGAGCATCCGCTGGGTGTGCTCCAGCAACTTCTGGCGAGTGGCGAGCCCACGTCGTCCGGGGACGCGCCCGTCGGCCGCCCGCAGGTCCTCGTCGCCGAGCGCCTCGCCGCCCGTGCGGGTCGCGTCGGTGTCGGGGGCCTTCGCCATGGGCGCAGGCTACCGATCGACCGTGAGGACGGCGCTCATCGAGACGACCACGCCGCGAGGACCTCGTCGACCGAGGTGACCGTGGCCACCAGGGCCAGCGTGTTGTCGATGACGGCGTCGGCGTACGACCGTGGCACGCCGGCGGTGCCGTCTCGGGGCAGGACGAACTGGTACCCGGCATTCACCGCGTCCATGGCGAAGTTGGTCATGCCGACGTTCACGGAGACCCCGACGCCGACGATGGTCGTGACCCCCAGGTTGCGCAGGACCGGATCCAGGTCGGTCCCGCCCATCGGACCGAGCCCGTGCAACCGGGTGAGCACGAGATCGGACTCCTCGACACCGACCTCGGGCACCACGGCGGCCGCCGCAGTCCCCGGGATCAGGCGCACCGGTGCGTCGAGCACCCCGTGGAAGAGCCGCGCGTTGGCGTTCGAACCCCGTCCGTCGGCGCGCCGGGCCGCCAGGCAGTGGACGACAGGCACACCGGCGGATCGGGCGCCGACCACGAGCCGGTGGACGGCGGGTAGCACCCCCGCCGCGGCGGCGGCCAGCTCCGGGAGCACCGACTCCTGGCCGACCACGCCGCCCTGCAGCTCCTGGGTGACGACCGCGGTGTGAGCGGGATCGACGAGGGCGACCAGGTCCACGGGCATGCCCGGAATGTATCTGACGGTCCGTCAGATACATTCCGGGACCGTGTCGGATCATCGGGACGACCACCGCCGGGCGCTCGTCGCCACCCACTCGCCGTGATCGACCCGAGCTCAGGCCAGCTTCGAGTAGTCGACCGTCCACCACCGGTTCGGGGTCATGGTGAACTTCAGCGCCTGGTCGTCGACGCTGTCGACGTAGCTGTCCCCCATCTCGGCCCCGAAGTACCGGTGGGCCATCGGACGGCTGTCGTCCTCGACGTCGGCCGCCCGGACCGAGGTGATGTGCCCCTCGACGCTGACGTAGCGGTAGAAGGGCGGGGTCTCGTCCTGCACGCAGAGGCTGAATCGGCCCGCCTGCTGGAGGAGGCGCCCCTTCTGGGACTCCGCGGGGGTGAGGATCCACAGGTCGCCGCCGGGGTGGTAGTCGTACCAGATGGGCACCGCCAGCGGTGGACCATCGGGGCGCTCGATGGCGATGACGCCGACGTGCACACCGGCGAGGAACTCCTCTCGCTCCTCGACGGTCATCGACAGCCCCACGACAGCACCTCCGTCATCGTCTCGCGCCCGGTCCCGGATCATCGGTGTCGGTCTCCGCAGCATCGCACACCAGACCGATCCCCGGTCGGACGAACCAGTCCTCACCCTCCCGACTCGCCACCGGACGGAGTTCCATCATGACCGTGCACACCGAGCTCGACGACCACGGCGTCGCGGTGATCACCCTCGACCGACCAGCACGCAAGCACGCGTTCGACGGTGAGCAGTGGGATGCCGCCTCGGACGCCCTGGCCGCGACGCGGGAGGACGCGCGGGTGGCGGCCGTCGTGATCACCGGTGCCGGTGGGGACTTCTCCGCCGGCGTGGACCTGAGTGCGTTCGGCGAGCAGCGGGTCCGCGACGACGGCCACCGGTCGGACTACGAGGCGTTCATGTACACCCTCATCGACTTCGACAAGCCGCTGCTCGCGGCCGTCGACGGCGTGGCGATCGGCATCGGGGCCACGCTTCCTCTCCACTGCGACGTGGTGTACGTGGGCGACGGGCTCCGCATGCGATTTCCGTTCGTGTCGCTCGGGCTGGTCCCGGAGGGGGCAGCCAGCCTGCTGCTCGAACGGGTGGTGGGTCAGCGCAACGCGTCACAGCTGCTGCTGGCCGCCGAGTGGATCGACGCCGAGCGCGCCGTGGCCCTCGGCCTGGCCGACGCCCGCCACGGTGCCGGCGAACTGCTCGGCGCCACCGTCGCCCGGGCCCGCGACCTGGCGCGGTGGCCGGTGTCCGCGCTCCAGGCCACCAAGCGGACCATGCTCGATGCCCGGCGGGACGAGGTGGTGGCTGCCATCGCGCGGGAGATGGCGGGCATGACCGCGCTGGCGATGTCGCCGCAGAACATCGAGGCGGTGACCGCGTTCATCGAGAAGCGGGAACCCGATTTCGACCAGTTCCGGTCCTGAGCGAACCGGGCCCGAACCGGGCCTCAGACCGAGCGAGCCCCCGATGCCAGCTCGATGACCAGATCGGGGAGCCGCTCGACATCGGTCTTCGAGACGCAGGCGGCGATGCCGATCGCCGCGGCCTGGGCCTCGAGTTCGGGAGTGAGGAAGGCGCTGAAAAGGACGATGGGTTGGAACGGATCCTCGGCCAGCATCAGCGTGGCCACCTCGATGCCGGTCCGGCCCGGCATGCGGTTGTCGAGGATGACCACGTCGGGGATCGGCGGCGGGTTCAACGCCTCGTAGGCGGCGACGGCCTCGATCCCGTCAACGGCTTCACCCACCACCTCGATGCCGCGTCGCGCCGACTCGAGGACGACCCGGACGAGCAGCCGCATGTCGATCTCGTCGTCGACGATCAAGACAGTTGGACGGGGCGCCACACGCTGATCTTGGTGCGCGCCCAGTCGAAACACAAGCACCGTCGAGCATTCTTCGTCCCGTCGGCCTGTTGCTCGCGCTCGTGCCGTGCGAGAGTGATCGGCCCATGACCTACCGCCTCGCCAACATCGCCGGCCGTGCTGCGCTCGTCCACGACGACGGGTACTTCGACCTCGAGGCCCTCACCGGCGGCGAGCTCGGAGCCGACCCGATGGCGGCGATCGCCGCCACCGGTCGCCTGCACGATCTGTCCGCCGACCTCGATCGGCAGGCACCGACCGGGTCGGTGGCCGACGCGACCATGGGCTCGCCCGTGCCCCGCCCCGTCAACTGCTTCGCCATCGGGCTGAACTACGCCGAACACGCGGCCGAGTCCGGGATGGACGCCCCCGCCGCGCCGGTCGTGTTCACCAAGTTCCCCACCTGCATCGCCGGCCCCGGTTCGGCCGTGGTGATCCCCAACGACGCCATCGACTACGAGGCCGAGGTGGTCATCGTGATCGGGACCGGTGGGGCGAACATCCCGGCCGCCGATGCCTGGTCCCACGTCGCCGGCATCACCGGTGGGCAGGACATCTCCGACCGGGCCCTGCAGTTCGCGGCCAAGCCACCCCACTTCGCCCTCGCCAAGTCGCGGGACGGCTACGGCCCCATCGGACCCGTCATCGCGTCGGTCGACTCCTTCGACGATCCCGACGACGTCACCGTCGAGTGCCGGGTCAACGGCGAGATCCGCCAGCAGTCCTCCACCAGGCACCTGATCTTCCCGGTGCCGTTCCTCATCGAGTACCTGTCGTCGATCCTCACCCTGCAGTCCGGTGACGTGATCTTCACCGGCACGCCGAGCGGCATCGGCATGGCCAGCGGCAACCTGTTGGAGGTCGGCGACGTCATCGAGACCCGTATCGGCGTGGTCGGCTCGATGACGAACCCGTGCGTGGCGCCGTGAGCGGCGACGCCGTCGGGCCGGGCTAGGACTCGGGCCGGTCGTCGACGACGAGGGCGTCGTTGAGGCGGGCGAGCATCTCGTCGTCGAAGTTGGCGTAGACGAGGGTGGCACCGGCGAAGCGGTGGACCTCGGCCACGAGCGCGTCCTCGACGATCTCGCTGGCCAGCATCGCCACCGTGGCGGTACCGGGCCGGACCGCTTCACGGAACCAGTCGACCCACTCGTCGGAGATCCCGAGGTCGACGATCTTGGCGGTGAGCGCTCCGGCACCGGCACCGATCGCCGCGCCCGCTGCCCACCCGACGGGGCCACCGAGGATGAGGCCGAACAAGCCGGTCCACATGCCACCGGAGAGCGCGGTGCGCCCCGGCTGGGGGTCGATCGTCTCGCGGACGACGGTCTTGCCGTCGTCGTGCTTCATCACCACGACCGCATCCTCGAGTACCAGCAGCTTCTTCGACGCCAGACGCTGCAGCGCGGTCATGAACTCCTGGGCCCGGAACAGGTCGGGGAACGAGATGCCCACCAGGGTCTGCGGGATGATGTCCGCCTTGGTCTGCGACGACCCGGGAGACTGCTCATCAGGGTGTTCGGTCACGGGACCACTCTTCCACGGATGCGGTCCGCTCACGCGGTCATGCGCCGCAGCCACTCCCGGTGCATCACGCCGATCTCCGGATCGTCCGACGGCTCTGCCTCCCCGAACGCGAGCTGGCGCTGCCGGATGCGGGCCATGATGAGGCCGTAGCGCACCGCGGCGAACACGCGGTAGAAGTCCCAGTCCTGCAGGCGGATGCCGGTCCGGGCCTCGTAAGCCTCGACCAGGTCCTCCATCCGCATGAAGCCGGGTAACCCCACCAGCCCGAGCTCCTCGGCGATGTCCTGGAAGAACTCGTGGATGTAGGCCATCCAGCCGATGTCGACGCCCCGGGGCGCAATGGCGGCCATCTCCCAGTCGAGGACGGCCACGGGCCGGAACCCGTCGTAGAGCACGTTGCCGATCCGGGCGTCGCCCCACGACAGCACCGGCTCGCCGCCGTCGTCGGCCGGCCAATGGGCCTCCAGCCACCCGAACGCCTGGTCGATCACCGGGAGAGGGTGGTCGAGACCGAGCCAGCGGTAATAGGCGTGCCACGCATCGACCTGCTGGCGAAGGGCCGATGCCCCCGCGGGGTCGTGGCCCAGGAAAGTGGTGTCGACATCGCCGAGGGGGACACCGTGGATTCCGGCGACGGCCCACACCGTGTCGTCCTGCAGTGCGACCCGGTCGGCATCCGACGCCTCGAGGAGCCACCCCTCGAAGGTGTACGGGAGGTTGTCCTTCGGGACGCGCCCCTCGACGCGTTCCATCACGAAGAAGGGCGAGCCCAGCACCGCCTCGTCCTCCTCCAGCCAGATGCAGTGGGGCACCGGGGTGTCGGAACGCTCGGCCACCAGCCGCATGACGCGGTACTGCATGGCGAGGTCGTAGGTGCGGAAGACCGGCACGTCCTCGGCGGCCGGCGCCAGGCGAGCCACGAGGCGGTGGAGCGCACCGTCCCAGGTGGCATCGACCAGCAGGGTCTCGCTCGACATCCCGTTGCCCTCCGGGCGTTGGAGGCGCACCACGGACGCGTCGTCAAACCGGGTGCGCAGCCAGTGCTCGAGACCGACCTGCAACTGGTCCGATGCCCGGCTCGAGACGGTGATCTCGTGCTCATCCACGTTCGCATCATGCCGCACCGGGTCGGCCCGCCACCGGCGTTCTGGACGCGGCACCCGTCGGGTACCGGTATGGGCCATGACGTCCCGACGCCTGGGCGGGCTCGACCGTCTGCGCGGCGCCGCGCTCGTACTGATGCTGGTCCACCACTTCACCGATTGGTTCGGTGGCGACGCGCGTGCAGTCATCCCGGGCTGGCCCCAGTTCGCACTCACCGATGTGGCCGCTCCCGCGTTCACCGTGGCGCTGGGCGCATCCGTTCCGCTCCTGATCCGGAGCCGGCGGCGTCGCGGACTGCCGCCGATCGCCATCGCCGGCACTGTCCTGCGCCGCTACGGGTTGCTGATTCCCATCGGCGTCGCGCTCCGGACCGCGATGGGCTTCGACCTCGGCCATGTGGGCGTGCTCGAGACCCTGGGGATCTGCGCGCTGCTGGTGGCCGTCGTCACGGTGGCGGCCGATCCGCCCGTCCGGCTGGTGGTGGCCGCAACCGTGACCGTCATCGCTCCCTTCGTGGAGCGCGCCGCCGCCGACCGAACCGATTGGCTGTCCACCCACCTGCTCACCGGCACGTTCCCGCTCGTCGCCTACCTCGGACTGGCGCTGCTCGGAGCCGCCGCCGTCCCCGCCCTGCTCGGTGGGCCCCGCCGGGGAATCACCGCCGCGCTCGCCGCGGTCTTCGTCGCCTGGTCCGTGGCGCTCGCCGCGGCCGGTCAGGTGCCCGACCGCTACCCCGGCGACGCCAGCTTCCTCGTGCCCGGCATCGCCGGGACCCTGCTGCTGTACCTGGTCATGAGCAGCGCTCGACTCGAGAGCGACCGGTTCGCCGGGCAGGTGGTGGCGCGCGCCGGTGCGCACACCTTCGGCGTCTTCATCGGCCAGTACGGCGTGTATCTGGGTCTGAAGGTGACGGGGCACCTCCACGACCTCCCGGCCCCGGCAGCGGTCGCCGCCGCGATCGTGACCACCCTTGCCTCCGTGCTGGTCTCGCCGCGCGTTCCCGCGCTGCCGTGGTCACCCCGCACCGGGTGGAACCGACCCCGCCGAGCCACGGTGACGACAGCCGCGGCGGGCGCCACCGCGCTGGTCACGTCTCGGCGTGGGTGACGGGGTCCTCGCCCATCCAGGTCCGCAGCGTGTTCTTCAGCTTGATCTGCTGGATGAAGATGTCGTGCTCGGGGTGCAACGACGGATCGTTGACCATCGGCGCCTTGAAGTAGAAGCTCAGCCACTCCTGGACACCGGACTCGCCAGCCCGGGCGGCGAGGTCGAAGAACAGGGCGAGGTCGAGGACCAGGGGGGCGGCCAGGATCGAGTCCCGGCACAGGAAGTTGACCTTGATCTGCATCGGGTAGCCCATCCACCCGAAGATGTCGATGTTGTCCCACCCCTCCTTGTTGTCGCCCCGCGGCGGGTAGTAGTTGATCCGCACCACGTGGTCGACATTTCCATACAAGCTGGGATACGAGTCGGGCTGGAGGATGGTGTCGATGACCCCGAGCTTGGACACCTCCTTGGACCGGAAGTTCTCCGGGTCGTCGAGCACCTCTCCGTCGCGGTTGCCGAGGATGTTGGTGGAGTACCAGCCGCGCAAGCCCAGCATCCGGGCCTTGAACCCGGGCGCCAGGATCGTCTTCATGAGCGTCTGACCGGTCTTGAAGTCCTTCCCGCCGATCGGCACGCCCTCGCGCGCCGCCAGCTCGAGCATGCAGGGGATGTCGCTGCTCAGGTTCGGCGCCCCGTTGGCGTAGGGGACGTGGGACATGATGGCGGCATAGGCGTAGATCTGGCTCGGCGAGATCATCTCGTCGTTGTCGCGGAGCCCCTGCTCGAACGACTCGATGCTCTGGTGGACGGCCGTGATGTCGCGGTACGCCTCGGTGGACGCGCACCACACCATCACCAGCCGGTCGCAGCCGTTCTCGGTGCGAAACCGCTCGATGTCGGCCATGAGCTGCTCGGCCAGCTCCATCTTGGTCGCGCCCTGCTTGACGCGGGTGCCGTCGAGGCGCTTGACCCAGTCCTGGTCGAACACCGCGTCCATGGCCACGATGCCCTCCATCTCGGCGGACACGGCTGCCAGGTCGCGCTCCTCGAGCACGCCTGCGGTGCGGGCGGCCTCCAGCGCGTTGGGCGAGATGGGGTCCCACGCACCGAACACCAGGTCATCGAGGTCGGCGAGGGGCACGAAGTCCTTGATCAGGGGGTTCCGGTCCTCGGCGCGATCGCCGAGGCGGATGTGGGCCATCTGGCTGATGGAGCCGATGGGGGCCTCGCCCGAGGCCCGAGCGGCGAGCACCCCGGCGATGAACGTCGAGGCCACCGCCCCCAGGCCCGGGAGCAGGACCCCGAGCTTGCCGGTGGCGGGCGCGATCTCACGAGCGGTCATGGACGGATCCTAAAGGGATCTCACTCGACCACAAGTTTGGTTCAGAAATACTGAACTATCGTGCGGGGTCGTGTCCGATCTCGTCCTCACCACCCAGCAGCTCGAGTACCTGCTCGCGGTCGACCGCTCCCCCACCTGGGCCGAGGCGGCGGCCAGCGTCGGGGTGACTCCCTCCGCCCTCTCGCAGGGCATCGCCGAGCTCGAGCGCCGGATCGGCCTCCCGCTGTTCGAACGCGACGGCCGCCGGCGGGTCCCGACGCGGGATCACGCCGAGGTGCTGCGCTACGCAGAGGCGACCGTGGCTGCCACCCACGATCTCGCCCGCTGGGTGCGTGACCGGCGCGGTGGGCGCACCGGACGGGTCCGGTTGGGGCTGATCGACGCCGCCGCCACCCATCACTTCCGCGATGTGCTGCGCGACTACCGCCTGGCTCGACCCGACGTCGAGCTCCATCTCACGGTGGGCCCGTCGCAGGCCCTGCTCCAGGGACTCCAGCGGGCCGAGCTCGACCTGGTGGTGTGCGTGCAGCCGCCGGAGACCCCACCGGCCATCGACGTCGTCCCGGTGCTCGATGACCCGCTCGCCGTCCTGGCTCCGGCCGCCGACCGCGCGAGCCGCGCCGCGGACTGGGGCCCCTGGGTGACCTTCCCGGCCGGTTCCCACACCCGCCGGCTGGTGGCCGATGCGTTGCGGGCCGAGGGGGCCACCTTCACCGTCGTCGCCGAGTCCCACCAACCCGAAGTCCTGCGAGAGATGGTGTTGCTCGGCATCGGGTGGACGGTGCTCTCGCTGACCGGCATCGGACCGGTGGACGGACTCCGTGTGGTGCGTCCCTCGCTCGTCAGGCGAAGGCTGGTGCTGGCGAGACGAGCCGGCACCCCGCCGGATCCGGTTGCCGACGAACTGGCCGCCGCACTCGCCGGAACGTCCTGACTACGGTTCGGGCATGGATCAATATCGCTCCGCGCTCGACCTCGCCGCCGCCATCCGCGCCAGGGAGCTGTCACCGTCGGAGGCGATGGACGAGACACTGAGCACCATCGCCGAACGCAACCCGGCCCTGAACGCGGTGATCTGGCTCGACGAGGACGATGCCCGGTCCCGCGCCACGGCCGCTACCCAGCGGCTGACCTCGGCCCGCCCCGACGACCTCGGTCCGTTCCACGGCGTGCCGATCCCGATCAAGGACCTCTACGACGTCGCCGGCTGGCCCAACACCTACGGCTCCAACGGCGCGTCCGACGAGCCGGTCGAGCGGACCGCGTTGGCAGTCGAGCGGCTCGTCGGTGCGGGCTTCGTGCTGTGCGGACGGACCAACTCCCCCGAGTTCGGCTCGGTGACCGCCACCGAGAACGAGCGCTACGGCATCACCCGCAATCCGTGGAACCTCGATCACACCTCCGGCGGGTCCTCCGGTGGCGCCTCGGCCGCGGTGGCCGGCGGGATGTTCACCATCGCCCACGCCAGCGACGGAGGCGGGTCGATCCGCATCCCCGCGACCTGTACCGGCCTGGTGGGCCTCAAGCCGGCCCGGGGTCGCGTGGTCGACCGGGTGGTGTCGTGGGAGGGGGCGTCGACCCAGGGCGTGGTGTGCCACACCGTGGCCGACGCCGCCGCCGCCCTCGACGTGATGAGCCAGTTCGACCCCCTGGCATGGTGGAACGCGCCGCCGCCCGACTCGCCCTTCGCCGACGAGGTCGGCCGGGATCCGGGACGCCTCCGGGTGGCGTGGACGACGGAAGCGGCGATGAGCGTGGAGACGGATCCGGAGTGCGCCACGGCGGTGCGCAAGACCATCGACGCCCTCGCCGCCGCCGGCCACGAGATCGTCGAGGTCGACTTCGACGCCCAGATCGACCGCTTCGTGGCCCACTTCGGCGAGGTGGTGGGCGCCGGGCTGGCGCTCGACCCGGTCGACTGGGACCGCGTCCAGGCCAGCAACCGCGCCGGATACGACCAGGCCAAGGAGATCGACAGCCTCACCTATGCCGCCGGCATCGCCGAGCTCCAGCTCTGGACCCGGGACGTGAACGCCCAGTGGGGTCGCGACTTCGATCTGCTCGTCACCCCCACCATGCCGATCCAGCCGGCCCGGGCCGGCCAGATCCTCGACGACATGCTGACCCGGCCCACGGAGATCTCGCTCACCGTGCTGGCGTCGGTGATGTTCACGGCCATGTTCAACATGAACGGGCTCCCGGCGATCTCGCTGCCGGTGCACCAGGCGACGGACTCCGGGCTGCCGATCGGGGCCCAGGTGGTGGCCGGGCCCTTCCAGGAGGCCGGACTGCTCCGGGTCGCGGCCCAGATCGAGCAGGCGCTGCCGTGGATCGATCGTCGCCCCGATCCGTCCGCCCTGGGCTGAGGGCTCGCTGATCCCGGCCGCGTTGAGTCCGGGCGCTCAGCGGCCGATCGACGCCGCGACCTGTCGCAGGCCCACGTCGAGCGGGCGCGGGTTCCACCCCAGCTCGCGTCGAGCCTTGTCCCCCGAGTACGCCCAGTTCCGCACCGCGGTGGCCACGTACTCGTGGACCATCTCGTGCGGTCCTCCCGTGGCGCGCAGCAACCGCTCGACGTAGCTCGACGTCCGGGCCACGTTCGCATCGCCGACGTACGCCCACGGCATCGGCTTCCCCGCGGCTCGCCGCATCGCCTCGATCCAGGCCCGCATCGTGACCGACTCGGCGCACAGCACGTACTCGCCGCACGGGGAGCCGTCTTCGATGATCCGCAGCAGCCCGTCGGCGCAGTCGTCGACGTGCACCGTCGACTGCACGGCGTCGCGGAACGCGACCACCGGCAGGGGGATCGTCATGTAGAGGCGGATGAGCCGACCGAGGGTCGAGTCGTCGTTCGGGCCGTAGACGCCGCCGGGAATCGCGATCCGGATGTCGGCTCCGGCGGCACCGCTCCGGCGAGCAAGCAGATGGGCCTCGCGCTTGGTGCGCTCGTACTCCGACGCCGGCGGCAGGTCGGACCAGTACGACTCGTCCTCCGGTTCGGGTCCGGTCGGGCCCAGCGCGGTCACCGACGACACGTGGACGACGGGCACGCCGGCATCGGCCGCGGCCCGGAACACGTTCCCGCTGCCCTCGACATTGACCCGAACGAGCTGCGAGGGGTCGGCTGCGCCCATCTCGTAGCGGGCCGCGCAGTGGAAGACCGCATCGACTCCACGGACCGCGGTCCGGACCGAACCGAGGTCGGTGACGTCACCGATCACGACCGTGGGATCGCATCCCTGCAGCCGGGATCGGTCGCTGGTGGCGCGGAGCAGTACCACCGGGTCGTGACCGTGCGACCGCAGCTGCCACACGGCCCGGCTGCCCAGGAACCCGGATGCCCCGGTCACGAGAGTTCGCACGGATGCATCGTTCCACGTCGACGGCGTCCGCCGGACGAACGCGCGCCCGCGCCACCCTCCCCCTCGTTCTGGCGGCATCTCGCGCCACCCAGCTCACGCGTTGGGCTACCAGAACGCCGGCGGCGGCCGGGTCAGGGCGCCCGCTCGACGATGCGCTCGAAGAGGAACTCGTGCTCGAGGCGGCCGGTGACCCGCTCGGCGCCCGGCAGGCGCTGGGGCACGGGGCTGGCTTGCAGGAGGCGCCAGCCGTCGCGCAGCGCGGCGGTGCCGTTGGGGTAGGGCGGTTCGCCGGGCAGTTCGGAGGCGGTGCCGGTGCCGTCGTGGAACGTCCAGGCGATGACCCGACCGTCGAGGTTGGAGTGCTCGAGGTAGAGGAACAGGAGCTGTTGGCGGTGGGTCTCCGGGTTCACGACGCACCTGCGCTCACGTCAGTGCCGCCCGGGCTTCGGTGCGGGTGAGATACCAGTCCACGTCGAAGCGGTCGTCACCGGTGAGGTAACGCCAGAGGGCGGCTCGGTTGGCCAACTCGAGACGGTGGTCGGCCTCGCCGAGCCAGGGCTCACGCGTGCGGAGGATTCCGGCGACCGAGTCCATCCGGAACCGGGCGAAGAGGTGGTCGTCGGGACCGTTGTGCATGGCGGCGAGGTCGGTCGTGTCCCAGTGACGCTGCTGCGGCCCGGCCGGGTTGAGGCGGATCTTGTACATCTCTCGGTCCCGACCCGACGGGTTCGGCATGCCTCGGTGCCACAGGCCCTGGTGGAACAGCAGCACCGAACCGGCCGGTCCGGCCCACTGCTGCTCGCCCGCCATGTGCACGTAGCGACCAACGTCGGTCTCGTGCACCCGTCGCAGGTGGGTACCGGGCACGAACCCAGTACCCCCGGCCCCCGGCGCCACCTCGTGGGGGAAGTAGAACAGCTGGACGTCGAACGCCAACGTCGGGTCGACCATCGCGTCCTGGTGGAGGTACTGGCCGAACGGATCGCCCGCCGGCTTGTGATGGACGAAGTCGTGGTCGAACACCGGGTCGGGGCCGAGCAGCGACCGGAGGGCACCCGCCACCGGTGGATGCCGGAGCACGGCGCCGATGGCCGAAGGATCGGGGTAGATCTCGTGCAGGCGCTGGCCACTGGACGGGGCGAACGGCCGCTCCGGGGATCCCCAGGTGGCCATGATCTGGGCCAGCTCGTCCATCGCCGCAACATTGAGGGCGTCCGGTACCACCCCGGGGAGCGCGAGGAAGCCCCGGGCCACGAATGTCGCTACCTGCTCGGTCGTCAACAATCCGTCGGCGTTCATCGCACCCCCGTCCGTCCGAGCCGGCTCCCATCCGAGTCGGCATTCCGCTACCTGGCTGAGGAGAGGACCTTACGGAGTCGGTCAGCCCAGCGCCACGAGTCCGACCGCGGTGGCGGCCAGCGCCAGGCCGACCAACTGGACCCGCTCGAGCCGCTCGTCGAGCACCGCCCGAGCAAGTAGCAACGTGCTGGCCGGATACATGGCGGAGATCACCGAGCCGAGCGCCAGCAGACCCTCCCGCACGGCGTAGAGGAACAGCACGTTGGCACTCATGTCGAGCACGCCCGAGACCGCGATCACCCCGAGGAGCCGGCCGCGGACGGGGACGAGGCGCCCGGATCGCAGGCCGACCGCGCCGATGAGCAACACCGACACCACCCGTGCGCTGATGAGCGGCTGGATGCCGGCGGCATCGCCGGTCCGGTCGACACACACGTAGAACAGCCCGAAGCCGAGGCCGGCGAGGACGGCCGACACCAACACATCGGGGGGTGTGCGGGTCGGTGAGTCGACGTGCTCGCGACTGATGAGGGCGATGGCCGGCAACGCGAGCGCGATCCCGAGCCAGGCCACCACCGCCGGCCGCTCGCCGATGGCGACGCCGACGACCACGGGCACCGCGCCAGTGATCACCGCCGAGATCGGGGCGGCCACCGACATGCTCCCCAGCGACAGGGCCCGGAAGAACTGGGTGAGACCGAGCGCGCCCACCACCCCGGCCGCCGCGCCCCACGCCAGGTCGGTGGCGTCGTAGGTGGCGGTGGGCAGCACCGGGAGCACGACGACGAGCAGCGCGAGCCCGAAGAACTGCGATCCGATGACCACCGTCCACGCCGCCACCCGGCGCGACGCCATTCCGCCGAGGAAGTCGGCCACCCCGAACGTGATGGCCGAGCCGAGAGCCAGGATCACCGACATGGCCGTGCAGTCTGCCGCTTCCCTACCATCGCCCGATGCGAACCAAGCGAGGACTCGCCCTGGCCATCGGGCTGGTCGCCGCCGCGTGGGTCGGCATCTCCCGGCTGCGGCGGCCGGGCCGCACCGCCAGCCACTCCCGCTTCGCACGCACCGCCGAGATGGCGAAGATGGGCGGGCAGACCGGCAGCTCCTACGCGTTGCACCGCGCCCGCCGGGTCTTCGCCGGTGCCGAGCGCAAGGAGGTGTTGGACACCGAGTTCGAGATGCGCACGGCCGCCCAGATCACCGAGCGCCTCGGGAACATGAAGGGGGCGATGATGAAGCTGGGCCAGATGGCCAGCTACCTCGACGCCGGCCTGCCCCCGCACGTCCGGGAAGCCCTGGCGCAGCTCCAGTCCGACGCCCCACCGATGAGTGCCGAGCTCGCGGCCGGCGTCGTGGAAGCCGAGCTCGGTGCCCGCCCCGAGGACCTGTTCCTGGAGTGGGACCCGGTCCCCATCGCGTCGGCCTCGATCGGCCAGGTGCACCGGGCGATCACGCGGGACGACGTCGCGGTGGCGGTGAAGGTGCAGTACCCGGGGATCGACCGAGCCATCGAGTCCGACCTCGGCAACGCCAATCTCCTCTTCGGCGGGCTCGCCATGCTCTTCCCCGGCCTCGAGCCCGGCCCGCTGGTCGAGGAGTTGCGCACACGGTTGCTCGAGGAGCTCGACTACCGCATCGAGGCCGACAACCAGCGCCTGTTCGTCGACGCCTACCGCGGTCATCCGGTGATCCACGTCCCGCGGGTCATCGGCGAGTTGTCGACCCAGCGGGTGTTGACCACGGAGCTGGCCGAGGGCGCTCGGTTCGAGGAGGTGCTCACCTGGCCCCGCGCGCAGCAGGACCTGGCCGCCGAGACCATCTTCCGGTTCGTCTTCCGCAGCCTGTACCGCCTCCACGCCTTCAACGGCGATCCCCACCCGGGCAACTATCTGTTCCGTCCCGACGGCCACGTCGTCTTCCTCGACTTCGGGCTCGTCAAGCGATTCACACCCGAGGAGATGGACACGTTCTCCTCGATGATCAAGTCGCTGGTGCTCGATGGCGATGTCCGCTCGTTCCGGCGGACCATCGAGGAGATCGGTCTGCTCCGTCCCGGGGAACCGTTCTCCGACGAGCTGGTCGAGGAGTACTTCGGGCACTTCTACGAGTGGGTCCTCGAGGATGCCCCCTCCACCATGAACCCGGAGTATGCCTCCGAATCGGTGCGCCGCATCTTCGACGCCAGCGGTCCGTACGGGGAGATCATGAAGGCCGCCAACGTGCCCCCGTCGTTCGTGATCATCCAGCGCATCAACCTCGGCCTCTACGCCCTGCTGGGCGATCTGCGGGCCACGGCCAACTGGCGGCGCATCGCCGAGGAGCTCTGGGACTTCGTCAACGGCCCTCCGTCGACACCACTCGGCGAGGCCGAGCAGCGCTGGCTGGCCGGTCGCTAGCGTCGCCGGTCATGTGCCGATCGATCACCACGCTGCGAGGGCTCGAGCCGGCGGCCACGCCGGCGGAGATCGAGGCCGCGGCCCGACAGTTCGTTCGCAAGTTGAGCGGGATCCGGGAACCGACCGCCAACACCGAGGAGCCCTTCGCCCGGGCGGTGGCCGAGATCAGCGCCTCGGCCACCGCGCTGCTGGCCGATCTCCCACCCCGGCGGCAACCCCCGAAGACCGTGCCGCCCAACCGCCGCGGCCACCCCCTCTGAGCTCGAGAAACGAGAAAGAGGAAAACTGGACGCGCGTGCGTACCGCGATCCGGTACGGAGCCGCGTCCAGTTTTCGTTCGGGGGACGAACGGTCAGCGGGCGGTGGAGCCGCGGCCGCGGCCGGTGAAGCCGAACAGGTTGCCGGCGATGCGCCGGATCTGGATCTCCTCGGCGCCCTCGGTGATCCGGTACCGGCGGTGGTGCCGGTAGATGTGCTCGAAGGCCATGTGGCGTGAGTACCCCATGCCGCCGCAGGTCTGCATGGCCCGGTCGGCGGCGTCGCAGGCCAGCCGGTTGCCCCGGTAGTTGCACATGGCGACCTGGTCGGAGATCTCCATGCCGTGGTCGACCCGATCCATCTCCCACGCCGTCTGGCGGATGAGCGCCCGGAGCATGGCGGCCTCGGTGTGCAGCTCGGCGAGCGGGAACTGGATGGCCTGGTTCGACGCCAAGGACTTGCCGAACACCCGCCGGTTGCGGGCGTACTCGGCCGCGGTGTTGATGCAGTACTGCGCCGCCCCGAGGGACGACGCCGCCTGCCGGATTCGGTTCTCGTGGACGAACAGCTGGGCGACCTGGAGACCGTTGTCGAGCGGCCCGAGCAGGTCGCCGTGGCCGACCCGCACGTCGGTGAACGACACCCGGGCGTGGTCGGTCGGCATGTTGAACGTCCAGTAGTACTGCTCGATCTTGACCCCCGGCGTGTCCATGGGCACCACGAAGCACGAGATGCCGGCCGACTCGCCGTCATCACCGCTGGTGCGGGCGAACACGAAGTCGTGGGTGGCCACGTGCACGCCGGTGTTCCACATCTTCTCGCCGTTGATGACCCACTCGTCGCCATCGCGAACTGCGGTCGTCTCCATCCACGTCGCATCGGATCCGTGGTTCGGCTCGGTCAGACCGAAGCCGATCCGGGCCTCGCCCGCGAGCATCTTCGGGATCCACTCGGACTGCTGGGTCTCGGTTCCGTACTTCTCCATCATCAACACCGTGGGGAAGTTGCCGACGATCGAGGACTCGTTCTGCAGGTCGTTGAACAGTCCCAGGCCCTTGGCCGCCAGGTGCTCGCGAATGACGGCCATGTCGAAGTTGGTGCCTCCCCGACCGCCGAACCGCTCGGGCAGGTGGTAGCGGAGGAAGCCGGCGTCGTCGGCCGCCCGGCGCATCTCACCGAGCAACGCCTCCCACTCCTGGTTGGGGAGGCCGTCGCGGTCCCAGTCGGTGCGGGCGTCCTCCCGCCGATGGTCGAAGAAGCGCTCGTTGTCGTCGCGGGCCTGGATGGGAGCGATGACGTCGTCGATGAACCGGTCGAGATCGGCGAGGAGCGTGACGAGGTGATCGGGAAGCCGGAGGTCCATGGGAGGAACGTATCGCCGCGTTGCCCCGGGCGCGTCGAGGTCGGACAGACTCTCCCCATGCGTCGTGCCGCCGTCCTCGCCGCCGTCTTCCTCGTCGCCTCGATCGGCACCGCCGCACCGGCCGGAGCCCATGCCGAGATCCGCACCTCGGATCCGACGGCGGGCGGCGTGGCCCCCACCGGTCTCGACCAGGTGTCGCTCACCTTCATCACCGCCGACACCTCCCAGCCGATCGAGGTGTCGGTGCTCGATCCCGACGGCAACGAGATGGTCGACGGCGATGTCCGGATCAAGGACTCGAGCGCGTCGGGCACCACCGTGATCGTCCCGGTGAAGCCCCTCCAGGACGGCATCCACTACGTGTCGTGGAAGGCGACCTCCAGCGACACCCACGGCATCTCGACCGGAACCTTCGAGTTCACCGTCCAACCGGCTTCTGACAGCGGGAGCGTCGGCGTCTGGCTGCTGTGGATCGTCGCCCTCGCCATCCCCGCCGTCATCTTCCTGCGACCGGGAGCCCGACGGAAGTCGAAGCGCTGACCGATCTGACGCAGCGTCAGATGCTGTCATGATGGCGCGATGGCAACCCGCATCATCGTCTGGGGCACGGGCAACGTCGGCCGGCTGGGCCTCCACACCGTCATCGCCCGACCCGACTTCGAACTCGCCGGGGTGGTCGTGTCGTCCCCGGCGAAGGTCGGCGTCGACGCCGGCCAGCTGATCGGCCTCGACCCGGTCGGGGTGACCTGCACCGACGACGTCGAGCCCCTGCTCGCCACCGCCGACGTGTGCGCGTACTTCGCCACCGCCGACATCCGGCCCGACGCCGCCGCCGACGACATCGCTCGATGCCTCCGAGCCGGGCTCGACGTCGTCTCCACCTCGATCGTCCCGCTCATCTACCCGCCGGCGGCGGATCCCGCGATGGTCGCCCGCCTGGAAGCGGCGTGCGCCGAGGGCGGGACCAGCTGCTTCACCAACGGCATCGATCCGGGTTGGGCCAACGATCTCCTGCCGCTGGTGCTGGCCGGCACGTGCGAGCGGATCGACACCATCCGCATGATGGAAGTGGTCAACTACGCCACCTACGACGCCGCCAGTGTCCTGTTCGACACCATGGGTTTCGGCCAGCCGCTCGACGAGACGCCACTGCTGCTACTCCCGGGGATCCTGACCCACGCGTGGGGCCCGGTCGTCCGGGTGGTGGCCGCCGGACTCGGGGTGGAGCTCGACGGCATCGAGGAGTGGTACGAGCGGGTCCCGGCGGAGCGCGACATCGAGGTCGACGCCGGCACCGTGGCGGCCGGGACGGCCGGAGCGTTGCGGTTCGAGGTGCGCGGCATGGTCGATGGCCGGGCGCGCATCGTCCTCGAACACGTCACACGGCTGTCGGACGAACAGATGCCTGACTGGCCGCAACCGGTCGGCTCCGGCTGCTACCGGGTGGTGATCGAGGGAAGCCCGTCGATGACGGTCGACGTCGCCGCCCGCGACGAGGACGGCGACCACAACACGGGAAACCTGGTGGCCACCGTGGGCCGGGTCCTCAATGCCATCCCGCAGGTCCGATCGGCTCCGCCCGGGCTGCTGTCGGTTCTCGATCTCCCCCTGGCCACCGGACGGGGCACCATGTTCCGGTGACCACACCGGCAGCAGGCGAGCCGTCGTACGACGGCGTCACCCACGTGGGCATCGACGCCGACGACACCTTGTGGCACTCGGAGAACCAGTTCCACGAGGCGCACGAACGGTTCCACCGCCTCCTCGCCCGCCACGTCGACATCGGTCCCGGCGAGCTGGAGGCCCGCATGCTGGCCACCGAGCGCCGCAACCTGGGGTTGTTCGGCTACGGGGCGAAGGGGTTCACCATCTCCCTGGTCGAGACGGCCATCGAGGTCACCGACGGCACCATCCCGGCGCGAGACATCGAGACCATCATCTCCTTCGGCAAGGAGCTCCTCGAGCATCCGGTCGAGCTGCTCCCGGGTGTGAAGGAGACGATCGGACGGCTCCGCACCGCGGGGTACACGCTGGTGCTCATCACCAAGGGCGACCTGTGGCACCAGGAGTCCAAAGTGGCGTCCTCGGGTCTGGCCGACGCGTTCGACGCCATCGAGATCGTGGCCGAGAAGGACCCCCTCACCTACGGATCGCTGCTCCGCCGTCATCAGGTCGAGCCCGAGCGCTTCTGCATGGTCGGCAACAGCGTGCGTTCCGACGTCCTGCCGGTGATCGAGATCGGGGGTGCCGCCCTCCACGTCCCCTACGAGTACCTGTGGGCCCACGAGGCGGTCCCTGGTGCCGCCGAGGACACCCGGTTCTGGACCCTGTCATCGATCACCGAGGTGCCCGACGTCCTCGGATGACCGTCTGGCCCGGCCGTCTGGGCGAGTCCATCGGCGGGTATGTCCCGGCCATGCGCTGCTCACGGGTCCTCGATCTCGCCCCGGTCCACTCGCTGGACGAACACCGCGCCACCGGCGGGATCGACGCCCTGGACACGGCCCGGGCCATGGCGCCCGACCTGCTGATCGACCTGGTGACCGACGCCGGTCTGCGCGGTCGTGGCGGCGCCGGCTTCCCCACCGGAACGAAGTGGCGGACGGTCCGGACCAACGACGAGTCGAGCCCGATCGCGCCCACGGTGGTGGTGAACGCGGCCGAAGGTGAGCCGGGGACGTTCGGCGATCGCGCGCTGATCCGCCACAACCCGTTCGGCGTGCTCGAGGGCGCCCTCATCGCCGCCCACGCCGTGGGATCCGCCTCCATCGTGGTGACGACCAAGCAGCGGTACACCACCGAGGCCACCCGGCTCGCCGCCGCCCGCGATGCCCTGGTCGACGCCGGCATCACCGGCGCGGTGGACATCGAGATCGTCGAGGGACCCAACCACTATCTCCTCGGGGAAGAGACCGCGCTGCTCGAAGCCACCGCCGGCCGCCCGCCGTTCCCCCGCATCGCTCCTCCGTACCGGAGGGGCGCCACCGAGCTCGGCGACCCGTCCGGGGGGCCGGCCGCGCTGTCACTGGCCGGATCGCAGGGCGACGCACCCCCGGCGCTCGTGAACAACGTCGAGACCCTCGCTCACGTGCCGGGAATCGTGTCTCACGGCGCGGAGTGGTTCCGTATCCAGGGCACGGCCGAGTCCCCCGGAAGCTCCGTGTTCACCGTGTCGGGCGACGTCGAACGGGGTGGCGTCGGCGAGTTCGCCCTCGGCACCCCGGTGGGCGAGATCATCCACGCCCTGAGCGGTGGTGCGGTCCGAGGTCGCATCGCATTCGTGCTCTCCGGCATCGCCAACGGCGTCCTGATGGCCGACGAGCTCGACACGCCGGCCACCTACGAGGCGATGGCCGCGGCCGGCTCGGGCCTGGGCACCGGCGGGTTCATGGTCTTCAGCTCCGAATCGGACCCGATCGCCGTGGCCCAGGGCGTCTCCCGATTTCTCGCCGTCGAGTCCTGCGGGCAGTGCACCCCCTGCAAGCAGGACGGCCTCGACATCGCCGACCGCCTCGACGCGCTGCGCCGGGGCGAAGCCCCCGACGGCGCGCTCGACTCGCTCATGCCCGTGCTGCGCCGCGTCCCCGAGGGTGCCCGGTGTGACCTCGCCCGCCAGCACGAGCGGGTCGTCGCCAGCATCCTCGAACGGTTCCCGGACCACGCCGCGGCCCACGCCGCCCACGAGGTCCGAGCCGAGCCGGTCCTCATCGCCCCCATCGTCGACATCGACGCCGAGGGAACCGTCACCATCGACGAGGACCACCGCACGAAGCAGCCCGACTGGGACCACGGCGACACCTGGAACGGGCAGTCGCCCGCGGACCGCTACGACGTGGCAGTCAGCGTGCGCTGATCGGGCCATGACGGACCGTGGCTCGGAGGGTGACCAGGGGGTCGATCACGACTCCCGCGAGGTCGACCACAGCTTCCAGCGACTGCTGGAAGGCCTGCGCACCACCCTGCCCGGCGCCCAGGTGCTGCTCGGCTTCCTGCTGATCGTGCCGTTCCAGAGCGAGTTCGGCTCGTTGTCGACCTTCGAACGCTATCTGTACGAGGTCTCGTTCTTCTCGTCGGCAATGGCGTCGGTTCTGCTGATCGCGCCGTCCGTGCACCAACGTTTCCGGGCCCCGATCACGGGCGTGGAACGCGGGGACGAGGACCACGTGGAGACAGCGGTGTGGGTCTCACTGGTCGGCACGATCTTCCTCGGGCTCGCCGTCGCGGCATCGACCTGGCTCGTCGGAACGGTCGTGGGCGAGACCACGTTCTCCCTGGTGGCCACTGCGGCCGTCAGTCTCGCCGTGCTCTACACCTGGGCGGTGCAACCGCTCGTGCGATTCCGCAACCGCTGATCCTCCGCCGGCCACGGCATCGAGTCGATAGGTTGCACCAGATGTCCGGGCAGGCCGCCATCCGGCTCGCGGGTCTCACGAAGCGCTACCCCGGCGCTGCCCGTCCAGCCGTCGACCACCTCGACCTGGAGATCCCTGCCGGCGAGATCGTGGCATTGGTGGGTCCGTCCGGCTGCGGCAAGACCACCACCCTGAAGATGATCAACCGCCTGATCGAGCCCACCGAGGGCGAGATCGAGATCGACGGTCGACCGGTCGCCGACCTCCCCGTCCACGAGTTGCGTCGCGGCATCGGCTACGTCATCCAACACACCGGGTTGTTCCCGCACAAGACGATCGCGGCCAACATCGCCACCGTCCCGAAGCTGCTGGGCTGGGACAAGGACCGCATCGAGGCCCGCGTCATCGAGCTGTCCGACCTCATCGGCCTCGAGCGCGACATGCTCGGTCGCTACGCCGGCGCCCTGTCCGGCGGCCAGCAGCAGCGGGTGGGCGTGGCGCGTGCGCTGGCCGCCGATCCACCCATCTTGTTGATGGACGAGCCCTACAGCGCGGTGGACCCGATCGTGCGGGCCCGCCTCCAGGACGAGCTTCTCGCCCTCCAGAAGCGGGTGCACAAGACCATCGTGTTGGTGACCCACGATGTCGACGAAGCCATCAAGCTCGGCGATCGCGTCGCGATCATGAACGTCGGCGGCGTGCTGGCCCAGGCCGCACCTCCGTCGGACATCCTGGCTGCGCCGGCCTCCGAGTTCGTCGCCGACTTCCTCGGCGAGGAGCGGGGGCTCAAGCGCCTGGCACTCATGACGGTGAGCGAGATCGTGCCCGGCGACGGCCCCATTGCCGATGTCGGCGACGACGCCACGGTGGCGCGCGCCGCCATGGACAGCCACCACGTCGACTGGTTCGGTGTGTGCGAGAACGAGCGACTCCTCGGGTGGCTGTGGGGGCACGAGTTGAACGGACGGGTGTCCGCCGAAGGGGTCCGCCCGTTCCGCTCCGTGGTCCGGCCCGACACGACGCTGCGCAGCGCTCTCGACGGCATCGTCAACTCCCTCACCAACGTCGCGGTGGTCGAGGACGTCGACGGCCGCTACCGCGGCATGGTCCGGGTCGAGGAGATCAGCGAGGGTGTGCGCCAGTGAACGCCGTCCTCGCCGCCGAACCCATCGTGCGGTGGGGCTGGATCCCCGATCACGCCGAGGAGATCCGGGAGGCGACGCTCGAGCATCTCCAGCTCACCGGCAGCTCGGTGGCCATCGGCTTCGTCATCGCCATGGCCATGGCCGTCGTCTCGTTGCGCTGGCGTCGCGCCTACGCGCCGCTGGCGGCCCTGTCCGGGGCGCTCTACAGCATCCCGAGCCTGGCCCTGTTCGGTGTGCTCGTCCCCATCACGGGGCTCGGCTTCCGTACCGCGCAGATCGCCCTCGTCAGCTACACCTTGCTCATCCTGCTGCGGAACATCGTCGACGGGGTCGACGGCGTCCCGCAGGCGGTCAAGGACGCGGCCGACGGCATGGGCTACGAGCGGTGGCGCCGGTTCCTCAGCGTCGACCTCCGTCTCGCCACGCCGGCCATCATCGGCGGTCTCCGGGTCGCCACCGTCACCGTCATCGGTCTCGTCACCATCGCTGCCCTCGTCGGCAGCGGCGGCTACGGCACCTTCATCGACGACGGCCTCAGCCGCCAGTTCTCGACGCCCATCGTGGTCGGCGGCACGCTGTCGATCCTCATGGCCATCGTCTTCGATGTCGCGTTCGTGCTGATCCAGCGGCTGCTGACGCCGTGGGCTCGGTCGAGCGGACCCACCGCGGAGGCGGGCTGATGCTCCGCGAAGCCTTCGACTACCTCACCACCACCCGATCGTGGTGGGGCCGCAACGGGCTGGTCACGCTCACTTGGAACCACGTCCGCCTGTCCGTCACCGTCGTCATCGCCGCCATGGCCGCCACCATCCCGCCGGCGCTGTGGCTCGGTCACCGACGGCGGGGCGGGTTCCTCGCCATCACCGTGGTGAACCTGAGCCGGGCCATCCCGACCTTCGCCATCATCGCCTTCGTCTTCCCGCTGTCGTTGCGCTACGGGTTCGGGCTCGGCTTCTGGCCCACCTTCGTGGCCCTGTTCTTCCTCGCCCTTCCCCCGATCTTCGTCAACACCTACATCGGGGTCAGCGAGATCGACGACGACGTGGTGGAGGCGGCCCGGGCCATGGGTATGCGCGAACGCGAGGTCCTCACCGCGGTGGAAGTACCCGCCGCCCTGCCCCTGCTGGCCACCGGCGTGCGGATCTCCGCCGTGCAGGTCGTCGCCACCACCACCTTGGGCGCCCTGGTCGGCTTCCGCTGCCTCGGGACGCCGATCCTGCAGGCCATCGCCACCCGCAACGACGGGCAACTGATCGCCGGCGCCCTGCTCGTCGCCGTACTCTCGCTGCTGACCGAGGCCGCGTTCGCCTTGCTCGCCCGCCGCCTGACACCGTGGTCACGGCCCGACCGCCAGGCAGCCGTGGTACGGACCCCTCGTTCGGGAGCCGGAGCCGAACTCGCCATCTGATCCCTGTCCCCCTCGAAAGGACCCCCAATGAAGACCCGCAAGCTCTTGATCGCCCTGGTGGCGCTCACTGCCCTGCTCGTCGCGGCCTGCGGCGACGACGACAGCGCGCCCGCCTCGAGCGGCGATGCCAGCGGGGCCACGACCACCACCACCGCCGGCACCGATCCGTCGACACCCGACGGTCCGACGATCGAGATCGGTGCCCAGGACTTCGGCGAGTCCGCCATCCTCGCCCAGATCTACGGCCAGGTCCTGGAGGCGAACGGCTACGACGTGAAGCAGGTCAGCGTGGGCGGCTACCGCGACGTGCTGCTCGCCGCCTTCGACAACGGCGAGGTCAACTTCAGCCCGGAGTACGCCGCGTCGATGCTCGAGTTCCTGAACAGCAATGCTGGCGAGGCCACCGGCGACGCCCAGGAAACGGTCAGCCTGCTGCAGGGCCAGCTGGACGCCAAGAACCTGGTCGCGCTCGATCCCGCTCCCGCGGTCGACACCAACGCGTTCGTGATCACCCAGGACACCGCTGACGCCACCGGCTACTCGAAGCTGTCCGACCTGCCCGCTGACGGAGGCGATCTCAAGCTCGGGGCACCCCAGGACTGCGAGACCAACCCGTTCTGCCTGCCCGGTCTGCAGCGGGTCTACGGCGTGGATCTCTCCGGCGGCTTCACGCCGCTCGACGCCGGCCTCGTCGCCGACGCCCTGGCCGCCGACGAGGTCCAGGTCGGTGTCCTGTTCTCGACCAGCGGTCGCATCGCCGACGAGGGCTGGGTGCTGCTCCAGGACGACAAGAACATGCTGGCGGCCGACAACATCACGCCCGTGCTGTCCCAGGACGTGGTCGACGCCTACGGCGACGACCTCACCACGCTGGTCAACAAGATCAGCGCCGCCATCGACACCGACACGCTCACCGGGCTGAACAAGCGCTTCGACATCGACAAGGAAGACGCCGACGTCATCGCCAAGGACTTCATCGCCCAGGCCGG
>CAVSRP010000033.1:0-35402 GCA_963730345.1 uncultured Acidimicrobiaceae bacterium
TTGACGTAGTTGCCGGTGGTCTTGGCCGCGGGAGGCATCGTGTTGTGGTCGTGGCGCGTCCACGACGAGATCTTCATCCGCACGCCCTTGGTGGCCGAGTCCTCGCCGAGGTACGCGCCCCACGGCCAGCACGCGATGGCCACGTCGACCGAGCAGGGCAGCGTGTTGAGGCCCATCTCGCCGTAGCCGTAGTAGGCGATCGGCCGGATGTAGCACGAGGGCAGGCCGGACTCGCGCACGACGAGCTTGGTCGCCTCGACCAGCTCCTCCACCGAGTAGGGCATGTCCATCATCAGGATCTTCGCCGAGTTGTGCAGGCGTTCCATGTGTTCGGTGAGCCGGAACACCCCGGGACCCTCACTGGTCTCGTAGGCCCGGATCCCCTCGAACACACCCGTGCCGTAGTGGAGTGTGTGGGTGAGGATGTGGATGTTCGCCGAGTCCCAGGCGACCATCTCGCCGTTCATCCAGATCTGCTCGGTCGGTGTGATGGGCATGACGTGCTCCGTGTCTGTCGTGGACTCAGGCGAGACGGGCGGCGACGGCGTCGCCGATCTCGGTGGTCGATCCGGTGGGTGCATCCTCGCATGCCACCCGGATCCGGGTGGCGGCATCGTTCTCTCCGAGGAACTCCAGCATCATCGCCGCCGACAGGATGGCGGCGAGGGGGTTGGCCTTGTTCTGGCCGCCGATGTCGGGAGCGGAGCCGTGGACCGGCTCGAACATCGACGGGGCGGTGCGGTCGGGGTTGAGGTTGGCGCTGGCGGCGAGCCCGATGCCTCCGGAGACCGCGCCTCCCAGGTCGGTGAGGATGTCGCCGAACAGGTTGTCGGTGACGATGACCGAGTACTGCTGGGGGTTGGTCACGAAGTGGATGCAGGCCGCGTCGATGTGCTGGTAGCCGGTCTCGACCTCGGGGTACTCGGCCGCAACCGCATCGAAGGCCCGCTGCCACAGGTCGCCGGCGAAGGTGAGCACGTTCGTCTTGTGGACGAGCGTCAGCTGCTTGCGGTCGCGGCTCTGAGCCAGCTCGAAGGCGTACCGGACGCAACGCTCGACACCCATGCGGGTGTTGACCGATCCCTGGGTGGCGACCTCGTGCGCCGTGCCCTTGCGCAGGAAGCCACCCTCGCCGGCGTAGGTGCCCTCGGTGTTCTCCCTGACCACCAGGAAGTCGATGTCCTGCTCGGCCAGCAGGAACGGTCGCAGGTTGATGTACTGGTCGAACGAGAACCGGGTCTTGAGGATGATGCCGCGCTCGATGATGCCGGCCGGCACCTCGCCGGGAGCCCCGCCGAGGGCCCCCATGAAGATGGCGTCGAAGTCGCGGAGCTGCTCGAGGGTCTCGTCGGAGAGGATCTCGCCGTCGCGCTTCCAGCGCTGGGCGCCCAGTTCGAACTCCGTCGCCTCGAAGTCGACACCGGCGGCGCGCATGACCTTGAGGCCCTCGGCGACCACGTCGGGTCCGATGTAGTCACCGCCGATGACGGCGATCCTGTGCGACATTGAGCTGCTCCCTGGAACGACGAAACCGCCCACCGGGAGGGCGGACGGTCGGAACAGCGCACACCGGGAGGTGCGCGCTAGCGAATGGATACGGCGACGACGATGCGCAGGGCCCCGACTGGGCAGAGCTGGTGCAGAACCGTCGTCACAGCATGCAATGCAACTCGGTCGGACCGCCGGCGTCAACCTGAACGGCGTAGCGCTCCCGAGCTGAGCACGGCCGCCCGGCCCCGGTAGCCTCATCGGATGGCCGAAAGTGACACCAGAGGCGTGCTCCACGACGCGCCCGACAAGGACGTCCACCACCTCACCCAGGCGGCGTACGACCGGCTCAAGGCCGAGTACGAGGATCTGACGACCCACAAGAAGATCGACATCGCCCGCAAGATCGAGGCCGCGCGTGAGCTCGGTGACCTGTCCGAGAACGGCGACTACCACGCCGCCAAGGAGGAGCAGGGCAAGATGGCCGGGCGCATCGCCCACCTCAATGCCATCCTCGAGAACCACGTCATCGTGGAGGCCGGCGGGTCCACGGAGGTCCGGACCGGCTCGGTGGTCACCATCCGCTACGAGGGTGACGACGACACCGAGCAGTACCTCCTCGGCTCCATCGAGGAGCGTTCCGACGATCTCGAGGTCGTGAGCCCGGGGTCGGCGCTGGGCGCGGCGATGATGGGAAAGAAGGCCGGGGAGTCCGTGTCCTACGAGACCCCCACCGGCGCCACGCTCACGGTCGAGATCGTGGCGATCGACTGACCGGGCATGGCCGACACCGCCGAACTGCGGCTCCCCGCTGGCCGACAGCTCCGGTTGCCCGGACGGGGCACGACCTTCATCCGCGAGATCGAGGGGCCACCCGGCGCCCCGTGCGTCGTGCTCCTCCACGGCTGGACGGTCACTGCTGATCTGAACTGGTTCACGGCCTACGCCGCGCTGGGGCAGCAGTTCCGGGTGGTGGCCATGGATCACCGCGGCCACGGGCGAGGCATCCGCAGCCGGCGACGGTTCCGGCTCGCCGACTGCGCCGACGACGTCGCGTCGCTCTGCGAGGTGCTCGGGGTGGAACGCTGCATCCCGGTCGGCTACTCGATGGGCGGGCCCATCGCGATGCTGACCTGGCACCGCCACCCCGACCTGGTCGACGGGTTGGTGCTGTGCTCGACTTCGCCGTACTTCCGTGGCTCCGGTCCGGAAGGCGCCTTGTTCTCGGTTTTGCCCGTCGTCGCGGGGGCCGGTCGGATCGCGCCACGCATCGTCCGCCAGCGGGTGGCGCGCCAGTTCCTCGGCAACCGAACCGACGACACCGCGGTGGGACGTTGGGCCCGCCGCCAGATCACCTCGGCCGATCCGGTGGCCGTGGCCGAGGCGGGAGCGTCGCTGGGCCGGTTCGACGCCCGGCCGTGGCTGCACGAGATCGACGTCCCCACGGCTGTGGTCGTCACCACGCTCGACAACGCCGTGCCGCCGGAACGGCAGGCCATGCTCGCCACCACCATCCCCCGGGCCATCCGCTACGACGTCGCCGCTGACCACACGGCCTGTGTGACATCGGCCGATCAGTTCGTCCCCGCCCTGGTCCGGGCCTGCCAGTCGGTCACCCGAGCCACCACCGGGCGCTACTGACCCGACACCCAGCTCCCGTCAGGCGAGGGCGGACTCGATGGTGGCCGCGGCGGCCAGCACCGCGTCGGCGAAGCGCTGACCGGGGCGCTTGGTCGTGCGCTCGATCGGACCGCTGACGCTGACCGCGGCCACCGTCCGACCGTCGACGACCACGGGGGCCGACACCGAGGCGACGCCCGACGCCCGCTCGGCCACCGATGCCACCCACCCGTCGCGGCCGACCTCGCCGCCGAGAACTCGGCCGGCCGACCCGACGTCGAGCGGGAGCCGGGCGCCGACGCTGACGATGGTGCGCAGTTCCTCCGATGAGTCGACTGCGGCCACGCACAGCCGCTCGCCGCCGTCCTCGACGTAGAGCTGGGTCGACTCGCCGGTCTCCTGCTGCAGCCGCTCGAGGGCGGGACGGGCGGCCCGAGCGAGCGGGAAGGCCTCGGCGGCGACCCGCCCGAGGCCGATGAGGCCGAGGCCGAGGGCGTAGGCACCATCGGGATCGCGGCGGAGCAGGCCGTGGACCTCGAGGCCAGCGGCCAGCCGGTGCGCCGTGGCCCGGGCGATGCCCGTCCGATCGGCGAGATCGGCGGGACGCACCGGACCCGTCGCGACCGCGCGCAGGATGCGTACCGCCTTGTCGAGCACGCCGATTCCGCTTAGGGTGTCCATTGGTTGAGAACTCTATCTCAGAATGTGAGATTGTCATGTCTTCCGAGCACACCGCCAAGACACTGAGCGAGAAGGTCTGGGACCGCCACGTGGTCCACGCCGGCGACGACGGCGACCTGCTGTACATCGACCTCCACCTCATCCACGAGGTCACCTCGCCCCAGGCGTTCGACGGGCTCCGGCTCAACGGGCGGACCGTGCGGCGGCCCGACCTGACGCTGGCGACCATGGACCACAACGTCCCCACCGCCGACATCGACCAACCGGTGGCCGACCCGATCTCCAAGAAGCAGATGGACACGCTGGCCGCCAACTGCGACGAGTTCGGGATCGTGTGCCACGCCATGGGCCAGCCCGGCCAGGGCATCGTCCACGTCATCGGCCCGGAGCAGGGCTACACCCAGCCCGGGATGACGATCGTGTGCGGCGACTCGCACACCTCGACCCACGGGGCGTTCGGCTCGATCGCCTTCGGCATCGGCACGTCCGAGGTCGAGCATGTCCTCGCCACCCAGACCCTCCCCCAACGCAAGCCGGGCACCATGGCCGTCACCGTCGAGGGTGAGGCACAACCCGGCGTCACGGCCAAGGACATCGTGCTCGCCATCATCGGACGCATCGGCACCGGCGGCGGCATCGGCTCGATCATCGAGTACCGCGGCTCGGCCATCCGAGCCCTCTCGATGGAGGGCCGCATGACGGTGTGCAACATGTCGATCGAAGCCGGCGCCAAGGCCGGTCTCATCGCACCGGACGAAACGACGTTCGCCTACCTCCGGGACAAGCCCCACGCCCCGACGGGGGCGGACTGGGACGCGGCCGTCGAGGACTGGAAGACACTGTTCACCGACGACGACGCCACCTTCGACAAGGAGGTGGTGATCGACGCCGCCACGATCGAGCCCCACGTGTCGTGGGGCACCAATCCGGCGCAGGTCGCGCCGATCTCGGCGTCCGTGCCCGATCCCGCCGGCTTCGCCGAGGCTTCCGAGCGCGAGGCCGCCAGCCGCGCCCTGGAGTACATGGGCCTGACCGCCGGCACCCCGTTGCGGGAGGTCGCGGTCGACACCGTGTTCATCGGCTCCTGTACCAACTCCCGGATCGAGGACCTGCGGGCCGCCGCCGCCGTCGCCGAGGGACGGACGGTCACCGTGGGCCGGGCCATGGTGGTCCCGGGATCGTTCGCGGTGAAGGACCAGGCCGAGGCCGAAGGCCTGCACGAGATCTTCCGGGCCGCCGGATTCGACTGGCGGGAGCCGGGCTGTTCGATGTGCCTGGCTATGAACCCGGACAAGCTGGCGCCCGGCGAACGGTGCGCCAGCACGTCCAACCGCAACTTCGAAGGCCGGCAGGGGCGGGGCGGGCGCACGCACCTCGTCTCCCCCGCGGTTGCCGCCGCCACCGCCATCGCCGGCCACTTCGCCACCCCCACGGATTTGGAGAATCGATGAGAGCCGTCCGCACCATCGAGGGCACCGCGGTTCCGCTGGACCGCTCCGACGTCGACACCGACCAGATCATCCCGTCCGACTGGCTCAAGCGGGTCGAACGCACCGGGTTCGAGAAAGGCCTGTTCTCGGAGTGGAAGGACGACCCTGCCTTCGTCCTCAACCAGGAGCAGTACCAGGGCGCCAACGTGTTGATCGGCGGGCCCAACTTCGGGACCGGGTCGTCACGCGAGCACGCGGTGTGGGCCATCCAGCAATACGGCTTCGAGGCCGTCGTCTCGCCCCGCTTCGGCGACATCTTCCGCAACAACTGCACGAAGAACGGCCTGGTCCCGGTGCAGGTGAGCGCCGAGATCGGCGAGCGTCTGCTCCGGATGGTCGAGGCCGATCCCGGGCTCGTGTTCCAGATCGACGTCGAAGCGCGCACGCTGCGGGCCGGCGATGTCGAGTGTGAGTTCCCCCTCGACGACGCCACCGGGCGCCGCTTCCTGGAGGGCCTCGACGACGTCGGACTCACCCTCCAGCTCGAGGGCGAGATCACGACGTTCGAGCGGACCCGATCGGCGCACCTTCCGACGGTGAGCTGACGCTTCGCCGGGACCTCGCCGTCATCCCACCGGCGCATCGCCGGCGAGGATCCTCTCGTCCGGGGCCGGCGATGTCTCGTCGGCGAGGATCCTCGGGTTCGTAGCAACCGCCGCGGGTCGACTACTTCGGTGGCATGCGGATGCCGCCGTCGACCCGCACCACGTGGGCGTTCATGTAGCTGTTGGTGAGCAGCTCGGCGGCCATGGAGGCGAACTCGTCGGCGGTGCCGAGGCGCTTCGGGAACAGCACGCTCTGGCCGAGCTGCGCCTTGAACGCCTCGGACGCCTCGCCCTCGCCGTAGATCGGGGTGTCGATCAGGCCGGGGGCGATGCAGTTGAGTCGGATGCCGGCCGCGGACAGATCGCGGGCCACGGGGAGGGTCATGCCCACGACACCGCCCTTGGACGACGAGTAGGCGGCCTGGCCGATCTGGCCGTCGAAGGCGGCGACCGACGTGACGGTGACGATGGCACCCTTCTGGCCGTCGTCATCGGGCTCGTTCAGGCTCATGGCCGAGGCGCCCAAGCGGACGCAGTTGAACGTGCCGATCAGGTTGACCTCGATGACCTTGCGGTAGACGTCGAGATCGTGGGCCGACTCGTAGGCCCCGTCACGACCGATGGTGCGGGTGGCGAAGCCGATGCCGGCAGCGGTCACCATGGTGCGGAGCGGGCCCATCTCCTTGGCGGCCTCGACCGCGGCGATGACCTCGTCGGTGTTGGTGACGTCGGCGTGGACGAAGACACCGTCGATGTCCTTGGCCACGGCCTCGCCCTTGTCGTCGTTCATGTCGACGACCACGACGTGCTGGCCCTTCGACGCGAGCAGCCGGGCGGTGGCCTCGCCGAGGCCGCTGGCCCCGCCGGTGATGACAGATGAAGAACCGGTGATTTCCATAACGCGTGAGATTATTGACTGGTCGGTCAAGAGACCAATGCGGAGCATTGGTCCAACGAACCCGCAGGGTTCGCATTGACTGGTCGGTCAAGAGACCAATGCGGCTCAGACCAGTTCGTGCCAGCGGGCGGGGTGGGTGTGCTCCCGGTCCCACGCCGTGATCCATCCCCGGAAGTCGGCCACCGGCATCGACCGGGCGAACAGGTGCCCCTGGGCGAAGCGGCAGCCGGCGTCGGCGAGCCGCTCGAGCTGCTCCTCGGTCTCGATGCCCTCGGCCACGATGTCGATCTCGAGCACATCGGCCAGGCGGGTGAGCATGGTGACGATGACGGTGTCGGAATCGACCCGCTCGAAGCCGGCCACGATGGACCGATCGATCTTCACCAGGGCGACGGGCAATTCGCGGAGGTAGCGCAACGAGGCATGCCCGACGCCGAAGTCGTCGACGGAGATCGCCACCCCGACGTCCCGCAGGGCTCGCAACGTGGTGGCGGCCTCACCGAGGTCACGGACGAGCGTGGTCTCGGTGAGCTCGATGGTCAGGCGGTCGGCGTCGACGTTCCAGCGCCGCAGGGCGGATGCCACGTCGTCGACCACGCCCGGATGGTCGACGTGCCGGCCGGACAGGTTCACGCTCAGGACCATCTCTGCCAGGCGCGGATCGCGACCCCAGTCGGCCAGTACCCCCGCAGCTCGGTCGAGCATCTGGCGCCCGATGTCGACCACCAGCGAGGAGTCCTCGGCCAGCGTGATGAAGTCGGTCGGAGGGATCTCGTCACCGTTGGCCAGCGTCCAGCGGCAGAGGAGCTCGGCGCCGCTGACCCGGCCGGTCCGCAGGTCGATCACCGGCTGCACGTGCACCCCGAGCTCGTCGCGGTCGACGGCCCGGCGCAGCTCCCGTTCGAGGTCGAAGCGCTGCTCGACCCACAACCGCATCGCGTCGTCGAAGACGCGGATCTGGCCGGGTCCGGTCGACTTGGCCTGGTACATGGCGAGGTCAGCGTCGCGGAGGTGGTCGATGTCGTCGTCGGCGTCGGGTGCCAGCCAGGTGACCCCGATCGACGCGGTGACGTGCACGGTGTCGAGCCCGAGGACCACCGGACCGGACAACGCCATCTGGATGCGTTCGGCCAGGCGGACGACGGTGGCGATGTCGGCGGCGTCCTCGGCGATGACCACGAACTCGTCACCGCCGTTGCGAGCGACGAAGTCGGTGTCGCGGGTGGCCGCGACGAGCCGTTCGGCGACGCTGATCAACACGACGTCGCCGGCCCGGTGGCCGAGGGTGTCGTTGACCACCTTGAAGCGATCGAGATCGACGAACAGCACCCCGAAGCCGGTCCCCGACCGCCGGGCCCGGGCCGTCGCCCGCTCGAGCTCCACCATCAGGTTGGCCCGGTTCGCCAGTCCGGTGAGGTGGTCGTGGGCGGCTTCGTGGGCGAGCCGCGCTTCGCGTTCCACCCGTTCGTGCAGCTCGTGGGCCACCGCTTCCATGGCATCGCGGAGCTCGTCGTTCCTCGCCGCCATGGCGCGCACCGACTGCCGCTGGCGTCGAGCGGACCAGCGAATGAACACGTAGCTGCTGAGGAGCCCGACTCCGAGGCCGGCCAGGACGGGTAGCAAGGAGCCAATTGTTCCGCTGAACGCCGGAGAAGTGGCGGACCCCTCGCCACGGCCCCACCGGGTGTGCCCGGCGACCCGCGGTCGGCCCGCCCTCAGCTCAATACGCCAGCTCGTCGTACCAGTCGGTCCGGTCGAGCGCGGCCACGAACTGCTCGATCTCCAGCTCGCTCAGCTCCGGGCCGAAGGCCGGGTGGGCGGCAGGGCGAACCCGGTCGGCCAGGCGCTCGCCGTCCTCGATGTCGACCGGGCACCCCGCGCCCAGCAGCACCGGGACCATCCGTTCGCTGAGCGGGTGGACCACCAGGTGATGGCAGGTCGGACACACGAAGATGACTTCCGATGCGTCCTCGTCAGACCCGAGACGGACCCGGAGCGCGGGGGCGTCGAGGGTGACGATGTCGCAGGTGGGGCAGGTGGTTCGCACGGTCGGCACGGCTGACTCCGAGGCGGTGTGGAAGGGATGTCGGGTACCAGAAGTGTCGCAGTGTCCGATTCGTCCGTATATGGCACGAAGTGTTCATTCTCGTCATAGTCACCCGAACCGACCGAGTGGCGCGAACGTCGGCACCGAGCGGGCGAGGCGGTCCGCTCCGTAGCGTGACGGCGGTGAGCGACCCCGCGACGACCTACACCGACTACCTCCGCATCGACGAGCTGCTCTCGCTGCAACAGCCCCGATCGGACGAGCACGACGAGCACCTGTTCATCGTCATCCACCAGGTCTACGAGCTGTGGTTCCGTCAGATCCTCTGCGAGCTCGACCACGTCGTCGTTCGCCTCGATGCCGACGACCACATCCGCGCCGGTCACGGCCTGGACCGGGTGCTGCGCATCCTCAAGGTCCTCGTCAGCCAACTCGACGTGCTGGAGACGATGACACCGCTCGAGTTCCTCTCGTTCCGCGACCGGCTGCAGTCCGCCAGCGGCTTCCAGTCGATCCAGTTCCGCGAGCTCGAGACCCTGCTCGGCATCGTCGATCGCGCCACGATCGCCGGGCTGCTCGAGCGACCCAGGACACCGGCGCTCGATCGACTCGCGGCGCGGCACGCCGCACCGACGCTGTGGGACGCCCTGCTGGGTCATCTGATCCGGAGCCGGGGTGGTGACCAACCGGGCGACGGCCGCGCCGTGGAGGATCTGCTCGTCGACGTCTACCGCTCCGATCCGGCCGGCGCCGCATTGTGCGAGCGGTTCGTGGACCTCGACGAAGGCCTCCAGGAATGGCGGTATCGCCACCTCAAGATGGTCCAGCGCACGATCGGCACCCGGACGGGAACCGGCGGCTCCGACGGTGCGGACTACCTGGCGTCGACGCTGCGCGCCGCGTTCCCTCACCTGTGGGCGATCCGCTCCCGGCTCTGACCCGACGGGCCCGGCGCAGGCCGACGCCCGTCTACCGTTCCGTCATGACCACGCCCCGCACCGAACGCATCGTCGTCGACGGGCTCGGCCGACTCCCCCAGTTCTCCCACGCCACAGTTGTCGACGGCACCGTGCACGTGTCCGGAACGCTGGGCACGACCGAGGGACTCAGCCTGGCCGAGGGCATCGCGGCCCAGACGACCCAGACCTTGCACAACATCGGCAGCATCTTGAACGCGGCCGGCGTGACGTGGAACCACGTGGCCAAGGTCAACGTGTACCTGCACGACATGGCCGATTTCGAGGCCATGAACGAGGCCTACCGCGCCTTCTTCGCCGCGACCGTCCCTGGCCTCCCGCCCGCCCGGATCACGGTGGGCGGCGCCGACCTGGCCCTGGGTGCCCTGGTCGAGATCGACTGCGTGGCGGCCGCGGCGCGGATCCCCCCATCCGCGGGGGACCCCACCGGAGCGTTGCCCAGGCGACGCACCGGCCTCGTCAACCACGACGGCGAATCCATCTACTTCGAGGTCCTGGGCGAGGGCGGCACGCCGCTGGTGTTGAGCCACGGCGCCGGCGGCAACCACTCGATCTGGTACCAGCAGGTCGCACCCTTCGCTGCCGACCGGACCGTGGTCGTGTGGGACCACCGCGGCTACGGCCGATCCACCGACCGGGCCCAGCGCAGCGGTCCCGAGGTGGCCGTCGGCGATCTGCTCGCGGTGCTCGATCACCTCGGCATCGAACGAGCCGACCTCGTCGGCCAGTCGATGGGCGGCTGGACCAGCGTCGGCGCAGTGCTCGAGCGCCCGTCGATCGCTCGCAGTCTGGTGCTGGCCGACACCCTCGGCGGGTTCTCGACGGAGTCCATCGAGGCGGCCGCAGCCGGTGCCACCCGGCCCGCGGTCCCCGCCGACGCGGCCGAGCACCTGGGACTCCATCCCGCCATCGACCCCGGCCTGGCCCGCCGGGACCCCGGCCGGGCGCACCTGTACCAGCAGCTCGCCGAGACGACCTCGGTGGACGTCACCGCGCTCATCGGTCGCCTGCTGCGCACGCAGCACGGCGCGGACGAGGCCGCCCGCATCCGGGTCCCGGTCCTCTGCGTGGTGGGCGATCGTGATCCGCTCTTCCCGCCGGCGGCGATCCGCGCCCTGGCCGAACTGCTCCCCGACGCTCGGGTGGCCGAGATCCCCGGCTCCGGGCACTCGCCCTACTTCGAGGATCCCGAGCTGTGGAACCTCGTCGTCCGTCGCTTTCTCGACCAACTGAGCTGACGGCCGGGCGTCGAGCGACCCGCGCGCCGCGCACTCCCATGGTCGCCGCGAGTGACCATGGACCCTGGGGCGCCACCGCGACGCCGGTTTACGATCCGCACGTGGAGCGCGCATGAGTGGGGTCCGGTTCGACAACGTCACCAAGCGGTTCGACGACGTCGTCGCCGTGGATGCCCTCACGCTGGACATCGTCGACCAGGAGTTCATGGTGCTGCTGGGTCCATCGGGCTGCGGCAAGTCCACCGCGCTGCGGATGATCGCCGGCCTCGAGGAGGTCAGCGACGGCGAGCTCCGCATCGGTGATCGGGTCGTGAACGACGTCGAGGCCAAGGACCGCGACATCGCCATGGTCTTCCAGAGCTACGCCCTGTATCCCCACATGACCGTGCGCCAGAACATCGAGGTCCCGCTCAAGACGCGGAGCTACTCGATCGACAGCGAGGAACCTCGCAAGCTGCACCGGGACGAGCGGGCCGAGCGGGTCGCCGACGCGTCCCGGATCCTCGGCCTCGACGACGTGCTCAACCGCAAGCCGGGGGCGCTGTCGGGTGGTCAACGTCAGCGGGTGGCGCTGGCGCGCGCCATCGTGCGCCGCCCCGAGGTCTTCTTGATGGACGAGCCGCTGTCCAACCTGGACGCCAAGCTGCGGGCCCAGACCCGCGTCGAGCTGGTGGAGCTGCACCGGCAGCTGCAGACGACGATCATCTACGTGACCCACGACCAGGTGGAGGCGATGACGATGGCCGACCGGGTCGCCGTACTCGACGCCGGTCGGCTGCAACAGGTCGGTCCGCCCCGGGCGGTGTACGAGCGGCCCGCCAACCTCTTCGTCGCCCGCTTCATCGGCAGCCCACCGATGAACACCGTCCCCGGCACGGTTCGGGTCGACGGGGGCGACGTCTCGGTCGAGATCGCCGGCCAGCGGCTCGCGGTCGACATCCACGACGGCCTCGACGGCTCGGTGCGCGACGGCCTCGCGGTGGTCGCCGGCGTCCGACCGGAGCACCTACGGGTCGGTGAGGGACCGCTGGCGGCCACCGTCCGGGCGGTGGAGTGGCTCGGCCACGAGCGCCACGTCTACTGCGACGTCGACGGCGAGGCCATCGTCGTGCGCGACACCGACGGGGACGAGACGGTGACCCAGCCCGGCGGCCGGGTCAGCCTCGCCGCGAGGCCGGCGGACATCCATCTCTTCGACGCCGTGACGACCGGACGGTTGAACTGATGGGCCGCACCACCGGACGGCAGCCGCGCCGGCGGCGGCATCGGACGCGTGAACACGCGTTGGCCGCCGCCTTCCTGCTCCCCTCCGTGGTGGTGTTCAGCGCCTTCTTCTTCTATCCGATCGGGCGGATCGTCTATCTCGGCTTCTTCCAGCAGAACCAGACCCGTACCCGGCAGCGCTACGTGGGTTTCGACCAGTACCGCTCGGTTCTCACCGGCCACGACTTCAGCGAGGGACTGACCATCACCGTGAAGTACGTCCTGCTCACGGTGCCGGCCGGGCTGGTTTTGGGCGTCCTCCTCGCGGTGGCCGCCAACCGCAAGCTCCGGGGCATGAAGATCTTCCACACCATCTTCGCCTCCACCGTCGCCACCTCGGTGGCGGTGGCGTCGATCGTGTGGGTGGTGCTGATCAACCCCACCGTCGGCTACTTCAAGGTCGATTGGCTCCGCGACACCCACCTCGCCCTGTTCGGGGTGGCCCTCAGCTCGATCTGGCAGAACCTGGGCCTCACGTTCATCGTCGTGCTGGCCGGGTTGCAGGCCATCCCGGAGGAGCTGAACGAGGCGGCCACCATCGATGGCATGGGACCGGTGCGCAAGTTCTTCACCGTGACCCTGCCGATGCTGTCGCCCACGCTGTTGTTCCTCGTCGTGGTCCTCACCGTGTTCGCCTTCCAGGCGTTCGCCCAGATCGACATCCTCACCGAGGGCGGTCCGGCGGGATCGACCGAGACCCTGGTGTTCAAGATCTTCAAGCAACAACAGGGTGGTGCGGTGGGGACGGGCTCGGTCATGGCCGTCGGCCTGTTCCTGATCACGTTCATCGTCGCCCTCGGGCAGTTCCTGCTGCTCGAGCGCCGCGTCCACTACGGGAGCGACCGGGCATGAGGGCCGAGCCACGTCCCGGTAGCCGCGCCCGCGTGGCCAAGAACATCGGCTGGTACGTCCTGCTCAGCGCGCTCTCGCTCATCGTGCTGTTCCCGGTCTGGATGATCCTGATGCGGGCGCTGTCCCAGCCCATCGCCTACATCACCGCCGGTCAGCCGCCCCGGCCGGTCGACCCGGAGTGGGACGTGTTCAGCCGGGCGTTCACCCACGGTGACCTGGGTCGCAAGCTGACGACGTCGGCCGTCGTCACCGCCATCATCGCCGTCGCCCAGGTGACCACGTCGGTCCTGGCTGCCTATGCCTTCGCCTTCCTGCGGTTCCCGTTCCGGCGCCTGGTCTTCGTCGCCTTCATGGCCACCCTCATGCTCCCGATCGAGGTCACGCTCATCGCCAACGTCGAGACCATCCGGACGCTCGGCTGGTTCAACTCCTACCAGGGATTGAGCGCGCCCTTCCTCGCCGCCGCCTTCGGAACGTTCCTCATCCGGCAGGGCTTCCTCGGCATCCCCGACGACCTCCGAGACGCGGCCGAGCTCGACGGGTACAGCCACCTCGGGTTCCTCTGGCACGTCGCCATACCGGTGACGCGGCCGATCATCGCGTCCTTCACGGTGATCTCGTTCCTGTCGGCCTGGAACCAGTACCTGTGGCCCCGGGCGATCGTGACCCGTGAAGCATGGGACACGATCCAGATCGCGTTGCCGAAGTTCGCCGGCGAGAACATCAACCAACTCAACCTCGGCTTCGCGGCCGCGATCATCGCCGCCGTTCCGATCCTCGTCATCTTGCTGATCTTCCAACGCCACCTCATCCGCGGGCTGACCGCGGGGGCGGTGAAGGGATGACGCCACCCGCTGAACCAGGAGCACGACCATGACCACACGCACCCCACGCCGACTGATCCGGCTCTTGGCGGCCGTCGCGCTCGGCGCCCTGATCGCCGCCGCGTGCGGTGGCGATTCCGGTGACGACACCAGCTCTGCCGACGACACCTCGGGGGGCAGCGACGCCGCCGCCATCTGTCCGGTCGACGCCCTCGACACCGCCGATGGACCGGTGGACATCACGGTGTGGCACACCTACGTCGGGCTGACCAATGAGACGCTCCACAAGATCACCGACGCCTACAACGCGTCCCAGGACAGGGTGCGCGTCCACGTCGAGAACCAGGGGACGGGGTACGAGGAGCTGCTCCGCAAGTACCGGCAGGGCATCCCCAGTGGTGACCTCCCCGACATCGGCATCATGGAGGACACCAACACGAAGTTCCTGGCCGACTCCGGGACCATCGTCCCGGCCGGGGCATGTGCCGAGGCCGACGGCTACACCGAATACGACGACTTCGCCCAGGGAGTGAAGGACTTCTACAGCATCGACGGCGTGCTCCAGCCGGCCTCGTTCAACGTGTCGACCGTCCTGCTCTACTACAACCGGGATCACTTCACGGCCGCCGGCCTCGACCCGGATTCGCCGCCCGCCACCCTCGACGAGATGATCGAGGACGCTCGCAAGATCAAGGCGGCCGGCGTCGTCGACACACCCATCGTGTTGAACATGCAGCCGTGGTTCACCGAGTTCTGGCTGACCGGTGCACACGAGGGGCTGGTCAACAACGACAACGGTCGTGGGCCCGGAGAGACCACGGCTGGGGCCTTCGACAACCCGGCATCGCACCGGCTCTTCGAGGCGCTGAAGACGATGCAGGACGAGGGCCTGCTCAATCCGGTACCCGGGACGGAAGGGCAGTTCGACCACTACTTCGCGCTCGGCCTCCAGCAGGCGTCGATGACCATCGAGACGTCCACCGCCGTGACCACCATCAACGCCGTGCTCGAGGGCAACCTCGATCCGAAGGAGCTCGGCCTCGACACCGAGCTGCCCCCCATCGACGTCAACGTCGATGCCGGCCCGTTCCCTGGCCTCGACGGCCCGGGCCAAGGTCAACTCGGCGGCGGGGTCTGGTACATGACCAACGCCGGTCCGCCCGAGGCCCAAGCCGCGGCGTGGGACTTCATCAAGTACGTGAACCAACCCGACAACCAGGCGCTGTGGCATCTGGAGGGCTCGTACCTGCCGGTCCGCAAGGCCACCTCGGAGTCGCAACAGGTGCTGGACTTCTGGGCCAACACCCGGCCCGGCAAGTGGCTCGAGACGGCCTACGAAGGGTTGTTGGCCGTCGATCCTGCCTGGCCGGGACCGCTCATCGGTCCGTACACCGAAACCCGCAACGCGGTCCGGAACGCACTCGACGCGCTGCTGTTCAACGGCACCAGCCCCGACAAGGCGATCGCCGATGCGAATCAGACCATCACCGACGCCATCCAGAAGTACAACGACGAGAACTTCTGATCGCGGCGTCGCCGTGTGCCTCCAGCGGGATCCCCTGTCCTACCCTCGCCCCATGGGCCGCGTCCTCACTCGCCTGGTGATCGCCGTCGTCACCGCCTCGATGCTGCTGGCCTCGTGCGGCGACGACGGGGCGACCAGCACCGCGTCAGATGCCACCTCGACGTCGACCACCGCGGGTGACCGCGCCGGCACCACCTCGACCAGCACCACCGTCCCGCTCCCGGGTGAGGAGGTCGACATCTTTCCCTACGCCGGCGCCGAGCTCGGGGTCGTCGGCGTCAAGGCCAATGATGAGCTGAACGTGCGCTCCGGGCCCGGCGCCGACTTCGAAGTGGTCACCCAACTGCACTCGCTGGACACCGGGATCGAGGCCGCAGGGCACAACCGCACGGTCGGCGACACCGGCTTGTGGTCCGAGGTCACCGCCAACGGCGTGACCGGCTGGGCGAGCGCCACGTACCTGGCGCAACTCGGTCGCATCGACGACATCACCACCGAGATCGCCCCCACGCCCGCCGACCGCCCATCAGCGGAGACGATGCTCCAGCTCGGCACGGTGGTGGCTCGATCTCGCGCCTCGACCGACCCACCATCGGACATCGTCGTGACCGGCGGCCCGGACGTCGGCGACCTCGGCGAGATCACGGTCGATGTCATCGGCATGGGCGACGACTCGATCCTCGGCGAGCGGCTCCACATCTTCGGTGAGCCCGGTGCCGGTGGTGAGAGCTTCACCATGCGAACGGTCGAACGCACGCTCCTCTGCGCACGGGGCGTCGGCGACGACGGGCTCTGCCTCTAGCTGCAGGCGAAGGGTTCAGCGCGACGGCCGACAGCTGTCGAGGAACCGTTCGAAGCCGTCCGGGTCGGCCGTGATGCGCAGATGCCCGTCCACCCGGCGGACATCGAGGGCCGGACAGAAGAAATCACCGCCCGGGGTGAAGAAGTGCGGGGAGCCGACCACCCCGCGCTGTCGGCCCTCATCCCAGTCTCGTTGCACGACGTCGACCTCCTCCGGTGCTTCGGGGACGCGGTGGCTGGTCTCGATCTCAGCCAGCACGGCCGGGTCGCCGATGTCCTCGCCCCGCTCGAACAAGCGGTCGCGGAGCTCGAGGGCGACCGCCTCCCCCAGCTCGATGGACGCCCGATAGGCGCGATCCGTCAGCCGCAACGCGGGCAGTGTCGTGGTCGGGAAGCGATCGACGTCGAAGCCGGTGAACAGGTCGGGCGCGACCAGGGCGCGGATCTCGTCGATCTCCTCGGCCACGAAACCGGGATCGAGCGGCGTGCCGTTCACCACCTCCAGGGGCCAGGCCCGCACCCGCAGTGCGACGTCGTCGCCGTGCTCGGAGCGATGGGCCACGAACCGTCGCAACCCGACGTGGGTGAACGGACACCACACATCTGCGAACACCTCGACCTGCGCCATGGGCTACCTCCTCACCTCGTCGGAACGCGGCCCATCCTGCCCGCACCGTCGATGGTCCCGGTAGTCCGCCGATCGCAGGGCCAACCCATGCCCGAGACCAGCCCCACTACGATGCTCGACTCAGCGAGACGGACGTTTGCCCGAACGTTGCTCAGGGCACAACGGAGAGGACGGCATGGCAAGGTTGAAGGGGCTGGGACGGTCACACCCGTTCCTCACGTTGACCGGTGCCGTCCTCCTGGCCATCGCGGCCGCTGCCGCCGTCGCCGCCAAGTCCGTGTGGGACGACTTCTCGCCCATCAGCGTCGACTACTCGGTGCCGGCGGCTCCGACGCTCGAGCCCGCCAACGGCGACCAGACTGTCTACCGGATCGACGCCTCGCGTTCGACCGTGGCCTACGAGGTCACCGAGAACCTGGCCAGCACCGAGCACACCGCCCGGGGCACCACGTCGGGAATCGCGGGTGATGTACTCGTGGACCATGCCGACCCATCGAGGAGTCAGGTCGGCGAGGTGGTGGTCAACGTTCAGCAGTTCACGTCCGACCAGTCGCTTCGCGATAACCGCATCCGTCACGAGTTCTTGCAGTCGGAGAAGTACCCGCTGGCCCGCTTCGCCACCACGTCCATCGACGGACTCCCCGAGGCCATCACCGACGGCACCGACTACGCCGTACAACTCGTGGGCGACCTGACGGTCAAGGAGACGACCGCGCCTGTCACGCTCGATGCCACCGTGCGGCGGACCGACGACGAGTTGCACATCGCGGCTACCACCACCGTGAGCCTGTCGACCTTCGACGTGGGCCCCATCCGCATCGTCGGCCTCGTCTCGACCGGCGACGACGCCGTGCTCGACTTCGATCTGGTCGCCGTCGACAGCGCGAAGCACGACGTCCCAGGAACGATCAGCGTCCCGACGAACGAGATCGCCAGCGGCGGCCCGTCGTTCGCCGAGACGGTCCAGCCGATCCTCGAACGGTCCTGCGCGTCGTGCCACGAACCGCAGGGCTCCGGGTCCGGTGAGTGGGAGCTGGCCACCGCGGCCGACGCCGCTGATGCCGCGTCCGGCCTCGCCCTGGTGACCGAGACCCGTTACATGCCGCCGTGGCCGGCCTCCGACCGCGGCGTGCCGCTGCTGCACTCGATGCGCCTGCCCGACGCCGACATCGCCGCCATCAAGGCCTGGGCGGACGCCGGCGGTCCACTCGATGTCGATCCCACGAGCCCCGTCACCGCAGCTCCCCAGGAAGTCGACACACCGCGGCACGATCTCGAACTGCGGATGACCGAGCCGTACCAGGGCTCGCCGGACATCCCGAACGACTACCGCTGCTTCGTGCTCGACCCGCACCTCACCGCGCCCGCCGTGGTCACCGGGTACGAATTCGAGCCCGACCAGGTCGAACTCGTGCACCACGCGCTGGTGTATCGGCTGCACGCGGCATCTGCCGACGCCATCGCCCAGGCCGACGCGCAGGACCCGGGGCCCGGGTGGCAGTGCTACGGGGGCATCAACGTGCGGGGCTCGAACCTGTCGGCCTCGGGCGACGGAGGCAGTTCGGACCTCATCATGGGCTACGCGCCCGGTCAGCTCCCCACCACTTACGCCGACGGCACAGGCCTCGTCCTCGACGCCGGCGACCTGCTGGTCATGCAGATGCACTACCACGTCACGCATCCCAGCGAACCGGATCAATCGGCCATCGCCCTCCAACTCGGTGACCGCCCGGTCACCAACTACGACCCGGTCGAGGTCAGGACGTTCCTCGCGCCGGCCGAGATCCCGTGCGGGCCCGACGAGTCCGGCCCGCTGTGCGACCGCGACGCCGAGCTTCGGGAGCTCGACCGTCTCTACGGCGGTGTCGGACCGGCCATCGCCAACGGCCTCCACTTCCTGTGCGGCACCACGCCCGAGCAGCTCGGGGTGCTCGACGCCGATCTGGTGGCCCACTCGTCGTGCGATCACCGAATCGGACGCAGCGGCCAGTTGCTCGCCGTCCTCGGCCACATGCACGAGATCGGACACTCGTTCCGCATGACTCTCAACCCGGGAACACCGCAGGAGCAGATCCTGCTCGACATCCCCCGCTGGGACTTCGACTGGCAGTTCAACTACCCGCTGGTCGACCCGATCGAGCTCCACGCCGGTGACACCATCCGCATCGAGTGCAGCTGGGACCGTCACCTGGTGGAGCAGGACGAGCCGCACTACGTGACGTGGGCCGAGGGCACCGAGGACGAGATGTGCTTCTCGACGATCAGCGTCCGCTACCGCCGCTGACCGGTTCCGATCGGTGCTCGTGGCCACTCACCCGGAGCCGAACACCCGCTCGCTCGCCAGTTGGGCACCGGCGCACAGCGACCGCAGCTTCACCCAGGCCACGTCGGGCGCGACCGTGGCGAAGCCGGCGCTGGTCTCGAACCCACAGTCGGTCCCGGCGAGGACCCGTGACGGGTCACCCACCGCCTCCACGACCCGGATGATCCCGTCGGCCACCGTCTCGGGATGCTCCACGTAGTTGGTCGTCGTGTCGATCACCCCGGTGGCGACGAACGCGCCGTCGGGCAGACCACCGTCGGCCAGCACCCGCCACTCGTGGGCGTGGCGCGGGTTCGCCATCGAGAGCAGGAACCCACCCACCGGCGCCTCCCGCACCAGATCCCAGATGTCGGCGAGTTCGACGTCGAGGTCGTGCGGCCCCTCGTAGTTCCCCCAGCACACGTGGAGTCGAACCCGGTCAGGATCGATGCCTGCCAGCGCGGTCCTGATGGCGGCGAGCACGGTGGCGACGAAGGCGCGGAACTCGACGAGTGGGCGCCCCTGGAACAAGGTGTGCCGCTCGAGTGCGAGGTCCGGAGCGTCGATCTGCAGCACGTGCCCGGCGTCGACGATCGCGGCGTACTCGGTGCGCAACGCTTCGCCGAGCGCTCCGACGTAGGACTCGAGGTCGGCGTAGTGGGCGTTCTGCATGGCGGCGGCGACGATGCCGGGTGAGGGGGCCGAGACGAACGAATCCACGTACCCACCGGCATGATCGTCGAGGATCCGACGGAGTTGGTCGCACTCGGCCCGGATCGCGTCCTCGCTTCGGTAGGTCACCTCGCCGATCGCCTGCGGCGCCTCCATCAGCGTGACGCGCTCGATCGTCGCCCGTTCCACCAGCAACCGCTCCATGAAGCTCGGATACTCGACGAGATCCGCCATCGTGGCCCGGGACGACCGGCCCCCGAAGCCGTCCATTCGCTCGCGGATGTAGGTGAAGAAGCTCTCCCGGCCGACCTCCCCGTTGTTGACCACGTCGATCCCGGTCTCGATCTGACGAGCGACCGTCGCCGCGGTGAACGCCGCGACCTGCTCGGCCATGTCCCCGGCGTCGACGTCCTCGCCCCGCGAGCGGGCGACGTGCATGGCGGCGATCTCGGCCGACTTCGGCAGGCTGCCGGCGTGGGTGGTGAGAAACCGATTCGTGCTCCGCATCGACGTGACCGTAGGCCGATCGCCGCCAGAGGTTCCGGATCAGTGAAATTCTTCGTGAAGGGGGTTCGTGGATCTTAGGATCCGGCGAACAAGGGGGCGGTGGCATGGCATCCCCAGCGCCGAGCGAGACGGTCGGTGGAATCCCATGGTTCGTGATCTCGGGTTGTGTCGCGGTCCTCGCAGGGCTGGCGGGACTCGTCACGATCGGATACTGGTACACCGCGGACATGGGTTGGACGGGATCTGGTTCCACCATCGTGCAGTCGCGTATCCCGATCGGCGCCGCGGCGCTCGTCGCCGTCTTGGCGGTCGTGTTCGGTGTCGTGACCGTGCTCGTCAGACACGATGTCCCGCTCCCGTCCCTCGGGGCCGTTGTTCTGCTGGCCACGAACGCACTGGTCGCCGGTGCGGTCCTCGTGGCCGTCGACTCGTACCCCCAGGTCGAACCGGCGGAACTGATCGGCATCGGTCCCCGCGGATCGGTGATCTGGCAGACCGAGCTCCCGGTCACCGAGGTCTTCGGCGTGCGGTCCGAGAAGCGCGACACCATCACGCTCGAGGGCCGCGCCGACCGGCGGGCGTGTGACTGGAAGACACGGTCCGTGACCCTCGACCGCTCGACCGGTGCCATTCTCGACGTCCACGAGCTCCCGACGGAATACGCGAGCGAATCCGACATACCCCCGGAGCCCACCAAGCTGGACCGTGACCGGTACGACCTCCAGCAGGGTTCGGCACCCTTCATCTGCCGCAACTGATGGGCAGCAATGAGTCAGATGTCTACCGGTACCGCGCAGCTCGGCCGTCGGACCGATGCCCGCGCGCATGCGGTACTCCGGCCTTCGCCGCGGCGACGTGGCCGTTGAGCTCCGCGCCCGGGAAACCGGATCGCTCGGATCGATGTCGGACCGACAGCTGCACACGTCCAGCAACGTTCGATTCGATCCGGATCGGTCATTCTCAGCTGCGCTCCTCCCTGCGCGATGTCAGGCGCGTTGCCCACGACGGCGATCATGATCCAAGTAGTCTTGATCCGACCTCGGCCTGGCGCACCGGCCGGCACACCAAGGGTGAAGCAACCGCGTTTCCTCGTCCACGAGCGTACGGAGGCACTGGAGCAGTGACCGAACACCACGGCGACGACACCACCCGTCGGCACTTCCTCGGTGTCGCGGCAGGTACGGCTGGTGCTTGGTCTGTACCCGCCGTCCTAGGCGTGTCCAGAGCCGAAGCGACCGGCTCACCACCGCCTACGGAGCCACCGTCGGGAACCGAGCTGCCACCCACGCCGATGGGGAAGGTGATCGTTATCGTCGTGGAGCGGCACGGAAATGTTGCCGGACGGACCGTCGTCGCTGCATCTCATGACGGTGTCGCCACTCTCACCGCCGTGACCAACCCGGGTGGGCAGGTGGTATTCGACGACCTCGCCGAGGGCCCGTGGGACGTGACCGTCGACGGAGGCCCGGCCGAGAGACTGAACGTCGTCGCCGGCAGGGCGAACCCGCTGCAGTACCGCCTCTGACAGGCCCCCGCCCGATCACCGGCTCGTCATCGTGCCCGAGCCGACCCGAGGCCTTTCGCCGGTTCCAGATCGGCGGTGCAACCGCACGAGGCGCGCTCCAACTGGTGCCGGAACCACCTGCGGGCTGGCGACCGCTGTGACGACGCGGAACACCGAGGCTCCACGCCGGAAGCAGCAGTTGTCCGCCAAATGAGGGCGGCATGTGACGGCGCGAACCAACGGCGGGTCAGTCGCTCAGCGCGTGTTCGATCCGTCGGTCGGGCACCAACCACAACAGGGCCACGGCCACGTAGCAGGCGATGGCGATCCAGCGGTTCAGCCCGGCGAGCGGGATGGCGACGGCGTAGATCAGCGGCGAGGCCTTGCCCTTGAGGTCTCGACCGAAGGCGGCGGCGAGGGCCGAGTCCCGCCCATGATCGGCGAGGATCACGCGCTGGAGGATGACGTACGCAACCGCGGCCGCCACGCACACCGCGCCGTATGCCGCGGTCGGTAGCGGATCGAAGTGGTTCTCGCCCATCCAGCCGGTGAAGAACGGGAACAGCGACAACCAGAACAGCAGGTGGAGGTTGGCCCACAACATCCCGCCCGTGACGTGATGCACCGAGTGCAACAGGTGATGGTGGTTGTTCCAGTAGATCCCGATGTTGACGAAGCTCAACACATAGGTGAGGAACACCGGCAACAGGTCCGCGATCGCGGCGCGGGTCGGCTCGTCGGGGATGCGCAGCTCGAGCACCATGATCGTGATGACGATGGCGATGACGCCATCGCTGAACGCCTCCAGCCGGTTCTTCGGCACGCGGTGAAGCTACCGGCGCCGAGCGAGCGGGTTGCGGCGCTTCGCTCGCGGGAGACCCGCGCCGTCTGTTCAGGCGGGTAGTAGTGTCATCCGGATGCAGGGTCGCTGGGTGGTGGGGTGCGGTCCGGTCGGCCGACGCCCGATCGGACCGAACAGCGGGTGACGGAGACGGAGGCGCCGTGCCAAGAGTCTGACCCGATCCAGGCCCGCTCCGGTGGCGAGGAGAGCGGCGAGGCCGACGGCGATCGCTCCGGGCACGGCAGCGAGCCACATCGTCTGGAAGGGGTCGTGGGTGCCCTGTGCAACTTCGTCGTCATCTGCGCGCCGGACGGAACGTTGCTGGAGGCGAACGGGACTGGAATGCAGTCCGAACTCGAACCCTTCATGGCTGCAAGTCGGAAGATCTGGGATGCGTCCTGGTGGCTCCACGATGACCAGGTGGAGCGGCAGCTGCGGGCGGCGGTGGACGGTGCCGCGGAGGGCAACTCCTCGCGTTTCGACGCCACGGTCCAATCCGAAGCCGGTGGGTTGATCCCTGTCGATCTCCGGATTGTGCCGGTCATCGAGGGGGACGCCGTGGTGGCGGTCGCGGTCGCCGGCATCGACATCTCTGATCGGATCATCGAACACGATCGGCTCGAAGCGCTCGCCAATCTGTCCCATCACCTCAACGCGGCACGACACACGTCAGAGGTGACAGAGCTCGTCGTCGAGCATGCCCACCAGGTCCTCGGCGCGTCGTTCGCGGACGTGGCGTTGATGGACGAGGACCAGTCGAACCTGCGGATCTTCATGCCGGCCCGGTCAGCGGACATCCGCCAGCGGTGGTCGGTCCTCCCGCTGCAGGGCAACGCGACACCGTTGCACGAGGCGCTCACCACTCGCCGGCCCGTGTACGTCGACCGGGTCGAGCGGGCACGACGCTTCCCCGCAACCCTCGCTGACTTCGACCGCCTGGGACTCGACTCCAGCGCAGCGGTGCCCCTCATCGGCAACGCCGGCGATGTGGTCGGAGTGCTCGGCGTCAGCTGGTCGGAATCTGTCCGATTCGGTATCGGTCTGCGAGCACGGCTGCGACTGTTGGCCGAGCTGTGTGCCCAGGCCTTCGAACGCACCCGTCGCGGTCAGGCCCAGGATCATCTCATTCAGGAGCTGCAAGCCGAGCTGCTCGCCGGGCACGAGGACTTTCCCGGTCTCGACATCGCCCTCGGCTACGCGCCAGCGCAAACAGAGATCGGTTTCGGCGGCGACTGGTACGACGTGATCGTCATCGACGAACATCGGGTGGCGCTCGTGGTGGGCGACGTCGCCGGGCACGGCATCGCCGCCGCCGCTCGGATGACCGCGACGAAGGCGAAGATCCGAGCGTTGGTGCTCACGACGCCGTCGCGTGCCGACGTCATCCCCAAGACCACCGCCGTGTTGTCCCACCTTCGTTCCGGCTACGTCGCAACCGTGGCCCTCGCCTGGATCGACACCGAGACCGACCAGCTCGAGTGGCGACTCGCCGGGCACCTCCCCCCGATCCTGCGCACGCCGGACGGTGCATGCCTCCTCCTCGGCGGCGCTCATCACCCCCCACTCGGCATGCCCACCACCGCCCGAGAGGTGCCACCGATCGGGTTCCCGCCGGGCTCGCTGTTGGTGCTCTACACCGACGGCCTCATCGAGCGCCGCGGCGAGAACATCGACGAGAGCCTCGCCGGCCTGCGGGCCAGCGTCGAATCACTGCCTGCCGACCTCACCGCCGGCGAGGTGCGCGCCCGCCTGATGAACCAGTACGCCGGCCCGGACGCCACCGACGACGTGGCGATCGTCGTCGTCAACTACCCCCAGGCGGGAGCCGTTCCTCTGAGCGGATGACGGCGAGGCGCCCGAGTGACGGAAACCGTCGTGCGCGGGATCATCCACGCTCGACGCTCGATGCCGCGGTGTACCGGCCGGCGTCGTCTCGTTCGATCCGTCCTTCGCTCGCCGCGACGCGGAGCGCACGGCGGAACCGACCTGGGCCCCAGCGCCGACCACCGACCTCGCGGCTGAGCTCCCTGGGCCGCCGCGGTACTTCGGAGACGGCGTCGACGATGGCGTCGATCTCGTGGTCGATGTCGACATCGAATCGGGGAGTCGTGGTGGCGGAGAACAGCCCTGAGGTCATCGGCCGACGCCCGTAGGGACGAACAGGGCGGTGCGGGTCCGACCGCGCGCGCTCCGCGAGGACCGTCCGTCCGGAGGCGAAGCCCGTCACCGTCTGCTCGTCGCGATCGGGCCGTCGGCCCGGGCTCGCGTCGTCGTCATCGTCGGCGGATCCATCGGCTGCCGACAGCGGCTTGGCGACGTCCTCCAACCCCTGCTGCTCAGCCTTGACCCCCCAGGCGAGTTCGAACATCCCGCCGATGATCATCAGACCGGCGCCGACGAGGTAGCCGATGTAGACCGAACCTCGGCTGTTGCCTTCGCCGATGAGGCCGCCGAACAGCCATGGGCCGACGATGCCGCCGGCGCCGGTGGCGATGGCATAGAAGAAGGCGATGGCCATGGCCCGGATCTCGAGGGGGAAGGTCTCGCTCACCGTGAGGTACCCGGCGCTCGATCCGGCCGAGGCGAAGAAGAAGATCACCACCCAACCGAGGGTGAGCGTGGTGGCGGTCAGCATGTCCTGGGTGAACGCGTAGCCGATGGCCGCGGTCAGGACGCCGGCGAGGATGTAGCAACCCGAGATCATCGGCTTGCGCCCGACGGTGTCGAAGAACCGTCCCAGCAGGATGGGGCCGAGCAGGTTCCCCGCGGCGAAGGGCAGGATGTAGAGACCGATGCTGTTGGTACTCACCCCGTAGAAGGTCGTGAGGATCAGGCCGTAGGTGAAGAAGATGGCGTTGTAGAGGAACGCCTGGGTGCCCATCAGGGCGAAGCTGACCGCAGACCGTTTGGGATAGACGGTGAACATCGTGCGGGCGAGCTCGATGAAGCCGACCGGCCGCCGTTCTCGCAGTTCGATCGAATCCTCGTCGGGTGGTTCGTCCAGGCGCACGTCGGCGTCGTCAGCCACCTGCTCCTCGATGTCGGAGACGATGGACTCGGCGTCGTCCTCCTGCCCGTGGGTCATCAGCCACCGAGGGCTCTCGGGCACGGCCCGCCGCAACAACAGGACGCCGACACCGAGCACCGCGCCGGTGGCGAAGCCCGCTCGCCAGCCCCAGCCGCCGGGGAGGAAGTTCAAGAAGACGAGCGACAATCCGGCCGCGATCGCGGCGCCGGCCCAGTAGCTGCCATTGATGGCCAAGTCGGCCCAGCCCCGGGCGCGAGCCGGGATCAACTCGTCGACGGCCGAGTTGATGGCGGCGTACTCACCGCCGATCCCGAAACCGGTGATGATGCGAAAGAGGGCGAAGCTCCAGAATCCCCACGACAAGGTGGTCAGCACTACGCCGGTCATGTAGACCCCGAGGGTGGCCATGAACAGCTTCTTGCGGCCCTTGCGGTCGGTGAGGTAGCCCCAGAACAGCGCACCGGAGATCGCGCCGACGATGTACAGCGAGGCCACGAGGCCGACCTGCCCGCTGCTCAGTCCGAGGTGCTCCTTCAGGGCCGGGCCGATCGAGCCCTTCATCGTCACCTCGAGGCCATCGAGGATCCACACCGTGCCCAGCGAAGCGATGATGTACCAGTGCCACTTGGACCACGGCAATCGATCCAACCGTGCCGGGATCTTGGTGCTGATGGTCTTCTTCGTCACGTCCGGCACCGGCCGCGTACCTCCCGGGATGCAGAGAACCAACCGAGGACCGGTCGGCGACCCGGCACTCGTCTCATCCTCGACTACCCCGTGGCGGCCGCCTTCATGCGGAGCTCGACCTCTTTCGGGTTCGCCAGCGAAGAACACAGAGCGCCAGAACCTGCCGCTGACCCGGGACCCGTGCCGCAGTGCTCGACCCACACATGCCGAGACCCGAAGGTGGCGTCCCGGCCGTGCCGGCCGGTGGCGTCGACATTCAGAGTCTCACCCGGACCGCGGCGGACGTCGGCGCTGGGCACCTCGATGCTCGGTGCGCTCCTCGACCTCGCCGCCGCCGCCGACCACCATCACCCCGATCCCCGCCGAGGCACGACCGTCCTCACCGCCGACCCGTGAGACCCGACTCGGCCCGAACCCCCGGAGCGTCGCCCGTGTCGGACACCCCGGCCAGCCGGTGATCCCAGTAGACCAACTCCGCCGCGAGGGTGGACGGGAGGATCTCGGAGAGTCGCTCGTGGACGGCGGGGTCGACGAAGCGGAGCAACATCTCGTGCCGACCCAACGGCTGACCCGTGCGGGCCCGGAGGAGGCGGTCGAGGGCTCTCACCCCCGCCGTTCCCGAGCCCGGGTCGACGGTGGCGAAGGCGTCGAGCAAGCGCTCCGCCCGGGCGAGGTCGCCCTCTTCGATCGCGAGCCACGCGAACGGGATCGTGAAAAGCGACTCCTCGTACATCAGCGCTCCGAGCGGGCGACGTCGCGCGAGTGCCGCGAGCTGGGACGCCCGATGCTCCACCGGCGCGCCCGATGCCATCGTGGCCGCGATGCCGATGCGCATGAGCCCGAGCTGGTTGAGGGGGGCGGCCCTCACCGCTTCGAGCTCGGGACCGTGTTCGAGTCCCTCGGTGTACTCCATCCAGATGAGGGCCGAGAGCACGGAGTCGTACCCCCCGCTGCCGGGCTCGGCCCACCGGACCGCGGTCCTCGCCGCCGTCCGCGCCTCGTCGGTGCGTTCTGCCGACAGCAGCGCGACCGACCGCGCCAGGGCGACAAACGCGACGGAGTAGTCGTGGCGGCGGTGGACCTGGTCGATCAGCGCGGGGAGGAGCGCATCGGTCTCGCTGATCACCGAATCCGGATCGACGATCGTCATGGCCAGGAGGCGATAGGCGAGGAACAGACGACGACTCGGATCGTCCTCGGGGATCTCGTCGAGGGCATCCCCCGTCGTCTGCAGCATCTCGGCAAGCCGGAACGTGAAGCTCTGCAGCGACATCTGCGCTGCCCACAGCGCCGTCCTGGCGGATCGGCTCAGATCGCCGGCATGGGCGCGAAGCTCCTCGACGCGCTCGAGCATCCGAAGATGCGCTCCGGGCTCCTCCGGCGACGTGGCCGTGATGTAGATGAAGGCGGCAGCTTCGTCTCGCCCCTCGTCCTGGGCTTGGGCGGCGGCAACCCGGCGGGTCGTGACCTCCAGCACCGTTCGCTCGTTCCAGTCGTAGTACTCGTCGCTGAACGCGAGGTAGTCCCGTGCGATCTCGTCGTGCGGTGGGACGAGCGCCGCCTCCAAAGCCAGGTGCGCGGCGTCGAGTTCACCGTGCTCGTCGAGGCGCTGACGACCGAACGCACGCATCGACTCGTGCAGCCGATAGCCCCGCTCGGTCTCGCTGCCGACCGCCACCTGCAGGAGGGACTTGTTGAGCAGCGACTCGAGGTGGTCCGCGGCTGCCAGGTCGTCGCATCCCAAGAGCCGGGCCGCCGTCCCCAGCGTGACCGCGCCTGCGCACACGGCCAGGGATCGGAAGGCCCGGCGCTCCTCCGGCTCGAGCAGGTCGTACGACCACGCGATCGCGCCCTCGAGGCTGCGCTGGCGCTCACCGCGCCGACGGCCACCGACGAGCAGTCGGAAGCGGTCGTCGAGGTGGGCCAGGATCTGCGCCGGGGTGAGGGTCCGCATCCGCGCCGCCGCGAGCTCGATGGCGAGCGGCATGCCGTCGAGTCGGGTCGTGATGGTGGCGATGGTCGCCAGCGCCGTCTCGTCGAACTCGAGGGCGGCGTCGGCGGCGAGCGCGCGCTCGACGAACAGCTGCACGCCCGGCGCCTGCGGGCTGTCGGTCGGCAGCGGCGCGAGCGGCACAGCGTGCTCGCCCTCGATCTCCAGCACCACCCGGGAGGTGGCCAGCACGTGGACCTCCGGCGCAGCCGAGAGCACCTCGTCCACGAACGCGGCGATGGCGTCGAGGACGTGCTCGCAGTTGTCGACCACCACGAGTGCCTTCACCCCTTCGAGCACGGTCAACACGTGCTGCATCGGCGACCGCTCGGGCGGCACCGCACGTGCCAATGCGTCGACGAACGCCGGGACCACCGAGCCTCCCGCCGTGACCTTGGTGAGGTCGACGAAGAACACGCCCCCCGCGAACGACGAGACCGATCGGCCGGCTGCCTCGATGGCGGCGCGCGTCTTGCCGGCCCCACCTTCGCCGATCAAGGTGACGAGACGATGCGATCGAACCGCGTCGCGGATCATGTCGACGTCGAGGTCACGTCCGATGAGCGACGTACGTTGCGCAGGCAGGGTCGACCGATGGTCGCCGAGCGACGTCAGGGGTGGGTGATCGTTCTCGAACCCGGGGACATCGACCTGGTGGAGTGACCAGAGGCCGCGCAGGTCCCGCAGTCGGTGCTCGCCGAGCAGTCGGGTGGGGCCATCGACCATGCCGTGGATGGGCTCCGACACGACGATCTGGCCACCGTGGGCAACGCTCATGATCCGGGCGGTCTCGTTGAGTGCGGGCCCGTAGAAGTTGTCGTTGCGTTGCTGTGCGGCACCGGTGTGGATGCCGATGCGCACCGCGATGCCGCGGTCGATGCTCCACGGGTGTCGACCGATCCGCTGCTGGGCCTCAACGGCTGCGCCGACAGCCGCCGACGGCGACGCGAAGGCGACGCCGAACGAGTCGCCCGCGTTCGAGAAGACCCTTCCTCCCCGCTGCTCGAACACGGACTGCAGGATCTCGTCGTGGGCGGCGAGATCGGTCCGCATGCCTTCGGGGTCGGCGGCCCACAGCATCGTCGACCCGACGATGTCGGTGAATAGGAAGACCTCGAGCACCCCGGTCGCCACGCCCGAACGGTACCGGTGGATCGGTTGCGCCGTCGGCGTGCTCGTCGAACGACCAGCCGATGATCCGGCACCAACGATCGACGGTGCCTCTTTTCCTGCGCTACCGGGCGCCGCCAGCCCGGAGTGGATCCACCGATGCAGATCGAACTCGACGCAGCCTCGGCCAGCTCGGTCCGCGAGCTTGCACCCGGTCATCCGAGTCTTCGTCCACGTCGATCCCACGACGGCACCCGCTCAGAGTGCCGGCTCGCGCGGTGCTTCCGCCACTTGCTGTCCGTGCGGCTCCCGCACCGAACTGGTAGTTCGCCTTCAACCTGATCGTGCACTTGTCCGGGAGCCGCTTGGCCAAACGCTCGTGCACGCTCCGTCACTCGACGCTTGGCAGTCACCTCCTCGGTACCGGCCTACAACGCCGTCGGAGGTACCCGGTCAGGGCGTGATGGTGACGGTGGCGCAGTCAACGCACAACCCGTACGTCCCGGCCACGGCACCGGGCCCGCTGCCGGGATACTCGACCCACAGATGACGGGATCCGGCGATGGCGTCGGAGGCCACGATCGCGTCGGCGGTGATCTGGGCGGGCGACACCACGGTGACGTTGGAGAAGGCGACACCGCCGCCGTTGTTGGTGGCAACCGGGATTGCGTCGTTGGCGAAGTTGTTGCCCGTGATGGTCACCGACGTGACCGCCCCCGCAGGCCACGTCGACGGCGTCACGTCCGTCACCAGCGGAACCGGGTTGGCCCGCACCACGACGTCAGCAACGCCGTTGGTGTCCCCGGGGACGAGATTCGACGCGGCGGACCGGTACGCAACGTAACGGCTGTCGGCCGAGATCGCTGGCTCATAGCTGTGGCTGTTCCCTTGCCTACCGATGCTGTCCACGCTCACCCGCGTCGTCGTTCCCGCCACCAGATCCCGCACGAACACATCGCCGGTGTCGTTGGTGTCGCCCGTCACCAGGTTCGACGCGCCCGAGTCGAAGACCACATACCGGCCATCGGCCGAGATCGAGGAAGGACTGAAGAACGGGCTGGGCCCGTTCGCCTGGCCACCGGCGGAGTCCACACTCACCCGCGTCGTGGTCCCCGCCACCAGATCCCGGACGAACACGTCATCGGCACCGTTGGTGTCTCCCGCCACCAGATTGGACGCCACGGAGTCGAACACCACGTACCGGCCATCCGCCGACACCGACGGGCGGCCGCTCCCGCCGGTGCCCTGCGTGCCAATCGAGTCGACGCTCACCCGCGTCGTCGTCCCCGCCACCACGTCACGCACGAACACGTCGACATCGTCGTTCGTGTCTCCGAACACCAGATTCGACGCCTCAGACTCGAACACCACGTAGCGGCCATCCGCCGACACCACGGCGTTGTAGCTGTCGCCGTTGCCCTGCGTGCCGGTCGAGTCCACACTCACCCGCGTCGTCGTCCCCGCCACCACGTCACGCACGAACACGTCCTGGGCGTTGTTCGTGTCCCCCGCCACCAGATTGGACGCCTCGGACCGAAAGGCCACGTACCGGCCATCCGCCGACAACACCGGTGAATAGCTACCGCCGTTGGCGGGATTGCCGGTGCTGTCCACACTGACCAGTTGGACCCAGGCGCACCCGCCCGCCACCGAGGCCAGCACCCCAAGGCCCACCGTGGCACACAGCATCCGCCGCCAGTTCCCACCACCCATCATGCGCCTCCCGTCATGGCAGGGCTCGGCCGTCGGGCCCTGCGGCCCCGCGGATCAACGATGCCAGACGGCCTGGTACGGGGCAATCGCCCCATGCAGCCGTCCCCTCGTGAGTGTCCGGTGAGGTGGTGGAAGTAGCGGAGGGGGTCCACCCGGTGGGTGGGCCATCGCGTGCAAGGTGCACCTGGCCCGCAACATCCTCGCCACCGTCGAACACGCCCACAAGGACATGGTCGCCGCCACCGTGCGCACCATCTACGCCCAGCCCGACGCCGAGGCGACCCGAGCCCAGCTGCACGAAGTCGTCGGCATGCTCGAGTCCCGGTTCCCCAAGGCGGCCGAGGTCCTCGCCGCCGCTGAGGGCGACGTCACCGCCTACGCCGCGTTCCCCCGGGCGCCCTGGCGCAAGATCTCCTCCACGAACCCGCTGGAGCGGATCAACAAAGAGATCAAGCGACGCTCGAACGTGGTCGGGATCTTCCCCGACGACGCCGCCGTGATCCGCCTCGTCGGCGCCGTCCTGGTCGAACAACACGACGAGTGGGCCGTCGCCGAACGCCGCTACCTGAGCGAGGAATCCATGGCCCTCATCGACCAGCACCTCGAGCAACTGACCACCACCAACACCGCCGAGCTGCCCGCCGCGTAAGGTCAGCCACCGAAGCCAAGGGTCACCGACCTACTTCCACCACACCACGGGACGCGATCCAACGCCTTTGCCATCACCTTCGAAGGCCGAATCTTCCCCACCGATCAATGACAACCGCCAGCGTCAGTTACACCGAAAACCGGACAGTCCCCATTCGGAGTTCTCGATCGCTACTTCTCGGGCGACTCCTAGTCCCGTAGGTGAGTGGCTGCGAGCCAGGGCCGAGGCCAGTTCCGCGATCTGGACCGGCGACCGCGGCCTACCTTGCGCCTCACGCCTTCGCGCGGGCTTCCTCTTCGACAGTCCCCCGTCACCGAAGAGCAGTGGCTACGGGAAAGGGTCGCGCTTCGTGGCGAGGTCAGCTGCGATGGCACCCGAGTGGGTCCATAGCGGAGGTTCCGGCCGCGTCAGTAAGGGTTGACACTCATGGTGGAGGGGGCGATCATGCAGGGATGGTGGGGACTGGTGGTCGACGTCCAGCCTGAAATTGGCTGGGCGTCGATCCTCGGTCGCTCACACGGGGAATCGGGTGGCGGTGTTCTCGATCTTGTCCGAGCGTGCAGCGGGGGCGTGACCTAAGAGGAGCGCCCCCGTTTGCGCTCGCCAACCAGGCGGTAGTGGGTGCAACCGACCATGCTCCGCGGCCACCATCCACGCTTCCAGGCTGGGCGGTCCTGTCACCGATCCCAACGGCCCGCGTTGGGACCAGGCCGACATGCCCATGCACAGGTCGCATGGCGACGAGTAGCACATAATGGCCGCGACCTGCCGGTGGCGGCCGGTACCGTATTGGGCGTGAACGTCGGAGCGCCTGAACTCTTGATCATTTTGGTCGTGCTGGTGATCCCGGTGGTGCTCATCGTCTCTTTGGTGCGCGCCCTACGTCGATAGCCTGCTGCTGGGCTCCCGATGTCCTCGCCCAACGGAGTCGCCGAGACCACGGGCGCCAACCGGGTAGCCGCTATGGCCCGGTGGTCACCGTGGCACAGGCGACGCACAGTCCGACCCCACCAGCGGCGGGTGGCGGTACCCGATGGTTGCTCGAAGGCGTAGTCAGGTCAACCCTTCGAGCCCTTCCCCAGACAGACCCGGACCGACGCTGGACCGCTCGTGAGGACTGCTGCGAAGACCACGGCGCCAGTTGCGGCCCATCTTCCTGCGGACTGCGACGGCTTGTGGTCGGCGTGCGCTGAGATGGGCATCACTGCGAGTGTCGGGTCCTGTCCTCTCGAGATCGGCGTTGACTGCGAATAGCCAAGAAGGCGAGGACCACGCCCCCGAGAAGGAAGCCCGCGATCGCGCTGGCGATCCCACCGGCCGGCGCACCCCCACACTCTCTGCCGGCTATCGGACGGCTTCAGCCAGTCCTTCTCGAAGTGCTGGCCGCACCGACTTGGGATTACGGAGCACTGTCGGGCGGAGTCCCCCATCCACCGCCGCCGGGGGTCAGCATCCGCAGGACGTCACCCGCGTGCAGCCGCAAGGTCACCTTGTCCGGCAGCCGCTTGGCCAATCGCTCGTACCCGCCGGGCAGGACCCAGTTCTCCCCCGGCGCCCCGTCCTCACCGCCGGCGAGCCCCTTCGGACGACTCACCCGCCGCTCCGTGATGAGCGACACCGTCACATCCTCGAGCATCTCGAGATCCCGCTCGATCCCCTCGCCACCTGGCGCCAACCCCGCACCGCCCGAACCCCGCCGCAGCCGGTAGCACAGCACCCGCATCGGGAACGCCCGCTCCAACGCCTCGATCGGGGTATTGCGAGTGTTGGTCAACTCGATCGGTTCTGACCGCCAGGAGGCTCGTCGGTCGGATCGAAGAATCCCCACGGACCGGGGCGCGTCCCGCGCCGAGGCTGGGCGCGAAGTGGCGAGCGAAGAGCTCGGCGAGCAACTCGGTCCGCGAGCCGACGCCGACCTTGCGGTGCACCGCCTTGAGGTGATCCTTGGTCGTCCACCCGCTGATGCCGAGCCGGCGAGCCATCTGGGCCACGCTGTGGCCGTACGCGACGAGCTCCACCACGTCGCGTTCTCTCGGTGTCAGGCCGTAGGCGGCCATCAGGACCTCGCCGGTCGCCGCCGGCCCGGCGCGCTCCACGATGACGGCGGCATCGTCCCGGCCCGTGGAGTGCACGGTGACCGGGCCCGCTGTTCCCACGAAGGTGACGGAGCGGGCACCGGGCGCCGTCAGGGTCGATGCCGCCGCCATCCGCTGCTCGGTGGCGAGGGTGTCGAGCCACACGACGGCGGCCTCGTTCGCATCGACGAAGTCATCGCCGTCGATCCGCGCCAGGCCGGGCGGCCCCACCATGGCCGACGACGACGCCGCATCCTCGAGGATCCCGAGCCGCACGCGTCGGCCCCAGTCGTCGGAACGGGAGGCCACCGCGGTGACCTCGGCGTCGTCGAAGCTTCCATCGCCGCGGTACAGCAGTGCCGCTCCCCACACCGTTCCTCCGCTCCGGAATACGACGCGGAGGTCGTCGGCGATACCGAGCGGGGCGAGGATGTCCTGGTACCGGGCCGAGGATCGGTGATCCGGCGTGCCCGAGAGCGCGCCAGCAGGTCGATTGGCAGCGGCGAGCTCGGCCAGGGTGTGGGGCCCTGCGCCCTCGAACTCCAGCTCCATCGTCCGCTTCGGGACCCACGGCGGCAGTGCGAAGTCGTCGGGGAAGCACTCCACGCACGCGGTGAGCAGCAAGGTGGTGGGATCGAGCGTCTGGAGCACCCTGACCTGTGACGGCGCGAGGCGCTGGAGCTCACGGTCGATCTCCAGCAGGACCTCACGCCAGCGCGCCACGACGTCGAGCCTAGGAGGCCTGCATGTGGCAGACGCTGGGAGGCGGCCCGAGCGACTCGACGCCGTGACGGGCCTCAATCCGCCGGACGCCTTCGGCCACGTTGTCGGGGGTGAGCTCGCCCCGCTGCGCCGTCTCGCAGATCTCGGTGAGCATCTCCTCCAGCCGGCGATCCCCGACGAACAGGCAGTGCGCCGACTCGTCACCGGCGTTCCAGAACGAATGGGGTTCGTTCGCCGCGATGTGCGCCGCTTCCCCCGGTCCGAGCGTCCGCTCCCGACCGTCGAGGTGGACGCCGATCGCACCCTCCAGCACGTAGATGCTCTCGTGCGTCGAGTGCCGGTGCAGCGACGGGCCGCCGAACCCCGGCGGCATGGTGTAGTCGACCAGCGCGTACCGGCCGTCGGTGTCGTCGGCCTGCACCGGGAACGAGACGGTGAAGCCGAGGGCGTTGTAGGTGGTCTTGTCGTTGAAGGGCATGACGTCAGCGGACCATGCCGAGACGAATCGCCCCATCCCCTCTTCGGGGGACACAGGTGCCAGGGCTCGCTGACGGACGCGCCGGCGGGGCGTGAACGCCCGCGGCTCAAGCGGCTCCGGGTCGCCCATCACGGCGGCGTCCCCCAGCCGCCGCCGCCCGGCGTCAGCATCCGGAGCACGTCGCCGGCCTGTAGACGAATCGTGCACTTGTCCGGCAATCGCTCCGGATCACCATCCGGTCCGCCT
>CAVSRP010000034.1:0-20962 GCA_963730345.1 uncultured Acidimicrobiaceae bacterium
ACGGCAGCGACGACCGCGGCAGACGGAGACGAGGGTCCGACAGTGGAACGGGGCGCCACGAACACCGGGCGAGAGAGCGGGCGATCGGCCACCACCGGCCGCGATCGCCGGGCACCGACCCGCCGGCAGGTCCTGGTGGGGGCGGCCGCGCTCGCTGGCGGAGGGTGTGTCTCCCGAGCTTCCGCCGACCTGGCCAGCGCCCTCGCCGAGACGGGAACCACCGTCCCGGTGCCCCCCGGCTCGATTCCTCCCGGGTCCGACCCGCTCCGTGATCGTCTGGCACGGTCGACGTTCGGTGTCACCGAGTCGCTGCTGGAGGACGTACGAGCCCAGGGATGGGACGCCTGGCTCGAGCGTCAGCTGCATCCCGAGTCGATCGACGACGAACTGGTCGAGGCCGCGCTCGCCGGCTACGCGGTGCTCACGATGACGGTCCCCGAGCGGCGGCAGCTGGCGCAGGCATCGGATCGCGGTCTGCGTGCCGTCGTCGGGCCTCTGGTCCACGCCACCCTGGTCCGAGCGGTCCACAGCGAGCGACAGCTCCTGGAGGTGCTCGTCGACCACTGGAACAACCACTTCAACACCGACGTCTCCGATCCGTTCGTGGCACTGACGAAGCACGACGCCGACGCTGCGTTCCGGGCCGGCGCGTTCGGCCCGTTCGGCGACCTGTTGTCGGCTTCGACGAAGAGCCCGGCGATGCTCGCCTACCTCGACAACGCCACCAGCCGCCGACCCCATCCCAACGAGAACTTCGGACGAGAGCTGCTCGAGCTCCACACCGTCGGTGTCGACGGCGGCTACGGCGAAGCCGACGTGGTCTCGTCGGCCCGGGTGTTCACCGGCTGGACGATCGACCGCGCCTCGGGCACCTTCGTCTTCCGGCCGCAGTGGCACGACCCCAGCCCGAAGTCGTTGCTGGGCTGGAGCTCGCCGGGCGGATCGGGTGACCGAGCGGTGCACGAGGGCGAGGAATTGCTCGCCCACCTGGCAACGCTGCCGGCCACGGCGCGCCACGTCAGCCTGCGCTTGGCCCGCCGGCTGGTGGCCGACCAGCCCGCCGACGCGGTCGTCGACGCGGCCGCGACCGCCTACACCGGCTCCGGCGGTCGGATCGACGCCGTGGTTCGGACCCTGCTCGATCCCGCCGTCTTCGATGCTGCGTCGCAACTCAAGGCGCCACGGCCCTTCGAATCGCTGGCGACGCTGCTGCGCCGCATGGGCGCGCAGGTTCCGACCGATCTCACCGACCGGCCGTCGCTCGGCCTGGCGACCGCCCTCCACGAACAGCTCGGCGATCTCGGCCAGCCCCTGATGCGGGCTCCAGCCCCCACCGGTTACCCGGACCGGGCCGACGCCTGGGTCTCGACCCACTCGGTCCTCGCCCGGTGGGAGCTGGCGGCATACCTGGTGGCCCAGGCCGGCGCCCTGCACGTCTCGCTGGTGAGCCTGGCCGGCGACGCGAACGCGGCCGCGGATGTCGCCCGGAACGTCGCTCGCCGATTGTGGCTCCGCGACCCGACCGACGATGAGGTCGACGTGATGCTGACCGCGGTCGGCGCCTCCCCCACCGATCCATCCGACCAGGGACTGACCGCCGAAGTGGCCGGCCTGGCCCTCGCCGCCGGCGTCGTGCACGAACGATGACCGAGGAGATGTGATGAGCGCCGCGTTGACCTTCACCCGCCGCCGATTGCTGGGCGGCTCGCTGGTGACCGCCCTCGGCCCGGCGTCGGCCCCGCGCTGGGCGGTGCGAGCGGGGACCGCCCCGGCCGCGCACACGGTTGTCTTCGTCTTCCTCCGCGGCGGTCCCGACGGCTGCAGCATCGTCGTACCGGCCGCCGACACCGCCTACTTCGACAACCGCCCGACCATCGCGGTGGGCGACGACGCGGCCATCCCCCTCGACGACACCTTCGGGTTCCATCCCGCCATGGCACCGATGGTCGGGCTGTGGGAGGACGGGGACCTCGCGGTCGTGCCGGCCTGCGGGTCGATGCTCGACAGCCGGAGCCACTTCGCCCAGCAGGCCCACATCGAGCGGGGCGGCGACGACACCGCCACCGAGGGATGGATGACCCGCCTGCTGTCGCAAGTCGATCCCGGCGACGGGTCGGCTCCGTTCGACGCCGTCGCCATGGGATCGGGGGTCCCCGCGGCCCTCGCCGGCGCGACCAGCGTCGTCGCCGTCGACGGACTCGACGCCGTGGCCCTGCCCACCTTCGGGGGAGCGGACGCCACCAGCGTGGGCCGCGCCCTCCGCGCTGGTGCGATGGAGGCCCACCCACTGGTGGCGGCCGCGACCAGCGGCGCCCTCGCCGCCATCCCGGTCCTGCAACAGGTGGCCACCACCCAGCCGGCCGGGTCGGACTCCACCGGGATGGCGACCACCTTCGGCGACCTCGCCCGCATCCTGCGAGCCGACGTGGGCGTCGACGTCGCCACGGTCGACATCGGCGGCTGGGACACCCACAACGCGATGGGCGATCCGAGCGGGGGTCGGATGACCGACCTGGTGACGACGCTCGCCACCGCCCTCGCCGGCTTCGCCGAGGACCTGGGCCCGGTCTGGTCCCGCACGACGGTGGTGGCCGTCGGCGAATTCGGGCGCCGGGTCGCGGAGAACGGGAGCGGCGGGACCGACCACGGTCGGGGCGGGGTGCTGCTGGCGTTCGGAGGTGGCGTGCGGGGCGGACGCTACGGCGAATGGCCGGGCCTGTCTCCCGACGCGCTCGTCGCCGGTGACATCCCGGTGACCACCGACTGGCGAACCGTGGTCGCCGAGGTCCTCGAGCGCCGGTTGGGGGTCGACGACGTGACCGCGGTGTTCCCCGGCCTCGACTCCCCCCGGCTCGGCCTCATCGCCTGATCGTCGCCCGACCGGAGCCCGAAAACGGCGCCGGGCGCCGCTCCGCTGAGGAACGACGCCCGGCCCGATTGCCGTCTGGTGACGGGTACTACTTGAGCTCGACGCTGCCGCCGGCGGCCTCGATGGCCTCCTTGGCCTTGTTGGCGTCGTCCTTCGACGCCTTCTCGAGCACGGTGGAGGGAGCACCGTCCACCAGCTCCTTGGCCTCCTTGAGACCGAGGCTGGTGAGAGCGCGCACCTCCTTGATGACGCCGATCTTCTTGTCGCCGGCGCTGGTGAGCACGACGTCGAACTCGTCCTGCTCCTCCTCCTCGGCGGCCGCGGCACCGCCACCGGCCGCCCCGGGGGCGGCAACGGCCACAGGGGCCGCAGCGGTGACGCCGAACTTCTCCTCGAAGTCCGAGAGGAGCTCGCTGAGCTCCAGCACGGTCATGTTGGCGATGGCGTCGAGAATCTCTTCCTTGGTGGCCATGATTCAGCTCTCTTTCTCGCTGGAAGCGTCTTCGTCGCTGCCGGCCTCGCTGGCGCTCGGCTGGGACGGTTCCGCAGCAGCATCCGAATTGGTTGATGGATCTTGGGTGTCGGTTTCGGGGGTGGTCTCGTCGACGGTGGTCTCGTCGACGGTGGTCTCGTCGGTTGCCGGCTCCTCGGCGGGGGCCGCCTCGGCTGGGGCATCGGTGGGGGCCCCGGGGGCCCCGCCCTGGTCGATGAGCGCCTTGAGGCCGTAGGCCATGTTGCGGGGCAGTGCCTGCAGCAGGCCGGCGAAGCGCTGCATCGGGGCGGCGAGGCCGCCGGCGAACCGGGACAGCAGCACCTCGCGCGGCTCGACCTCGGCCAGCGCATTCGTGTCATCGGCGGAGAGCAACTTGTCACCCAGGACGCCGCCCTTGAGGACGAGTGCCGGGTTGTCCTTGCCGAAGTCCTTGAGGACCTTGGCCACGTCCACGGCGTCACCGGGCGACCCGTCGGGCTTGTCGGTGACGAACGCGAGCGCGGTCGGGCCAGTGAGCAGGTCCTCGATCTCGAGGCCCAGGTCGCGGGCCGCGAAGCGCACGAGCGTGTTCTTGTACACCTTGAAGTCACCGCCGGCGTTGCGCAGCGCAGTGCGCAACTCGGCCAACTTGGAGACGTTCAGCCCGCGGTACTCGGCGAGAATCGTCGCGCTCGTGCCGTCGAGCCGCTCACGCACCTCGTCGACCACCGCGACCTTTTCCGGTCTCGGGTTCTCCATGGACACCTCCTTCGTGTTCTGTCGAAATGGCTCGTTCTCGGGCTCGCACGCATGCAGAGCCGGCATCGAGCCGGACACGGAAGGTGTCACCTCGTCAGGCGGACGGTGCTCCGGGGAGAGCATTGTCCCTTGGGCGATCAGCGATCGCACCGGATGTCTACGGCGAGCATTCAGTTGTGAATGGGAAATGTTAGCGGCCTGGTGATCCGCCGGCGCAATCAGCGGAGTTGCGAGGCGCAGCCGAACAACTCCAGGAAACCGGAGGTCGCACCGCGACCGACGGTTTCAGTCCTCGTCGCGCTTGAGGCGGCTGGGGTCGATGTTGATGCCCGGGCCCATGGTGGAGCTGACACCGACCCGGCGGAAGTAACGGCCCTTGGCCGAGGCGGGACGGGCGCGCTGCAGCTCGTCGACCACGGCCCAGAAGTTGGCGGCGATGGCCGAGTCATCGAAGCTGGCCTTGCCGATGGGCACGTGCACGTTGCCGTAGCGGTCGGTGCGGTACTCGACCTTGCCGCCCTTGAACTCCTCGACGGCCTTGGCCACGTCGGTGGTCACCGTGCCGGTCTTCGGGTTCGGCATCAGCCCGCGCGGGCCGAGCACGCGGCCGAGCTTGCCGACGGTGGGCATCATGTCGGGCGTGGCGATGGCGACGTCGAAGTCGAGCATGCCGCCCTCGACCTGCTCGGCGAGGTCGTCGGCGCCGACGTGGTCGGCACCCGCCTCGCGGGCTGCGGTGGCCGCTTCGCCTTGGGCGAACACCGCGACGCGCACGTCCTTGCCCGTGCCCGAGGGCAGGGCGACGGTGCCGCGGACGATCTGGTCGGCCTTGCGGGGATCGACGCCGAGGCGGGCGATGAAGTCGATCGTCTCGTCGAACTTCGCCGCGGCCAGCGACTTGCACAGACCCAGGGCCTCGGCCGGTGCGTGCTGGCTCTCGCGGTCGTAGCGCTTCAACGCGTCGGTGTAGCGCTTTCCTGCTGCCATGGTGTTGTCCTTTCGGGACTCCCTCGGTGGGTCGGAGACGTCATCCTCGGCGAGGTCCTCCGAGGCGAGTGGGCGAACCCTTCGGCCGCGGGCGGCCTCTGGGGTTCGTTGACGAATGCTTCGCATTCGTCGGTAGTTGAGCTAGATGATTTTGATGCCCATGGAGCGAGCGGTGCCCGCGACCTGGAGCTTGGCCGCCTCGATGTCGTAGGCGTTGAGGTCGGGCATCTTGGTCTGGGCGATCTCGGTGAGCTGGGCGTCGTTGATCGTGCCCACCTCCTGGGTGCCAGTGGTGTTGGCGCCCTTTTCCACCCCGGCGGCCTGGCGGAGCAGCACCGGCGTGGGCGGGGTCTTGGTGATGAACGAGAACGTACGATCCTCGAAGATCGTGATCTCGACCGGGATGATGGTCCCGCGCTGGCTCTCGGTCTGGGCGTTGTACGCCTTGCAGAAGTCCATGATCGCGACGCCGTGCGGACCGAGCGCGGTACCGACGGGCGGGGCGGGCGTGGCCTGCCCGGCCGGGATCTGGATCTTGACGATTGCCGCGACCTTCTTCTTGGCCATGGGGCTACTACTCCTGATGCGTTCTGGGCGACTTGACAGTCTGCCCGGGTGCGAAGCCGGCCGCCAACTACGACAACCGGTCGGAAGGGTGGAATGGTGCGGAGCCGCCAGGCGGAGCACCCAGGCGGGGTCCGGTCGGCTCCGTGCAACGGGAACTTGCTGAGCGCAGCGAAGCCAGTTCTTACAACTTCGCGACTTGGCTGAACTCGAGCTCGACCGGGGTCTCCCGACCGAAGATGTTGACCAGCACCTTGACCTTGAGCTGCTCGGCGTTGAGCTCGATGACCTCGCCGGAGAAGTCGGCGAAGGGGCCGTCCTTGACCCGAACGGTCTCCCCCACCTCGTATTGCATGCGGGGCTTGATCTTGGCCGCGGCGACCTCGTGGTCGTCGTCTTTGGTGCCGAGGAAGTTCTCGACGTCCTTGCGACGCAGCGGCGACGGCTTGGCCCCCGCCCCGACGAAACCGGTGACGCCCGGCGTGTTGCGGATCACGTACCAGGAGTCGTCGTCGAGCCGGCACCGCACGAGCAGGTAGCCGGGGAACATCTTCTTCTGGACGACGACCCGCTTGCCGTTCTTGAACTCGGCGACGTCTTCGAGCGGGATGGCCACCTCGTAGATCCGCTCCTCCATGTTCATGGAGGCGGTACGGGCCTCGAGGTTGGACTTGACCTTCTTCTCGTAGCCTGACTGGGTGTGGACGACGTACCACTTGCCGGGACGGTCGTAGGGACTGACGACCGGCTCCGCTTCGGGCTCGACGAGGTGTTCGGCGTCGACCACCTCGGGCGCGGGCTTCTCGTACGAGAGGCGGGGCTCGGCCGCGGCGGGCTGCTCGGCGGGTGCCTCGGTGTCGACCCCGTCGGTGGGGTCGGCGTCGTTCACGCTGACCGGGGCGCTGGCAGCGGGGTCCTCGGTGGTCTCTTCGGTGGTGTCGACGCTGGACACGTCGGGCTCCTCTGTGTCGGGGGTGGGGTCGCTCATCGCTCGAACAGCTTGAGCACCGCTTGGCCGAGCACGTAGTCGAGGCCGGCGATCATCGCGGTGAGCACGACGATGGCGACGAGCACGACGACGGAATAGTTGGCCACCTCGTCTCGCGAGGGCCACGCCACCTTCCGGAGCTCGCCGCGGACCTCGCGCACGAACTGGGTCGGCCCGGTGCGCTCGTTCCGGGCGGCGGCCGGCGCCGTGCGCGGACCGCGGACGGGTTCACCCTCTTCGTTGAGCTGACCCTGCTTCTTGAGCAGGCGCTTCTGTTCTCGGTTCATGGCCATGAGGAAGGACCCCGGTGTATGTACGTCGTTCGGGAGCAGGGCAGGAGGGAATCGAACCCCCAACCGCCGGTTTTGGAGACCGGTGCTCTGCCAGTTGAGCTACTGCCCTCGGCGGTGGTGAACCGTAGACGCTAGCACCGGCTCCCCCAGATCCCGTATCGCTGGCGCCGTCCTATGCAGCCGACGTGAACCCGAGGCCGCCCTGCAGTCGACCGGTTCACGTCATCCGACGAGCTTGAACTTGCGGTTCCGGCTGGCGAGGACGATGGCGCCGGCGGCGCCGGCGGCGGTCGCCGCCGCGATGCCGCCGATGTAGGCCACTCGTCGTCCGTTGAGCACGGCGCGGACGGCGCGGCGCTCACCGGCTTGTTCGAGGTGGGCCAGGATCTCGGGCAACAGACCGGGCGCGGGTTCGAGCACCTCGGTCCGCAGGCTGCGCAGGGTGCGGAGCAGCCGGCGGTACTGGACGATGTCGGCCTGGCATCGCAGACAGGTCTCGACGTGGTGCCGGGTGGCCGACGGGAGCGCACCGCCGTCGACGGACGCGCTGAGCTGGTCGGCGACGTCGTCGCACTCGAGCAGATCAGCTCGCACGATCGACCTCGCTGGCACGGCGGCCGAAGAGCCGCTCCTTGAGCTGGAGCCGGGCCCGGTGCAGGCGCACCTTGGCCGCGGTCTCGCTGATGCCGAGCTCGGCCGCGATGTCCTCGTGCGGCAGCTCGTACACGTCGCGCAGCAAGACGACGGCGCGCAGCTTCGGGGAGAGCTCCTCGAGCGCTTCGGCCAGATCGGCCCGCAACGCCATGGCGTCGGCCCGGGCGACGGGGTCCCGCTCGTGGTCCACGTCCTCGAGCGTGTCGGGCAGCTCGTCGTGGCGGTGCTTGCTCCGCTTGCCCATGAGCGTGTTCGCGCAGTTGGCGGTGATGCGGTACATCCAGGTGGTGAACTGCGCGTCGCCCCGGAACCGCTTCAAGCCCTTGTAGGCCCGCAGGTAGGCATCCTGCACCACGTCTCGCGCGTCCTCCTCGTTTCCGCAGAGGCGATAGGCCAGGGTGTACGTGTCGGCATGGGTTCGGCGAACCAGCTCGGCGAAGGCCAACTTGTCGCCTGCTTGAGCCCGAGCCACCAACTCGTTCATCTCGGTCATCGCAGGCATTCCGACCCCCTGACGCGCCAGCCCGTTACGTGACGTGTCCGTGACGATGGTACCGACACACGCTGGGGCCCCGCGAACCCCGTCGGCCGCAGGGCGGCCTTCGGGGTTCGTCGACGAAGGCTCCCCCTTCGTCCCTCGGGTGACGTTCCTATTTGAGGATCTTGGTGACCCGGCCCGCGCCCACGGTCCGACCACCCTCACGGATCGCGAACCGCAAACCCTCATCCATCGCGATCGGATGGATCAACTCCACCGTCATGTCCGTATTGTCACCCGGCATGCACATCTCCGTGCCCTCCGGCAACTCGATCGTGCCCGTGATGTCCGTCGTCCGGAAGAAGAACTGCGGCCGATAGTTCGAAAAGAACGGCTTGTGCCGGCCACCCTCATCCTTGGTCAACACATACACCGTCGCCTCGAACGACGTATGCGGCGTGATCGAACCCGGCTTGCACAACACCTGCCCCCGCTCCACACCATCCTTGTCGATCCCACGGATCAACGCACCGATGTTGTCACCAGCCTGACCCTCGTCGAGCAACTTGCGGAACATCTCCACACCAGTACACGTCGTCTTCTGCGTGTCCCGAATACCCACGATCTCGATGTCGTCACCGACATGGATCACACCCTGCTCGACCTTGCCAGTCACCACCGTCCCACGACCCGTGATCGAGAACACATCCTCGATCGGCATCAAGAACGGCTTGTCCAACTCACGCTCCGGCTCCGGCACATACGAATCCACCGCATCCATCAACGCCATCACCTGATCACCCGCCGCCTCATCACCCTCCAACGCCTTCAACGCCGACACCGCAATCACCGGCGCATCGTCACCATCGAAGTCCTGGTCCGACAACAACTCCCGGACCTCCATCTCGACCAGCTCGAGCAACTCCTCATCATCGACCATGTCGACCTTGTTCAGCGCCACCACAATCGCCGGCACCCCCACCTGACGCGCCAACAACACATGCTCACGCGTCTGCGGCATCGGACCATCCGTCGCCGCCACCACCAAAATCGCCCCATCGACCTGCGCCGCACCAGTGATCATGTTCTTGATGTAATCGGCATGCCCCGGCATATCAACATGCGCATAATGCCGATTCGCCGTCTCATACTCGATATGCGCCACATTGATCGTGATCCCCCGCTCACGCTCCTCCGGCGCCTTGTCGATCATGTCGAACGTCGTCGCATTGTTCCCATCGACCCGCTCCGACAACACCCGCGAAATCGCCGCCGTCAACGTCGTCTTCCCATGATCGATATGACCCATCGTCCCAATATTCACATGGGGCTTGGACCGATCGAACTTCTCCTTGGCCATTGCGATCAACCTCTTGTTCGGGTTCGTGCGGAACGGGGCGGTGCACGGTATGCGCTGACACCGTGGCGACGGTCGGAATCGAACCGACGACAACTCGATTATGAGCCGAGTGCTCTAACCAACTGAGCTACGTCGCCCTCTGGGGCATCGACGCCGGAACGACGATGTCGAGCCCCGTGTCGGAATCGAACCGACGACACCAGCCTTACCATGGCTGTGCTCTACCGACTGAGCTAACGGGGCAGCTACCACGCACACGGTGGATCCATGTGCTGGCTCCGGTGCGGCGGGTGAGTCTACGCAGCGGCATCACCATCGCAAAGCAGACTCCGAACGCCGAACCATGCGCCGAGGCGACGAGTGGGCGGGCCAGCATGGTGACGTGGAGATCAGAGCAGCGACCTCAGCCGACGCGGCGGCGACCGCGGCGATCTACAACGGCGAGGTGACCGGCTCGACCGTGACCTTCGATCTGGTGACCCGCACCGTCGAGGAACAGGCCCGGTGGCTCGATGCTCGTTCCGGAGCGCTCGAGGTGATCGTGGCCGAGATCGACGGCGAGATCGCCGGATTCGCCTCCCTGTCGCCCTACCGGGACCGGCCGGCCTACCGGACCACGGTGGAGGACTCGATCTACGTGCACCGCGATCACCGGGGGGCGGGGGTGGGCCGGGCCCTGCTCGCCGAGATCATCGACGTTGCGGAGGGGCGCGGCTTCCATTCGGTGATGGCCCGCATCGTCGGCGGCCACGACGCATCGATTCGGCTCCACCGTTCGGTCGGCTTCGAGCTGGTGGGAGTCGAACGCGAGGTCGGCCGAAAGTTCGGCACCTGGCTCGACGTCGTCATCATGCAGAAGCTGCTCTGAGCCGTGCTCAGGGTCTGCGGCTCCGCCGCAGCCGTGCGGGCTGCTCGCTGGCGCTCCCGACGCCCGCGGTACGGAGGCGCGTCCAGTTTCAGCATCCAGGCGCGGACCAATGCGGAGCATTGGTCAGTTTCTGGCCCGCAAGGGCCAGAAAACGTGGGCCGGGTTGGATTTGAACCAACGTAGGTAGAAACCGACAGGTTTACAGCCTGTTCCCTTTGGCCACTCGGGCACCGACCCAGGAGGCGGCGAATCTAGCAGCGAGCGTCGTGGCCACCCACTCCGGCCCGGGTTGGCGCAGCGTGGCGCTCGGTAGGGTCTCGATCATGCCGAGCTTCGATGTCGTCTCCCAGTTCGACCTGCAGGAAGTGCGCAACGCGGTGGACCAGGCCGCTCGCGAAGCGACCACGCGCTACGACTTCAAGGACACGAACAGCCGGGTCGAGTTGTCCGGCGAGGGAGCGATCACCATCGAATCGGCGAGCGAGGACCGACTCAACGCCCTGCGCCAGGTCCTCGAGGAGAAGTTGGTCAAGCGCCAGGTCAGCCTCAAGGTGCTCGATGTCGGCAAGGTCGAGGAGGCTGCGGGAGGGCGGGCCCGCCAGCACATCGGCCTGACGGCCGGGATCTCGTCCGACAAGGCACGTGAGTTGAACAAGTTCATCAAGGGACTCGGGATCAAGGGCATCCAGTCCCAGACGCAGGGCGATCAGCTGCGGGTCACCGGCAAGAAGCGCGACGCGCTCCAGGAGGTCATCGGTGCTCTCCGCGAGCAGGATTTCGACATCCCGCTCCAGTTCGAGAACTTCCGCGACTAGGCGAACCTCGGCCGCAGGGGGGGCCTCGGTTCGTCGACGAATGCTTCGCATTCCTCCCGCGCACGCCGCTCGCTGGCCGCAGGGGGACGATCAGTCGCCGGTGCGGACGCCCACGAGGACAATCCGCAACACGGACTCGGTACGCAGGAGCAGGTCGCTCGCCACGTCCTTGCCGGCCCGGCGAGCTTCCCAGTCGATGCTGGCCGCCAACTGCGCCGCCTCGGTCTCGGCCATCGACGTGCCGGCCCGCTCGGGTTGACCGTGGCCTGGTAGAGGATCTCGGTGGGGACGTCGGAGCCGGGCCCCCGCGGGGACGACAGCAAGGTGTCGTCGAAGAGGGGCCGGTGGCGGGGGGCGGTGGCGGTCGTGGTGGTGGCGGCCTGGCTGGCCCGTACCTGCTCGACGATGGTGGGCAACTGCGCCAGGGCGTCGGCCAGGAAGGTGTCGAGGATCGGCTTGGGATCGACCGGGTCGCCACCGTGGGCGTAGACGGCGAAGTGCACGTGCGGGGCGCCGCCCTTGGCGTTGCCCGAGTCGCCCACGTAACCGATGATGTCACCGGTCTTCACCGGCATCCCGTTGGTGAAGCCGTCGACCAGCGCCGACAGGTGGGCGTAGTAGTAATAGGTGCCGTCGGGGTCGTGCACCTTCACGGTGAGCCCGCCGAGACCGTTGTGCGACGTGGTCACCGTGCCATCGACCACGGCCCGCAGCGGGGTCCCGTAGGCCGCGAAGACATCGGTCCCGTGATGGAAACGGAACTGGCCCGGGGCCGGTCCGTAGCGGGGATAGAGCCAGTCGTCCGAGAAGTGGGTGACGCCGGCCACGGGGAAGCGCCCGAAGCCGATCCGGATGGCTTCGTCGCGGGAGAGGCCGAGGTCGACCAGGGCCCCGACGGCGTCGAAGAGCGCCTGTGAGCTGTTGGGCGGCGTGCGGACGACCCAGTCCATGATCCGCTGGGCCTCGGGGGGCACGCTCCCCCGCGCCACGCCGGTGGAACCGCCGTCGCCGTCGCCAGGGCCGGGGGCGGCCGGATCCGCCGGAGGCGCCGATGTGGTCGACGAGTCCTCCGGTGGGGGCGCCGTGGTCGCCGTGGTGGACGAGGTGGACGGTGCCGTGGTGGTCGTCGTGGGCGTCCCGGCCGTGGTGGGCGGCGGGGTCGTGGTGGTGGTGTCGTCGGGCAGGAGCGTGGTGTCGGGTCCGGGGGGGAGCACTTGGGCCTCGAGGGGGCCGGCCACGGTGATGGACGCGAGGAGCAGAACCGCCACCGTGCCGACGAGCACGGAGGCGCTCAGGAGGCGTCGTCCATCCTTCGATTCCATCCGTCGGGGCTTCGCCACGGATGGTGGGCTTCCCTGCCCTCACTGGCGAGGAGGCGCGGCCCGCTGGGTCAGTGATTCGGGGCTCAGACCCAGTCGCCCGACCGCAGCCTCGCCACCCGGTCGGCGGTGGGGGGATGGGTGCGGAACAGGTTGGCGAACTGGGCCTTGCGCCCGGTGAGGGGGTTGACGATGTAGGCCGTGGCCTGGGCCGGGTTGACATCCATCGGCACCCGCTGCGACGCCATCTCGAGCTTCTCGAGGGCGCGGGCGAGCGGTTCGCCGGTCCCGATCAGGTGAGCGCCGCTGCGGTCGGCTTCGAACTCGCGGCTGCGGCTCAGCGCCATCTGCAACAGGGCGGCGGCGATGGGGGCGAGCAGGGCGGTGGCGAGCAGCCCGATCGGGTTGTTCCCCTGTCGGTCGCTCCGACCGCCGCCGAACATGGCTCCCCACATCGCCATCCGGGCGATGAAGGTGATGCCCATGGCGATGGCGGCGGCAACGGACCCGATGAGGATGTCGCGGTTACCGACGTGGGAGATCTCGTGGGCGAGCACGCCACGGATCTCGTCCCAGGTCAGGTTGTCGATCAGCCCCTGGGTGACCGCGACAGCAGCGTGGTCGGGGCTGCGGCCGGTGGCGAAGGCGTTGGGCTGAGCCGCCGGCGCGACGTAGAGCGCCGGCATCGGCATCCCGGCCAGCTGGGTCAGCTCGCGGACGGTGGCGTAGTACTGCGGGTACTGGCTCTCCGGTGCCGGGACGGCCCGGGCCGCCTTGATCGCGACCTTGTCGGAGAACCAGTAGGAACCGCCCACGAAGACGAGGCCGATGACGAGGCCGATGAGCGCCCCGCTCCCACCAGCGACTCCCCCACCGATGAGGACGAGGAGCCCGCCGAGCCCGGCGAGCAGGACCGCGGTCTTGGCTGTGTTTCGCATGTTCCTTCGATTCGTATTACCCCGGCGGACCGCCGGGACTGATCGGACCTCCGGATGGAAGGTCCCACAACAAGAAAACGTATCCGAGGAAGCGGCGGTTCCCGCTCGACTCGAACGTCGTGCGCCGTCCGGACGGGTGTGATTCCGGCATGCTTGGGGTGGTGCCCCCTCCCCCCGACGCGACCCCGCCGACCGTCTTGTACGTCGAGGACGAACGACCGCTGCATGGCTTGGTCGAGTTCTGGCTCACCGACCAGGGCTACCGCGTGCTCCTGGCCGAGGACGGCGTCGAGGCCCTCGCCATCGTGCGGGCCCATCACCCCGATCTGGTCATCACCGACGCGATGATGCCCAACATGAGCGGTGACGAACTGGTCGAGGTGATGAAGTCCGATCCCGAGCTCTCCGCCATCCCGATCGTGATGGCCACCGCTGCGGCCAGCCCCCTGCGGGTACGACGGATGCTGGACCGAGGGTGTGTGGCGGTGCTCGGCAAGCCCCTCGACGAGGAATCGTTCGTCGCCGCGGCCCGGGCCGCGCTGGGTTCGACGGATTCCGGCCGGTAGGACGCTCGGGACAGGCGGAATGGTGAGCAGACGACCGGCCCTGGCGCGATGACCGACACGTACCTGACGCAGGGGAACCTTCGGCTCCTGGTGATCGGCGCCAGCGCCGCGGCGTTGTCGATCGCGTTGGTCGCCCTGCTCCGTGGTCGGCCGCGCTGGATCGCCGGATGGCTCGGCCCGGCGCTCGGTCTGTTCGCCATCGGCTGGCTCCGGTGGCCGGAACCGTCCCCCGACGTGGTCCGGGTGGCCGCCGCCCTCGTCGTCGGTCTCCTCGCCGGTGCCGGATACGAACGGACGACGCGGCCACCGCAGGTTGCCGTGCTGACCCTGCTCGCCGCCGCGGGCGGGGTGTGGTTGGCGGTCCCCGAGAACTCACCCGTGGCGATCGTGATCGGCGTGGTGCTCGGTCTGGCGCTGTGCGGAGCGGCGGTGGCCCCTGGCGTCGGCTACGGCCTCGGCTTGGCCCTGTCGTGGACGGTGCTGCTCGGCGCCCGCACCCACGGGTACTCGTTCGACGGCGGGATGTTGTGCCTGGCCGCGCCGGCCGCGCTGTCCGTGGTCGACGCCCTGCGGCGGCGTGGATCCGGCGGTTGGCTCCCGGCGTGGCCGTGGCTCGTCGTCGGCACGGCCGCGCTCTCGTTCGCATCCGCCCGCTGGATCGGGGTGGCCCCGGACGCCACCTGGCCCCGCATGGCGGTGATCGGCGCGGGAGCGGCCGCGCTGGCGGTGCTGGTGCGCCGCTGAGTGCGACCCGGGGCACGCGGCCCCGTCGGGGTCACGAGTGATAGCCGGAGTGGATGTAGACGCAGGGCACGCCCTCGCTGTGGAACATGTCCACGTTGCGCTGATCGTCCTCGAAGGCGAGCCGCAGGTCGAATCCGTAGCGACGCAGCTCCTCCACGGTGAGCCGCTTGAAGTGGGGCGCGGCCATGTAGTCGCCCCAGTCGCGCATGATCAGCAAGTCCCATCGCAGTCCGTACCGGGCCAACCAGCCCAGGGTCTGGCGTTGGACCCTGATCGGGCGAGCGGTCAGCAACACGATGCGCATCGCCGGATCGAGGCACTCCAGCAACCTGGCCACCTCGTCGATGAGATCGTCGTCGCCGCATTCCTCGAAGAAGGACTCCCAGTCGCGACGGGGCCACTCGAGGTAGTGCTGGCGGCTGCTGGCGTCGGAGAGGACGCCGTCCATGTCGAAGACCACCGCGGCGCCCTGCTCGACGGGACCGTCGCGCCAACACCAGTTGTCGGGGTCGTGCCAGGTCATCGGTCCGTCGCGCTCCTCACGAGAGTCGCAGGTCGAAGATGGTGGCCGGCCGGAGTTGGGCCCGGATCGCGCCGGCCTCGAAGTCGACGGTGTGGATGTCGGCGTAGAAGGCCCCGGGATCGGTGTTCAACTCGTCCACCACTTCGGCGTCGGCGGTGGCGCAGGCGTGGGTCCAGGTGTCGGTTCCGTCGACCGACGACGTCGGCGCGCCGGCGGAGACCACGGCGTCGCCGATCTCGCCTTCCCGGCCCCGATGGACGTCGGCGACGGTCGCCTCGGAACCCAGGCCGGTGGCGGAGACGTCGAAGCACAGCGCACCACTGGGATCGGACACGATCTCGACGCGGGCGACGGCATCGGGGTCGCCGGGGCCGGGCACGGGGCCGGCGCCGTCGAGGTCGGCGACGAAGACCAACGAATCGTCCAGGCCATCGTCCTCCCCCACCTGGTCGGACGGTGGCGCCTCCGCGGCTGCATCGGTCGCCGTGGTGTCGGCCGGGTCCCCGGCCACGGTCGTGCCGGTCGATCCGGAGTCGGACGACGAGGGTGGGGACGTGGCGCGGTCGGAACCGCCGCGGCTGCAGGCGGGGGTTCCCAGGACGACGACGCCCAGCGCGACGAGACCGAGGGCGCGGGGCAGACCGGACATGGTCTGCGAGGCTAGGGCACGCTCGCGGCGACGACGGGTCTGGTCAGGTCTCGTCGCTGCTGCTGGCGCGGCGGCTGATCTCGTCGACGACGCCGGCGTCGGCCAGGGTGGTGGTGTCACCGAGATCCCGACCCTCGGCCACGTCGCGGAGCAGGCGGCGCATGATCTTGCCCGACCGGGTCTTGGGCAGCTCGGGCACGAGGATGACGGTGCGGGGCTTGGCGATCGGGCCGATCTCCGCCGCCACGTGTTGGCGGAGGATCTCACCGAGATCCTCGGACTCGTCGACGTTGCCCCGCAGGATGACGTAGGCGATGGGGATCTGACCGGTGGTGGGGTCGGTGGCTCCGACGACGGCGGCCTCGGCGACTGCGGGGTGGCTCACCAGCGCAGACTCGATCTCGGTGGTGGACAACCGGTGGCCGGACACGTTCATGACGTCGTCCACCCGACCCAGGACCCAGAGGTAGCCATCGGGGTCGATCTTGGCGCCGTCGCCGGCGAAGTACCGGCCCTCGAAGCGGGACCAGTAGGTGTCGCGGTAGCGCTCGTCGTCGCCCCAGATGCCGCGCAGCATCGACGGCCACGGCTCGGTGATGGTGAGGTACCCGCCGCCCTCGGGCACCGGATTGCCCTCGTCGTCGACCAGTTCGGCCGAGATGCCGGGAAGCGGGTGGGTGGCCGTGCCGGGACGGGTGGTGGTGACGCCGGGGAGGGGGCTGATCATGATGCCGCCCGTCTCGGTCTGCCACCAGGTGTCGACGATCGGGCAGCGCTCGTGGCCGATCACCTCGTGGTACCAGATCCACGCCTCGGGGTTGATGGGTTCGCCGACCGTGCCGAGCTCCTTCAGGCTGGACAGATCGTGACCGTCGGGTTCCTGGCGACCCCACTTCATGAAGGTCCGGATGGCGGTGGGTGCGGTGTAGAACTTCGTGACCCCGTACCGCTCGATGATGTCCCAGAGCCGGTCGTTGCCGGGATGGTTGGGGACACCTTCGTACATGACGCTGGTGACGCCGTTGGTCAGCGGGCCGTAAACGATGTAGCTGTGGCCGGTGACCCAGCCGATGTCGGCCGCGCACCAGTAGACGTCGGTGTCGGGGTGGATGTCGAAGACGTACTTGTGGGTGAACGCCACCTGCGTCAGGTAGCCGCCCGTGGTGTGCATGATCCCCTTGGGCTTGCCGGTGGTCCCCGACGTGTACAGCAGGTACAGCAGGTCCTCGGAGTCCATCGCCTCGGCCGGGCAGTCGTCGCTGGCATCGGCCATCACGTCGTGCCACCACACGTCGCGGCCCTCGACCATGGCGGGATCGGTGTCGCAGCGGTTCACGACGATCACCTTCTCGATGCTCGACGTGTCGGCGACGGCCACATCTGCAGCCGGCTTCAGCGTGGCCGGCTGCCCCCGCCGGTACCCGCCGTCGGCGGTGATGAGCACCTTGGCCTCGGCGTCGATGATGCGGTCGGCGAGGGCGTTGGACGAGAACCCGCCGAACACCACGGAATGCGGTGCGCCGATGCGGGCACAGGCCAGCATGGCGATCGGCAACTCCGGGATCATCGGCATGTACAGGCAGACCCGATCACCCTTGACCACCCCCATGCCCTTCAACACGTTGGCGAATTTGCCCACCTCGGAGAGCAGTTCGGCATAGGTGTAGGTGCGGGTGTCGCCCGGCTCGCCTTCCCAGTGGTAGGCCACCTTGTCGCCGTTGCCGGCCGCGATGTGGCGGTCGAGGCAGTTCTCGGAGATGTTGAGCGTGCCGCCCACGAACCACTTGGCGTACGGCAGCTGCCAGTCGAGCACGGTGTCCCACTCCGACCGCCAGGTCACCAGCTCCCGGGCCTGACGTTCCCAGAACGCCAACGGATCGGCGGCGGCCTCCTCGTACAGCGAGCGATCGTTGGTGAGGGCCTGGGCCGCGAACTCGGGGGGCGGCGGGAAGGTACGGGTCTCGGCCCCGAGGGCCTCGATGGCAGCACCGGATTCGTTCGTGGACATGGGCAGTGTCCCCCTGCGGACGCGTCGTCGGTTCGAATTGGCCGCCGAATCGGCGGGCTCGATTCGGACACTAGGTCAGGCGTGGCCGGGCTCGCGCCCGCGGCGGTCGTCTAGACAGGGTCCATGACCGAGTTCGACCTCGACATGACCGACCGACTGCTGACCACCACCAAGCAGGTGCGCAAGCGCCTCGACCTCACCCGCCCCGTGCCGCGGGAGCTGCTGCTCGAGTGCATCGACATCGCCAGCCACGCCCCGATGGGCGGGAACCTCGAACGCAATCGCTGGCTCGTCGTCGACGACCCGGCGCTGAAGACCGCCATCGCGCCGTACTACCAGCAGGTCGGTCGCCCGTACCTGGAAGCCAACCGGGCGGGCGGGGTCGACGACCGGCAGGCTCGGGTCGTCGACTCGGCCGAGTACCTGGTCGACCACATCGCCGACGTACCGGCCATGGTGATCGCCATGCGCCTCGACCGCCTCCCCGAGGGTGCGGCCAACATCGACGCGGCCGGCTACCACGGCTCGGTGGCTCCCGGCGTGTGGAGCTTCCAGTTGGCGGCCCGCTCCCGCGGCCTGGGATCGGCGTGGACGACGTTCCACCTCGCCCACGAGCGCGAGGTCGGCGAACTGCTCGGCATCCCCGACTCGGTGACACAGGTCGCGCTGTTGCCGGTGGGCTACTACACCGGCACCGGCTTCACGCCCGCGCCGCGGCGGCCGGCCCGCGAGATCACCTACTTCAACCAGTGGAAGCAGACGATCTGACCGCGGTGCGGCCGCACCGCGGTCAGGCCTGCCAGACTCGGCGCCCATGAGCCTGCGCGTCGTCGGTAGCGGCCTCGGCCGCACCGGAACCATGTCCCTGAAGACCGCCCTCGAGATCCTGCTCGACGCGCCCTGCTACCACATGATCGAGTGCTTCGCGCACCCCGACCATCCGGCACAGTGGCGCGCCGGCATGGTGGGAGACCCCGTCGACTGGGACGGATTGCTGGAGGGCTACGTGGCGGCCGTCGACTGGCCGGCGGCCGCGTGCTGGAAAGAACTCGCCGACCGGAATCCGGACGCGCTGATCTTGCATTCCGAGCGACCGGCCGACGAGTGGTTCCGATCGGCGAACAACACCATCTTCGAGGGCTTCAAGCAACCGGTCCCGCCGGGCGATCCGCGAGAGGGGCCGTGGACCGACATGGCGAACGCCATGCTGACCGAGCGGTTCACCCCTGACTTCCTCGATCGAGACGCGGCGATGGCCGCGTGCGAGGCATGGAACGCCGATGTGCGGGCCTCGGCACCGCCCGATCGCCTGCTGGTCTGGAAGACGGGTGACGGCTGGGAGCCGATCTGTGACGCGCTCGGCCTTCCCGTGCCCGACGAAGCGTTCCCGCACACCAACACCACCGCCGAATTCCGGAAGATGAGCGGGCTCGACAGCTGAGCACCCCGCCTGGGCCGCCCCGGCACCCACTGACGGCGTTCGGGGTCTCGCTCTGGGTCGTCGCTACGGATCGGAGCGACGAACGTCACGCACCGCAGTGCTCGGTTCGGTCCGTTCCGGGCGTTACGTCCGGATGACACCACCTGTGGGCCGAGGGATGTTGGGGCCGAGCGGGGATCGACCCGGCTCAAAAAGGGGGGACAGCAATGATCATCTTTCAGAGAGTGGTCACCTTCCAGGGACCCGCGCAGGACGTCGCACCGTGGGCGCTGGAGATCACCGAGGCCGTGAACAAGCGCACCAGCCTGAACGCTTCGCTCTGGCAAGGGCTCTTCGGCGGTCCGCTCGGGACGTTCGCGTGGAGCGCACTGGTCGAGAACCTCACCACGCTGGAGGCGTCGATGGACGAGCTCGCCGGGGACACGGCGTTCCTCAGCCTGCAGTCCAAGGCCCAGGACTGGGTGAACACGCCCGGTGAGGACTCCCTGCTCCGCATGGTCCACACCGCGGGCGGCGACTACGTCCGACCCGACGTGGGCGCCTACGCCGAGGGAACCGTGGCCGTACCGGCCGAGGGGAAGCTGGCCAAGGCCGCCGAGTTCGGCGTGTCCATCGCCGACCTGCACTCCAAGCTGACCCACTCGTCGGTGTTGTTCTGCACTTCGGAGTACAGCGCGTTCGGCGAGATGCGTTGGCTGGCGCTCTACGACAGCGCCGCCGCAGTCGATCGGGCTGCCGAGGCGATCACCAAGGACACGGACTACGGCAAGATGCTCGACGACGCCGGCGATCTGTTCGCCGAAGGCTCGTCCCAGCGCACGCTGGCTCGCCGTATCGCCTGAATCCGTCGAATCGGCGTCGCCCGGGCGCGACGCCGGTTCGAGCTCGGCGGGCGCCCGGGTGCCAGCCTCCGCGAGGGGGCGGGCACCCGGTCGGCCGAGCGACACCACGACCGCTCAGGCGCACCACTCGCCGACCCAGAAGGCCCCCAGGCCGGCTGGGTCGACCAGCGCGTCGGCCTCGGTGACTCGGCTGCGCATCCGAATGGCGGCCAGGTCGGGTCGGGCGGCGGCGGCCTCCCAGTGCCGCCGGCCTTCGGCCACGAGTTCGGCGATGCCGTGGGTGGCGAGCCACGCCGCCTGGGTCGACCGGTGGGCGGGCTCGGGCAACTGGTCGTGCGGGACCACGACGGTCACGTCGCGACGACCCGGGAGCATGAACGGGTCCTCGACCTGCTCCTGGTCGCTGAAGGCGCGCACCCAATCGATCCAGGGCCGAGCGGCGAGGGCCGTCGTCGTGTCGGCGTAGTCGAAACAGACCAGGCGGCCGCCGGGGTTGAGGCGGCGGCGAGCATCAGCGATCCACGCCGCTGCAGCCGTGGCCACCGGCACGCGGGGACCCCCGGTGTCGGGCCGGGTCGCACCGTCGGCGCCCACGTGCACCTCCATCCACCCCTGCGGCGTGCGTTCGAGCAGACCGAACGGCAGGTTGTCGAGCAACTCGTTGGCGATGATCACGTCGGCTGCGGGCGGGAGGGAAGCCGCCGAATCGATGCGTGGGGAACGATTCGTCGACGATTCGTTCCCCAACGAATCCTCGGTGGGGTGCAGGGTGCGCTGGGCCGCGGACCGCTCGACACAGACCAGGCGCAGGGCGCGCCCGCACTC
>CAVSRP010000035.1:0-169358 GCA_963730345.1 uncultured Acidimicrobiaceae bacterium
TGCGTCCCGATCTGCCGAACCGTCGGTTCTACATGGAGACCAAGCTGCTCGGCCGGGTGCTTGCCGAAGACGTGGCCCTGTCGGCCACCGAAACCGAGGAAGCCACCACCTTCGAGCGTGGCGTCATGGTCACCATGGAGATGATGGTGCGGATGATCGCCGACGAGGAGGTCACGCGGGTCCGCGTGCTCTCCCCGCTGACCGACGATTCCGAGCAGGGCATCTCCGGCCTGGCCTACGGCATGTCGCTGGCCACCGGTCGCGCCATCGAGCGCGGCGAGGCGGTCGGCGTCATCGCCGCCCAGTCCATCGGTGAGCCCGGTACGCAGCTGACCATGCGAACCTTCCACACCGGTGGTGTGGCCGGCAGCGGCGGCGACATCGCCGGCGGTCTGCCCCGCGTGGTCGAGCTGTTCGAGGCTCGGTCGCCCAAGGGCAAGGCCACCATGTCCACCGTCTCCGGCGTGGTGCGCATCCTCGAGGACGAGGGCCGGGGCAAGACGGTCCTCGTGGTCACCGACGACGGCGAGGAAGCCAGCTTCCCCATCCCCGTCGGCGCCCGCATCGAGGTCACCGAAGGCCAGGAGATCCGGGCCGGTGACGCCATCGTCGAAGGCCCCCGCGATCCCAAGGAGCTGCTCGAGATCAAGGGTCTGCGCCACACGCAGACCTACCTGGTCGACGAGATCCAGAAGGTGTACCGCGATCAGGGCGTGTCGATCCACGACAAGCACATCGAGCTCATCGTCCGCCAGATGACCCGTCGGGTCCACATCAACGAATCCGGCGACTCGCCGTTCCTCCCCGGGGAGCGGATCGACCGTCGCAAGTACACCGAGGTCAACAAGCAGCTCATCCTCGAGGACAAGACCCCTGCCGAGGCCCACGACGAGATCATGGGTATCACCAAGGCGTCGCTGTCCACCGATTCGTGGTTGTCGGCGGCCTCCTTCCAGGAGACGACCCGGGTGCTCACCGAAGCGGCGATCGAGTCCAAGTCCGACGGTCTGGTCGGACTCAAGGAGAACATCATCATCGGCAAGCTGATCCCGGCCGGTACCGGCCACGGCGACTACCGCGACGTCGACACCAACGCTCCCGAGTACCGCCAGATGGAGGGCTGGTCCTCCGATGCCGAGGAGGGTGACGCCGCGGCCATGCTGGCCAGCGAGTTCGCCTCGCAGACCAGCGCCGACGTCGTCGACCTTCCCACCGGGTAGGCCCTCGCCTCCACCACCGAATCTGTCGTCACCCCGTCACCACGTCGTTGACGGGGTGACGCAGTTTTCGGTGACGGTCAGGGGATCCAGGGGGCGGAGGTCTTGTCCCGCCACGCCTGGATGCCGGCGGCGGCCTCGTCGGAGGCGAACAATTCGGCCGACAGCTCGGCGGTCCAGGCGAAGGCCTCGTCGGGGTCCTGCCCCGGCACCTCCCGCACGAGCCGCTTCGCCGCGGCCAGCGCCGTCGGACCACCGGCCACCACCTTGGTGACGATCTCGTCCACCGCGGCGTCGAGCGCGTCCGGCGCCACGGTCCGGTTCAACAAGCCGACCTCGACGGCGCGCGCCGCGGTGATCCGCTCTCCCGACAGGAACAATTCGGAGGCGTCGGCCCGGCCCATCTTGGGGAGGCACACCACCGAGATGATGGCCGGGGCGACGCCGATGCGGACCTCGGTGAATCCGACCCGGGCATCGTCGGCGATCACCGAGATGTCGCAGGACGCGGCCAGCCCGACCCCGCCGCCCATGCAGTGACCGGCGATCCGCCCGATCACCGGCTTCGGGGAACGGGTGATGAGTCCGAAGATGTCGACGAGGCCGTACCGCGGCGTCGATGGCCCCGTCGACTTGAGGTCGGCACCAGCGCAGAACACGGGACCGGCGTTGGTGAGCACGATGGCGCGGACATCGTCGGCGGCGCGGGCCGCGGTCAGATGGTCGCCCAGGCTGTCGACCAACTCGGTGGACAGCGCGTTCCGGGTCTCGGTCCGGTCGAGCGTGATGGTGGCCACCCCGCCGGTGACGTCGAGGGTGGTTGCGGTGTCAGCCATGCCTCGCATGGTGGCACCTCGTCGCCTGCACCGCGAGGAACCGACCCCGAGCGCGCCGTCTCGGGTTGTGTCCCCCCAGGCAGCAGCCATAGCATGGCCCGTCGGTCATGCGCGCCCCTGGGCTGTTCGTGACGCCGATCGTATCGAACCATTCGCATCTGCAAGAGGACACACGTGCCCACGATTCAGCAGCTGGTCCGCAAGGGTCGGCAGTCCAAGATGACCAAGGCGAAGACGCCGGCCCTGCGGGGTGCCCCCCAGCGCCGGGGTGTCTGCACGCGTGTGTTCACCGTCACCCCGAAGAAGCCCAACTCCGCGCTGCGGAAGGTCGCCCGTGTCCGGCTCACGTCGGGCATCGAGGTCACCGCCTACATCCCGGGCGAGGGCCACAACCTGCAGGAGCACTCCATCGTGCTCGTGCGTGGTGGCCGTGTGAAGGACGTCCCCGGCGTCCGCTACAAGATCATTCGCGGCACGCTCGACACGTCGGGCGTCCGTGACCGCAAGCAGGCCCGTAGCCGCTACGGCGCCAAGAAGGACGCCTGAGATGCCTCGTAAGGGACCCGCGCCGCGGCGCGAGATCAAGCCCGACGCCGTCTACGACTCGACGCTCGTCACCCAGTTGACCAACAAGATCCTGCAGGCCGGCAAGCGCTCCACTGCCGAGCGGATCATGAACGATGCCATGGCCACCGTCGAGACCAAGACGGGCGCGGAACCGCTGTCGACGCTGAAGCGGGCCATCGAGAACGTCAAGCCCCAGCTCGAGGTCAAGAGCCGTCGCGTCGGTGGCGCCACCTACCAGGTGCCGGTCGAGGTCCGTCCTCGGCGGGCCAACACGCTCGCCATCCGTTGGATCGTCACCTTCGCCCGCGCCCGCCGTGAGCGTTCGATGGCGGAGCGGCTGGCCAACGAGATCCTCGATGCCTCCAACGGGCTCGGTGCCTCGGTCAAGCGGCGCGAGGACATGCACAAGATGGCCGAGTCCAACAAGGCCTTCGCTCACTACCGCTGGTAGTCCTGCCCGTATTCATCACTACGGGCCGTGGCCCGGAACGACCGGGTCGCCCTCGCCACCGAGGACACGGCCCGGTCGTCTTCATCTGAGAGCCCCCACCAATGTCTGACAAGCGCAGCAACCCCATCGCCAAGTTCCGCAACATCGGGATCATGGCGCACATCGACGCCGGCAAGACCACCACGACCGAGCGCATCCTCTACTACACCGGCCGCAACTACAAGATCGGTGAGGTCCACGAGGGCGGGGCCACGATGGACTGGATGGAGCAGGAGCAGGAGCGGGGGATCACCATCACATCCGCGGCCACCACTGCCATGTGGAAGGACCACACCATCAACATCATCGACACCCCCGGCCACGTCGACTTCACCGTCGAGGTCGAGCGTTCGCTGCGCGTGCTCGACGGTGCCGTCGCGGTGTTCGACGGCGTCGCCGGTGTCGAGCCGCAGACCGAGACGGTGTGGGGCCAGGCCAACAAGTACGGCGTTCCCCGCATGTGCTTCGTCAACAAGATGGACCGTCTGGGCGCCAACTTCTACGACGCCCTCGACTCCATCAAGGAGCGGCTCCGGGCCAATACCGCCGTCCTGCAGCTGCCCATCGGCTACGAAGGCGACTTCGCCGGTGTCGTCGACCTCATCAACATGAAGGCCCTCGTCTGGCGAGGTGAGGATCTCGGCGCCAGCTGGGACGAGGAGGAGATCCCCGACGATCTCAAGGACAAAGCCGCCGAGTGGCGGGCCGAGCTCGTCGAAACGGTCGCCTCCGCCGACGAGGACCTGATGATGAAGTTCCTCGACGACGAGGAGATCAGCGTCGAGGAGCTCGAGGCCGGCATCCGCAAGGCCACCATCGCCAACGAGATCGTGCCGGTGCTGCTCGGCTCGGCGTTCAAGAACAAGGGTGTCCAGCCCCTGCTCGACGCGGTGGTGAAGTACCTCCCCAGTCCGGCCGACCTCCCTCCGGTACGCGGCATGACGGTCAAGGAGGACGAGAAGCTCACTCGTGAGCTCACCGACGAAGCTCCGTTCTCGGCGCTCGCGTTCAAGATCATGACCGACCCCCATGTGGGCAAGCTGACGTTCCTGCGGGTGTACTCCGGCACGCTCGAGAAGGGCGACCAGGTCCTCAACGTCCGTTCCGGCAACAAGGAACGACTCGGCCGGCTCCTGCAGATGCACGCCAACGCCCGCGAGGACCGCGAGCGGATCTTCTCGGGCGAGATCGTGGCCGGCATCGGCATGAAGAACACCAAGACCGGTGACACCCTCTGCGACCCCAACCACCCCATCGTGCTCGAGTCGCTCGAATTCCCCGCGCCGGTGATCCACGTCGCGGTCGAACCCAAGACCAAGGTCGACCAGGAAAAGATGGGCAAGGCCCTCCAGGCCCTTTCCGAGGAGGACCCCACCTTCCAGGTCCGCACCGACGAAGAGACCGGTCAGGTCATCATCGCCGGCATGGGCGAGCTGCACCTCGAGGTCCTCGTCGACCGCATGCTGCGAGAGTTCAAGGTCGACGCCAGTGTCGGCAAGCCCCAGGTCGCCTACCGCGAGACCATCACCCAGACGGTCGAGAAGGTCACCTACACCCACAAGAAGCAGACCGGCGGCTCGGGTCAGTACGCCGAGGTGCAGATCACCCTCGAGCCCACCGGCCCCGGTGGCGGCTACGAGTTCGTCGACAAGATCAGCGGCGGTCGGATCCCCAAGGAGTACATCCCGTCGGTCGATGCCGGCATCCAGGCCAGCCTCGACGCCGGCGTCCTCGCTGGTTACCCCACCGTCGACATCCGCGCCACCCTCACCGACGGCAAGTACCACGACGTGGACTCGTCGGAGATGGCGTTCAAGATCGCCGGCACCATGGTGTTCAAGGAGGCTGCCCGTAAGGCCAAGCCGGTGATCCTCGAGCCGATCATGAAGGTCGAGGTCGTCACCCCCGAGGACTACATGGGCGATGTCATCGGCGACCTCAACTCCCGCCGTGGTCAGGTCGGGGGCATGAACCAGCGGGGCGGCGCTCAGGTCATCGACGCCACCGTCCCGCTCTCGGAGATGTTCGGCTACGTCGGGGACCTCCGCTCCAAGACCCAGGGCCGGGCCCAGTACACGATGCAGTTCGACTCGTATCAGCAGTGCCCGGTCAACGTGCAGGAAGAGATCATCAAGCGCATCCGCGGGGAATGAATCCGGCGCTCCCTTTCGGGAGCGGCGGTCTCCGGACACATCAGTTCTCAGTCGTCAGTACCAATCACATTCGGAACAAGAAGAGCAGAAGAAAGAGGCGCCGTCATGGCCAAGGAGAAGTTCGATCGGTCCAAGCCCCATGTGAATATTGGGACGATGGGTCATATCGATCATGGGAAGACGACGTTGACGGCGGCGATTTCGCGGGTGTTGTCGGAGCGGGTCGATGGGAACAATGCGACGACGTTCGACATGATCGACAAGGCGCCGGAGGAGCGTGAGCGGGGGATCACGATCAATGTGGCGCATATCGAGTATGAGACGGCGAATCGGCATTATGCGCATGTTGATATGCCGGGGCATGCCGATTACATCAAGAACATGATCACTGGTGCGGCGCAGGTCGATGGGGCGATTTTGGTGGTGGCGGCGACGGATGGTCCGATGCCGCAGACGCGTGAGCATGTGTTGTTGGCGCGTCAGGTGGGGGTGCCGGCGATTGTGGTGGCGCTGAACAAGGTCGACATGGTCGATGATGAGGAGTTGCTCGAGCTGGTCGAGATGGAGGTCCGGGAGTTGTTGTCGGACCAGGACTTCGATGGTGACGATGCGCCGGTGATTGCGGTGTCGGCGTTGAAGGCGTTGGAGGGTGATGAGGCGGCGGGTGATCAGGTGATGGCGTTGATGGATGCGGTGGATTCGTATGTGCCGGAGCCGGAGCGTGAGTTGGACAAGCCGTTCTTGATGCCGATCGAGGATGTGTTCTCGATCACGGGTCGTGGGACGGTGGTGACTGGCAAGGTCGAGCAGGGTGTGATCCATGTCGGTGACGACATCGAGATCGTGGGTATTCGGGACACGCAGAAGACGACGTGTACTGGTGTGGAGATGTTCCGCAAGTTGCTCGACGAGGGTCAGGCTGGTGACAACATCGGTGCGTTGATCCGTGGGATCGACAAGGATGGTGTGGAGCGGGGGCAGGTGTTGTGCAAGCCGGGTTCGATCACGCCGCATACGTCGTTCGAGGCGACGGTGTATGTGTTGACCAAGGATGAGGGTGGCCGGCACAAGCCGTTCTTTTCGAACTATCGGCCGCAGTTCTTCTTCCGGACGACGGACATCACGGGCACGATCGAGTTGCCGGAGGGCACGGAGATGTGCATGCCGGGTGACAATACGGACATGACGGTGGAGTTGATCCATCCGATCGCGATGGATGAGGGTTTGCGGTTCGCGATCCGTGAGGGTGGTCGGACCGTGGGCGCGGGCCGGGTCACCAAGATCCTCAAGTAGTCGCGAACCCTTCGGTCGCGGGGCGACCTCGGGTTCGTTGACCAATGCTTCGCATTGGTCTTCACCAGCAGACGTGTGAAGGGCCACCCTGTGGGGTGGTCCTTCCGCGTGGATCAGCGGAAGGCGGCCTTGTCCTCGTTGCGGAGCATGCCGGACAGGAACCCGGTGGTGCCCTCATCGAGCAGCTCCCGGGCGGCCCGCATCGCGGCGCCGTACGCCACGGATGCGAGGGCGCTACCGGTGGAGATCCGGGTCGCGCCGGCCGCGCCGATCTCGGCCACGGTTGCCCGGAGGAACACCCCCAGCACGTTGATCGGCGCCCCCACCGCATCGGCCACCGCCCGCACCTGCTCCAGCGTGCCGAGACCCGGGGCGTAGAGGCAGTCGGCGCCGGCGTCCCGGTACGCCACCAGGCGGGTGATGACCGCGTCGAGATCGGTACCGCCGTGCAGGAGGTCTTCGCACCGGGCGGTGAGGACGAGTGGATCGTTCGGGTCGGCGTGCGCGGCTTCGGCCGCGGCCGCCACTCGCGACACCGCCACCTCCAGCGGATCGATGGCGCCCGTCGCCCCGTTCCAGTCCTCGATCGAGCAGCCGGCTGCTCCGGCGGCGTGCAGCATGCGCACCGTCTCGGCCACCCCGGGGAGGTCATCGGCGAAGCAGCGCTCGGCGTCCACGTTGAGCGGCACGTCCACGGACGCGGCCAGCCGGGTGACGTGATCGACCAGGAGCTCGCGGGTCACGCCGTAGTCGTCCTTGCCGATCGACCACGCGAAGCCGGCGCTGGTGGTGGCCAGCGCGGCGCACCCCGCGTGGGCGAGCAGCTTCGCCGATCCCACGTCCCACGGGTTGGGGAGCACGAACACGTCGCCGCCGGCGTGGAGCTCGGCGAATCGCTGGCGCTTCTCCTGAGGAGTCATGGCCGGGAATCCTCGCGCCGAATCGACACCCGGTGCGCAGGAGTTCGGTTGGGCACCGCACGAGCGAAGCGGTAGCGTGTTGCACTCGGCACCCACCGGTGCCTGGCACGTTGACAATCGAGTCCCGAACGAGAAGGCCCCTGGTAGACCGTCATGGCTGACAAGCAGAAGATCCGCATTCGCCTGAAGGCATACGACCACGAGGTCATCGACACCTCGACGAAGAAGATCGTCGAGACCGTCCTGCGCACCCAGGCCGTCGTCCGGGGCCCGATCCCGTTGCCCACCGAGAAGCATCGCTTCACCGTCATCCGCTCGCCGCACAAGGACAAGGACAGCCGCGAGCACTTCGAGATGCGCATCCACAAGCGCCTCATCGACATCCTCGAGCCGACCCCGAAGACGGTCGATTCGCTCCAGCGCATCGAGTTGCCCGCCGGCGTCGACATCGAGATCAAGATCCAGACGGCGTGAACCTCGGCCGCTGTGCGGCCTCGGTTCCCCGAGTTGCTCGGCTGGGCCTCGCACGTTGTTCCCTGCCGGGAAACTGGACGCGCCTGCGTACCGCCGGCGGGATCAGGGGTTGATGACGGCGGTGAGCCAGCCATCCACGGTGCGAACCTCCCGTACCGTGCCGCCGGCCGCGGCGCGGACCGCCGGCCACTGGTCCGCGAGCATCCCCGAGACGACGAGAGTGCCGCCCGGGCCGGTGCAACGCACCAGGTCGTCCACCAACGGCCCGAGGGCGCCGGAGGTCATGTTGGCCACGACGACGTCGAAGGTATCGACGATCTCGGACAGCTGACGGGGCGCCGGTTCGACGGCGACGCCGTTGCGCGCCGCGTTGTCCGCAGTGGTCGCCACCGCCACCGGATCGAGGTCGATGGCGGTCACCCGCCCTCCGAGCAGGGCGGCCGCGATGGACAGGGCACCGGCCCCGCAGCCGACGTCGAGGACCCGGGCGCCGACGCCGACCGCGTCGGGTAACACGGCGAGACACGTCGCGGTCGTGGGGTGGGTGCCGTCGCCGAAGACGGTGGCCGGCACCCACAACTCGATGGTCGTTCCCGCGAACGGCACGGCCGCCGCCCGGCCGGCGAGCTCCACCGACTCGACGTCGGTGACGTCGCGGGGGCCGAGGTCGGCGAGGAGATCGAGGAAGGTGGCGACGCGGTCCTCCTCGACGCCGACCCGCAGCGTGGTCGCGTCGACCTCCCACAACCCGGACGCGCCCGCTTGCCAGCAGCGGTCGCCGACCAATTCGGGATCGTGTCCGGCCAGATCGACAGCGACGAGGCGCATCGGCCCATCCTGCCCCGGGCCGGCGTCGGATGCGGGCGTCGCAACCGACGCCGGCCGTTCCCCCGGGCAGGAGCGGTTCGGGGCGATCCGGGGTCGATCAGGCGGCGTCGAGCTCGGCGAGGACCCGGAACGCGTTGTACCGAGCCTCGAGGATGGCGGCCTCCATGGCCGTGGCATCGAAGTCGTCCTGCACCAGGTCGGCCGTCCACGCCACGTGATCGACCGCCGCGCCGTCGAGGTACATGTGTCGAGGGTCGTTGCGTGGCGGAAGCACGGTCCCCATCACAGCGGGTCCAGATGGAGGACCGGTGTCGGATAGGTGACGAATCGTGTCGAAGTGGTGACGATCCGGGCAGACGGGCCGGAACCTGACGTTGTGCGTCCCGCCGGCAACGCGGTGCCCCCGGGTCGCCGGTTGCGCATTGGACGTTCTGGCTCGGTCCCCGCTATCGTTTCTCTTTCGTGCCCCCGGCCCGTCGGGACGGGGAGCCATTGCTTTCAATCGAGGCCCGCACAGGCCCGGCCCCACTCGATCGGGAACCGTGCGGCACAACCGAACCAGCGCTCCGCTGGGCCCCCGTGCCCTGCGGAGCGTTCGCGTGAAGAGGACACGCCGCTATGGCCACGAAATCGATCGTCGCCACCAAGGTGGGCATGACACAGGTCTGGGACGAGGACGGCACCATCGTCCCCGTCACGGTCCTGCGCGTCCAGCCTTGTCGCGTCGTCCAGATCAAGACGCCCGAGCGTGATGGGTACAGCGCACTGCAGGTCACCTTCGGCCAGCGCGATGCGCGCAAGCTCACCATGCCCGAGGCGGGCCACTTCAACGCTGCGGGCGTCGACGCGGGGGAGCGGCTCGTCGAGCTGCGCCTCGACGACGTCACCGGCTACGAGGTCGGTCAGTCCATCGCCGCCGACGTCTTCGCCGCCGGCGACCTCGTCGACATCACCGGCGTCTCGAAGGGCAAGGGCTTCGCCGGCACCATGAAGCGCCACGGATTCGCGGGTGGCCCGGCCAGCCACGGTGCCCACCGCATCCATCGCAAGCCCGGCGCCATCGGGGCCTGCGCCACGCCGGCCCGCGTGTTCCGGGGCCAGAAGATGTCCGGCCGCATGGGTGGCGAGAAGGTCACCACCTTGAACCTCACGGTGGTCGAGGCCGACCCCGAGCGCGAGGTCGTCCTCGTCCGCGGCTCGGTGCCCGGTCCGAAGAAGTCCACCGTGCTGATCCGCAACGCCGCCAAGGTCGCGGTCACCGCGCAGAAGGGTGCGAGCTGATGCCTCAGGTCGACGTGTTGGACGTGAACGGCACCAAGGTCGGAACCGCTGACCTCGCCGAGGACGTCTTCGGCATCGAACCCAACATCGCGGTGATGCACCAGGTCGTCACTGCGCAGCTCGCCGCCAAGCGCGCCGGCACGCAGTCGACGAAGACCCGCGCCGAGGTGCGGGGCGGCGGGGCCAAGCCGTGGAAGCAGAAGGGCACCGGTCGGGCTCGTCAGGGCTCGATCCGGGCACCGCACTGGCGCGGTGGCGGTGTGGCGCTCGGGCCCAAGCCCCGTTCGTACGCCCAGCGCACCCCCAAGAAGATGGTCAAGCTGGCCCTGCGGTCGGCGCTCTCGGACCGCTTCACGTCCGAGCGCGTCATCGTGCTCGACTCCTGGGGCCTCGATGCCCCGAGCACCAAGGCGGCTCGCATCGCGCTCGAGACCCTGGGTACCGACGGTCGTGTGCTCGTGGTGGTCGCCCGGGACGACGTGGTCACCGCCAAGAGCCTGGCCAACCTGCCCGACGTGCACGTCTGCCAGCCGGGCGAGCTCAACACCTACGACGTGCTGGTCAGCGACTGGCTCGTCTTCACCGAAGCGACGCTGCCGGGTGCCACCCCGGCCACCGAGGAGGTCGCCTCCTGATGAACGTCCGATCCGTGCTCATCGAACCGATCGTCTCCGAGAAGAGCTACGACCTCATCGAGCGCAACGTCTACACCTTCCGGGTGCACCCCGATGCCAACCGGACCGAGATCCGCAAGGCCGTCGAGGAGATCTTCAACGTCCGAGTGGTCAAGGTGAACACCTTGAACCGCAAGGGCAAGCGGATGCGCAACCGGCGCACTGGCGCCTTCTCGGCCCGCCCGACCACCAAGCGAGCCATCGTCACCGTTCACGGCGATGACTCGATCGACCTGTTCGAAGGGGTCTGACCATGCCGGTCCGCAAGCGCAAGCCGTCCAGCCCCGCCCGCCGCTTCCAGACGGCGTCCGACTTCTCCGAGGTCACCAAGTCCAAGCCGGAGAAGTCGCTGCTGGCCAAGAAGACGAGCACCGGCGGTCGCAACAACGACGGCCGGATGACTTCGCGCCACCGTGGTGGCGGCCACAAGCAGCGCTACCGCGTCGTCGACTTCCGTCGGATCAAGGACGGCGTCGAGGCCAAGGTCGTGGCCATCGAGTACGACCCCAACCGCAACTGCCGCATCGCGCTGCTCCACTACGTGGACGGGACGAAGTCCTACATCATCGCATCCAAGGGCGTGGCCGTCGGTGACCGCCTCATGAGCGGCCAGGGCGCCGAGATCCGCTCGGGTAACGCCCTCGAACTGCGCTACATCCCGGTCGGTACCGTCGTCCACAACGTCGAGCTCAAGCCCGGTGGTGGCGGCAAGATGGGGCGGGCCGCCGGCACCGCCATCCAGCTCGTCGCCAAGGAGGGCAACTTCGCCACCCTGCGCCTGCCGTCCACCGAGATGCGACGAGTGCCCATCGATTGCCGGGCCACCGTCGGTGAGGTCGGCTTCGCGGAAGCGGACCTGATCAAGATCGGCAAGGCCGGCCGCAACCGCTGGAAGGGCGTCCGCCCCCAGTCCCGCGGTGTGGTCATGAACCCCGTCGACCACCCCCACGGTGGTGGCGAGGGCAAGACCTCCGGCGGCCGTCATCCGGTGTCGCCGTGGGGCAAGCCCGAGGGTCGCACCCGCGACAAGAAGAAGAAGTCCAGCGACATGATCGTCCGACGCCGCCGCACCCGCGGCTCGCGCCGATAGGAGCCGAGGATGCCCCGTTCACTCAAGAAGGGCCCGTTCGTCGACGACCACCTTCTCAAGAAGGTCGACGAACTCAACGAGAAGGGCGAGAAGAAGGTCATCAAGTCCTGGTCTCGCCGCTCGACCATCATCCCCGACATGGTGGGCCACACCATCGCGGTCCACGACGGCCGCAAGCACGTGCCGGTCTACGTGACCGAGGCGATGGTCGGCCACAAGCTGGGCGAGTTCGCGCCCACCAAGATCTTCAAGTACCACGCCGGCATGGAGAAGTCCGCGAGGGGCCGGCGATGACCGCAGCCAAGACCAACGAGCGTCCGGGCACTCGCGCCCAGGTCAAGAACGTCCGCATGTCGGCCACCAAGGCCCGTGTCGTGCTCGACCTCGTGCGCAACAAGTCCATCGACGAGGCCAGCGCCGTGCTCGCCTACACCGAGCGCCGGGCCGCCGAGGTCGTCGGCAAGTGCCTCGACTCCGCGGTGGCCAACGCCGAGCACAACGACCAGATCGACCCCGAGACCCTCTTCGTGTCGGCGTGCTACGCCGACGAGGGCCGGACCATGTATCGCTGGCGCCCCCGGGCCCGCGGCCGGGCCACCCGCATCCGTAAGCGCACCTGCCACATCACGGTGATCGTGAGCCCCATGCCGGCGGCGATGCTCGCCGCCGAGCAGGCGAAGCGGGAAGCGATCCCGGGCAGTCGGGCCGCCCGCCGCCGGGGCCAGGACGCCGCGTCCCGCGCCGAGCGGGTCGCCAAGTCGCAGGCCGCCGACGCCGAGGGCGACGAGGATCTCGAGGCCACCTCGGCCGAGGAGGTCGCCGAGACCGCCGAGGACGAGGGCATCGTCGACACCACCGCCGAGGCCGTCGCCGAGGTCGAAGATGTCGAAGCCGCCGTCGAGGAGTCCGAGACGACCACCGACGAGCACGAAGACGTCTCTGCCGGGGTGGACACGACCACGGAAGCCGACACGACGACCGAAGAGGACGAAGAAACCGTGAAGAAGGATGCTGCGAGCAGCCCCGAGCCGAGCGCCAGCGAGGCGGTCAGCGAAGACGCGGAGGAAGGCTCCGTGCCAACGGGCTCCGACGAGGAGCGCAGCGACGAAGGCGGTGCAAGCTGATGGGACAGAAGATCCACCCGTACGGCTTCCGCCTCGGCATCACCACCGAGTGGAAAAGCCGCTGGTTCGCCGATCGCGAGGAGTACAAGGACTTCGTCATCGAGGACTGGAAGATCCGCGACTACCTCATGACCGAGCTGCCGCACGCCGCGATCAGCCGGGTCGAGATCGAGCGGACCCGGGAGAAGCTGCGCGTCGACGTGCACACCGCCCGTCCCGGCATCGTCATCGGCCGGAAGGGCTCCGAGGCCGACCGGCTGCGCGCCGGTCTCACCAAGATCAGCGGCAACCCCAAGGTCCAGCTCAACGTCATCGAGATCAAGCAGCCCGAGCTCGACGCTGCCCTCATCGCCCAGGGTGTCGCCGACCAGCTCGCCGGCCGCGTCGCCTTCCGGCGGGCCATGAAACGTGCCGTCCAGTCGGCCCAGAAGGCCGGTGCCCTCGGCATCCGGGTCCAGTGCTCGGGTCGCCTCGGCGGCGCCGAGATGGCCCGCACCGAGTGGTACCGCGAAGGGCGTGTGCCGCTGCACACGCTGCGGGCCGACATCGACTACGGCTTCCGCGAGGCCAAGACCACCGCGGGTCGCATCGGGGTCAAGGTCTGGATCTACAAGGGCGAGATCCTGCCCTACAAGGCCGCCTTCGACGACAAGATCAACCGTGAGGCCGCCATGGCGGTCGGCGAGACCTCGGGTGCTCCGGCCAAGCCGGTCGTGTCCTCTGCGGCCCGCCGCGCCGCGGCCGAGGCCGAGGCCGGCGAGACGACCGACACCGCGGTCATCGACGAGGGCGCCGAGTCCCGCGAGGCCGAACCGTTGATCAAGGAGGCCGATCCCGAGCTCGAGCGACTCCTCGCCGAGGAGGAAGAGATCGAGCGCCAGACCAAGGAACGGCACGAGACGCCGCACTTCCGGGATCAGGACTGAGGAGCACCACCATGCTGATGCCGAAGAAGGTCAAGCACCGCAAGACCCACCGTGGCCGTACCCGTGGCCAGTCCAAGGGCGGCACCACCGTGTCGTTCGGTGAGTACGGGATCCAGGCCCTCGAGCCGGGGTGGATCACCGCTCGTCAGATCGAGGCGGCCCGTATCGCCATGACCCGAAAGACCCGCCGCGGCGGCAAGGTCTGGATCAACATCTTCCCGGACAAGCCGGTCACCCAGAAGCCGGCCGAGACCCGCATGGGTTCGGGCAAGGGCAACGTCGAGTCGTGGGTCGCCGTCGTGCGCCCCGGCCGCATCTTGTTCGAGCTGTCGTACCCCGACGAGTTGCTCGCCCGCGAAGCCATCGACCGGGCCATCCAGAAGCTGCCGATCCGTGCCCGGTTCGTGACCCGTGAGGAGGCGTTGTAGCCATGGCCGAGAACCTCGTCCGTGACCTCGACGACGCCAGCCTCGTGGCCCGCCTCGCCGACGCGCGTGAGGAACTGTTCAACCTGCGGTTCCAGAACGCCACCGGTCAGCTCACCAACACCGCCCGGATCGCCCAGGTCAAGCGAGAGATCGCCCGCTGCCTGACCGAGACCCGGACCCGCGAGATCGCCGCCGCCGACGCCTTGGCCGGTGCCAGCTCCGAAGGGGAGAACTGATGTCCGCACCCGAAGCCACCACCCCCGAGCGCGCCCGCCGCAAGCAGCGCGACGGTGTGGTCACGTCGACCGCGATGGACAAGACCGTCGTGGTTGCCGTCGAGTCTCGCAAGCCGCACCCGCGGTACGGCAAGACGATGGCGCGCAGCACGAAGTACTACGCCCACGACGAGACCAACGACGCCCGCGAGGGCGACCGTGTCCGCATCATGGAGACCCGACCGCTGTCCAAGTCCAAGCGTTGGCGGCTGGTCGAGATCCTCGAGCGAGCGAAGTAGGAGGCCGACGATGATCCAGCAGGAATCACGCCTCCGCGTCGCCGACAACAGCGGCGCCAAGGAGGTGCTGTGCATCAAGGTGCTCGGCGGCTCCAAGCGTCGTTACGCCGGCATCGGTGACGTCTTCGTCGCCACCGTCAAGGACGCGCTCCCCGGTGCCGCCGTGAAGAAGGGCGACGTCGTCAAGTGCGTCGTCGTCCGGACCAAGAAGGAAAGGCGCCGGCCCGATGGCAGCTACATCCGCTTCGACGAGAACGCCGCCGTACTGATCAACGACCAGCGCCAACCGCGTGGCACCCGCATCTTCGGCCCGGTGGGCCGCGAGCTGCGCGACGCCAAGTTCATGCGGATCGTGTCGCTGGCCCCCGAGGTGCTCTGACATGGCCACAGCGAACCAGACCAACCAGATGAAGATCCGCAAGGGCGATCGGGTCGAGGTGCTGACCGGCAAGGACCGCGGCAAGCAGGGCGAGGTCCTCACCGCGCTGCCCCAGGTCCGCAAGGTCATCGTCGATGGCGTGAACGTGGCCAAGAAGCACCAGAAGCCTCGTTCGGCCACCATGCAGGGCGGCATCATCGACAAGGACATGCCGCTGCCGGTGGCCAACGTCGCCCTGGTCTGCAGCGAGTGCGGTCCGACCCGCGTCGGCTACCGCTTCGACAGCGATGGCACCAAGGTGCGCGTCTGCAAGAAGTGCCGAAAGGACCTCGACTGATGGTCACCGCAACCGCACCCCGCCTCAAGGCTCGCTACGGCGGGACCCTCCGGAGCCAGCTCAAGGACTCCCTCGGGCTGCCCAACGTGATGATGGTCCCCAAGCTGGACAAGATCGTCGTCAACATGGGCGTCGGCGAGGCCCTCAACCAGGCCTCGTTGCTCGAGGGTGCCCAGAAGGACCTGGCCCAGATCACCGGTCAGAAGGCGATCGTGACCCGGGCCAAGAAGTCGATCGCCAACTTCAAGCTGCGTGAGGGCAACGCCATCGGTGCCAAGGTCACCTTGCGGGGCGACCGCATGTACGAGTTCTTCGACCGGCTGATCTCCGTCGCCATCCCCCGTATCCGTGACTTCCGCGGCCTCAACCCCCGCAGCTTCGACGGCAACGGCAACTACACCTTCGGGGTCACCGAACAGCTCATCTTCCCCGAGATCGACTACGACGCGGTCGACTCCATCCGTGGGATGGACATCACGATCGTCACCACCGCCCGGACCGACGCCGAAGGCAAGGCTCTGCTCGATGCCTTCGGCTTCCCCTTCCGAAAGGATCGTTGAGCCAGTGGCCAAGAAAGCGCTGATCAACAAATCGAACGCCAAGCCCAAGTACAAGGTGCGCGGCTACACCCGGTGCCGGCGGTGCGGGCGACCGCGCGCCGTGTTCCGCAAGTTCGGCCTGTGCCGGATCTGCTTCCGGGACATGGCCCACAACGGGGAGCTCCCCGGCGTGACCAAGGCGAGCTGGTGAGGTGACCCCATGACGATGACCGACCCCATCGCAGACATGCTGACCCGTGTCCGCAACGCCAACATCGCCAAGCACGACGACGTGGTCATGCCGTCCTCGAAGTTGAAGGAGGCCCTTGCCGGCCTGCTCAAGGCCGAGGGCTACATCGACGACTTCAAGACGCTCGATCGCCCGGGCAAGCCCGGCAAGATGCTGGCGATCGACATGAAGTACTCGCCCGAGCGTGAGCGCACCATCTCGGGTATCAAGCGGGTCTCCAAGCCCGGCCTGCGGGTGTACAAGAAGTCCGGCGAGATCCCGCGCGTGCTCGGCGGCCTGGGTGTCGCCGTGCTGTCCACGTCGCAGGGTCTCATGACCGACCGAGAGGCTCGCCGGCGCCACGTCGGTGGCGAGATCCTCTGCTACGTCTGGTAGGAGCCAACGATGTCCCGCGTCGGCAAAGCACCGATCACCATTCCCTCGGGCGTCGAGGTCACCACCTCGAGCGACGAGATCACGGTCAAGGGCCCCAAGGGCACCCTGACCCAGAGGGTTCCCGGCGAGATCACCGTCCGCCAGGACGGCGACTCCCTCCTCGTCGAGCGCCCCGACGACACGCGCACCAACCGCGCCCTGCACGGCCTCGTGCGGGCCCTGGTGGCCAACATGGTGGAAGGCGTCACCAACGAGTTCTCCAAGTCGCTCGAGATCATCGGCGTCGGCTACCGCGCCACGGCCAACGGCGACGACCGCCTCGAGCTCGCGCTCGGCTACAGCCACCCCATCTCCTACGCCGCGCCGGCCGGGATCCGCTTCGAAGTGCCCTCGCCCACCTCGATCACGGTGCGCGGCATCGACAAGCAGCAGGTCGGACAGGTCGCCGCCGAGATCCGGCAGTTCCGCAAGCCCGAGCCGTACAAGGGCAAGGGCGTCCGCTACGTCGGCGAGCACGTGGTCCGGAAAGCCGGAAAGGCTGGCAAGTGATGAGCAGCATGGCCAAGAAGAAGCAATTGGGTCGCGATCGGCGTCACCGCCGGGTTCGCAAGAAGGTCGAGGGCACCCCGCAGCGGCCCCGCCTCGCGGTCTTCCGCTCGAGCAAGCACATCGTCGCTCAGGTGATCGACGACATCTCCGGTGTCACGCTGGCTGCGGCGTCGACCCACGAGAAGGACTTCGGCGATTACGGCGGCAACATCGACGCCGCCAAGAAGGTCGGCGCGCTGGCCGCCGAACGGGCCAAGGCCGCCGGCATCTCCAAGGTCGTGTTCGACCGGGGTGGCAACCGCTACCACGGCCGGGTCAAGGCCCTCGCCGACGCTGCACGCGAAGCCGGACTCGACTTCTAAGTCGCCCGGAACCAAAGGGACTGATACGCACATGGCAAACGGATCCAACCGCGGACGTCGTGACGAGCCGCAGAGCAACCCCCGACAGTCGGGCGACACCACGCTGCGCGAGTCGCGCGTCATCAACATCAACCGCGTCGCCAAGGTGGTCAAGGGTGGCCGCCGGTTCAGCTTCACCGCGCTCGTGGTGATCGGCGACGGCAACGGACGAGTCGGGTTGGGCTACGGCAAGGCCAAGGAGGTGCCCCTCGCCATCCAGAAGGGCACCGAGGAGGCCCGCCGCAACCTGTTCGAGGTCCCGCTGGCCGGCGACACCATCGTCCACCCCGTCGTGGGTCAACTCGGTGCTGGCCGCGTCATGCTCAAGCCGGCCGCACCCGGTACCGGCGTCATCGCCGGCGGTGCCGCCCGCATCATCCTCGAGGAAGCCGGCGTGCACGACGTGCTGTGCAAGTCGCTCGGCTCCGCCAACCACATCAACGTGGCCCGCGCCACCATCGACGGCCTCAAGTCGCAGCGTCGCCCCGACGAGATCGCCCGGCTGCGGGGGCTCCCGGCCGACACGTTCGTGCCCAAGGGCCTGCTCGACGCCTACAACGAGTCCGAGAAGGTCCGCGGCCGGGCCGGCGCCGCGCCGTCTGGAGCAGGGTCATGAGCGATTCCGAACTGATCGTCACCCAGGTCAAGTCGTCGATCGGGTCCAAGCCCAAGCATCGCGGCACGCTGCGGGCGCTCGGCCTCGGCCGGATCGGCAAGTCGAACACCTTGCCCGACCGTCCCGAGATCCGCGGCATGATCGCCCGGGTCCCGCACCTCATCACGGTCGAAGAGACCGTTTCCAACGCTGGCGGAGAGTCCTGATGTACAAGCTCCACGATCTCAAGCCGGCCCCCGGCGCCAATCGCGATCGCAAGCGCGTCGGCCGAGGCGTCGGCGGCAAGGGCGGCAAGACCGCCGGCCGCGGCACCAAGGGCCAGAAGGCCCGCAACACGGTGCGCATCGGGTTCGAGGGTGGCCAGATGCCGCTCTACATGCGCGTTCCCAAGCGCCGGGGCTTCAACAACCCGTTCCGGGTCGAGTACCAGGCGATCAACCTCGACACCTTGGCCGAGGCCGGGCTCGACGAGGTCACGCCCGAGGCGCTGCACGCCAAGGGCCTGATCCGCAAGAACGCGTTGGTGAAGATCCTCGGTCGGGGCGAGTTGTCGGTGGCGATGACGGTCAAGGCCCACAGGTTCTCGAAGTCGGCCGAAGCGGCCATCACCGCTGCGGGCGGTACTGTCGAAACGCTTCCCCTCCCCTGGGGTGACCGCCGCCCGCCGGCGAATGGCAACCAGTTCACGAACCGCTGATCGTCACCACGTCGTCGCCGCGAGCGGCGATGTGAGGACGAGGAGGACCCGGTGTTCCAGAGTCTGAAGTCACTGAGCCGCGTCGCGTCGATTCCGGATCTGCGCAACAAAGTGCTCTTCGTCATCTTCATCCTCGCCCTGTACCGGGCGGGTTCCGCGATCCCCGCGCCCGGTATCGACCTCGACGCGGTGCAGAACCTGAAGGACCAGGCCCAGCAAGGGGCGGGGGTCCTCGGCTTCCTCACCTTGTTCTCGGGCGGCGCCCTGACCCAGTTCGCCCTGTTCGCGCTGGGGATCATGCCCTACATCACCAGCTCGATCATCATGCAGATCCTGACGGTGGTGATCCCCCGTCTCGAGCAGTGGCAGCAACAGGGCGCGGTCGGTCAACGCAAGATCACGCAGTGGACCCGCTATCTCACCGTGGCCATCGCTCTGCTCCAGTCCACCGGTCTGGCCTTCCTGTTCCACAACGGTGGCGGCGGGTTGCTCGGTGGCCGGGGCCCAGATCTGGGCATCGACCTCTTCGGCGGCGATGCCAACTTCAACACCGGCCGGATCCTGATCGTGGTGCTGACCCTGACCGCGGGCACGGCCCTGCTGATGTGGATGGGCGAGCTCATCACCCAGCGCGGCATCGGCAACGGCATGTCCCTGCTGATCTTCGCCTCGGTGGTGTCGCGGTTCCCGGTGGCCGGCGCCCAGATCAACGCCGAGCGTGGCCTCGGCCTGCTGGTGCCGCTGCTGATCCTCGCCGTCGGCATCATGGTGGCGATCGTGTTCGTCGAGCTCGGTCAGCGCCGGATCCCGGTGCAGTTCTCCAAGCGGGTGGTCGGCAACCGCATGACGGGTGGGCAGTCCACCTACATCCCGCTCAAGGTGAACCAGTCAGGCGTGATCCCGGTGATCTTCGCCTCCTCGGTGCTGTACCTGCCACTGCTCGTCACCCAGATCCTCCCGGCCGATCAGGGCTGGTCGGTCAGCGTGCAGGAATGGGTGAACAACAACCTCGTCCAGCCCGATTCGCTGGTGTACATCCTGGTGTACGGCCTGCTGATCATCGGCTTCGCCTACTTCTACACCGCCATCCAGTTCGACCCCGCCCAGCAGGCCGACACGATCCGCAAGCAGGGGGGCTACATCCCCGGCATCCGGCCCGGCCCCCAGACCGAGCGTTACCTCGGGCGGATCCTGTCTCGCATCACCCTGCCGGGCGCCCTGTTCGTCGCCATCATCGCCCTGTTGCCGTCGATCCTGTTGGCCACCGCCAACATCCACAACTTCCCCTTCGGCGGCATCTCGGTGCTCATCGCGGTCGGCGTCATGCTCGAGATGATGAAGCAGATCGACAGCCAGCTGATGATGCGGAATTACGAGGGCTTCCTCACCTGATCGCTCCCGGTCGACGCCGGGCCGCGACCTTTTCGCCGGATTGAAACCCGGCCGATAGTGTTCCCGGACCATGATCCCCGGCGCTCGACTCGTGATGCTCGGCCGGCAGGGAGCCGGAAAGGGCACCCAGTGCACCCGCTTGTCGCGCCACTTCGTCGTACCGCACATCTCCACCGGCGACATGCTGCGGGCCGCGGTGAAGGAGGGGACGGCGTTCGGTCAGAAGGCCCAGGAGTACATGTCGGCCGGTGAACTGCTGCCCGATGACGTGATCATCGGCATCGTCGAGGAGCGGTTGCTCAAGGACGACACCCGTAACCGCGGCTACATCCTCGATGGCTTTCCCCGCACCGAGGAGCAGGCCGAGTCGCTGGCCGAGATCACGAGCGAGCAGCCCCTCGACATGGTGATCGATCTCGACGTACCGACCGGCGTCGTGCTCGAACGACTCGCCAGCCGCCGGGTGTGCGCCGACTGTGGGGCCAACTACTCCACCCACACGCCGCCCAAGCACAGCTGGATTTGCGACCACTGCGGCGGCGAAGTGATCCAGCGCGAGGACGACACCGAGGAGGCCATCAGCCGCCGTCTCGCCCTCTACGAGGAGGAGACCGCGCCGCTGGTCGACTGGTACCGCCGGCGGGATCTGCTGATGGTCGTCGACGGCGACGGCGACGCCGACGTGGTCACGGCCCGGCTCATCCGCGCCATCGAGAAGGCCCGTTCCTGACGTCCACGATGGGGACCCGTCGGAGCCGCGACGAGATCGCGGCGATGCGCCGTGCCGGTCGGGTGGTGGCCGAGATGCACGCCGCCTGCCGGGCCGCAACCCGGCCCGGGATCACCACCGCGGCGCTCGACCGGGTGGCGCGTGCGGTGCTCGAACGCCGGGGCGCCACGTCCAACTTCCTCGGCTACCACGGCTTCCCCGCCGTGATCTGCACCAGCGTCAACGAGGAGGTCGTCCACGGGATCCCCGGACCCCGGGTCCTCGACGAGGGTGACATCGTCTCGATCGACTGCGGCGCCATCGTCGACGGTTGGCACGGCGACGCTGCGTTCACGATGGGTGTGGGAGCGATCAGCCCCGCCGACGAGGCGTTGATCGAGGCCGGCCGCCGTTCGCTCGACGTCGCCATCGAGACGATGGTGGTGGGCAACACGATCGGTGACATCGGCCACGCCGTCGAGTCCGCCGTCGCTCCCGAGGGCTACGCCGTGCTCCGGGACTACACCGGTCACGGCATCGGCCGGGCGATGCACGAAGCCCCCGATGTGCCCAATCACGGCGTTCCAGGCCGGGGCAAGCGGCTGCGCGCCGGCATGGTGCTCGCCGTCGAACCGATGGTGGTGGCCGGCGATCCGGAGGTCTACGAGCTGGACGACGGCTGGACGGTGGTCACGGTGGACGGGAGCCGTTCGGTGCACTGGGAGCACTCCATCGCGGTGACCGACGACGGCCCGGCGGTTCTCACCGTGTGAGCTCGACCGCCCGCCGGCCCGAAATCCACCCGCGGCCGCTGGATCTGGGCCATGATGGACCGGCCGGCCGAGCCCCTGCCGTGGGCCACCAGGTTGGCAGCTGCGTGCGCGCTGACATAAGCTCATTCTTCGGCCCTGACGCAGGCGCGCCTGTCGTCGGTTGGTCGCCGTTCCCATGTCCGCCCTGTCCCAGGGGAGTAGCACGCTGGCAAAGCCCAAGGAAGACGCGATCGTCCTCGAAGGCACCGTCCTCGAAAGCCTCCCGAACGCCATGTTCAAGGTCGAACTCGAGAACGGACACCAGGTCCTCGCCCACATCTCCGGCAAGATGCGCATGCACTACATCCGCATCCTCCCCGGCGATCGGGTGCAGGTCGAGCTCACCCCGTACGACCTCAGCCGCGGCCGGATCACCTTCCGGTACCGCTGAGCACCCGCAAACCCACCCCGTCCCCCCTGGATGAGCAGAGAAACACCATGAAGGTCCGACCCAGTGTCAAGCCCATGTGCGAGAAGTGCCAGGTGATCCGCCGGCACGGCCGCGTCATGGTGCTGTGCACCAATCCCCGACACAAGCAGCGCCAGGGCTAGGAGTCCGTAGCAACTGATGGCACGAATCCAAGGCGTAGACATCCCCCGAGAGAAGCGGTTGGTGATCTCCCTCACCTACCTCTTCGGTATCGGAAAGACCACCGCCGAGCGCATCTGCGCGGCGGTCGACATCGACCCCAGCACGCGGGTCCGCGATCTCACCGACTCCGAGGTGGCCAAGATCCGCGACTGGATCGACGAGAACGTCGAAGTCGAGGGCGACCTGCGCCGCGAGGTGCAGCAGAACATCAAACGCAAGATCGAGATCGGGTGCTACCAGGGCGTCCGGCACCGCAAGGGCCTGCCCGTCCGTGGCCAACGCACCCACACCAACGCCCGCACCCGCAAGGGTCCGAAGAAGACCGTCGCCGGCAAGAAGAAGGTCAAGAAGTGATCACGAGTTCGAATCTGAGCGACCCGCGCAGGGCCGACGAGGCACGAGGAGGCCCGGCACACCCGGCCTCCGTGACCGGGGAACGGCGATAGCATGGCAAAGCCCGCACCCGGCGGCCGTCGGCCGCGCAAGCGCGAACGCAAGAACGTCTCGGTGGGCATCGCCCACATCAAGTCGTCGTTCAACAACACCATCGTCGCCATCACCGATCCGGGCGGCAACGTGTTGTCGTGGGCGTCGGCCGGCAACGTCGGGTTCAAGGGTTCCCGCAAGTCCACGCCGTTCGCGGCGCAGATGGCCGCCGAGAAGGCCGCCCGCGGTGCCATGGAGCACGGTGTGCGCCGGGTCGAGGTGCAGGTCAAGGGCCCCGGTTCGGGCCGCGAGACCGCCATCCGCTCGATCCAGAACGCCGGCATCGAGGTGTCCGGCATCAAGGACGTCACCCCTGTCCCGCACAACGGCTGCCGCCCTCCCAAGCGGCGCCGTACCTGAGGTTCCTGCCATGTCTCGTTACACCGGACCCCGCGCCCGCGTCGCTCGACGCCTGGGCATCAACATCTTCGGCACCGCCGCGGAGACCCGAGCCCTCGATCGCCGGCCGTACCCGCCCGGCGAGCACGGCCGTGGCCGTCGCCGTGGGCAGCCGTCCGAGTACCTCATGCAGCTGCAGGAGAAGCAGAAGGCCCGGTACTCCTACGGCCTCTCCGAGAAGCAGTTCCGCAACCTGTACGAAGAAGCCAACCGCCGCAAGGGCGTCACCGGCGAGCTCATGTTGCAGATGCTCGAACGCCGGCTCGACAACGTCGTCTACCGCGCCGGTCTGGCCGCCACCCGGGCCCAGGCCCGCCAGTTCGTGAATCACGGCCACATCCAGGTCAACGGCAAGCGCGTCACCATTCCGAGCTACCGCGTCCGCATCGGCGACACCGTGTCGCTCCGGGCCAAGAGCCGCGACATGGTCACCGTCCAGTGGAACAAGGACGTCCTCGACCGGCAGGCTCCCGGCTGGCTCGAGACCGGCGAAGATGGCTTCGCCGCCACCGTTCGGGCCTATCCCGAGCGCGAGCAGATCGACGTGCCCGTCCGAGAGCAGCTCATCGTCGAGCTGTACTCGAAGTGACGCTCGTCGTCCCGCATCCGCTCACCCGCTCTCTCACACCCGCATCACATTCGACCGACGAGGTACTCCTCTCCATGCTGGTCATCCAACGCCCAACCGTCGAGCCGCTCGGCGACGAAGAGGCCAACCGTCAGCGGTTCGCCATCAGCCCCCTCGAGCCTGGGTTCGGCCACACCATCGGCAACTCCCTGCGCCGCGTGCTGCTGTCGTCGATCCCCGGCGCGGCCATCACCCAGGTCCGCTTCGACGAGGCCCTTCACGAGTTCGACACCATCAGCGGCGTGGTCGAGGACGTCACCGACATCATCTTGAACCTCAAGGACCTCGTGGTGATCTGCCACAGCGACGAGCCCGTGTCGCTCCGCCTCGACATCAAGGGCCCGGCCGAGGTGACCGCCGCCGACCTCCAGGGCAGCGCCGATGTCGAGATCCTCAACCCCGAGCTCCACCTCGCCTCCATGAACGGCGACGGTCGCCTCGCCATCGACGTCACCGTCGAGCAGGGCCGCGGCTACGTCACCGCCGATCGGAACAAGTCCAGCGAGACCATCGGGGTCATCCCGGTCGATTCCATCTTCTCGCCGGTCCGCAAGGCGACCTTCTCCGTCGAGCCCACCCGGGTCGAGCAGGACACCAACTTCGACCGCCTCGTCATCGACATCCAGACCGATGGCTCGATCGCCCCGGCCGATGCACTCGCCTCGGCCGGCGACACCCTTCGTTCCCTCGTCGGCCTGATCGCCGACATGAGCGAGGAGCCCCAGGGCCTCGAGCTCGGCGAGGTCGTCGCGGTCGGTTCCGGCCCTTCCGACCTCGACCAGCCCATCGAGGACCTCGAACTCTCCGAGCGCCCGCGCAACTGCCTCAAGCGGGCGCAGGTCAACACCATCGGTGAGCTGCTGAACAAGACCGAAGACGACCTGCTGGCCATCACCAACTTCGGCCAGAAGTCCCTCGACGAGGTCGTCGAGAAGCTGGACGAGCGCGGCCTGTCGCTGCGCGTCCGCGGCTGATCCCCGCACCCGAGAACGAACACGGAGACTCAGATGCCAGCACGTCCCCGCAAGGGCAAGCGATTCGGCGGTAGCGCCTCGCACCAGAAGGCCATGTTCGGCAACTTGGTCGCCAGCCTCGTCGCCGCGGAGTCCATCGTGACCACCGAGGCCAAGGCCAAGGCGATCCGTCCCGTGGCCGAGAAGCTCATCACCAAGGCCAAGAAGGGCGGGCTGCACAACCACCGCCAGGTCGTGGCCTTCCTCCGCGACGAGGAGATGGCCCACAAGCTGATGACCGAGGTCGGGCCCCGCTACGCCGACCGGCCCGGCGGCTACACCCGGATCCTCAAGCTCGGCCCGCGCCACGGCGACAATGCGCCGATGGCCCGCATCGAACTGGTCTGAGCCGTACCCATTGGGCTTCCTCGCTCCTTTGTCGCTGCGGGGAGCCCCACGTTGCACGGAGCCGACCGGGCTCGGTGCTGAGACCGCTCGCTGGCGCTCCGCTCCGGAGGTTCTGGCAGTCTCTCGCCCATGCGGGCGCTGACGCTGTTCGACCCTGAGGATCTGGACGCGGCTCCGTACCCGCCCCTGGTGCGCGTCCGGCTCACCGTCGCCTACGACGGCACACGCTTCCACGGCTTCGCCCGCAACCCGGGCGTCGCCACGGTGGGAGGCACGCTCACCGAGGCGCTCGGGCGCATCCTGCGTCACCGCGTCGAGCTGACCTGTGCCGGCCGGACCGACAAGGGCGTCCATGCCCACGGCCAGGTCGTCGACTTCACCACCAGCGAAGGCGTCGATCTTGCCGGCGTCACGCGGGCACTGAACAGCCTCTGTGGACCCGCCATCGCCGTGCGTGAGCCGGCGATCGTCCCCGACAGCTTCTCCGCTCGCTTCGACGCCCGGAGCCGTCGGTACCGCTACACGATCCACAACTCCCCGGTGCCTGATCCGTTCTCGGCCACCACCGCGTGGCACGTGGCGTCCAACCTCGATCTCGACCGCCTCCGGTTGGGCTGCGATCCCTTCATCGGCACCCACGACTTCTCGTCGTTCTGCCGGCGCGCCGTCCGGGCCGACGGCGAGGAGCAGTCGGCCGTCCGCGACGTGTACGAGGCCCGGTGGGAGCAGGTCGACGAGACGACACTGCGGTTCTGGATCGAGGCCTCGTCGTTCTGCCACCAGATGGTCCGCTCGATCGTCGGCACGTTGGTCGACGTCGGGTTGGGCAAACGCACCGCCGGCGACCTCAGCGGCATCCTCGCGGCACGCGATCGCGCCGCCGCCGGCCCGGTGGCCCCGCCTCACGGACTCACCCTCTGGCACGTCGCCTACTGAACGCGGACCCGGTGGTTCAGCGGAGGACCAGGCGTCCGGAACCGGAGTCGGTGACCTGACCGATCACGGCCGCCGTGTGCCCGGACGCGGTGAGCACGGCCACGGCCTCGGCTGCCGCGCCGGCGTCGACCGCGCCGAACACCAGACCGCCGCTGGTCTGTGCGTCGGCGAGCAGGAGCGCAGTGGCGTCGTCGTGGCCCCCCAGGTCGAGGCGGGGTCGGATGTGGTCGAGGTTGCGCCGCGACCCACCGGGAACGAGATCGGCGGCGAGCAGCTCGCGTACACCGTCGAGCACCGGCACCGAGTCGACCACCACGCTGACGTCGACGCCGGACTCCTCGGCCATGCGTCCGAGGTGCCCGAGCAGCCCGAACCCGGTGACGTCCGTGCACCCCTGGGCGCCCGCGGCGCGTGCCGCGGTGGCCGCGTCGGCGTTGAGGCGGGTCATCGACGCCACCGCGGCGCGGGCGAGCTCCTCGGGGCAGCGGTCGGCCTTGATCGCGGTGGTGATGATGCCGATCCCGAGCGGCTTGGTGAGCACGAGCACGTCGCCCGGACGCAACCCGGCGTTGGTGAGGATGCGGTCGGGATGGACCTCGCCCACCACCGCCATCCCGTACTTGGGCTCGGGATCGTCGACCGTGTGCCCGCCGGCCACCACGAAACCGGCTCGGGCTGCGATCTCGGACCCGCCTTCGAGCACGTCGCCGAGCAGCTCGGTGGACAGCTCGTCGACGTTCCAGCCCACCAGGTTGAGGGCGAGGAGCGGTGTACCGCCCATGGCGTAGACGTCGGAGACGGCATTTGCCGCCGCGATGCGCCCCCACGCCCGGGCATCGTCGACCACCGGGGTGATGAAGTCGGCGGTCAGCACCAGGGCGCGCTCGTCCGAGAGGCGCCAGACGGCGGCATCGTCGCCGGTCAGGGCCCCGACCAGGAGGTTCGGATCACCGTGAGGTGCTACACGGCGCACGACGTGCGCCAGCTCGCCGGGAGCGAGCTTGCACGCTCAGCCGGCGCCGTGCGAGAACGCCGTCAGGCGTGGGGGCTTCGACATCGCCTCGAACGCTACCCGGGCGGGGTAGCGTCGCCAGGTTGCAGGTCGGCGGGGCCCGCACGTAGATTTGACGATCGTGCCTGGGGCCGTTCGCGCCCCCGCAAGCCCCGCATCGAAAGTCAGGTCGCACCCGTGCGCACGTATTCACCGAAAGCCAGCGAGATCACCCGCGACTGGTGGGTCATCGACGCCGAGGGCATGGTCCTCGGCCGTCTCGCCACCGAGGTGGCGCGCGTCCTGCGGGGCAAGCACAAGCCGACCTTCGCGCCGAACCTCGATTCGGGAGATCACGTCATCGTCGTCAACGCCGACAAGATCGTGCTCACCTCCGACAAGGCCGACAAGAAGGTCGTCTACCGCCACTCCGGCTACCCGGGTGGCATCAAGTCGATGAGCTACCGCGAGGCGCTCGATCGCAAGCCGGCCGAGGCCGTTCGCCGCACCATCAAGGGCATGTTGCCCAAGAACCGGCTCGGCGCCCAGATGTTGACCAAGCTGAAGGTGTACGCCGGGCCCACCCATCCGCACGCCGCCCAGCAGCCCAAGGAACTCCAGATCGACCCCCGCGCCAAGGCGCGGGTGAGTTAGAGGACGCACACGTGAGCACCAAGCCCCTCATCCAGGCCACCGGTCGTCGCAAGCGGGCCGTGGCCCGCGTCCGACTCCGTCCCGGTACCGGCAAGGTCACCATCAACGGCAAGGACGTCGCGGTCTACTTCCCGACCGAGGCGCAGCGCAGCCTCGCCCTCGCCCCGCTGGTGGTGGCCGAGGCCACCGAGCACTACGACGTCGACGCCGGCATCGAGGGCGGTGGCGTCACCGGTCAGGCCGGTGCGCTCAGCCTCGGTCTCGCCCGTGCCCTCGCCGAGCTCGACCCCGAGCGTCGCGGCGAGCTGAAGCACGAAGGGCTGCTCCGCCGCGATCCGCGGAAGAAGGAGTCCAAGAAGTACGGCCTGAAGAAGGCGCGCAAGGCGCCGCAGTACTCCAAGCGCTGATCGCTCGGCCTTCCGGTCCGAGGGCGCAGGTCGCACCGTGCTGAAGTTCGGCACCGACGGCGTCCGAGGCGTCGCCAACACGGAACTCACTCCGGAGCTCGCCCTTGCCTTGGGGCGAGCTTCGGCGCGCGTGCTCGCCGGCGGCGAGATCAGCCAGGTCGTCATCGGGTGCGACACCCGCCGATCCGCGTCGTTGCTCGAGGCCGCGCTGGCTGCCGGATTCGCCTCCGAGGGCGTCGATGCGGTCGGCCTCGGCGTGGTGCCGACGCCGGTGGTGGCCCATGCCTCGGCCCGGCTGGGGATCCCGGGGGCGATGATCTCGGCGTCGCACAACCCCTTCGCCGACAACGGCATCAAGCTGTTCGCCCCGGGGGGCCGCAAGCTGGCCGACGACGTCGAGGCCCGGCTCGAATCGGTGCTGGCCGGCCTGCTCGACGGCACGGATGCGGGCGAGCGCCCCACCGGCGCCGGCGTCGGGGTGATCGGTGGACGGAGCGACGAGGTGGCCGACCTCCTGGCCAGCTACCGCGACGCCGTCCTGGCTGTCCTGGGTGGACGGGGGCTGGACGGACTGTCGCTGGTGCTCGATTGTGCCCACGGCGCCGCCTCGACCATCGCCCCCGAGGTGCTCGCCGCCACCGGCGCCCAGCTCACCGTCCTCCACGCCGAGCCCGACGGCGTCAACATCAACGCCGACGCCGGATCCACGGCCCCCGAGGTCCTCGCCCGCGCCGTCCTCGACGCCGGTGCCGACGTCGGCCTGGCACTCGATGGTGACGCCGACCGGTTGGTGGCCGTCGACGCCGCCGGCACGGTGGTCGACGGTGATCACCTGCTGGCCATCCTCGCCATCGACCGGCGCGATCGCGGGCGACTGACCCGCGACACCGTGGTGGCCACCGTGATGTCCAACCTCGGGTTCCGCCAGGGCATGGCCCGGCGTGACATCTCGGTGGTGACCACAGACGTGGGCGATCGCTACGTGCTGGAAGCGCTGGCCGAGACCGGCGCCGTCCTCGGCGGCGAGCAGTCGGGACACATCATCCAGACCGACGTGGCCACCACCGGCGATGGCCTGCTGTCGGCGTTGTCGATCCTCGACGTGATGGTCCGCCGCGACCAGTCTCTGGCTGCACTGGCGGCGGAGGCCATGACCTCGCTGCCGCAGGTACTGGTCAACGTGCGCATAGACGAACGCCGGCCCGACCTGATCGACGACCTGGCCGACGACATCGCGGCGACCGAGCGGCGGCTCGGAGACCGCGGGCGTGTCCTCGTGCGCCTGTCGGGTACCGAACCCCTGGTTCGGATCATGGTCGAGGCTCCCACCGAGGCCGAGGCACACACCGAGGCCGCCACGCTGGCCGACGTGGTGCGGCGTATCGCTGGCTAGAACCCCACGCGACGGTGTGGGGGTCCGACCCGCCAGACTGGTGCGTCTATGTGCGGAATCATCGCTGTCCTCAGTCGGCCTGTCGATCGGGTCGACCTGCCCGCGGACGCGGTGGTCGAGCGGCTGGACTGGGGCGTGGCGCTCCTACGGACCGCGACCGAGACCCCCACCGTCGAGGGACTCGTCTCCGCAGCGGTCGAGCTCGAGGCGGTGTCCGACGACCTCCGTGGTCCACGGGGCGTCCGTTTCCTGCTCACCGACGCCCGCGCGGCCAGCCGCATCCGTGGGCTGGTCACCACTCTCGTGTCCGCGGTCGGCGACGTCGATGCCGCGCTCGAGCAACTGGTGGTCGACCGCGAGACCGAAGCCCGCAACGCGGCTGCCGTCCGCTGCAAGGACGCAGCCTGGGCCATCGACCGCGATCGATTGGGCATCGCCGCCGGCGTCGCTGCCCTCGCGGGGCGTGAGACCGGTTGGGCCGCCATCGAAGGGCTCACCCAGGTCGAGCAGGCGCTTCGGGCCATCGATCGGCTCGAGGTCCGCGGGCGTGACTCCGCCGGGGTGATGTTGCTGGTGCGCGACCACGGCCTCGACCCGGCCGACGCCGCGGTCGGCGGGCTCCTGGCCGGACGGACCGACGATCTGCTGCTGCGGTCCGGCGCGGTCCGACTCCTCGACGATCAGCTCGCCTTCTTCTACAAGGCCGCGGCCGAGATCGGTGAGCTGGGCGACAACACCGCCGCGCTGCGCGCTGCCATCGCCGGCGACGATCTGCTCCGCCTCGCCCTCACCAGCGACACCGCCCACGTGGTGGTCCTGGGCCACACGCGGTGGGCCAGCGTCGGCATCATCTCCGAGGCCAACGCCCACCCGCTCGACTCCTGGGAGATGGGGGTCGATGCGGGCGCCGAGCCCGGGCCCTTCGTCGTGGCCGCGCTCAACGGGGACGTCGACAACTTCGCCGACCTGAAGGCGACCTCAGGGTTGGCGATCTGGCCCGAGATCACCACCGACGCCAAGGTGATCCCCACGCTGGTGTCCCGCCGCATCGGCTCCGGCGACGATCCGCTGGAGGCGTTCCGCGCCACGGTCGCCTCGTTCGAGGGTTCGGTGGCGATCGCCAGCAACGTGGCCGAGGAGCCCAACTCGCTCCTGCTCGCCCTCCGGGGGTCGGGCCAGGCGCTCTACGTCGGCCTCGCCGGCGACGCCTACATCGTGGCCTCGGAACCGTACGGCCTCGTCGAGGAGACCTCGCGTTACATCCGCATGGACGGCGACACGCCGGCCGACCCCGACAGCCCCAGTGCCAGCCGGGGCCAGATCCTGTGCCTCGACGGCGACCGGGCCGGAACCCTCGCCGGCATCGAGCGGATCGCGTACGACGGCACCCGGCTCCCGGTGACCGAAGACGACGTCGTGACCGCGGCCATCACCACTCGCGACATCGATCGGGGCGAGTTCCCGCACTACTTGCTCAAGGAGATCACCGAGTCGCCGGTGAGCTTCCGCAAGACGCTGCGCGGCCGGCTGGTCGAGCGAAACGGGGGCGAGCTCGAGATCGTGCTGCCCGAGTCGTCGCTGCCGGCCGCGGTGCGGGAACGGCTCGACGACGGCAGCATCACCCGGATCCTCGCCATCGGGCAGGGCACGGCCCATGTCGCCAGTCGCGGGTTCGTCGCGGTGCTCGATGCCCCCGCCGACCGGCGCGGCGTCCAGGTCGAGGCGGTTCCGGCCACCGAGCTGTCCGGGTTCCGGCTCCGCCCCGACATGACCGACACCCTGGTGGTCGCCATCAGTCAATCCGGGACGACGACCGACACGAACCGCACCGTCGATCTCGTCCGGGCGCGGGGCGCGGCGGTGATCGCCATCGTGAATCGCCGGGGATCCGACCTGACCGACCGGGCCGACGGCGTGCTCTACACCTCCGACGGCCGCGACGTGGAGATGGCCGTCCCGTCCACCAAGGCCTTCTACGCCCAGATCGCCGCCGGTTACCTCCTCGGCCTGGCCATCGCCGACCAATGGGGCGAGGCGCCCGACCAGGGCCTGTTGCGGGCGATCCGCGAGCTCCCCGAGGCCATGATCCGCACGTTGGCCACTCGACCCGGCATCGCGGCGGCCGCCCACCAATGGGGCCCGCCCCGGCGGTACTGGGCCATCGTCGGCAACGGGACCAACCGCATCGCGGCCGAGGAGCTGCGGATCAAGCTCTCCGAGCTCTGCTACAAGTCGATCGCCTGCGATGCCACCGAGGACAAGAAGCACATCGACCTGTCATCGGAGCCGCTGATCCTGGTGTGCGCCGCCGGTCTCACCGGCTCCAACGTCGACGACGTGGCCAAGGAGGTGGCCATCTACCGCGCCCACAAGGCCGCGCCCATCGTGATCGCCACCGAGGGCGAGGGCCGATTCGCCAGCGCGCTGTCGGTCCTCCCCGTGCCCGAGACGCACCCGTTGCTCGCGTTCGTGCTCGCCACCATGGTCGGTCATCTCTTCGGCTACGAGGCCGCGCTGGCAATCGACGAGCAGGCGCTCCCGATGCGCGAGGTGCGGGCCGCCATCGAGCACGCCCTCGCCGGTGGACCCCGCGACGGCGAGCACGTGCTGGCCTCGATGCGACGTTCGATCGGCCCGGCGGTGGCCACCTTCTTCGACGGGCTCCGCGGCGGCCGCTACGACGGCCACCTCGAGGCGTCGACCGCAGTGCGGGTGTCGAACCTGCTCCGCTACGCCACCGGGGCCATCCCACTCGACGCCTACCAGCTCGACCACGGCAAGGTCGGGACGCCGTCGGTGCTGGTCGAGGACCTCACCGCGGCCCTGACCCGGGGGATCGACGAGCTGACCCGCCCCGTCGATGCCATCAAGCACCAGGCCAAGACGGTCACGGTCGGCATCTCCCGCACCGACGAGTCCTTGCTCGACGTCGAGCTGGTTCGGGCCGCGCTCGACGCCGGAGCCGCACGGGACCGCCTCACCTACGCCACGCTGCGGACGCTGGCCGATGTCTCGCCGGCCATCGACGCCGTGGTGGGCTACACCCGTTATCGCATCGAGGGTCACGTCGAGGACGGCGCCACCATCACCGTGGTCGATCGAGGCGGCATCGCCCGCGACCTGCCGTTGCGCACCGAGGCCAATCCCGTGCTGCGGGGGACGAAGCACCAGGTCGCGTCGGACCAGCTCGTCCTGGTGGGCAAGGGGCGCAGCGACGGCCGCACCATCGTGATCGTGCCCGAGGTGAAGGACGGCGACACCACCGGTATCACGCTGCTCCACGTTCGCTTCGTCGACCACCTCTCGGCCTCGGTGGCCCGCAGCGTGCTCTCCGGCTATCGGCGACGGCTCGCGGCGCTGCACGACGCGGTCACCGAGACCGAGCCCACGTTCCGCGACGACCTGCTGGCCGAGGTCCCGGTGGGCGAGCTGCTCACCGAGCCCGTGAGCGTCCTGGCCGATCGCTGGCGGTCCTGAGCCCCGGCACCATGCGATCGGGAGTGACACCGTGCAGGTGATCGGCGTCGGCGTCGATCTGGTCGATGTCGACCGGTTCCGGGTCTCGCTGGCCCGGACACCGTCGATGATCCCGCGGCTGTTCACCGAGGGCGAGCGCGCCTACGCCGAGACGGCCAACGACCCCACACTGCGCTACGCGGCGCGCTTCGCGGCCAAGGAAGCGGTCATGAAGGCGCTCGGCGTCGGGCTCGGCGCGTTCGGGTTCCACGATGTGGAGGTGCTGCGGGCCGAGAGCGGCGAACCCCGACTCGGCGTCTACGGGCCGGCCGAGCAGTTGGCGGTCGAGCGGGCCGTGACCGCGTGGCAGATCAGCCTCACCCACACCGCGGTGTCGGCCGGAGCGTTCGTGATCGCGATCGGTCGGGCCGACTAGGGCTTCGACGCCGGAGCGCGCGGGGCGAACTCCGGCCGGAACAGCTCCTCGGCGTTGGATCGGAGATCGTCGGGGATGGTGACCGCTCGTCGCTGCACGGTGTCGAAGGCGAGATCGACCACCTCGAAGGCGAGGAGCAGGTCTGCCCGGTCGACGTCGTAGACCCACATGATCCGATGGGTGGCCTTGTCGTGGATCTCCAGCACGGCACCGAAGGCCTGGATGCGATCGCCGCTGCGGGGGAGTCGACGCAGGACCATGCGGTTCTCCATCGCCGCCCAGCCGATCCGCTGGCCGTCGGGCCCGTCGTAGAGCGAGGGGCCGGTCGAGCCGTTCATCGGTTCGCCGGCCCAGACGAGCATCGGCGCGTTGGTGACCGAGTACGAACCGTCGGCTTCGCACTCGTCGGCGTCGATCGTGCGCGCTCGGCGCATGGCGAGGTCGCGATCGCGTGCACCGCCGAGGTCGGGCGCGGTGGCCAGCGGATCGGCGTCGAGCCCGATGCTCCGAGGCGCGCCGCCGTCAGGGATGGTGATCGAGTGACCGAACGCGTCCGCCGCCGGCGACGTCGACAGGTCGATCTCGTGACCGGGTGGCGCCGTCAGGTGGTGCACGAAGCTGGCGGCCCGATCGAGTGTCTCGACGTTGCGGAGCTCGTGGTACAGCCGGAGCTCGTCTCGGCCCTGGTGCAGGACGCCGGTGCGCACCTCGAGGGTCGCGCCGAGCAGCTGCTCGCGGAAGAAGCGGGTGTACAGGTCGGTGGGAACGAGGTCGCGGTGGTCACCGCCGAGCGTGGTCGTCACCGTCTCGGTGGCGGCTCGGGCCGCGACACCGTAGAAGCGGACGTTCATGTGGCCGAGGTGGTCGATCTGGTCCTCGGTGACGGTGGTCTGGTGGGTGACGGTGAGGTCGCTCATGGCTCCGGGCAATTCTCAGGGGGCGCAGGCACGCTATCGCCGGGGGTCCGTCGCGCCACGGTCCGCAGCTCGCACCCCGCCGGGGCCCGCGGTGGCAGGATCGGGGGATGCTCCCCGTCGTCACCGTCGCCGAGATGCAGGCCATCGATGCCGACGCCACCGAGCCCGTCGACGTGCTGGTCGACCGGGCGGGACGCGCCGTCGCCCGGGCCGCGCTTGGGCTGCTGGGCGGGGGCTATGGGCGACGGGTCGTCGTGCTGGCGGGCACGGGAAACAACGGCGCCGACGGACGGGTGGCGGCCGAGCAGCTGCGCCGTCGCGGCGTGCGGGTGACGGTCATCGAGGTGGCCGACGCCCCGGTGCACCTGCCGGCGGCCGATCTGGTCATCGACGCCGCGTTCGGTACCGGGCTCAGCCGTGACTACGTCGCTCCCGATCCCGGGGACGCCGCCGTCCTCGCCGTCGACATCCCCTCGGGCATCCACGGCGACACCGGCCGCGCGCTCGGACGCCCGATGCACGCTGATGTCACGGTCACCTTCGCCGCGCTCAAGCCCGGGCTGTTGCTGGCTGACGGCCCGCAGCACTGTGGAACGGTGGAGGTCGTCGACATCGGGCTCGATCCCGGGCGAGCCACCATCCACCTCCTCGACGATGCCTCGGCGGCACGGCTGTTGCCCCGACGGACGCCGGACGCGCACAAGTGGCGTGCCGCGGTCCGCATCGTCGGGGGGAGCCCCGGGATGCCAGGCGCTCCGTCGATGGCGGCGGCCGCGGCCCAGCGCGCCGGTGCGGGCATGGTGCAGATCGCCGCGCCCGGCGTCGTGGGGGCCATCGGCCCGACCGAAGCCGTGTCGGTGGCGGTGGACGAGACCACCTGGGCCGATGCCTTGCTCGACGACCAGGGCCGCATCCATGCCGCCGTCGTCGGACCCGGGCTGGGAACCTCGTTGGTGGCGCGGCACCAGGTCCGCCAGTTCGTGTCCCGATCGACGGTGCCGCTCGTGGTCGACGGCGACGGGCTCACCGCACTCGGCCGTGACGCGGCCTCGGTGCTCGCCGAGCGGACGACGCCCACCGTCCTGACACCCCACGACGGCGAGTTCGCCCGGCTCGCGGGGCATCCACCCGGCGACGAACGCATCGACGCGGTCCGTCGACTCGCGGGCGAGACCGGTGCCGTCGTGCTGGCCAAGGGGCCCACCACCGTCGTGGCCGCGCCAGACGGACAGGTGCGCCTCGTCGACTCGGGCGACGATCGGCTCGCCACGGCTGGCACGGGTGACGTGCTGTCCGGCGTGATCGCCGCCCTTCTCGCGACGGGCATGGACGCCGCCGACGCCGCTGCCGTCGGTGCCCACATCCACGGAGTCGCCGGTTGCCTCGGACCACGCCCGGGAACCATCGCCTCCGATGTCATCGCCGCCATCCCGGCGGCGCTGGCGATGATCCGCGAGGCGCACTGAGGTGCCGGCATCGGTCGCCCGTGTCGACCTCGAAGCGGTGGCCCACAACGTGGGGACGTTGCACTCCGTCGCCGGCGGGGCCGCGCTGTGCGCGGTGGTCAAGGCCGACGGATACGGCCACGGGGCCGTGGCGGTGGCCCGTGCCGCGCTGAATGGTGAAGCGACCTGGCTGGCGATCGCGCAGGTGGCCGAGGCCAAGTCGCTGCGCAGCGCGGGGGTCGACGCCCCGATCCTGGTGCTCAGCGAGCCCCGGATCGACGAGATCGACAGTGCGCTGGCCCTCGGGTTGCGAATCGTGGTCTACCGGCCCGAGACCATCGTGGCCATCGGCAGCCGGGCCGAGGCCATCGGTACGTCGCCCGCCCCGCTTCACCTCAACGTCGACACCGGGATGCGTCGAGTCGGATGTGAACCAGGCGACGCGGTGGCCCTCGCCCGGCTCGTCGCCGACCAGCCCGGTGTCCGGCTGGAGGGCACGATGACCCACCTGGCGATGGCCGACGAGCCCGGGGATCCCACCACCGATCACCAGCTCGATCGCTTCGAGCGGGTCCTCGACGATCTGGCCGACGCCGGCATCGACCCCGGCGTCCGCCACGCGGCCAACTCGGCCGCGACCATCGCGTTCCCGCGCGCCCGGTTCGACCTCGTCCGGACCGGGATCGCGCTCTACGGCATCGCTCCGGCGCCGTCCCTTGCCGGGAGCTGCGACCTGCGTGCCGCGCTGGCATGGACTTCGCAGGTCTCGATGGTGAAGCCGGTCTCCGCCGGCGACCGGGTCTCCTACGGCCATCGGCACACGTTCGAGCACGACACGATCGTGGCGACCGTTCCGGTCGGCTACGCCGATGGCGTCCGCCGGCGGCTCGGTCTGGCCGGCGGGGAGGTGCTCATCCGGGGCGCCCGGCGACCGATGGTCGGGGTGGTGACCATGGACCAGTTCGTCGTCGACTGTGGCCCGGGTTCCGACGTCGAGGTCGGCGACGAGGTGGTCCTGATCGGCGAGCAGGGTGACGAGGCGGTGACCGCCGCCGAGTGGGCGGGGCGCCTCGACACCATCGGCTACGAGATCGTGTGCGGCATCAGCGGGCGGGTCCCCCGGGTGCTGCGATGATCACCGATGTGGCCGGCGTCGACGTCGGGCACTGGACCGAGCCCGAGGCCCTGACCGGCTGCACCGTGGTCCTCTTCCCCGACGGCACCGTCGGATCGGGCGAGGTGCGGGGTGGCGCGCCGGCGACCCGAGAGTTCGCACTCCTGGACCCGTCGCGGATGGTGCAGCGGATCGATGCAGTGGTCCTCACCGGTGGCTCCGCGTTCGGCCTCGCGTCCGCCCAGGGCGTGATGGAGTGGCTCGCCGAGCAGGGGCGGGGGTTCGAGACGGTGGGGGGAGTGGTTCCCATCGTCGTGGCCATGGGCCTCTTCGACCTCGGAGTCGGCGATGGCTCGGTCCGTCCTGGGACCGAGCACGGCCGCGCCGCGGCGGAGCGGGCCACCGCCGGCCCGTACGAGGTGGGTGCCATCGGCGCCGGGACCGGTGCCACCGTCGCCAAGTGGCGGGGGATCGAGCACCGCCGACCCGGTGGCCTGGTGACTCGGTCCGTCCGCGGTCCCGGTGAGCTGGTGGTCTCGACGCTGGTCGCGGTCAACTCCTTCGGGGAGCCGGGAGCGACTCCCGACGAGGTGGTGATCGGTTCCATCGGAGAAGCCTTCGCCAACACCACCATCGGTGTCGTGGTCACCAACGCCCGCCTCGACAAGCTCGGTTGCCACCTCGCCGCCCAGTCGGCGCACGACGGTCTGGCACGAGCCGTCGCCCCCAGCCACACCACGGTGGACGGCGACGCGTTCGTCGTGGCGGCCACCGGCCGGGTGGATGCCGAGTTGGCCATCGTCCGGAACCTGGCCACCGCGGCCGTCGCCGGTGCCATCGGGTCGTTGGCCGGCTGACGGCGGCCACCGGACGCGGCGGTAGTCTCCCGGCCGTGATCCTGCGCGCCCGAACCGACGGCGTCGACGCCACCCGCGACCTCGGCCGGGCCGTGTCGTCGCTCGTCGCGCCCGGTGACGTGATCCTGCTCGCGGGGGAGCTCGGAGCGGGCAAGACCGCGTTCGCCCAGGGCTTCGGCGCCGGACTCGGGGTGACCGGACCCATCACCAGCCCCACCTTCACCCTCGCTCGTCACTACGAGGGGCGGCTCGCCCTGCACCACGTCGACGTCTACCGGCTCGAACGGTTCTCCGAGCTGGCGGACATCGGCATCTCGGAGCTGCTCGACTCCGGCGGGGTGCTGCTCGTCGAATGGGGCGACGCCATCGCCCCGGCCATGCCGAACGACTACCTCGAGATCCGCCTCACCTATGGGGAGGGCGACGACGACCGCGACCTCGAGCTGCGCTGCGTGGGGCACCGCTGGACCGCTCGCCATCGCTCGCTCGGCGACACCGTCGCTCCTTGGAAGGTCAGCTGATGCTCATCCTGGGAGTCACCACCTCGACGCAACAGGTCGGGTGCGCCATCGGCGGGCACGAGGGCGTGCTGGCGTCGGCCCACTCCGCCCGGGGCAAGCGCCACGCCGAGACGCTGGCACCGTCGATCGACTTCGTCCGCCGCCAGGCGCGGGTCGAGTTGAGCGAGATCTCCGTGGTGGCCGTGGACGTGGGCCCCGGCCTGTTCACCGGTCTGCGGGTCGGCATCGCCGCCGCCAAGGCGATGGCCCACGCGCTCCGGGTGCCGATGATCGGCATCTCGAGCCTGGATCTGCTCGCCTGGCCGGTGCGCCACACCACGCGGGAGATCGTGGCGGTCGTCGACGCCCGCCGCGGTGAGGTCTTCCACGCTCGCTACCGGACCACCCCGGGTGGCGTGCAGCGGATCTCCGGCCCGTCGGTGTCGTCCCCCCAGGAGCTGCAGGCCGACCTCCAGGCCACCGATGTCGAGTACCTCCTGGTGGGCGACGGCGCGCTGCGGTACGCCCAGGAATGGGACGCGGTGCGCGTCGAGCTCGCCGAGCAGTTCCTCGCCTACCCCAACGCGGCGTCGCTCGTGCAACTGGCCCATGCCCGAGCCATCCGGGAGGACTTCGTCCAGCCGTGGGAGCTCGAGCCGCTCTACCTCCGTCCTCCCGACGCGGAGATCAACTGGGTCACCCGGGACGGACCGGCTTGAGCCATGGACAGGGGAGCGCGTCCACCGTGGTGATGGAGCGCCGCGCCCGGGCTGGCGCGCCCCGCGGCATCGCGGCCGCTCACCCTGCCGTTCGCATCGAGACGATGCGCCGGCGCCACCTGCGCGGCGTGCTCCACATCGAGCAGGCGGTCAACCCGCGACCGTGGTCGCTGGGCCTGTTCATGTCCGAGCTGCGGTACCGGGACTCGCGGGTCTACGTGGTGGCCCGTTCTGGAGTCGACATCGTGGGCTTCGCCGGGTTGATGCTGGTGGCCGGCGACGGCCACATCACCAACGTCGGTGTCGATTCCGGCCACCGCCGCAGCAAGGTCGCCACCCGGATGCTCCTCGTGTTGGCTCGTCGCGCCCTCGCCGAGGATGCCGTGGCGCTCACGCTCGAAGTGCGGATGTCGAACACCGGGGCGCAGGCGCTCTATCGCCACTTCGGCTTCATCCCGGCCGGCGTTCGCAAGGACTACTACCCGCCGGACGCGGGGTCACCCGTCGGGACCGAGCCGGGTGCTCGCCCGCCCCAGCTGGAACCCGAAGATGCCCTCATCATGTGGGCGAACGACATCGACACCACGGCCTACCGGGCCCGGTTGCTCGCCATCGAGCGATCGTTGCCCTCGCCCACGGTCTGGGAGGACCAATGAACGCAGATCGTCCCGGCCCGGACGCGCCCCGAACCGTGCGGACGGTCCTCGGCATCGAGAGCTCGTGCGACGAGACCGCGGTGGCGGTGGTCCGCGACGGGACCAACGTGCTGTCGTCGGTCATCTCGTCCCAGGTCGACCATCACGCCCGCTACGGCGGCGTGGTTCCCGAGATCGCATCGCGTGCCCACGTCGAGATGCTCAACCCGGTCCTCGCCGAGGCAGTCGTGCAGGCGGGCGTCGCCGACGGCGACATCGATGCGGTGGCGGCCACGTACGGCCCTGGCCTGGTGGGCTCGTTGCTCGTCGGGGTGTCGGCGGCCAAGGCCCTGGCCCTGGTCTGGGACGTACCGTTCGTGGCGGTCAACCACCTCGAGGCCCACCTCTACGCCGCCATGCTCGAGGATCCGACGTTCGAGTTGCCGGTCGTCGTGTTGTTGGTCTCGGGTGGCCACACGATGTTGGTCCACTGGGAGGACCACGGCCGCTACCACGTCCTCGGTGGCACCATCGACGACGCGGCCGGCGAGGCCTACGACAAGGTGGCCCGCTACCTCGGACTGGGGTACCCCGGCGGCCCGGTGATCGACCGGATCTCCATGGACGGCGACTCCGAGGCGATCGCCTTCCCCCGGGCGCTCTCGGATCGCGCCTACGACTTCTCGTTCTCCGGCCTGAAGACCTCGGTGGTGAACTACGTGCGCAAGCACCCGGACGCGTCCACCGTCGACGTGGCGGCGTCGTTCCAGGAAGCGGTGGTCGACGTGCTGGTCACCAAGACCCGGCAGGCGGCGATCGACGTCGGCGCCAAGGGCATCTCGATCGGTGGCGGGGTGGCCGCCAACTCGCGGTTGCGCGAGGCCGTGCTCGACGTGTGCGCCGCCGACGGCTTCGCCGCCTACCTGCCCGACCGGGCGAATTGCACCGACAACGCCGCCATGGTGGCGTCGGCAGGTTGGTTCACACTGGCTCGCAACGGCCCGTCGCCGCTCGACACCGGCGCCGACCCCAACCTCGGTCTGCCCGCCTGACGGGGGCGTCCCCCGCCCCGCCTTCGACGTCGGTACGGTCGCGGCCGTGAACGAGGTTTCCCATCGGTTGCCGGTCGACGACGTCGATCTTCCCTCGTTGGTCCTGGCTCGGAACGACAGCCACCCGGACGGTGACTGGTGGTTCGACCCACGCACCGGCGCCTCGCTGTACTACGGGCTCGACGACGACGGCGATCTTCCCGCCCTGGTGTCCGGGATTCATGTGGTGATTCCGTACGAACCCCAGCCGGAGACCGACATCGACGACTTCTTCGAGCTGGCGGAGACGCTCGGTGTGGCCGAGTCCACCGCCGTTGACCTGTACCGGGTCGCACGGGGTCGAGGAGGCGCCCGCCGCTTCCGCGATCGGGTGGCGTCCAGCGACGCGGCCACGGCGTGGAGCCGGTTCACCTGGGAACGGGAGGCGGTCCGGGCCGTCGAATGGCTGCGGTCACGCGACCTGGTCGACATCGGCTCGGCCCAGGGCTTCATCGACCGGGTGCGATCCGGTGGCGCTACGTTCGACGACATGTCCACCGGGGGTACAGGGTTGTGAGCGACGACGACGTCGACGAGGGTGCGCCGCGGTCAGAGCCCACCGGCGTGGTGCCGATGGTTCCGGTCCGCCTGGCCGATTTCCTCGGTGGCCAGCCGCCGCTGCCGTGCCTGCTCCTCCTCGTGGTCTCGGGACCAGCTCGGGGCGAGACGCTGGCGGTCACCGACCTCCCGGCCGTGATCGGGCGTTCGTCGGGCGCCGACCTGGTGATCGACGACGAAACCGTGTCCCGGCGCCACGCCGAGTTCCGGGGCCACCGCGGCGCGGTCGAGGTCGAGGATCTGGGCTCGTCCAACGGCACAACGCTCAACGGCAACCCCATCACCGGATCGCTCCTGCTCCGTGACGGCGATCTCCTCGCACTCGGTTCCGCCACCTTCCTCGTCAAGCGCGTCGCGTAAGCAGTCGACGGTTGCGAGTGCCAGCGGAGTTGGCTACGGTTAGCACTCGTCCCTATCGAGTGCTAACCGCGTCACAATGGAGGCGCCACCGATGAACCTTCAGCCCCTCGAGGATCGCCTCGTCGTCCGTCCGAGCGAATCCGAGGAGACCACGGCCAGCGGCCTGGTCATCCCCGACACCGCCAAGGAGAAGCCCCAGCAGGGCGAAGTCCTGGCCGTCGGACCCGGGAAGCGCTCGGAGCAGACCGGCGACATCATCCCGGTCGACGTCAGTGTCGGCGACACCGTCGTCTACAGCAAGTACGGCGGCACCGAGATCACTTCCGGTGGCGAGGATCTGCTGATCCTCAACGCCCGTGACGTGCTCGCCATCGTCAAGTAAGGATCCCAGCACCCATGGCAAAGCAACTCAAGTTCGGCGACGACGCTCGCCGCGCCCTCGAAGCCGGGGTGAACCGTCTGGCCGATTCGGTCAAGGTCACCATCGGGCCCAAGGGTCGCAACGTCGTCCTCGAGAAGAAGTTCGGCGCACCCACCATCACCAACGACGGCGTGTCCATCGCCCGTGAGGTCGAGCTCGAAGACGCCTTCGAGAACATGGGCGCTCAGCTGGTGAAGGAGGTGGCCACCAAGACCAACGACATCGCGGGCGACGGAACCACCACCGCCACCGTGCTGGCCCAGTCCCTCGTGCACGAAGGGCTTCGCAACGTCGCAGCCGGCGCGTCTCCCATGCTGCTCAAGCGCGGCATGGAGAAGGCCGTGGCCGCCGCGGTGGCCAACATCGCCGAGCAGTCCAACGAGATCGACGACAAGAACGAGATCGCCCAGGTCGCCGCCATCTCTGCCGCCGACGCCAGCATCGGCGAGGTGCTCGCCGACGCCATCGACAAGGTCGGCAAGGACGGCGTGGTCACCGTCGAGGAGTCGAACACCTTCGGCATGGACCTCGAGTTCACCGAGGGCATGCAGTTCGACAAGGGCTACCTCTCGCCCTACTTCGTGAGCGATCCCGAGCGTCAGGAGGCGGTCCTCGAGGACCCGTACATCCTGCTCTACAGCTCGAAGATCTCGTCGATCCAGGACGTCCTCCCGGTCCTCGAGAAGGTCATGCAGTCGGGCAAGCCGCTGGTGATCATCGCCGAGGACGTCGAGGGCGAGGCTCTCGCCACCCTGGTCGTCAACAAGATCCGGGGCACGTTCACCGCCGCCGCCGTGAAGGCTCCCGGCTTCGGTGAGCGCCGCAAGGCGATGCTGCAGGACATGGCCATCCTCACCGGTGGTCAGGTCATCTCCGACGAGGTGGGCCTCAAGCTCGAGAACACCACCCTCGACCTGCTCGGCACCGCCCGCAAGGTGATCATCACCAAGGACGACACCACGGTGATCGAAGGCGGCGGCTCCGAAGGGGACGTCGCTGGTCGCATCGAGCAGATCAAGCGCGAGATCGACGACACCGACTCCGACTGGGACCGCGAGAAGCTCCAGGAGCGTCTCGCCAAGCTCAGCGGCGGCGTTGCGGTCGTCCGAGTGGGTGCGGCCACCGAGGTCGAGCTCAAGGAGAAGAAGCACCGCATCGAGGACGCCCTCTCGGCCACGCGTGCCGCGATCGAGGAAGGCGTGGTCGCCGGCGGCGGCACCGCTCTCATCCGGGCTCGCACGGCGGTGCAGGCCGTCGTCGACGGTCTCGAAGGCGACGAGGCCACCGGTGCCCGCGCCGTGTACACGGCGCTGGCCGCCCCGACCCGTCAGATCGCGATGAACGCCGGCCTGGAAGGGGCGGTCGTCGTCGAGCACGTCGAGCGTGAGACCGGCCCGGTCGGCCTCAACGCCGCCACCGGCGAGTTCGAGGACCTGGTCAAGGCCGGGGTCATCGACCCGGCCAAGGTCACCCGCGCCGCGCTGCAGAACGCAGCGTCGATCGCCGCCATGGTGCTCACCACCGAGTGCCTGGTGGCCGACAAGCCCGAGCCCGAGCCGGCGATGCCGGCCGATCCCACCGGTGGCATGGGTGGGATGGGCGGTATGGGTGGCATGGGCTTCTGAGTTGATGGCGGTCCGCTTCGCGGCGCCGCCTGCCGGCTACTCGCTGGCGCTCCCGACGCCGGCCTAGCCGAACGTCGTCGAGCCGATGCCGGGCTCCCTCGGGAGCCCGGCATCCGCCGTTTTGGCTGCCGGACGGTACGCTCGGGGGCCGTATGGAAACCCCTCCTCCCGATCCCCACAAGCTGCTCGACCACTGGATGGAGTGGGAGAAGGGCGAGATCTCGCCTGGCGATCTGATGAAGCAGCTCAAGCTGGGCGGAATGCGCCAACTGCTCGAGACGCTCGTCCAGGGCGGCGATCTGGCCACCGGCGAGACGGTCGGCGACCTGCTCGATCAGTGAGCCACCGGTCGTGACCTCGGGTTCGGCTCCGGACGCCGCGCCCGCCCGGGGTGGTCCGCAGCACATCCCCCGGCCACCCGGGGCCCGCCCCGGCGACCCAGCTCCCTGGGCCGATCTTCCCCCCGAGCACCGTCGCGTCCCGCTGGAGGTCATCCGTCGCGCCCTTGCCCTGGGCCCCCTGCCCTCGCGGTCACCGGTCGAGTCGCTCACCCATGCTGCCTCGGCGGTCCTCGCCCCGCTCTACGAGCACGAGGGGGAGATGTGGGTGGTCCTGACCCGCCGGTCGTGGCACCTACGCGCCCACAAGGGCGAGGTGAGCTTCCCCGGTGGACGCCACGAGCCCGACGAGACCCTGTGGGAGACCGCACTGCGCGAGGCCTGGGAGGAGGTCGACCTCGACCGCGGCTCGGTGGAGCGCGTCGGCGAGCTCGATCACCTCTCGACGGTCAGCAGCCGGTCGTTCATCGTGCCCTACGTCGGCGTGCTGCCCGGGCGACCCACGCTCACCCCGAACGAGCACGAGGTCGACGCCATCCTCCACGTCCCGCTCTCCGAGTTGCTCGACCCGGCCATCTACCGCCAAGAGCGCTGGGGATGGGCCGGGATCGAGCGGCCCATCCACTTCTTCGAACTGGTGGGCGACACCCTGTGGGGCGCCACCGGCTCGATGCTCGTCGATCTCCTGACCCGGATCACTGCAGAAATGCGACGGAATTGACGAGCCGGCCGGCCGAAGTCCGCCGGCTCCGCGTCTCAGTTCCCGAAGTCCCAGCCCGTGCCGCGGTTGCGGTACTGGCCGAGGACGTTCTTGGCGATCAGGATCCGGTGGACCTCGTCGGGTCCGTCGGCGAGGCGCAGCGTGCGGGCGCCGGTGTACATGGCGGCGAGGGGAAGATCGCCGGTGACGCCGGCTGCGCCCCACACCTGGATGGCCCGGTCGACCACGCGGTGGAACGCAGCCGGCACAAAGACCTTGATGGCGGAGATGTCGGTACGGGCGTCTCCGCCCGCGGCCATCTTCTCGGCGCAGTTGATGGTCATCAACCGAGACGACTGCAGGTCCATGTACGAATCGGCGATGAAGCCCTGGATCATCTGCTTGGTCTCGAGCAGCCCACCGTGGACCTCACGCTCCATCGATCGCTCGACCATGAGGTCGAACGCCCGCCACATCATGCCGATCGAGTTCATGCAGTGATACACGCGTCCGGCGCCGAGGCGGTCCTGGGCGGCCTGGTGGCCCGAGCCCCGCTCGCCCAGTGCGTTCTCGACCGGCACGCGCACGTCGTCGTAGATGATCTCGCAGTGGTCGCTGTCGCGGCCCCACACCTTGATGCCCCGCACGATCTCCACCCCTGGCGTGTCGGCGGGGACGATGATCTGGGTCATCGACGCGTTCCGGACGGCGCCGGCCGAGTCGGCTCCGTCGTCCTCGGTGCGGCACATCACGATGAAGAAGTCGGCGCGGAGTCCGTTCGAGGTGAACCACTTGTGGCCGTTGATCACCCACTCGTCGCCGTCGCGGCGCGCCGTGGTCTTCAACGACCGTGGGTCGGAACCGGGTTGGTCGGGCTCGGTCATCGAGAACCCGGACTCCATGGTCCCCTCGATCAGCGGCATGAGCCACTTCTGCTTCTGCTCGTCGGTCCCGTACTTGAGCAGGATCTTCTGGTTGCCCGAGTTGGGGGCCACCACTCCGAAGAGCGACGCCGCGCCGGTCGCGTACGACAGCACCTCGTACATGTAGGCGAGCTCGAGGAAGTCGAGGTCGGCGCCGCCGTACTCCGCGGGCAGGTGGGGCGCCCACAACCCGGCCTGCTTCACCTTGTTCCTGATCTCCGCCCGGGTCTTGCGCGCCAGCTCGCGGTCGTCGTCGGTCAACCGCGTCCCGCCGCGGGCCTCGGCCCAGATGAGGTTCTCGTTGGGAAGGATCTCGCGGTTGACGATCTGGGCGGTGAGCGCACGGACCTCGTTGATGCGGTCGGAGACCGTCGGAATGGGCTGCACATTCATCTGGAGCATTGGTCCAGGCTCCCATGGTCCCTCCGGGCCTGACAGGGGCGGAGGTCCCAGATCTGGCTGGTCCATTCATGCGTTGGAGTTGTCGAGCCGGCGGACGAAGTCCGCTGGGGCAGCGACTCAGTGCCAGCTCGCCAGGGTTCGCATGTAGTTGCTGCGCTCGAAGGCCTCGGGATCGGCGGCGGCCTCTCGGCGCACGCTGCCGCGCAGTTGGTCGACGGAGACGTAGTCGTGTGCGGTCATCCACTCCAGGAGCTGGCGCTCCATCGACGCGATCCGGCCGCGGCCGTGGTGCAGCAAGGCCGAGGTGGTCATGGCCACGTCCGCCCCGACCAGCAGTGCCTTGGCCACGTCGAGGCCGTCGTGAACCCCCGAGGTGGCGGCGAGCGAGCACGACAGTCGCTCACGGAGCACGGCGATCCACCGCAGCGGCAGGCGCAGCTCCCAGGGCGACGACAGCTCGACCGACGGCACCACGTCGAGGGTCTCGAGATCGATGTCGGGTTGGTAGAAGCGGTTGAACAGCACGAGGCCGGCGATCGGGGTCGAGGTGGCGCGAACCGCGAACGACGCGAAGGCCGAGTAGTAGGGGCTGAGCTTGACCGCCACCGGGATCTCGACGGCCGAGGCCACCGCCTCCATCAGCGCGACGTCGGCATCCTCCACCTCGCTCGACGTGCGGCCGGGGTCGACGTGCACCTGATAGAGGTTGAGCTCCAGCGCGCTGGCCCCCGCATCCTCCAGCATCTCGGCGTAGCGGATCCAGCCGCCGGGCGACGACGCGTTGAGGCTGGCGATCACCGGGATCGACAACCGGACCCGGGCCTGCTCGACCAGGCCGAGGTAGTGGTCCGGGCCGGTGTTGTAGTCCTGCATCGGTGGGAAGTAGTCGAGTGCCTCGGCGAAAAGCTCGGTTCCGGCCTCCAGCGTGGCGTGGAGGAACTCCTCGTCGGCCACGATCTGTTCCTCGAACAGCGAGGGCAGGACGACGGCCGCCACGCCTTCGTCCTCGAGGGCCGCCATCGAGTCGACGGTCCGGGTCAGCGGACCGGGCGAGGCGACGATCGGCGAACGCAGATCCAGGCCGAGGTAGGACGTGGACAGGTCGGGCATCTCAGTCCTCCTCGTCGGCGGTCGTGGTGGCGCCGCTCGGTGGGTCGATCACTTCGGACACGTGCGGTATCGAGCGTTCCACGGCAGCCAACTGCTCGTAGTAGCGCCAGCGCTCGTCGACGTCGGCTTGGGCCAGGTTCCCGAGCAGCTCGGCTCGGGCGGGGTCGGAACGGCGCAGCATCCCGTAGCGGGCCTCGAGGTCGGTGAAGGCACGCAGGGGAATCTGCGGGGCGTGGCTGTCGAGCTGGAAGGGGTGGTGCCCGTGGTCCTCGAGTCCGGGGTGGAATCGGTACAGCGGCCAGTACCCGCTGCGCACCGCGTCCTTCATGTGGGTGATCGACTTGGACATGTCGATGCCGTGAGCGATGCAGGTGCTGTAGGCGATGACCAGGCTCGGTCCGGGCCAGGCATCGGCCTCCAGCAGCGTCCGGATGGTCTGCTGCTCGCTGGCGCCGAGCGCCACCTGGCCCACGAAGACGTTCCCGTAGTGACGGGCGGTGGCACCGAGGTCCTTCTTCGGTACCGCCTTGCCCGACGCAGCGAACTTGGCGACGGCGCCGCGCGCCGTGGACTTCGACGCCTGTCCACCCGTGTTCGAGTACACCTCCGTGTCGAGGACCAACACGTTCACGTCGCGTCCGCTGGCGAGCACGTGATCGAGACCGCCGAAACCGATGTCGTAGGCCCACCCGTCGCCGCCCACGATCCAGGTGCTGGTCCGAACCAGTTCGTCGGCCATCTGCAGGAGACGTTGGCCGGCCGGGTCCGTCGCGCCCTCGAGCCGGTCGCGCAGCGCCGCGACCCGGTCCCGCTGGGCCCGGACGTCGCGGTCGTCGCGCTGGTCGGCCGTACCGATCGCATCGGCGAGATCCGAGCCGATGCGATCGGCGAGCTCGGTCACCAGGCGTTGCGCTTCGCGCTGGTGGACCTCGTTCCCGAGTCGCAGCCCGAGGCCGAACTCCGCGTTGTCCTCGAACAACGAGTTCGACCACGCCGGGCCGCGGCCGTCGGCGTTGACGCTCCACGGTGTGGTGGGGAGGTTGCCGCCGTAGATCGACGAGCAGCCGGTGGCGTTGGCCACGACCATCCGATCGCCGAAGAGCTGGGTGAGCAGGTGGAGGTAAGGCGTCTCGCCGCAGCCGGCACAGGCCCCGGAGAACTCGAACAACGGCTCGAGCACCTGGCTGCCCTTGAGGGTGTCATGGGCGAGCGCGTCGCGATCCAGGTAGGGGATGGTGGAGAAGAACTCGTACCGGGGCCGCTCGTCGTCCCGGACGTCCTCGGCCGGCATCATGTTCAGGGACTTGTGGTTGGCCTGTTCCTTCGACTTGGCCGGGCACACGTCGACGCACACGCCGCACCCCGTGCAGTCGTCCGGCGCCACCTGGATGGTGAGCAGGTGATCGGGGAGGTCCCGGGACCGGAACGGCTTGTGGAGGAAGCCCTCGGGCGCGTCGCGGATCGCGTCGGGCTCGAAGACCTTCATCTGGATGGCGGTGTGGGGACACGAGATGGCGCACTTCCCGCAGTCGATGCAGATGTCGGGATCCCACACGGGCAGCTCGGCCGCGATCATCCGCCGTTCCCAGCGAGCCGTTCCGGTCGGGAACGTACCGTCGACCGGCAGGGCGCTGACCGGGAGCAGGTCGCCCTCGCCGGCCAGCATCCGTGCCGTGATGCGCTGGACGAAATCCGGCGCCTCCGGCGGCACTGCGGGCCGGCGGTGGATCTCGCCCCGAGCAACCTCGGGAACCGTGACCTGCTCCAGGGCGTCCAGCGCGGCATCCACCGCGGCGTTGTTCTGTTCGACGATGGCCCGTCCCCGCTTCCCGTAGCTGCGTTCGATGCTGGCCTTGATCGCGGTGATCGCCTCGTCACGGGGCAGGACACCGCTGAGCACGAAGAAGCAGGGCTGCATCACGGTGTTGATGCGGTTGGCCATGCCGGTGTCGCGGGCGACCCGGCTGGCATCGATGACCCACAGGTCGAGTTCCTTGGCCACCACCACGTCCTGGATCTCGCGGGGCAGGTGGTCCCACACGACATCGGCGCCGTAGGGGCTGTTGAGCAGGAAGGTCGCACCGGTGCCGGCGGGGCCGAGCACGTCGACGGCGCGGTCGAGGAACGACCACTGGTGGCAGGCGACGAAGTCGGCGCCGTCGATCAGGTAGGTGGAACGGATGGGGTCCGGGCCGAACCGGAGATGGGAGGTGGTGACCGCGCCGGACTTGCGGGAGTCGTACACGAAGTAACCCTGGGCCCACTGGTCGGTGTGTTCGCCGATGATCTTGATCGAGGCCTTGTTCGCTCCCACGGTGCCGTCGGCACCGAGTCCCCAGAACACCGCCTGCACGGACCGGCTCGGGACGGTGAACGATCGGTCGAAGTCGAGCGAGAGGCCGGTGACGTCGTCGCGGATGCCGACGGTGAACGTGGGGCGAGGGTTGGGAGTCGCCAGCTCGTCGAGCGTGGCCTTGGCCATCGCCGGCGTGAACTCCTTCGACGACAGCCCGTATCGACCGCCGGTCACCAGGGGCATCGCGGCGAGCTGGCCTCCCGCCGCGGCCCGCGCCACGCAGGTGGTGACGTCCTCGCACAACGGTTCGGCGGGGGCGCCGGGCTCCTTGGTGCGGTCGAGGACCGCGATGCGGCGCACCGAGTCGGGGAGCGCGGCGAGGAACGCCTCGGCGGGGAAGGGGCGGTAGAGGCGGACGACGAGGATGCCGACCTTCTCGCCCACCGCGGCCAGGGCCTCCACGGCCTCGGTGGCGGCGCCGACTCCCGATCCCATCAACACCAGCACCCGCTCGGCGTCGGGGGCGCCGACGTAGTCGACGAGGTGGTACTGGCGACCGGTGCGCTCGCCCAGTTCGTCCATGACCTCCTGCACGGTGGCCGGGACCGCGTCGTGGAACACGTTGGCCGCCTCACGCGCCTGGAAGAACACGTCGGGATTCTGGGCGCTGCCCCGCAGCACCGGGCGGTCGGGGCTGAGACCTCGCATGCGATGGGCCAGGACGTCGTCCTCACGGATCAGGGCGTGGAGGTCGGCATCGTCCAGCACCGAGATCTTGTCGATCTCGTGGCTGGTGCGGAACCCGTCGAAGAAGTGGAGGAACGGCACCCGGCTCCGCAGCGTCGCGGCGTGGGCCACCAGGGCCAGATCGTGCGCCTCCTGCACCGACGAGGCGCACAGCATGGCCCAGCCGGTCTGGCGGGCTGCCATCACATCGCTGTGGTCGCCGAAGATCGAGAGCGCGTGGGTGGCGACGGTGCGCGCCGCCACGTGGATGACCACCGGCGACAGCTCGCCGGCCATCTTGTACATGTTCGGGATCATCAGGAGCAGGCCCTGCGACGCGGTGAAGGTGGTGGCCAACGCGCCCTTCTGCGTGGCTCCGTGCAGCGCGCCCGCGGCACCGGCCTCGGACTGCAGCTCGACCACCTCGGGCACCGTGCCCCACAGGTTCGGGCGCCCCGCCGACGACCAGGCGTCGGCCAGCTCGCCCATCGGTGACGCCGGGGTGATCGGGTAGATGGCCACCACCTCGCTCAACCGGTGCGCGACCAGCGCGGCGGCTTCGTTCCCATCGACACAGATCTGCTCTGACATGCTCGGACCTCCTGGGCCAGGATCGGGCCCCGGGGACAGTCTGCAACAGGGTCTTTCGCCTCTGCGTCGGTGACAGGCGTCCTGCACGACGGTCACCCATGTGGGTAGACACCATCCATGGTCGACGACACGGGAGGGCGAGATCGGTGATCGCCAGCGGAGTCCTGGCCCAGGCGGCCGATGCCACGAGCGGGATCCAGGTGACCGAGACCCTGGTGGTGGCGCTCATGCTGGTGGCCGCCCTGGTGGCCATCGCGGTGGACCGACTCCGCGTGCCCTACACGGTGGCGCTGGTTCTCGTCGGCCTCGCCCTCGGCCTGGCGGGGGCGTTCTCGGAGATCTCGCTCACCAGCGATCTCATCCTGCAGGCGTTCCTCCCTCCGCTGCTGTTCGAGGGCGCGATCAACATGGACCTCGACGACCTCGTCCGCCGCTGGCGCCAGGTGGCCACGTTGGCCATCGTGGGCACGGCCATCTCGGCCGTGGTCATCGCGGGCCCCTTGGTCGCCGTGCCCGGCATGGCGATCGAGATGGCCGCCGTGCTCGCGGTGATCCTGGCCGCCACCGACCCGGTCAGCGTCCTCGCGGTGTTCAAGGAGCACGGGGTCGGGACCGGCCTGCGCACGCTCATGGAGGGGGAGTCGATCTTCAACGACGCCCTCGCCATCGTGCTCTACCTGATCGCGGTCGAGGTCGCGTTCGGCACCGAGGGGGTCACGGTGCAGCAGGGGCTCACCGACTTCGGGACCGAGGTGGTTCTCGGCGTGGCCGCCGGGGCGCTGGTCGGCTTCGCCGCCCACCAGCTGATGAGCGCGCTCGACGATCACCTGGTGGAGATCACCCTGTCGTTGATCACGGCCTACGGCGCGTACCTCCTCGCCGACCGGGTCGGCGGATCGGGCGTGATCGCCACGGTTGTCGGGGGGCTGCTGATCGGCAACTACGGCACGCGCGTCGCCATGTCGGCATCGTCGCGTCTTGCGCTCCTCGACTTCTGGGAGGTGATCAGCTTCCTGGCCAACTCCGCCCTCTTCCTCGTGATCGGCATCGAGTTCGACATCGGTGACATGCGGGGTGACACCTTGATCGCCACCGTCGTCGCCATCGCCGGCATGCTGGTCGCCCGGGCGCTGATCGCCTTCGGCCTGCTCCGGCTCTTCCGGGGCGACCGGGTGGCGGTGTCGGTACCGGACCCGTGGCGGATGGCAGTCTTCTGGGGTGGCCTCCGGGGTTCGGTGCCCATCGCCTTGGTGCTCGGACTCCCGGTCCGGTCGATCGCCGGCGTCGACGCCGTCTCCGTGGTGTTCGGGGTGGTGCTGTTCTCGCTCCTGGTCCAGGGCAGCACGTACAAGCCGGTCCTCGATCGCCTGGGCCTGACCTCGAGGTCCGACGAGCTGACCGCGTACGAGACGGTGCTGGCCGAGGCGATCGGGCTGCGCGCGGCCCGGCGAGAGCTGGACTCGATGCGTTCCGCCGGCGAGATCGCGCCCGTGGTGTACGACGAGTTGCGCGAGGAGATCGATCATCGGCTGGCCGCAGCCGATGAGAGGCTGTCCGGGCTGTCACGCGACCAGGAGTCGGTGCGCGAGCGCCAGACGCGCCTGGCGGCCCGTCGGCTGGCCTCGGCGCAGAAGCGAGCCATCTCCGAGGCGCTGCGGGCCGGCCGGGTGGGCGACGCCGTGGCGCGCGGCTACATGCGGGATCTCGACCTCGCACGGCGCGAGGGGGAGGTCGGCCAAGCCATCGAGGCCGAAGCCGATCCCGGACTCCTCCCCGGGAGCGAACCCGAGGGCGCCGGCGAGGTGGATGGCGGGATCGACGACGGATGACGAGGTGGCCGCTACTGCTTCGGACGTGACCGTGGGGCCGAGGCCCGCTTGGTCGGCCGCTTCGTGGCCTTCTTCCGGCTCGTGGCCTGCTTCTTGCCGGTTCGCTTCCGCGCCGCGGTGGGGGGTGCCCCGGCGGTCGTCGCCGAGGGGGTCAGGCCGGCCGCGGTGGCGAGCTGATCGACCTCGTCGACGATCGCATCCATGAGATCCCAGATGTCGGGGATCAGGTCGGCGCAGCCCACGAGGCCGAAGTCGAGGCTGTCGAGGTAGCTCTGCACCGTGATGTTGAGCCCTTGGCCCTCCACGATGGTCGACACCGGTACGTAGTGGAGCAGACGGGCGCCGGCGGCGTAGAGGGGATGGCGGGATCCGGGCACGTTGGAGATGACCAGGTTCACCGGCGAGCCGAACCGGTTACCGGTGTGGAACCGGGTTGCCAGCCGGCTGGCCCGAGAGAAGACGGCGGGCGGCGGGAAGTCGGCGAACTGGGTCAGTGCCTCGGCGGGAAGGGCGTCGTGGAGGCCCTTCGCCTGCTGCATCGACTGGTGGACCTTGCGGACCCGCTCGAGCGGATCGGGCTCGTCGGTGGGAAGGCCGGCGAAGATGCCGGAGACCCGATTGGTCCACCGGTCTGCCTCCTCCCCGGTTCGGATCGAGACCGGCACCATGGCGACCAGCGGCCGATCGGGGAGGACGTCCCGGTCGCCCAGGTAGGTGCGCAGGGCACCGGCACAGACCGCCATGACCACGTCGTTCACCGTGGCCCCGAGCTCGGACTTGATCGTCTTGATCGCCTCCAACGACACCGACCGGTACGCGAACGAACGATGGGCGGTGATGCTGCGGTTGAACGGCGTGGGGGGAGCCGAAGCCGGTAACGGCGCGTCGTCGGGGAGCTGGTCGCGCTCGGCCGGTCGTTGGCGGCCGCGGTTGAGGACGGCGCCGAGCGGGCCACGCAGCTGGTCGCGCAGTTGGTTGCCAGCTGCGGCGAGCACCGGGTTCCGGGTCGCCTGACCCATCGTGCGTGCCGTGCGCGCCGTCAGCAGGAGGAGGCGTCCGGGCTTGCGGGCGAGGTTGGCACTTGCCGCCACGAGCATCTGCGCATCGGACGGCAACGGTTCCGGGTGTCGGGGCTCCGCCGGCGGGTCGATCTCGTCGCCCTCGGGGTCGACATCGAGCATCATCGACAACAGCTCGGCTCCGAGCGCGCCGTCGACCGCGGCGTGGTGGATCTTGGTCAGAACCGCGAACCGGTTGTCCGACAGCCCTTCGATCACGTAGCTCTCCCACAGTGGTCGGGTCCGGTCGAGCGGGCGGGCGATGACGCGGGCGACGAGGTCGGCGACCTCGCGATCGGAGCCGGGGGGAGGGACCGCCGTGCTCCGCACGTGGTAGTCGAGCTCGAAGGCCGGGTCCTCGACCCAATACGGGTGGTCGAGATTGAACGGGACGTTGCGCAGGCGGCGGGTCAGCGGCTCGAGCAGGTGCAGCCGCCGCTCGAGCTGGGTTCGCCAGGCGGTGAACGGCTCGTAGTCGTCGTCGGGCCGTTCGTAGATCGACAGACCGGACACGTGCCCGAACGACGACTCGGTCTCCATGTACAGGAAGTTGGCGTCGACTCCACTGAGCTGCTTCATCGGGCCAACCTCTCCGATCGTCGTTGAGACTCCCAGTGTGTCAGGACCGGCCGGCGGGCGTTCGGTGGTTCAATCGACGTAGAGGAACGAGTGGTCGATGTCGACGTGGTCGATGCCGGCGACGGCGTCCGACCAGCCCTCGGTCACGTGGTCGGTCTGCTGCATCCCGTGGTCGGCCACGAGCACCACCGCGGTGTCCTCGAGCACGCCGCGCCGTTCCACCGCGGCGAGCAGCCGACCGAGGCGTTCGTCGCAGTCACGGACGGCGGCCCGGACCTCGGGGGAGTGGGGTCCGGACTCGTGGCCGCTCTCGTCGGTGAGGGCGAAGCTGCAGAAGGCGAACCGGGGAACCGGGTGCTCGTCTTCCCAGAACCCGAGCGCCGATCGCAGCCCGGTCTCGTCGACCCGACTCATGAACCGGTACCGCTCGGATCGTTCCCACCACTCGCCGTCGCGGGGGAACCGATCGTCGGCCCGGGCGAAGGGTAGGGGATCGCCGTTGGCCATCGACCGGAACGACGAGAAGTCAGCTCCTCGATCGCAGAACTCGACGGTGGTGCCGGTCCACGCCTGCGGGAAGGTCCGGTGGATGGCCTCGTGGAGCGTCTCGACATCGTCGGCGAGATGCGTGCACGCCCTGAACATCTGGTCGAGGTCGAGCAGGTTCCGGTGCTCGCCGGTGTGGGCGCAGCGCCACTCGTTGTGGAGCACACCGGAGTGGCCGGGCATGGCGCCGGTGCCAATGGTCGTGTGGTTGGCGAGCGTGGCCGATGGGTACGACGCCAGCAGCCCGAGCTCGAGGCCCGTGCCGCGCGCCGCGAGGGAGGCGACGTGGGGTGCCTCGCCGTCGTCGACCGCAGCCCGCAGCTCGTTGGCGTTCAACCCGTCCCAGAGCACCAGCAGCACGTGATCGGCACCGCCATCGACGAAGGGGAGGACGTCGCCGTCCTGTCGGCCCAGCACCACGTCGTGGCGGACCTCGCCGAACCGACCCCGCCCGCGCCGTGGGGCCACGCCGGCGAGCGCCGCGACGGTGGGGGCGATGTCGGCGGTGCGGGCCGCCCCGGCCGTCCAGCCATGGGCCCGGACGCCGGGGCCGGCCGCCACGAGCGGTGCCCGCCGCTGGACGGTGCCGAGCGAACCGTGCTCGCCCACGTTGCCGTGGTAGCGGTGGGCGGCGGCGTGGACGACGGCGAGATCGGGAGCGTGCGGGCTGTCGAAGAACTGGGCGACCTCGTCGTAGGCGTGGGGGCGGGCCTCGCTGGTGGGATCGGGGATCTCGCCGGCGAGCTCGGCGTCGAGGCCGGCGAAGCGGGTGGGGTCGTCGTCGGCCAGCGGGTTCTCGCCCGACTCCCTGACGATGCGGGTGCCGTCGGGACCGTGAGTGAAGGCAACCGCACCGCGGGCCGCGACGGCGTGGTAGGTGTCGCCGTCGCGACGCAGCACCATGTCCACCATCGTGGCCAGTGCGGGGTCGACCAGTGCGGCCTCGAGCCGATCGATCCGCTCGTCGCTCGTGGTCATCACGAGATTCTGACCCACCGGTTCCGCGACTGCTCGTCAGGTCGAGCGGTAGTTGGGGGCTTCCTTGGTGATGGTGATGTCGTGGGGATGTGACTCGCGCAGGCCAGCCCCGGAGATGCGGACGAACTGCGCCTTGGTGCGCAGGTCGGTGATCGTGGGGGTTCCGCAGTAGCCCATCGCGGCCCGCAGCCCGCCGGTGAACTGGTGGAGCAGGGGGCCGATGGGACCCTTGTAGGCGACCCGCCCCTCGATGCCCTCGGGCACCAGCTTCTCGACCTCGTCGACGTCGCCCTGGAAGTACCGGTCCTTCGAGAAGCTGCGAGCCTTGCGGGCGTCGGGGCCACCGGCCGAGGAGCGGTCGCCCATCGCGCCCATCGAACCCATGCCCCGGTACTCCTTGTACCGCTCGCCCTGGTGAACGATGACCTCGCCCGGCGCCTCGTCGACCCCGGCGAACATCGAGCCGAGCATGACGACGCTCGCTCCCGCGGCCAGGGCCTTGGCGATGTCGCCGGTGTGTTGCACCCCGCCGTCGGCGATGACCGGGACGCCGAGCTCGTCAGCGGCTTGGGCGCAGTCGACGATGGCGGTGATCTGGGGCACGCCGACGCCGGCGACCACTCGGGTGGTGCAGATCGACCCCGGTCCGATGCCGCACTTCACTGCGTCGGCACCGTTGGCGACCAGCGCCCGCACCGCCTCGCCGGTGGCGATGTTGCCGGCGATCACCTCGACGTCCCAGCGCGACTTGATCTCCTTGACGGTGTCGAGCACGCCCCGGGAGTGGCCGTGGGCGGTGTCGACCACCAACACGTCGACCCCGGCAGCCATGAGTGCGTCGCAACGGTCCATGACATCCGGGCCGACCCCGACGGCCGCCCCCACCCGCAGCCGTCCCCGTTCGTCCTGGGTGGCATGGGGGAAGTCGTCGCGCTTGGTGATGTCCTTGATGGTGATCAGGCCCCGCAGCACGTTGTCGTCGTCGACGATCGGAAGCTTCTCGATCCGGTTCTGCCACAAGATCTGCCGAGCTTCGTCGAGGGTGGTCCCGACCCGTCCGGTGACGAGCGGCGGCCGGCGCATCACCGCGCTGATGGCCTGGTCGTGGTCGTCGACGAAGCGCAGGTCGCGGTTGGTGAGCAGGCCGACGAGGCGACCGTCACCGTCGACGATGGGCACGCCGGAGACCTTGTACTTCGCCATCAGATCGAGGGCGTCGTAGACGTGGGCGTCGGCGGTGAGGGTGACGGGGTCCTCGATCATCCCGGACTGGGAGCGCTTGACCCGGTCGACCTCGACGGCCTGGTCGGCGATCGACAGGTTGCGGTGGACGATGCCCATCCCGCCGGCCCGGGCCAGGGCGATGGCGAGGCGGGCCTCGGTCACCGTGTCCATCGCGGCCGACAGGATCGGCACGGCCAGGCGGATGCGGGCGGTCAACTGCGTGCTGGTGTCGACCTCGTGGGGCAGGACGTCGGACTCACCGGGCACCAGGAGGACGTCGTCGAAGGTCAGGCCGAGCTTGGCGAACCGGGGATGGACCGTGTCGGGCGTCTCACCAGGCAGAAAAGGCTCTTCCATGGGGGAATCCTAGGGGACCGGTCGCCCCGGCGGTACCACCGGGGCGACCGGCTCGGGACGCCGTGCGGTCGCATAGGTTGTCCGGCGTGACCGGCGAGCACATGACCCCCGATGAGTTCCGTCGCCTCGGACGCCTCTACGTGGACTGGGTGGCTTCGTACTGGGAGCGGGTCGGCACGCTGCCGGTCCAGGCCGCGGTCGAGCCCGGCGAGGTCTTCGCCAGCTTGCCCACCGGCCCGCCGGCGACGGGGGGCGACGTCGGCGACGTGCTCGCCGATCTCGACGAGCACGTGGTCCCCGGACTCACCCACTGGCAGCATCCGTCCTTCTTCGCGTTCTTCCCCGCCAACACCTCGGGGCCAGGGGTGCTCGCCGACCTCGTCTCGTCCGGGCTCGGCGTCAACGGCATGAACTGGGCGACGAGCCCGGCGTGCACCGAGGTCGAGATGATGATGCTCGACTGGTTCGTCGAACTGCTCGGCCTCCCCGACCACTTCCGGCACGCGGCCGATGGCCCGGGAGGTGGCGTGTTGCAGGACTCGGCGTCGTCCTCCACGCTCTGCACGCTGCTCGCGGCGCGCCACCGCGTGACCCCCGGAGGGGACCTGTCCCGGCTGCGGGCCTACGCGTCCGAGCAGGCCCACTCGTCGATCGTGAAGGGGGCGCGGGTCGCCGGGCTCGCCGACGACCAGGTCCGCTCGATCCCGAGCGATGACACCTTCGCCATGCGTGCCGACGCCCTGGCGGAGGCGGTCGACGCCGATCGCCGGGCCGGACTGATCCCCTTCTGGTGCTGCGCCACTGCGGGGACGACCTCGTCGATGGCGTTCGATCCGGTCGCCGAGATCGCGGCGATCTGCGCCGAGGGCGGCTTGTGGTGCCATGTCGACGCCGCGATGGCGGGCTCGGCGGCGGTCTGCCCCGAACTGCGATGGGTGACCGATGGGGCCGCGGTCGTCGACTCGTGGTCGTTCAATCCCCACAAGTGGTTGTTCACCACCTTCGACTGCTCGTGCCTGTGGCTGCGTGACGCCGGCCCGCTGGTCGACGCGCTCAGCATCACGCCGGCGTACCTGCGCAACCCGGCCAGCGAGGCGGGCGCGGTGATCGACTTCCGTGACTGGCAGGTGCCCCTGGGGCGTCGGTTCCGGGCGTTGAAACCGTGGTTCGTCATGCGCCACTACGGTGCCGACGGGCTGGCCGGCCACATCCGTGAACACGTGCGGCTCGGCCGCGTCGTCGCCGACCGGGTGCTCGACGACGTCCGCTTCGCCCTCGCCGCCCCGCCCGCGCTCAACCTCGTGTGTCTACGGGTGGCCGGCGACGACGCCGATGCCCGGACGGCCGCGCTGATCGAGGCCGTCAACGCCTCGGGCGAAGCGCTGGTGACCCCGACCGTGCTCGACGACCGGCCCGCCATGCGGATCTGCGTCGGTCAGACCTGGACCACCGAAGCCGAGGTCGACGCCCTCTGGGCGTTGGTGGACGGACTGGTGTGACCGCCCGGCCCGACGGCCCCGTCAGCAGGCGATCTCGAAGCTGATCGCCGACGCTCCGCCGTCGATCGGGAAGTCGGTCGCCGACACGACGTTGCCGTCGATGCTGACGGTTCCCGCTGGTTCGCTCCCGCCGTGGCTCTCGGAGGAACCAAGCGGGCCGACATCGATGTTCACGTCGTCGCCGGCGAACTGGCTGTCCGCGCTGTAGCGGGAGAAGTCGATGCGAACGTCGTCGCCGGCTGCGTTGGTGCCCTGCGCCTGGGCCGTCGCCTCGATCGAGCCGCCGCCCGCCGCGGCGGGCTGCTCCTGCAGGTAGCACCGGCCGGGGCCGAGGGCGATCTCCTCGCCGTCGAGGGTGAGGGAGCCAGCACCTCCACCACCGTCCGACGGCGGCGTCTCCGTCACGTCGGACGCGCCATCGTCGGCCCCGTCGTCAGCCGCCCCGTTGTCGCTCGCAGTGGAGCTGGACGAGCCGTCGTCGCTGCTCGCGTTGGACGTCGAGTCGTCGTCACCGCACGATCCGAGCGCCAACACGGCGCCGACCAGCGCGATTCCCAGTACTCGCCTCATGAACTGCCCCCGTCTCCCGATTGTTCGGACCGTTGTACCCCGGATCGCCACAGATGTGAAGTGACCGCGCCGCCCTCTCCCGGTGGCGGCGCGCCCCTCACTACACTCGCCTCTTTCCCGCACTGGGTACGAGAGGCAGATCGTGGCTGAGATCGAGATCGGACTCGGGAAGATGGCGCGCCGGGGCTACGGCCTCCACGAACTGACCATCGTGCCGAGTCGCCGCACCCGTGATCCCGAGCTGGTCGACCTGGCCTGGGAGCTGCAGGGGTTCCGGTTCGAGCTCCCCGTCCTGGCTGCGCCCTGCGACTCGGTGGTCAGCCCGCACAACGCGGCCGCGTTCGACGAGATGGGCGGCGCGGCCGTCCTCGACCTCGAGGGGTTGTGGACTCGCTACGACGATCCCACCTCGCTGCTCGCCGAGATCGCCAGCCTCCCGGACGAGACCGCCGGCGCCCGGCTCCAGGAGATCTACAAGCAGCCGGTCGACCCCGACCTCATCGTGCGCCGGGTGCGCGCCATTCGTGAGTCCGGGGCGGTCGCGGCCGGCGCGGTCACCCCCCATCGCATCGAGGAACTGCTGCCCAAGGTGCTGGAGTCGGAGCTCGACCTGCTGGTCATCCGCTCCACCGTCCTGTCCGCCGAGCACGTGTCCAAGACCGCGGCCGGCGGGGACGAGCCGCTCAACCTCAAGACCTTCATCCGCCAGCTGGACATCCCGGTGCTGGTCGGGTCGTGCACCAGCTACCAGGCCGCCCTCCACCTCATGCGCACCGGTGCCGCCGGCATCCTCGTCGGCGTCGGTACGGCGGTGGGGGCCACCACCGCCGACACGTTCGGGGTCGGGGTCCCGCTCGCCACGGCCATCGCCGACGCCCGTGCGGCTCGCATGCGCCATCTCGACGAGACCGGCGTGTACGTCCACCTCGTCGCCGACGGGGGCATGGACACCGGGGGCGACGTGGCCAGGGCACTGGCCTGCGGTGCCGACGCGGTGATGCTCGGCGCCCCGCTGGCCGCGGCCACCGATGCCCCGGGGAACGGCTGCCACTGGGCGCCGGTGGGCGCCCGCGCCGACGTCCCCCACTCGGCCCGGATCCGTTTGCCGACTCGCGGGACCCAGCGCGAGGTCCTGGTCGGGCCGTCCGACACCGCCGATGGTCGCCTCGATCTCATGGGCGCCCTGCGGGCGGCCATGGCGAGCAGCGGCTACGAAACGCTCAAGGAGTTCCAGAAGGCCGAGCTGATGGTCATTCCCGGCGGTGCGCGGTGACCGTCGCCGACCTCGGCCCCGACATGGAGCGTGAGTTCGACACCGTGCTCGTCGTCGACTTCGGCGCCCAGTACGCCCAGCTCATCGCGCGCCGCGTCCGCGAGGCCCACGTCCACTCCGAGATCGTTCCCCACGACATCTCGGCCGCCGAGGTCGCCCGCCGGCAGCCCAAGGGGGTGATCTTCTCCGGCGGCCCGGCATCGGTGCACGCCGACGGCGCTCCGAACATCGACACCGCCATCTACGACTCCGGCGTCCCCATCCTCGGCATCTGCTACGGGGGCCAGCTCATCGCCCGCGATCTCGGGGGTGAGGTGGCCAAGACCGGCCGGGGCGAGTACGGGCGAGCCGATCTCACCCGACGCGCCGCCGGTGTCCTGCTCGCCGACGATTCGCCCGAGGACCAGATCGTCTGGATGAGCCACTTCGACACCATCACCCGGGCGCCGGACGGTTTCGCCGTGCTCGCCTCGACCCCCGACACTCCCGCCGCGGCCTTCGAGGCGCCCGGCGCCGGCATCTACGGCGTGCAGTTCCACCCCGAGGTGGTCCACACGCCGTATGGCCAGGAGCTGCTCAAGCGGTTCCTGTACGACGCCTGCGGCTGCCGACCCAACTGGACCATGTCGTCGGTGATCGAGACGGAGGTGGCCGCGGTCCGGGCCCAGGTCGGTTCCGGTCGGGCGATCTGCGGGCTCTCGGGGGGAGTCGACTCCGCCGTGGCCGCCGCCCTGGTGCACAAGGCCATCGGCCATCAGCTCACCTGCGTGTTCGTCGACACCGGGTTGATGCGCAAGGACGAGGGCGACCAGGTGGTGGAGACGTTCAAGCGGAACTTCGGCATCGAGCTCATCCACGTGCGGGCCGCCGACCGGTTCTTCGACAAGCTGGCCGGCGTCACCGAGCCCGAGGAGAAGCGCAAGGCCATCGGCGAGCTGTTCATCCGCATCTTCGAGGACGCCAAGGGCGGCATCACCGACGCCGACTTCCTCGTGCAGGGAACGCTCTACCCCGACATCGTCGAGTCGGGCGGCGGCGCCAAGGCGGCCACCATCAAGTCCCACCACAACGTGGGCGGTCTGCCCGACGACATGGACTTCGAACTGATCGAACCACTGCGCGACCTGTTCAAGGACGAGGTGCGCCGGGTGGGCGAGGAGCTCGGGCTGCCCGAGGAGATCGTCTGGCGCCAGCCCTTCCCGGGCCCCGGCCTCGGCGTCCGCATCATCGGCGAGGTGACCCCGGACAAGGTCGCCATCCTCCAGGAGGCCGATGCCATCGTCCGGGCCGAGCTGCACAAGGCCGGCCTCGACCGCGAGATCTGGCAGGCGTTCGCCGTGCTGCCCGACATCCGGGCCGTCGGCGTGATGGGAGACGAGCGCACCTACGGCTACCCGTGCATCATCCGGGCCGTCACCTCCGACGACGCCATGACCGCCGACTGGGCCCGGCTGCCCTACGACCTGCTCGAGAAGATGTCGAGCCGCATCATCAACGAGGTTCCGGGTATCAACCGCGTGGCCTACGACATCACGTCGAAGCCGCCGGGCACCATCGAGTGGGAGTGATCGACGGGGGAAGTGTGACGAACTAGTCAAGACAAGTTGTCGCGGACTAGTCTTCTGACTCGTACGGGCTGGGTAGGTGCCGCAGACGTTCGTGCCGAATACTGCGTACATGCTGGGAGAAGAACATCTCATGTCAGAACACATCCGTCCTCGTCGACGGCGTGGAGCCACCATCGCGGCAGCCCTCGGCGCTGCGGTCGTGCTGCTCGCCCCCACCGGCGTTGCTCATGCCGACCCCGTCTCGACCGGGTCAGCGAGCTCGTACGGCGCCACCATCTCCGCCGGCGGCCAGGAGGTCATTCCGCCCACGCCGACCGCATCCGTCGACCTGCCCCCGGGCGGTGAATCGTCCGACACGCTCATCGACATCCCGGCCGATCCGCTCGCGGTGTCCGGCACGCTGAACGCTGATGCTGCGGCCCACGAGGCGTCCGACGTCGACTCCGCCCTCACCGTTGTGTCCCAGGACGTCGAAGGCCCCTACAACGCCACCGGCGTCGGCCTGGTCGAGGGTCTGGACGTGCTGCTCAACACCCCGACCGACGGGGTTTCGTTGGTCACCGCCGACGCCGTGCGAGCCGAGGCCGTCGGCGTGTGCCAGGGCGGCACCGTCAAGTACTCGGCCAACTCCGAGATCGTGAACCTGAAGATCAACGGCACCGACGTGCCGCTCAACGATCCCGCGCAGCAGTTGCTCGACGCCCTGCACGACGCGCTGGTCCAGAGCGGGCTGAACGCCGTCGTCGACGTCCAGCGCAACGTCGTGACCCCGACCGATGACGGCATCGCCGTCGACGGGCTCGTCGTCACCGTGCTGGCCGCCGCCGGCGACACGCCCCTGGCCGAGGCCCACATCGCTCATGCCGAGGTCAACGGCCTCGCCTGTGGCGCGGCCACGCCGAAGACGGAGTGCAACGACGGTGTCGACAACGACAACGACACCAAGATCGACTACCCGGACGATCCGGGCTGCGAGAGCGCGACCGACAACAGCGAGGCCGATCAGGTCGAGTGCAACGACGGCATCGACAACGACAACGACGGCAAGATCGACTACCCGGCTGACCCGGGTTGCGACAGCGCAACCGACGATTCCGAGATCGACACCCCCGCCGTCGGTGACCAGACCACCAACCGGAACACCGCGCTGCCCTACACCGGTAGCGAGTCCGGCCCGGCGCTCGCCCTCGCCGGCGGCATGGCGCTGCTGGCCTACGGCGCCCACCGGCTGCGCCGAGCCCGGCCGCAGTAACCGCCGGAGCAGTTGAATCCGCGGGGTTGACCACACCGGGCGGCGCGTCCCAGCGCCGCCCGGTGCGGTCGCGCCTGGACGGGAACCGATCGGCCACGACCGGGCAGACTGTCGCTCCATGGACTCCCTGGACGACTTCGAGGCCGCCCCGTTCACCCACGACGGCACCACCCGGACCGTCTACCGGAAGGGCACGGGGCCGGCGGTCATCGTGATCTCCGAGATCCCGGGCATCACGCCGCTCGTCGCCGATTTCGCCCGCCGGGTCGCCGACATCGGGTGCACGGCGGTCATGCCGCACCTGTTCGGGACCCCGGGCAAGGAGCCATCTGCCGGTTACGGCCTGCAGTCCATGGTGCACGCCTGCGTGAGCCGCGAGTTCATGACCTGGGCTCGGGGGAAGACCTCGCCGATCACCGACTGGTGCCGTGCCCTCGCCCGCCGCGAGCACGAACGGTGCGGCGGTCCCGGGGTGGGCGCGGTGGGCATGTGCCTCACCGGCGGGTTCGCGCTGGCGATGATGGTCGACGATGCCGTCGTCGCCCCCGTGCTCTCCCAACCGTCGCTGCCCTTCCCCATCGGGAAGGCCAACAAGCGCGATCTCGGGATCTCCGATGTCGACCTCGACATCGTGAAGCAGCGGGTCGCCGACGATGGCATCTGCGTCCTCGGCCTGCGCTTCTCGGGGGACAAGCTCGCGCCGGCCGAGCGCTTCGAGCGTTTGCGCGAGGAGCTGGGCGACGGCTTCATCGGCGTGACCATCGACTCGTCGAAGGGCAATCCCTACGGGAACCGGACGGCCGCCCACTCCGTGCTCACCGAAGACCTCGTCGACGAACCCGGCCATCCCACCCACGATGCGCTCGAGCAGGTGCTCGAGCACTTCCGCAGTCGGCTGCTGACCGACGCCTGACGAAGAGCTCAGGCCAGCGGTCGCCCGAACGGCAGCTCGTCCTGCCAGGTGCGGAGGAACGCCTCGGCCCGTCGCGCCGCCGCCATCCACAGACCGGTGCCCTCGCCGGCCAGTTCGGCCACCGATTCGGTCACCCGCTGGACGGGATCGCCGCCCTCGGGGTCGTGGGCATGGAGCAGCGGGGCGGCGATGGCACAGAAGTCGGGGACGTGCACCCGATCGGCACCGACCAGCACGGCGTGGGCGCGCGCGGTGACGGGCACCGGCGTCAGCGGCACCACGATGTCGGCCCGCACCGAGCCCGCGGCCTCGTGATCGAGCATGCCGGCCTTCCCGGCGAGGAAGAGCACGTCGCACTCGACATCGATCGCCGTGCCGGCCACGGTGACCCCGGCGGTGTCGAGCAGGCCCGTGGCGGCGTCCACGACCGGTCCGGCGCCGACGACGGCTGCGGTGGCACCGGCCAGTCCGCCCGGACGGGCGGCTCCGGCGGCGCCGACCGCGCCCCGGGCGGTGAGCTGATCGGCCAGGCCGTCGATCCACAGTGCGGGCGGCCGCTGGTCCTCGATCCGCAGCGGTGCGAGGTCGGCCTCGGTGAGGCCGAGTCCCGGATCGGTGACCCACCGGCCCGTCGACACGAGCTCCTTGGCTTCGTCCATGAAGCTGGCCACGGCGGGGTCGACGGCATCGCCTTCGGCGTTGATGCCGGCCGACGCTCCCCCCATCCGGATCCCGAAGGTGGCGAAGCTGTAGGTGGTCGACCGGGCGAGGAGCTCGGCGCCGTCGCGCAGGATCTTGCGGGCGAGGCGGGTGGTGCCCACCGCGGGAGCGTCGCCGAGGTCGAACACGATGAACGCATCCGTGGACGAGAGCTTGTGGAACTGCACGCCGGCGAGTCTGGCACGTGCTGGTGCGGTCCGGCGGGGGTGTCAGCGGACGCCGGTAGTGTCGTTTCGATGGCCGAACGCCCCGACGAGCCGCCGCGCGCGGAGCTGTTCCCCGACGCGCCCGGCGGCGATGCCGGTCCCTTCGGGTCGACGCTGCTCGACGGGTTGAATCCGGCGCAGGAGGAAGCCGTCACCCACATCGGAGGCCCCCTGCTGGTCCTGGCCGGTGCCGGTTCGGGCAAGACCCGGGTGCTGACCCGGCGCATCGCCTGGCTGATCCGCGAGCAGGGGGTCAGCCCGTTCGAGATCCTGGCCATCACCTTCACCAACAAGGCCGCCGACGAGATGAAGACGCGCATCGCCGCGCTCGTCGGCCCGGTGGCTCGCAAGATGTGGGTGTCGACGTTCCACTCCGCCTGCGTGCGCATCCTGCGTCGCGACGGCCAGGTGCTGGGATATCCGTCGTCGTTCACGATCTACGACCAGGCCGATGCGGTCCGCCTCACCGGCTACGTGCTCCGCGACCTCAACCTCGACACCAAGAAGCTGCCGCCCCGATCGGTGCATGCGCAGATCTCGGCGGCCAAGAACGACTACGTGCTGGTCGACGACTTCGACGATCGGGCCCGGGGCTTCACCGAGAAGAAGCTGGCCGAGGTCTACCGCGAGTACCAGGCCCGGCTGCTGCGGGCCGGCGCGATGGACTTCGACGACATCCTGCTGCAGACCGCCGAGTTGTTCCGCACCCAACCCGAGGTGCTCGACCACTACCGCCGCCGGTTCTGCCATGTCCTGGTCGACGAGTACCAGGACACCAACAAGGTGCAGAACGAGCTGGTCATCCAACTCGCCGCCGAACACCGCAACGTCACCGTGGTGGGCGACAGCGACCAGTCGGTGTACCGGTTCCGGGGCGCCGACATCTCCAACATCCTCGACTTCGAGAAGGCGTTCCCCGACGTCACCACCATCCCCCTGGTGCAGAACTACCGCTCGACCCAGACGGTCCTCGACGCGGCCAACGCGGTGATCGCCAACAACCTCGGCCGCAAGCCCAAGGAACTGTGGACCGAAGCCGGTCGGGGCGAGCCGATCGTTCGCTACCACGCCGAGGACGAGCACGACGAAGCCCAGTGGGTGAGCCGGCAGATCGCCCGGTTCCACGACGGCGGCACCCATCGCTGGGCCGACATGGCCGTCTTCTACCGGACCAATGCCCAGGCGCGCGTGCTCGAGGAGTACCTGGCGAGGAGCGGCATCCCCTACCGCGTGATCGGCGGGACCCGGTTCTTCGACCGGCGCGAGATCAAAGATGCGCTCGCCTACGTGAAGGCGGTGATCAACCCGTCCGACGAGGTCAGCGTGAAGCGGGTCCTCAACGTCCCGAAGCGGGGGGTCGGCGACACCAGCGTGGCGCGCATCGACCAGTGGATCGCGGGACGCGGTTTGCGCTTCGTCGAGGGGCTGCGCCACGCGGAAGAGGCGGGCGTGTCGGGTCGGGCCATCGGCGGCATCGGCCGCTTCCTCGATCTCCTCGACACCGCGGTCGGACGGGTGGACGACGGTCCCGGCCCGCTGCTCGACCACCTCCTCGAGACCAGCGGGTACCTCGACGAGCTGCGCAACGAGCGCACCATCGAGGCCGAGGGCCGGCTCGAGAACCTGGCCGAGCTGATCGGCACCGCGGCCGAGTACGAAGCGGTTGCCGACTTCCTCGAGTCGGTGAGCCTGGTGGCCGACACCGACGACCTCGATCCCGACCAGTCCGAGGTCACGCTGATGACCCTGCATTCGGCCAAGGGACTCGAGTATCCCATCGTGTTCCTCGTCGGGATGGAGGACGGCATCTTCCCGCACATGCGCACCCTGACCGAGCCCGACGAGCTCGAGGAGGAACGACGCCTCGCCTACGTCGGGATCACTCGGGCCATGGAGTCGCTCCACCTCACCCACGCCTGGAGTCGCACGCTCTTCGGTGGGACGCAGTACAACCCGCCGAGCCGCTTCCTCGACGAGATCCCGTCCGAGCTCGTCTCCGAGGTGGGCGGCCGGGGCCGGCCCAGCCGAGGGGGGCGGTCCTACTCCGCGGGCGGTTCCTACGGCCGAGGTGGGCGCGCCCGCCGCCGTCCCGATGACACGGCAGGTCGGACCTTCGGTCGGGGCGACCGCTCCGAGCGATCGAGGATCGACGAAGGTCGCGACCGGATCGTCGAGAACGCGCTCGCGGCGCGCGATCGCGGACCCACCACCACCGGCGCAGAGTCCGCCGGCCTGCGGGTGGGCGACGACGTCGTGCACGCCACGTTCGGGGAAGGCGTGATCCTCGACATCGAGGGCAGCGGCGACAAGGCTGAGGCGACGATCCGCTTCGCCGATGTCGGCGAGAAGCGCCTGCTGCTGTCCTGGTCACCGCTGCAGAAGGCCTGAAATCGTCGTCCAGCCCCCGCCACCGGCTGGCGCTGCCCGGGGGGTCGATGATCCCGGCCCCTCGCTCGCATTCGCACCCGACCGGCCCACTCGGGTACACCGGAGTGGATGCAGAGCACCTGGGGCCGGGTCTCGTTCCTCCTGCGCCGTGACCACACGCTGGGCACCGTCATGGAGCGTCTGGCCCGGATCCACGGCAATCGGCACCTCGTCACCGAGGGCGACGGCGGCCTCGAGCTGACCTACCGGCAGGCCGCCAAGCGGGTGGCCCGCTGGGCCGGCGGTGTCGCAGCGCGCACCGAACCGGGCGACGTGGTGGTGGTGGCCACGCCCAACAGCTACGAGCAGCTCCTCCTGTCGTTGGCCGTGTCCCGGGCCGGGGCGATCCCGGCCCCGCTCAACGACGCCATGCGCCCCGACGAGATCGACCACGTCGTGGCCGATTCCGGCGCCGCCCTGGTCATCCGGTCGGCGCACGAGGTCGACGGGGCCGAGCCGCTCCGGGAGGCGGTCGGGGCCAACGGCCACGACATCGCCGCGCTGTTCTACACGTCGGGCACCACCGGCCGACCGAAGGGCGTGGCGCTCACCCACGACTCGCTGGTCGGCACGCTGCGGGCCGCCACCGCCTACCCCAGCGTGTTGCGACGCGACGAGGCCGTCGTGAGCCTGCCGGTGGCCCACATCATGGGCTTTGCCGTGTTGCTCGGAATGGCCGGGGCCGGCATCGCCACCTTCTTCCTGCGCCGCTTCTCGGCGCCGGCGGTGCTCGACGCCATCGAAGGCCGGCGGGCCACGCTGTTCATCGGCGTCCCCGCGATGTACCGCCTGATGATCGAGGCCGGAGCCGCGGAGCGCGACCTCAAGAGCATTCGCCTGTGGGCCTCCGGGGCCGACGTCATGCCCCCGGAGCTGGCCCGCGAGTTCAAGGCCTTCGGTGCCACCGTCCACCTCCCGGGGATCGGCGACGCGGGCGAGGCGATGTTCGCCGAGGGCTACGGGATGGTCGAGACCGGGGGTGGCGTGGCCGCCAAGATCAGCCCGCCCTACCTGCCGATCGGGCTCGGGCAATCGGTGGGCTTCCCCATCCCCGGGTACCGGATGCGGGTGATCGACGACCACGGCGACGACGCCGCGGTGGGCGAGACGGGCGAGTTGCTGGTCAAGGGCCCCGGTGTCCTGCGGGGGTACTGGGGCGACGAGCGGGCGACCGCCGACGTCCTCGACCCCGATGGGTGGCTCCACACCGGTGATCTGGCCCGCAAGGGTCCGTTCAACTCCGTCCTCTTCGCCGGCCGCAAGAAGGATGTCATCAAGCGTGGCGGCTTCTCGGTCTACGCAGTCGAGATCGAGGCCGTCCTCGAGGACCACCCCGACGTCCTGGAGGCGGCAGTGGTGCCGTTCCCCGACGAGCGCCTCGGCGAGGTCCCGGTGGCCGCGGTTCGGTTGGCGGAGGGCGCGTCCCTCGACCGCGCCGACCTCGACGTCCACGTGCGCGAGCACCTGGCCCACTACAAGGCGCCGGTGCGCTACCTCGAGGTCGACGAGCTCCCCCGCACCGGCACCAAGAAGGTGCAACGCCGCGAGGTCGCGGCCCTCTTCGCCTGACGCCCGCGCCTCGTCGGTCCGCCCCGCCGGAGGACGGGAGGATCAGCCCCCGCCGGCCCCGGGATCCTGGAGATCGACCTGGAGGCGGCCGTCGACCACCTGGGTGGGGAACTGACGCAGCCCGGCACCCGAGCGCGGGAAGCTGAGGGATGCATCGCAGTCGGCGACGAAGCGGTCGACGTCTGGCTGGTAGAGAACCGTGCACTTCGGGCGGTCGGGCACGAAGGCGCCGAACGCCACCCATCCGGTGTCGGGGTCGTCGCCGGCGTGGTCGATGTAGATCGAGCGGGTGAAGTTGGCCGGGTCGGGGAACAGGACGGGTTGATCGTCGTCGGCGATGATGCGCGCCAGGTTCTCGGTGCGGCCGGCGTTGAAGCGGGTGTCGCCCAGCTTGACGTCCACGCTGCCCCGGCTGGCCAGGGTGGCCACGCCGAACGCCACTCCCAGGGCCACGGCCACGCCGGCGACGGCCACGAGCACGGCCCGGCTCGTGTGACCGCCTCCCTGGCGGCGGGCGACCGGGCTCATCGGGTGGTCGCCGGCGGGTGCGCTGATTGGCCGTACCCCATCTGCATCCTCCTAGTATCCGGCACCGACCCTGTCCCGACCCAAGGCACACCCCCAATGGATCTTCTCGAGTACCAAGGCAAGCAGTTCTTCGCCCGGTACGGCATCCCCGTCAGCGACGGCGAAGCCTGCACCACTGTCGACGAAGCGGTGGCCATCGCGAACCGCATCGGTTATCCGGTGGTGGTCAAGGCCCAGGTCCACGTGGGCGGCCGGGGCAAGGCCGGGGGCGTCAAGCTCGCCGCCGACGAGGCCGAGGTCCGCCAGCACTCCGGCGACATCCTCGGACTCGACATCAAGGACCATGTCGTGCGGACGATCTGGATCGAGGTCGCCTCCGACATCGCCGAGGAGTACTACGCCTCGTTCACGCTCGACCGTTCGGCCAAGAAGCACCTCGGCATGCTGTCGGCCGAGGGCGGCGTCGAGATCGAGACCGTCGCGGCCGAGAACCCCGACGCCATCGCCAAGGTCTGGATCGATCCGGTCGACGGCCTGACCGAGGCGGCCGCCCGGGCCTGGGTCGAGGAGGCGAAGCTGAACCCCGATGCCACCGAAGGCGCGGTCGACATCCTGCGCAAGCTCTACACCGCCTACGACGAGGGCGACGCCGACCTCTGCGAGATCAATCCCCTCATCCTCAAGCCCACCGGCGAGGTCCACGCCCTCGACGCCAAGGTGACGCTCGACGGCAACGCCACGTTCCGCCACCCCGACTACGAGGCCTACGACGCCACCCAGGTCCGCGACGAGCGGGAAGAGGACGCCCACTCGAAGGGACTCCAGTACGTCGGCCTCGAAGGCTACGTCGGCGTCATCGCCAACGGCGCCGGCCTGGCCATGTCCACCGTCGACATCGTCAACCAGGTGGGCGGCAAGGCGGCCAACTTCCTCGACATCGGCGGCGGGGCCAACGCCGACGTGATGGCGGGTGCGCTCGAGACCATCAACAACGACCCCAAGGTCCGGGCCATCTTCATCAACATCTTCGGTGGCATCACCAAGGGCGACGAGGTGGCCAACGGCATCGTCGCCGCCCTCGGCCGCGTCCAGATCGATGCCCCGATCGTCATCCGTCTCGACGGGACCAACGCCGCCGAGGGGCGGGCCATCCTGGCCGAGCACGAGAGCGACATGCTCCAGAGCAAGCCGACGATGGTGGAGGCCGCCGAGACGGTTGTCGCCCTGGCGAAGGAAAGGGGTGCCGCCTGATGGCCATCTTCGTGGATCAGGACACCAAGGTCATCTACCAGGGGCTCACCGGTTCCCAGGGCAGCTTCTACGGCAGTCGCAACGCCGAATACGGCACCCAGGTCGTGGCCGGTACCCACCCGAAGAAGGCCGGGACCGATGTCAACGGCGTGCCGATCTATGCCAGCGTCGGCGAGGCCGTCGAGGCCACCGGCGCCACCGCCAGCTGCATCTTCATCCCCGCGCCGGGTGTGAAGGATGCGGTCATCGAGGCCGCCGAGGGTGGCGTGACCTTCATCGTGGTCATCACCGAGGGCGTCCCCGCGCACGACGAGGCGTGGTTCTACAACAAGCTCAAGCGCGACTTCCCGAACGTGCAGCTGCTCGGGCCCAACTGTCCGGGGATCATCAGCCCCGGCAAGTGCAACATCGGCATCACTGCCGGCGAGATCGCCAAGGAGCCGTCGGCCAGCGAGCCCAACGTGGGCATCGTGTCCCGCTCGGGCACGTTGACCTACCAGGCGCTCTACGAGCTCAAGCTCAAGGACATCGGGGTCTCGACCTGCGTGGGCATCGGCGGGGACCCGGTCCCGGGGACCACCTTCATCGATTGCCTCGAGCGTTTCGAGGCCGACGACGAGACCCAGGCCATCATGATGATCGGCGAGATCGGCGGCTCCGCCGAGGAAGAGGCCGCCGAGTTCATCAGGGCCAAGGTGTCCAAGCCGGTCGTCTCCTACGTCGCCGGGGTCACCGCCCCCGCCGGCAAGAAGATGGGCCACGCCGGCGCCATCGTCTCCGGCGGCAAGGGCACCGCCGCGGCCAAGCGCGAGTCCCTCGAGGCTGCTGGGGTCAAGGTTGGCTCGAACCCCACCGAGGCCGGCGAGCTCATGGTCGAGGTCGTCGCCTCCCTCTAGGCACCGCGATCGCACCACCGATGCCCCATCCCTCGCGGGTGGGGCATCGCCGCGCCCGGCCACGGGTGCCGAGGAATCAGCTGACGGACGGTCCATGCTGGGAGAACGATGAACCGCTGGCCCCTCCGCTACGGGGTCGTACTGGGATTCGTCGGTGCTCTGGTGGCGTTTCTGGCGTCGTCGGCGGGCGGCACCTTCAGCCTGGATCGATCTCCTGGAACCTCCGACACCTCCGCCGCGTCGACGACGGTCGTCCCCTCGCCGTTCCCGGCGGTGCAGGGCGAAGACGTCCGGGCCGTGCGCACCGGGAACGGCCTCGTCCTCCCGGTGATCGGTGGGGCGCCCGGCGCCTGGATCGTGCACACGCCGTGCGCGGCCGAGGCCACCGTCGACGGCGAGCCGCTCCACGGCGCCAACCTCGTGCTCGACCCCGGCCACGGCGGGAGCGAGACCGGTGCCATCGGCCCGTCCGGGCTGACGGAGGCCGCGCTCAACCTCGACGTGGCCCATCGTGCGGCCCAGTTGCTCGAGGCCCAGGGCGCCGATGTCGTCCTGACCCGCACCAGCGACGTACGAGTCACGCTGCGGACCCGGGCCGAGATCGCCACCGCGCTGCAGCCGCAGGCCTTCATCTCGGTCCACCACAACGCCTCGCCGATGGCCACCTCGACCACTCCGGGCAGCGAGGTGTACCACCAGCTGGCCTCGCCGGATTCGAAGCGGCTCGCCGGGCTGCTCTGGGAGGAATACCAGCGTGAGCTCGCCCCGTTCGGGTCTCGGTGGGGAGTGAGCGACGAACCCGGCGCGCTGGCCCGTCGCTCCGACAAGACCGGCGACGACTACTACGGCGTGCTCCGCATGTCGCACGGCGTGCCCGCCGTCCTGTCCGAGGCCGCCTACATCTCCCAACCGGCCGAGGACGCGCTGTTGAACACCGAGGCGTTCCGCGCCGCCGAGGCCAAGGCCATCGCCGATGCCTTCGTGCGCTTCGTGACCACCGACGATCTCGGCTCCGGCTTCCGGCCGCCGAAGGTGATCGACGCCCCGGCCGGGGGCGGGGGCGGTACCACCGGATGCGAGGATCCCCCGCTGACGTGACCTGATGCCGCGACCCCCGCCGCCCACCGTGGCACCATGAGTGCGGCGGGTGGAGGACACGAGGATCGCGTTCGACATGACCATGCTTTGCACGAGCTGCGGACACCCCCTGGACGACGACGCCTACCGGTGCTCGGACTGCGGGGCACTCGCCCCGCTGCCCCCGATCGACGACGCCCGCTATCCGCGGACGGTGTTCGATCAACCACCGGCCGCATCGACGGGCCCGGCCGTGGACGACCCGTCGCGGTACGACACCGAAGCGTTGCCATGGGCCATCCCCATCCGGGAACGTCCTGCGGCGGTGACTGCCCGGCGGGACCCGCTCCGTCTGGCGATGTATGCCGCCCTCGTCGTCGCCCTGCTCGCCGGCGTCGTCGTGGTCGGAGCCCAACTGCTCTCCGCCGGCGGCGGTGCCGACGCGGCCAGCACCGGCGGCGATCCGCAGCCGGCCGCCGCCTCATCCACCTCGTCCACGGTGGCCGCCACCTCGACCACCGACCCCGTGACCTCGACGACGACCGAATCGACCACCACGTCGACCGAACCGACCACGACCACGACGGCGCCGGCCAGCCCCACGACCATCACCACCGGCCAGCCGTCCCCGGGGTCGGCCCGCCAACTGTCGTCGTCGTTCCAGGGTGGCTGGATCGCCCAGCTCACGTCGGTGCCCACGTCCGCCGGGACCGACGCGGTCGAGGCGGCCTGGCACAAGGCGACGACCTACGCGGCCGACGCCGTCGTCGCCCGGTCCGACGCCTGGACCTCGCTGCAGCCTGGATACTGGGTCGTGGTGGACACGGGGCCGTTCGGCTCGGCCGACGACGTGCGGGCCTTCTGCGCATCGATCGACCACGCCGACCAGTCGGATTGCCTGGCCCGACAGCTCTCCGGGCGGCGCTGACCCGTCTGATCGACCCGGCGGAGGGGGCTGCTAGCTTCCCCAACCGATGCAGATTGCGGTGCTGGCCTCCGGGAGCGGGACGCTCCTCCACGCGATCCTCGCCGACGGCATACCGGTTCGACTCGTGGTCGTCGACCGACCGTGCCCGGCGACCGACGTCGCCACGCGCCACGGAATCGACTGGATGGTCCATGAACGGACGTCCTTCGGGCCGTCGTTCGATCGCGACGCCTACTCCGAGGATGTCGCCCGCCTCCTGCACGCGGCGGGTATCGATCTCGTGGTCATGGCCGGGTGGGGAACGATCTTCAGCCAGCCGATGCACGACGCCTTCCCGAACCGCATCCTCAACACGCATCCCGCCCTGCTGCCGGCGTTCAAGGGCTGGCATGCGGTCGCCGACGCCCTCGCCTCCGGGGTGAAGATCACCGGCTGCACCATCCACGTCGCCACCCTCGAGATGGACGCTGGTCCGATCCTCGCCCAGGAGGCGGTGCGGGTACGTCCCGACGACACGGTCGAGTCGCTGCACGAGCGGATCAAGGCCGTCGAGCGCCGCATCTACCCGGAGACGATCCGCGCCGTGTTGGCCGATCCCACCGTCCTCGACCGGCCGCAGGTCGAGACGCGATCCGAGCAACCCAAGGAGACCCGATGAGGGCATTCCTGTCCGTGTACGACAAGGCCGGTGTGGTCGATCTCGCCCGAGGCCTGTCCGAGTTGGGATGGGATCTCGTGTCGAGCGGCGGCACCGCGGCCGCCATCGGCGATGCCGGGATCGCGGTCACCACCACGGAATCCGTCACCGGCTACCCCGCGATCCTCGGCCACCGCGTCGCCACGCTCCATCCCAAGATCCACGGTGCGATCCTCGCCGACCCCACCGATCCCGAGCACCAGGCCGACCTCGAGACGTACGAGATCGAGCCCTTCGCGCTGGTCGTGTCGAACCTGTATCCCTTCGGCGACCCGGACGCATCCGGCGACGCCGGTGGGCGCAAGCTCGACGAGGGGATCGATCTCATCGACATCGGGGGCCCGGCCATGGTCCGCGCTGCGGCCAAGAATCACGCCCACGTCGGCATCGTGGTCGATCCGGCCGACTACCAGCCCGTCCTGGCCGAACTGGTCGACGCCGGCTCGCTCAGCGACGCCACCCGTCGCCGCCTCGCCCGCAAGGCCTTCGCCCACACCGCGGCCTACGACGCGGCGGTGGTGTCCTGGTTCGACGACACCGATCCCGACGCGCCCGCGCTGCCCGACACCATCCACCTCGCCCTCGAACGCGACGCCCAGGTCCTGCGGTACGGCGAGAACCCCCATCAGCAGGGCGCCCGCTACCGCCAGCGGGGCACCACCAGCGTGTGGGACAGCGTCGAGCAGCACGCGGGTGTCGCCCTCAGCTACCTCAACATCTTCGATGCCGACGCGGCATGGAACCTGGCCCACGACCTGGCGGCCGAGACGGGCAAGCCCGCGGTGGCCATCATCAAGCACGCCAACCCGTGCGGGGCGGCCGTGGCCGACACCTTGGCCCAGGCCTACGAGCAGGCGTTCGCCTGCGATCCGCGGTCGGCGTTCGGCGGCATCGTGGCCACCTCGCAGCCGATCGATGCCGGCACCGTCGAGGAGATGGTGGCGGCCGCCCAGGCCGACGTCGTCATCGCTCCGGGCTACGACGAGGGGGTGATCGACGCCTTGGTGGCCAAGCGCAAGAACACCCGGCTGCTCACCCTCCCGGGGCCACGGGTACCCGGGCGGGCCATCCGCCAGCTGAACGACACCTGGCTCGTGCAGGAGGCCCACCACTTCGCGGCGGGGCCGGACCAGTGGAAGGTGGTCACCGAGCGTAAGCCCACCGACTCCGAGCTCGCCGATGCCGCCTTCGCCTGGCGGGTCTGCGGCTGGGTGAAGTCGAACTCCATCGTGCTGGCCAAGGACGGCACCGCATGGGGGATCGGCGCCGGGCAGCAGAACCGGGTGGAAGCGGGCCAGATCGCGGCCGAGAAGGCCGCTGGTCGGGCCAAGGGCGGGGCGTGCGCGTCCGACGCCTTCTACCCGTTCCCCGATGGCATCGAGGCAGCCGCCGCGGCCGGCGTCGCGGTCATCATCCAACCGGGTGGGTCCGTGCGCGACGAGCAGTGCATCGCCACCGCCGACGAGCTCGGTGTGGCGATGGTCTTCACCGGCGAGCGGCATTTCCTGCACTGATCTCCCCAGCGATCGGCCAGACTCGGGCCATGGTGGGGCGTCCGTACCACGAGGAGCGTGACCTTGCCGCGGTGACGCGCATGTGGCGGGAGGTCGGCTGGATCGACGACAGCGACGGCCATGCCGAGGCGCTGCGCGACTTCCTCGGTTGCGGAGCAGCGCTGGTGGCCGATGTCGCCGGCCAGGCCGAATGCCTCGCCCACCGCAGTCCCGGTTCGGTTCGCTACGACGGGATCGATCTCCGACTCTGCGCCATCACCGCGGTCACCACCAGCCACGTCGGCCGGCGCCAGGGTCTGGCCTCGATGCTGATGACCGAGACGCTGACGGCCGCCGCGGCCGAAGGTGCGGCGGTCGCCAGCCTCGGCATCTTTGAACAGGGGTTCTACGACCGGTTCGGTTTCGGCACCGGCTCCTACCAGCACCGGATCACGTTCGACCCCTCGAGTCTCGAGGTCCCCGTCCCGCCCCGACCGCCCGTGCGCCTCGATCGGGGTCACATCGACGAGATCCACGCCTTGCTCATGCGGCGCCACCGGGGACACGGATCGGTCGTCCTCGATCCTCCTCGTCTGGTGGCGGCCGAGCTGGCCTGGACCGAGACACCCTGTGCGCTGGGTTACCGGGCCGGCGACGGGAGATTGACCCACTTCCTGCTCGGTTCGATGAAGGACGAGTACGGACCGCTGGTCGTCGAGATGCTGGCGTTCGAGGAACCCGCGCAGGCCCTCGAGCTGCTCGGGTTGCTGCGGGCGCTCGGCGACCAGTTCGCGCTGGTCACGATCAACGACGAACCGGCCGGGATCCAGCTCCAGGACCTCCTCGGTGAGCCGATGCGCCAGGGGCGATTGGCTCGGATGACCGGTGGCCACGGCACGCTCCACGGCGCCATGGCCGTGCAGCAGGACCGCATCCTCGACCTCGATGCCTGTGTCGCAGCCGTCCACCTGCGTACGTCCCCGGTCGAGTTCGGTCTCCGGCTGCGTGATCCGCTCGGCGAGCGGGCCGGTGACGGAGCGGGCATCGGCGGTGACTACACGGTGCGGCTCGGCCCGTCGTCCGCGGTCGAGCCCGGTCCGGACCCATCCCTGCCCGTGCTCGACGCGACCGTCAACGCCTTCACCCGCCTGTGGCTCGGTGTCCGACCCGCCAGCGGCCTGTCGTTGACCGACGATCTGTCCGGGCCGGCCGAGCTGCTCGACGAGCTGGACCGTGCCTTCCGGCTCCCCGTCCCCCAGGCGGGCTGGAGCTTCTGACCGAACCGGCTCGGGTCGCCTGCACCCGATCCGCGACAATGGCGCCGTGACTGCGCAACTGCTTGCCGGCGGCCCGGTAGCCGAGGCCGTGCTCGAAGACGTCAGGAAGCGGGTGGACGCGCTCGCCGCTCGAGGCAAGACCGTGGGTCTCGGCACCGTGCTGGTCGGCGACGACGAAGCCAGTGCCGGCTACGTGCGCAAGAAGCACGAGACGTGTGCGGAGGTGGGCATCGAGAGCCACAACGTGCACATCGGCGCCGATGAAGATCCCGCCGCGCTGCTCGATGCGGTCGACCGCCTGAATGCCGACGACTCGGTCGACGGCTACCTGATCCAGTATCCGGTGGCCGACGGCTTCGACTTCGACGCGGCCGTCAACCGGATGGACCCGGCCAAGGACGCCGACGGGCTCCATCCCACCAATCTCGGTCGGCTCGTGCTCCAGCAGGACGGTCCGGTGCCGTGCACGCCGGCCGGCATCCGAGCGATGTTCGTCCACTACGGCATCGACCTTCGAGGCAAGGACGTGGTGATCGTCGGGCGCGGCCCGACGCTCGGTCGGCCGCTGTCGCTGCTGTTGACCGTGAAGGGCCCGGGCGCCAATGCCGCGGTCACCGTCGTGCACTCCGCCGTTCCCGACATCGCCGCCCACACCCGCCGGGCCGACGTGGTCATCGCGGCGGTCGGGTCGCCGTCGATCGTCACCCCCGACATGGTCCGCCCGGGGGCGATCGTCGTCTCGGGGGGCATCTCGTGGGAGGGACGTAAGCTGCTGCCCGATGTCGACGAGGCCGTGGGCGAGGTCGCATCGTGGATCACTCCGCGGCTGGGCGGGGTCGGGCCCACCACGGTGGCCATGCTGCTCCGGAACACGGTCGCGTTGGCCGAGACCCGGGCCGGTGTGGAGCACGGCGCGTGACGCGCATCGCCGACCTGCTCGGCGCCGGACCGGGCGTGTCGCTCGAGTTCTCCCCCCCGAAGGACGACGAAGCCGAAGCGCAGCTCGCCGCGGTGCTCGACGAGCTGGCCGTGGTGCACCCGTCGTTCGCCTCGGTGACCTACGGCGCGCTCGGATCCACCCGCCAGCGCACCCGCGACGTCGTGGTCCGGTTCAACCAGGAGCACGACTTCCCGACCATGGCGCACCTCACCTGCGTCGGCCACTCCAAGCCCGAGATCATCGACCTGCTCGACCACTACGCCGCCCACGGCGTGGAGAACATCCTCGCCCTCGGCGGTGACCCGCCGATCGACGGCTCGGATCCCGGTGGGGACTTCGCCCACGCCATGGAGTTGGTCGACGTGGTGCGCGAGCACCCAGCCGACTTCTCGATCGGGGTGGCCGCGCACCCCGAGAAGCACCCCCGATCTCCGTCGCTCGAGTCCGACCGCCGGTTCGTCGCCGAGAAGCTCTCGGTCGCCGACTTCGCCATCACCCAGTTCTTCTGGTCGGTGGAGCCCTACCAGCGGATGCTCGACGACCTGGCCGCCCTGGGCTGCGACAAGCCGGTGATCCCGGGGATCATGCTGTTCATCAACGTCCACTCGATGCGCCGGATGTCGGAGCTCAACGACACCACGATTCCCGACGCCCTGTGGGAGCGCTGCCTCGCCGTCGACGGCGATCCGCGCGCCGTGCGCCTCCTCGGCACCGAGGTGTGCACCGAGCTCAGCCAGGCGCTGCTGGCGGCGGGCGCACCCGACCTGCACCTGTACACGATGAACCGCTCGGTCGCCGCCCTCGACCTGGTCGACCGCCTCGGCCTCGGCCCGACCGAGCGCTGACCACCACGCCCCACGCATCCGGGAACGATTCTGTGCAGATTCGTTCCCGACGAATCGTCGGCGATTCGTCGCCCAGTCGTCCCGCACGCCGGGGGATCGGGTTCCTGTCAGAGGTGCCCACGTAGGATTCGTCCATGGATGCCGGTGCCGCCACCCCCGATGGGCCACCGCGCTCGGGGGGTCGGACCTCGACGTCGAACTTCGGGGTCGGTAAGCGGGAAGGCCACGACGCCAGCGCGTTCTACGCCCGATTCGTCACCCCCGAGATCTCCACCGACAACCACGTCGCGCCGCCCAAGGCGGTCGACCAGATCTGGCTCGGCGACGCCCGTGACATGGACGCCAACGGCGACATCGCCGATGGCTCGGTGGCGCTGGTGGTCACCTCGCCCCCGTACTTCGCGGGGAAGGCCTACGAGGAGGCGCTCGGCCACGACGGCATCCCGTCCGACTACCTCGAGTACCTCGACATGCTCGATGCCGTGTTCACGGAATGCGTGCGCAAGCTCGAGCCCGGGGGCCGCATCGCGGTCAACGTCGCCAACCTCGGTCGCAAGCCCTATCGCTCGCTGTCGTCCGACGTCATCGGGATCCTCGAGCGACTCGGCCTGCTGCTGCGGGGCGAGATCATCTGGCAGAAGGGAAAGAGCGCCGGCGGATCGTGCGCCTGGGGCAGCTTCCAACGCCCGGGCAACCCCGTCCTCCGCGACATCACCGAGCGGGTCATCGTCGCGTCGAAGGGACGGTTCGATCGCGCGGTCGACGCCAAGGACCGGGCTCGGGCCGGCTTGCCCAGCGACGGCTCGATGACGGTCGACGACTTCCTCGAGGCCACCCTCGACGTGTGGGAGTTCGCGCCGGAGAGCGCACGGCGCGTCAACCACCCGGCGCCGTTCCCGGTCGAGCTCCCGGCGCGGCTCATCGAGCTGTACACCTACACGGGCGATCTGGTGCTCGATCCGTTCATGGGGGCGGGATCCACCGCGGTGGCCGCGATTCGCGCCGGCCGCCACTACGTGGGTTTCGACACCGACGCCGGCTACGTCGCCGGCGCCGAAGAACGGATCGCCACCGAGCGGTCCACCGACCCCGCCCCGGCGGTCGTCGTCCCGCCGGGAAAGCGCCGGGCCCCGGCCGAGACCCTCGCCGAGCTGGTCGCGTCCGGAGCGAAGGCGAGCGCGATCGCCGAGCACGTGCTGGAGTCGGCCGGATTCACCGATGTCAGCGGCCGGGCAAAGGTGCGTGAGCGAGGCGTCGAGTTCGATCTCCGGGCCACCGGTGCCGACGGCTCGTCCTGGTTGGTCGTCGTGGCCGGTGGGTACACGCCGTCGCCGTCCGGGCTCCGTCGCTCCGACGTGTTGTGGCGCACCCTCGGGCAGGCCGCGGTCGTGGCCGGCACCGACGATCGGGTCCTGGTGCTCACCACCGAGCTACCGCCGAAGGGAACGGCCCAATCTCGCGCGCTCCACGCCGTCCTCGGATCCTCGGTGGCCGCCGCGCTCGAACTGACCGGTGCCGACACCGTCGAACGGCTCCGTTCGCTCCACACCCCGGGCTGATCCCGGCCGATGGCCGACGACAAGACCACCGTCACCGAGCTGGCCACCGCGCTCGGTTGTCTCGACTTCGGCACCGCGAGCTGGGCCGTGTTGCAACGGCCGGCCGAGCTCCACGTCGACCACTCGGCCTGGGAGCAGCTCGAACGAGGTCTGCACCGGCCTGAGCTCCTGGCCCTGGCCGACACCGCGTTCGCCAACGGCGCCGCGTTCGCGGCGCATCCCGAGGGTCTGGCCGGTCGCCGCCCGGTCCGGATCGAGTGGACCGGTGGCAGGCGACCCCCCGGCGACCAGGTGGTCCCCGCCGATCTGCGCATCGACCGCGTCTTTCTCGTGTCGTGCAAGTACTCCTCCAAGGTGCTCCACAACGCCGCGCCCGCCCGGGTGTTCGACCACCTGCTCCTCACCACCGACAGCCACGATCGGGCCGACTGGTACAGCGTGGTCGCGCCGGTCCAGCATCGGGACCTCGCCCGGACGGCCGCCGATGCCGTCGGGTGTGCGTTCCCGGCGGGAGACCCGGCGGCGGCGGGCGTCGAGCATCGCCGTCGCCTCCGCGACGCCCTGCGGGCGCACGGACGTCGCTGGCCGGCCGTGGCCGAGGAGGCCTACACCGCGCTCTGCCGCCAGGTCAGCACTGCCTCGGCCGAGCGCTGGCGGCGGGCCGCGCCGGACCGCGGCGCGCGGGAGCAGCTCCTGTGGCGGCTACTGCGCCTCGCGTCTGCCCCCTACTTCGTGGTCGGCACCAACCGCGACGACACCATCCGGCTCCGCATCGACACCCCGTGGGACTGGCGCCAGGCCTTCGAGCTCCGCCGGTTCGACATCGAGGCCGACGATGCCGGCCAACCCCAGGTGCGGTGGGCGGCACTGGTCCGCGATCGGGTCGCCGACGTCGAGCGAACCGTCGAGGGTCACGTCGAGATCCGCTGGAGCCACGGTCGCTTCGGTGCGCCGCCGGAGGCCAAGGTCTACCTCGACACGCCTCACACCGAGGTGCCCGGGTACGTGCCACTCGACTGAGCGAGCTCAGAACGCCGCGATGAGCCCGTTCAGGGTCGCACTGGGTCGCATGGCGGCATCGGCCAACTCGGCGTTCGGGAAGTAGTACCCACCGATGTCCATGGGCTGGCCCTGGACGTCGAGCAGTTCGCCCACGATGGTGTCCTCGTCCCGGCTGAGCGCCTCGGCCAGGGGGGCGAAGCGTTCCGCCATCTCCGGGTCGCGGTCCTGGGCGGCCAGGGCCTCGGCCCAGTACAGGGCCAGGTAGAACTGGCTGCCACGGTTGTCGAGCTCGTTGACCTTGCGGGACGGCGACTTGCGGTTGTCGAGCAGCTTCTCGGTGGCGGTGTCGAGCGTGTCGGCCAGCAGCTGCGCCCGGGCGTTCCCGGCCGACTGGGCCAGGTGCTCGAGCGACACGGTCAGGGCCAGGAACTCGCCCAGGGAGTCCCAGCGCAGGTGGTTCTCCTTCTCGAATTGCTGGACGTGCTTCGGGGCCGACCCGCCGGCGCCGGTCTCGAACAGGCCGCCGCCCTTCATCAGCGGCACGATCGAGAGCATCTTGGCGCTGGTGCCGAGCTCGAGGATCGGGAACAGATCGGTGAGGTAGTCGCGCAGCACGTTGCCGGTGACCGAGATGGTGTCCTCGCCGGCCTTGGCTCGCCCGAGGGTGAACCGGGTGGCGTCGGCCACGTTCATCATCTCGATGGTGAGCCCGTCGGTGTCGGCCTTGGTGAGCTCGTCCCGCACCTTCGTCATGACCTGCGCGTCGTGCGCCCTGGTCTCGTCGAGCCAGAAGATGGCCGGCGCCCCCATCGCCCGCGCCCGGGTGACGGCGAGCCGGACCCAGTCGCGAACCGGAGCGTCCTTGGTCTGGCACATCCGCCAGATGTCACCGGTGTCGACATCGTGGCTGAGCAGCGTCGTGCCCGACTGGTCGACGACGCGGACCACACCGGGACCCGGGATCTCGAAGGTCTTGTCGTGGGAGCCGTACTCCTCGGCCTGCTGGGCCATCAGTCCGACGTTGGGTGTGGTGCCCATGGTGGCCGGATCGAAGGCACCGTGCTCCTGGCAGAACTTGATGGTCTCGTCGTAGAGGGGCGCGTAGCTCGAGTCGGGGATCACGCACTTGGCGTCCTGCGGATCACCGTCCGTGTTCCACATCTGGCCCGAGGTGCGGATCATCGCCGGCATCGACGCGTCGATGATCACGTCGGAGGGGACGTGCAGGTTGGTGATGCCCCGGTCGGAGTCGACCATGGCCAGCGCCGGGCCGCGCTCGTAGGTGGCCGCGATCTCGGCCTGGATCGTGGCCTGGGTGTCAGCCGGGAGGGACTGCACCGCGGTGGCGAGGCTGGCCATGCCGTCGTTGGGGCTGATGCCGAGTTCGTCGAAGGTCTCGGCGTTGGCGGCGAAGAGGTCGGCGAAGTACGTGCGTACGACGTGGCCGAAGATGATGGGGTCGGAGACCTTCATCATCGTGGCCTTGAGGTGCACCGAGAACAGCACGCCCTTGGCGTTGGCGTCGGCGATCTGGGCGGCGATGAAGTCGATGAGCTGGTTGCGCCGCATCACCGAACCGTCGATGATCTCGCCGGCCAGCAGGGGTGTGGACGCCTTGAGCACCGTCACCGTGCCGTCGGTGGCCACGTGCTCGATGCGGACGTCGTCGGCGTCGTCGACGGTGACCGAGGTCTCCGTGGTGCGGAAATCGCCGGCCGACATGGTGGCCACGTGGGTCTTGGAATCCTGGGACCATTCGCCCATCGGGTGCGGGTTCCGCCGGGCATAGGCCTTCACCGCCGCCGCGGCCCGGCGGTCGGAGTTGCCCTCGCGCAGTACCGGGTTCACGGCGCTGCCCTTGACCTTGTCGAAGCGAGCGAGGATGTCGCGCTCCTCGTCGGTCTCGGGGTCCTCCGGGTAGTCCGGTACGCCGTAGCCCTGTGCCTGCAGTTCCTTCACCGCCGCCTTGATCTGGGGAATCGACGCGCTGATGTTCGGGAGCTTGATGATGTTGGCCTCTGGCTCCTGGGTCAGTGCACCCAGCTCCGCCAGGGTGTCCGAGACCCGCTGGTCGTCCGACAGCCACTCCGGGAAGGCGGCGAGGATGCGATGAGCCAGGGAGATGTCCCTCGTCTCCACTGCGACGCCGGCCGCGCCAGTGAAGGCTTGGAGGATCGGCATCAGGGAGCGGGTCGCCAGCGCCGGGGCCTCGTCGGTGAGTGTGTAGATGATCTTCGATGAAGGAGCCATACCAGGCGCCACGCTATCGAGCCGCTGTCGGAGCCGGGGCGGTGGGGTTCAGGGCAGTCCGGCACCGGTCACGCCGACGTCGACCGCCTCGATGCGACCGGCCATGTGGCGACGGCACGACTCCGGTTCGCTCTCGAGCGCGGTGCAGACGAACAGTGTGCGACCGTCGGTCCCTCCGAGCATGCACGCGAACGGTTGGCGTTCGTCGCTGGTGCGGATCTCGGCCAGGACCTCGCCGCCCTCGGCGACGCGCAGCACCTGGTTGCTGACCGGCGACGCCATCCACACCGCGCCTTCGGCGTCGAGGCAGATGCCGTCGGGCGTGGTACCCCGGATCCGGGCCCACTCGCGGCGGTTCGAGAGTGATCCGTCGGACTCGATGTCGAAGGCGGTGAGGCAGGCGCCGAACGACTCGCCGACGATGAGCGTGCGCCCGTCAGGCGTGATGACGCAGCCGTTGGGGAAGAACAACTCGTCGGCCACGACGCGGACGTCATCGTCGACGGTCACCAGTACGAGCGTGGTGGTGCGGTGCTCTGCCTCGGGGTCGTGCAGGTTGAAGCCGAAGTTGCCGACGTAGGCGTTGCCCGCGGCGTCGACCACCATGTCGTTGCAGTCGTAGGGGGCGACGGGGGTGAGGTCGGCCACCATCCGGGTGCCGCCGTCGTCGACCGCCAACAGGCGTCGGTCGGTCATCGACACGATCAGCAACGTGCCGTCCGGTCGCCATCCCAGGCCCGACGGCCGGGTCGGCACCTCGGCGATGATCTCGGTTTCGCCCGTGGCGACGTCGAGGGCCATGACCCGGTGGGCGTGCATGTCGGAGAACCACAGACGGTCGTCGTGCCAGCGCGGGCCCTCCGCGAACGCGAGGCCGTCGAGCACGGGGACGAGGGTCTCGGACATCGATCCGGAACCTAACCGCCCGTCGCGTCGCCACGCGTCTGGTCCACGCCGGCCGCCCAGCGACGGACGATTGCCTCGTCGCCGCCGAGACGGCCCGCTTCGTCGGCTGCGATCCAGGTGGTGCCGGCGGCGGAGATCCGGCCGGTGGCCGTGACCACCCATGCGTCCGATCCGAGAGCGTGCACCGTGCCCACCGGCGCCCCGAGGATCGCCTCGGCCCGGGCGGTGGCGTCGTCGTCCCAGTCCTCCAGCGGTCCGTCGACCGGGATGGTCGGTAGGTTCCAGCCGGCCAGACCGTTCGGCCGGGCCAGCACCCGCGTGCCGTCGGGCGACGGCACCACCAAGCGGACGACCCCGCGCCCCGTCGTAGTCACGGTCCGACCCTACGAGGCGCCGCGACGATCTGCCGCAGGGCCCGACAGCGGCGTGATGGGGTCAGGTACCGTCTTGTCATGTCCATTGGCGTGGAGAAAGCGGGCGTGGCAGGCGAGAAGCGGTCAGGTCTCACGTACCAGATCCTGCAGGCGGCGGCGGTCGACGAGGGGCTCCGGTTCCACCGCAACGTCCTCGAACAGGTGGTCGCTGCCATCGACATCGGCAAGCACCTCCTGCTCACCGGTCCGCCGGGCACCGGGAAGACGAGCCTGGCCCACCTGGTGGCCAGGGTGGCTCGGCGAGAGATGGTCGGTGCCGGCTACCTCCCCGTCACCGCGTCGGCCGACTGGACCACCGCCGACACCATCGGCCAGAGCCACCGGGTACCCGACGGCGACCTGTTCGAACCCGGCATCTTCATCGACGCGGTCGAGTCCGGTCGGTGGCTGCTCATCGACGAGATCAACCGCTGCGACATGGACCGGGCCTTCGGACCGTTGTTCACCGTCCTCTCCGGCCAACCGGTCGAGCTCCCGTACCGGCGCTGGGGTCGGCCGCGCCGCATGTCGATCGTGCCCGAGGGCGCCGAGACACCGCCCAACACCGATGCCATCCCGGTCCTGCCCAGCTGGCGGATCATCGCCACCATGAACGAGGGCGATCACAACCTGTTCGAGTTCTCCTACGCGCTGATGCGGCGCTTCGCCTTCATCGAGATCGACACGCCTGACGACGAGGATCTCCGCGCCCTGCTCGGCGCCGACCTCGACCTGCTCGGTCCGCTGGTCCAGCTCAAGGAGCTCCGGGGCATCGGTCCTGCGGTCTTCATGGAGGCCGCCGAGTACGCCCACCGGCGCTCGCACGACGACATCACGCAGTCGCGCCTGATCTACGAGATGGCATTCGGCTACTTCCTCCCGCAGTTCCGCAACCAGGATCAGGTCGTGGTCGATGCCATGCGTCGTTTCGTGGCCGACTCGCTCGAGGAACCCGAGCGTTCCCGCTGGGAGTACTCCGTCGACCGTTCCCTCGAGCCCGAACGCCATCGTCGCTGATCGGGGCTGTCCCCACCGACCGCAGTGGCGTCGCGGCCGCTCCGTCGATAGCGTCCGTTATCGAACCTAACCCGATGCCCGAGGGGGACGAACGTGCCTGAAACCGACAAGCTCTACATCGACGGTGCCTGGGTGGAATCCACCGGCTCCGAGACAGGCGAGGTGTACGACTCCACCGACGGTTCCGTGCTCGCCACCATCCCGCTCGGCACCGTGGAGGACCTGGACAAGGCGGCCCAGGCCGCTCGTGCCGCCTTCGACGGTTGGGCGGCCAAGACGCCCGAGGAGCGCGGCAAGTTCTGCAGCCGTATCGCCGAGGCGTTGGGCGCCCGCATGGACGAGATCGCCACCGTCGTCACCCGCGAGGCGGGCATGCCGAAGTGGTTGAGCCAGATCGTCCAGGCCGGTTTGCCCATCAACTCGTTCAGCACCGCGGCGTCGTTGGCCGAGTCCTACGAGTACGAGACCACGGTGGGCAACAGCCTCGTGGTCCGCGAGCCCGTCGGCGTCGTCGGCTGCATCACGCCGTGGAACTACCCGTTGCACCAGATCGCCGCCAAGGTCGCCTACGCCATGGCCGCCGGTTGCACCGTGGTCCTCAAGCCGAGCGAGATCGCCCCGCTCGACGCGTTCATCCTCGCCGAGGTGATCCACGAGGTCGGCGTTCCGGCCGGCGTGTTCAACCTCGTCACCGGCGTCGGCCCGGTGGTGGGCGAGGCCATCGCCAGCCATCCCGACATCGACATGGTCAGCTTCACCGGCTCGACCCACGCCGGCCACGCCGTGGCGGCCGCCGCGTCGAAGACCCTCAAGCGCGTCGCCCTCGAGCTGGGCGGCAAGTCGGCCAACATCCTCCTCGACGACCTCGACGACGCCGGATTCGCCGCCGCGGTCGCCGACGGGGTGGGGAAGTGCTACATCAACTCGGGTCAGACCTGCACCGCCCTGACCCGCATGCTCGTCCCCCGTGCCCGTCTGGCCGACGCCGAGCGGATCGCGGCGGAGACGGTCGAGGGCGTGTACCAACCGTCGGATCCCTTCGCCGATGGCGCCATGCTCGGCCCGCTCTCCAGCCAGGCCCAGGTGACCCGGGTGACCGAGTACATCAACAAGGGCATCGCGGAGGGCGCCAAGCTGGTCACCGGCGGTCCCGAGAAGCCGGAGGGGGTCAATTCGGACGGATACTTCGTGCGGCCCACCGTGTTCTCCGAGGTCACCAACGACATGACCATCGCCCGGGAGGAGATCTTCGGGCCGGTGCTGTCCATCCTCCCCTATGACACCGAGGACGAGGCCGTGGCCATCGCCAACGACTCGCCCTACGGGCTCAGTGGTGGCGTGCAGGGCGGCGACGTCGAGCGGGCCAAGGCGGTCGCTCGCCGGATCCGTACCGGCCAGATCGAGGTGAACCAGGGTTCGTTCAACCCCAACGCCCCGTTCGGCGGGTACAAGCAGTCCGGGTACGGCCGGGAGTACGGCGTGCACGGCTTCGAGGAGTTCCTCGAGCTCAAGAGCATGCAGCTGCCCAGCTAGCCGTTCGCTGCGCTCACTGCTGAACCGTTCGCTTGGTTCGGGACGAGCCGAGTGCAGTCGTCGCGAGGGGCGGGCCAAGGCCCGCCCCTCGTCGCGTCCCGGGCTACGCCCCGAACCCGGCGTCGAGTCGTCCGATGGCGCCGGCCGCGAGGACGGCGGCAGCCTCGACCGTGGTGCGGAAGGCCTCGACGTCGATGCCGGTGGTGTCGAGCGCCCCGTCGCGGTAGCGCCGGTAGACGCCCTGCACGATGCAGGCGGTCTTCCAGTTGGCCCAGGCCACGAAGTAGTCGATCTTGGACACGTCGTTCCCGGTCTGGTCGGCGTAGGTCCGGAGCAACTCGGCCCGCGACGGGAATCCGGGGGCCATCGACGTGGCCGACGTACTGGCGATGCGCTCGTCGGCCGGCTCGGGCCAGGTGGCGAGGACGTAGCCGAGATCGGCCAGCGGATCGCCCAGCGTGGCGATCTCCCAATCGAGCACGGCCACGATCTCACCGGCCGTCGACGTGATGCAGTTCCCGAGTCGGTAGTCGCCGTGGACCACGCGGGCCCGACCCTGGGCGGGGATGTTGGCGCGGAGCCACTCGTGCACGTCGGAGAGGAGAGGGTCGTCGTGGGTGCGTGATGCTTCGTACTGCCGCCACCACGTCTTGAGCTGCCGAGCGATGTAGTCCTCCTTCTTGGACAGATCGCCCAGGCCGACGTCGTCGGGGTCGACGGCGTGGAGCCGGCCGAGCACGTCGATGAACGACTGCCCGATGCCGTTGCGAGCCGACTCGGGGAAGGCCTCGATGGCCAGCTCCGCGGTGTGCAGCACGACGCCGTCCACATGGGCCATCACGTAGAACGGGGCACCGGTCACGCTGTCGTCCTCGCAGTGGGCCAAGGCCTCGGGCACGGGGACGCTGGTCGGGCCGAGGGCCGCGATGAGGCGGTACTCGCGGCCCATGTCGTGCGCGGTCGGCAGCAGGTGCCCCTCCGGGGGGCGGCGCAGCACCACCGAACGCCCGTCGCGGTCGTGAACGCGGTACGTCAGGTTCGAGTGGCCGCCCGGGAGTCGTTCGAAACGGAGCGGTCCGACGGTGCCGACGTGGTCGGCGAGCCACGCCGTGACGGCCTCGACGTCGATGCCTGCGGGATCGGTACGGGTCACGCGCCGAACCTATCCCAGCGACGTGGAGCAATCGCCGGTGGCCGCGATGACAGTGGGCGTCAGGATCGCTACCGTCGATGCGGGCGCCTCGGCCGCCTCCCAGAAGCTCGCAGCCGAGGATCGGTGGTGTGCGGTGACGAACGATTCATCTGGACAGCGTGACGCCGGGACCCTCCAGCGCGTCGGGGGCCAGGCCGTCATCGAGGGCGTGATGATGCGGGCTGGCGATGGGGCCTGCGTCGCCGTTCGCCGTCCCGACGGCCGCATCGAGACCCGCCGGTTGCCGAACCCCGGGTGGGCCGATGCCACCCGGTCGGTGCCGCTGGCGCGGGGGATCGCCGGGCTCGCCGAGTCACTCTCGATCGGGGTGCAGGCGCTGCGGTGGTCGGAGCGGTGCGCCGAACCGGACGCCAGCCGCCGACCCGCGCCGGCCTGGATGCTGCTCCTCGTGGCGGTGGCGGCGGTGCTGGTGCTGGTGGTCGTGGTCCCGGCCACGATCGCCGGGCTGTTCCCGACCGGATCGGTGTGGTTCGTGTTGGCCGAGACGGCGTCGCGCCTGGCTGCGATCGGGGGCTACCTCGCCCTCGTCTCCCGGCGCCACGACGTGCGTCGGGTGTTCCAGTACCACGGGGCCGAGCACTTGGTGGTGGCCGCCCACGAAGCCGGCCGGGACCTGTCGCCGGCGTCGGTGCGTTCAGGGTCGATTCGCCACCCCCGGTGCGGTACCAGCTTCCTCCTCGTCGTGGCAGGCGTGGCGGCGGTCCTGCATCCGTTCCTCCCCACCGAGCCGCTGGTGGGCCGGATGCTGGCCCGGGTGATCATGGCTCCCGTGGTGGTGGCGATCTCCTACGAACTGCTCACCCACCTCGGGCGCATCGCGTCGGCCGCACCGGGTGGCCTCGCCGAACGTCTGTTGCTCTGGCCGCAGCGCTTCACCACCCGCGAGCCCGACGACGCCCAGATCGAGGTGGCCGCCGCCGCGCTCGAGGGCGCCCTGGAAACGGCGCTGCGCCCCGGCATCAGCCGGGGCGCAGCGGTCCAGGAGTTGGAGGATCATTCGCCCTCGCGGGCAACAATCCTTCTTGATTCCATCTGAGATCTCGGTCGAGAAGTGGAGATCTAGAAGATCAGGATCAAGAGGATGATGATGAGGATGAGGGTTCCGATGCCGATGTACACGGTGTGGGTCCTTTCGTCGGGGGAGGTTGTCGCTGACTGGCGAACTGCCGTGACCCGTACCCGGACATGGGGGTCGGGCAGAACCACCCGATCGGGTCATCTGTGCGTGGCTCGGTCCGGATTCCGGCCGCTCGCCCGGAGGGAATAGGGTCCGAGTCATGACTGCATCGTCGCCCGTGAAGGTCGCCGTGACCGGCGCTGCCGGCCAGATCGGCTACTCGCTCCTGTTCCGCATCGCCAGCGGGGCCCTGCTCGGTCCCGACCAGCCCGTGCATCTCAGCCTGCTCGAGATCACCCCGGCCATGGGTGCGCTCGAGGGTGTCTGCATGGAGCTCGACGACTGTGCCTTCCCGCTCCTCGCCGGCTACTCCACCTCCGACGACGCCGGTACGGCCTTCGATGGCGCCGAGATCGCCCTCCTGGTCGGCTCGATGCCCCGCAAGGCCGGCATGGAGCGGGCGGATCTGCTCGAGGCCAACGGCGGCATCTTCACCGTGCAGGGCAAGGCGCTCAACGAACATGCCGCCGACGACCTCAAGGTGCTGGTGGTCGGCAACCCGGCCAACACCAACTGCCTCATCGCCATGCACTCCGCCCCCGACATCCCCCGCGAGCGGTTCACCGCCATGACCCGCCTCGACCACAACCGGGCCAAGGCGCAGTTGGCCGCCAAGGCGGGGGCCACCGTCAACGACATCACGCGGATGACGATCTGGGGCAACCACTCGGCCTCGCAGTATCCCGATGTCTTCCATGCCCGGGTCGGGAACCAGGTGGCGTTCGACGCCGCTGGTGGCGACCACAACTGGCTCGAGAACGACTTCATCCCCACGGTGCAAAAGCGTGGCGCCGCCGTCATCGAGGCGCGCGGGTCGTCGTCGGCCGCATCGGCCGCCAATGCCGCCATCGCTCATGTCCACGACTGGGTGCTGGGCACGCCCGAGGGTGACTGGGTGTCGATGGCCGTGCCGTCCGACGGCTCCTACGGCATCCCCGAGGGCCTCATCTCGTCCTTCCCGTGCACCACCAGCAACGGCGAGTGGTCCGTCGTCCAGGGCCTCGACATCGACGACTTCAGCCGGGCCCGCATCGACGCCTCAGCCCAGGAGCTGGCCGACGAGCGCGACACGGTCCAGGGCCTGGGCCTGATCTGACCCACCCATCCCGAAGGAAAAATGTCGTCGCCGGGTCACGACGGGTGTGACGGGCTGACGAGATTTTCGGTCATTTGAGGAACTTCGACGTGGTGTTGTCGGCGAGGACCTTGCCCTCGGTCTGACACGTCGGGCAGTAGTGCACGGTGTAGCGGTTGTACGCCACCTCGCGGACGGCATCGCCGCACACCGGGCAGGCCTCGCCGGTGCGGTGGTGGACCGCCCCGGGGCGTTCCTTCGACGACGACATGTCGTCGCGGGTCCGTTCGTAGGCGAGGCCCTCGGCCACGCACCCGCCGATCGAGTCGACCAGGGCGCGGGCCGCGTCTCGGTCGAGTTTGCCGGTCATGGCGAACGGCGACAGCTTCGCCCGGTGGCAGACCTCGTTGGCCAACCGCCGTCCCAACCCGGCGATGCGGCGTTGATCCCGGAGAAAGCCGTGCACCCGCGTGTTCTCGTCGGCGAGCAGACCGACCATCGCGTCGACGTCCACGTCGGTGGCTTCGGGGCCGAGGTGATCGAGCGGGTTCTGGATGAGGGGATCACCAGCGACCACCCACACTCCCGCCTTCCGCTCCGTGCCCGCTTCCGTCAGCAGCAGGGCGCGCCCGTCGGCGAAGGTCCACCGAGCTTGCCCGTTGCGGGGTTTGCCCGCCTGTTTCTCGTCGGGGCGCAACCGGCCGCCCTGCATGAGGTGCACGACGTGGGTGGCCGACGGGAAGCGCAGGAGCAACGCCTTGCCCCGGCGTCCGACGGACTCGAGCGGCTCGCCGTGGGTCACCGCGGGATCGGGATCGAACGTCTTGAGCGCGGTGAATGCGAGGGGTCGGAACCGGGCGAGCACCGCACCGGCGAACGCGGCGTCGAGCCGCTCGGCGTGGGCCTGGACCTCGGGGAGCTCGGGCACGCCGCCGAGGCTACAAAACCCGTTCTGGTCCCACATCGGGCGGTCTCGGTGCGACCATCGTGGTACCAGAACGACAAGAGGGGGAGGGTGCACCGGGCGATGGGTGACGAGGTCTGGTACGTGGCGTACGGGTCGAACCACTCGTCGACTCGCCTGCGCCGCTACCTGGCGCGGTGCGATCCGACGACGGACCCGCTCGATCGCCGGTCGATGGTCCTCGACCACCGGTTGTTCTTCGCCCATCACTCGACCCGGTGGGGCGGTGGCTGCGCCTTCGTCGATCCCGAGCCCGTCGATGGCGTCGGGACCCTGGCCACGGCCTGGCTCGTACCGGTCAGCCAGTTCCTGGGGATCTGGGCCGCCGAGAACGGCGCCGCGGGGCTCGGCCTCGAACTCGATCCTGGCGAGCTGGTGCCGGGCGCGGCGCGATTGGCCCACCCGTCGGGCCGGTACGGACTGGTGCTCGGTTGCCCGTCGCCGGATGACCGCCCGGCGCTCACCTTCACCACCCCGGAACGTCCCCTTCCCGATCCCACGCCGCCGTCGGACGACTACGTGGCCACGATCGTCGCCGGTCTGGTCGAGGGCCACGACCTGAGCGAGGCCGAGGCCCGTGCCTACGTGGCGGCCAGGGCGGGGCGCTAGGTCGACTGGTCGTCGAAGGTGGTGGCGGAGCGCAGATCGGCGAACAGATCACCGAGCGTCTCGAGCGCCTCGCGGTGCTCGAGCATCACCCGGACATCGCCCCCGATCACCAGGTCGCCGGTGATGAACGCATCGAGTGCGGCGCGCCGCCCGGCGGCGATCTCGATCGCCGTGGTCCGGTCGCTGGTCAACCGGATGTCGGCATCCCCGTCACCGCCGGCCGGAGCCACCGACAGTGCGCCGTGATCGATGACCAGTCGCCACCGGGGCCCGCCGGTGACGGTCTGCTCGACGATGATGGTGACCTCGGCGAGGGGGTCGTCGGGCGGGATCTGGCGGGCGCGGGCCGCGGCGTCGAGCGCGTCGAGCCACTCGTCGGAGAGGAACTGCACAGAGGCATGGTGGCACGGGGCTGGCTCTCGCTCGGACCGCACGCGTCGATGGTGGCTGGACGGGCCGCGCGGCCACGGTCCAGCCTGGACCGGCATGACCGATCGTCCCGACCTCGAACCCGCCCCCAGAGGTCGTCGGGTGGGTGGACGCATGGTCGACATCGTCGTCGCCTGCTGGTTGCTGGTCGTCGTCGCCATCGAGATCGACGGTCGGCTCCTCGGCGGTGACTTCTTCGCCCGCCAGCCGCTCGCCGCGGTGACACCCGATCGGACACGCCTCGCGGTCATCGCCGCGATGATCGTGGCCGCCACCGAGGTCCTCCCGACGGCGTACTGGGGGCGCACTCCCGGCAAGGCGATGCTGGGGCTGCGTTGCGTCGACATCGACACCGGCCGTCCCCCGGGGCTCGTCCGGTCCGTGTTCCGTGGCATGCTCCTGCACGCCTGGGTGGCGATCCCGGTGCTCGGTTGGGTGTTGCCCCTGGCCATCACCGTCACCACGGTGGCCGGCGGCCGGGGTCGTGGCGTCCACGACCGGTTGGCCGGCACGATGGTGGTCGACGCCGTGCCCGACGACGAGCTGTTGCCCGGAGATCCTCGGCTCGACCCGCTCTGACCGGGGTCCGATCCGGCCGTGTCAGGCTGGATGCCCGTGACCTCCGCCCGAGACGAACAACCGCACGCGCCCGGACCCGAGCTGCGCTGGTTCGAGTCCTGGAGCTTCGACTTCGCGTCGCGGGACGGCGCGCTCGGCGGTTGGGCCCGCCTCACCATCCTCCCCGGGCACCGACACGCCTGGTACCACGCGTTCCTCACCGGCCCGGACCGCCAACTCGTCGCCGTCATCGACCCCGAGGTGCCGCTGCCCTCCGAGGGACTGGAGATCCGCACCGCCGGTCTGTGGGCGACCCACATCTGCGAGTCGCCCCACGACCACTGGACCGTCGGCCTCGAGGCGTTCGGCGTGGGGCTCGACGACCCGACCGAGATCTACGGGCGCCAGTTCGGCGACCAGGTGCCCCTCGGGTTCGACCTCGAGTGGGAGGCCACCGGCCCGGTGGAGAACGAGTCGGGCTCGGTCGCCGGCTACCAGCAGCCCTGCCTCGTCACCGGGGAGATCCTCGTCGGTCGGGAGGCGATCGACTTCGTGGGCGACGGTCGCCGCGAACACCGTTGGGGCGTAGCGCACGAGTGGGACACGCGGTGGTTCCGGCTCCACGGCCGGCTCGGCGACGGGACCGGGTTCTCGACCGTGATCGTCGGTGGTGACCTGGCGGCGGCGGTTGCCCGCGTCGACGGCCGCAAGGTGGAGGTGCTGGAGATCCGGGAGGCGATGAGCGGCGTCGGCCTGCCCGAGTCGGCCCACGCACGTCTCGCCGGCCTGGACGTCGCCGCCGAACCGGTCGGGCCCACCCCGCTCGAGCTCACCGACCCCGAGGGCCGGGTCACGAGAGCGCCGCGAGCCCTGTGCCGCCTGACCGCATCGGATGGCCGCACCGGCACCGGCTGGGCCGAATGGAACCTGCCCGTGCGTTGAGGGTCAAGACTTGCGTCGCGGAGCCGGCAGACGAAGTCTGCGGGCGTCGCGGCTCACGCCGATCGACGGTAGTGACGGACGGCCAGCGGAGCGAACACCGCGATGATCCCGACCGTCCATGCCAGGGATTGCAGCACCGGCGTCGTGGTCGGACCACCGATCGCCAATGCCCGGGCCGCCGAGACGACGATCGAGATGGGCTGGACCTTGTTGTAGGCCTGGAGCCAGCCCGGCATGGTCTGGAGCGGGACGAAGGCGGTCGACGCGAACACGAGCAGGGCCAGGACCGGGAACGACGCCGCCTGCGCGGCCTCGGCGTTGCCCACCGACAGCCCGATGAAGGCGAAGACCCAGGACATGGCGAGCGAGAAGAACAGCAGCAGGCCCATCGACGCGATGAACGCCGGCCAGCCGGCTGAGATGTCGAATCCGACCGCGAAGCCGAGGACGACCATGACCGTGATGACGAAGGCATTCCGGACCAGGTCAGCCGCGGTACGTCCGGCGAGAACGGCCGAGCGGGCCATCGGTAGGGAACGGAACCGTTCGATCAAGCCCTCCTGCAGGTCGGTGGACAGGCCGACTGCGGTGTTCACGGCTCCGAAGGCCACCGTCTGCACGAAGATGCCCGGCATGAGGAAGTCGACGTAGTCGTTCCCCGGGGTGCTGATCGCCCCACCGAAGACGTAGCGGAAGGTGAGCACGAAGATCACCGGCTGCACGGTGGAGAACACGATGACCTCGGGCGTTCGGCTCATCGCCTTGAGGTTGCGCCACGCGATGGCGAGCGCGTCGGAGAGCGCCGACGCCACCCCACCGTGGTGGACCACGGCGGGAGTGGGGGCGATGGTCGGGGTCGTGGTGGTCATCGGGGTGCTCCATCGAGCGCAGGGACGGGATCAGGGGCGGCGTCCAGGGCGGCGCGATGCCCGGTCAGGGTGAGAAAGACGTCGTCGAGGCTCGGCTCCCGCACGCTCATGTCGGCGGGCTCGATGCCCGCCGCGTCCAGCGCGCGCACGGTGTCGATCAACGACCGCCCTGCGTCATTGACCCGCACCGCGACCGAGTGGCCGTCGGGAGCCAGCTCGGCGATGCCGATGTGGCCCAGGGCATCGATGGCTGCGCCGGCCCGGCTGGGGTCCACCAGGGTGACCTCGACGATGGTGTTGCCCAGCTGGGCCTTGAGCTCGGCCGCGGTGCCGTCGGCGATGACCCGGCCGTGATCGACGACCGAGATGCGGTCGGCCAGTCGGTCGGCCTCCTCCAGGTACTGCGTCGTCAGCAGCACGGTGGCGCCGTCTGCGACCAGTTCCTCGATCACCTGCCACAGGTCGGCGCGCGAGCGCGGGTCGAGCCCCGTGGTGGGCTCGTCGAGGAACAGGACCGGTGGGCGGTGCACGAGCGCGGCTGCGAGATCGAGCCGGCGCCGCATGCCGCCGGAGTAGGTCTTGGTCGGCCGGTCGGCGGCATCCACGAGGTCGAACCGCTCGAGGAGCTCGGCGGCCCGGGGCAGCACCGATGCCTTCGGGAGGTGGGTGAGGCGACCCATGAGGCGCAGGTTCTCCCGCCCGGTGAGGTTCTCGTCGATGGCGGCGTACTGACCGGCGAGACCGATGCTGGCCCGCACTCGCTTGGGATCGGCGGTGACGTCGACGCCCAGCACCTCGGCCCGCCCGGCGTCCGGATGCAGGATCGTGGTCAGGATGCGGACGGCGGTGGTCTTGCCGGCACCGTTGGGGCCGAGGAGACCGAGCACGGTGCCGGCCGGGACCGCGATGTCGACTCCGGCGAGCGCGACGACGTCACCGAAACGCTTCTCGAGCCCCTCGGCGAGGATGGCAGGATCGTTCATGCCGGCCATGGTGGGGCAGATCATTGAGTTATGTCAATGATTTATCTGTCACAAAGGTGGAGCGGGTCCGGATAATCCCCTACGCTCATGTCATGGGCGTCGAGGATCCCGCACAGCGTGTCTGGTCGGCCATCGCCACGCTCGTCGTCTCCAACGAGCAGCACGGCCGGTTCCAGGACGTGTGTCGCCAGCTCGACCTCCCCCATCCCGGAGCCCTGAAGCTGCTCCTCCTGCTCGATGACCCGAGCGATCCTCCGGCCATGGGTGACGTGGCCCGGCTGCTCAACTGTGACGCCTCGTACGTCACGTCGCTCGTCGACGCGCTGGAGGCGCCCGGTTTCGCCGAACGCCGGACCTCGGAACGGGACCGGAGGGTGAAGACCATCCACCTCACCGGTGCCGGAATGGCGGCACGCCAGCGGGCCCACGAGCTGCTGTCGGTTCCGCCCCCGCGGATGGATCGCCTCACCGCCCGCGAGACCGAGACCCTCGCCCGGCTGCTCGAGAAGCTGGTCGCTGAGCGCTGAGTCTCTGCGCCCGCGGACTTCGTCCGCCGGCTCCGCCGCATGCGCCGCTCAGGGGGTGGCGGGGGACAGCGCCCGGTCGAAGGCCTCGGTGACCCGGTCGGCCCACACCGCGTAACCGGCGCCCGAGGGGTGGAAGCGGTCGGCGGCCAGGAAGTTGTGGAGGTCCTGGCGCCGGATCCAGTCGGGACGGCGTCGCACCGACGCGTAGTGGACGTTGTCGCGCCGTCGGGCGGCGGACCGCAGGACGCGGTCGAGCCAACTCGCCCGCCACGACGCGAAGGTCCGCAGGGGCCGGGGCAGGCGGATCGCCTGGCTGAGGTGGGGGATCGACACCACGACCACCGGCACGCTCTCCGCGGCGTCGAGGATGCGGGCCACGTTGTGCCGGAACCGGGGTCGCGGCGTCATGGCCGCGATGTCGTTGGCCCCCACCGTGATGCCGATGGCGTCGATCCGCTGGCCGATCTGGGCCAGGCCGTGGCGGAGCTGGTGGAGGGCGGGCAGCTGCGACACGATCACGTCGTGGCTCGTCGCGCCGGGGACGGCGAAGACGTGGAGCCGGGTGCGGCCGTCCCGCCCGGTGGCCACCAGGTGGGGCAACGACAGCTCCGCCGAGATGGCTCCGAGACCGGCGGCGAGGCTGTCACCGAGCCAGACCACCCGGCACTCGATCGGATCGTCGCCTCGGCCCACGTCGCCGTCGAGGTGGAGGCCGTCGTGCACGCCGCTCGTCGCCACCATCCGCGCCTGGATGTACGCCACGGCCGCGGTCACCGTCACGGTGCCCCCACCCGCGCCGAGTGCGATGAGCGCGTTGCGCAGCCGGTGGGATCGGTTCGGCTCCGGGAGCTGGCGACGGGCGCGACCGCGCATGCCGACGGTCTACCGCTGGCCGAGGAGCTTCCGGTTCTTCACCTGGGCCTTGACGTAGTCGCGGTTCATGAACGCGATGTAGTCGAGGGGGATCTCCTTCGGGCACGCCTCGGTGCACTCACCATGGTTGGTGCACGAGCCGAAGTAGCGCTCCATGGTGCTGACCATCCCGATGACGCGCTGGTGGCGCTCGGCCTGGCCCTGCGGGAGCAGGTTCAGGTGTTCGATCTTGGCCGCGGTGAACAGCTGCGCGGCCGAGTTCGGGCAGGCGGCGACGCATGCACCGCACCCGATGCACGCCGCGGCGTCGAAGGCCGCGTCCGCCGCGTCCTTCGGCACCGGGATGAGATTGGCGTCGGGGCCGGCGCCGGTGGGGGCGGTGATGTAGCCGCCCGACTCGACGATGCGGTCGAACGGTGACCGGTCCACGACGAGGTCCTTCACGACGGGGAACGCCGCGGCTCGCCACGGTTCGATGTTGAGCTCGTCGCCGTCGTTGAACTTGCGCATGTGGAGCTGGCAGGTGGCCGTGCCCTTCTGCGGGCCGTGGGCCTGACCGTTGATCATCACGCCGCACGTGCCACAGATGCCCTCGCGGCAGTCGTGGTCGAACTCGATGGGCTCGGAGCCCTCGGCGATGAGCCGTTCGTTGAGCACGTCGAGCATCTCGAGGAAGGACATCTCGGGGGACACGTCGTCGAGTTCGTAGGTGTGCATCGCGCCCGTGGCGTGCTGGTCGGCCTGGCGCCAGATGTTGAGCTTGAGCTTCATTGCAGATGCCTCACTTGTACGAGCGCTGGGTGAGCGCCACGTTCTCGAATTCGAGCGGTTCCTTGTGCAGCTGGGGGTGGGAGGCGTCGCCGGTCCACTCCCACGCCGAGACGTAGGAGAACTCGTCGTCCTTGCGCAGCGCCTCGCCCTCCTCGGTCTGGCTCTCCTCGCGGAAGTGACCACCGCACGACTCGTTGCGGTCGAGGGCATCGCGGCACAGCAACTCGCCCAGCTCGAGGAAGTCGGCGATGCGGCCGGCCTTCTCCAGGCTCTGATTCAGGCTGTCACCGGTGCCGAGGACACGGAGGTCCTTGTAGAACTCGTCCCGCAGCGCCGGGATCTCCGACAGCGCCTTGGTGAGCCCGGACTCGGTGCGGGCCATGCCGCAGTGCTCCCAGAGGATCTTGCCCAGTTCCTTGTGGAAGTGGTCGGGCGACTTGGTGCCTCCGATCGAGAGGAACCGGTTCACCCGGTCGGCGACGTCCTGCTCGGCTTCGGCGAAGGCGGGATCGTCGGTGGGAACCGCGGGCTGGCCGAGGATCCCGGCCAGGTAGTTGGCCATCGTGTAGCTGATGACGAAGTAGCCGTCGGCCAGGCCCTGCATCAGGGCCGATGCGCCGAGCCGGTTGGCGCCGTGGTCGGAGAAGTTGGCCTCGCCGAGCACGAACAGTCCAGGCACGTTGGACATGAGGTGGTAGTCCACCCACAGTCCACCCATCGTGTAGTGGACGGCGGGGTAGATGCGCATCGGCTGCACGTACGGGTTCTCGTCGGTGATGCGCTGGTACATGTCGAACAGGTTCCCGTACCGCTCCTCGATGGTCTCCTTGCCGAGGCGGTTGATCGAGTCGGCGAAGTCGAGGTACACGCCGTTCTTCAGCGGGCCGACCCCTCGGCCCTCGTCGACGACGGTCTTGGCGTTGCGGGACGCCACGTCGCGCGGGACGAGGTTGCCGAAGCTCGGGTACTTGCGCTCGAGGTAGTAGTCCCGGTCCTCCTCGGGGATCTGACCGGGAGGGCGGGTCTCGTCCGGGTCCTTGGGCACCCAGACGCGGCCGTCGTTGCGCAGCGACTCCGACATCAGGGTCAGCTTGGACTGGAAGTCCTCGGCCGGCGGAATGCACGTCGGGTGGATCTGGGTGAAACACGGGTTGGCGAACAGGGCGCCGCGCCGGTGGGCCCGCCACACCGCGGTGGCGTTGCAGTTCATCGCGTTGGTGGACAGGTAGAAGGCGTTGCCGTATCCGCCGGTGGCGAGCAGCACCGCGTGGGCCGAGTGCCGCTCGATGGTGCCGGTGCGCAGGTTGCGGGTGACCACACCGCAGGCGACGCCGTCCTTGACGACCAGGTCGAGCACCTCGGTCTTGGTGATGAGCTCGACGGTGCCGGCGGCCACTTCCTTCATCAGCGCCTGGTACGCGCCGAGCAGGAGTTGCTGGCCGGTCTGGCCCCGGGCGTAGAAGGTACGCGACACCTGGGCGCCGCCGAAGGATCGGTTGTCGAGCAGGCCGCCGTATTCCCGCGCGAAGGGCACGCCCTGGGCCACGCACTGGTCGATGATGTCAACCGACACCTCGGCGAGACGGTGCACGTTGGCCTCGCGGGAGCGGTAGTCGCCGCCCTTCACCGTGTCGTAGAACAGCCGATAGACGCTGTCGCCGTCGTTCTTGTAGTTCTTGGCTGCGTTGATGCCGCCCTGCGCCGCGATGGAGTGCGCCCGTCGGGGGGAGTCGTGGTACGTGATGACCTTGACGTTGTAGCCCTGCTCGCCGAGCGTGGCCGCGGCCGAGGCGCCGGCCAGGCCCGAGCCGACGATGATGACGTCGAACTTGCGCCGGTTGTTGGGCGCCACCAGCTTCATGTCGAACTTGTGCTGGGTCCACTTGTCCTCGATCGGACCCTCGGGGACCGCGCTGTCGAGGTTCCCGATCATCAGCCTGCCTCCTGCTGCGGGTTGAGCTTGTTCTGGGTCTCGTAGGCCTGGATGTACTCGTTGCGATCGTGCTCGGAGAAGTTGTCGAACTGCTCGACGGTGATCTGACCGTTGCGCAAGGCGTCGGCGAACACTGCCTCACACGTGACCACCCGATCGCCCTGTTCGAAGCAGACGTTGTCGTTGGTGACGCCGGAGACGACCATGATCGGGAAGCTGAGGTTGCCGATGGTGACGAGGGCGGCGAACCCGATGGCGAAGCTGCGGCGCCAGGAGTTGTACCGGGGGTTGTTGAGCCCGAGGCTCTGGAACATCGACCACGAGCCGTGGAACAGGTGCAGGCCGAGGGCGAGGTTGGCGACGATGTAGATGATCGCCGGTATGGCGTTGCCGAGGCTGGCCTGCACGTTGCGGTAGACGTCGCCCCGCACGAAGTCGGGATTGAGGAAGCCCCACGTCAGGTCGGAGAGGTGGAAGGCGAGGAACAGCAGGATGACGATGCCAGTCCAGCGCATCGACCGGCTGGCGACGTTGGCGGCCTGGTAGTCGCGAGCGGTCGCATAGCCACCGGCATTGGCCCGCCGGTTCATCAACGACAAGCTGGCGGCCGAGTGGATGTGCAGGACGAACGCGACGATCAGTGCGCTGCGGATCAGCCACAGCGTGACCGTCCGAGGCAGCAGCGGGTACAGCAGCTCGCGGAGGAACTCAGCGTAGACGTTGATGTCGTGCGCGCCGAGATAGAGCTTGAGGTTGCCGATCATGTGACCGAACACGAAGCCCATCAGGATGATGCCGGTGACGGCCATGACCCACTTCTTGCCGACCGCGGAGCGGTAGAACTCCACGGGCCACGGTGCGGGCCGACGAGACGGATTCACCGGAGCGACGCCGCCGCCCGAGCCCCCGTCCTCCGCTGACTTCTCCATCGTCTGCATGGCTGGCACGGTACCCGCGCTCCCGCAGGCGACCGTAGTTCGGGGTCAGGTCACCCTGGTCCGGTACTCGTTGCCCACGTCGTCGTCACCCACCCGACCCTGCAGGGTCAGGACCAGGTCGCCGATCGCGTCGGGCACTTCGAACTGGACGGTGCCGACGAGCACGCACGAGTCGGGGCCGATGTCGCCTTCGAAGGCCCACTCGTGGCCGTCGGCGTCGCCCGACGCGCGATCGGTCCAGCGCAACTCGACGCGCACCCGACCCGACAGCTCTGTCCTCCGGTCCGACACCACGTGGACGTCGAGGGCGAGGGCGTCACCGGGCGCGACCGTGGCCGGGGGCCGGTCGGCGACCACGATCACCGGTCGGCACGCCTCGACGAGGGCGGCGTGGCCGAGCTTGGGTCGGCGCTCGTGGTCGAGCACCGACCAGGTGATCGCCGGATGCCCGTCGGCGAAGCAGAACTGGGCGAACCCGCCGGTGGGGCGGTACTTCAGCCGTCGCAGGGTCTCGACGTGATGGCGGATCAGCGTCGCCTGATACTCCTGCGTCGCCTGCTTCCAGGACTCGTAGGTGTGCCCGTCCCGCGGGACGAACCGGTCGAGGATCGACTGTTGCAGCGAGTGCGTCTCGGCGAGCCGATCCCAGTCCAGATCGGGCCACCGGTCGGCATCGACGAAGTCGTCGGAGTCGGGGACGGCCTGGGCGCCGAACTCGGTGGGGAAGCGGACCTGGCTCGGCACGGCCTTGGCGAAAGCGGGAAAGTCGCGCTCGTGGCCGAAGTACCACCCGAAGTACAGGTGGCTGTCGGTCCCGCGGAGTTGGGGGAGATGGGGCATGACGCCGGAGTGGGGGATCACGGGGCGGGTCCCGTCCGCCGCTTCGATCGCCCGCTTCACGGCACGGTCGAGGACGGTCTTGTTCCATGTCGGGAGCTGCTGGGAGGCGACGGCGCGGAGGCCGAGCTGCGTCGTGCGTCGCCGGTCGGTGAACGCGTCGGGCTCGATGTCGAGTCGCATGGGTTCGTTGTGGCCGCACCAGATGGCGATCGATGGGTGATGGCCGAGCAGGGCCACCATCTCGGCCGCTTGGGCCGTGGCCTGCTTGCGGATGCCGCGGTCGTAGCCCCATTGGAGCGGGAAGTCCTGCCAGAGGAGCATGCCGGTCTCGTCGGCGGCCTCGTAGGTCTCCGGGCGGGCGACGTGGGCGTGGAGCCGCAACAGATCGAGCCCGGCCGATCGGGCCAGTTCGACGTCGTGGCGGCACTCGGCGGGTGTGGCGTCGCCCAGGGCCATGCGGGTCGGCCCCTGGTTGCTGCCCTTGAGGAAGAGGCGTTCGCCGTTGATCTCGGTGATCCAGTTGTGCATCCGGACCGAGCGCAGGCCGGTCCGGAACCGCCGCCGGTCGGAGACGGTGCTGCCGGCCGCGTCCCGCAGCCGGATCTCGACGTCGACGGTCTCGAGGTGGGCTTCGCCCAGCGCATGCGGCCACCACAGCCGGGGATGGTCGACGGTGACCGTCCATTCCACCGTGTTGGCGCCGGTCGCCAGGGTGTGGTCGATGCCGTGGTCGACCGGTCCGACGGTCGTCCGCACGTGGGCATCGACCCCTGCCGCGGCATCGAGGTCGGCGACGAATGCCAGCGTGGCGCGATCGGGCGTGGCCTCGGTGCAGCGGGTGACCAGGCGCGTGATGCGCACGGGCCCGGTGTCGACGAGGTGCACGGGGCGCCAGATGCCGCCCGGGTTCCACGCCGGGTCGAAGCAGTCCCAGTGCTGGAACACGCCCGTGATGTTGCGCTTGTTCGACCGATCGGTCTGGGGCGAGCAGGCCAGCTCGACTGCGAGCGTGTGCTCGGCCCGGGCGCGCAGCGCCTCGGTGACCTCGAATGTGTGGGGCGCGAAGTATCCCTCGGTGTCGCCGAGGTAGGCGCCGTCGAGCCAGATGTCGCCCTGGTAGAAGAGTCCGTCGAATTGCAGCCACCAGCGGCGGTGACGCGGTCCAGGTGGTTGCTCGAACGTCGTGCGGTGCAGGAGCGGGCCGTCGTCGCCGGCGAAGGCAGGGGTGGATCGCCAGTGACCGGGCACCGTGATCGGTTCCCAGTCGCGGACGTCGAGATCGGGCTCGGCGAACGTGCGGCGGAGCTCGTCGTCGGCTCGGACCGCCATCCAGCGATCGGTCAGTTCCATGGCCGGCGCAACCTAGCCCGCCCCGGGCCGCGTGCGACCGGGAGGGCGCCGGACGGGGGGCGGGGAGGTGCCGGTAGGTTGCTGACATGACGCGTGCCACCCCGCCCCCGCCCTCGACCATCGGTGAGCTCAAGGAGTCCGGTTGGGAGTCCCGGCCGGTCAAGCAAGAGGTCCGCCGCAACGCGGTTGCGAAGATCCGGGCCGGCGAAGCGCTCTTCACCGGCGTGATGGGCTACGAGGACACCGTGATGCCGCAGCTGGAGAATGCGCTGCTGGCGGGACACGACGTCATCTTCCTGGGCGAGCGTGGTCAGGCCAAGACCCGCATGATCCGCTCTCTCACCGGGTTGCTGGACGAATGGATGCCCATCGTCAAGGGATCCGAGATCAACGACGATCCGTACCACCCGGTGTCCGCCTATGCCCGGTCCCTGGTCCAAGAGGACGGTGACGACACCGCGATCGACTGGGTCCACCGCGACAGCCGCTTCGGTGAGAAACTGGCCACCCCGGACACCTCGATCGCCGATCTCGTGGGGGAGGTCGACCCCATCAAGGTGGCCGAGGGCCGTTACCTCTCCGACGAGCTCACCCTCCACTACGGCCTGGTGCCCCGCACCAACCGGGGGATCTTCGCCATCAACGAGCTGCCCGACCTGTCGGAGCGGATCCAGGTCGGTCTGCTCAACGTGCTCGAGGAGCGCGACGTGCAGATCCGCGGGTACAAGGTCCGGCTCCCCCTCGACGTGATGCTGGTCGCGTCGGCCAATCCCGAGGACTACACGAACCGCGGCCGGATCATCACGCCGCTCAAGGATCGCTTCGGCAGCCAGATCCGCACCCACTACCCGCTCGAGATCGAGACCGAGATGGACATCGCCGCCCAGGAGTCCTCCCCCCTCGAGGCCGACGGCGTCCAGGTGCGTATGCCCCAGTACATGAGCCAGATCGTGGCCACCCTGTCGCACCTCGCCCGAGAGTCGCCCCACGTCAACCAGCGCTCGGGTGTGTCGGTCCGCCTCACGGTGTCCAACCAGGAGGTGCTCATCGCCAATGCCGCCCGGCGTGCGTTGCGCAACGGCGATGACATGGTCGTGCCTCGCGTGTCCGATCTCGATGCCCTGGCGGCGTCGACGATGGGCAAGATCGAGATCGAGTCGCTCGACGACGGGCGGGACGAGGCCATCGCCGGCCACCTGGTGAAGTCGGCCGTGCTCACGGTGTTCCGCGAGCGCACCGACCCCACCGTGCTCCGCGACGTCCTCGAGGCGTTCGAGGGGGGCCGCGTGGTCGACGCCGGCGAGGACGTCAGCGCGGCGGACCTCGCGGCTCTGGTCGAGGAACTGCCCGGTCTGAAGGGGCCGGTGTCCTCGCTGACCGAGGGCGACGAGTCGGCGGCCGCCATCGCCAGTGCGGTCGAGTTCCTGCTCGAGGGCCTCCACCTCGGCAAGCGCTTGAACAAGGAACACGTCGGCGCCCGAGCCAGCTACCGAGCCCGGGGCTGAACCCCCTATTGGCGTGACTGATGACAAAAGGTTGCGGGTATCCACCCCTCAGCCCGCAAAACGGTTCACGCTGTTGTCACCAGTGGGAACGTCGAAACGGAAGGGGATTCCCATGAACAAGTCCGACTTGGTCGGGGCCATCGCAGAAGCCAGCGGTCAGACGAAGACCGCGGTCTCCGAGATGATGGATGCGTTCGAAGCCACCGTCACCGATGCGGTCGCCCGCGGCGACAAGGTGTCGCTGCCCGGCTTCTTGACCTTCGAGCGGGGCCATCGCGCCGCTCGGACGGGCAAGAACCCGCAGACCGGCGCGCCGCTGCAGATCAAGGCGGCCAACGTCGCCAAGGTCAAGGTGGGTTCGAAGTTCAAGGAGAAGGTGGCCGCCACCACCTGAGTCGTACTCAGGGTCTGCGGCTTCGCCGCAGCCGTGCCAGCTGCTCGCTGGCGCTCCCGACGCCGGCTGGGAACCCGGTCGTCGCCAGGAGCGTCAGCGGTCGGCCTGGCTGATCAGACCGGTTCGTCGTCGTCGAACGCGGCCTGCCGGGCTTCGATGTCCTCGCGCAATGTGGCCAGCGTCCGCCGCAGCAGCCGCGACAGGTACGACTGGGACACCCCGAGACGGTCGGCGATCTCCTGCTGTGAGAGACGCTCGACGAAGCGCAGCTGGACGATCTCGCGGTCACGCTCGTCGAGGCCGTCGAGCAGGTCCTCGATGTCCATCTGGAGCTCGACGTCGTCCATCTCGCCGTCCGACCCGGCGATCATCGCCCCCTTGGTGAGCGATCCGTCGCCGATCGGGGCATCGAGGCTGTCAGCTCGGAACGAGGCGCCGGCGGCCAGCGCCTCCAGGACGCGGTCGGTGGACTCCTCGAGCCACTCGGCCAGGTCGGCGACCCGCGGGGTGCGCCCGAGTTGCTGGGTGAGTTGGGGTTCGAGGCGTCGAGCCTGGACCGCGAGCTCCTGGAGGCTGCGCGGCGGTCGCACCGACCAGCCCTTGTCGCGCAGCAGCCGCTTGAGTTCGCCCTCGATGGTCCGGTTGGCGAAGGTCTTGAACGTGACCCCCATGTCCGGGTCGAAGCGCTCGACGGCCTTGATCAGGGCCATGAAGGCCTGCTGGCGGACGTCGTCGGATTCGATCTGACCCTTGCCGTACCGGCTCACGTAGTACTCGACCAGATCGAGGTGCTGCTCGACCAGGGCATTCCGGAGCCGCCGGGACCCCTTGGCCCGGTACTCGATGAACTGGTCGAGGACGTCAGCGTCCATTGACGGAGGGCACGTCGGCGCGGAGGGTGAAGACACAGTGATCGCCGTCCCGCCGGAGCTCGTGCGAGGTGGCACCGGCGCGGATGAGCTGCTCGGCGATGGGGTCGATCTGCGGGTCGGTGGTGACCGGTCCGCAGCGGCCGTCGAGCACCAGCCCGCGACCGCTCGATTCGAGCACCAGGGTGAGGGTCCCGTCTGGGTCGTCGACCTCGCCGATCGCCAGCGCACAGATCTCGTCGACGGCGATTCGGAGCGACTCGATGGCCTCCACGTCGAAGCCGAGATCGTCGGCCACCGTGGCCGCAAGTACCCGGATGTGTCGGAGATACGCCGGGGAGGTGGGTATGGTCAACGCCAGCGAGGACGAGGAGGGCAGTTCATGCATGGTGGATCCGTTCTACTGTCATTCGTGGTTGGGTACGTCTCACGAAGTTCGTGATGATCGTGCACCGCTTCTCGACCCGCTTTCCGGCCCGACCACTCCGTGCCGTCGCCGACCTCTCCGAGGCGCGCATGGCCTTCATGCGGTGGCTCCGGGCCGCGGACGTCGAGTCCGAGCAGGTCGACGACCTCTCGGTGGTGCTCAGTGAACTCGGCGCCAACGCCGTCCGCGAGACGCCCCACGGGGCGCCGCCGGCCGAGGTCGAGGCGGTCATCAGCGGCGGGACGCTCGAGCTGACGGTCACCAACGAGGTATCGGATTCGCCCTCGGCCGAGGTGAACTCCTGGGATCTCGAGGATCCGCTCCGGACCGGCGGTCGCGGCCTGCTGCTGGTCTCGGCATTCGTCGACGACATCGATGTCGATGTCGTCGATCGACGTCTCGTCGTGCGCTGCACCACGACCGTCTGAACGCCGTCGACCACCGGCGAGGTCGAGGTGAGGGGTGTCACTCCTCGATCGTCACGTGATCGGCGAGGCCGGTCAGCGTCAGGAGCTTGACCAACCCGGCGGAGGGATGCCGCACCGTGAGGCCGCCACCGGCCTCCTGCAGACGACGGTGGGTGTCGGCGATGACTCGCAAGCCGGCGGAGTCGACGAAGCTGACATCGGCGAAGTCGAGGACGACGCTGGAGGAATCGGCTGCGACGACATCGTCGATGTGGGCCTGCAGCATGGGTGACGTGTGGGGATCGAGTTCGCCCTCCAACACGAAGACGGCCGGCCCGTCGTCGTCGAGGGTGGTGATACGGAGGCGATCTTCGGGGGCAGGGGAAACGTCGGTCATCAGATCTCCAATGGACGTCAGCGGAACGGGCGCGCGCAGCGCCGGCGTCGGTCACGGATCTCCGTGGCCGACGCCGACGCTACTCGGGTCGAAGAACTGGGAATGTCAGCGGTCCTTGCTGACCGCGTCCTTCACCTTGGAGGCGACATCGTCGACGGTGTCCTTGACGCTGCCGACGGCGCGGTCGACCTTGCCCTCGCGCTCGAGATCGTCGTCGTCGGTCAGATCGCCGGCGGCTTCCTTGACTCGCCCCTTGACCTCGTCCTTGTTGGTTCCCATGGCAGATGCGTCCTTTCGTGGCGGGCTGCGGCCGTGAGCGGCCGGGTTGGGGTTCCTTGCCCTTCATCTTCCGGTTTCAGACCGCGCCCGCCGGAGACCCGGGACGGCTGGTTCGGGACGACGTCATCGGGTTGACATATCGTTCGCTGCGATCCATGTCCGTGGCACCCGCACCGATCCCGAGTGAGCGTCTGCTCCGATCCCTGCCCGTGGCTGTCGTCTTCGCGAACCGCCACGGCGTGGTCTTCGACGCGACCGACCGGGTCGATGACGTTCTGGGGCGGTCGCGTCAGTCGCTTGTCGGCCGGTCCCTCTACGAGTTGTTTCCCGCGCCGGCGCGGGCCACCCTCCGATCCACCCTGGAGTCCTGGGCCGACGTGGGTTCGTCGCCCTTCGAGGGGCGGGTCGTCCGACTACCGGTCCTCACCGCAGACGCCGGGGTCAGCGACCTCGGCGTCCGTCCCCACCTGACGGAGACCGGATTCGTCCTCGTGCTCTTCGATCTGTGGTCCACCGGCGCCGCCCTACGGTCCGGTCTGCTCGATGTGGTGTCGGCGCCGTCGGTGGGCAGCTCGGAGCTGTCCGCGGCCGCCGCGATGGTCGGTGAGGCCTTCGACTGGGATCTCGCCACCGTCTGGGTCCTCGACGATCAGACCGCGACGCTGCGTGCCGCCACGGTGTGGGAACGCGACCCCGATCCGGAGCGCCGATACCGCTCGGCCACGCTGCGCCAGCCGTTCCAGGTCGGTGAGCGCCTTCCCGGCGTGGCCTGGGAACGTGATGACGTGGTGATGGTCGACACCATGGACGGCGATCCCCGCTTCGGTCCCGGCTACGGCTCGAACCGCCGGCCCCAGTTGGGGGCCCTGGTGCCGTTGCGGTCCGGCCGGCGCCTCGTCGGTGTGGTCGAGCTGTTGGCACACCGGCACCTCGACGCCACATTGTGGCTGGCGTCGGAGGCTGAGGTGGTCAGCTCCGGCCTCGGCCAACTGGTCGACCGCTTCCGCGAGCGGGTGCAGGTGCGCGAGGTCGAGGGTCGCCTGGCCCTCGCGCTCGACGCCGGCGAGCTCGGCGTCTGGACCCTCGACGTCCGGTCGGGCCGAGCCAAGTGGTCCCAACGCATGGCCGATCTCCACGGAGTGGCCGTCGTCGAGGGCGGAGCCGAAACGCTGTTCGCCGGGGTGGTGGCCGACGACCGACCCGCCATCGGCCAGGTGCTCGAGCGGGCTCGGGGCGTCGACGAGACGCAGACGGTCACCTACCGGGTCCGGGACGCCCAACGGGGTACGAGCTGGATCTCCACCCGGGTGACCCGGGTGAAGGCCAACGGTGGTCCGCCCGTGCTCTCGGCCGTGTCGTCCGATGTCACCGAGCAGAAGCGGGCCGAGATCTCGTTGCAGCGTCGGCGGGCCGCAGTCGAGGGTCTGCAATGGGTGAGCCAGGCGATCATCGCGGGACGGCAACTGACCGACACCGCGATGGCCGTGGCCAACGCCTCCACCGGTGTGCTCGGCGCCGACCTCGGCGTGGTGCTGTACCCCGAACCGAAGGTGGCGGGTTCCGACCTCGCTTGGGCCGTGAGCGGTCTCGCCGGGGACACGCCGGTGCCCGATCCGCCCCGGTACCTCGACATCACCGCCTTCGTCGGCACCGCCGCTGGCGTGGAGACGATCCGTGACCTGTCTCGGCACCCTCAGGTCCGCGACTTCCTCGTCTCCCTCGGCCTGCCGATCGATGTCGATGACCTCCGCTCCGTGCTGCTGGTGCCGGTGGGGGGCGATCGAGGGCGTCCGCTCGGACTGTTGGTCTTCGCCCACGCTGACCGCGGCTACTTCACCGAGGACGACGCGCGCCTGGCGGCATCGATCGGCTCGAGCACCGGGGTGGCGATCGAGAACGCGCGCCGCCACGAGGAGCAACGCCTCGCGGCCGTGGTCTTCCAGCGGCAACTCCTGCCGGCCTCGGACCTCGAGGTCCCCGACCTGGAGCTGTGCGTCCGCTACCACCCGGGACGCGACGGTCTCGACGTCGGTGGCGACTGGTACGACGTGATCGATCTCGGAGACCACCGGGTCGGGCTCGCGGTGGGCGACGTCTGCGGCCACGGTCTGGTCGCCGCCGCTCACATGGGCCAGTTCCGCTACTCGTTCCGTGCCCTCCTGCAGTCGTCGTCGACTCCGGAGGACGCGTTCCAGATCCTCAACCAGGTGGCCCGACACGAGCTGTCGACCACGGTGACCATCGCCTACGTGGAACTCGACACCCGTACGGGCTCGTCCGCGACCTGGTCGTGTGGCCACCTCCCGCCGGTGATCGCGAGCCGCGACGGCCGCGAGGTCCGTTGGATCGACGATCTCGAGGCGCGTGGCCCGATGCTCGGGTTCCTCGACGAGATCAGCGTCCGTCCGATCCGCACCAGTCTGGCGGAGGGCGAGCTGCTGCTCCTCTACACCGACGGCCTCGTCGAGCGGCGGGGCGAGTCCATCGACGATGGACTGGCCCGGCTGGCGGCGTCGTTCGAGGGTCGGTCGCCGGCACTCGATGACGTGTGCGACGAGCTCCACGACCTGCTCGCGGTGGCCGGCCCGGACGCCGACGACACTGTCCTGCTGGGGGTTCGTCTGGCCTGAGCCGCTGCGCCTGCAGACTTCGTCTGCCGGCTCCGCTCCTGGAGTTGCTGTCGAACCCGAAGGGTTCGCCCCGCCGTCCTCCGGCCGGCCGGCTCGTCAACTCCGCCGCATGCAGGCGCGCAGGTTCTGACATCGGCGAGGACGGGACACAGAACGAACGAGCCCAGTCGAACACCGCGGCACTCATCGCCGCAAAAGGAGTGAATCCACCATGGCCACCGGATCTTCGATCTTCCTCATCGCGCTCGGCGCGATTCTGACCTTCGCGGTGGATGCCACCGTCTCCGGCCTCGACATCAACGTGGTCGGCATCATTCTGATGGTCGCCGGTGCGCTCGGCGTCCTGGTCTCCCTGCTGTGGATCGACCGCGCCACTGCCCCGCACGGTGAGCGCCGCGTGGTCGAGGAGCACACCACCACCCGCTAGGTCCACCCGGTAGTACGAACATGCACCGGCGCGGCGTGGCCGTCCCACACGGGACCCACGCCGCTACCGTTGCGCCATGACCCGCCCCAACTTCCGGTACTCGCGCTGGGACGGCACGCAGGTCGGCTTCGAGCTCGACGCCGACGCCATCTTCGACGAGATCACCGACGATCTGCTCTATCACGGTGATCTCAACGCCGCGTTGCGGCGGCTCATGCAGCAGGGCTTCGAGGACGACGAGGGCAACTCGGTCCAGGGCATGCGAGAGCTGATGGAGCGCTTGCGCGAGGCCCGTCGGCAGCGGCTCGAGAACTCGAACCTCGGCGGCGTCTACGACGAGATCGCCGACGCCCTCCGTGAGGTGGTCGAAGCGGAGCGGGCCGCGCTCGACCGTCGTCTCGACGAGGCCCGCCAGTCGGGTGACGCTCGCCAGCAGGAGCTGGCCGAGGCCACCACCACCGAGAAGCACATGCACCTCGACATGCTCCCGCCCGATCTCGCCGGTCAAGTGCAGAGCCTGTCCAACTACGAGTTCGAGTCCGCCGAGGCCCAGCAACGCTTCGACGAGCTCATGGACCAGCTCCGTCAGCAGCTGGCCCAGCAGTACTTCGACCAGATGGCCGGGGCGATGTCGAACCCGGACCCGGCGGCGATGCAGCGCACCAAGGACATGATGGCGGCGCTCAACGAGCTGCTCGAGAAGCACCAACGCGGGGAGGACACCCCCGAGGACTTCCAGCAGTTCATGGAGAGCTACGGCGACTTCTTCCCCGAGAACCCCGAGAACGTCGAGGAGCTGCTCCGGGCGATGGCCGAGCGGATGGCCCAGATGCAGGCCATGCTCAACTCGATGACCCCCGAGCAGCGGGCCCAGCTGCAGGGTCTCGCCGAGCAGCTGCTCGAGGACATGGACCTCGCCTTCCAGGCCAGCCAGCTGGGCCAGAACCTGCAACAGATGTTCCCGCAGCTCGACTGGAACCGGTCCTATGACTTCGGGGGCGACAACCCCCTGGGCTTCGCCGAGGCCGCCCAGATGATGGCCGAGCTGGGTGATCTCGATCAGCTCGAGAACCTGCTGCAGTCGGCCACCCAGCCGGGCGCCCTCGCCGAGGCCGACCTCGACCGGGCGCGCGAGCTGCTCGGCGAGGACTCCGCTCGTTCGCTCGAGCAGCTGTCGAAGCTGGCCAAGCAGCTCGAGGACGCTGGGCTCGTCCAACGCAAGGAAGGCCGGCTCGAGCTCACGCCGCGCGGGCTGCGCAAGATCGGCAACAACGCTCTCGACGACCTGTTCTCCAAGCTGGCCAAGGACAAGCTCGGCCGACACGACATGTCCAGCACCGGCATCGGCCACGAGCGTGCTTACGACACCAAGGCCTACGAGTGGGGCGATCCGTTCAACCTCAGCATCGAGCGCACCGTGCGCAACGCAGTGCGCCGTGCCGGCGGAGGCACCCCGGTCCACCTGACCCCCGACGACTTCGAGATCGAACGCACCGAGACACTCGTGCGATCGGCCACCGTCTTGATGCTCGATCTGTCGTTGTCGATGCCGATGCGCGACAACTTCCTCCCGGCCAAGAAGGTGGCCATGGCGCTGCACGCCCTGATCTCCGGTCAGTTCCCGCAGGACTACCTCGGCCTGGTCGGGTTCTCGAAGGTGGCCCATGTCCTCACTGCCGAGCAGCTGCCCGAGGTGAGCTGGGACTACGACTACGGCACCAACATGCAGCACGGCTTCCAGCTCGCCCGGCAGCTACTGGCCCGCCAGAGCGGCACGAAGCAGATCATCATGATCACCGACGGCGAGCCCACCGCGCACTACGAGCCCGGCATGGCGGCGCCGTACTTCAACTACCCGCCGGTGCAGGAGACGATCGACGCCACCGTCCGCGAGGTGCTGCGCTGCACCAAGGACGACATCCGCATCAACACCTTCATGCTGGATGCCACCAGCTACCTGAAGAACTTCATCGAGAAGATCACGAAGATGAACGGCGGCCGGGCGTTCTTCACCACCCCGGAGACGCTGGGCGACTACGTCCTGGTCGACTTCGTCGAGCACAAGCGCGCCCTCCGCACGAGTGGCGGCCGCCGACGCTGATCCGTGCTCAGGGCCTGCGGCTCCGCCGCAGTCGTGCCGGCTGCTCGCTGGCGCTCCCGACGCCGGCCGTGCTCAGGGCCTGCGGCTCCGCCGCAGTCGTGCCGCAATCCCTGATCCCAAGTCTCACTTGCGCTTCCGGCGCTGGTGGGGGATGATCACACCGTTGTAATTACACGTCTGGTATGGGCGTGTGGGGGGACCGTACTTCGACGCCTCCAGTGATCACCACCAATGCAAAGGAGGCCTGGCCGATGAGTGTCCATGTGGGCATCGACAGCCAGCCCGACATCCGTTCGTGGCAAGAGTTCGCCAACTGCCTCGGCGTGGATCCCGATCTGTTCTTCCCCGAGCGGGGTGCGTCCACCAAGGAGGCCAAGGAGGTCTGCCGGGGCTGTGTCGTACGCGACGACTGCTTGGAGTTCGCCCTCTCGAACGGGGAGAAGTTCGGCATCTGGGGCGGGATGAGCGAGCGCGAACGCCGCCGCATCCGTCGGGCCCGGGCCATCGCCCGGCGCGCCGCCGAATCGGCCTGACCCTCCCGACACCCCGCAGCACCGGTACCCGAGGGTGCCGTGCTGCGGGGTGTGTCGCGCCTGCGATCGTGCTCCACGCCGGCCGGTACGATCCGCCCGTCATGGCCCGCATGCCCGAGTTCCCGATGGCGCGTCGGTCGCAGCACGCGGGAACTGAACGCTCGCCGGCATCGTTTCCAGGACCGGGACGGCCGCCGGCGTGATCGGCCGATCGTGATCCGTCGTCCGCGCCGGTCCGTTCCCGCCTCCGATCTCGACGATCGCGTCCCGACCTGGGAAGAGATCGCCCGGGACGAAGGTGACTTCATCTACACGGTGGCCTACCGGCTCACCGGGAACCGAGAGGACGCGCAGGATCTGGTGCAGGAAGTGTTGGTGCGGGTGCAACGAGGGCTGCGGACCTACACCCCCGGGTCGCTGCGGGCGTGGCTGGGGCGCATCACCACCAACGCGTTCCTCGACGACGCCCGGCGACGGACGAGACGACCGCAGGTCTCCCTCCCCGACGATCCTGACCTGGTCCTCCCGGCCTCGCCCTCGGCGGCCGAGGCGGCGGCGGCGGCCGGTCTCCCGGCCCACCTGCAGGAGTTGCTCGCCGGGTTGCCCGAGGACTACCGCGTCGCCGTCGTGCTGTCCGACGTCGCCGGGCTGCCGTACGCCGACATCGCCGAGCAGCTCGACGTCCCGGTGGGGACCATCCGCAGTCGGATCCACCGGGGCCGCCTGGCCCTGCGGGAGGCGCTCGCCCGCGAGGAGGGGGAGTCGTGACCGACGGGATGGCCCGCCGTCCGGCCGACGGTCACGCCGGTGACCTCGTCTCCGCCCACCTCGACGGCGAGCTCGACGCCGAGACCGAGGCCTGGGTCCGGACCCACCTCGAGGCGTGCGACCGTTGTCGTGCCATGGCCGAGGAGGCGGCGACGGCCCGGTCGTGGGTCCGGGCGCTCCCCGTCGTCGACTCCACCCCGGTGGTCGAGGGGCTGCTGGCGCGCCACCGCACCCTGATCCGGGTGGGTTCGGCGTTCGTGGGCCTGGCCGCGATCGTGTTGGGTTCGCTGGCCCTGACGGCGGCGGTGATCCGGCCCTCGGTGGTGCCGCAGGTCGACGCGCTGGTGGCGGCGCACGTCGTGGCCACCAGCGAAGCCACCGCCTCGGGCGACGACACCCGGTCCGATCCCTGGCCCATGGCGGGTCTGCGGGCCATGGACGGCGCGCACCGGGTCGATTCCGTGGGGCACCCGTACTCGGCACCGGCGGCCATGATCGGCAACCGGGCCCGACTCAGCCGGCGCCTGATGTACGACGGGCACGATCTCACCATGGTCGTCTACAGCGACGGCACCACGTCGGTGTCGGTGTTCCAGCAGCCCGGTCGCCTCGATTGGTCGGGTCTGCCCGCGGGCCGTGTCGAGCAGGTGGGGGCCCGCGCCGTGTGGGAGCGGCCCGGCGACTCCCCCACGGTGATGGTCACCGAGATGGGGCACCTCGTGGTCACCGTCGTCGCCCCGGACCGGGCCGCGGCGCTCACGGTCATCGACGGGCTGGGCGAGACCCGCCGGGGCAGCGTGTGGGACCACGTCCACGATGCCTGCAGCCGCTTCACCGACGTGTTCGCCATCGAGGGTTGATCGCCCCACTGGCTAGCGTGACTCCGAACCGCGCGAGCCGAGGGGACCCGACATGCACATCCGGCGATACGGCGTCGAGGCGACCACCGCGGAGCTGGCCCGGGCCCTCGCCGAGGACGGCTGCGCGGTGATCGAGGACCTGGTGCCCGGCGCGACGATGGATGCGATCGCCTCGGAGCTGGCGCCATGGATGGCGACCACGCCCGATGGCCCCGACGACTTCTCCGGCTTCGCCACCCGCCGCACCGGCGCCCTCCTGGCCCGTTCGCCCACGGCGCGCGAGCTGGTCATGCACCCCACGATCCTCGGCACCGTGGGCGCGGTGTTGGCCCACGCCACGTCCTACCAGCTCCACCTCACCCAACTCATCGCCATCGGTCCCGGCGAGACGGCTCAGCCGGTGCACCGTGACCAGTGGGCATTCGACTTCTTCCCGTTTCCCGCCGGCTACGAGGTGCAGTGCAACACCTTGTGGGCGATGACCGACTTCACCGAGGAGAACGGGGCCACCCGTGTCGTTCCCGGGAGCAACCACTTCGACGACAAGCTGCGCCTCGCCGTCGACGACACCGTCCCGGCCGAGATGACCAAGGGGTCGGTGCTCGTCTACACCGGTGCGCTCTACCACGGCGGGGGCGCCAACCGGTCCTCGGCGGTCCGCCGCGGGGTCAACATCACCTACAACGTGTCGTGGTTGCGCCAGGAGGAGAACCAGTACCTGTCGGTACCGCTCGAGGTGGCGCGGACCTTCGACGAGGACCTCCAGCGCCTGATGGGCTACGCGCGGGGCGCCTACGCCCTCGGCTACATCGACGACCTGCGCGACCCGATCGAGGTGCTCCGACCCGATTCGGGACGGATCGGCTTCGGCGATCGGCGCTCCGACGAGCTCGACGAGGTCTGAGTTCGGCAGCAAGTCGACACGGCCGTTCCTCCGCGGTCCCTTGAGCGCCGTTGGAGCGACAACCGCGTCTCGATCTTCCAGACTGGTCGTGACGGACCCGATGGTCATCCGACGGTCGTCGCGGCTGCGCTGTCGAGTGGGTCGCGGCGACAACGAGTCCGGCGATTCCGGTGACCAAAGGGGTGCCTCGCGCACACCGGCGGTCACGAGAGTCGGGCGACGAGACTCTGGTGACAGAAGCCGTGCACAGTGCACGGCAACACTCCCGAGAGACCTAGGATCACAACTCCTATGACGACGAGAGGGTCGGGCTCCAGGTGGTCGCTCTGGTCGAACGAGTCCTTGCTGTCCATCGGGTCGAAGGGGTCGACGCTCAGCATCGGTTCAGTGGGGTCCGTGTTGTCCGTCGGCTCAGTTGGGTCGGCGCTATCGGCGTTCTCGGTCGGCTCATTCGCCTCGATCGGCTCGCTGCTGTCGGCCCGCTGCCGCTGGTCGGTGCTCTCTCACCGGACAGCGCGAGGCCTGTTGCGAAACGGGAACTGACTCACCAACCAGCTCTGAGGTCGGCCCGCGAGGCAGGTGGCCCACAGCCTGGATCTGGCTGCCGACCCGGGCTCGCACCGCGAGTTGTCCGGGACGGCTCCGACGCCGGCCGTCACTCGCGCGTCGGCCCTCAGTAGAGGAACATGGGCTTGCCCGAGACCTGGCGCACCTTGGGCCGGTACTCGTCGAGGTCGTAGAGGGCTTCGACATCGACGCGCTTGACCCCCTCGCGGGTCGCGCTGATGGGAACGTCGGTGTAGGTACCGGCACGCAGCGCCACCATGCGGCCCCGAGCGCCCTGGACGGCGAGGTCGGCCGCCATCACCGCGAAGTTGATCGCCACCATCAGGTCGAGGGAGTCGGGGCTGCCCGAGCGCATCAGGTACCCGAGCGTCTGGGAGATGATCGGCACGCCGGTGATCTCCTTCAGCGCCTCGCCCACGCGCCCGCCGATGCCGCCGAGCTTGCGGTGGCCGTAGGCGTCGGCCTCGCCCGACACGTGCAGATCGCCCTCGAGCATGGTGGCGCCCTCGGACACGGTGACCATGGCGTAGTTCGACGGGTTCTGGCCCCGGTCGTCCATGAGGAGCCCGGCCAGCTTCTCGATGTCGAAAGGCACCTCCGAGATCAGAGCCCGGTCGACCGAGGCGAGGTAGGCGGCGATGAGCGAGGTCTCCCCGGAGTACCGACCGAACAGCTCCACCACGGCCAACCGCTCGTGCGAGCCGGTGGACGTCCGCAGCTGGTGGATGAACTGCACGCTGCGGGTCACCGCGGTCGAGAAGCCGATGCAGTAGTCGGTCCCGTGGACGTCGTTGTCCATCGTCTTCGGGATGGCGATGACCGGCACGCCCTCGTCGTGAAGGCGCAAGCCATAGGACAACGTGTCGTCGCCGCCGATCGGGATGAGCACGTCGATGCCGAGGTGGTCGATGACGCGGAGGGCATGGCGGGTCAGGTCGTGCGGTGGCGCCCCCTCGACGGTGTCGGCCAGGAACGCCGGTGGTTGCATGACGTTCGACGGGTTGGTCCGAGACGTGTGCAACATCGTGCCGCCGGTGCGGTCGATGGTCCGGACCTCGGCCGGCCGGAGCGGCTGGACGTAGCCGTCAGCGCTGGCGGGGTCGTCGGGGTCGATGTCGACCAGTGCCGCCCAGCCCCGCCGCAGGCCGACGACCTCGTGGCCCTCCTGCCCCGCCCGGTCGACGACGGCCTTGATGCACGCGTTCAGCCCGGGGACGTCCCCGCCTCCGGTGAGAATCCCGATGCGCACGTGGCTGCTGCTCCTTCGCTCGGAACGGTTCGTGTCGCAAGGTACCGAGGCAGCCGACCCGGTGCTCCTGTTTCAGGCCGTACGGGTGGTGACGCGGGCCGTCGTGCGGCGACGCTTGAGCAAGCGGCGCCGTTCCCGTTCCGAAGCACCGCCCCACACCCCGTGGTCGATCCGGTTCTCGAGCGCGTACTCGAGACAGGTCTCGCGCACCGGGCAACTGGCACAGATCCGCTGGGCCGTGATCACGCCGACGCCGTCGCTGGGAAAGAAGACCTCGGGACGGTGGTGACGGCAGTTGCCGTCCTGCATCCATGGGGTGTCCATCATGTGACCTCCGAAGTGTTCTACGACGCTGACGGCGTTCTGGTTCCTTCTTTGCCGAAAAAATGTCGGATGACCCGACAGTTGGCGGAACGGAGAAATTCGGGGCTGACGTTCGCAGCAGACGTTCGACGGGCGAGACTGTCGGACATGCCGTCTCCGGATCGGGACACGATGCCCGCCGCGCCTCCGCTGCGGCCGGAGCGGGACCTCGGTGCTCCCGCCGCGTGGCCCCGACTCGACCCGCCCCCGCACCCCGGCGACCGCGACCGCGCCGTGGGCCGCTCGGCCCTGGTGGGCGGGGGCGTCGGTGCCGTCGTCGCCGCGCTGATCCTGGGGATCGTCGCCCTGCTGCCCACCGGCGCCGGCGACGCCGGTACCGATGCCGCGTCAGCGCCGGTGACCTCACCCGCCGGCACACCCGCCCGGATCGACATCCTCGCGGTCCTGAACCGGATCGAACCGTCCGTCGTGTCGGTGCTGACCAAGAGCGAGATCGTCGATGGTCAGGCCGGGGCGGGCACCGGCATCGTCCTCACCGCCGACGGGTTGGTGCTCACCAACGCCCACGTGGTGGCCGGCCTGCCGTCGATCAGCGTCGGGTTGTTCGACGGCTCCGAGGCGGCCGCCTCGCTCGTCGGGTCGTTTCCGGACAAGGACGTGGCGCTCATCCAGATCGAGGGTCGCAGCGATCTGGTGCCTGCCGAGCTCGGCTCGTCCGACGCCTTGCAGGTCGGCCAGGAGGTGATCGCCATCGGCAATGCGCTGAACCTCGGTGGGAGCCCCACGGTCACCCAGGGCATCGTGTCGGCGTTGGGTCGGCGGCTCGAAGCGCCGGCGTCGGGCAACCAGCCCGCCATCTCGCTCGAGGGGCTCATCCAGACCGACGCGGCCATCAACCCGGGCAACTCGGGCGGCCCGCTGGTCAACGCGGCCGGGCAGGTGGTGGGCATCAACACCGCGATCATCGGGGATGCCCAGAACATCGGGTTCTCGATCCCGATCGACAAGGTCAAGCCGCTCATCGAGGAGATCCGCGCCGGCGGGGGTTCCGTCCGCGGTGATCAGTCGTTCCTCGGCGTCAACACCACCGATGTCGCCACCGAGTCGTCCGCCAACCTCGACCAGTACGGCATCGACGTCTCCGAGGGTGCGTTCATCCAGAGCGTGGTCCCCGGCAGCGGGGCCGACGACGCCGGCGTGCAGGAAGGCGACGTGATCGTGGCGGTGAACGGCACGCCCACCCCCGACTCGGCGTCGGTCGGGGCGGTGATCCGCGGGCTGGAGGTCGACGATGTCGTCACGCTGACCATCCTGCGGGACGGCGAGCAGACCGAGATCAAGGCCACCCTGGGGCGTCGCGGGTAGGAACCACTACCGTGGACGAGTCCGCCGCCCCGCCCCGCCTGTCGCTGAATGAAGGATCTGCCATGTCCGATGTCGAGATCGAAGAACGGCCGCCACCGGTCGCGCACGCCCGCATCGTGTACCTCGGGCCCACCAGCCCGCACTGGGAGATCCAGTCCGATTGGGGCGACGAAGCGCTGATCGAGGCGTTCCGGGCCCGGGTGCGGGCTCGCCTCGTGCTGCTCCCCCCGCACGATCCCCAGTTCCGCCGCAACCGGGAGCGGGTCAACCGCGACGCCGAGCGGGAGAACTTCCTGCTGGAGTGGGACCTGGGTTACCCCGAGGACAACTAGCCCGCCTCGAGGCGGAGCACGGCCCATGGACGGACCGGTCGTCGGGATCGATCTCGGCGGGACCAAGATCTTCGGAGCCCTCGTCGACGGGGCCGCGTCCGACGAACCGACCGTGGTCCGCCACGACAAGGCGGCCACGCCGACCACCTCGGCCGAAGCCATCATCGATGCCGTGGTCGACATGGTCCGCTCGCTGCACCCCGAGCCGGCGGCGGTGGGCATCGGAACCCCCGGGGTGGTCGAGTCGGCCTCGGGTGTCGTCGCTCGGGCCCCGAACCTGGAAGGGTTCGATCGACCGGTGCCGCTGGGTTCGCTGCTGACCGAGCGCCTCGGCATCCCGGTCACCGTGGCCAACGACGTCAACGCGGCCGCCTTCGGCGAGGTCATGGTCGGGGCGGCGCGCGGCCACCGCGACGTGCTCGCGGTGTGGATGGGCACCGGCCTCGGCGCCGGGCTGATCCTCGACGGGCGGCTGCGGATCGGACCCTCCGGCCTCGCCGGCGAGCTGGGGCACGTGGTGGTCGTCCCCAACGGGCGCGAGTGCGCGTGTGGCGGCCTCGGTCATGTGGAGGCCTACATCGGGCGGCGGGCGATGGAGGATCGGGCCCGCGAGCTGCACGCCCAGGGTCGCTCCACCTCCCTCGTCGAGCTCGCCGGCGACGACCGGATGAAGTCCAAGGTGTTCGCCACCGCCTACGAGGACGGCGACGAGGTGGCGGTGGAGCTGATCGAAAGGGGCCTGGCGCTGCTGGGCATCGCGGTGGCCAACGCGGTGGTCACCGTCGACGTGGCGGCCGTCGTCGTCGGCGGCGGTCTGGGCGAGCGCCTCGACAAGGTCGCGGTGGACCGGTTGGCCCACTCGCTGCGTGCCCTGCGGTTCTCGGGCACTCCGCCGGTGGTGCTGTCCGCCGCGCTCGGCGACCCCGCCGGCGCCATCGGGGCTGCCGTGTTGGCCGTCCGCCCGTCGGCCTGATCCCCGGCGCGGCTCGGTTCCATCGACGCCGGGCGGGACGACCTTCCGGGGCCTGGCGCGATCCGTCGCCCTCGATGGCGTTACCGTGCGAGTGTGGGCGACGTGGACGACACCCCGGTTCAGGGGCCGGAGCGATTCTTCAATCGCGAGCTGTCGTGGCTCGATTTCAACGCCCGCGTCCTGGCGCTCGCCGGCGACGACAGCGTTCCCCTGCTCGAGCGGGCGAAGTTCCTCGCCATCGTCACGTCGAACCTCGACGAGTTCTTCCAGGTCCGGGTGGCCGGCCTCAAGGACCAGGTCTACGCCGGCGTGGACACCACCGCGTCCGATGGCCGGACCGCGGCCGAGCAGCTGCTCGAGATCCGCGACGTCGTGGTCGACCACGTCCGCATCCAGGCCCAGTACTTCCGTGACGTGATCAGCGCACTCGACGCCGAGGGCGTCGCCTTCCGCTCGTGGGACGAGCTCGACATCGACCAGCAGAAGGCGCTGTTCGAGGTCTTCGAGGAACACATCTTCCCGGTGCTCACCCCCCTGGCCGTCGACCCGGGCCATCCCTTCCCCTACATCTCCAACCTGTCGTTGAGCTTGGCGGTCCAGGTCGTCGACCCCGCGTCGGGCGAGCGGCGGTTCGCCCGCGTCAAGGTGCCGTCGAACCTGGATCGCTTCGTCCGCCTCCCGGATTCGATGACCTTCGTGCCGCTCGAGCAGGTGATCGCCACCCATCTCGACGAGCTGTTCCCCGGCATGGAGATCGGCGGGGTCGCCGCCTTCCGGGTCACCCGCAACGCCGACCTGACCGTGGAGGAGAACGAGGCCGAGGATCTGTTGGCCGCGGTCGAGGTCGAGCTGCGGCGCCGGCGGTTCGGTCGGGCGGTTCGACTCGAGATCGATGCTTCGATGTCCGCCGACATCCGAGAGCTGTTGATCCGCGAGCTCGACGTCATGGAGGAGGACGTCTACGAGATCGACGGCCCACTCGATCACACCGGTCTGCGGGGCATCCACGACATCGAGCGTCCCGACCTCAAGGACCCCGTCTGGCCGGCCATCACGCCGGCGCGGCTGGTGAACGACGACGAGTCACCGGCCGACTTCTTCGGCGAGATCCGCCGCAGCGACATCCTCGTGCAGCACCCGTATGCCAGCTTCCGCAACACGGTGGAGGCGTTCCTGCGTCAGGCGGCCAGCGATCGGCGGGTGGTCGCCATCAAGATGACGCTGTACCGGACGTCGGGCGACTCGTCGATCATCCGGTCGCTGATCCGGGCGGCCGAGTCGGGCAAGCAGGTGGCGGTGCTGGTCGAGTTGAAGGCCCGGTTCGACGAGGCAGCCAACATCGAGTGGGCCAAGGCACTCGAGGAGGTCGGCGTCCACGTCGTGTACGGCCTCGTCGGTTTGAAGACCCACACCAAAACGTTGCTGGTGGTGCGTGAGGAACGTGACGGACTCCGGCGGTACTGCCACATCGGCACCGGGAACTACAACCCGCGCACGGCGACGATCTACGAGGATCTCGGCCTGTTCACCACCGATCCGGCCATCGGCACCGATCTCAGCCAGCTGTTCAACTTCCTCACCGGATTCGGTCGGGCGGTCGAGTACGAGAAGCTGATCGTGGCGCCGGGGGAGCTCCGGGCCCGGATGGAGGCCCTGATCGCGGGAGAGGCCGAGCGGGGGGCCGACGGCCGGATCATCGCCAAGATGAACAGCATCTCCGATCCGGGCATGGTCGATGCCCTCTACGAGGCGTCACGGGCCGGAGTGGAGATCGACCTCATCGTGCGGGGCATCTGCTGCCTCCGCCCCGGGGTACCCGGCCTGTCGGAGACGATCCGCGTGCGGTCGATCGTCGGTCGGTACCTCGAACACTCGCGGATCTACTACTTCGGCAACGGCGATGGACCCGGTCGGCCCACCTACCTCATCGGGTCCGCCGATCTCATGTCCCGCAACATCAACCGGCGCGTCGAGGCCCTGGTACCGATCGACACGCCCGAGCTGGAGAGCCGGCTGCGCGAGATCCTCGACGTGGTCCTCGCCGACGACCATCTCGCCTGGGAGTTGGCAGCGGACGGCACGTGGGCCCGGGCCACCGACGGCGGCGACGTCGACACCCACCTCTACCTGCAGCAGGCCGCCCTCGGCCGAGCCCGGAATCTCGACATCCCCGACTGATGGCACCCGAGATGGTCCGGGCCGCCGGGGGCCTCGTCTGGCGGTCGACGCCCGACGGGGACGCCGAGCTGTTGCTGGTGCACCGCGACCGCTACGACGACTGGACCTTCCCGAAGGGCAAGCTCGACCCGGGTGAGACGTGGGAGCAGGCCGCGGTGCGGGAGGTGTTCGAGGAGACCGGCATCGTGCCGGTGCTCGGGACCGAGCTGGCCTCCACCGACTACGGGGACGGGGCCGGGCGACTCAAGCGGGTGCGCTACTGGTCGATGGCCGTTGCCACTTCCGTGGGGTTCGAGTCCAACGCCGAGATCACGGCCCTGCGGTGGGTGCCCACGGACGAGGTCGCCGAGGTCCTCACCTACGAACGGGATCGACCCGTGCTGGAGTCGTTCACCACGAGATCATCAGAACGGCCCGAGGGCGGGTGACGTCCGACACCCCCGGTGACGAGTTGGGCTGATCACACCCTGCTGTTCACCCGGGGTTCACCTGGTGTGGGCCGTGGGTCCACGTTGCCTCCCTACGGTCGACAACGTGTCAACCCGACATCGTCTCGTCCCCCTGCACGGAGGAAAACCATTGTTCCGGAACCGTCGATGGGCCGCGCTCGCCGCCCTGTTCCTCGCCTTCTCGCTCGTCGCCGCTGCCTGCGGAGACGACGACAGCTCGTCCGGCACCACGGACACGACCGGAGGTTCGTCACCGACGGCCGCGGGCGATGGCTCGACCGTCGACTTCTCGGCCTGCGAGGGCTCCATCACCGGTTCCGGTTCGAGCTTCGTCGACGCCTTCCACCAGGCCGCCATCGACGCCCTCAGCGAGGTCTCCCCGCTGGAGGTGACCTACAACGCGGTGGGCTCCGGCACTGGCAAGGAAGAGTTCGGGAGCGGCCTCACCGACTTCGCCGGCACCGACAGCCTGGTCAAGGAGGGCGACGGCCCGACGGCGGGCGAGTTCGTCTACGTGCCCACCGTGGCGGCGCCGATCACGGTGTCGTACAACCTGTCGGGCGTCGACGGCCTGCAGCTGTCCGCCGACACCCTGGCGGGGATCTTCCAGGGCGACATCAAGACCTGGGATGCCCCGGAGATCGCCGCCGACAACCCCGACGTCGATCTGCCGTCGACCGACATCATCATCGCCCATCGGGCTGACGGCTCGGGCACGACCAGCAACTTCACCAAGTACCTGGATGCCGCCTCCGACGTGTGGACGCTCGGCAGCGGCGACACCGTCGAGTGGCCGTCGGACAGCCAGGCCGGCCAGAAGAACACCGGCGTGGCCCAGATCATCCAGGACAACGACGGTGCCATCGGGTACGTCGATCTCTCCGACGCCGATGCGCTCGGCCTCACGTTCGCCTCGATCGAGAACAAGGCGGGCAACTACGTGCAGCCCACGCTCGACGGCGCCACCGCCGGTCTGGCCGGCGCCGAGATCAACGACGACGGCAGCTACAACCCGCTCGACGCCGCCGGTTCCGACGCCTACCCGATCACGTCGCCGACCTTCCTGCTGGTGCGCACCAACTACGACGATCAGGCCACCGCCGATGCCGTGACCTGCTTCGCCACCTACTTGGTGACCGACGCCCAGGCCATCGCCCCCGACGTGCTCTACGCACCCCTGCCCGACAACCTGTTGCAGAAGGCCATGGACCAGATCGACCAGATCGGCGTCAAGTGATCCGCTGAGTCTCCAACAGCAAGCAAGCGGAGGGTGGGCGACGAATCGTCGCCTACCCTCCGTTGCGTTCGAGGATGAAGGAGGACCGTGGCGATCGACGCCCATGCCCTGAGCAAGCGAGATCGAGGGACGGCCGCCGACGCGGCGTTCAAGGGGCTCGCGGTGGCCGCCGCCGCCACGGTGCTCGCCGTGCTGGTGTTGATCGCGGTCAGCACGTTCAACGACGCGTGGCCGGCGTTCAAGGAGGCGGGTCGAGAATTCTTCACCTCCACCCGCTGGGCCCCCAACACCGCCGAGGGCGTGGGGGCGTTCGGGAGCCTCTCGTTCGTGTACGGCACGCTCGTCGTCTCCGCGATCTCGCTGGTCCTGTCGGTGCCGGTGAGCATCGGCATCGCGTTGTTCACGACCGAGGTGGTCCACCGCCGGTTGCGGAGTGCGGTGGTCACGTTGGTCGATCTCCTCGCCGCCATCCCCTCGGTCGTCTACGGGCTGTGGGGGATCGCCGTACTCGCTCCCAACATCACCCCTGTCTACGACGGTGTGGCCAGCGCGGTGTCGCCGATCCCGGGGTTGCGGGTGATCTTCGGCGAGGGAGGAACCGGCCGCAGCTTCATGACCGCCGGCATCATCCTGGCCATCATGGTGACCCCGATCATCACCTCGGTGACCCGGGAGGTGTTCGCCACCGTGCCCAGCGGCGAGAAGTCGGCGGCCCTGGCCCTGGGCGCCACCCGCTGGGAGATGATCAAGGGGGCGGTGCTCCCCCACAGCTTCGGCGGCATGGTCGGGGCCATCATGCTCGGCCTGGGCCGGGCCATGGGCGAGACCATCGCCGTCGCCCTCGTGATCGGATCGTCACCCCGGATCGTGGGCAACCTGTTCGGCTCGGGTGATGCGATGCCCTCGGTGATCGCCAACCAGTTCGGTGAAGCATCCGGTCTCCACCGCTCGGCGCTCATCGGGCTCGGCGTGGTCCTGTTCGGGATCACGATCGTCGTCAACGTCTCCGCCCGCTGGATCGTCGGGCGGGCAGAGAACCGTCTCCGGGGCGCCTGATGGCCGTCACGACGTTCCTTGATCACGATGACGCGGCCCGACCGCCGATCGTCGACCTGCGCCGGGCCCGGCTGTCTCGGCGCCGCCGCCTCGCCGATGTCGTGGCCACGGGCATGCTCGGGCTGGCGTTTCTGATCGCGGTGATCCCACTCGGGTTCGTCGTCGTCTACCTCGTCACACGGGGCGGCTCGATGCTGGGGATCGGCTTCTTCACCGAGGACATCCCCCGCCAGTTCCGGTCCAACGGTGGGGGGATGGGGCCCGCAATCGTCGGCACGATCGTGATCACTGGGACGGCATCGCTCATCGCCATCCCCCTCGGCGTACTGGGCGCCGTCTACCTGAACGAGTTCAACCGCCACGGCTGGTTCAGCCGACTCGTCCGCTTCATGTCCGATGTGATGACTGGCGTGCCGTCCATCGTGATGGGGCTGTTCATCTACACGATCTGGGTGCTGCGCTTCCAGAGCCAGTCCGGCATCGCCGGCGCGCTGGCGCTGGCCAGCCTGATGTTGCCGATCGTCATCCGCACCACCGAGGAGATGCTCAAGCTGGTGCCCGACGAACTGCGACACGGCAGCGTCGCGCTGGGCGCTCGTACGTGGAAGACGACGCTGTCGGTGGCCATCCCCAGCGCCCTGCCCGGCATCGTGAGCGGCGCCATGCTCGCCGTGGCCCGGGCGGCCGGTGAGACCGCACCCCTGCTGTTCACCATCGGCGTCCTGTACCACTCGAACTGGAGTCTCGACGGGCCGAACACCGCCCTGTCGACCCAGATCTTCCGCAATGCCACCCAGCCGTTCGTGGGTGCGCAGGACCGGGCGTGGGGCGCGGCCCTCACCCTGGTGTTGATGGTGTTCGTCCTCACCTTCGTGGCGCGGCTCATCGCCTCCCGCTTCGCCATCAAGTCCCAATGACCGACGACGCTGCCGCCCCCGCCGACCCAGGAGAGGCCGCCATGACCGACACCACCACCGACATCCCGGCCGCCCACGAGCCGACGGCACCCACCGATGCCTCGACGCCGGCCGAGGTGCGGGAGAACTGCGTCTTCGAGGTGCGCGACCTCCACGTCTTCTACGGGTCGTTCCTCGCCGTGCAAGATGTGAACCTCGACATCGAGCGGGGGGAGATCACCGCCTTCATCGGCCCGTCCGGCTGCGGCAAGAGCACCGTGCTGCGCTGCTTCAACCGCATGAACGACCTGATCGAGTCGGCGAGAGTCGAGGGCAGCATCCGCTACCACGGCATCGACCTCTACGACCCGGATGTCCAACCGGTCGAGGTCCGTCGCCGGATCGGGATGGTCTTCCAGAAGCCGAACCCGTTTCCGAAGTCGATCTACGACAACGTCGCCTACGGCCCCCGCATCGGTGGGACGAGGAAGGGTCTCGACGACGTCGTCGAGGGCGCGCTCCGGGGCGCGGCGCTCTGGGACGAGGTCAAGGACCGGCTCAAGTCCTCGGCCATGGGCCTCTCCGGCGGTCAGCAGCAGCGGCTGTGCATCGCCCGGGCGATCGCGGTCGAACCCGAGGTCCTGCTGATGGACGAACCGTGCTCGGCCCTCGATCCCATCGCCACGGCGCGGATCGAGGACCTCATGCAGGAGATCAAGACCCGCTACACGATCATCATCGTCACCCACAACATGCAGCAGGCGGCCCGGGTCTCGGACAAGACGGCGTTCTTCACCACCGACGTCAACGAGGAGAACGACATGCGCACCGGCATGCTCGTGGAGCACGCCCCCACCGAGCAGATGTTCTCCAACCCGAAAGACGAGCGGACCGAGAACTACGTCACCGGTCGATTCGGGTGACGCACTCGATCGAGAGCGGGGAGGCAAGACCGATTCGCAGGTCGTTCCACGACGAGCTCGGCCAGCTCCGCATCCAGGTGGAGCTGATGGGGGTCAAGGTCGACCAGAACCTCGAGCGGATGAAGCGCGTCCTGGCCGACGGCGACCTCGGCGCGGCCGACGCCGCGTTGCGCGACGACGACGGCATCGACGCCATGAACGTCTCGCTGACCGGGCGCTGCTACGACCTGCTGGCCCGGGAGAACCCGGTGGCGTCCGACCTCCGCTTCGTGGTCTCCGTGCTCCGCATCCTCTCGGAGCTCGAGCGCATCGGGGACCTGGCGCTGCGGGTGGTGAAGCTCAACCCCCAGCGGGACCTGTGGGCCTCCAACGCGATCACGTTCGACATCCTCGCCTCGATGACCGACACCGCGGTCGAGGCCTACCGGGACGCACTACGAGCCTGGTCCGCCCAGGATCTCGGCTTGGCCACCGACCTCGCCGAGCGGGTGAACACCATGGATGCCTACTACGAGCGGCTCATGGCCGAGTTGCTCCGGCTGACCGGGGCGGATGCGGTCAGGATCGCCGCCCATACACTGATCGCGGGGCGTTCGCTCGAGCGGGTGGCCGATCACGCCGCCATCATCGGCGCCCGGTTGCGCTACCTGCTCACCGGTGACCCAAACCACCTATCCGCTGAGGTTCGATGATCGACATGGTCGAAGCCCGCCGCACATTCCACTCCCAGCTCCACGAGATCACCCGAGACATCACCCGTCTCGCCGCCCTGGTCACGGAGACGATCCCCAAGGGCACCGAAGCTCTGCTCTCGCAGGATCTCCGGGCCGCCCAGGAGATCATCGACAACGACGACGTCATCGACAACCTCGCCATCGAGGTCGAGGAGCGCTGCTACGCCTCACTGGCGTTGCAGGCACCGGTGGCCAGCGACCTGCGCGCCATCATCGCCGCCATCCGTCTGATCTCGGAGATCGAGCGGTCCGGTGACCTGATGGTGAACGTCTGCAAGGCGACGCGGCGGATCTATCCCACCGAGCTTCCCCCGGCCGTCCGCGGGCTGCTGCAGCAGATGAGCGAGCAGGCCACCCGGCTGTTCCGCATGTGCATGGACGCCTACGTGGAGGGTGATTCGAGCCTGGCCGCCGCGCTCGACGACATCGACGACCGCCTGGACCAGCTCCACGCCGACTACATCCAGGCCGTGCTCACCTGGGGTGGTGGTGGCGACATCCAGCCGGCCGTTCAGCTCGCCCTCATCGGGCGCTACTACGAGCGCATCGGCGACCACGCGGTCAACATCGGAGAACGGGTGCGCTACATGGTCGACGGCTGGTTGCCCGAACAGACCGGCGCCGCCCGGGTCGGGGCCCGCACCCCGGTGTGGAACGACGGCAGCGACCTGAACGAGGCGGCCGCCGACGAAGGTGGGGAATCCGCCGAGTGAGCCCCGATCCGATGAGGAGTCGACCGTGAGCCGGAACGCAGCCGTGGCCCTGGCGGCGGGGGTGCCGAGCGGTGTCTGGGTCATCACGTTGCTGCTGTGGTGGCGGAGCCGACGGCGGTTCCGGGCCCAAGCCCACAACGCGGCGGCCCGATTGGAGGCGACACCGCTGGCCGAGGTCCGGGGCCTCGAGGCCACCATGGGCCAGCTCGAGCGGGCCGTCGACAAGGCGGTGACGAAGGGCGGCGATGCCTCCGCGGCCGAGACCCGCATGGCGCACGCCCTCTCCGCCATCCAGGACGGCATCGTCCTGTTCGGTGACACCGGCCAGATCGTGTTCCGCAACCGCAGCGCCGAGATGTTCCTCGACGCCCGCCACGGCGAAGCCATCGTCGAGTCGACGATCGAGGAGCTGGCCATGGCCGCGCTCCGGGGCGGCGACGGCTCACGGACGCTCGAGCTGTTCGGCCCACCGCGGCGAACCCTGATCCTCAGTGCTGATCCGCTCGACGACGGCTATCGCAGCATCGGCGCCCTGGTGATCATCGCGGACGTCACCGAGCGCCAGCGGGTCGATGCCGTCCGCCGCGACTTCGTGGCCAACATCTCCCACGAGCTCAAGACCCCCGTCGGTGGCATCGGCGTGCTGGCCGAGACGATCGTCGACGAGGACGACCTGGAGATCATGCGCCGGTTGGCCCAGCGGATGCACCACGAGGCGATGCGCGCCAGTCGCACCATCGACGACCTGCTCGAGTTGAGCCGGATCGAGGCCGGTGAGGCGTCGCTCGGCGATCCGGTACCCGTCCACCTCGTGCTGGCCGAGGCCGTCGAGCGGGCGTCCACCGCAGCCGAGCAGCGCGGGATCACCCTCGACCTCGCCGAGCCGTCACGCCGGCTCGAGGTCCGGGGCGACCGCCGCCAGCTGGTGTCCGCGGTGTTCAACCTCCTCGACAACGCCATCAAGTACAGCGCACCCGGCTCGTCGGTGACCGTGTCGGCCGGCACCGACGGTGAGCAGGTTCGGCTCTCGGTCGCTGATCGAGGCATCGGGATCCCCCGCCGCGACCTCGAGCGGGTCTTCGAGCGCTTCTACCGCGTCGACCGGGCCCGCAGCCGCGAGACCGGCGGCACCGGCCTGGGTCTTGCCATCGTCCGCCACGTGGCCTCGAACCACGGCGGAGAAGTCACCGTCGACAGCCGGGAGGGCGAGGGCACCACGTTCACGCTCGTGCTCCCCGCCGGGCCCGGCCCGGTCGCCGTCACCACCCAGGAAGCCGGCTAGCCATCGCGCTGGCCGGTTCGAGAACGAGGAGCTGATCCATGCCCGAGGCAACCATCCTCGTCGTGGAGGACGAAGAGTCGTTCATCGAGGCGCTGAGCATCGGCCTGGGCCGCGAGGGCTTCCGCGTCCAGGTCGCCCGCGACGGTGCCGATGCGCTCGAGATGTTCGACGCCGTGCGCCCCGACCTCGTGCTGCTCGACGTGATGCTGCCGCGCATCTCGGGCATCGACGTCTGCCGCGAGCTCCGCAAGCGTTCGAAGGTGCCGATCATCATGGTCACGGCGAAAGGATCCGAGATCGACACCGTGGTGGGTCTGGAGGTCGGCGCCGACGACTACGTCACCAAGCCGTACCGCGTGCGCGAACTGGTGGCCAGGATGCGAGCGGTGATGCGCCGGTCGGAGCACCGCGAGGACGACCTCACCACCGATGCCGTGGTGGTCGGCGACGTCAGCCTCGACCCCGAGAAGCACGAGGTGCACATCCGGGGCCAGCTCACGTCGTTGCCGCTCAAGGAGTTCGAGCTGCTCCACGTGCTGCTCGCCAACGCCGGCCGGGTGCTGACCCGCGAACAGCTCATCGACCGGGTGTGGGGGTCCGACTACGTGGGCGACACCAAGACGCTCGACGTCCACGTCAAGCGGTTGCGGGCCAAGGTCGAGACCGACCCCTCGAATCCGGAGCGCATCGTCACCATCCGCGGGCTGGGCTACAAGTTCGACAAGGTGATGGCTGCCACGTGATCGGAGCGGAGCACGGTCGGGACCCGACGACCCAGCTCCTACCCTTCCCGTCATGAGGGGTGAACGATGAGGAGCGGCAACGGCTGGCAACCGCTGGCCAAACCCCGCACCGGCGCCGAGGCGTTCACCGTCTCGCCGTTCGCTCGCCTCGCCCGGGCCCACGCCGGCGCGGTGGCCGGCGACACGCTGGTCACGATCGCGCTGGCGGGCACGCTGTTCTTCTCGATCGACCCCGGTGAGGCACGCGGCAAGGTGTTCCTCTACCTGGCCCTGACGATGGCACCGTTCGCCGTCGTCGCACCGTTGGTCGGGCCGGCCCTCGACCGAGCGGCGGGCGGTCGCCGGTGGGTGGTGATCGGGTCGTCCGTGCTGCGCGCCGCGATGTGCGCGTTGATGATCCGCGACGTCGACTCGTTGCTCCTGTTCCCCGAGGCATTCGCCCTCCTCGTGCTCTCGAAGAGCTACTTCGTGGCCAAGTCGGCGCTCGTGCCGTCGACCGTCCGCTCCGACGAGGAGCTGGTCGAGGCGAACTCCAAGCTCTCGCTCATCTCCGGAGTGGTCGGGTTCGCCGCCGCCATCCCCGGCGGCATCGCGTTGAAGCTCGGCGGCTCGGAGTGGGTGCTCGGGCTGGCGACCATCGTCTTCGTGATGGCTGCCGCGGTGGGCTGGCGCATTCCGAAGGCTCAGGTCGCCGCGGCCCCCGAATCGCAGGAGGCCCGCCAGGAGCTGCGCGGGGTCGGTGTGCGACTGGCGGCGTCGGCCATGGGGCTGTTCCGGGGCATCGTCGGCTTCCTCACCTTCCTGCTCGCCTTCGCGCTGCGGACCGACGGCTCGCCCACCTGGCACTTCGGGGTGGTGCTGGCGCTCTCGGCCATGGGTGCCCTGGCCGGCGCCGGTTTGGCGCCCGTGCTGCGCCAGCACGTCCTCGAGGAGCGGATCATCGCCGGGCTCCTCGCCGTCGTGGCCGGCATGGGGCTGGTGGCCGCCTGGCTCGGCGGGTTGGCCGGGTCGGCGGTGGCGGCCGCCTCGGTCGGCGTGGGCGCGTCCGCGGCCAAGCAGGCCTTCGACGCCATCGTCCAGCGCGATGCGCCCGACGCCAACCGCGGTCGCTCGTTCGCCCGGTTCGAGACCCGGTTCCAGCTCATCTGGGTCGGTGGCGCGGTCCTGGGCATCGTGCCCATGCCGCTCTGGCTCGGCTTCCTGTTCCTGGCGGGCACAGCGGCCTTCGCGGCCGTCTCCTACACGGCCGGGGCTCGCGGGGCCCGGCGGCTCTCGCTCCGGCGGGCGGCCCGTTCGGAGAGCAGCCGGACGCCGCGCGAGCTCGGGTTCCAGGCGGCGGAGACCAGCGAGCTGCCACCCACCATCGTGTCGCCCCACGGCCCCGCGCCGCCGCCCCCTCCGGCTCCACCCCCGCCTTCGCCGAGGATGCCACCGTCGATCGTCACTCCTGACGACCAGCGCGACGCCGACCCCACCGACGTGTTCGGTCCAGGAGTGGACCCGACCGTCGTCGAAGAGCCTCGGCCCCACCCACCCCAGGAGCCCTGACGCGCCGCACCGGATCCCCATTCTCCTCCCGATCAACCCGTTCTGGTGGTCCGATGCGCCACTGGGCGGTCCCGATGACCGGCCAGAACGGGGATGGGGTGGTCAGTCGCCGGCCGGGTCGTCGGTGGGCGGGTCGTCGGTGGGCGGGTCGTCGTCGGGGAGATCGATCCGGGCGAGCCACAGACCGGGAGCGGTGATCTCGGCCGGCGTGGGGAGGTAGCGCTCGTCCGCCCACAACGGCTCGAGGGCATCGCTGCCGGCTCGTTCGACGACCCCGTCGACGAACGCTGCCCCCGTGTCGTAGGTGGTCTGGCCGATCTCGAGCCCGAAGAGGCGGGCGACGAAGCGGTCGGACTCGTCGGCCTCGACGCGCCGTCGGCGCAGCGCCTCGGTGATCATCGGGTAGCTGGAGATCAGATTGGCGCCGACCCGGTCCATCACGTGGTCGACGTAGCCGACGACGAGGGCGATCAGGGCCTCGAGGCGGGGGAGCAGGGCGCGCTGGGCGTCGGTCTGGATGGCTCCGAGGACCACCTCGGGATCGCCGAGCAGGCCTTGGAGCTGCTGCATCGCCGACGGATCGGTGATGTCGACGCCACCGAGGCGATCGACCAGCGCGTTGGCATCGGGCTGGAAGCCGGACGCGTACTCACGGATCATCTGCTCGAGTGCAGCCCGGATGTGCGGCACCCCGAGGACCGCGTGGTGGGCGATCTCGTGCAGACAGATCCACAGCCGCAGGTCCTTGTGGTCGATGGACCAGTCGTCGCCGAACGCATCGACGTTGGGGAGCACGAGCAGCAGCTCGTCCGACGGCGTGCGGGGGACGGGTAGGTCGTACTGGCCGAAGCTGCGCTCGGAGAGGTGGCCGATCATGCCGCCGGCGGTGACGCTGAGCATCATCGGCGCCATCGCGCCCATGAGCTGGCCGAGCATCGCCGAGAGCGGATCGCCGGACTCGTCGTCCGGCGGAGCGCCGGACACCCCGGCGGCCAGTGAGGACGCCAGTGACTCGAACAGTGGCCGGAAGGCGTCGAGGCTGCGCTGGACCCACTGGGTGCGCGTCACGGGCAGGACGGTGACGCCTCGGCCGGTGATCGAGGTGGAGAGGTTGGTGGCGTTGGAGACGTGGAGATCTGCCACCCGGGCCAGTTCCTCGATCTCCATGCGAGCCATGGGATCGATGTTGGGCTCCGATCCGCCGCTGGCGGCGAGCTGCATCGCCACCTGGCGGGCGGTGTCCCACTGGAGCCCCTTTCCGCCGGGAGAGCCGCCCATGCCACCGAACAGCTTGCCGAGATCGCCGAAAAACGGGAGTCCCTCGAACGGATTGTCACCATCGGTTGGACCGGAGCCGCTCACGGGTTGCATCGTAGGGGTCATGTCGCAGGTCGCGGTCACCGGCGCAGCCGGCCCAGTCGGTCGCCGCGTCGTCGCGGCCCTGGCTGCTGACGAGGCCGTCGAACGGATCGTGGCGATCGACCGCGAGGCGATGTCCGGGCTCTCGAAGGGCGTGGGCGGCGACCAGGTGGAGACCCATCGTGTCCACCTCAAAGACGCCGACCTCGTCTCGCTGCTCGATGGCATCGACGTGGTGTGTCACCTGGCGGGCTCGGACCCGCTGGAGGGCACCCCCGCCGATCACGATCTCCTCACCACCAGCCACCTCTTGGAGGCGGCGGCCAAGCTCGGGGTCGGTCAGCTCATCGTGCGTAGCTCGGCAACGGTGTACGGCGCATGGCCCGACAACCCCGTGCCGCTGTCGGAGACCGCGCCCATCCGGCCCAACCCCGAGTCGACCTGGGTGCGGACCCGCGCCGACGTCGAGCAGGCGGTCCTCGCGTTCGCCGCTGACCACCCCGGCGTGTCGGTGGCAATTCTGCGTCCCTGCGTCACCGTCTCCCCCAAGGGTCCCGACGAGCTCGGTCGGGTGCTGGGTGCTGCCCGACTCGTCACCAGCCCGGAGGCCACGCAGGCCACCCAGTTCGTGCACGCCGACGATGTCGCCTCGGCGATCGATCTGGTGCGGCGGGTGGGGGCCGACGGGATCTTCAACGTGGCCCCGGACGGTGCGCTCGGGCCCGACCTGGTCCGGGCCCTCGCCGGCGGGGTGCCTCGACTGCCGTTCTCGGCGTCGGTGGCCCACCGGCTGACCTCGTTCGGCTGGCGGTACCAGCTCAGCCCCACGCCGCCGGGCTTCGTGCCGTTCGTGAACCACCCGTGGGTGGTGGCGAACGACCGGCTGCAGGGCCTCGGGTGGGTTCCGCAGCACACCAACGAGGAGGCGTTCGTGGCCGGCCACGCCGCCGCGCCATGGGCCACCATCTCGCCGCAACGACGGCAGGAGCTGGCCCTCGGGGCCACCGCGGTCGGGATCCTCGCCGGCATCGGGGGAGCGGTGGCGCTGGTGCGCCGGCGCCTCCACCGCTGAGCCGGTCGCGCCGGCGGACACCAGCGCTCAGAGGGCGGTTCAGATCTGGCGCTCGTCGAGGGTGACGGTGATCGGCACCGTGGCGTCGCCGCGCCGGACCGAGAGGGTGACCTCGTCACCGGGTTGGTGGATCCGCAGCGCGGCGATGAGGTGCGACATCGAGTCGACCGTTTCCCCGTCGATGGCCACGACGACGTCACCGGCCGCGAACCCGGCGGCGGCGGCCGGACTCGCGTCGATGACCCGGGTGACCGACGCCCCGCCGGCGATGCCGAGGTCCAAGGCGTCGGCGGACGACACATCGGTGCCCTCGATCCCGAGCCAGACGTGGAGGGCGTGGCCGTGCTCGATGATCTGGTCGGCGACGTGGACCGCGAGGTCGATGGGCATGGCGACACCGCGGACCGGGCGGTCGCCTTCGGCGGCCGGGATGTCGCTGGTCACGCCGACCACCGCGCCGCGGACGTCGAGCAGGGCCCCGCCGCTGGACGCGCGGCCCAGCGCCTGGTCGATGACGATCATGTCGTGGAGCACGGTGGCGTCGGCCGCCCGGAGCCGCCGGCCCAGTCCACTGATCACCGCGGTGGTGACGTCCGGGGCCCACCCGGGGGTGTCGGCCGCGCCGATGGCCACGATCCGGTCACCCATCGAGAGGGTGTCGGCGCTCCCGAGGGCAGCCGGCAGCAGATCGGCGACGTCGACATGGAGCACGGCCACGTCGGTGAGCGGATCGCTTCCCACCACCGTGGCTCCGATCGATGTCCCGGCCTGCAGGCGCACCTCGATGGTGGTGGCGGCGTCGACCAGATGGGCGTTCGTCACCAGGTATCCGTCACTGCGCAGGACGAGCGCGCTGCCGGCGGTGGTGACGCCATCTCGCGTGACGCGGATGGCAGCGACGGACGGCGCCGTGCGGGCGGTGATCGCCGCGATCGTGTCGTCGTTGGATGCACTGCTGGTGACGGGCTGGATGGCCACGTTGCGCTGTACGACCGTCGTGTGGCCGGTGAAGCCGCCCAGCGCGGCGACGAGACCCAACGAGAGCGTGGCGCCGACCAGACCCGAGATGGTGGCGAGCCCGAGCGCCCGGGGCCGGCGGGCGAGGAGCCGTCGGCGAGATCGGGTCGGCGCCGACGCCGGGGTGCTCGCCGCGGCCGCCACCTCGGACGGGTGGCGCCAGATCCGGTCCTCGGGAGGCAACGGGGGCCGAAACTCGACCTGGTCGTCGCCCAGGTCGTCTTCGTCCTCCCCGTGCCGATCGCCGGGATCGCCCGATTGCAGCGGTGGCACGCCGCCGACCCTACCGACGGCATCCCGGCCAGGGACGTCGCGGCGGGTACCGTGGGTCCTTGATCGGTTTCTCGCCGCGGGCGCCGGCGTGCCGTTGACCGACTCGAGGACCACACGTCTGCCATGACTTCACCAGACATCCTGGAGCCCGCAGCCGTGGGCGACGACTGGCTCGGACTGTCGAGCGTCGCGCTGCCCGTGCACGCCGCCTCCGAGTGGGCGGTCACGCCGTCGTGCGGAGGCATCGTCACCTTCGTGGGATCGGCGCGCGATCACAGCGAGGGTCGCCCCGGCGTCCACCTGCTCGAGTACGAGGCATACGAGGGACAGGTGGTCCCCCGGTTGCGACGGATCGCGGCCGAGGCCCGAGCCCGGTGGTCCTCGGTCGGGCGCATCGCCATGCTGCACCGCATCGGACGGCTCGAGGTCGGCGACATCGCCGTCGTGGTGGTGGCCAGCGCCCCCCATCGCGACGAGGCCTTCGCCGCGGCGCGCTTCTGCATCGACACGCTGAAGGCGTCGGTGCCGATCTGGAAGAAGGAGTCGTGGGACGGCGGCTCGAGTTGGGGACTCGAGGCGCAGCACGTCACCGAACCGGAGTCGGTTCGCTGATGGTCGTCACCGTCGCCCTCATCGTCATCATCGTGGTGGTGGGCGTGTCGGTTCTCGCCTTCCGCAACCGATCGGCGCGGGGCATCGAGTCCGGCATCTCGTCGTTCCGGCGCGAGCTGCGCGCCCTGGCCCCGTCGTCCGACGAGCCGCCCAGAGCGCGCGGACCGGCCGCCGATCCCCCCCGGACCTCCGGCGTGGGCATCCTGCGGCCTGACGCCGACGACGCCGATGCAGACGAACCGGGCGAGCAGCCGGCCGGCGACGGATCCGGCGCGGCGTCCGACGGGTCGAACCGCGCCGACGACGCCGAGGAGGGCTGACCCGTGGCCCGCGACCTGGCCATCGACCTCGGTACGGCCAACACCTTGGTCTACGCCAAGGGTCAGGGCATCGTGATGAACGAGCCCACCGTGATCGCCCTCAACAAGCGCAACGGTGACGTTCTCGCCATGGGTGCCGAGGCCTGGCAGATGATCGGCCGCACGCCGAGCTACATCATCGCCGTCCGTCCCCTCCGTCAGGGAGCGATCACCGACTTCGACATCACCCAGCGCATGATCCGGCTGATCCTGCAGCGGGCCGGCGTGAACCGGTTCAACCGGCCCCGCGTGGTGATCTGCGTGCCATCGGCCATCACCGAGGTGGAACGCCGGGCGGTCACCGAGGCCGCCCGACGCGCCGGCGCGGCCGACGCCCAGCTGCTCGAGCAGCCGATGGCCGCCGCCATCGGTGCCGAGCTGCCCATCCACGAGCCGGTGGCCAACATGGTCATCGACGTCGGCGGCGGCACCAGCGAGACCGCGCTCATCAGCCTCGGTGGCATCGTGGCGCTCCAGGCGGTCCGGGTCGGCAGCTTCGACATCGACTCCGCCATCCAGACCTACATCCGACGTGAGTACGGCATCGCCATCGGCGAGCGCACCGCGGAGGAGATCAAGATCGCCATCGGGTCGGCCTGGCCGGTCGACGACGACGTCCGGGCCGAGGTCCGGGGACGCGATCTCATGAGCGGGCTGCCCAAGACCGTCATCCTCACCACCCCCGAGGTGCGTGAGGCCATCGCCGAACCGGTCGCGGCCATCGTCGATTCGGTCATCGCCTGTCTCGGCAACGCCCCGCCCGAGCTGGCGCACGATCTCATCGGCCAGGGCATGTACCTGGTCGGTGGCGGCGGAATGCTCAAGGGACTCGACGTGCGGATCTCGGTCGAGACCGACATCCCCGTGACCCTGGTCGAGCAACCGCTCGAGGCCGTCGTCTACGGCGCCGGTCGTTGCATCGAGTCCTACGACGACCTCAAGGTGATGTTCATGGGTGGCCGTCTCTGAACGCTCCGCGCGCGGGGCAGCAGGTCGATTGGTGCAACACGGTGCCGGTCGCCCGAATCGACACCTCGAGTTCCGGCGGGGGTGTGTCACTGGTGTGACATCTGTCGACGCGGTCCCGGCGACGGTGTAGCGTCTCCGCCCTAGTGACGGAGCGTCAGTAAGAGGCCTCCGCATCATCGTCGCCGCCGGCCCACGACGGAGACCATCGAAGCCGCCAGCCCGGTCCGGGCTCGCCCAGGGGGAAGATCCATCACCGAGCTACTGGATGTCAACGCGCTCACCGTTCGTTTCGGTGGCGTCGTTGCGCTGGATGACGTGTCCTTCGGTATTCGGGAGGGCGACATCTGTGCGCTCATCGGACCCAACGGGGCCGGCAAGACCACGTTCTTCAACGTCATCAGCCGCGTCTACGACCCCACCTCGGGTTCCGTCACCTACGACGGGCAGGATCTGCTGGCCCACCACCCGCACGAGATCGCTCGGATCGGCGTGGCCCGCACGTTCCAGAACCTGGCCCTCTGGCAGGGATTGAGCGTGCTCGAGAACGTCATGGTCGGCATGCACACGGTGTCGAAGACGTCGTTCCTCACCGCCTCCTTGCGCATCGGGCTGGGCAAGGAGGAACGTCGCCTGCGCGACACCGCCTACGCCGCGCTCGAGGAACTGGACCTGGCCCAGTACGCCAACCACCCGGCGGCCGGGCTCCCGTTCGGCACCCTGAAGCGAGTGGAGTTGGCCCGAGCCATCGTGTCCGACCCCCGGCTGCTCCTGCTCGACGAGCCGGCCAGTGGACTCACCCACAGCGAGGTCGACGAGCTGGCCGGCGTGATCCGCTCGGTGCAGACGAGCCGCAACCTCACCGTCCTGCTCGTCGAGCACCACATGCAGATGGTGATGGGCATCTCCGACCGAGTGGTGGTCCTCGACTTCGGTTCCAAGATCGCCGAGGGCCTGCCATCGGAGATCCAGCGCGACGAACGGGTCATCGAGGCCTACCTGGGAGCGCCCACCTCATGAGCGACCACGACACCGCGTCGGCCACCACCTCGGCCGCCGCGTCCACCAGCCGGCCGCTGCTGGTACTCGACGGCGTCTCCGCGGCGTACGGCCTGGTCCAGGTCCTGCACGGGATCTCGCTCGAGGTCGCTCACGGCGAGGTGGTGGTGGTGCTCGGGGCCAACGGCGCCGGCAAGACCACGACGATCCGTGCCATCTGCGGCATGGTCTCCACCACCGGCTCGATCCACCTCGACGGCCACGACATCGCCGGCAAGGCAACGGCCGACATCGCCCGGCTGGGCGTGGCCCACGTCCCGCAGGGCCGGGGTACGTTCGCCGACCTCAGCGTCGAGGACAACCTGCAGCTGGGCGCCTTCATCCGCAAGGACAAGGACGTCCGCGCCGACATCGACCGCTGGTACGAGGTCTTCCCCGTGTTGGGCGACCGTCGTCAGCAGTCCGCCGGCACCCTGTCGGGCGGCGAGCAGCAGATGCTCGCCATCGCCCGGGCGCTCATGAGCCGCCCCGACCTGCTGCTGCTCGACGAGCCGTCGCTCGGCCTCGCCCCGCTCATCGTCCAGGACCTGTTCCACCGTCTCGGCGACATCAAGGCCGAGCTCGGCACGACGATGTTCGTCGTCGAGCAGAACGCCAGCCTGGCCCTCGCCATCGCCGACCGGGCCTACGTGCTCGAGGCCGGTCAGATCGTCCTCGGCGGTACCGCCGCCGAACTGCAAGAGGACGACGCCGTGCGTCGCGCCTACCTCGGGTACTGACCTGTGCCGCCGTTCGCCCCACCGATCACACCACAGGAGCGTTGACCACGTGGAGCTGTTCCTCGCCCGCCTCTTCGATGGCATCTCGTCCGGATCGGCCTACGCCGTCATCGCCGTGGCCCTGGTGCTCATCTACAAGGCGACCACGCTGATCAACTTCGCCCAGGGTGAGATGGCCATGTTCGGGTCGTTCCTCGCCTACGTCCTCGCGGTCGAAAACGGCGTGCCGATCTACCTCGCCGTCGTGCTCGCCATGGTCCTGTCCGCCGCCGGGGCCGCCGTCATCGAGCGGGTGTTGATCCGGCCCTTCGATCCCAGCAACCATCTGCCCTTGGTGATCATCACGCTGGGCTTGTTCCTGCTGATCAACGCGGTGGCCGGCATGATCTGGGGCTTCGACCCCCGGCGCTTCCCTCGACTGTTCCCCGACGGCGACGCGTGGACGATGGGCATCGCCAAGCTCCGCTGGTACACCGTCGGCACGCTGGGCACGGTCATCGTGCTGTTGATCCTGCTGACCCTGCTGTTGAACAAGACCAAGATCGGCCTCGCCTTCCGGGCCGTGTCGTCGAACCTCGAGTCCTCCGGCCTGGTCGGGGTCCGGTCCGGCCCGACCCTGCAATTCGGCTGGGCGCTGGCCGCGGGCGTCGGCACCCTGGCCGGTTGCCTGTTCGTGGCCGATCCGTTCCGACAACTCGACCCCAACTACGCCCAACGGGTACTGATCTTCGCGGCTGCGGCGGCGGTGCTCGGCGGCCTCGACAGCCTGTGGGGAGCCCTCATCGGCGGCTTGGCCGTGGGTCTCACCGAGAGCCTGGTGGTGGGCTACGTGGACTTCATCCCGTCGCAGTTCGCCCTGGCCACGGCGGTGTTCGTGATCATCATCGTGCTGCTGGCCCGGCCCAACGGTCTGTTCGGTTCGAAGACGGTGGAGCGGGTATGAGCCGCTACACGCTCGCCGAGGGCTCCTCCGCCCACCGAACGTACCGCTGGGTGACGTGGGGCCTGTTCGCCCTGCTCGCCGTCGTCATCCCGTTCTGGGCCGTGCAGACGCCGTCGCTCTCGGTCGGGACGAGCTCGTTCACGTTCAGCCTCGGCAACCTCACCCAGGCCGTGTCCTACATGGTCGGCATCCTCGGCCTCGGCCTGCTCGTCGGCTTCAACGGGCAGATCTCGCTCGGCAACAGCTTCTTCATGGGCGTGGGCGCCTACCTCACCACCACCTTGGTGGAGGACAACCACTGGCCGTACCTGCTCACCCTCGTGGTCGTGCTCCCGGCGACGTTCATCGTCGGCATGCTCGTCGGCCTCCCCGCCTTGCGCATCCGCGGCCTGTACCTCGCCCTGACCACGCTCGGCCTCGCCGCCGTCTTCCCCGCACTGGTCCGGCTGGAACAGGTGCGCGACCAGACCGGTGGCGCCAACGGCAAGCGCATCTCGTCCGAGCTCGTCGCGCCCTCCTGGCTGCACCTCGACTCCATCGGCAAGTTCCTGGCCGGCATCCCGTTGATCGGTGATTGGCTCTTCGGGAGCGGGCGCATCGGCGGCCGTGACGCGGCCGACATCTGGGTCTACTTCCTGCTCGCCATCCTCGCCGCGGCCGCGTTCTGGGTGACGAGGAACCTTGTCTACAGTCGGCCCGGCCGGTCGATCATCGCCATCCGCGACAACGAGACCGGGGCGGCGATCAGCGGCGTCAACCTGGCCAAGACCAAGACGCTGACCTTCGGGATGAGCGCGGCGCTGGGCGGGCTGGCCGGGACCATGTACGCCATGGCAGTGCAGTTCGTCGCTCCCGACGTGTTCGGCCTCAACCTGGCCATCTTCCTCATCGTCGGCCTGGTGGTCGGCGGGGTGGGCACGCTCACCGGCCCCCTCATCGGCGGGCTCGTCATCATCTTCGTGCCGCTGTGGACGTCGCAGGTCCAGTCGGTGCCGGCCGTTCCCGAGCGGTTCCTGCGGGGTCCCACGGGGACGTTCTTCCTCGGGTTCCTGCTCATCGTCCTCACCTTCTTCCTCCCGGGAGGCATCGTGTACGGCGCCCGGAGGATCCGGGCGCGCTTCGTCACCGTGGTGCCGTCCCATCCAGCTGGGCACGCGACCGCGGCATCCGATGCCGCGATCCGCGAGCGTGAGGAAGGCGCAGAAGAGGTCCTCGATCGGCACGATCCGGCCGCGACCTCCTCGGCTCCCAGCTCCAGGCAATCAACCAACCACCAAGGAGAAAGACCGTGACAACCTCTCGATGGTGGCGGATCATCGCCATCTTGTTCGCGCTGAGTCTGTTCGCCGCCGCGTGCGGCGACGACGACAGCGGGAACGCCAGCACATCCACGACCGCTGGCGGTGAGGGCAGCAGCACGACCGCGGGCGACAACACCGGCGAGATCAACATGGATCAGCCAGTCGAGGTCGCCACCGGTACCACGCTCGACCTGCCGAACTGCCCCTCGGACTGGGATCCGGTCGCCGGCATCACCAGCGACACCATCAACGTGGCGATGAGCCTGCCCGAGTCCGGCCCGGTGGCCGCTCTCGGTGGTCTCGACAACGGCATGAACGCCTGGTTCGACCAGATGGAGCCGATCGACGGCAAGAAGATCCACGTCACGTCGTACGACGACGCCTACGACCCGGCCCGCACGGTCAGCAACGTGCAGGACGCGCTCGACACCAACATGCCGTTCGCCTTCACCTACATCGTGGGCACGCCGAACAACCTGGCCGTGCGCGACACCATCGACCAGGCCTGCGTCCCGCAGCTGTTCAACTCCACCGGCTTCCCGGCCTGGGGCGATCCGGCCAACTACCCGTGGACCATCGGTGGCCTGCTCGGCTACAACACCGAGGCCCAGCTGTGGTGCAGCTACATCTCCGACAACATGGGATCCGACACCACCGTCGCCGCCCTCTACATGGACAACGACTTCGGTCTGGCCTACGAGGACACGGTGCAGAAGTGTGCCGACGACGGCAAGATCGACCTGGTCAAGACGGTGCGCCACGATCCCGCGGCGCCTGACGTGACCAGCCAGATCACCACGCTGGCGGCCTCCAACGCCGACGTGGTGCTGCTCGGCACCACCGGCGCGGCCTGCCCGCAGTCGATGGCCGCGGTGGCCGCGTCCAGCTGGAAGCCGACGACGTTCCTGTCGTACACCTGCCAGGGCATCCCGACCTACTTCAAGCCCATCGATCCGGCCGGTGCCGGAGTGATCGTGGCCACATCGGCGAAGGAAGCCGGCGAGCTCGACGACCCCGCGGTCCAAGAAGCGCGTAAGGCGCTCGAGGCAGCCGGGCTCAACCCGGACGAGGGCTCGTACTACACCGGCGTCATCTTCGGGCACACGGTGGACAACATCTTCCGTGCTGCTTCCGAGATGCCGGGCGGCCTCAACCGGGTCAACCTCATGAGGGCGGTCTGGAACGCCGACACCACGAACCCGCTCGGGCTCGACGGGTCGACCTACAAGACCGACGGCACGAACGACGCCTACCTCGTCGAGGCGGCGCAGTTCGCCGAGTACGTCCCGCCGGCAGCCGGCGAGGATCTCGGTACGTACAAGCCCCTCGGCGACCTGATCAACGTCGAAGGCCAGAGCGGCTCGGTTTCGGGCTGATCAACCCCTTCCACATCGTGTGAGACGGCACGGCCCGCTCCTCCGGGGGCGGGCCGTGCCGCGTCCGGCCGCACATGCGGCCCAGGCTCAGGCCAGCAGATCCTCGGCGACCTGGCGGACCTGGCGGTCGCGGTCGTGGAGGGCTCGCTCGAGCGCGGCATCGACCTCGGGGCCCTCGAACGCGGCGAGGGCCACCACGGCCCGCCGGCGGATGGTGGCCCGCTCGTCCAAGGCTCCGAGGACCGCGGGCAGCCCCGCCGGGTCGCCCACGGCCCCGATGGCGGCGACGGCGGCCTCGCGCACGAGGTGCTCGGGGTGATCGGTGACCACGGCCGCCAGGGCGGGTCCGGCACCGGCCTCCGGCGGGGTGCGCTCGCCGACCGCCCAGGCCGCGGTCTCGGCCACCACCGGGTCCGGGTCGGCCAGCAGGGGCACGGTGGCCGGGGGCGCATCGCCGGGACGGGTGGCGGCGATGGCGAGGGCGCGCCGACGCACCGCCGGCGCAGGATCGCCGAGCCCGGCGGAGAGCTCGTCGGTGGTGAGGGCGCCGCAGCGTTCGAGCGCACCGAGTGCGGTGGCCCGGACTGCGGGCGCCTCGTCGGTCAGGGCGTGGCGAGCGGTGGCCAGGTCGCCACGGTGACCGGCGATGGCCACGGCACGGCGGCGGGAGCTGGCGTCGGTGCTCAACCGATCGTGTTGTTGAGCACCTCGGCCGCGGCGCCGACCACCGCGGCGGCGAGACCGGCGATGCCGACCCCGGCGGCGAGGGCGATGACGGCGATGCCGACCAGGCTCATGGCCCGGCGCCACACCGGGGCGCCCGCCACCTCGGCGTAGCTGCCCTCGATGGCGGTGAACGCGCGCGGCACCGCGCTGGGGTCGGGTCGCGGTGACCGCTTCGGTGGGGCCGTGGCGGCCGGCGCTGGGATGACCACGGGTTCGGCGGCGACGTCATCGTCCGGGGTCGGGTCCGGGTCGAGCGCGGTGGCATCATCCGGGGGTGCGTCCGGGTCGAGCGCGGTGGCATCGGGGCCGCGCGTGGGCTCGTCGCCTCCCGTGGCAGGCTTTGTCGATTCGGCCAATGACACGGCCAGCAGGCCGATGCCACCCCCGAGCACCACGAGCAGGATGAGCGCGAGCACCGAATCATCGATGGTATCCGCACCAGCGACCGCCGAAGCGGACGGCGGCGATGGTGTCGGCGACGCTCCCGGTGCACCCCGCCGCCGATGGGGGTGGTGGCTCGCCGGGTTCGCGTTCGTCCTCCTCGCCGTGGGCCTGCTGGCGGCATTCACGGTCCGCATCCCGTACTACGAGTTCCGGCCCGGCTCGGCCCGGCCGGTGGCGCCCCTGGTGAGCGTCAAGGACGTGAAGACCTATCCACCCCACGACGACATCGCGTTCACCACCGTGTCACTCCGCCAGAGCACGGTGGCGTCCTACGTGTGGGCGTGGTTCGACCACGACATCGAGGTGGTCGACGAGAAGGTGGTGCTCGGCGACCGCACCCCCAGCGAGAACCGGCAGTTCAACCTCCAGCTCATGGACACCTCGAAGCAGGACGCCATCCGCAACGCCCTCGTCGCACTGGGCCACGACGTCCCGGTGTCGATCGACGGCGAGGTGGTGGTCAAGGTCGAGACGGGCTCCCCGGCCGATGGTGCGCTCTCGGTGGGTGACACGATCGTGGCCATCGACAGCGTCCGCCTCGACGATGCCGACACCCTCACGGCCGAGCTGTCGGCGAAGACGCCGGGTACGCCGGTGTCGCTCGAGATCGAGCCACCCGACCGGACCGGCACCCACACCGTCCACCTCGTCCTGGGCGAGCGCCCCGACGACCCGACCCGTGGGTTCATCGGCGTCAGCCTCCAACCCCGGAATCCCCAGTACCAGTACCCGTTCCCGGTGGACATCGACTCCGGGAACGTGGGCGGTCCCTCGGCCGGCCTGGCGTTCACCCTCGGCGTCATCGACCTGCTCAGCCCGGGCGAGCTCACCGGCGGGCACGAGGTGGCCGTGACCGGGACGATCGACCGCGACGGCAACGTGGGCCGGGTCGGCGGCGTCCCCCAGAAGACCGCAGCGGTGGTCCACGGCGGCTACGACGTGTTCCTGGTGCCCTCCGGAGAGGTGGACGAGGCCCGGAAGCGGGCCGGGGACAAGGTCCGCGTCATCGGAGTCGATACGCTGAGTGATGCTCTCGACGCGCTCGGCGTCACTGGGAGGGAGCGGTCTCGGGTCTCCGGGCGGCCAGTCCCAGCCGGGCTGAGCACCATGACCATGCACTAGCGGCACACCATGACGACAGAAGCGGCGCAGCTGCAGTTCGCGGCGGAGTTCACCCTCTTCATCGCTGCCGTCGCCGCCCTCACGGTCACCGCGCTCAAGCCCGACCTGCTGTTCCGGCGGTCGGGCTCCCGTCTGCTGTTCCAGGTCGGTGCCACTGCCCTCGCCGCCGCCGCCTTCCTCCACGGTTCGCTGCTGGTCGACGACCCCACCCAACCGGGTCTCGTGACGGCCCGGGCGGTCGGCATCATCGCCATCGGGGTGTCGATGCTGCGCTGGACGGGGCCACCCAACGCCCGGGCGATGACGTGGCTCGGCCTCGTCGGCCTCGCCGCGGCCGAGGTGGTCACCGTCACCGGCAGCGAGCGGGTCGGGGACGGCATCCGGGGCGTCGGCGCCCTGGTGATCGCCGGGGGTCTCGTGGTGGCGTCCCGTCGGGCCATCGCCGCTCGCGTCGCCACGTCGGCCGCCGCAGTCGTTCTGCTGGTCATCACCGCCCTTGCCATCGCGCTCTCCGTGGTGATCGCCGACAACGTCGAGCAGGAGGTTGCCCGGCGTTACGCCGCTCGGGCCGAGACCGAATCGCAGGTCTTCGCCGACGCCAGCGCCTCGGCCAAGGCGGAGGCGTCGCTGCTCAGCACCTCGCTGCAGTCGAGGGCGGACGGCATCGGCACCGTCAACGCCGATGCCGGCTCACCCGCCGCGGCCGAGGCGCAGCAGGCGGTGGCCGACACGCTCGCCGTCTACCGAGATCGTCTCCTGCGGGTGCCGTTCCCCGGCCCCCTGCTCGCGGTCGGGCCGTCGGGCACGCCGATCGCCGCCATCGACGCCAACCCGGTGGCCCGGATCGAACTGGTCGGCTCGTCCGCCGTCCAGCAGGTCATCGCCACCCGCCAGCCGTCGTCGGACGTGGCCGTCGTGGGTGACCAGACGTTCGCCATCGGCGCGGCACCGATCGTCAACGGTGCCGACTTCCTCGGCGTCGCGATGGTCACGTCCCGCCTCGACGATCAGTTCCTCGAGAGCCGCATCACCGATCCCGCCTCGGTCGAACAGCAGGTCGGGCTGGCACTGGCCGATCGCAACCGCGTCTACGCCGCCGCCGGTCGACAGCCCGAGCTGTCCACCAACCTCACCCTCGCCGGCGAGGCGTTGCTCGACGGGCAGCGCCACACCGCGGTGGACGGTGATCGATTCGTGGTCACCGTGCCGGTGGTCGACGACCACGGCGCCCCCTTCCTCGCCGTGTCGATCGCGGTCCCGCAGGCCCGGATCGACGCCACCCGCCAGGACCTGTTCCGGCTGCTGTTCGTCGTGGCCCTCGGTGGAGCGCTGGTCGCCATGGTCCTGGCCGGCTACGCGGGAAACCGGATCGGTACCGGTCTGGCCGTGCTGACCGCGGCCACCGGGGAACTGCAGCGCGGCCGGTTCAGCGCCCGGGCCGAGCTCGAGACCGACGACGAGCTCGGGGTCCTCGCCACCACGTTCAACCAGATGGCGTACTCGATGGAGACCATGACCGACGATCTGCGGTCGGCGGCCGACCAGGAGGCGACGCTGCGCGCCCGGTTGGAAGGCGTGTTCGCTGGCATGGGCGAAGCCCTCGTGGCCGTCGACGACCGTGGCCGGATCACCGACTTCAATGCCGCCGCCGAGGAGCTGATCGGAGTCCCCGCCCGCGAGACCCTGGGCCGCCCGCTCGACGCGATCTGCACCATCACCGCCGACGACGACGTCGACCTCACGCCGCGGTTCGTCCGTCCCGTGGTCGAGTCGTGGACCGGCCCGGCCGACCTGGTGGCCGCCGACGGCTCGGTGGTACCGGTGGCGGTGTCGGCGGGCCCGTTGCGAGGCGCGGCCGGAGTGCTCACCGGCGCGGTCTTCGTGCTGCGCGATGTGCGCCGCGAGCGTGAGATCGACCAGATGAAGAACGACTTCATCTCCAACGTGAGCCACGAGCTGCGTACCCCGCTCACGCCGGTCAAGGGCTACTCGGACATCCTCGCCAACCGAGACCTGCCGCCCGAACGGGTCCGCGAGTTCGCCCGTGCGATCCTCGACGGGGCCGCCCAGCTCGAGCGGGTGACCGACCAGCTGGTCCAGTTCGCCACCCTCGCCGGCGGTCGCCTCCAACTGCAGACCGAATCGGTGCGAGCCCGTGACCTGCTCGACCGGCTGGTCGACCGCTGGAACGGCCGGATCGCGGGAACGCACACCATCACCCGCCGCATCGCCCGGGGCACGCCGTCGGCGATGCTCGACCGGCGCTACGTCGAGGTCGCGCTCGACGAACTGGTCGACAACGCGGTCAAGTACTCGCCCGACGGCGGGCGTATCCGCGTGTCGGCGTCGGTGCACCAGAACGGACACGGCCCCCGCCTCGTGCTCTCGGTGGAGGATCGCGGCGTCGGGATCGATCCCGACCGCCGCGAGGCCATCTTCGAGGACTTCTCCCAGGCCGATGGGTCGACCACCCGCCGCTTCGGTGGCCTCGGCCTCGGCCTGGCGCTCGTGAACCGCATCGTGCGAGCCCACGGTGGCGAGCTGTCCTGCACCAGCGACCCCGGTAAGGGCACCGAGGTCCGGATGCTGTTCCCCATCGATGCCGACGCGCTCGGACCAGGCCCGGAGGTGTCGGCATGACGCGCCGCATCCGGCGGTGGACCGGCGCGCTGGCCGTGGTGGCCATGGTCGGGGCGATCGCGGCGTTCGCCGGGTGCAGCCATGGCGGCCCGGATCACGATCAGGCCCGGCTCGTGGTCGACGGATCGGCCACCGTCACCCCGCCGGAAGGGGACTCGAAGGTCGTCACCGGATCGGCCACGCTCGACTTCGGCTCCGTCGTCGACATCGACGAGGGTACGGCCACGCTGGAGCTGGCCGCCGGCCAGGTCTACGAGCTCCGTGCCGGGTTCACCCGCTCCGATGGCAGCACCACCGAGAACTCGTCGGTGCTGGTCGATGCACCTCCCACGTTGGTGGCCGGCGATGCCCTGGTCACCGGAGGCTTCCCCGCCGCGATCCGCTACGGGACCACCACCGAGTCGGCGCTCGGCGCGGTCAAGATCAGTGCCGATGTGCCCCTGGCCGCGGCCTACGCCGGGCGCACCTCGATCAGCGGCGCCGGCGGGCTGTCCGAGGTCCGCGGTCTGCGGCAGGTGGTGCTGACCGCGTCGGCCACCCCGGAGCCGTTCGGCTACGACGGCGCCGACCCATGGGATCGCCGCTATCTCGGCGAGGCCATCGCGTTCGGGAATCGGCTCGAGGCGCTGGCCCGGGGCTACACCAACGACCTCCGACCCGGAAATCGCACGGCGAGCTTCTACGAGGCCGTCCTCCCCGCGTTGGCCGCCGAGAGCGAGTTCAGCGGCGACCTCCTCGACGACCGCCCCGCCGGCGAGACCCTGGTCGGCGCAGCCATCGCCCTCGAGGGTCGCAACGGCACCTTCCGTGACCGCTGGAACTCGGTGTTCGCCTTCCGAGACCAGGGAGCGGCCTGGGGCCTGGTCGCGGCCGACCAGGGGGTGAGCTCGGCCCCGGTCCTCGACACCATCGAAGTGGCCATCGGGCAGTCACCACTCGGCGGTCGGCCGCCGTCGCCGACCACGTCGCGCCCGACCGCCACCACGTCCACCACCACGACCACGGCGTCGCCGACATCGGGTCCCACCACCACGACGACTCCACCCACCACGCCGCCCCCGCCCCCACCGGACAACGGCATCCTCACGCCCGTGGTCACCCCGGCGGAGCAGATCCTCGACGACGTCCTCGGGGCCATCGGAGTCAACTGAGCCGGACGGATCGGGTCCGGTCGCGCCCGATCCGGGGGTCGCTGGATCGACGAGGGGCACCGCGTAGGGTTGAGACGATGATCGAAGATGATCCGCGCATCGATCCCGCGGAGCTGCGGCGGGTCAGGTTCCCCGGGTCGATGCGGAAGTTCGACGCCAAGGCGGTGCAGGATTTCCTCGCGTCGGTGGCCGAGCGGGTGGAAGCCACCAACGCCCTGGTCGACCGCCTCCAAGCCGAACGGGACGCGGCCCAGTCGCAGGCGACAGAACAGCAACCTGCACCCTCGCCTTTCGACCGCGTCGATCTCGCCTCGATCTCCGAGGACGAGCTCGTGCGCCTGGTCGGCGAGGAGACGGTGCACGTGCTGTCGACGGCGCGCAAGGCGGCGTCCGACATCCGGACCAAGGCCGAGGAGTCAGCGGCCCGTGTCATCCGTGAGTCCACGGCGGAGGCCGCGGATCTCGTCGCCACGGCCGAGACCGATGCGGCCGCGTTGTCGGCCGAGGCGGCCGGGGCGCGCGACGCGGCGGTCGCCGAGGCCGAGGCGGAGGGCGCCCGCATCACGGAGAACGCGGCCGAGGAAGCCGAGCGGGTGATTGCCGAAGCGCGAGAGGACGCCGAGGCGCTCACCGCGGCGGCCGCCGATCTCCGGCGTGAGGCCGCCGAGGAGAAGGACCGCATCATCGAGGAGGCCAAGGACGAAGGCCGGGCCATGCTCGCCGAAGCCAAGGACGTCCGGACGCGCATCCTCGAGGACCTCCAGCGTCGACGGGACCTGGGTCGGTCGCAGGTCGAGCGCCTGGCGGCCGGGCGGGATCAGCTCCTCGATGCCTACGCCGCGGTGCGAGCGAACATCGACGAGATCACCGCCAAGCTCGAGGTCGGGCTGATCGAGACGGCCTCGTCGGGTCACGATCCGCTGCTCGACGACGGCTTCGCCGGCATCGTCATCTCCGGCATCGACGACCAGGACGAGGTCGACGACGAGCAGGAGGCGGCCGAGGACGATGCCAGCGCCGGTGATGACGACACCGCCCCGTCCGATGAGGCCGGACCCGAGGCCGAGAACGCGGACGAGGCTGCGGCCGAGGATGGGTCGGAACCCGATGGCTCCGAGCCGGCCACCGACGATGAGCATCCCGACGTCGACGCCCTCTTCGCCAAGATCCGCGCCGACCGAGCGGAATCGGTGGCCCGGGCCCAGCAGGTGCTGGCCGGGGCCGAGGGCGATGCCGCCACCGACGAGGCCGGCGATCAAGAGGCCGCGACCGCGACGGACGCCACCGACGAGGACGAGCTGGTCGACGCCGCGTCAGAGGAGACCGACGACGCGACCGGGTTCGAGCACGTGCCGGCCGAGTTGTTGGCCGACGAGGAGTCCCGCGCGGCGCGCGCCGCGGTGCTCGATCGACTCGACAAGGCCCTGACCCGGGCGCTCAAGCGACATCTCGCCGACGAGCAGAACGTCGTGCTCGATGCGTTGCGCCGCTCGGAATCCACCGATCTCGCCGACCTGCTCCCTCCGGCCGATGCCCACATCGCCGGCTACGCCGCGGTGGCCGCGGTCGAGCTGGCGGCCGCCGCCGCGGCGGGCGCTGCCCTGGTCGACGACACCGTGGAGGTCGACGTCTCGGCTCTGGCCGCCGAGCTCGGCACCGCCCTCGTCGAGCCGTTCCGCCGTCGGATCGAGCGCAGCGCCGCCGAGGTCGACGGCGATGCCGACGCGCTCGACGAACGGCTCCGTGCCCTGTATCGGGAGTGGAAGGTCGAGCACATCGGCGGCCTGGCCTCCGACTCGCTCCTGTCGGCGTATGCCCGCGGCCAGCACGCGGCCGCGCCCGCGGGAGCCAAGTTGCGCTGGACCATCGACCCCGAGCAGGGCCCCTGCCCGGACGCCGAGGACAACGCCCTGGCCGGCGCGGTCACCAAGGGTGAGCCGTTTCCCACCGGCGACGAGTGCCCGCAGGCCCACCCGGGTTGTCGATGCCTGCTCGTCGTCGAGGCCGAGCCGGGAGCATGACCGAGACCACCACCCGCCGGGCTCGCGATGGCCAGGTGAGCCCGCCTCTGTAGGCTCAGCGCCTCATGCGCCCTCCCTCTGACATGCCGAAGCCGCGGCCCGCCGCCCGCCGGCCCCGCGGCTCCAACCGAGGTCGCACGATCCTCATCGTTGCCGCCATCGCCGTGTTCATCCTGATCACGTCGTTGCGGGGGATCGCCGGCTTCTACACCGACTTCTTGTGGTTCGACTCGCTCGGCTACGAGGGCGTCTGGTCCGGCGTCCTCGGCGCCAAGGTGTCGCTCGCCGCCATCTTCGTCGTCATCTTCTTCGTGGCCGTCTGGCTCAACCTCTACATCGCCGATCGGTTGGCGCCGAAGTTCCCACCCCCCGGACCCGAACAAGAGGTGTTCGACCGCTTCCGCGAGGCCATCGGCAACCGCACCGGTCTGTTCCGTGTCGGCCTGTCGTTCCTGCTCGCGCTGGTTGCCGGCGTCGGGATGAGCGGCGAGTGGCGGTCGTGGTTGCTGTTCGTGAACGGCGGCCACTGGGGCAAGACCGACGCCCAGTTCGGTACCGACATCGGCTTCTACGTCTTCAAGCTCCCGTTCCTCTCCTCGGTGGCCGACTGGGCATTCGCCTCGGTGCTGATCGTGCTGGTGGTCACCGTGGCCGCCCACTTCGCCAACGGCGGGATCCGCGTCCAGCCCACCGGTTCGGGCACGGTCGGGCCCCGCGTCACCTCCCAGGTGAAGGCGCACATCTCGGTGCTGCTCGGTCTGCTCGCCCTCGTCCGGGCCGCGGGGTACTACCTCGACCGCTTCCAGCTCACCACGTCGACCCGGGGCTTCGTCGACGGCGCCTCGTACACCGACGTGAAGGCCCAGCTGCCGGTGTTGAACCTGCTGATCCTCATCTCGGTCGCATCGTTCGCCCTGTTCATCGTCAACATCTGGCGGCGAGGCTGGGTGCTGCCCATCCTCGGTGTCGGGCTGTGGGGCCTGGTCGCCGTGGTGGCCGGCGGCATCTACCCCCAGGTCATCCAGCGGTTCCAGGTCGACCCGAACCAGCTGTCCAAGGAGAGCGCCTACATCGACCGGAACATCGCGGCCACCCGCGACGCCATCGGTCTGGGCGAGGTGTCCACCAACGACTACGCCCTCAATCGCGACGAGGCCAACGTCGATCTCACCGACAACGCCGAGACGGTCAGCAACATCCGGCTCTGGGACCCCTCGCCGACCGTCCTCGGCCAGACGTTCCCGCGCCTCGAGCAGCTCCTGCCCTACTACCGGCTCAACGACGTCGACGTCGACCGCTACACCATCGATGGCAAGCTCACCCAGGTCGTGCTGTCGGCTCGCGACCTGCGCACCTCCGGCATCGAGAACGCGTCGTGGGAGGCCAAGCACGTCATCTACACCCACGGCTACGGCATCATCCTCGCCTCGGGCACGACGAAGACCCCGCAGGGCCGTCCCGTGTTCGCCCTCCAGCAGGTCCCGGTGCGGGAGAACACCGACCTCCAGCTGAAACGGCCGCAGATCTACTTCGGCGAGAACCTCAGCGGCTACGTCATCACCGGTGCCGATCGCGAGGAGCTCGACTACCAGGAGGGCAACGTCACCAAGAACACCGCCTACGATGGCGCCGACGGCGTCGGGGTGGGCTCGCTGTTCCGCAAGGTCGCGTTCTCCCTCCGGTTCGGTGACTACAACCCGCTGATCTCCAGCCTGATCAAGGGTGGGTCGAAGATCCACTACATCCGCGACGTGGAGGAGCGGGTCAAGACCCTGGCACCGTTCCTCGAGTTCGACGCCGACCCGTACCCGGTCATCAACGACAAGGGCGACGTCTACTGGATCGCCGATGCCTACACGACCACCGACCGGTATCCCTACGCGCAGCGGGCCGACAACTCCGGGCTCCCGGGCGGGAGCGGGCTGAACGGCCGGTTCAACTACGCCCGCAACTCGGTCAAGGCCGTGGTCGACGCCTACAACGGCACGGTCACGTTCTACGTGATCGACGCCCAGGACCCGATCATCAATGCGTGGCGCAAGGCGTTCCCCGCGCTGTTCACCGACTTCGCCGACATGCCCAAGGACCTCGTGTCCCACCTGCGCTACCCCGAGGACCTCTACCGGGTCCAGACCACGATGTGGGCGCGCTACCACGTCGACGACGCGTCGACCTTCTACAACAACAACGACGCCTGGAACGTGGCCCTCGACCCGGGCACGTCCGGCGCGGGACCGGCGACCCAGACCACCAATGCCGCCGGCCAGACCATCTCGACCCGGGGCGCGCGGATCGACCCGTACTACCTGCTGACCCAGCTGCCCGGAGAGAAGGAGGCCGAGTTCGTGCTGCTGCGCAGCTTCGTGCCGTTCGGCGCTGACGACCAGAACCAGCAGCTCACCGCGTTCATGGTCGCCCGCATGGACCCGGGGCACTACGGCGAGCTCGTCACCTACGTGATGCCACGACAGAACCGCCCCGACGGCCCCGCCATCGTCGCCGACGCCATGCAGTCGGACACCACCGTCTCCCAGCAGCAGACGCTGTTGAGCGGAGCGGGCTCGACGGTGAAGTTCGGCAACCTCATCCTGGTGCCGGTCGACAACTCGCTGATCTACGTGCGACCGATGTACGTCGAGTCGCAGCAGGTCGAGATCCCCGAGCTGAAGAAGGTCATCGCCTTCTTCGAGTCCAACGTGGCGGTGGGCGACAGCCTGGCCGAGGCGCTCACGTCACTCGTCGGCGCGGTGCCGTCGATCGAGGAGGTGGTCACCGAGCCCGGCGGCTCGACCACGACCACCACCGTCCCCGGCAACCCTCCGGACGAGACGGGCACGGTCAACGAGCGGGCCGCTCGGTTGCTCGAGGAGGCGGTGCAGCTGTCCAACGAGGCAGATGCCGCGCTCAAGGACGGCGACCTCGGTACCTATCAGGACAAGACCAAGGCCTCAGAGGCCAAGGTCGACGAAGCGCTGAAGCTGCTGGCGTCGTCCACCACGACCACCAGTGCGCCGGCCGGCAGCCCGACCACCACCGTGCCGGGATCGACCACCACGACGACATCGCCCGAGGAGGCGTAGCGGTCGGGGTCTCTTCAGCCGGCGCGCAACGACCAGCCGGTGTCCGACGGGGTCAGGTCGCGGAGGTCGAGTTGGACCCGCGGCTCGCCCCGGAGGGTCCGGATGTCTTCGCGCACGCCTTCGAGCCGCGCCGCGATGTTGACCTCCAAGCGGGCCAGCTCACCGGCGACCCTGGCCGAGTGGAGCCGGGCGGCCAGGACGTCGTCGTAGGACGGGCGCTCGAGATGGTCGACGAGCGAGTCGGCCAAGGCATCGACCCGGTGCTCGAGGTGGACGAGGCTGGCATGCAGCTGCGACGACTGCGCCGCGAGCATCTGCAGCGCCCGTTCGGTGCGGGCCAGCGCGGGTGCGGTGGCCACCGGCACCGGCAGCCAGCGCTCGTCGGCGAGCTCGCCCTCGGCAGCGGTGGCGGCATGGCGTGTGCGGCGGAACCAACCCATGACCTCCACCGTAGGAGCGGGTCGGTGCAGCAGTGGTGGATCTCCGCGGCACGATCTGGAGCACGAGGCGTACCGTCGGGGTCGTGGGGGGTACAGAGGAGCGGTGATGATGCGTCTCCGCTCCTTCGCGCGCCGCCACCGTCGCCGGCTCGGTGTCCTCGTCCTCCTCGTCGCGCTGGGTGCAACCGCCGGCGCGGCATCGTTCGCCCTCCAGCCGCCGGTCTCCGGCACCGTCGGTCCGGGCCAACTCACCATCGATCCGTCGCTGCGGGCTGGTGACACCGCCATCGACCTCCCACCCCTCGGCATGCTCCGGGTCGACAGCCACCGTGGCCCGCTCGGTTTCGACGCCCGGGTGGACCGCATCGACTTCGACCAGGCCGGCGCGGTGGTCCGCCAGAAGGACCCGGTCGGCGCGCTCCGCGTCGACGTCGAACACGACCTCCGCCCGCTGCTGTGGCGGTTGGCCCGCCACACGCTGGTGGCCGCGGTGCTCGCCGGGATCGTGGTCGGTCTGGCCCTGCCCCGACGACGGCTGCGGTTCGTCGCGGTGACCGTGATCGCGTCGGTCGGATTCGTGGCCCTCGCCGGAGCGGTCACGGCCGTCACGTTCGATCCCGACTCCTTCGACCAGCCCCAGTTCGAGGGCGCCCTCGCCGCCGCGCCCGACGTCATCGCGACGGTCCAGCACCACATCGACGACGTGAGCGTGGTCGAGGGGCGCCTCCAAGCACTCTCCGACCGCGTCGTGGATCTCTACCGTTCGGTCGAGGGCGACGGCAGCCCGACGGCCTCGGCCGACACGGTGATCCTCCACGTGTCCGATCTGCACTCCAACCCGGTCGGGATCCAGCTGGTCGAGGACACCGCGACCCAGTTCGGGGTCGACGCCATCCTCGACACCGGCGACGTCACCAGCTTCGGCGCATCCATCGAGGGCGTGATCGTCGACCGCATCGCCAAGATCCATGTGCCGTACTACGTGGTTCCCGGCAACCACGACTCCCGCCACATGCGCGAGGCGTTGGCGGCTGCGGGTATCGAGGTGCTCGATCCCGGCGTGGCGACCATCGGTGGGGTGAAGATCCTCGGCCTCGGCGACTCGACGTTCACCGCGGACAACAACGTCTCCACCCAGCGCTACCGGGACAACCTGGCGGCAGCGGGCGAACGTCTGCGCAAGCTCATCCGGGTCCAGCACCCCGACGTCGTGGCCGTGCACAACCCCGAGCAGCTCGATGCCTCGCTGGGGCGATTCGAGGTGGGCCTCGCCGGCCACATCCACCATCCCGAGATCCGCTACCGGGACGGATCCGTCGTGGTGGTGGCGGGCAGCGCCGGCGCCACCGGCATGGGCGCCCTGCTGACCGAGGCGGACCTGCCCTACCAGATGCAGCTGCTGCAGTTCCGCAACGGTCGCCTCATCGCGGTGGACCGGATCGCGTTCCAGGGCACCGACGGCGCGTTCCAGTTGGAGCGGATGCTGATCGACCCGGACCGGGTTGCCGGCTATCCCGATGTGACCAAGGCCGAGAGCCTCTTCGCCCCGCTCCGCCCGCGGGTGCCGGCCGGCTGACCGGCCGCTCGTATCACGGTGCGGGGGTGACGACCCCGTCGACGAGGCGGGTCGACGGGGTGGAGGCCACCGCTCCGTCGACGATGATCTCGCGCACCGCCGGGACCGGATCGGGGTCGCCGAACCAGTCGGTGTCGGTGTAGTCGACGCCGCCCGCCGAGCTGCCGAGCGGCAAGGTCCAGTAGCTGGCCTCGAGGGCGATGCCGGTGGGGTCGTTGAAGTAGATCGAGCGGATGAAGCCGTGGTCGACCACGTCGGTGACCTCGCAGGCGTGCTCCTTGAGGCGCCGCTGCAGATCCTCGAGCGCGGCCTCGTCGGGGAGGTCGAGCGACAGGTGGTCGAACTGGCTGGCGCCGGGTGGGTACGGGATGCCCGCCGGCTTCGAGAACGTCTCGAGCTGCTGGCCCGCGTACTCGAAGAATGCCACGGTCTGCCGGGTGCCGATCCGGAAGAAGTAGTGCCGGAAGTACGGGTTGCCGATGGTGGCGACGATCTCGGCCCCGAGCACGCCGTGCCAGAAGCGAACCGTGGCGTCCATGTCCTCGGTGACGAGGGCGAGGTGGTTGATCCCGTGCCAGGCCGGGGTGGCGGGGGACGGGTTCGGAGAGGACGGTGTCGCAGCCATGGATCCACGATACGACGGATGTCAACCGGTTGCACCTGCAACTACCTTCCGGCCTCGTCGCCCGTCTCGGGCCAGGACGATTCGGGGATGCCGAGCTCGTCGAGGGTGTCGGCCAGACGCCGCGACAGCGGTGTCGGGAGGTGGCGGCCGGCGTGGTCGCGCAGCATCCCGAGGGGCGGGCAGCGGCTGAGCAGGAACCGGGCGAAGGCGCCGTCGTCGAACCACATGGCGTCGGACGGGATCAGCTCGGGGACGGGGAGGCGGTCGTCACCCACCAGCGCCCGCAGCCGGCGCCACGAGAACACGCGGGTGAAGGCGTGCACGACGGCGGTCCATTCGACCCCGGCGAACGCGGGCTCGCCCGCTCCGGACGGGTCGTGCTGCGGGCGAGCGAGGGACATCGCGGGATGGCGGTCGGCGACGTCGGTCCAGTCGCCGAGGTCGCCGGCCTCGGTGTCGAGCAGGGCGCTGAGCCACTCGATGGTCCAGAACACGTCGGTGCCGCACGGGGGTGGAGGAGTCGGCAGACCGAACGCCAGGCGGAGCAGGTCAATCTGCTCGCCGACGGTGTCGTCCGGCGCGTCGCCGAGTGCGGTGGCCAACTCGGCGTCGTCCTGGACGTGGGTCCGCTGCGCCAGTTCTCCGGTGCGGGAGACGAGGGTCACCACCAGCACCCGGGCCCGGTGACGGGTGGGCGAGCCCCGGTCGGTGAGGCGGTAGGCCCAGCCCCGGGTGGCCATGCCCAAGGCGTGCCAGTCGGACGGTGCGGTGAAGCCGACGAGCCATTCGCTGGGGTGGTGACCGTCGAGCGGTTTCACGCCGATCTCGAGCCGGTCGCATCCGTCGTCGGCCACGTGGACGAGGCTGGGGTCGAGGGTGTCGGCGCGGAGGTCGGCGATCAACTGATCGGCGACCAGGTGGACGAACGCGTCGGCCGCGACGGCGTCGCGGTGGAACGTGCGGGACATGGCATGACCTTCCGGGAACGTGGGGCGGCCGTCGGCTCGGCGACGGCGAGCGGCCCGAGGGCCGGAAGGCGGGTCTCCCGCGAGTGGGGTCGAGGTTCGCAGGTGCGCCCGGCGAACGTCAAGGGGCCCGGGCGGTGCCGGACCGGTGCCGGAGCGGTGTCGGCGCGCGGCCCGGTGCGCCCGTAGCCTCGGAGGATGGTCGGAACCAACGGACGCTCGCCGAGACGACGCCGACCGGTGCGCCCGATGACCCAGGTCTGGCCCGATGACGAACCGGGCCTTCCTCCCCTCGGGGGGATCGTTCCGGCGTTGGAGAGCTTCGTGGACATCGGCGACGCGTCGCCGCTCGACATCGAGCTCCGGGTGTCGCAGTTCCTGGCCGAGCTGGGTGCCGGTGGGCTCGGAGCCACCGGCCCCGACGAGCCCGATCACGAGGAGTTGCTCAACGGGCTGGTCGAGGTCTGCCTCCACCACCTCGAGGCGCGACCGCCGCGGGTGCTGATCGACTTCTGCTGGGTGATCGACGCCTTCGGACTCGGCTACCTGCAGTGGCCGTTGCACGAGCGTCTGGTGGCCAGCTCCCTCCCGTCGACTCCGGCCTGGGCGTGGCCGGTGGGCCAGGCGGACGTCACCGGTACCCACCTGGTGACCCACGATCTCGGCGACGGTTACGACGTGGTGATCACCGCCCGGCATCCCGGTGCCGACAAGGACCACGTGCTCGCGGTCTACGTCGACGGCAACCTCGACGGCATGGCCAAGGACCTGCTCGTCCACGACGATGCCGAGGCGTTCCTGCGGATGTCGGCCGACGAGCCCGGCATGACCGTGACGTCCATCGACGCCGCGACGGCGGCGGCCACGATCGACGAGGCGATCGACAAGCTGTTCGAGGTGGGGGAGCTGGCCCCGGTGGCCGAGCAGTTCGCCGCCCTGTTCACCATCGTCGAGCACTATGTGGCCAAGTTGCCGCCCGGCGGTTCGGTGCTCGAACCGGCCACACCGGCCACCGAAGCCGAGCAGGCCGACGTGGTCGGCCGCTTCCTGGCCAGCCCCGCCGGCGCGGACCACGGCGGCCGCCGTGAGGTGCTGCTCGACGCGGTGGAGTTCGTGACCGACACCCTCGGCGGCGATCCGTTGCGGTGGTCGCCGGTGGTCACCCACCTGGTCGTCGCCGGCTGGCTCCCGCTGTCGCTCCACGGGCCGGACGAGATCGCCGCCCTCCCCGACGTGTTGCGGGACTTCATCCCGTGGGCCCACGCCCAACAGGGCTGGGGTGACCGCTACCTGGCCGACGCCCTCGCGGTGCTCGATGCGATACCGGCCGATGGCGGTTCGGGCGAAGGCGGACGAGTCGCCATCCTCGAGCAGGCGGTCGAGGCCGGCATCGACCTCGACGACGAGGCCGCCCTCGACGCCTTCCTGGACGACTACCTCGACGAGTGAGCCGGCGAGGTTGTCGCACACCGGGGCCCGGCGGTACATTCATCCATCCGCCGCGGGGTGGAGCAGTCTGGTAGCTCGTCGGGCTCATAACCCGAAGGTCGGAGGTTCAAATCCTCCCCCCGCCACCATTGAGTGAAGGCCCAGGTCAGCGACCTGGGCCTTCGTCGTTGTCGATACCTCTTCGCCGAGCGTTCGGCCTCGAGCGGTCGGTTCCCGCCGGATGCCAGGACCGCCCGCGCCGACCGAGAGTCAGGTGTGGCCGCGGCTCACGTGCGGCGCATGGGACTAAGCTCGACAGACGCGTCGTCGGGGTCCCTCGAGAGGAATCGACGCCGGAGGGCCATCACCGAGGCGATGGCGACCCCGGTGGCGATGAGGGCGACGACACCGAACGCCAACGTGCCGATCGCCCCCAGTGCGGCGATGCCGCCGATGGCGGTGAGGACCGGGCCGGCGCAGCAGGCGACACAAGCGGCGGCAGCGAAGCCGAGCTTGCCCCGGCGGCTCATGCCGCTCCGAACACGGCGGTGACCAGGTCGGCGGCGTCGTCGGGTGCTCGCACCTCGAGAGCGGTGCCGCGTTGGTCGACGGTGATGGTGAAGGCGAAGAACGCGCAGCACCCCTGCTCCGCCGCCGCGAGGTGTGCCAGCTCGTCGAGCGGCACCTGGGCGTCGAGCGACAGCCGCAGCCCTCGGTCCGATGTCTGCTCCCGACGGGTGACATGGGCCAGGACGGTCTGCCAGTCATCCATGCGATCAGGCATCTCGGAGGCGGGAAGCGTGCAGGCGATGGCCGGGTCCGCGCGTTGGCCGAGCACGACCGGGGTCGTCTCGTCTCCAGAATCGGGAGGGTCGGCGAGGCACGCGCATTGGGCGCTACAGGGCCCGTCGGTCGGGTCGCCGCCGAGATGGGCCGCTGCGGTCTGCAGCTGTGCCGTGAACGCAACGAGTTCGCTGCTGCGCCGCTGGGCGTCGGCGATCCTGGCCGTGACGAGCTCGTGCAGGCGGGCCTGCACAGGTCCGCAGTCGTCGGCCTCCCACAGCTCGGCGAGGTCGGTGATCTCGTCGAGCGTGCAGCCGAGTTGCTTGGCCCGATCGATGAAACCGAGGCGGGCGAGCGAGGTGTCGTCGTAGCGCCGGTAGCCGGCATCGCTGCGCCCGGTCGGCTCGAGGAGGCCGTGTTGTTCGTAGAAGCGCAGCGCGGAGGTCGAAAAGCCAGTGCGCTCGGCGACCTGGCCGATGGTGTACGTGCTCATGCAGTCCACGGTAAACCTTCGATCTGAGTTGAAGGTCAAGGCGTTCAGCGGGGCGCGTACATGATCACCGCCACCCCGACAAGGCAGGTCGCTGCGCCGATGAGGTCGTAGCGGTCGGGGCGGAACCCGTCGACAACCACGCCCCAGGCGAGCGAACCGGCGACGAAGATCCCGCCGTAGGCGGCCAGGATCCGCCCGAAGTTGGGGTCGTCCTGGAGCGTGGCCACGAACCCGTACGCGCCGAGCGCGACGACACCGGCGCCGACGAAGGCCACGCCCCGATGCTCCCGCACCCCCTGCCACACCAGCCACGCCCCACCGATCTCAGCCAACGCGGCGAGAGCGAACAGCAAGAGCGAACGAACGACGGACATCGCGTATTGACCCTACGGTCCCGTTTCGGCGGCCAACGTCCTGGGGCACCTCAAATCACCGCCGTCTACGGCACCCTCGGGATGGCTACTCCGGTGATGGTCTTGCGCGCCCCGACCAGCACTCGAGGATGCTCGTAGCCGGTCCGATCGCCCGAGGTCCAGTGGTTCAGCAGTTCGCCATCGCTTCGAGCGCACGACAGATCTGGAGTCGCCCATCGACGCCGAGTGAACCGAGCCTCGTGGTGAGCACCGACTTGGGAACCGCAGCGAGGTAGTCGAACGTGGCGACGCTGTCGTGATCGATGCCCTCGTCGACGCCCACTGGGATGCAGGTCGGGATGCTTCGGACGGTGCTCGTCACCGGCGCGACCACCACGTTGTTGAGGACCGGGATCACCTCGTCGCGGGAGATGACAAGGACGGGTCGCCGCTTCTGGTTCGGCGTCTCCATCAGCCAGAGTTCGGCCTGGGCTACCAAGGCTCAGCCTCGGTGATCGCGATCGCACTTGCCATGGCGAGGTCATCGTCCTCGCTGGTCTGGGGCAGGTCGAGGTACGACTGTGCGATGGCGGCGCCGACGTTGGCACGGCGAACCGCATCTGCGAGATGGTGGACACCCTGGCGGATGACCGCGGACCGGCTCTCCCCGACGCCCGCGTCGACGAGCTCGTCGATGAGGGCCAGCTCGGCATCGGAGAATCGAGTCGGCACCGGCGTCGTCATACATCCCAGTATACGCCATGTAGAGCACTGAGGTTCGACGCGACTACTTCGCCCCAGACGGGCGGCGGCTCCGCTTCTGTACGGCCCCGGCACAATTTCGCCCACGGCGGCAGCAGCCTGATCCTGCACTCCGAATGCCAGATGCGCTACATCAGCGACGCCCTGGACCAGATCATCGACCGCGGCCTCCGTGCCATCGAGCCGCTCCAGGAGCGATACGACGACTGGCACGCCCGGTCCCAAGCCGAGCTCCAGACGCTCGTCTGGTCCCAGCCGCCGATCGAGCACTCCTTCTACAAGAATGTCCACGGCGAGATCCACGGCCTCAGCCCGTGGCGACTCGTCGACTACTGGTCGTGGACCAGCCACACCGACCTCGCCGACTACAAGGTGCGATAGGCCGCACCGGGAGGAGCCGACCATGTCCGCATTCGATGCCGACTACGAACCCAGTCCCTGGGAACCGATCGCCCAGGAGGTCGAACGCTACGAGCGCACGGACGGCGCCGAGCCGAGCGAGATCGTCGGCGACGAGTGGATCATCCTCTGGACGGTGGGAGCCAGGTCCGGGAAGGTCCGCAAGACGCCCCTGGTCCGGGTCGCCGACGACGAGGGGCGCTATGCCGTGATCGGCTCCCAAGGCGGCGCGCCGACAAACCCGCAGTGGGTCCACAACGTCCGCGCCAACCCGATCGCCCGCCTGCAGGACGGCGGTGTCGTCCGCGACTACTCGGCCCACGAGGCCACCGGTGACGAGAAGGCGACATGGTGGAAGCGGGCCACCGACGTCTGGCCCGCCTACGACAGCTACCAGGCCGCGACCGACCGGCAGATCCCACTGTTCGTGCTCGAGCCCATGGACGGGTGACAACGGCTGCACCGGCACGACGCGGCGACGGCTGCCGGCGTCCCGATCACCATCGCGCCGCTCAGTGCGCCGCGCCGAGGATGAGCCCGCTGGTCGGCACGCCCGTCCCCGCCGTGGCGAGGACGTGTTGCACGTCGGCGACCTGGTTCACCGACGTGCCCCGGATCTGGCGCACGCACTCGGTGATGCCGTTCATGCCGTGGATGTAGGCCTCGCCGAGCAGCCCACCGCTGGTGTTGATCGGGAGCGTGCCCCCGATCGAGAGGTTCTCGACGGTGGCGAAGTCCTTGGCCTCGCCCCGCGCGCAGAAACCGAGCTCCTCGAGCTGCACGAGCACGAACGGGGTGAAGTGGTCGTAGAGGAACGCGGTCTGGATGTCGGCCGGTTCGAGCCCGGACTGCCGCCACAGCCGGCGGGCGACCACACCCATCTCGGGCAAGCCGGTGATGTCGTCGCGGTAGTAGCTCGTCATCATCTCGCCGTCGGGTGCCGCACCCTGGGCGGCAGCGACGATGATCGCCGGCGGCTGGCGGAGGTCGCGCGCCCGCTCCGCCGACGTGACGACGATGGCGACGCCTCCGTCGGACTCCTGGCAGCAGTCGAGCAGGCGGAGCACGGGTTCGACGATCCAGCGCGAGGCCTGGTGGTCCTCGATGGTGATGGGGCGCTCGTGGAACCAGGCATCGGGGTTGGTGGCCGCGTGCGTGCGGTCGACGACGGCGATCGCGCCGAAGTGCTCGTTGGTGACGCCGTAGGACTCCATGTAGCGACGGGCGTGGATGGCCGTCCACGCCGCCGGGCTGACGAGCCCGAACGGCGCGTACCACGACAACCACAGGGGCATGCCGTCGCCACTCGCCGACGCGCTGGCCGTGCCGTAGCGCATGCCGGAGCGCTCGTTGAACGCCCGATAGACCACGACGACCTCGGCGACGCCGGTGGCAACCGCCATGGCGGCCTGCATGACGGTGGCGCAGGCGGCTCCGCCGCCGTAGGGCACGCGGGCGAAGAACGAGATGTCGGCCATCCCGAGGTTGCGGGCGATCTCCATCTCGCCGCTGCTGTCCATCTCGAAGGTGACGAGCCCGTCGACCTCCGCGGCAGCGAGGCCGGCGTCGTCGAGCGCCGCCTTCACCGACTCGCAGGCGAGCTGGAGCTCGGTGCGACCCGACTGCTTCGAGAACTCGGTCTGGCCGATCCCGACGATCGCGGCCTCGTCGCGCAGGGTCACGGGCCCTCCTCCAGCGGGAGGCTGAGGATCGCGGTGCCCGTGACATGGTCGCCGGTCTCGACGCTCGCCCGGAAGTCGATCTCGACGATGCCCTCGCCGCCCTCGATGCGGGTGGTGGTGACCGTGCCCGAGTAGTGCAGGTCCATGCCCGGATGGACGGGGATGCCGAGCCGGATGGCGATCTTGCGCACCATCGCCTCGGGTCCGGCCCAGTCGGTGAGGAACCGGCTGGCCCAGCCGGTGTCGGAGAGGATGTTCGGGAAGATGTCCGGCGCCCCCTGACTCCGCGCGTAGTCCCGGTCGTGGTGGACGGGCATGAAGTCGCGCGATGCGATGGCCGCGGCGACGATCCGGGTCGTCGTCAGCGGAATGGTCAGCGGCGTCACCTCTTCGCCCACGGTGATGGCGGCGAAGGACCTCGATGTCGTGGTCATGGCGACTCCGTCGGTCGGAACTGGTGGAGGACCAGTCCACCGTCGAACTCCGCGTACTCGACGGCGACCGGCATCCCGATGGACGCGTCGTCCGGTGACGTGCCGACGAGGTTCGTGATCACCCGGACGCCCTCCTCGAGCTCGACGAGCGCAACGATGTAGTCGTCGTCGAAGAAGGGGAACGGTGGGTGCTTCGGCATCACGAAGCTGTACACCTCGCCGCGGCCGGAACACTCGAGTGGTTCCCACGTCAGCGAGTTGCAGCGTGGGCACATCGGACGGGGCGGGAAGCGCAACGCGCTGCAGTTCGCGCAGCGCTGGACCAGGAACCGGTGCGCCGCCAGCCCATCCCAGAAGAACTGCGTGTCCGGTGACATCGCCGGCGCGATCCGGGCGACCATCAGCCGACCTCCGGTTTGAACTTGAGGATCCGGAACAGCTGGCGTCCGACGACCTCACCCGCAGCGGCGCGATACGTGGTGATCCACGTGATGAAGAAGCCGGGTCCGATGCGGGTCTGCTTCTCGTCGGAGATGGCCTCGATCACGGTCGACGACGTGAGTTGCTCGCCGGGGCGCAGGTACCGGTCGATCTCGAACTCCGAGTTGGCCGCGAGCGTGGCCACATAGCCCGCCTCGTCGAGGAGAGTGATCGGCCCGGCGCTCTCGTCCGACGCGACCGGTGAGCCGCCTCGCTCGGCGATGCCGTCGATCTCGGGCGTGGCCATCGTCCAGGTCTGGAGCATGAGGGGAGGAGCGACGATGCCGTTCCATCGCGTCGTCGCCGCGACCTCGGGATCGATGTAGATCGGGTTGTCGTCCCCGAGGGCGGCGCACCAGTGCCGGATCATCGGTTCGTTCACCGGATCGGGGGCCACCGCGGGTGTGCCCGATCCCATCGCCCGGCCGACGAACGCGTCCAGCCTCGTCCGCAGGTCGTCCCCGGGACCCTCGATCGGGTCGAGGCCCGTCATGTCAGCTCGCCGAGCTCGACCGCCCGCTGCTCGTCGATCGCCGTGTGAGCGGCGACGCCGACGGCCACGCTCCACAGCCCGTCCTCGAGGCTGACCGCAGGTGACGATCCACGGCGGCAGGTGTCGAGGAAGTCGAGGTGCTCGAGGTAGCTGGAGCCGTGGTGGAAGCCCTCCCAGCGGACGCTGTCGTCGGTGACGACGGTGGTGGCGACCTCGTCGCGGCCGCCCGTGCGAGCGCCGAGGCGGAACTCCTTCGACGGGAGGAACGCCTCGGCCTTGCCGGCGTCGCCGACCACGCTGAGTTCCTCGGAGTTGGTCGACCCCTCGGCGAACATGCACAGATCCAGCGAGGCGCGCACGCCGTTGTCGTAGTCGACGACGACGAAGGCGTTGTCGAGGATGTCGGGCCGCTGGCCGTCGTAGCGCTCGTCGAGGTGGTTGACGTCCTGGGCGCCGCTGGCCACGACCCGGACGGGACGGGCCCCGGCGATGTGATTCATCAAGTCGAAGAAGTGGCAGCACTTCTCGACCAGCGTCCCGCCCGTGTTCCGGTTGAAGCGGTTCCAGTCGCCGATCTTGCGCAGGAACGGATAGCGGTGCTCGCGGACGGCGATCATGCGGAGGCGACCGATTTCGCCGGCGTGGACGGCGCGGATCAACCGCGTCACCGGCGGCATGTAGCGATACTCCAGGCCCACCCAGGTGACGGCCCGGCGGCCGTCGGCGGCGGCCAGCACGTCGCGGCAGTCCTCGATCGTCGTGCACAACGGCTTCTCGACCAGCAGGTGCAGGTCGGTCGGCAACAGGTCGAGCAGCACGTCGTGATGGGTCATGTTCGGGGTGGCGACGATCACCGCGTCGCACAGGCCGCTGTCGACCAGCTCACGATGATCCTCGAAGGCCTCGAACCGCAGGCCCTCCGGCGCCGCCTCACGAGCCCAGTTCCGCGATCCCTCGTGCGGGTCGGCGATGGCCGTGACCTCGGCGCCCGGCACGTGGGCCAGGTTCAACAGGTGCTCGATGCCCATCAACCCCGTTCCGACGATGCCGTACCGAAGAGGCTCCACCATCTGTGCGACCCTACTGACCATGGATTCCCTGGTTGACGGGTCTCCCCGGTCCATCCCCGGACTCGACTCGCCGGTCGGTCCGCTCGCGTTCGGGTGCTGGCGCTTCGTGCACGACGATGTCGGCCACGCCCAGTCCGTTCTCGAGGCCGCGCTCGACGGGGGCATGACCCTTGTTGACACGGCTGACGTCTACGGCCTCGACTGGGGAGGGTCCGGGTTCGGCGAGAACGAGCGGCTGCTCGGCGAGGTGCTCGACCATTCCCCTGGCCTGCGCGATCGGATGGTGCTGGCGACCAAGGGCGGCATCGCCCCTCCGATGCCGTACGATTCCTCGTCCGCGGCGTTGCGACGAGCGTGCGAGGAGTCCCTGCGCCGACTCCGTGTCGAGACCGTCGACCTGTACCAGGTGCACCGCCCCGACCTGTTCGCCCACCCGGCGGACGTGGCCGAGACGCTCCTTGCCCTCCGACAGGAGGGCAAGATCCGCGCCATCGGGGTCTCGAACCACACCGTCGAGCAGCACCGGGCGCTCGAGGCTCATCTCGGCGAGCCGCTCGCCACCTCGCAGCCCGAGCTGTCGGTGCTGCACCTCGACCCGATCCGCGACGGTGTCCTCGACCACTGCATGGCGGTGGGCACGCAGCCCCTGGCGTGGTCGCCGCTCGCCGGCGGGCGGCTCGCCACCGGTGCCGGGGTGCGTCCCGAAGTCCTGCAGGTGCTCGACGAGCTGGCCGCGCGGGAGGACGCTGACCGTGCCGACGTGGCGCTCGCGTTCGTCCTCGCCCACCCGTCGCGCCCCATCGCTGTTGTCGGTACCCAGCGTCCCGAGCGGCTGGCCACCGCGGCCCGGGCCTGCTCCGTCGCCCTCGACCGCGCCGACCTCTACCGGCTCGTCGTCGCCTCTGAAGGCGTGCCGCTGCCGTGACCCCGGCCGGCACCCGTCGCCCCCACGTTCCCGAGATCGCCTGTTCGGCGCGTTGTGCGACGACGACTACGAGTTCCTCGGCGTCCCCGACTCGGCACTGGAATCGTCATGGCCGCATGCCGCGACATCGCCTTGGCCGCCGATCGTCATGGCTACGACAACCTGTTGTTGCCTCGGGCTACGCCCTCGGCATCGATTCGGTGGCCTTCGCCGGTGCGGTGGCGCCCAGCTCGAGCAGCTCCGCCTGCTGGTTGCCGTCCGCTGCGGTGAGCTCGTCGTGCCCCAGCTCGCCCGCCAACTCGCCACCCTCGACCACCTCCTCGACGACCGGCTCACGATCAACATCATCAGTTCCGACCTTCCCGGCGAGACGTTGCCCAGCGGGCCCCGCTACCAGCGGACCCGTGAACACATGCAGACGCTCCGCCGGCTCCTGAACGGCGAGTCCGTCGACTTCCACGGCGAGTTCGTCGACCTGACGCTCGATCCGCCTCGCATCGCCACCACCACCGGTGCCTGCCCGCCGTTCTACTTCGGTGGGTTCTCTCCCGAGGCCAAGCGGACGGCCGCCGAGCAGGCCGACGTCTTCCTGACCTGGCCCGACACGGGTCGCGGCGGTGGCCGCCACCGTCGACGAGATGTCGGAGCTGGCTGCGGCGCAGGGTCGGGTGCTGCGCTACGGGCTCCGCACCCACGTCATCGTGCACGACACCGAGACTGCGGCGAGGGAGGCGGCCCGGCGGCTGGTGTCCGCGCTCGATGACGAGGCCGGTGTTGCGATCCGCAGCCGGTCGCTCGACGCCACGTCGGCCGGGGTGGCGCGCCAGTCGGAGCTACGCCGAGACGGCCGACGCCGACGGCTTCGCCGAAGCGAACCTGTGGACGGGCATCGGCCGCGCCCCGGTCGGGTGCGGGCGCGGCCATCGTCGGTGACCCCGACCAGGTGCGGGCCAAGCTCGAGGCCTACCGGG
>CAVSRP010000036.1:0-9384 GCA_963730345.1 uncultured Acidimicrobiaceae bacterium
CGCGCCAACCTAGGCCCATGACGATCGGTTGTCATACCGGACCTGACTGACCGGTCAAGACGGCCCGCGGGGGTCGAGGATGACGCCAACGAGCTCGTCGCAATCGTCGACCAGCGCCTCCAGCACGGCTCCGCCCTCGGCCGCGGTGGCGCCGGTGGCGTCGCCCAGCACCCCGTTGGCGGACACCGCCCCGATGCCACCCGACCGGAGGGCGTCGGCCAGCTCGTCGAGGGGCTCGGAAGCACCAGCCGGGCGTTCGGGCCCCACCAGCTCGGGAGTGATGGCCAACAGCAGTGCGGTCTCGGTGCGTCCGGCATGGGCGTCACCACCAGGGATCGCGGGAGCCCATGAGCCGACCGGGCGCCCCTCGCCCACCAACACCTCGGTGGCGCGGCGCACGGCGGCCCGGTTCCCGCCGTGTCCGTTCACGAACACCATGACCGCGTGGTGAGGCGTCGCCGGATCCGGGAACGCGGACCGACCCAGCTCGACGAGCACGGCCGTGAGGGCGTCGGTGCCGATCGACAGCGTGCCTGCGAACGACTGGTGCTCGCCCGACGCTCCGTAGGCGACCGCGGGCGCGACCGTGGCGTCGTCGCGACGAGCGGCCACGCCCCGTGCCACGGCCGCCGCGATCCGGGTGTCGGTGTCCAGCGGGAGGTGGGGGCCGTGCTGCTCGCAGCTGCCGACGGGGACCAACAGGATGCGCCCCGGCCGCGCCGCGACGTCGGTCCACGTGGCCCGACCGAGTTCCTGATCACCGTCTCGCGCCGGCATCGACTTCCTTCCTGAGGGGCTGGCCATGCCTACCATGACCGTTCCCGATCCGGCACGAGGTGCACCGATGGCTCACAAGTGGTTCGAAACCGTCGAAATCGCCCGGCAACGCGCCGAGAAGACCCTCCCCCGATCGGTGTTCGCGGCTCTGAAAGCCGGGTCGGAGGCGGGCGAGACGCTCGCCGACAACGTCCGGGCGTTCCGGGAGTTGGGTTTCGTCCCCACCGTGGCCGACAAGCCCGCCGAACGCGACCAGTCCACGACCGTGATGGGTCAGCCGATCTCGATGCCGGTGGTCATCTCCCCCACCGGCGTGCAGATGGTCCATCCCCTCGCCGAGATCGGCATCGCCCGGGCCGCAGCGGCACGCGGCACGGCGCTCGGTCTGTCCAACTTCGGCTCCACCGCGGTCGAGGCCGTCATGGCCGAGAACCCCCAGACGTTCTTCCAGATCTACTGGTGCGGTACCCGTGAGCAGATGACTGCCCGCATCGACCGCGCCAAGCGGGCGGGCGTACCCGGGTTGATCGTGACCCTCGACTGGTCGTTCTCGCACGGCCGCGACTGGGGCAGCCCCGACATCCCCGAACAACTCGACCTGCGCACGTCGGTGAAGCACGCGCCGGAGCTGCTGACCCGGCCGGTGTACTCGTGGCGGTACGGCAAAGAGGTGGTCACCCATCGCCGACTTCCTGATCTCCACGTCCCCAACATGGTGCTCGAGGGCGAGCAACCGCCCGGCTTCTTCGAGGCCTACGGGCAGTGGATGGGCACACCGCCGCCGTCGTGGGACGACCTGCGGTGGTTGCGCGAGCAGTGGGACGGGCCCTTCATGCTCAAGGGCATCATGCGGGTGGCCGATGCCGAACGTGCGGTCGACGCCGGCTACAGCGCCATCAGCGTGTCAAACCACGGTGGCAACAACCTCGACACCACCCCGGCCACCATCCGCGCCCTGCCGGTGATCGCCGATGCCGTCGGTGACCGCATCGAGGTCGTGATGGACGGCGGCATCCGCCGGGGCAGCGACGTGGTCAAGGCGGTGGCGCTGGGCGCGCGGGCGGTGATGATCGGCCGGGCGTCGCTGTGGGCGCTCGCCGTTGGCGGTCAGGCCGGAGTCGAGAACGTGCTCGACGTGCTCCGCAACGGTATCGACTCGGCGATGCTCGGCCTTGGCAAGTCCTCCCTTGCCGAGTTCTCGTCCCGCGACATCGTCGTGCCCGGCGGCTTCTCGAACGCGGTGCGAGTCATCTAGACGTATCCTCGAGGGCGGGCGTTCAGCGGCGACCGTGGATCCTCAGGGCATGGGCGTAGAACTCCATGTCGGCGGGATTGTCATCGGCGATCCGGCGCTCGAAGCCCGAGGGAAGGGCCCAGTCTTCGGTGCTCACGCGCCGGTCGTTCATGGCGTTGATGCGCCAGCCGTACCGGCGCTGCACGGCGTCGACGAAGTCCGAGTATCGCTCGGCGAGGCCGAGCACGTCGATCCGCTCGAGGTTGCCGATCGCGGTCCGCAGCCGGCCCTCGTCGATGTCGATCACGTCCATGTGGCTCTCAAGCCGGTCATCCGCCGTCATCGCGAACTGCTTCACCTGGTAGTCATGCAACATCATCGGGAACGACCACTCGTCCTCGTAGATCTCCTCGAGCGAGCGGTCAGCGTGTCTCGGCACGTATCGCTTGAGGTGGCGAAGAGCCGACATGGTGCGGGCGACAGGATCGCGAAGCATCGTGAGGCGCACGTCGGGATCGACCAGCGTGGTGGCCACGAAAGGGAAGTGGCCGCTGAACATGCGGATCGAGCTCACCTGATCTGTGGCGCGCGCGAACTCCCGGAGCGAGTCGATCATGGTGTACTCGGCCCGTCTCGGTGCTCCTTCCGGTGCAACGGGATACCGGAGCTGCGGGGGAAAGTTCGCCTTGATGTGTTGGCCGAACGTGGTCCCGCCCGTCTTCATGACGTGGATGAAGAAGAACGTGGGACCCCGATCTACCGCCATTGCACCAGCCACGGTCAGGCGATCCGCCCCTCTCGATGCTTGCGAACGAGCGCCACCGGGACGGTGGCGCCGGGCCGGCTGTGGTCCTGGGATGGACCGGGCACGTCGCCGGCGACGGCAGCGAGGGCCTCGTCGGCGTGGCCGTGCACGCAATCGGGATCGGGTCCGTCGAGGTCGAGGCCGGTGAAGAACTTGGTGGCCATGCAGCCGCCCTGGCAGGCGTCGAAGCTGCCGCACGACGCGCAGGCGCCGGCACTCTGTGGCTGGCGCAGCTCGTTGAACAGCTCGGAGTGACGCCACACCGACGCGAACCCGCCCTGGTCGCGGACGTTTCCGGCGCGGAACTCGTCGTGGATGACGAAGGGGCAGGCATAGACGTCGCCGACGGGGTCGATGAGGCAGACGATGCGTCCCGCCCCACACATGTTCAGGCCGGGCAGGCTCTCCCCGGTGCTGGCACCGAGCGCGTTGAGGTGGAAGAACGAGTCGCCGGTGAGGACGTCGGGATGGTCGAGGATCCAGCGGAACACCTGGCGCTGCTGGTCGTTGGTCATCCGGAGGTCCTGGTAGCTGTCGACCCCGCGACCGGACGGCCGTAGTCGGGTGATGCGCAGTTGGGCGCCGTAGTCGTCGGCCATCGCCTTGTACTGGTCGAGCTGGTCGACGTTGTGGCGGGTGCACACGATGGAGATCTTGAACCCGCCGAAGTCGGCAGCCGCGAGGTGGTCCATCGCCCGGCGGGCGGCGGCCCAGGAGCCCTCGCCCCGCACCGCGTCGTTGGTGGCCGGGTCCATGCCATCGAGGCTGATCTGGACGTCGAGGTAGGGCATGGCCGCCAGTCGGCGAGCGGCGGTGGCGTCGAGGTAGGTGCCGTTGGTGGAGAACTTCACGCCGACGTGGTGGTCGACGGAGTACTCGACGATGTCGAAGAAGTCCTTGCGGAGCATGGGCTCGCCGCCACCGATGTTGACGTAGAAGACCTGGAGGGCCGCCAACTGGTCGACGACGGACAGCGCCTCCGCGGTGGTGAGCTCGTCGGGGTCTCGACGACCGGAGCTGGACAGGCAGTGCACGCAGGCCAGGTTGCAGGCGTAGGTGAGCTCCCAGGTGAGGCAGATGGGGGCATCGAGGCCGGCCTTGAGCTGCTCGACGAGTGGAGGCGTACCGGGGGTGGGGCTGGTGACGGTCACGGCGAGGGCTCCAGGGCGGGCTCGACGACACCGGAGTCGCACAGGGATGCGAGGGCGTCGAGGTACACGGGTCGCCGGGCCGGGGGCGGGGCGATCACCGCGTCGACGGCCGCGCCCGCGCTGGGGTGGGCATCCAGCGCGTGGACGAGATCCACCAGGTCGGGCGACTTGAGGAAGACGAGGCGCCGGGTGTCGAAGTGGTAGGCCAGCGCGCCGAAGGGTTCGGGACGGAGCCCGACCCTCGGACTCAGGCGGTAGTGGGCGTCGGGGTCGAACACGCCTAGTAGACGCCGCACATCCCGTCGATGGAGATCTCCTCGACCAGTACCTCGTCGTCGACCAGCTCGTCATGGACCTCGACCGCGTCGGTGTCGGGGTCCCCCGGCTGGGCCGGTGCATCGAGACCCGGGACGGTGTCGTGGGTGGACTCGGTGACGGTCATGTCGTTCCTCCGACGTTGACGGCAGGGGTGCGATCGGGGTGGGGTTACCCTCTCGGACTCCGCTCCGGGGCACCGTCCACCGGCGCCCACGAGGAGGAACGTGACCGAGAGGTTCTGGGAATCTATCGCACTGCGTCTCGACGCCGACACTCGGCGCAGCGACCGCGGGCGGACGCTGCTCGGCGGCTCACCCCTCCGGCTCCTTCGCCTCTCCGACGCCGGTGCTCGGGTGGTCGACGACCTCGCCACCGGTTCGCCGGTGGGGGCACGACCTGTCCGCCAGCGGCTGGCCCGACGGTTGCTGGACGCCGGGCTGGCCCATCCGGTCCCGCTCTCCCACCCGGAGCTGCCCGTGGCCGTCGTCATCCCGGTCCGGGACCATGCCGACGACCTGCGGACGCTGCTCGACCGGCTCGAGGCTGGTGGTGCACCGGCCGTGGTGGTGGTCGACGACGGCTCGACGGATGCCGGGGCGGTGGCCGATGCGGTGGCCGGTCGTGCCGTCGTGGTGCGTCACGACTCACCGCGCGGACCGGCAGCCGCCCGGAACACCGGCTGGGCCGCCACCGATGCGGAGATCGTGATGTTCATCGACGCCGACGTGACGCCCACCGCGGGCTGGTTCGACTCGGTGATCGATCACTTCGTCGACCCCCGGGTGGGGGCGGCCGCGCCCCGGATCAAGGGACGCCGGGTGTCGGACTCGGTGCTCGACCGTTTCGAGGAGCATCGCTCGCCGCTCGATCTGGGGCCGCTCGAGGCGCGGGTGGCACCGCACAGCCGGGTCAGCTACGTGCCCACGGCCGCCATCGCCTACCGGCGCTCGGTCTTGGAGGCGACCGGAGGATTCGACGAGTCACTCCGCGTCGGCGAGGACGTCGATCTGGTGTGGCGAACCGTCGAGGCGGGTCACACCGTTCGCTACGTCTCCGCCGCGGTGGTCACCCACCGGAACCGGCCGACCTGGACCGCGCTCGCCCAACAGCGGGCGACGTACGGGACGTCAGCGGCCGCCCTCGACCACCGCCACCCGGGCGCGGTGCCGCCCGTCGAGCTGAACGTCTGGAGCGTCGTCGCCTGGACGCTGCCCGTCGTCGCCGGCTGGCCCGGCGTGGTCGCCGGCACGGCCACGGCCGCAGGCACCACCGCCGCGCTCGTCCCCAAGCTGCGCGACCGGGTCGACCGACCGGTGGCGGAAGCGATGCGACTCGGCGGCCTCGGCAACCTCTGGGCCGGTCGGTGGCTGGCCCACGCCACGGTGCGGGCATGGTTGCCCCTCGCGCTCGTGGCCGGCGTGCGATCCCGGCGGATTCGCAAGGCAACGGTGGCCGCCATGGTGGTGCCGGCCGTGCTGGCCTGGCGCGAGGTCCACCCCGACCTCGACCCAATCCGCTGGACGGCAGCCAGCCTCGTCGACGACGTCGCCTACTGCACCGGGGTCTGGCGGGGCTGCTGGCGTGAGCGGTCGTGGCGATGCCTCGCTCCCCGGTTGTCGGGGATTCCCGGCCTCACCGGGGACGGTTCCTGACGGCGCCTGGGGTAGGTGTCACTGGTCACGTCCGGCGCCCGAATGACGAAGGAGGGTGGTCACCGTTGCTACGGTCTGCTCCGTCGTCCCGCGGGTGTAGCTCAATGGTAGAGCCCCAGCCTTCCAAGCTGGTCATGCGGGTTCGATTCCCGTCACCCGCTCCAACGCTCTCGCGTCAACTCCCCAGGAACCGATCACCTCCTTGTCCCATTTGTCCAAGCTCCTGCTCGCTGCCGCACTCCTCGTGATGGCCGCCGGCATCGGCCTGGCGGTGGCCCAGCCCGGCTCGCTCGGCGGCAACGGCGACGAGTCGGCCGCGCCCACGACCGGGACGTCCACCACGGAGACGTCCACCACCGTCGCTGACAGCTCGACGACTGCCACCTCGACGACTGCCGCCCCGACGACGACCTCGACCACCGCGAGGTCGAGCGCGACGACATCGGCTGTGCCTCCGGAGGCGTCCACCGCCACCGGCCCCGGTTCCGGGCTCGGGGCCAGCGGCACAGCGCAGGGATCGGACACGTCCGACGGTTTGGCCAAGACCGGCGGGGAGTCGATGCTGCTCGCCGGCCTCGTGCTGGGCGGTCTCGGCCTGGCCACCCACCGACGCCCGAGCGCCGGCTGATCCGGTGGCCGGCGGGCCCAGCCTCGCCGCCGCGTCCGCGGCCGATGCCGCCGACCCGATCGCCGCGGCCCGATCACGATTCGAGATCCCCGATCCCGAGCTCTGCTACCTCGACGGCAACAGTCTGGGCCGCCCGCCGCGGGCGGTCCGGGACGCGGCCGCCCGGGTGCTCGACGAATGGTCCGAGCACCTCGTCGTGTCGTGGGAGCGCTGGATCGACCGACCCCTGGCCGTCGGCGACCTCCTCTCCCCCGTGTTGGGCGCCGCGCCCGGGCAGGTCCTCATCGGCGAGTCGACCACGGTGGCCCTCTACCAGGCGGTGGATGCCGCGCTCTCGGCCCGACCCGACCGCCCCGTCGTGGTGGCCGCTCGGTCGGACTTCCCCACTGATCGCTACGTGGTCGACGGACTGGCGGAGGCGCGTGGCCGAACGGTGCGATGGGTGTCGTCGATGTCGGCCGCCGACGTACTCTCGAGCCTGGGGGACGACGTCGCCGTCCTCGTCGGATCGGTCGTCGATTTCGTCACCGCGGCGGTGACCGACATCGGCGTGCTGACCGAGGCGGCCCACGATGCCGGTGCCCTGGTGGTCTGGGACTGCTCGCACGCGGCGGGGGCGGTGCCGATCGGCCTCGACGCCAATCACGTGGACCTCGCCGTGGGGTGCAGCTACAAGTACCTGCACGGCGGGCCAGGTGCCCCGGCGTTCACCTACGTCGCCACCGACCGCCAGGCCGAGCTCCGGCAGCCCATCCACGGTTGGTTCGGTTCGCGGGACCAGTTCGCCATGGGTCCGTCGTACACACCGGCGGCCGGCGTCGGCTCGTGGCGGGTCGGGACACCGGGAATGATCGGCATCGAGGTCGCGGCCGAGGGGATCGGCATCGTCGCCGAGGTGGGCATCGACGTCATCCGCGCCAAGTCGCTGGCGCTCGGTCACGTGATGCTCGATGCCCACGACGCCTGGTTCGCCCCGCTCGGGTTCGAGCTGGCCTCGCCCCGCGACGACGCCCGGCGAGGGGGCCACGTGGCCCTCCGACATCCCGATGCCAGCCGGATCGTCCGGGCCGCTCGGGCAATGGGGGTCGTGGCCGACTTCCGAACGCCCGACATCGTGCGGCTCGGCCCCGGTCCGCTGTCGACGTCGTTCGCCGAGCTGGTCAGCGGGCTCGAACGTCTTCGCGACGTCGTCGCCGCCGGCGCTCACCAACACCTACCCCCCGACCCCGGCCGCGTCACCTGAAGCCCAGCCACCCCAACCGTTCCAGCGGGAGTTGTGAGGCGCTGGGGTCGCTACCACAGAGAGCAGTGAGGCAAAGCCGAACTGCTCAACGAACCCGAAGGCCCGGCAGGGCCTGAGGGTTCGCGCCTCCGGTAGGACTCGAACCCACAACCTGGCGGGTAGAAACCGCCTGCTCTATCCAGTTGAGCTACGGAGGCAGGCCGGGCACGTTACCGGCTCAGTCGTCGGCCCAGATGTTGCGCCGGATCCAGAGCTGGCGGCCGAGTCGCCCGGTGATGCCCAGCTCTCGGGCGAGCTTGCGCACCTTGCGCAGGGCGGTCGCTGCGCCGGCCGTGAACTCAGGATTGTCGAGGTAGGCCTCGCGGATGACGGTGTCGGGGATCTCGAACTCGCGGATCATCTGCCGGGACGGCATGAGCATCATCCGGCCCATCTCGCCGAGGATGAGCGGCGTGCCGACGGTGAGGGCCAGCTTCTTGGCCCGGCTCATGCTCGCGACCCGGGTCTTGAGGAAGTGGCGGGCGAAGCTGAGGTGGCGAGCTTCCTCGGTGACGTGGATCCGCATGATCGATTCGAGCAGCGGATGGCTGTCGCCCGCCTTGAGGGCCTCGCGCTGGACGTGGTCGATGGGGTCCTCGCCACCGAGGACGAACATGAAGAACAGTTCGGGGAAGACCCGGCCGAGCAGGACGACGAAGCGCGACCCGATGCGAGCGTCGAGCGGCATGCCGTCGACGTCGATGCCCGACCGGTTGACGAACTCCTGGAACATCAGCTGGTGCTGGCCCTCCTCGATGAGCTCGTGCATGGCGTAGCGGTACTCGGGGGCGCCGTTGGGCAGGCTGTCGACGTATTCGAGGATGCCTCGGGCCAGCACGTTCTCGAATTGGAGGCCGGTCTTCATCTTGGCAACGACGGAGAACAGGCCCAGGCGGGCCCGGGTCGGCTGGGGCAGGGCCCGGTACCACGCCGTCCGGGCCAGGGGGTCGGTGTCGGTGAGCTCCCAGCGCGGGTCGGCCGGATCGATGGGGTGGTCGTCCCATGGCACGTCGACGTAGGCGTCGAAGTGCTTGCGCACGGACTGGTCGGACAGACGACGGACGAGCGCGTGGAACGCGGCATCGGTCTCGGGGGACGGGGCAGTGACGGCAGGCGGTGCGGTCTCGGTGGCCACGGGTGTCGCTCCTCGGGGGCGGTCGATGGGATCGGCAGCGTTACTGACGGTAACAGACTGGTATTGCCAGTGGCAACAGACCGCGCCGCGTCGTCAACCCCCTTCCGCGCTCGGGCCGACGAGTTTCGTCCCGTCCTGCTCCGACTGCGTAGGATCGACGAGCCTTGGTGGCCGTAGCTCAGTTCGGTTAGAGCGCCAGGTTGTGGCCCTGGAGGTCGGGGGTTCAAGTCCCCTCGGTCACCCCACTCGACTTCACCCAGGCGGGCGATATATTCGACCGCCCAAACACGCCGCTCGTCCGGCGTCATCACCTGCCCCTCTAGCTCAACTGGTTAGAGCGTCGGACTCTTAATCCGCAGGTTCTGGGTTCGAGTCCCAGGGGGGGTACGACCGACCAGGTCA
>CAVSRP010000037.1:0-180488 GCA_963730345.1 uncultured Acidimicrobiaceae bacterium
CTCCGGGGGTGGGGCTCGAACCCACGACCCACTGATTAACAGTCAGTTGCTCTGCCAGCTGAGCTACCCCGGAAGGAATCGCCGACGATAGCAACCCGGGTGGCGAGTTCCGGAAACCACTCGATGGAGGTCGTGCTCAGCCGTCGAGGTAGTCGCGGAGCTTCTGCGAGCGGTGGGGATGGCGGAGCTTGGCGAGGGTCTTGGATTCGATCTGGCGGATGCGTTCACGGGTCACGCCGAACGCTTGACCGACCTGCTCGAGCGTCCGAGGTTGACCGTCCTCGAGGCCGAACCGGAGCCGCATCACCTCGCGCTCACGCTCGTTGAGCTCCTCCAGCGCCTCGATCACCGCCTGGTTCAAGAGCTTGCGAGTGGCGACGTCGGCGGGGGCGTCCGCGTTGGTGTCCTTGATGAAGTCGGCCAGGTTGGAGTCGTCCTCCTCCCCCACCGGCGAGTCGAGGGAGAGCGGATCCATCGAGATCCGCTGGATCTCCCGCACCCGCTCGGTGCTGAGATCGGCCCGTTCGGCCAGCTCCTCGACCGTGGGTTCCCGTTCGAGCTCCATGAGCATCGTCCGCTGGATCCGGTGCACCTTGTTGATCGATTCCACCATGTGCACGGGGATGCGGATCGTCCGGGCCTGGTCGGCGATGGCCCGGGTGATCGCCTGGCGGATCCACCACGTGGCGTAGGTGGAGAACTTGAAGCCCTTCGTGTAGTCGAACTTCTGCACGGCCCGCATCAGGCCGAGGTTGCCCTCCTGGATCAGGTCGAGCAGTTGCATGCCCCGGCCGACGTAGCGCTTGGCGATCGACACCACCAGGCGGAGGTTGGCCTGGATCAACTCGTCGGTGGCGCGGTCACCGTCCTTCGCCTCACGCTGGAGCCGACGGCGCTCGTCGAAGGGCAGCGATCCGAAGTCGTCGGCGGCCGCGATGTCGGCGAGACGCTCCTTGGCCATCTCGCCGGCTTCGATGCGCTTGGCGATCGACACCTCCTCGGACGCGGTCAGCAACGGCACTCGGCCGATCTCGCGCAGGTACATGCGCACCGAGTCGCTGCTGCCTCCGGCGGCCGGCTTCACCGCCTTCAGGGCCCGGATGGCGGCCCGGCGCTTGCGGGCTCGGGCCAGCTCGTCGGCCGCGCTCAGCTCCTCGTCGTGACCGTGGCCGTCGTCGACACCCTCGTCGAGGCGGACCCCGGCCCGGCCACACGCCGCCTTGAGCGCGGCGAGCACATCGGGGGTCAACTCGATGCTGAGCTTCATCATGGCCGCGTCGAGGTGGAGCTCTCCCCGCTCCCGCGCGTCCTCGACGAGCCGCTCGATCAGCTCGGCGGGAACAGCTGGTTCCTCGGCTACCTGGGTCATGAACTCGCCCCCTGTCGGGTGACAAAGGCTAGCAAGTCCCTGGCTGCAGCGGCGCCGCGATCTCCGCCCTGAGCGATCTGATCGACCATGCGGGCCAGGGTGGTCAGCATCTCGAGGTCCGCGGCTCCCGACGCCCGTTCGATCGACAGCTCCCGCAGACCGAAGCCGCGGACCAGCAGCAGCACCGGATCGAGCGGGTCGTCCACCGGTTCCTCCACCGCCAGCCGGGACAGCAGGGCAGCAACGTCGGGAGGCGATGACTCGATGGCCTCGTGGATGGTGGCGGAGTCGACCAGTGCCCGGTACGTCTCCTGGTGGAGCGGGTCGTCGAAGAGTCGTTCATCGAGCCAGTCGATCACCGTTTCGGGCCGGTTCACCGCGAGACGAAGGACCTCGATCGCCGGTGACGCCCGATGGTCACTCGCCCGCGGGGCGCGCGGCGCGCCGGGATCGTCCGGTCCGGGATCGCCGTCCCCGGCGGGTTCGGGCGAACCGGAATCCGCGTCACGGTCGCGCCGGCGCTTCTGGGCGTCAGGAGGCGGCCGGCGGCGCACATTCCCCGAGCGGAGCCGCTCGCGCAACCGGGCGACGTCGACCCGGCACCGATCGGCCACCTGCATCAGGTACTGGTCGCGCACCAGATCGTTGGGATGCTCGACGATCACCCCGAGCGCGTTCTCGGCCGCTCGCGCCCGATGCTCGGCCGAGGTGAGGTCGGCCCCATCCAGGATGCGGTTGAGCCGGAACTCGAGGAACGGACGAGCATCGGCGACCGCAGCCGCGAGTGCCTCCGGATCGGACATGGCGAGATCGCCGGGGTCGACGCCGTCCGGCAGCGATGCCACGACGACGTCGAGATCGAAGGTGTCCTCCCACTGGTAGAAGCGGTCGGCGGCCGCCTGACCGGCCGCGTCGGCGTCGAAGGCGAGGACGATCCGTCGGGCGAAGCGACGCAGCAGACGGACGTGGTCGTCGGTGAGCGCGGTGCCACAGGTGGCGACCGCCCGCGGCACACCGACCCGGAAGAAGGCGGTCACGTCCGTGTACCCCTCGCAGACCACCACCTCGTCGGCCTGGACGATGCCCGCCTTGGCGCGGTCGAGGGCGAAGAGCACGTGTGACTTGTCGTACAACTTGGTCTGCGACGTGTTCATGTACTTGGGGCCCTGGGCGCCGGGCATGATGCGACCCCCGAACCCCACCGGCGTGCCGTCCGGGTCGTGGATGGGGAACAACACCCGGCCCCGGAAGAAGTCCTGGGCCCGTCCCCGCTTGTTGACGAAGCCGAGGCCGGTGTCGGTGAGGTCCTTCTTCGAGAGCCGAAGCGCTCGGGCGAGCTGGTCCCAATCGTCCGGCGCCCACCCGAGGCGCCACTCCCGCACCTCGTCGCCATCGAAGCCACGGTCGCGGAGGTACCGGCGGGCCGCGGCGGCGTCGGGAGCGGTCAGCAGCCGTTGGTGGTAGAAGTCCTCGGCCCGCTGCATGATGTCGGCCAGGGCCTTGCGTTCCGCCCGAGACTTGTTCTCTCCGGGCTGGTCGTAGGTGAGGGTCATCCCCACCCGGGAGGCCAGCCGCTCGACAGCCTCGACGAAGCCGAGGTGCTCCTGCTCGCGCACGAACGTGATCGCGTCCCCCGATTGTTGGCAGCCGAAGCAGTGGTAGAGCCCGTCGACCGCGTTGACGTAGAAGGAGCCGGTCTTCTCGGTGTGGAACGGGCACAAGCCCCGATAGCGCTGACCCACCTGCTTGAGCTGGACGTACTCACCGATGAGCTCGACGATGTCGATGGAGGCCCGGAGGCGGGCGATGTCCTCGTCGCGGATGCCCACGGGACCGGTCTAGTCCCTGACGTCGGTGGTCGCGGCCGCGTCGGTGTCTTCGCCGGCCGGGCTACCGGTGTCGTCCTCGGCCACGGGACGCTTGATGGAGGCGGTGATCGCAACCGCGAGCACCACCGTGATGACCAGCAGCGACACGTAGGTCGGCAGGTGGAAGACCTCGCTCAGCAGCATCTTGACGCCGACGAAGGCGAGGACCACCGCCAGGCCCTGCTGCAGGAACCGGAACCGGTTCCGCAGATCAGCGAGCAGGAAGTACAGCGCTCGCAGTCCCAGGATGGCGAAGGCGTTGGACGAGAACACGATGAACGGCGTGCGGCTCACCGCCAGGATGGCCGGGATCGAATCGACCGCGAAGACCACGTCGGAGGTCTCGATCACGATGAGCACCGCCAGCAACGGCGTGGCCAGCCGCTTGCCGTTCTCCTTGGTGAACAGGTGCTGGCCGTCGTAGGACGTCGTCGACGGGATCAGTCGGTTCACCATCCGCAGCACCGGGTTGTCGTCGGGGTGGACGTCCTCGTGGCCCGATCGCACCAGCCGCAACGCGGTGTAGACGAGGAACGCGCCGAAGACGTAGACGACCCATCCGAACCGTTCGAGCACCGCGACGCCGGCGAAGATGAATCCGGCCCGCAGGACCAGGGCACCGAAGATCCCCCAGAACAACACGCGGAACTGGAACTTCTCGGGCACGGCGAAGTAGCCCATGATCAGCGCCCACACGAACACGTTGTCGATGCTGAGTGACTTCTCGATCAGGTATCCGGCGTAGTACTCGCCGGCCGCGCTCCCGCCCTGCCAGGCGAGGATCACCAGCCCGAACAGCAGGCTGATCGCGATCCACACGGCCGATTCGACCGCGGCCTCCTTGGTGGAGATCTCGTGCGCGGTGCGGTGCACGAGCAGGAGGTCCACCAGCAGCAGCACGACGATCAGGCCGAGGAACGCTCCCCACACCCACAGCGGCACGTCGAAGTGGACGAAGTCGCCCGCGGTGCTCGACGTGGCCAGGGACGGGTGCACCAGCGCAAATCTACCGGTGGACCGGAGGCCGCCACCGGCGGGCGGTCAGCCAGGTCGGCGGGCGCGCAGCGAGTAGACGAGCGGGATCCGGGGAGAATCAGCCGGCAGTTCGTAGCGCCCGTGCACCGGTTGGACGAGATCCGGCCACCGGGGGAAGAGAGTGAAGGGGTGCTCGCCGAGCGACTCGACGACGAGTCCGGCACCGATGACCGCGTTCACCACCTCGGCCAGCGGGTGCTGCCATTCGATGCTCCGGGAGTGCTCGAGGCGGGCGTCGCCGCCGACGTAGGTCTCGGCGTCGTCCCACTCGTAGGGGCCGGGATCGAAGTAGTCGTAGGTGATCCGGCGGTCGGCGTCGCCGAAGACGTGGGTGATGGGATGGAATTCGGCCAGGTAGAGCACACCACCGGGCCGGAGCAGGTCGTGCACCACGCCGGCCCAGCGGACCATGTCGGGCAGCCAGATCAGGGCGCCGAAGCCGGTGTAGACGATGTCGAACGTCCGGCCTCCGAACGCGGCGACGGCGTCGTGCACGTCGGCCTCGACGAAGGTGGCCTCCAGGCCGGCCCGGTCCGCGACGTCGCGGGCCGCCTCGACCGCCGATGCGGAGAAGTCCAGTCCCCACACGTGGGCGCCCCGTCTCGCCCATGCCAGGGTGTCGAGCCCGAAGTGGCACTGGAGGTGGACCAGATCCTTGCCGGCCACGTCGCCCAGCTCGGCCAGCTCGAAGTCCCGCAACGGATCGTTGGTGCCGGCGACGAAGCCCGCGGTGTCGTAGAACTCGCTCTCGACATGATGGCCGACGCGCTCGTCCCAATTGGCCCGGTTCGTCTCCAGGTGCCGAGGGTCCATGGGCGGACCGATCAGAAGCCGAGCTTCTCGCCCAGCCGGTCCCGTAGACCGTCGATCGGGACCCGCTCCTGCTCCATGGAGTCGCGCTCGCGGATGGTGACGGCCCGATCCTCGAGGGTGTCGAAGTCGATGGTCACGCAGTACGGCGTACCGATCTCGTCCTGGCGTCGGTAGCGGCGCCCAATGGCCTGGGTGACGTCGAAGTCGCACATGTAGTGGGGCTGGAGCAGACCGAGCACCTCGTCGGAGATGTCGACCAGGTCGTCCTTCTTCGACAGTGGCAGGATCGCCACCTGGTAGGGCGCGATGCGGGGATGGAACCGCAGCACGGTGCGGGTGTCCTCGTTGACCTCTTCCTCGTCGTAGGCGGCCATCAGGAACGCCATCGCGGTACGGGTGGCGCCGGCCGCGGGCTCGATCACGTGGGGTACGTACCGCTCGTTGGCCTGCTGGTCGAAGTACTCGAGCTTGGTGTTCGAGTGCTCGGCGTGCTGGGTGAGGTCGTAGTCACCGCGGTTGGCGATGCCTTCCAGCTCGTCCCAGCCCCACGGGAACAGGAACTCCACGTCGGAGGTGCCCGAGCTGTAGTGCGACAGCTCGTCGGCGTCGTGGGCACGGAGGCGGAGCTTCTCGGCCGGCATCCCGTGCTCGAGGTACCAGTCGTACCGGGTCTGGCACCAGTACTCATACCACTGCGCCGCCTCATCCGGCGGAACGAAGTACTCCATCTCCATCTGCTCGAACTCGCGGGTCCGGAAGACGAAGTTGCCGGGGGTGATCTCGTTCCGGAACGACTTGCCGATCTGGGCGATGCCGAACGGCGGCTTCTTGCGCGACGTCTCGAGCACGTTCTTGAAGTTGAGGAACATGCCCTGGGCCGTCTCGGGACGCAGGTAGACCTCGTGGCCCGCCCCCTCGACCGGGCCGGCGAAGGTCCGGAACATGAGGTTGAACTGCCGAGCCTCGGTGAACGTGCCGTGCTTGCCGCAGTTGGGGCAGGTGTCGGGGTCGTCGAGCTTGTCGAGACGGAACCGCTCCTTGCACTCGCGGCAGTCGACCAGCGGATCGGTGAAGTTCTGGAGGTGGCCCGATGCCTCCCAGACGGGTGGCGGCGACAGGATCGAGGCGTCGAGGCCGACGATGTCGTGCCGGAGCTGCACCATGGACCGCCACCAGGCGTCCTTCACGTTCCGCAGCAGCAACACGCCGACGGGGCCGTAGTCGTAGGTCGACCGGAAACCGCCGTAGATCTCCGCCGAGGGGAAGACGAACCCGCGGCGCTTGCACAGGTTGACGACCTTGTCGAAGAGCTCGGGAGCTGGAGAGGCGGCGTCGGTCATAGGGGCGGGAGCCTACCGACGCCCCCCACCGGCCCCGGAAGCCGGTTCAGCCGACTCGGGCCGCCGCTCCCGCCACGCGGCAGGTGGTAAACCGACGGCGTGACCGATTACTCCCATCAGTACCAGACGTACGGGTCTCCCGTCGCCGGCCGCGACGAGACCGCGGTGATGGGCCGCCGCACGGTCGCCTGGGTGATCGATCTCGCCATCTTCCTCGGCATCGCCATCGCGGTGTTCTCCAGCTTCGCCGAGTACGTCGACGTGCCCAGCAGCGTGGGCTCCGACGCCTGCACGATCCTCCAGAACCAGGACGCTCAGGCCGCCAGCAGCTGTTTCGTGCTGCAGGACCGTGCATACATCATGACCTCGGCCGAAGCGAGCACCCAGACGCTGATCAGCTTCGGGTACCTGGCCTTCTTCATCGTCCTGCAGGGCCTGGCCGGTGGTTCACCCGGCAAGCTGCTCACCGGTCTGCGCGTGGTCGACGAGCAGGGGCGCCGGGCCGGGATCGGACGCAGTCTCGTACGCACGTTGCTGTGGGTCGTCGACGGCGCGCCGTGGGTCGTGCCCCTGGTCGGCTTCATCGTGGGCCTGACCTCCACCGGGCATCGCCGGGTCGGCGACATGGCGGCCAAGACCTACGTCGTGTCTCGGCGGGACGTGGGGACGCCGGTGCAGACGGCCGCGACCGCCTTCCCACCGGGCCAGCAGCCCTGGGGCGCACCACCGACCGGGTGGCCCCCGTCCACCCCGCCCACCGCGCCACCGTCGACGTGGTCCCCGCCAGCCTCGGACCCCGTCGCCGCGGCGCCGGCCGACCAGCCTGCGCCCGCGCCCGAAGACCCGACCTCGTTCGTGGCACCGGGTTCCGAGCCATCGTCGGAGCCCGCGCCGACCTCCTCCGCATCGAGCGAGACGTCGACGCCGCCCGGGTCGGCCCCCCTTCCACCCCCGCAATGGGACCAGGCCCGCAACACCTACATCCAATGGGAGCCGAACCGCCAGACGTGGCTCCAGTGGGACACGTCGGCCAATCGCTGGAAGCCGCTCGACACCTAGAGCTCGCCATCCGGCCGGGCGCCGCCGTCAGGGCAACGCGGTCCGGTCGAGCATGCCCGGGGTCCGGAGCCGGCGCTCGAGGTGGAACTCCACCGCCTCGGTGGCGATGGCCGCCACCTCGGAGACCGCCGGCGACACCGGCTCGGCGAGCACGTTCGCCAGCCGACCGCCGAGCACCGCCTGCAACAACCGCAACGCCTCGGCCGACACGGCTCGACCCTGCCGGCAGTCCTGACACAGCATCCCGCCGACGAGCAGGTCGATGGCGACCAGCGGTCCGCCCGCACCGCACGACACGCACTGGTCGACCTCGGGCTGCAACCCCTCGTGGGCGAGGATCTTGAGGAAGAAGGCCGGCACGACGATGGGGTTGGCGTCGGACGCCAGTGTCCGCAACACGCCGACCAACATGGAGTACCGCCGGGCGTCGACCTCGCCCTCCATCGACACCTGGTCGATGACCTCGAGCACGGACATCGCCGCCGAATAGCGGTCGAGGTCGTCGCGGATCGCCCGGAACGAGTCGATCGACTCGGCCTGCGTGACGATGTCGAGGTTGCGGCCGGGGTACAGCTGCAGCGCCACGTGCGACAGCGGCTCGAGGCGGGCGCCGAACTTGCTCGACGTCTTCCGGACGCCCTTGGCCACCGCCCGGACCTTGCCGTGTCCCGCGGTGGCGAGAACTACGATGCGGTCGGCCTCGCCCAGCTTGTAGGTCCGCAGCACCACGCCCTCGTCGCGGTACAAGCCGCCCACGGTCAGCCCCCGTCCTGGAGACCGCCGAAGCGACGCGCCCGGTCCTGGTACTCGCGGACCGCGTCGAAGAGGTGCTCGCGACGGAAATCGGGCCAGAGGACATCGGGAAACACCAGCTCGCTGTAGGCCAACTGCCACAGGAGATAGTTCGAGATGCGCTGCTCGCCGGACGTCCGGATCATCAGGTCGGGATCGGGCATCTCGGGGTCGTAGAGATGCTTGGCGACCATCTTCTCGTCGACCTCGTCGGCCGGCACCCCGGACTCGATGATGCGACGGACGGCGTCGACGATCTCGGCCCGACCCCCGTAGTTGAACGCGATCGTCAACGTCATGCGCCGGTTGTGCTGGGTGAGCTCCCGAGCCTCGTCCATGCGGCGCAGCACCCGCTTCGGCACCCGCCAGTCACGCCGGCCGACGAAGCGCATCCGAACACCGTCGGCGTTGAGCTCGTCGCGCCGCCGCAACAGCAGTGACTCGTTGAAGTTCATCAGGTACCGGACCTCGTCGCGGGGCCGGCGCCAGTTCTCGGTGGAAAAGGCATAGACCGTGAACCATTCGACACCGATGTCGAGGCAGCCATACGTCGAATCGATGAGCGCCTCCTCGCCGGCCGCGTGGCCTTCGGTGCGCTTGAGGCCCCGGCGTTGCGCCCACCGGCCGTTGCCGTCCATGACGGCCGCGATGTGACGCGGCACGCGCCCCAGATCGATGCCGTCAGGTCCCATCGGGACCGACGCTACCGCTGCCACCCCAGCCGGACGCGCTCGCCTCGAAGCGTGGAACCGATCGACATCGGGTAGAAGGGACGCCGTGAAGGAGCGGTTGGCATCGGTGCCGGTGATCGGCTGGCTGTTGCGCGTCCAGGACCGCTTCAGCGAGGTGAACGGCACCGCCCTGGCCAATGGCATCGCCCTCCAGGCGTTCCTGTCGATCTTCCCGCTGCTCATCGTCGCCATCTCGGTGATCGGCTTCATCGCCCAGGGCGACGTCACCTTCGCCGGTGACGTCATCGATGCGTTCGGGCTCACCGGCAGCGCGGCCATGGACATGCGGGAGGCCATCGCCAACGCCCAGGACAGCAAGGCGGCCGCCGGAATCATCGGCCTGGTCGGACTCCTGTGGACCGGTCTGGCCGTGATCACCGCCGTGCAGCGCTCGGTCGACCTCACCTGGCAGACGGTGCCGCGCGGGCTGCGGGACAAGCTGCGTGCCGTGGCGTGGCTGCTCGGTGCCGGGGTGATCTTCGTCGGGTCCTTCGCGCTGGGCGTGCTGATCAACTTCCTTCCGGGGTTCTTCGCTCCGCTGTCGATCGTCGCGGGCGTCGCGGTCAACCTGGTGCTGTTCCTGTGGACCTTCACCGCCCTCGGCCGGCTGCCCGTCGGGTGGCGAGCCTGTCTGCCCGGCGCGCTCGCCGGCGCAGTCGGCTTCGAGATCCTCAAGCTCATCGGCGCGGTGTACATCCCGAGGCTGGTGGCGAACTCGTCCCAGCTCTACGGCTCCCTCGGCATCGTGGTCGCCATCATCGCCTGGCTCGCCTTCTTCGGCCGGTTGCTCGTGTACAGCTCGGTGGTCAATGTCATCCGCTACGAGGACGAGCACGGCACGCTCACCGTCCCCATCCACGTGCCCCGAGTCCCGGGCGCCATCGCGCTGGAGGCGAACCGGGCGGGCGGGGTCACCGACCGCTTGGACGAGTGACCGTCCCCGACCACCTCCCCGAGTACCGTCGCCCCGGTGTCGGATCTGTCCACCGAGCTCGCCGCCGTCGTGGCCGAGCTACCCGGCGGCGGCGAGGTGCGAGACGGCCAGCGCCAGATGGCCGACGCCGTCGAGGCGAGCATCCGATCGGGACGCCACCTGGTGGTCCAGGCGGGGACCGGCACCGGCAAGACCCTCGCCTACCTCCTGCCGGCAGTGCGGACCCACGCTCGCACGGTCGTCGCCACCGCCACCAAGGCACTCCAGGACCAGCTCGCGGCGAAGGACCTCCCCTTCCTCGCCCAGCACGCCGGCGTCGACTTCTCGTGGGCGATCCTCAAGGGTCGGTCGAACTACGTGTGCCGCCAACGGGTCCACGAGCTGCTCGAGGACCGGGAGGGCAAGCTCGACATCGGCACCGACGATCCCGGTCTGGTCGCGGTGCTCGAGTGGGCGGCCGAGACCGACGTCGGTGACCGGGCCGAGCTCTCGGTCGAACCTCGGTCCACGGTGTGGGACACGGTCAGCGTGGGCTCCGACGAGTGCCCGGGGGCGGCCAAGTGCCCGAGGGGCGAGACGTGCTTCGCGGAGCAGGCCCGTCGCCGCGCGGCCGAGGCCGACGTCATCGTGGTCAACAGCTACCTCTACGGCACGCATCTGGCCGCCGGAGGTGTGATCCTCCCGCCCCACGACCTGGTGGTGGTGGACGAGGCCCATCGCTTCGAGGAGGTGATCTCGGCCACGGCCGGGTGCGAGTTCACGTCGGGGCGGGTCAGCGCCGCCGCCTACGCCATCGGCCGGGTCATCGCCGACGACGCCCTGATCACCGACATCCTCGCCATCGCCACCCGGATCGGCGAGGTGCTCGACGGCCTCGTCGGCCAACGACTCGACCCGGCACCGAAGGAGCTGGCCGCCCAGCTCACCCAGCTCCGCCCCAAGCTCGACACGGCGGCCGCCGCGCTCCGCAACGTCCCCGACGCCGACCTCGACGTGGTCGCCCGCCGCAACCGGGCGTCACGCCAGCTGACCGGGCTGCTCGACGACCTGACCGCGGCCACCGTGGTTCCCACGGGCAGCGTGGCGTGGGTGGAGGGTCGAACCGGCGCCGCCCGGCTCCGGGTCGCTCCCGTCGACGTGGCCTCGTTGCTCGACGGGGTGCTGTGGGAACAGACCACCGCCGTGCTGTGCTCGGCCACCATTCCCCCGAGGCTGCCCGCCCGGCTCGGCATGCCCGCGGCCAACACCGACGTCCTCGATGTCGGCAGCCCGTTCGACTACGAGGCCAACGCGCTCCTCTACTGCGCCGCCCACCTCCCGGACCCCCGGCAGGAACGGGCCGACGCCGTCCATGACGAGATCGCCGCGCTGATCGAGGCCGCCGGAGGGCGGACGCTCGCCCTGTTCACGTCGTGGCGGGCCATGCAGGCCGCGGTCGACGCCCTGCGTCCTCGCCTCGACACCCCGATCATCGCGCAGGGCGAGTACCCGAAGCCGGCGCTGCTCGAACGGTTCAGCACCGACGGCGAGACCAGCCTGTTCGCCACCATGTCGTTCTGGGAAGGTGTCGACGTGCCCGGGGCCACGCTGTCGTGCGTGATCATCGACAAGCTCCCCTTCGCCCGGCCCGACGACCCGTTGCTGGAGGCGCGCCGAGAGCTGGTGGGCCGGCAGGCATTCGATCTCATCGACCTGCCGAGGGCGGTCACCCTGCTGGCCCAGGGTGCAGGCCGGCTGATCCGGTCCGCCACCGACCGCGGGGTCGTCGCGGTGCTCGATCCCCGCCTCGCCACCGCCCGCTACCGTTGGGATCTGGTCCGCGGCCTTCCCCCGATGCAACGGACCAAGGAGCGCGACGAGGTCACCGCCTTCCTCGCCACCCTTCGCTGAGCCCCAAATTCCGGGCGACCGATACCGTGCCGGCGTGCACAGCGCGTCCGCCGTCGCGATCCTCTCCGGCCCGGTGGTGCTGGCCGGCTACCTGGTCGGCGCGCTGCTCGCGACGCTCATGCACGACGACGAGCAACCGGCCGGCTCGTCGGAGTGGTTGGTCGAGGCGTTCGTGACCCTGGCGGTGACCACCGCCGCCTGGATGGTCATCAAGCAGGTCTCGCCGGGCAGCATGTTCTCCCGCATCGGCTACTTCTCCAACCAGGTCCTCGCCGCGTGGCAATCGGTGGCGCTGTGGACTGGGGTCGCCATCATCGCCGGCATCTGCGCCCCCGTGTTCCGCGGTTTTCGTGGCGCGCCCGGGATGGCCGCAGCCGCCGCGCTGCTCGCCGTGCACTTCCCGTGGTTCCTGTTCGCCACGCTCGGCACCGCGGTCACCGCCTTCGCCCTGGCACGACCGGCCCGCGGATGCCCGGTGGTGACCCCGTCGGCGTAGGGTCGCGACCACAACGACACGGGTTCGAGGGGGATTCGGCATGTTCGATCTGGTCATCCGCAATGGGCAGGTGGTCGACGGCACCGGTGGGGAGCCGTTCGTGGCCGACGTCGCGGTGACCGACGGGCGCATCGCTGCTATCGGCACCGATCTCGGTCCCGGCCAACGGGAGATCGACGCCACCGGGCGTCTCGTCACCCCCGGCTTCGTCGACATCCACACCCACTACGACGGTCAGGCCACCTGGGACGACCTGCTGGCGCCGTCGACGCCGCACGGGGTCACCACCATCGTCATGGGCAACTGCGGCGTGGGCTTCGCGCCGGTGCAGCCCGACCGGCACCAGTTCCTCATCGAGCTGATGGAGGGGGTCGAGGACATTCCCGGGTCCGCGCTGGCCGAGGGGATCACCTGGGGGTGGGAGCACTTCGAGGAGTACCTCGACGTGCTCGAGGCCGGCCGCTACACCGCGGACATCGCGGCGATGATCGCCCACGGTCCGGTGCGGGCATACGTCATGGGCGATCGCGGGGCCCGGAACGAGCCGGCCACGACGGCCGACATCGAGGCCATGGCCGAGATCGTCGAGCGCGCCGTCCGGGCCGGGGCCAAGGGGTTCTCGACCAGCCGCACGCTCGCTCATCGAGCCCTGGACGGCGAGCCGGTGCCCGGCACGTTCGCGGCCGAGGACGAGCTGTTCGCGCTCGGGCAGGCCGTCGCTCGCGCCGGGAAGGGCCTGTTCGAGGTGGCGCCGGCCGGGGTGGCGGGCGCCAACCTGGAGGAGACATCCCCCGACACCGAGGTGGACTGGATCTGCCGGCTGGCCGCGGAGACCGGCGTGCCGGTCACGTTCCTGATGCTCCAGACCGACGACGTCCCCGACGACTGGCGCAAGCACCTCGAGCTGATCGCCCGAGCTCGGGAGGAGGGGAATCAGGTGACGGCCCAGGTCGCGGGACGCCCGTTCGGACTCCTCATGGGCCTCAGCGCCCGGCATCGCTTTGCCGACTGCCCCTCGTTCCAGCCCCTGGTCGGGCTCAGCAACGCCGAGAAGGCGGAGCGGATGCGGGATCCCGAGCTCCGCAAGGCCCTCCTCGACGAGACCCGCAAGCAGCTCGACGAGATCCGCGAGGTCATGCCCGTCGTCGCCCAGGCCATGGAGACCTACGACCGGACCTTCCCGCTGGGCGACCCGGTGGACTACGAGCCCGGCTACGAGCAGTCGATCGCCGGGCTGGCCGAGGCGAGCGGTCGGGACCCGCTCGACGTGTACTACGACGCCCTCCTCGAGCGCGACGGCGACGCCATCATCATGATGATGCTGCTCAACTACAGCTACGGGAACGGCGACGCGCTGCACGAGATGCTCACCAGCCCCGCCGCGGTGCTGGGCCTGGCCGACGGTGGCGCCCACTGCAACCTGATCTGCGACGCCTCCACCCCGACGTGGATGCTCACCCATTGGGCCCGGGACCGCGACCACGACCGGATCCCGGTCGAGACGGTCGTCAAGAAGATGACCGCCGACACGGCCGCGCTGTTCGAGTTCACCGATCGAGGCCGCCTCGAGGTCGGACTGCGGGCCGACATCAACGTCATCGATCACGAGCGGCTCACCCTCCATGAGCCACACATGGTGGCCGACCTGCCGGCCGGCGGTACTCGCTTCGTGCAGGACGCGGCGGGTTACGACTACACGATCGTGGCCGGCGAGATCACCCGCGACCACGACCGGTTCACCGACGCCCGCCCCGGGCGGCTGGTGCGGTCGACGTAGCAGCTCCGAGATACGGAGCTCAGGCCCGGGCCAGCACCCAACTGAGTCCGAGGGTTTCGGCCGCGGCCCGGGCCGCGGCGCGGTGATCACGGGCACGCGCCTCGTCGCCAGGGTCGGCCCGTTCGTCGAAGGCGCCGGCGAGTTCGATCTGGGTCAGGGCGACGAACGGCCGGGCACCGATCGCGCGGTGTGCCTGCAGGGCGGCAGTCAGATCGCCCACCGCGGCATCCAGATCGCCCAGGGCCCGCTCCACCACTCCCAGGTGGTGATGACCACTGCCCAGGTAGGTCACCAGCCCGGCGGCCGCGTGCTGCCGCGCCCACGGCGCGATGGCGGCACGGACGGTCCGCAGCCTCGCGGTGTCGCCGCAGCGGGCCGACGCGTTGGCCGTGGCCACGATGGCCTGCCACCAGCTCCAGTTCCGATCAGCCTCGATCTGGGCCACGGACTCGGCCTGGTCGAGGTGCTCGCGCGCTCGGTCGAGCTCACCCGACTCAGCGGCGAACCAGGCGAGCAGAGCCTCGCGGTAAGGCACCCGCAATCCCTTCATCACCGCGTACAGGACATCGTACTGACCCCGGAAGAGCAGCGCCGGCATGAGAAGCGCGCCGACCATCGACGAGGTCTGGCTGTGCCGGCCATCGGCCAGGACCTTGGTCAGCTGGTTGACGATCTGCTCACCGTCGTCGAACCGGCCTTCGAGCATCGCCCCGAACGCATCCCACATCAGCGGTAGCCGCTCGAACTCGGGTTGGCGCAGCCGTTGGGCAAGGAGCGCGGCGATCCGGGCGGCTTGTTGTGCCTCGCGGAGTTCACCGAGGGCGAGGCTCGCGTTCATGCGGATCTGCGCGGCCCGAATGGCGAGTGCGTCGTCCCCGTTCGCGGTGGCGATGCGATCGACGTCGAAGGAGGTCGCCAGCATCTCGGCCATGGCATCGGGACCGTGCAGCGATCGGACGCGGGAGAGCATGACCCGGGCGAGCAGCTTCTCGTCCCCGCGAGACCGGGCGATCGCGACAGCCTCCTCCGTGCGGGCCGACCGGGTCGCGGCGTCGTCGATTCGGTGTCGCAACTCGGTGAGCCGGGCGAGGAGCAGCGCTCGATCCCGCCCCGGTTCCGGCTGCGTGGCGAGGGCCTGTTCCACGAGGAGGATGGCTCGATCGTTGACCGGTGGAGTGGACGGCAGATCGCCACCGATGCCCAACGCAGCCCGCACGAGCAGATCGGCGCGTGCTGCAGCGCGCGCCTCCTCGGCGGCTCGCATGAACTCGACCTCGGCCTCGTCGAGCCGTCCCGCCATGTTCATGGCCTCGGCCAGGGCGATCCGTACCGCGGTCAACTCGCCATCCTGGCTGCCGGCCCGTTGCTCCAGCAGCGAACGCGCCGACGTGTACAGGTCGATGGCCGCATCGTGGGCGGTGGCGGCCAGCGCCTGTTCGGCGGCCCGGATGAACGCCTCGACGGCTTCGTCCTGGTGGCCGGCCACGGCCGCCTCTCCCCAGTGGTGGGCGAGCTCGGGCCAGTGCCGGCTGGGCGCGCCCAGCGCCTCGATGGCACGCGCCGCGCCGACGTGACCGTCGATGCGCCGCTCCGGCGGGAGGTCGTCGTAGATGGTCATCTGGACCAGCAGATGCCAGAACGAGAAGGCGCCCGGGGCGGTGGTGACCACCAGCCCGCTCTGCACTGCAGGATCCATCTGCTGCAGGGCGACGCCGACTGCGTCACCGCGCGCCCCGGCGACCAGGCGAACATCGAATTCCTGACCGAAGATGGCGGCGGTTTCGAGGAGCTCGACCGTGGTGGCTGGCAGCAGGGCGAGTCGATCTCGCACGAGGTCCCGGATTCCGTCGGGAACGCCGGCGTCGGTGATCGGACCGACGCGCCATCGTCGGCCGTCGTAGCTCGCCACCTCGGTCTCCACCAGGTGGCGGATCAACTCCCGCACGAAGAACGGGTTGCCGTTCGTCCGGTCGTACAGCTCGCTCACCACAGGACGCAGCTCACCCAGCTCGTGCCCGGCCGCCGCCGCCACGTAGTCCCCGACCTCGTCGAGTGTGAGCCCGCCCAACCGCAGTTCATCGAGCGCCGCCCCGGCGACGCAGGGCGGCGAGCGCGTCCACCGCCCCCCCACCCCGCTCCAGATCGGTGCTGCGGCAGATGACCACGGTCATCACCGACGGCGGGGCGACCGAGAGGGTGAGGTGTTCGAGCAAGGCGATGGTCGACGCGTCGGCCCATTGGATGTCGTCGATGACGAGCAGCGCGCCGGCGGTGAGGCCGGCGAGGGCGGCCAGCGTGTCGCACACCGCGCTGAACACCAGATGGTGGTTGGCGTTCAGGCTGGGGTCGCGGCTGCGCGCGACGTCGACGCGCGGCAGCCGCTGGGCCAACCGACTGTCGAGCAGCGACAGTCCGGCCGCGGACGGACCCAACACGAGCTGCACGGTGGGCTCATCGGCGGCATCGGCGAAGGTGGTCAGGGCCTCGCTGAACGGCTGGTGGGCGGCCGCGCCGTGGGGGTCGCATCGGCCGTAGAGCACGACCCCTCCGCCGTCGTGGATGCGATGGGCGGCTTCCGCGACCAGTCGGGTCTTCCCCGCTCCCGGTTCACCGGACACGATCACCACGGGCGCTCCGCCGTGGCGCGAGGCGTCCCACGCGTCGAGCAGCTGCTGGACGGGGTCGGCCCGACCGACGAATCCAATGTCGCCGTCGAAGCGGAGCCGGGTGGGAACCGGCGGTCGACTGAGTTGACCCGATGCGGCCATCCGCAGGGGCGGGAAGCGCTCCGGCTTGCGTCCGGGGACCGGTAGCCACCAGATCCGCTCCGGTTCGCGCAGCCCACGCAGCACGAACGAGCCGAGGGGGACCTTCTCCAGGCCAGGATCGACCAGGTCGGCCGCCCGGTTGGAGAGCAGGATCTGACCGCCGTGGCCAGCATCCATGATTCGCGCCGTCCGATTCACGGTGGTGCCGAAGTAGTTGTGGTCCCGTTCCTCGACGGTCCCGGTGTGGATCCCGATGCGCACCCGCAACACCGTCCCGTTCGGCCACGAGACCCGATCAAGCGTGGCCTGCCCTTCGAGGGCGGCGGCCACGGCCGCGGCGACGCTCTCGAACGCGACCCCGAATCCGTCGCCGCCGGTGTGGAACACGACGCCGCCGTGGCGGGCGACCACATCACGCAGCACACCATCGTGGCGTTCCAGTGCCAGCCGCATCGCCGCCGGATCCCGCTCCCACCAAGCCGACGATCCTTCGATGTCGGTGAACAGGAAGGTCGCGGTGCTCGGCATCGACTCGCCTCCCGCCGTCCCGTTCCTGCTCTGTCGGTCAGTCGCAGGCTACCGGATCGCCCCGGCCGACATTTCGGGCACGTCGTCAGAAGCCGAGGTCGTCCAGATCGCTCGGACGGCGCTGCCAGTCCTTCTTCACCGTCACCTGCAGGTCGAGGTAGGCGCCGTCCTTGAGCTGTTCCCGCACCTTGGTTCCGACCTGCTTGAGCACGGCGCCCTTCTTTCCGATGACCATCCCCTTCTGGGAATCCCGCTCGACCATGATCTCGACCCGGATGTAGGGCCAGTCGAGCTCGGTGACCCGGGTGGCGATCGAGTGGGGCAGTTCGTCGCGGGTGACGGCCAGGAGCTGTTCGCGCACCAGCTCGGCGACCCAAAAGGCGTCGGGCTGGTCGGTGATCATGTCGTCGGGGTAGTACTGCGGGCCCTCCTCGAGCCGGTCGACGAGGTGATCGACCAGCGCGTCGACTCCCACCCCCGTCCGCGCCGACACCGGGAAGTACGACTCGACGCCGAACGCGCCCGCCGTCTCGAGCTGGGCGAGCACCTGCTGGGGCGAGGCGAGATCACACTTGTTGACCACCACGATGCCGTCGGCAGGGACCCGCTCGGCCACGAACCGGTCGCCCCGGCCGATGGGCATGGTGGCATCGACGACGAGGCAGACGAGGTCGACTCCGCTGATGGCGCCGGTGGCCGCGGCATTGAGCCGGTCACCGAGCGGGGTCTGCGGCTTGTGGATCCCGGGGGTGTCGACGAACACCACCTGGGCATCGGGCCGATTGAGCACGCCGCGGATCTGGTTGCGGGTGGTCTGCACCTTGTCGGAGACGATGGAGACCTTCTCGCCGAGGATGTGGTTGAGCAGCGTGGACTTCCCCACGTTCGGCCGGCCGACGAAGGTGACGAATCCGGATTTCATGACACGGCCGGACGACGTTCGATGCGGACGAGCCCGATGCGCCGGCCCTGGACTCGGGCGGCGGTGAGCCGGTGGCCACCGATGTCGATGGCCTCTCCCTCGGTGGGCACGTGGCCGAGCGTGCCGAAGAGCAGGCCACCCACGGTGTCCCAGTCGCCCTCGGGCAGGTCGGCGTCGAGGAGGTCGTTGACCTCGTCGAGGGGCATGCGGGCGTTGACCCGGTAGGCGCCGCCGGGCAGGGGCTCGGCCATGGGATCCTCGACGTCGAACTCGTCGACGATCTCGCCGACCAGTTCCTCGATGAGGTCCTCGAGGGTGACGAGGCCGGCGACCCCGCCGTACTCGTCGATGACGATGGCCATGTGGAACTGCTCGGACTGCATCTCGGGCAGCAACGACGACACCCGCTGCTGCTCGGGGACGAAGCGGGCCTGGCGGAGGTGGTCGCCGACGGGGTGGCCGCCGTTGCCGTCGCGCTCGGCCCGCATCAGATCCTTGGCGTAGGCGATGCCGACCACGTCGTCGATCCCCTCCCCGACCACGGGGATCCGGCTGAAGCCGTTCAGGATGACCACCTCCATGACGTCGCTGATCTTCCACGCGGCGTCGACGGTGACCATGTCCGGTCGGGGCACCATCACCTCGCGGACGATGGTGTCGCCGAAGGCGATGATGGACTCGATCAGGGCCCGCTCGGACGTCTCGATCACGTCGGCCTCGACCGCGACCTCGGCCAGGGCGAGCAGCTCTTCCTCGGACACGTTCGGCCGCTCGACGTCGTCGGTGCCGGGTGTGTTGTGCCGAATGAACGACGAGAGCATCGCACCCACCAGGCCGAGCAGCGGGATGCGGCCCACGAGGGCGATGATCGGGGTGACCCGCACTGCGACGCGGTCGGTGCGCACGAGACCGAACGTCTTGGCGAAGGCCTCGATGGTCCCGAGCAGCACCACGATGGCGGCCGCGATGGCCAGCCACACGCCAGCGCCCAGCTGCTGGCCCCGACCCAGTTCGACGATGGCACCGATGGCACCGACCTGGGCCACGAGCCGGGTGAACAGCACCGCGCCCAGCGTCGCCTCCCGCCGGTGCAACAGGCGCACCAGCTCGGTCGCCCGGCGGCGGGTGCGCTCGTCGTCGTCCTCGGTCATGGCGGTGGCGCGCGGCAGGGACACGTGGACCAGCACGATCTCGCACAGGGCCAAGGTCATGGCCAACGCCAGCAGACCGACGACGGCCGCGGCGGTGAGGGCGGGGGTCACTGCCCGGAGTGGAAGCGCTCGAGCAACTCGCGCTCCCGAGCCTGCATGGCCGCGGTCTCGTCGGGTTCGGCGTGGTCCATGCCGAGCACGTGCAGGATGCCGTGCACGACGAGGAGCGCGATCTCGTCCTCGACCCGGCCCTGGTGATGCGGGGTGCCGGCGTGCTCGGGCGCCTGCCGGGCGGCCACCGACGGACAGATCACCACGTCGCCCAGCAGCAGCGGCATGTCGTCGACGTCGAGCGCGGGGCGGTCGGGCCCGCTGGTGCCGTTGTCGGGCCAGCGGCCCAACTCGAGGCCTTCGTCCTCGAGCGGGAAGGCCAGCACGTCGGTGGGGCCGGTCGAGGCCATGTGACGCTCGTTGAGGTCGGCCATCTCGGTCTCGTCGACGAAGAGCAGGCTGAGCTCGGCGCGGCGGGGGACGCCCTGGGCGTCGAGCACCGACTCGGCGAGGTCGACCCAGCGACCGACATCGACGGCCTCGGCGTCCTGTTCGTCGACGCCGAAGACCGAGGCCCGGCGCGACGCCTGCTCGCTCACGTCTTCGGACCAGGTGGTGGGGCCGACTTCTCGTAGGCGTTGACGATGTCCTGCACGATCTTGTGGCGGACCACGTCGCGCGCCCCGAGGTGGACCCAGGCCAGGCTGTCGATCCCGACCAGGATGCGTTCGAGATCGGCCAGCCCGCTGCGGTTGCCGGCCACGTCGACCTGGGACGTGTCGCCGGTGACGACCACCTTGGACCCGAAGCCGATGCGGGTGAGGAACATCTTCATCTGCTCGGGCGTGGCGTTCTGCGCCTCGTCGAGGATGATGAAGCTGGCGTTGAGCGTGTTGTGCGTGACGAGGAAGTCGTCGGTCACGTAGAGGGAGTCGGCCGCACCGACCTGGATGCACACGCACTCGGCCTCGCCCACCGGCTCGATGCTGTCGATCATGCGAATGGGCCGGCCGGCACCGAACTGCTCGTACTTGGCCCGCTTGCGGGCGAGGCGGAAGGGTTCGATCCCCGCCGGCAGTCGGATGTCGAGTATGTGGGAGTCCGACCGGTGGTGGACGGCCCGCCCCCGGGCCCGGCCGGGCGTCCGTCCCTCGGCGGGGCGGGTCCGGAGGTAGGCGACGCCGCCCAGCGAGCGGACGAGGACCATGACGTCGTCGCGCAGGCGCGGGGAGCAGGTCGTGTATTGGATTCGGCAGCTCCGGCCGGCCTGCGTCACCGGCCCACCGTCGCTGTCCAGCAATCCCTGCAACAGCGCGACGCGAACCTCGGACGTGTTGTACAGGTACTCCGGGGGGACGAACTTCGTCTCGGACGTGGGCCCGGCTAGGTCCAGTTCGCGCAGCACCCCCGTCACCGGGTTCGTCGGACCGCCCCGGCCGACGTGGGCCCGGTTCCGGAGGACGTAGTCGACCCCGGACTTGTGGACGACGTCGATGCCGTCGAGCGCGTCCTCGAGCGCGACGACCAGCTCCGGGTCGGCGGTGGTGAACGTCGGTGTCGTCTTGGCCGTCATGCAGCCGTCACCCAGCAGCAGGCCCATGGTGTATGCGTCCATCGGCACGTCCTGCGGCTCGAACTGCGCCGGCGCGCTGAGCATCGGGAGCTCGTAGAAGCGCTGGTGGTGGCGACGCAGCTTCCCGAGCATGTCGGTGGTCTGCAGGACCCGGGGACCGGTGTCGTGCTTCTTGTCGTCGAGGGTCTCGACCGACCAGAGGTGCTCACCGCAGCAGAGCGTGGACGCACCGTCCTGGGTGGTGACCCGGAACACGTCCTTGCGTCCCTGGGGGAACACACCGAGCACGGGCGTGGGCAGCCCGTCCGATCCGACGACCAGGTCGCCGACCTCCAGGGTGCCGATGGTCTGCCAGCCGGAGGGCGTGAGCACCTGCTGGTCGACCGGCTGGGCGCGGCCGCGCATGAAGGCCAGCGGTGCGACCTCGACCAGGTTGCGGTCGAGGAGGCGCTGGGCCCCCTCGGGGTCGACCATGTCGTAGAGGGCGTCGTACAGCGGCCGCAGGTAGGGATCGATCTTGGCCATGAGGTCGCCGGGCAGGAAGCCGAGCCGCTCCCCCGCCTCGACCGCCGGCCGGGTGAGGATGATGCGCTCGACCTCGTTGCGGTGCAAGGCCTGGACCGCCATGGCCACCGCCAGCCAGGACTTGCCGGTACCGGCCGGGCCGATGCCGAAGGTGATGACGTTGTCGCGGATGGCCTCGATGTAGCGGCGCTGGCCCTGGGTCTTGGGTCGCACCGAGTTGCCCTTGGCCGAGCGGAGGATCTCGGTGGCGAGCAGCTCCGAGGGCCGCTCGTCGTGGACGACCATGTCGATGGCGCGCTTCACGCTCTCGGGATCGAGCGGCTGGCCGGTGGCCAGGATGAGGACCAGCTCCTCGAACACCTTGCTGGCCGCTTCGGCCCCCGGCCCGGTGAGGGCGATCTCGGTGCCGCGGGCGTGCATCGTGGTCTGCGGGAACGCCTCTTCGACCAGGCGGAACAGCTGGTCGCGCTGCCCGAGCAGTCCGGCCATGAGGTGGTTGCCGGGGACGGTGACGACGACGTTGGTGTCGGTGGTCGGGTGTGCTGGCACGATCGTTGGGAGCCTACCGTCGTCGTCGATGGACCGGTCGAGCGATGGCCCCCGCGCAGCGGGGCCGCGACGTGCCCCTGGCGCCGAGCCGTTCGACCCGGCGGACCTGCGGAGTGCCGACGGGGTCCTCGGTGGTGCCGACCTGGGGCGGGAGCTGGAGCGATGGGCCGCCGACGCCGCGGTGGACGCCGCCGCTCGGGCCCGCGCGGGCGCACTGGTTGCGCATCCAGGCCGACGAGAGCGCCAGCCTGGCGGGAACGCTGATGTCGCTGGCCGAGCGGACACAGCCGGTGGTGGTGGACGTCGTCGACCAGCGAATCCGCGGCGTGGTGGCCGCCATCGGTGAGGACTTCGTGGCCATGCACACCGACACCGACCAGCGCCTGCTGATCCGCACCGCGGCGCTCGGGGTCGTCCGGACCGAACCGGGCGGCACCATCGTGGTGGGCGACCGCTCGCCCCTGCTCGAGGTGACCCTGGCCGCTCTGCTGGTGCCGATCTCGGCCGACCATCCCGCGGTGCGGGTGCGGACCCTGGCCGGGACGTCGATCCGCGGTGAGTTGGCCGCTGCCGGGACCGACGTGCTGCGGCTCCGGGTCGATGGCGATCCGCCGATCCCGGCCTGGGTGCCGGTCGACGCCATCGCCGTCGTGACGCTCCACCCCTGACACGCCGTCCGACGCGGACGGGCTCAGACGTCGGCGTCCTGGTCGACGTCGCTCGACGAGGTGTCAGGCGAGAGGTGGTCGAGGGTGCCGGGTTCGATGCGGGACGCTTCGATGAACGCCTCGACGTCGACGCGCTTGACCCGGATCACCCGGCCGAAGCGGTACGCGGCGAGATCGCCCTGGTTGATGAACCGGTACAGCGTCCGAGGCGTGATGCCCAGGGCCTTGGCGGCATCCGCAGTGGAGAGCCAATCGACAGATCCGGTCATGGGGGAACTCCTTGCACCCGTACTCGCACCCGCGCTCGCAACCGGGGTGTCGACCCCATGGTACTGGACTGACCACGCCTCTGCCATACTCTCGACCCGTTCAATGCACTTCCATATCGGAACGATGGGCGCGAGGTGGCCCAACCGGGGCGAGGACGGTCCGGCGGCCGCGCTCAGTGGATGCGTTTGACGACGAGGGCCACGTCGTCCCGGGGGGTGCTCCCGACCAACTCGGCGATCAGCCGGTCGGCGATGTGCTGCACCGGTTCCTGCCAGCACGCCACGGCGCAACCCGCCAGGCGCTGGAGCCCCAGCTCGATGTTCTCGCCCCGTCGCTCGACGAGTCCGTCGGTGTAGAGGACCAGCAGGTCGCCCGGCGTCACGTCGACGGTGGCCTCGCACCGCTCCGGGTCGGCGAACGCCAGTGGCGTGGTTCGAGCCTGGTCGAGCCAGGTCATCTCGCCGTCGTGCACGAGCAGCGGGGGAGGGTGGCCAGCGTTGGAGTAGGTGATCGTCTGGGCGGGGAGGTCGACGATCGCGCACACGACCGTGGCGTAGGTCGCGGCCGGCATCGTCGTGGCGAATCGGTGCAGGGAGTCGAGCACCTCGGCCGGGCCGTCCCCGTCGCCGAGCAGGGCCCGGCTCACGTTGCGCAACGCCCCCATCGCGGTGGCGGCCTCGAGGCCGTGGCCGACGCAATCTCCGACGATCAGGCCGCGATGGCCCTCGCCGAGGGCGATCACGTCGTACCAGTCACCGCCCACCGTCAGGTTGCTGGCCTTGGGCAGGTAGCGGGCCGCCACGGTCGGGAGATCCGAGGCCAGTTCCAACATGGCGTGCTGCAGGGTCTCGCTCACGTGGCGGAGCGCGCCCAGCTCCTCCGCCCGCAGCAGGGCCGCGGCCATCGACGACGACAGCGTGCGACGGATCAGCTGGACGAACTGTTGGTACTGGTCGTCGAAGACGCGATTCGGGTTGGTGGCCACGACCACCACCGTGCGCAGCTTCGGGTTGTCGATGCCGAAGGCCACCCGCTCGGCGGGAAGGCCCGGCACCCATCCCTCGTCGAGGACGACCGGGACCCCCGCGGTCACGATCTCCTGGAGCCGGGTTCGGTCCGGCCCCTGCGTGCGGTGGCCGGGGAGGCTGGCGATGCGGACGGTGTTCCCGCCGACGATCACGTTGATCTCGACGACCTGGTTGACGTCGGAATCCTTCAGCGACTCGATGGTCGCCTCGGCGATCGACTCGATCGAGGTGGCACCCACCAGCGCGCTGGCCAGGGAGCTGACGCACAACAGTCGGCGACGGTCGACGATCTGGTCCGTGGTCTCGGTGGCGACGGCGAGCAGACCCGCGACCGAGTCCGACCCGGTGTAGATCGGGCTGTAGGAGTAGGTGAAGAAGACCTCCTCCGGGTAGCCGTTCCGGTTCACCATGAGGCGCTGATCGACGTTCTTGACCGACTCGCCCTCGAAGACGCGGGCGAAGAGCGGGCCGATGTCGTCCCAGATCTCGGCCCAGGTGTCGCGGGCGCTGCGGCCCATCGCGGCCGGGTGCTTGCCGGACCCGAGGATCGGGCGGAAGGCGTCGTTGTACAGCTGGATGTACTCGGGGCCCCAGGCGATCATCATGGGGAACTCCGAGCACAGCATCACGGTGACCTGCTGCCGCAGCTCGTCGGGCCACGCCTCAACCGGACCGAGCGGCGTGTCCTCCCACGGGTACGACAGCAGGGCGCGCGCCTCCGGTCCTCGACCCGCCCGAGCGAGCAACTGCTGCACCACGGGTGAAGCGTCGCCTCGGCGCACGACCACCGGCGCAGATTAGCCCCGGTGGCATCCAGGGCCATGTCCGGTGCCGTACACCGCCCCGAAGAGCTGAAAGTTGTCAACTTCTCGAGACGGTGAAGCAGGAACCGTCGTCCCGACCATCGAAACCCGCAGCATGGGGGCAACGCTGCGGGCACGGCCGGGAGGATTCGAGAGCGCGGACGACGCGCCCGCACGGCGCGTCCAGCGTCGGGTGGGCTTGCCCTCGGGGCGAGCCGTGGCGGGCGGCCTGCTCATGGCACTGGCCGCGGTGGGCACCTTCCTCGCCTACACACATGCCACCGCCGAGGACACGGTCGAAGTGCTCATCGCCACCCACGACATGCGGGCCGGCATGCTGGTGACCGCGGCTGACGTCGAGCGAGTTCCGGTCCAACTGCCCAGCGAGGTCCGCGGCCTCTTCGGATCGGTCGAGGCCGCAGTCGGACGACGGATCGTCGCACCGGTCGACGCCGGCGAGTTCCTGCAGGCGTCGGCCACGATCGTCCCGACCACCGACGACGAGAGCCTCGAGCTGGCCGTCGCCGTTCCCGCAACGCGCGCGGTCGGCCACCTCGTCCCCGGCGAACGGGTGGACGTGTTCTCCACCTGGGACGGAGCGGTCACGGAGCTCATCGCCGTCGACGCCCGTGTCCTGGAGGTCAGCGACGGCGGCGGATCACTCGGCGGAGGCGAGCTGGTCACCGTCCGGCTCGCGGTGTCGGACTTCGACCAGATCGAGGCGCTCGTCCATGCCCAGGCTGCCGGCGACATCACCATGATCCGCGCCGCAATCGGGACCGAGACCCAGGACGTCGGTCGCCAGTACCGACCGCTGGCCGAGGGCCCCACCGCTCGCCAGGTCGAGGACGGCGCCGGCTGATGTCGAGCGAGCGCCACGTCGTACTCGGGCTGGCCCGTGTCCGTAGTCCCTGGTTCTCCGATGTTGCCCGCTGGGCAACATCAGGGCTCGTCGCGATGGACTTCGTCAAGACGGTCTCCATCGATGAGGTCCGGTCCCGGCTGCATACCGGTCGCCCGTTCTCGGCGCTGCTCGTCGACGGTGGGCTCCCGGGCATCGACCGGGACCTGCTCGAGGAGGCGGCCGAACACGGATGCGTCGTCGTGGTCGTGACCGACCAGTCCCATCGCGATTGGCACGCGGTTGGTGCCGTGGCCACGCTTCCCACCGATTTCGACCGCGCCGAGCTCGAGGCCGTCTTGAGCGACCACGCCGCGCCGATCAGGCGACCGGACGAGGTCCCCGGATCCGACGAGGCCACGGCGGTCCCGGCCGGATTCCGGGCCAGGACCATCGCGGTGACCGGCTCGGGCGGCACCGGGCGCTCGATCGTCGCCGTCGCGCTCGCTCAGGGCTTCGGTGCCGACGTCGCCCACTCCGACACGGTCGTACTCGCCGATCTCGCGCTCGATGCCGACCAGGCGATGCTCCACGATGCCCGTGACGTCATCCCGGGTGTGCTCGAACTGGTCGAGAGCCACCGGTCCGGGCTGCCATCGGCCGAGGAGGTCCGCGCGCTGACGTTCGACATCGCGGACCGTCGTTACCGTCTGCTCCTCGGGCTCCGCCGGCACCGGGACTGGACGGCGCTGCGGCCGCGGGCCCTGCGCGCTGCCCTGGACGGCCTGCGCCAGGCGTTCACCCTGGTGATCGCCGACGTCGACGACGACCTGGAAGGTGAAGCAGCCACCGGGTCGGCCGATGTCGAGGACCGGAACCTGCTCGCCCGGACCACGTTGTCGATCGCCGATGTCGTCGTCGTGGTCGGCGCGCCGGGCATGAAGGGCACCCACTCGCTGCTACGTGTGGTGCGCAACTGCATCGCGGCCGGCGTCCCTCCGGATCGACTCGTCCCCGTCGTGAACCGCGCTCCACGGCGAGGATCCGCTCGCCGCGAGCTCGTCCGCACCCTCCATCAGCTCCTCCTCGCATCCAATCCCGGTGACGAGGTCCTCAGCCCCGTGTTCCTACCGGAGCGACGCCAGCTCGACCAGGTGCTCCAGGACGGTGCGGTGCTTCCTTCGGCCCTGGTCGCACCGGTCACGGCCGCGGTGCAGGCCCGGCTCGACGCGGTCGATGAGCGGGCGCCGGCCCATGCGCTGCCCGACGAGCCCGTACCCGTCGAGGTCGGCTCGCTCGGTGACTGGAGCGAGGAGGCCACCGGATGACCCCGCACGATCGCGACGCCACGCCCCTCCAGCTGATCGAACGCACCGTGCTGGAGCGGGCCAAGGAGATCCGCCTCGATCTCGACGACGGTGCCGCCCGGGCACGGCTGCGCGAGCTGATCGACGACGAGGTCGCGCGCTGGTCGAACGACTTCCGGCGCGGCCTCCGCCCGTTCGAACTGGCCGACCCCGACCTGGTGGTCGAGCGGGGCTACCGCAACCTCGCGGGCTACGGACCACTCGAGCCGCTCCTGGCCGACGACGACGTGTGGGAGATCATGATCAACAGTCCGGACACCATCTTCGTGAAACGCCACGTCGGCCCGTCCGGCTACCACGACGAGGTCTTCCACGACGACGAGCACGTGATCCGGACCCTGACCAAGATCCTCGACGACGCGGCCGGCGCCCACCGCAAGCTCGATCCCACCGAGGGTCTCCAGGACGCCCAACTCGACGACGGGGCCCGACTCCACATCGTCCACGGCGACGTCGCCCGCGGTGGCCACGTGATGGTCAACATCCGCAAGTTCACCGGGGTTGCCTTTCGGGAACTCGAGCAACTCGTCGACCGGGACATGCTCACCGTGCAGGCCGCCGAGTTCTTACGGGCATGCGCTCGGGCCAAGCTCACCGTCGTCTTCGCCGGTGCCCCGGGCTCGGGGAAGACCACGATCATGTCGTGCACCGCGGCCGAACTCGATCCTTCGCTGCGGGTGGTCGTGGCCGAGGAGGTGTTCGAGGCGGACGTGCCCTTGCCGAACGTGGCCTCGATGCAGACGAGATCGGCCCGAGCCGACCGTCCCCCGGTCGACCTGCGGCGCCTGGTCGCCGGCTTCCTGCGCATGGCTCCGGATGTAGCCATCGTCGGGGAGGTCCGTGACCAGGAAGCGTTGCCGTTGCTCCTGACGCTGTCGTCGGGAGTGAAGGGCTTCACCACGATTCACGCCGGCTCCGCGCGCCAAGCGCTCTCTCGGCTCAGGTTCGTGTGCCAACTCGCGTCGGCCGACGTGCCCATGGCCGCACTGAACGCGCTGGTGTCGGAATCGATCGACATCGTCGTCCATTGCACGCGGGAGGCCGGTGGGCCGCGGGTCACCGAGATCATCGCGGTCGAGGACCAGGCCGCTGGCTACGACTCCACCCAGTTCACGGTCACCGACCTCTTCCGCCGCCAGCGCGGCCGAGGCCCGGTGCGGTGGACCGGGGACCTCCCGGTGCGAGCCGCCGCCGCGCTCGAAGAGGCCGGCTACGACCTCCGTCACCTCCTCGGCATCCCCGATCAGGCCCTCGAACGCGATCCGGCTCCGGGCACGATGACCGCCGCCGGGGCGAGGCGATGACCGGGCCGGTGCTCGCCGCGCTGGCTGCGGCCGGCGTCTATTACGCCTACACCGCGGTGGTGTTCGGATGGCGCGGCGTAGCCCTCGGCCCGAGCGTCGGCCGGCGATCGAGTGCCGCCGCGGTTCGTCACACGTGGTTGGTCCAGGCCGGGCTGGGAGACATCCGCCTCCGCGACTTCGCCGCCGTGACGGTCTGTCTCTTCGCCGTCGGGACCGCCGTCGTCTACGCCATCTTCGCCGCGATCGTCCCCGCCGTCGTCGTCGGCCTGTTCGCCGCCACCACACCGTTGGCGTCCTACCGCGTCCGCCGCCGCAACCGCCGGGCGCGCGCCCAGGACGCCTGGCCACGCCTCATCGACGAGATCCGGATTCTCACGTCGTCGCTCGGCCGATCGATCCCCCAGGCACTGTTCGAGGTGGGCCGGCGAGCTCCAGAGGAGATGCACGCCGCGTTCGACGACGCCCACCGGGAATGGCTCATCTCCACCGACTTCGCCCGGACGCTGACGGTCCTGAAGGCAGGTCTCGCCGACCCCACCGCCGACGCCACCTGTGAGACGCTCCTCGTGGCATACACCGTGGGGGGAAGTGATCTCGACCGCCGCCTCGAAGCACTCGTCGAGGACCGGATCCAGGACACCCAGGGTCGCAAGGATGCCCGGGCGAAGCAGGCCGGCGCCCGGTTCGCCCGGCGCTTCGTCCTCTTCGTGCCGTTCGGGATGGCACTTGCCGGGATGTCGGTGGGCAACGGGCGCGACGCCTTCCGCACTCCGTCCGGCCAGGCGCTGACCTCGGTCGCGGTCCTGTTCGTCGTGGCGTGCTGGGCGTGGGCCGGGCGGATCATGAGACTCCCCGAGGAGGAGCGGGTGTTCGTCGAATGAACCGTGTCACCGTGCTCGCCGGCCTCTCGTTCTGGATCGGGGCGACCCTCGTGCTCAGCCGCGGCCGCTGGTTCGCGCGGCGTGCGCTCGCCGATCGGCTCCGGCCGTACGAGCCGGGTGGACTGGCGCGTGGCGGAACCGGTGCCGGTCTGCTGTCGGTGGAGTCGTTCGCCGAGGTCGTGGGTCCACTCGCCCGGTCCGCCGGCGAGCGCCTGGCGCGGCTGGTGGGGATCAACGAGGAATTGGCCCGCAAGCTCGAACGCATGCACTCGCCCGTCGACCAGACGGAGTTCCGCCTGCGGCAGGCCGGCTGGACCGCGGTCGGCCTGTTGGTGGGAGCGCTCATGGCGGGCGCGCTGCGTCCTCCGGCGGCGATGGTGCTGCTCCTCCTGGTCGGTGGGCCGTTGCTGGCGTTCCTGGTGGTGGAACAGCAGCTGGCCGGCGCATCCGATCGCCGCAAGCGGCGGTTGTTCCTCGAGCTCCCGGTGGTGTCCGAGCAACTCGGGATGCTGCTGTCGGCCGGGTACTCGCTCGGCTCGGCCCTCCACCGGCTCGCCGACCGCGGAACGGGAGCGAGCGGACAGGACCTACGCCGCGTGGTGGCTCGGATCAGGCAGGGTGTGGCCGAGGTCGATGCCCTGCGGGAGTGGGCCACCATCGCTGACGTCGACGCCCTCTCCCGCCTGGTCACCGTCCTGTCGCTCAACCGCGAGGCGGGTGACCTCGGCCGGCTGATCGCCGAGGAAGCGCGGACGATCCGGCGCGAGGTCCAGCGTGAGTTGGTCGAGCAGATCGAACGCCGAAGCCAGCAGGTGTGGATCCCGGTCACGGTCGCCGCTTTGGTCCCCGGGGCGATCTTCATCGCCATCCCTTTCATCGAAGCTCTGCGCGCCTTCGGCGCCACCTGAACCCTCATCCCCCGAACGCAACCGCGAGGAGACGAAATCATGCGCCACCACGACCATCCCCACACCAAATCCCATCGGCGGATCACGCTCCGGTCCGACAGGGGCGAGGGTGTCATCTCGACCGCGATCGCCGTTTTGGTGATGGCCTTCCTCGGCGCTGCGATGTGGGTGACCTTCAACTCGGTGTGGAAGGACACGTCGTCCAACACCGAGAACCAGGTGAAGATCATCGGCACCGACGCCGACGCACCGCCGGCAACACCGTGACCCACCCGGTCGCTCGACACAGCGACCGGGCGACGGGCGTCTTCGGCACGACCTGGGGATTCACGGTGGTGCTGATCTTCTTGCTCTTCGCCACGCAGGTGCTCTTCGGCCTCTACGCCCGCACCACGGTCACCGCGGTGACCTCGGACCTCGCACAGCGGCTCGCCGACGAAGGACCGGGCGCGTTCGAGCCGGACCGCATCGAGTTCTACCGAGCAGAAGCCCACCGGCGCCTCGGTCGCTACGCGGACGACGCGGTGTTCGACTTCGCGCTCGATGACGTCGACACCGATGGAACCCCGGACACCGTGACGGTTCGGGTCGTCGCCGATCTCCCCACGTTCCTTCCGGCTCCACTCGTGCCAACCAGTCCGACGTCGTTCACGCGCACGATGCGGGCCCGACTCGAGGTGTTCCAGGAGGGCCGATGAGATCTCTCGCCACGACCGGAGGACACACTGCCCGACGGGGCGAGCGGGGCCAGGTCGCCGGCATCGAGGCTCTCCCGTTCGGGTTGCTGGTCTTCGTGGTGGGCACGCTGCTGATCGTCAACATGTGGGGTGTCGTCGACGCCAAGTTCGCCACCGACGCCGCCGCGCGGGAGGCCACCCGCTTCGTCGCCGAATCCGTCCGCGTCGACCGCGACCCATCCGCCGTGCGAGCGGGAGCGCGGGACGTCGCGGAACAGACCCTCTCCGACCACGGACGACGACGACGCCCGACGGTCGACGTCCGACCAGCGATTGGCGACTTCGCTCGCTGCGATCGAGTCGTCGTCACCGTCTCGACGTCGGTGCCAGCCATCCGCCTGCCCTTCATCGGTGGATTCGGCGACGCCTTCGACATCGTCGCCTCGCACTCGGAGTTGGTCGATCCCACCCGATCGGGCGCGGGCGGCGAGGCGGACTGCATCCGATGAGGGGTACGCGAGGCTCCGTGCTCATGCTCATGCCGGCGGCGGTCGTCATCGTGCTGCTGCTCGGGGCCATCGCGGTCGACTCGGCCATCGTGTACCTCGAGCAACGCCAGGCGTACAACGTGGCGGCCGACGCGGCCAACGACGCGGTCGGCGCCGGCATCGACCGGGACCTGCTCCGCACCACGGGAGTCGTCGTCTACGACCCGGCCCGGGTGCACGACATCGCCGCCGCCACGATCGCCGCCGCGAGCGACCACGGCCTCACCCTCGTCGACGCTGCGGTCGACGAGGGCAGTGGCGTGGCAGTGACGGTCGAGGTGCGAATCCGGCACCTGCTCCTGCCGGCCTTCGGCACGCGATCATCTGAGTCGCTCCGCATCACCGCCCGCGCCCGCGGCGATCTGCGCGCACCCTGATGCCATCGACATCGCCGACCGGCCCCGGCCATCGACGGAAACGTCGGCGGTGCGCTCCATGATGGAGGTGTGCCCTCCCCCCGCATCGGCGTCCGATATCGACCCAGACGTGACGTTGATGTATTTCATGGCTATTCGATAACGTGGACGCAATGGTGATCGCGGTACGCACCGAGCGAGGGCCCGATGGCCTCGAGGTCGTCAAGCAGGCCGACACCGACACCGATCGCGCCCGCCTCCGCCACGAGGCCGACATGCTGCGCCGGGCGGCGCAGCCCGGCGTGGTCGAGGTGATCGCCACCTCCCCCGGGGTGCTCCGCCTGCGCCATCGCGGCACCGCCCTGGCCCGGCTCGGTCCGCTCGCCCCCGACCAGTCGGCCGCCATCGTGCGAGCCGTCGCCGAGATGGTCGACGCGCTGCACCGGCAGGGCATCGCCCACAACCGCATCAGCACCGATCACGTGGTCATCGGCGAGCGGGGTCGGCCCCGCCTGTGCGGTTTCGGCGAGGCCACCGACGCCACCGACGATCGTCGGGCGGACGATGTCGCTGATCTCGGACGGTTGCTCGACGATCTCCTCGACCGCGCTCGCGACGCCCTCTGGAGCCCCGCGCACCGCGGCGTCCGCAACGCGGCCCGCCGCAAGCGCGCCCTCACCGCCTTCCGCGCCGCGTCGGCGTCGGCCCGGCGCGACGACCCCGGCCAACGCCCCACCGCCCGCCAGTTCGCCGCCGCGCTGCAGGACGCGTTCCCCGATCTCGCCCTGCCCGACGTCGGCGACGATTCAGGTGAACCCCGGGCCTTCGCCGAGATCCCCACCGACTTCGATCCGACGTCCGAACTGGGCTGGACCGACGACGACCTGTGGTACCTGGCCGAGCTCGACCGAGATGGGGCCGACGCTGCTGAGGAACCCGAGCGCGTGCGCGGGGTCGATCCCTACGCCAGCCTGGCCGCCCTCTCCACCCCGGACGCAGACGCGGTCGACGATGAGGAGGAGCCCCGCCCCCGCCGCGACGTCTACGCCGACATCGCCAACCTCGACCCGGACGACCCCGACGACCCCGACGACCCCGACGGCATCGAGGACACCGAGGACCCGGAGCCCGGGGCCGACGACGAAGCCGACGACCAGTCCGCCAGCCCGGCGCCCGATCCCCTCCGCCCGATCGAGATCCGCGACGCCCCGCCCCGAGCCCCGGCGCCGGCGCCTCCCGACCGTCGCATCGTGCTGGCGATCGCCGCGGTGGTGCTCGCCATCGGGGCGGTCCTGGGCATGGTCATCGCCCGCGCCGTCGACCCGTTCTCCAGCGATCCGACGTCGGCCGTCGACGATCCGTCCCTCGGCACCACCCCGATCTCGGACTCCACCCCCGGCACCTCCGCCGTCCAGCCGACGCCGCCGACCTTCCCCGCCCGATGCGACGTGCCGCCCCTCCCCGGACCGGACCTCGACGGGGACGGCTGTCCCGAGCCGGTCACCCTCGCTGACCGGGTCGCCACCGTCGGTGCCATCTCGGTCGAGATCGGCCGGGACGGCGACCTCGTCACTCTCGCCGATCCCGACTGCGACGGTGTGGTGACCCCGGTCGTCTACCGATCCTCCTCCGGCGAGGTCTTCGTCTTCCCGCAGTGGGACCTCGACCAGCCCTCCGAGGTCCCGTCCACGGCCGTGGTACCCGACGGGCGGTCGATCTCCACTCGCGCCGGTCAATGCGGTGCGGTCACGGTCACCACCGCCGACGGCACCGAGACCGTCGTCGCCGGACCGGGCTCATGACCCGTCGGGTCGCGCGTGCGCTGGCCTGGCTGACCCTGCTCGTCGGGTCGCTGGCCGTGCTGCGCCTCGGCGGATCGAGCGATCTGGCCGCGCCTCCGCTGTCGTCGGTCGGTGGGCTCGAACGATGGGTCGATGCTCGAGATCCGGCCACCGTCGCCATCGCCCTCGTGCGCCTCGGAGCCGAGGCCGCGGTGTGGTACCTGTTGGCGCTCACCGTCCTGCACGGCACGGCTGCCATCGTCCACCGTCGGTCCGTCCACACCGTTGCCACCGTCCTCACCGCTCCTGGCGTCGACCGGCTGCTGCGGGCCGTCCTCGGCGCCGGCGCCATGGTGGTGCTACCGCTGGCGAGCCCGGCCGGCCTGGCACCGGCGACCGCATCGGGCGCTTCCGTCCTCGATCTCACCCCCGTCGCCGCTCCCACGCCCGACCCGGTCGGGACCGCCACCATGCGCCCGCTCGGTACCCCGGTCCGGGGCACCGCCCGGATGGTGCCCCACCGGGATCCCATTGATCCGCCCGTTCCCCTCCCCCGGACCTGGCGCGTCGCGCCGGGCGAATCGTTCTGGACGATCGCCGAGGAGCAGGTCGCGGCAGCCCGCCGGCGACCGGTCCGCCCCGACGAGCTCGTGCCCTACTGGCGGGCGGTCATCGACGCCAACCGCCACCGCCTGGTCGATGCCGATGATCCCGACCTGATCCTCCCCGGCCAGGTCCTGGAACTGCCACCGGTCCCGCCCGGCTGAGCACCGCACCCCATCCGCCGGCCCCCTTCAGCGCAAGCGGATGGCGACCTCGTTGGCCAGCAGCCGACCGGTGGGCGTCAGCACGACCCGGTCGCCGTCCTCCACCAGCAGCCCCTCGAGGGCGGGGTCGTCGAGGTCGAGCGCGGTGGCCGGTACGCCGCGGCGGGTGCGCAGCGACAGCTGCAGGGCCTCGATTCGTCGCGTCTCGTCGTCGAGCGATTCGCCCGCCGCCTCCGTCGTCGTCCCCGCCTCCACCGCGTCGATGTAGCGCTCCGGCGTCCGCAGGTTCCACCACCGCCTCCCCTGCACGTGACTGTGGGCCGCGCACCCGAAACCGAGGTAGTCACCGCCCTCCCAGTAGAGGAGGTTGTGGCGGCATTCGTGGCCGGGTCGGGCCCAGTTCGACACCTCGTACCATCCGTATCCCGCGGCGCCGAGGTGGTCGACGGTGCGCAGGTACTTGGTGGCCTGGTCGTCGTCGTCGGGGTGACGGGACGCGTCGGCCGCCAGTGGCGTGCCGGGCTCGATGGTGAGGGCGTAGGCCGAGACGTGCGGCGGACCGAGCTGGACCACTGCATCGAGCGTCGCTTCCCAGTCCGCCACCGACTCGCCGGCCGCGCCCATGATCAGATCGAGGTTGAAGGTCTCGAACCCGGCATCACGGGCCCACGTCACGGCGCGGGACACGTTGTCAGGGTCGTGGGTCCGGCCCAGACCTCGCAGCACGTGGGGCTGCATCGACTGCACGCCGAAGGACATGCGGGTGACGCCTCCGTCGCGGTAGGTGCGGAGCGACTCGGCCGACACGGCATCGGGGTTGGCCTCGACGGTGATCTCGACGTCAGACTCGGTCGGGATCCGGGACAGGACCTCGACCAGTTCGTCGGCCGGTACGAGACTCGGGGTCCCTCCGCCGACGAAGATCGACGACACCGGACCGAGGCCGGCGGCCACGGTACGGTCGATGTCGGCCGCGACGGCCGCCAGGTACCGCGTGGTCAGGTGGTGCCGGTCGGTCCAGGTGGCGAAGGCGCAGTAGTCACAGCGCGACGCGCAGAACGGGATGTGGACGTAGACGCCGGCGACGGTGGGGAGAGGCGCGGACACGACCGCCCGACGCTACCGGCCGGACGGATCGAGCAGACCTACGCGGGGACCCGGCAGAGCCCGAGCTGATCGAGACGGTCGAGCGTCCGGTCGGTGGCCACGCCGAGGATGCAGGCGATGGCGCGGATGTCGTCCTTGCGGATGGTGAGCATCCGCCCGTTGAAGTCCTGGCGCTGGATCTGGATGGTCCGGATGTACCGGTTCAACATGTCGCCCTCGGCGCCCTGGAGGTCGGTGACCATCTGGAGATCGAGCACGAGGTGCGATTCGGCCTGCCGAGCGATGGCCCGGTCGGTGAGGTCGATGACCTCGCCGGCGTCCTCCTCGTCGAGCGGCAGCAGCTGATCGACCGGCACGTCGTAGAAATCGGCCAACCGTTGCAGCCGGGGCACCGAGATCGACCGCTCGCCCCGCTCGTAGGCGCCGAGCACCGAGGCCTTGAACTCGGCGTCCGAGCTGGATTCCACATCGTGGAGGCTCAGGCGTTTCTGGCGGCGAATGGCGCGGAGACGCTCGCCCACCTTGCGGCTGTACGCCAGACCGGCCTCATCGAGTTCTGCGTCGATCGCCACTGCGTTCCTTCCGATGTCCAGCCCCTCGCCACCACCCAAGCACCACGGAGCGTGGCAGACAACGATCCGCGTCGTCGTTCAGACGCCTTTTCTTCCCTGGGCCGGCTTGGGGGGCAATTCGGCCACCAAACCACTACGCAGCGAAGCGAGAACTACACCAGCGGTAACTGCCGCGGTCTCGGCCCGGAGCACGTGCGGGCCCAGGCCCACGGTGGTGGGGAGCATGTCCTGTTCGCCCGATTCCCAGCCTCCCTCGGGCCCCACGGCGACCACGCTGCGCGCGAGCGACGGGGGTGCACCCCCCCGTTCCACCCGGGCGGCGCCGAGCTCCGCCACGGACGCCACGTCACCGATGGGGTCCACCACCGGCGCCCAGCACCGCCGCGATTGCTCGACCGCGCCGCGGGCGATCGCCTCCCATCGCCGATGGGCCCCCGCAGCCTTCGCCGCATCCCATCGCACGACGCTGCGCGCCGCCCGGAACGGAACGATGCGATCCACGCCCAACTCGGTCAGCTTCTGGATGACGAGCTCGGGCTTGTCGCCCTTGGTCAGGGCGAAGGCCACCACGATCTCCGGCTCGGGCCGCGGCAACGAGACCACATCGCCGTCAGCCGCCAGCGCCGATTCCGACGCCACCCGGCACGGCACCCATCGGCCCCGGCCGTCCGTCGCCGTGAGCCCGTCCCCGACCCGGAGACGCCGGACCCGGAGCAGGTGGTGCCACGTCTCCTGATCGGCCTCGAGTGCGCCGAGATCGGCGACCAGGATGTGAGGAGCGCTGCCGCCGGGGGGTTCGGACGGTGCCGTGCCGGCAGATGCGCTCACGTCACTTGAACGCGGTGCGCAGCTTCGAGAAGAAGCTCCGGCTCTCGTTGCCGACCTCCTCGCCGCGGAGGGCGGCGAGCTGGCGGACCAGCGCCTCCTGTTCCTCGCTGAGGTCATGGGGCAGGTCGATGACCACGTGGACGTACAGATCGCCCCGTCCGCCCCGGTTCACCACGGGCACGCCCTTGCCCCGAAAGCGGAACGTGTGCCCCGTCGGCGTCGCAGGCGGAACCTGGATCTCCTCGGTGCCGTCGAGCGTCTCGAAGTCCACGTCGGCACCGAGCATCGCCTGGGTCACTGGCAGGTGCAGGTCGGCGTGGAGGTCGACGCCGTCCCGGCGGAACGTCTCGTGCGGACGCACACGGAACTGGACGTACAGATCGCCGGGCGTGCCGCCCCGCGGTCCCACCGCGCCACGGCCCTGGAGCCGCAGCGTGGAGCTGGCGTCGACGCCCGGGGGGATGTCGACGGTGTAGGTCTTGTCCTCCAGCGTCCGGCCCTCGCCGGAGCACGACGGGCACGGATCGGCGATCACCTCACCCGCGCCGTTGCAGCGCGGGCACACGCCCGTGGTGACCATCTGGCCGATCAGCGACTGACGCACCCGCCGCACCTGACCGACGCCCGCGCACTCGACGCAGGTGATCGGCGCGGTGCCCGGAGCCGCGCCCGACGCATCGCACGCCTCACATGCCACCGCGGTGCGGACTTCGACCTTGTGCTGGGTGCCGAAGACGGCTTCGGTGAAATCGAGCTCGGTGACGACCTCGAGGTCGGGGCCCCGGGGCGGGCCGCTCGGACCGCGCCCACCTCCGCCGAAGGGGCCCTGGCCACCGAAGAAGGCCTCGAAGATGTCGCCCATGCCGCCGCCGAAGCCGAACGGATCGCCGCCCGCCCCCGGGCCGGCGTCGCCGAAACGGTCGTAGTGCTGGCGCTTCTCGGCATCGCGCAACGTCTCGTAGGCCCGGGCCACCTCCTTGAACTGCTGCTCGGCCTCGGCGTCGTCGGGGTTGGCGTCGGGATGGAGCTCACGGGCGCGCTTGCGGTACGCCTTCTTGATCTCCTCCGGGGAGGCATCGCGCGAGACGCCGAGCAGGTCGTAGAAGTCAGCCACGGTTCAGCCCTCGGTCAGGTGGGTTTCGAGTCGGTTGCTCACCGCGGCCACCGCCGCCAACGCTTCGCGGTAGTTCATGCGGGCCGGGCCCAGGACCCCGATCGAACCGGCCCGCTCACCATCGATGGTGTAGGGGGCCACGACCAGGGCGGCATCGGCCAGCGTCTCCATCCCCGTCTCGGAGCCGATGGCCACCTGCAGACCCCGGTCGACGACGTCGCGGAGCAGGGTGACCACCACGAGATGCTGTTCGAGCACGTGGAGGACCCGCTGCACCGTCTCGACCGCGTCGAACGCCGACGCGACCCGGGAGGCGCCGCCCACGAACACCTCACGGTTCGGATCGGTGGCCGGGGCATCGTGGAGGGCATCGAGCACCCCCCGGGCCACCAGATCGGTGTCGGCGTCGCCGGTGGGCGGTGTCGAGGCGGGAAGACTGCCCCGCAGGACGTTCACCAGATGCGCCGACAGGTGGGCGGCCGCCGCGTTGATCCGCGCCTCGCCCACCTCGGTCTCGAGCTCGACGGTGTGCTTCTCCACAGTGGCGTCGCCGAGCACGACGACGGCCAACACCTGTTGTGGCGCGAGGCCGACCAGATGGATCGACCGGACCGGTGTGTCGGTCGAGGGCGGCGGCACCACCACGCTGGTCCACGCGGTGATGCCCGACAGCAGCTGGCTGGTGGCCTCGAGCATCTCCTCGAGCTCGCCGTGGGCCGCCCGGAAGAACGCGCTCACCTGGCGGGCATGGTCGCCGCGCAGCGCGCCCGGCGAGCCGATGGTGTCGACGAAGTAGCGATAGCCCTTCTCGGTGGGAATGCGGCCCGCACTGGTGTGGGGTTGGACCAGGTACCCATCGGTCTCGAGGGTGGCCATCTCGTTGCGCACGGTTGCCGAACTGACGTCGACGCCCGGCGCGGCGGCGACGCGCCCCGACCCCACCGGCTGGGCGGTCTCGATGTACTCCTGCACCACAGCTCGCAAGATCGACGCCTTGCGTTCGTCGAGCATCCGGCAGCACACCTCCCCGGGGCACGAGAGACAACGGTTGGCACTCGATGTTACCGAGTGCCAATCCGCGAGCCGAGCCCGTCGCGGCAGATCACCCCGTCGCCTGGTAGCGCCGCAGCGACTCCTCCCGCTCCTCGGCATGATCCACGATCGGCGACGGATAGCCGGCCGGGGGCCCGTCCGGCGCGTTCCACGGCTCGTGGACGAACCGGTCGGGGACATCGGCCAGCTCGGGCACGTACCGGCGGACATAGGTGCCGTCGGGGTCGAAACGCTTGGCCTGGGTGACGGGATTGAAGATCCGGAAGTAGGGGGCGGCATCGGTCCCGGTACCCGCGGTCCACTGCCACCCGTGCTGGTTCGACGCCAGATCACCGTCGACGAGGTGACGCATGAACCACCGAGCGCCCCGCTGCCAGTCGAGGTGGAGATCCTTGACCAGGAAGCTGGCCACGATCATCCGGACCCGGTTGTGCATCCAGGCCTCGGCCCGGAGCTGGCGCATTCCGGCGTCGACGATGGGGTAGCCGGTTCGCCCCGCGGCCCATGCGTCGAAGCACCGATCAGCCTCGGGACCCCGATCCCACGGCATCGAACCGACGCGCGCGTCGAGCGACTCCCGCGCCGACTCGGGACGGTGATGGAGCACGTCGGCGTAGAACTCGCGCCAGCACAACTCGGTGGCGAAGGCCTCCTCGCCCGCCGAACGTCCCAGCCGGGCCAGGATCTGGCGAGGATGGAGCACCCCCCACTTGAGATCAGCTGACAGACGCGACGTGGCGTCTACCCCGGGCAGGTCACGCCGATCGTCGTAGTCCGACACCTTGGCCCGCAGGAAGTGGTCGAGGCGGTTGGACGCCGCGTCCTCGCCGGCGCGGGCCAGGTCGACGTCTCCGAGATCAGGATCCACGGGAATGTCGTCGGAGCCGGTCCGTCGCCAGGCGATGTGGGCCGGGCGGCGAACGGGTGCCGGCCACCCGTGGGCCCGCCATGCCCGGGAGAACGGGCTGAACACCCGGTAGGGGCCACCCGTCTGGGTGAAGATCGAGCCAGGCTCCACCGCGTAGGGGCTCCCGCTCGGTGCGAACTCGACACCGGCGTCGGTCACCGCGGCTGCGACCGCGTCGTCGCGGGATCGGCCGTAGGGCCCGAAGTCGGCCGCGAGATGGACGGAAGCGGCGCCGATCTCCGCGGCCAGCTCCGGGATCACGACCGCGGGATCTCCCGCACGCATCACCAGGCAACCGTCCATCGATTCGTCCAGGGCGCGGAGGCACCGATACAGAAAGGCGACGCGAGGGTTCCCGGCAGGACGCAGCAGGTGCGGGTCGAGGCAGAACACCCCGACCACCTCGTCGGCCGCGTGTGCGGCATCGACCAGGGCAGGGTTGTCAGACAGGCGGAGGTCGCGGCGGTACCAGACCAGGGCCGTGGTCATGCGCCTGAACCTCTCGATCAGATCAAGCCGTGACCCGGCTGTTCAGCGACGACGCCGTTGGTTGAGTTGTCCGGCCGATCAGCGCTCGCTGGCGCGCCGACGCCAGACCAGTACGCTACCGGCACCAATGGCGGCCATGCCCACGATTACGAGCTCAGCGATGTCTCCACCAGTCATCGGGAGCGAACTGCTGGTCGAGGCCGGAGCGGCTTCGACCGTGACGGACGAATCGAGCACCGCTGACGTGTCCTCCACCACCGGCTTGGTGGGCGGATTCACAGGATACGCGCCAGCCGGCGTGGCGAAGAGCAACGCCACGCCGAACAAGAAGCTGAGTGTGGCGATGATCGTTCGACTGCGCATATCTGCTCCTGAGTCCGCCGGGTCGTTCGTGGCCACTGTAGGGCAGGGGGCGGCGCCCGGCGGCGGAATGCACGCCATTGGCTCGCATTCGCGGTCGATCATCGACGTCGATTGAAATCAGACCACGCTCCGTGCCGGATCGCGGACCGAGACTCACGGATCGTACAGGCGGAAGCGCTCCTTCGGGGGTCGAACCCCGTCGGATCCGTCGATCGTCCAGTTCATCTCCGGCACTCGCGCGCTTGGCTCCAGCCGCACGGCCGCGGCGACGTCTGCGGGGATCGTGAAGTGCACGGTCACCGAGCGCCGCTCGCCTTGCGCGACGTCGAGCACGACTGCGAGGACGGCGGTGGGTCCGTCCCGGCCCATGACGGCGAGACCGTCATCGCCCTCCGAACCGATGTCACGCGCGGCACCGGGCAGATGCACGGCGAGGAGGCCTCGGTAGTCAGGAGAGTCATCGGTTCCGATCACGTACCCGGGCTCGCCGTCTGGCGTGGGATTGGTGACCGTGACGTCGAGGGTGACCGCGACGTCGCGCCCGCCGGATACTGGCTCAGCGTGCGCGTCGACGGCGACGCGCACGAACGAGTCGAGTTTGCTGCCGTCAATGTTCGCAAGGCCGACGAGAAGGGAACGTGGCTCGAGCTCGCCGTCTGCGCCGAGCAGCTCCCACGCCCGCTGCTGGTCATCGTGCTTGGACCACACCAGCAGGTGGCGACCGTCGCGAGCGTCTCGCAGATCGTCGAGCAGGCGCACCAGGTCGATGTCAGACGCACTGAGACGACCGAGCACGGCGCTGGCCAGGCCCGACAAGCGCTCTCGCCGATCCGCGTTCACCTCTCGGTCGTCTGCTTCCAGGTACTGATCGTGCAGGAGGTAGGGAACCACGTTCTTGGCATCGAGCCGCACACCATCCACCTCGACAGGGCCCACGACATCCAACATCGCTTGCAGCCCAGGGACGTCGATCACCAGCACACCGTCGACCGGCCCGCGTCCGAGCGCGGCCCACATGCGCGCCGCGACCTCTGCATTCGGTGGGAAACGGGCCGACAGGCCGAGGTTGCGCCAGTCTGAGCCAGGATCCGACCATCCCCACAGCGACTCTATGGACTCAGGGAGGGGCACCGGATCAGGGGGGAGCAGATCTGCTGCCGGTGAGAAGCTGCTGCTCGGCTGCAGCCGACCGTCGGCGAAGTCAACCGTCCCGATCGAGAGGAACATCCCGGAACCGACTCGCATCTCGGCATTGTTCGCGGCGAGCACGAGGTAGCGGGACGGACCGGCCAGCAGGTCGCGGAGGCCTCGTGCGATCGCGAGCGCATCGCTCGTGCGCGCTCGAGCGTCGTCGAGCCGTGACGCCAGCTCCGAGCGGGCATCCTGCACCGGACCGACCAACGCGTCGCCCGGACCGAGATCCGCCCGATCGATCTCCACCCGAAGGTCGCTGAGCGCGGCGATGAGGTCGTCGAGCGCCGCGATCCGACCCGGACCGCCGGGCACGCCCACGTCGAGTTCGCCGCGAACGACGTCCACGGCACCCGATGCCGAATCGACCACCCGGTGGGCCGTCTCGGCGAGGGCTGTGGCGGTCCGGAGTTGTCGGCCGACCACGGGGAGGTACCGGGCTGGAACGAGCAACGGGCTGGCCAGGAACCGGCGGGACCGGTCGAAGTCCTCCGACGCGGCATGGAGGGCCACATCGACGTCCCCGTTGACCAGGTCGCTCAGGTCGCCGGTGTCGGCGATCCTTCGTGCCTGATCCGCTCCGGAGCGCGCGGCGTGAGCGCCAACCGTAGCGAAGACGGCTGCGGTGATCCCCCAGGTGACCACGACCAGGACCGCAAGAAGCACGACGCGTCGAGGTCGGCGCCGCTCATTCTCGCCGCCCGCCGGTGCGGCGTCGTGTCCCTCCGCATCACCGCTCCCAGAACCCATGAGAAGCGGAATCGTACGCGACGAGCGGGCAGACGACGGACCGGGGGTGCGCTGTTCTCATTGTCGCCCTCCGAGACCACCCCACCACGATGCGTGGCGGTATCCGCCCGCAACGGGTGCCCAACCAGCGACTGCGGCAACATCCGACAAATGAAGTGTCGGATCGGCGCGCAATTTCACCATCCCGATACCTGAAGGCACGAAACCGTGGGTACTGTTCAACTCCGGTGGAAATCCGGTCGACGTCGAGAACCATGACGCTATCGGCAAGGGCAGCGTCACCCTGTTGCAAAGACGGTTGTACTTGGAATGGCGATGACGGACTATTGAACTGACTGGCGCGAGCCGGGCGGGTGAGTGAAACCATGAGAACAGCAGTCGTAGGTTGTGGATACTGGGGTTCGAAGCACGTGCGCGTGCTTCACTCGATCCTCGGCTCCGAGCAGGTCGTGTTGTGCGATCCCCGCCAGGAGCGGCTCTCGTCCCTCAAGTCCAGCTATCCCGGCGTCACGACCTTCACGTCCGTCGACGACGCCCTCGATTCGATCGACGCCGCCATCATCGCGGTGCCACCGTCGGCCCATGCCCCGCTCGCCTCCCGGTTGATGCGGGCCGGCAAGCACGTGCTGGTGGAGAAGCCGCTCGCCCTCCGGGTGGACGACGCGCTCGGCGCTCAGCTCCATCGCCGACGAGATGGGGGTCAACCTCGCGGTCGGGCACACCTTTGAACACAACCCCGCCGTGCTGTCGCTGCGAGACTCCATCCGTGCCGGGGAATTCGGCAGGGTCTTCTACCTGGACATGGCACGTCTGAACCTGGGCCTCTACCAATCCGATTGCGACGTGATCTGGGACCTGGCCCCGCACGACATCTCCATCGCCAACCTGTTGCTCGATGACACTCCGGACCTCGTGCAGGCGAACGGTTCGGCCCATGCCAACCGGCGCGTGGATGTCGCGTACCTCCGACTGACCTACAGCCGGCTGAACGTCACAGTGCAAATCCACGTCAGCTGGCTCGATCCGTGCAAGGTTCGTCGGGTCACCGTCGTCGGGAGCGAGAAGATGGCCGTCTACAACGACATGTTGAGCGAGGAACCGATCAAGATCTTCGACAAGGGCGTCGAGCTCGCGACCGAGAACGAGGACCTCAGTCAGCGACCGACATCGTACCGTCGGGGGGGCATCTATTCACCCTACGTCGATCCCCAGGAGCCGCTGGTAGCCCAGGACGCCGACTTCATCGACTCCGTCACCGAGGGTCGACGGCCCCAGAGCGACGCCCGCAGGGGTATCGAGGTCGTGGCGGTGCTCGAGGCTGCCGAGCGGTCGCTGGCGGCCGGTGGGCACGTGATGCGGGTCCCCGCCCTGCCGCACAGGATGCCGGTCATCGCTTCATGACGGTTCCGTTCGTCGACCTGGCCTCGACCCACGTCGAGTACCAGGATGAGCTGAACGACGCGCTCCGAGAGCTGCTCCGCACCAGTGGGTTCATCGGCGGACCCGCCGTCGACGACTTCGAACGGGACTGGGCCGAGTACTGCGGCACCAGCGAGGCGGTCGGTGTCGCCAACGGGACGGACGCCCTCCTCCTCGGTTTTCGGGCCATGAACGTGCGCCCGGGCGATGAGGTCATCGTCCCGGCCAACACGTTCGTCGCAACCGCGGAAGCCGTCGCTCTCGCCGGTGCCACACCCGTCTTCGTCGACGTCGATGCCGACACGTTGCTGCTCGATCCCGACCTCGTCGACGCCGCCATCTCCCCCCGGACGGTCGCCGTCGTCGCCGTGCACCTCTACGGTCAGATGTGCGACATGGACCGCCTGGCCACCCTGTGCCACCGGCGAGGTGTTGCGCTCGTCGAAGACGCGGCCCAGGCACACGGGGCGAAGTGGAGGGATCGCCGAGCCGGATCGTTCGGCCTCTTCGCCGGATTCAGCTTCTATCCGGGCAAGAACCTCGGCGCGATCGGCGATGCGGGGGCGGTCGTCACCTCCGACCCCGACCTGGCGGCCAAAGTGCGGGCACTGGGCAATCACGGGCGGAATCATCCTGGGCCTCCGCCCCACGCGGTAGCCACCAACAGTCGACTCGACGCGATCCAGGCGACGGCGCTGTCCCTCAAGCTCCGCCGACTCGACTCCTGGAACGAGATCCGGCGGGCCCGATCTGCGAGATACGAGCAGTCCCTTGCGACGATCGCGTCGTTGCGCATGACCACCATCGATCCGTCGGCGGAGCCGGTGCATCACCTCTTCGTCGTACGACACGCCGAGCGCGACGAGCTCCGAGCCCATCTGGCCGACCACGACATCCAGACCGGCGTCCACTACGAGGTGCCCTGTCATCGGCATCCTGCGTTCGACGACGGTCAGCACACGCCCCTTCCCGTGGCAGAGGTCGCGGCCGCGCAGGTGCTGAGTCTGCCCATGCACCCGCACCTGAGCGTCGAGGACATCGATCGCGTCGTCGCGGCCATCGACGGCTTCTCGATCAACGAACGCGCAGGCATGGCTTCGTGACGGCACGCCTGGTCGGCACCGGACATCGGATCGACGACGGGGTCGAGATCGGCTATCCCCCCGACCGGGCGATCGAGCAAGACTTGTCACTCGGTCCCGACGCCCGGCTGCGACGAGGCACCGTGATCTACGACGGTTCCCGGATCGGAGCCCGCTTCTCGACCGGCCACAACGTCGTCGTCCGCGAGAGCAACCAGATCGGTGAGGACGTCTCGATCTGGAGCAACAGCGTCATCGACTACGGCTGCGTTCTCGGATCGCGGGTGAAGGTTCACAGCAACTGCTACGTCGCCCAGTTCTCGGTGCTCGAGGACGACGTGTTCCTGGCACCGGGCGCCAGCCTGGCGAACGATCTGTACCCGGGCGACGAGACGTCGGCGGCCCAGATGCAAGGACCGCTGATTCGCCGGGGTGCCCAACTCGGGGTCAACGTGACCGTGCTCCCCTACGTCGAGATCGGTGCCGGGGCGATCATCGGAGCCGGCGCCGTCGTGACTCGCGATGTCCCACCACGCGCCATCGTGCGGGGCCAGCCCGCTCGCGTGACCGGCGAGGTCCCTGCGAGTGCGTCCATCGAGCAGCTGCTCGAACAGCGACGCGAGCAAGGTCGTCCCACCGGATGACGAACGTGGATGTCCCCCGTCACTATCTCGTCACCAAGCGGCTCATGGACGTGGCCGGTGCATCGATCGCGCTCGTGGTCCTCGGTCTTCCGATGACCCTCATCTCGCTGGCAATCCGCGTCGACAGCAAGGGTCCGGCGATCTTCCGCCAGACCCGTGTCGGGCAGAACGGGAAGCCCTTCGAGATCTTGAAGTTCCGCACCATGCAGCTCGACGGTGACGACTCCGAGCATCGCCAACTCATCATGGCCCAGCTGCGGGGCGGTGGTGATCCCTTGGCGCGGCAAGGTGGGGTCCAGAAGCTGGCGGACGACACCCGGGTCACCCGAGTCGGCAGGATCCTGCGGCGGAACAGCCTCGACGAGCTCCCGCAGTTCGTCAACGTTCTCCGAGGAGAGATGTCACTGGTCGGTCCGCGTCCGCATCTGCCGTGGGAGACAGAGCTGTTCTCCGCCGAACACCTCCTCCGCCTCGTCGCCACCCCGGGACTGACCGGCCTGTGGCAGGTCAAGGGCCGGGGCGAGCTCACGATGGCTGCCGCCCTCGACCTCGACGTCGAATACGTGCGCCATCGCTCGGTCTGGCTGGACCTCAAGATCCTGGCGCTCACGCCACGGGCGCTGCTGCGGTCCCGTCACCAGACCGCGTGAGCCTCCTGAGGCGTCGCGCCCGCCGGCCCGCGCACGTCCTCGTCCTGGTGCAGAACGCTCCCATCGAGCGCGACAGCCGCGTCCGGCACCTGAGCGTCGCGCTGGCGGGTGGCGGCATCCCCACCACGGTGATCTGCCCCTCGAGCGGCCTCGATCGTGAGCTGGTGATCGACGGGGTCGTGATCCGGAGGTTCCCCCCGGCGCCGGAGCGGCCGGGCGTGCTCGGCTTCGTCATCGAGTACACCTGGTCGGTGGCGGCCATCGCCGCGCTCGTCGTGCGGACCATGTGGTCGGCACCGGTCGCGGTTGTCCACCTGTGCAACCCACCGGACGTGCTCTTCATCGCCGCGCTCCCCTGCAAACTGGGTGGAGCCCGCTTGGTCTTCGACCACCACGATCCAGCACCGGAGATGTTCGAAACGCGGTTCGGGCGTCGCGGTCCGCTCCACCGCCTGCTCCTGGGAGCAGAACGCGCCACCTTCCGGATCGTCGATCACATCGTGTCGACCAACGAGTCACTGGCCGGGATCGCCGTTGCGCGCGGAGGGCGCGATCCCCACGACGTCACCGTGGTCCGCAACGCGCCCGACCTCAGCACCGACCAGGCCGCCTCGCTCGACGGTGGACGCGACGACGGCATCCGCCGGATCCTGTGGATCGGTCACATGGGCCCCGACGACGGGGTGGCCACCGCCATCGAGGCCGCGGGTGAATTGATCCACCGTGGGCGTTACGACGTGCGCCTGATCCTCGTCGGAGACGGCGAGGTCCGGTCCGAGCTCGAGATGCAGGCCCGCACGGCCGGACTCAGCGACGCGGTGGAGTGGACGGGCTGGTTGCCACCGGAGGAAGTCCATCGGCAGTTGGCGGTCGCCGACGTGGCCGTCGTGCCCGATCCGACGAGCCCGCGTGCCGAGCTCTCCACCATGATCAAGGTGATGGAGTACATGACCTTCGGCGTACCGGTGGTGGCGTTTCCACTCCGAGAGACGCAGGTCTCCGCGGGCGACGCCGCCCTGTTCGTGGACGAAACCCCGGCGGCACTGGCAGATGGCATCTGCGCTGTGCTCGACGACGCCGACCTGGCCCGCCGTCTGTCGGCCGCCGGGACGCGCAGGATGGCCGGCGAGCTCTCGTGGTCAGCGCAGGTCGAGACGTACCTGACGCTGATCCGCCGATTGCTCGCCGGCCATCCGTTCGATCAGCGGTAGCCGGGACTCACGTACCCGACGCCCGCCACACCGGGCTTCACGAAGTCGCCCGAATCCGGCACTCCCATGTTCACCGGTGCGTCGCTGGGCCAGTTCCACAAGGTGTTGTTCATGGTCCGGCCGTCCCCAGGGCGCACCCACACATCACTCGACGAGATCGGGTAGTTGCCGGTCCAGAGCAAGTATCGGGCCGTGGTCATACCCACCAGGTTCACTCGGCGAAGATCGATGGAGCCGATCGGGCCCCTGTCCTCGGCCATGAACATGCCTTGGTAGTCCGTGTACCCGGTGAGGTTGTCGACCCGCAGGGCACGGACGCCTCCATAGGGCTGAACCACGTCCGGGTGGTTGTCCGAGAAGTTCACCTCATCCCGGGCGTGCAGATTCTCGACCCGAACGTTCTCGAGTTGCACGACCGCCTGGTCGGCGTCGATCTGGATCCCCTCGCTCACGTCCTCACCGCGGATCAGTAGTCCCTCGATGTGGACGGTGCCCGTCTGGTCCCGGATCAGGAGTCCGCGGCGCTGGCTGATCGTGGGAGTGCTTCCCTGCCAGGGAATGGAGATCTCCCCTCCGATCAGCACGACGTTGCGGCCACCACGGATCGCCATCGCCCGGGTCACGGGCGACGGCGGCATGACGATGCGGTAGTCCTTGCCCGCATCGAGGAAGAGCGTCGACGGGTTGGTGGACAGCTGGATCGTGGTCGGGTCGGTGAGGGCCGGCGGCGCCCAGGACAGCCGAGATGAGGTCGAGGGCGTCGTCGTCGGCGGCGCGGTCGTGGTCGTCGTCGACTCTGACGGGGCAATCTGCACGAGGTCGAACCGCGCCGAGAGCTCGACCACGGCACCGCTGCTCATCGTGGCGCGGATCCCGACGGTGTGCCATCCGACAGCCAGGCCGTCGGTCGGGAAGCCGTTGGCAACATTGCCACTGCTCCCGTAGAGGTCGAAGGGGGCGCGCAGCTCACGGCGCACGGTCGCGCCGTCGACGCTGAAGTTCACGCTGTCCACACCGGTTCCATCGGCGGGGTCGCCGTTCGGGGCCCAGAAGACGTACATGTTGGTGCCCTGCTGCACTACGAGCCCTTCGAGGTTCGAGGCGGGGCTACGGCCGGACGAAGCCGAGTCGAGGATCGGCGTCGTCGTACTCGTCGGAGCCGTGGTGGTCGTCGTCGTCGTCGGAGCCGTGGTGGTGGTTGTCGTCGGAGCCGTGGTGGTGGTTGTCGTCGGAGCCGTGGTGGTGGTTGTCGTCGGAGCCGTGGTGGTGGTTGTCGTCGGAGCCGGACGTTCGAACGTGGCGGTCACCGTGTAGACATCGCGACGGTCGGTGGTCACCCGAGCTAACACGCTGTGCTCACCGATGGCAAGGTCGGCTGTCGAGTAGCCCGCAGCCTTGTCACCGTGGGTGCCTTCGAGGTCGAAGGGAGCCCGCCGCTCGACCTGGGTGTAGACGCCATCGACGAGGAACTCCACCGACCGGATGCCGGACCCGTCCAACGGATTGTCGTTCTGGGACCAGAACACGTAGATGTCGCCGCTCCCGGCGATACTGGCGTCGTCGAGGGGAACGGCACCCGAACGGTCCACGGACGCGGACACCTGGATCGAACCGAACACCGACGGTCCGGGTGTTCCGGCAGAGATCGTCATGGGCTCGAACGTGGCCGAGGACAGGCTGGACGAACTGCCCCGCTTCGAGGCGGCGTTCGCGGTAGTAGGACCGATCGATGAACTCAGAATCAGAGCAACGATCGTCGCAGCGATGAACAATGGACTGGTGCGAAGACCGACTTTGACATGACTTACCTCGTGGGCTGTTGAGGGAACTCGCACCTCGGCGCATCGCCGGGTGGAGACGCACGGGGCGAGTCGGTGGTTGAAAGGTGTTTCGGCAGATACCAACGAGACTTGAGAGATTCCTGAGCATTGGGCAGCGCCCCCACGGCCGAAACCTCACCCGACATGAACGCGCCACTGGCTTGGTTGCGGTGCGCCGATCAACATGGGCAGAGGAGAAGTTGTGTCACCAGATCCCGCGTCGACCGCTAGCCAGGACGATGACCCCCCGTCTCCGGAGATCGACGAAGACCTTCTGCCGACCTTCGTCATCGGTGGGGTGCGGGGAAGGGGGCTTCCCATCACTTGGTGAAGATTGGCCAGCCCGACGTGGGGGTCCCCATGACGGAGTTGGCCACCGTGCGATTCTCAGAAGAGTCGAACCAACTGAGAAGGAGCCGCACGATGGCCACCAATGGTTCTGCCCTGTCCGCGCTCGCCGCACGTCTCGGCGAGGCCGATTCCAGATATGGAGTTGAAGATCCCCAAGCTCCGATCCGGTTCGTTCTTCCCGGAGTTGTTGAACGCGCCGGCGGATCAACAAGGCGTTGTGGGCGGTGGTCATGACCGCCTACATCACCGGCACCTCAACCCGGAAGGTCGACGATCTGGTCAAGGCCCTGGGCTGCGACTCCGGGATCTCGAAGTCCACGGTCTCCCGGATCTGCAAAGAGATCGACACCGACGTCGCCCTGCTCCGCAACCGTCGGCTCGACCACCAGGCGTTCGTGTACGTGTGGCTCGACGCCACCTACGTTCATGTCCGCGACGGCGGCCAGGTCGTCTCCAAGGCGGTCGTGATCGCCACCGGTCTGCGAGCGGACGGGCACCATGAAGTGCTCGGCGTCGATGTTGGCGATTCGGAGAACGAGACGTTCTGGACCGCGTACCTCCGCGACTCAGACCGCGGCCTCGATGGCATGCAGCTCGTCATCTCGGATGCCCACACCGGACTGAAAGCTGCGATTCGCCGCGTCCTACAGGGGTCCGCGTGGCAACGATGCCGCGTGCACCCCATGCGGAATCTCATGTCGGTCGCCCATCATCAACACCGCCAGATCATCGCCGCGTTGATCCGCACGATCTTCGCTCAACCCGACGCCACCTCGGCATCGACCCAGTTGCATTCGGTCGTCGACCAACTCCACGGCATCGCACCCGGTGTCGCGGAACGACTCGAGGCCATGGAAGCCGACCTGCTCGCCTACGCCGCGTTCCCGGCCGCGCACTGGTCCAAGATCTGGTCCAACAACCCCATCGAGCGCCTCAACCGTGAGCTCAAACGGCGGACCGATGTCGTGCAGATCTTCCCCAACCCCGAATCGGTGATCCGCCTCGTTGGCGCGCTCCTCGTGGAGATGAACGACGAGATGATCGCCGCCGACCGCCGCTACATCGCTGAAGCCTCCGTCGCCGTCCTCCTCGAAGCTGACCGGGAGGTATCGTCGCTGCCCGCAGCACCCCAAACCTGACAACCGAATCGCACGGCAGACCTACACCACGTCCTGGGACATGATGACGACGACGGGCGCGTTGTCCGGCTCCCTGTCGATCGTGGCGAGGACCTGGTGGGCCGGGCGAACCCGCATGTCAACCAGTTGGCTTCGCGCTTCCACGAGATCGACCCCGGCTGCGAAGCCCGAGGAACGCAGTTGCACGGCGTTGAGGACCGTGATCATCGCCGAGCAGCGACTCGACTCGCTCGACTCCGTGATAGACCGCATCGGCCACGACCTAATCCGTAGGCCCGTTGCAACTCACGTCGAGTGATCCGCTTGTCCAAGGAACTCGAGCGGGCCAAAGAAGCCGTGGAACGGGGCCCGAACCCTCGCCAAGATCCAGGGCGTGGTGGCCGGCATGTCGGCGGCGAAGACTTCGTCGCCGAGGTCGCGGGCGTCGGGCGTTTCAAGTCCCGGCGCACGTTGGCTCGCCGCCGACCGGCACAGCGCCGCTCCCTGTATCGTCTGTAGAACCAAGACCAGCATCGACCCCAGCCGGACCGGGACCCGCCCAACTCTAGATGCCGCCGTCCATCGCATCGCGCTCACCCAGCCCCACTACCACCCTGAAGCGATCGCCTACGTCGAACGAGAGGTCGAGAGCGGCGACAACGGCGAAGAACCGATGCAGTTCGCTCAAGATTCGCCTCCAACGTCATCTTCTTATCGAGCGATGATAACCGAGGCCTCGAGGCCGGCGCCCGGCGTTCACCACGTCAGCCAAGGTCAATCTCGTCGCCCACTTGACATAGAGAGAGGGGGGCGGCATCTCAAAACCCGATGGAAGTGTCGACGGTCGTGTCGCAGGCTCGTTCGCTCGCCTTGCACCACGACTCGCCGCGCACCGACCGCGAGGCGTCCATGATCGGTTCCCACCGCCCACGAGGCCAAGCTCTGGCTCCTAGCTCAGAACGACCACATTCGAGTCTCCTCCGCTGGGAGAGACTCATGGCCGATCTGCTCAGGTGGTCAGGACATCGCGAAAGGTGAACAGATGACGGGTCATGACCTCTCGACATCACATCACTGACGGGGACGAGTGCGTCGAGAAGGATCAAGCGATGCGGAAAGGGCTGAAGAAGCAGCGGAACGCGACCTCGCAGGCGAATCGATCGTCGGCACGCTCTGGTCCTGCTCCAGACCGTGGTCATCAAGGTCAGCGGACTCACCGCCCAGATCGCGCTGGCGTATCTCCTCGTCCCCGGAGATTCGGGCTCATCGGCATCGCGTTGAGTATCACCGCGTTCGCCGACGTGCTGTACCAGAACAGCCTCGCCCAAGTCATCGTCCAGCGACGGGAGAATCTCGAGGAACGGGGCGCGTCGCTCTTCTGGCTCTCGATGGTGATGAGCGGCGTCGCGACCGTAGTGCTCATCGGCATCTCGCCTCTGATCGCGCGGATCTTCGATGCGCCTCGCGTCGCGCCGCTGATCGTCGTGCTCACATCGCCGTCCCCATGAACGGCGCCAGCGTCTTCCCGCGGTCTCGTCTATCGGCGACCTGCGTTTCCGTCGACTGGCCGCGATCAGCGGCGCGCAGTTCATGATCCAGAGCGTCACCTCGGTGGCCTTCGCAGCATGGGCCTCGGTGCCATGTCATTCGCCCTCGGCTACCCGATGTCCTCGCTGGCGGCGTGATCTGATATCCCACCAGCGCCCCCCTATACGCCTCGTGGCGACCGCGCGTCGACTCGTCGCGACCGCTGGCCCAGGACACAGCCACGCTCGTCTCGACGAGCTGGCTGAACAAGGTCGTGGATTTCGGCGACTACTTCATCCTCGGCATCTTCGCCGACTCGACCGCCGTGGGTCTGTACTACTTCGCATTCCGACTGGCCGCCCAGACGGGATCGATCGTGACCTCGAATGCAGCTCGGGTGCTCTTCCCGACCTTGCTGCAGGTTCCCTCGGGATCACGCCGGCAACACCGGTCCTTCATGCGAGCGGTACGCGTGCTCGCAGGGTTCGGGATCCCGCTCGCCATGATCTTTGTCGTCTACGGCGCCGACCTCCTGGCCGCGCTGTTCGACCCCCAGTGGAAGCAGGCCGCGCTCTTCGTGCAGGTCCTGAGCATTGCTTCGGCCACACGCACGGTGAGTGACAGCCACGCCAATCTGCTCAAGGCACAAGGTCGGTACCGAGAGTTGCTGCGCTGGAACATCGTTGGTACCGCGTGCTTTCTCGCCATCGTCACCCTCGGTGGCGCCGTCGACCAGGCAACCGGTGTGTGCGTCGCGGTGGTGATCCATGCCGTGGTGGGCGGTTGGATCGTCTACTACCTCACTGTGCGCCCATTCGGGAGTGACTTCTGGGAGTTCGGCCGGCTCGTCTCGGGCGCCCTGATCGCGTCGGCGTCGGTGGCGATCGCGTCGGTGCTGTTCATGCGCTTCACGCTGGGGTGGACCGAACCCAGCGCAGCCCGCCTGGTGCTGGGGTGTGCCCTGATGGGTGTGCTGTACCTACCCATACTCCACGTTGTCTCTCCTCCAACCAGCCGGGAGCTGCTCGAGGTCTCCCGCCGCGTCACCGGCCCGGTTTGGGTGAAGGTCCGACGGGGCGTGGTGCCGAGGTAGGAGGGCGAGCAGGACCCAGAACACGTGGGGAAAGCCGCTCGAGGTGAAATACGGGAAGATGAAGTGCATCACGAGGCTTCCCGGTATGACCGCGACGAGCGTCAGCGACACGGCCCGGTCGACGACGGCTCGGCCGTGTCGGTGCCGCCATGCCGCGCCGGCGGCAATGCTCATGAACACCAGGTAGGAGCCGAGCAGCAAGACACCACCGCGGAGGACCAGCGTGACGTAGAGGGACTCCGTGTGTTGCCAGTCGACACCGGGCGGGATCCCCGGGCCGAAGCCGAGCGGCCAGTACTCGGAGAGCGGCGCCTCGTAGTCGCCGCTCCAGATGGCGAGGCGATCGTCGATGTTCTTGCCCAGCACGGTGCCTGAGGTCGGGTCGTACTGCTGCTCGATCCGGTTCGTCAGAGCGCCCCCGGCAAAGGAGAACGCGGCGATACCCACGAGGGCGATGGCGACGAGCGAGCGTCCGGCCCGTCCTCCGGACATGGAGATCGCCAGCACCATGACAACAGTGACGGCGATGGCCGTCAGCGCCTGCGACAGCATCAAGCCACCAGCGATCACGATGGCCATGGTGAACGCAGCGCGACGGACGGGGCGACTGACCTGGCGGTCGACGAGCACGGCGACGCACACGAGCAGGAGGGGCACCAGGAACCCGGCGAAGGAGTGCCAGTTTTCGTACAGACCGGTGGCACGGGCGCCGACGGAGGTGTTCTGGTAGCTCCACGTGTCGAAGATGCCACCCGAGGTGATGTTGGCCACGAAGCTGCGCACTCCGGGAACGTCGAGGTACTGGCCCACACCGACGAGCACGCTGGCGACGGAGCTGGCCACCAGGCAGCTCAGTGCCGCGGCTCGCTGACGGCGCGTGAGCGAGGCGCAGCGAATCGTCCAGTACATCAGGAAGAAGAGCGCGGGAGAGAATGCATCGCGCATGTCGTCGATCGACAGCCATTCGCCCCGTGAGAGCGGGTGGACAACTGTGAGCACCGCGGTCGCTGCGACGTAGGTGAGGGCTGCCGTATCGACGGCGTCGAGCCGACGGTGGCGTCCGGCCACACCTACCACGAGCACCGCGACCGCGATGGTCATCGCCTCGACCAGCTTGAGCTGGGGTATCGGAATGCCCCGGCCCAGACCCGCCAATGGCGGCACCGCCACTGCGAGGGTGATCGCGCCGACGGCGGGACGCTCGATGACGAGCAGTGCGAAGCCCATGGCGACCACGCCAGCGACGGCCAGGACCGGACTCTTCGCGGCTACGAAGCCAATCGCCACCGGACCGCCTAGGGCGACGGCGACCAGTACCGCGCCCGGAACCCGACCGCGTCGCGGCTCGTCGTCGTCCCGGACCGGCACCCTCGACGGTACGACGATGTCAACCATCGAATATCGCCCATCGCACGGGCCGTCCCAACGACGACAGCAGAGTCATCCGCTGGTTGAGTGCCGCCACGGTGACACCCGGTCGAACGACGAGCACCACGATGGCGGCTTCGGACAGAGAACCAGTGTCCCGAGGTGCGGCGAGTCGGAGCTCGACGACTCCGCCGGACCCGTTGGGCCACTCGGGGGGCAGTGGTTCGGCGTCGATGATGCCTTCGAGCAGCGCCTTGGCCCGAGCGACCTCGCCGTCGCCGACGGTCACGAACACCACGTGTCCTTGGTCCTCGGCCAGTCCGACCCAGCGTTCCGCGAGCGCTCGAGCCGCAGACACGAAATCGGCCACCACCGTGGTCGGGACGCGGTCGATCACCTCGAGTTCCTCGACGGTGTCGATCCGGGGGTGGGCGCGTTCCCAGAACACCACGATCACCACGCCGAGCGCGAGCCCGAGGATGGCGCCGACCGCCACGACCAGCGTCGACGAACGCACGGCATCGAGGGCCGGATCGTCAACCCGGACGACCTCCAACGAGCCCGGGGCCACCAGCGTCGTCGCCGGCTTGATCGCGGCGGCCACGAACGCGTCCATCACCGCGGCCGCCTCGTCCTCGGACGGTGCTCCCGACACCGTAACCTCGATGATCGATGTTCCGTCCACCGACGCCGTCGAGATCTGGTCCTGAATGGCGTCGACATCGGTTCCGGAAGCGACGGAGGTCGCCTGCAGGATCTGGCGGTCCTGCGACAACAGGCGAGCATAAGTGGTCGCGAGTCGACTCGAGTCGGTCGCCGAACCGGAGAACGATCCGTCGGTGGAGCCATCAAATGCCGGCACCACGAGCACGGCGGTGGAGTGCCACGTCGACTTTGCGCTGCTGCTCGCCGCTCCGGCCGCCATCATGGCGAGCACCACCGTCACCACGACGATCCACGCACGACGGTGGACGACGGCGATTACCTTGTTGAGAATCACGCTTCGCCTCCGACCCGCAGCACGTCGTGCAGTTCCTCGAGTTGGAACAACCAACGCTCATGCTGGCGCGCCGAGGCCTCGGGCGCAGCGTCGAGCAGGGCATCGAGATCGGTGGAGACTCGTTCGAGACCGCGACGGACCCCGTCGACGTCGTTCGATACCAGCACGGCGTGCTCGAAGAGCAGGCGATTGACATCCTGATCGGTGGCTATGAGCGGTCGGCCGGCGTAGACGGCCTCGTAGGCGGCCCGCATGACCGATGTCGGCTCCGTGGTCAGGGCGAGGACAGCGTCCGCGTCGTGTAGTGCCTGCTGGTAGGACAGTGGATCGAGGTAACCACAGAAGGTCACGTTGGGTGGCGCCTCCTCCACGAGGCCCGACGGTGCCCGGCGGAGATCGCCGGTGATGATCACCTCGACGTTCGGCACCAGGGCGGCCGCCTGCAACACCGCGGCCACGGGCTCGTCCGGGCTGAAGACGCAAACGAACAACACCGTGATCGCCTTCGGGTCCCGATCCGGCGCCCAACCAAGCTCCCCGGGTCGTATGGTCGGGGGCGCCTCGTGCACCACGATGGCGCGGGCGTCCCAACCGCCGACGACCTGCTGCCACTCGCTGGTGGTGACCATGGTCGCGGTCGCCCTCCGAGCGAGCCATCGGTGGATGGGGAGCAGGCGCTCCGACAGCCGATCGCCCTTCCGGCCGAAGGCTGACGGGTGGCTGTCGAGCACCAAAGGCGCGCCCGAGATGCGGCAGTACATCCACGCCACCAGTCCTGGGAAGACGGGCGGCAACGTCACGATCACCGATCTCGGACGTCGGAGCACCAGGTAGACCAGGGTCTGCACGCTGCTCAACACGTAGCGCAGGGGGACCAGACGACGCGACGTGAGACGCCGGTCGTAGATCACCTTCGCCTCCCCTCCCAGCGCGTGCGCGATCTCGGCCGAGCGACCGGGCACGAAGCTCCACGCCAGGAACGACACCGTTGGACGCCGCATCGGAGTCACGTCGGGCGGTCCACGGGCCCGGTACGGTCGGATCTCGGTTCGGGCGGAGTGGCCATCACCCCGTCATGTTCTCGCATGCCTGCGCCCATGTCCGGTCACTTCGCCCGGGCCAGCCCGGTTGGAGACCGACCGTCCGCTCCGGGACGGCTGGCGGCGTCGAGCGCGCCGCGCCGCAGTTCGACCCGGCGCAGCACTCTCGCGGCCGCGTCTTCGACCGCCCAGATCCGTAGGTGACCTCCGGCGTTCAGCACGGCCCGAACGAGCGCATTGACGACGCGGTGGATGACCCGTCGATCGGTCGCTTCGACCACCTGTCGCAGGACTGGTGGGAGATCGCGGCTCAGCTCATCGACATCGAACGCGGCCAGGTCGCCGTGACGGCGGTACAGCTCCCACCGGCCCGCGCCCTGCCGATAGGCGTCGCGCATGAACTGCTCAGTGGTGCGGTGGTGGTCGTGGGTGGCGGCCAATCGACGGTCGAACACGGCATGGATGCCGTGCTCCTTCATGCGCAAGCCGAGGTCCCGATCGTTGTGGTTTACCGCGGGGTAGTCCGGGTCGTATACGCCGACGGCGAGCCACGCGCGGCGGTCGAGCGAGACGTTGCCGGACCACAGCGCGTCGAGAATCCGTTCGTGGTGGCCCTCCCACGCAGTGACGTGGCGCTCGTATTCGTCTGCGTAGAAGCGGGTCGCGTACTGGCCCGGAGCCCTAGGCGCCGGAACCGCGGTGGGCATGTAGCCGACCACGGCCAGGGTCGGGTCCCCCGCCCGATGGTGCCGTGCCTGATGACCGGACACCAGCCCGGGACCGGCGACGACGTCGTCGTCCAACATCAACACGACGTCGCCAGTGGCTGCCTCGGCGCCGAGCTGTCGAGCGGCCGCGGCTCCGGCACCGTGCCCCCGGACCGATCGAACACGAGCGCCCTCACGTCGAAGTTCCTCGATGACGATGGCGGTGTCGTCGACGGATGCGTCGTCGGCGATCACGATCTCCGTGGTGGCGGGATCGTCCAGGATCGCCTCGATGGCCGCCCGGAGCTGGCTGCTCCGGTTCCTGGTGGGAATGACGACAGAGACCGTCGGAGGTGCGGTTGCGTCGCCCATGGCGGGCTCATGGTAGCCAGCGAGATGGGCCCGACCCGCCATCGTGCTCGGTCGTCCGACACGGACGGCGACGACATCATCTGAAGCGCATCCCGAGGAGCCGGCGTGCGATCCGCCTCGGCGCGACGCCCACGAGCACGGCCCATACCGACCGCCGCACGCGGCTGCGCACGGGGTGTCCCGGGTGGGTCGCCGCCGCCTTGGCCGCTCGAAGGGCGAGCAACGGACGTCGATCTCCGGGGTGCGGGTGGAGGTCGGGTTCGATGACGAGGGATCCCAGCCGGTAGGCGAGATAGGCCGGATCGATGAGGGACTCGACCCGCGATGGAGGTCGAGCCGACGCCGGTGAGCGTTCGACGACCAGTCGGTGCAGGCGCTCGATCCGCTCCATTTTGCGTCGGAGGAACGCACCGTCGACCTGGTGGCCGGCGAAGTTGTTCGATCCATGGACCCGATAGCCGACCACGGGCTCGTCGAGCGCGGAGATCGGTCCCTCGAGGACGATGAACGTGGCGAGGTAGAGGTCGGCCTCGATCCGAAAGTCCTCGGTCGGGATGGGCATGCAGTGCGCCAGTGCCGATCGCCGGTAGCAGTTGCCGCTCGAGGCCGGCCACACGTAGCTGCGACGGTGGAGTGCCAACGTCCGGAGGTCGCCCCGTGGGAGCTGCCAGGTCGCCGGTGGGCGCGTCGTACCGGTGAACCTCCCCTCGCCATCGATCACTCGGAGGCGGGAGGCGACCTTGACCGACGATGGATCTTCGGCGAACGCGTCGACGAACGCTCGCAAGGCCCCCGGGAGCAGGACATCGTCGGCGTCGAGGAAGACCACGAGCTCGCCGCCCGTCGCCGAGAAGCCCGAGTTCATCGCCGACGCCTGGCCCCCGTTCGGCTGGGCGATGATCTTTGCCTGCGACCGGTACGCGGCGAGGACGTCGAGCGACTCGTCGGTCGAGCCGTCGTCCACCACGACGATCTCCACGTCGACACCCTCCTGGCCGATCACGCTGTCGAGTGCAGCGGCCACGTACCGGGCGTAGTTGTGGTTGCTGATGCAGACGCTGACCGTCGTCATACCGCACTCCGAACGCGTCGATCCGAGCCGACTTCGGTGCCGGGCCAGGGACGGGCGGCACAGGATGGCGCGCCGGCGACGATTCGGAACGGACGCCCGCCGGAGTTCGGGACGGTTGGAAACGGTGGGGGCGATCCGCCGTCGAGTGGAATCCTCTCTAGCATCGGCGCATGCAGCTCCATCGTGTGTTCCCGGCGCTCAACAGGCGTCGAGGAGCCGTGGCGGCGGCTGTCGCTGCCATCGCGATGATGACAGCCGCGATCATCTTCTGGGCCGCTCGTACCGGACGTGACGATCTTCGCTTGTCCTGGGCGCCCCCGCGGTTGGAGGACCCGGTCACCATCTCGGTGCCGGTCCGCGGCGGCCAGTTCGAGCTCGACCCCGGTCGGGACTACCAGGTCGTGCTGGCCCGGGCTCCTGTCACCGGCGCGGTGTCCCTCGTCGGGGGACACAATGTCGTCCTGGTCGGTGGTGAGCTCGACTTCGATGGTGGCGCGCCCGGGGTGCTCTATTTCAAGAACTTCACCGGCACGCTCCACGTCGAGGGCCTGCGCATCGACCCCGGCGGTTCCCGCGGCATCGAGGCCGACGCGATCCGGGTCGCCTCCACAGCCGACGGGTCGACGGCCCAGTTCGAGAACATCTACGTCCGGCGCGTCGGTGGTTCGTACGACGGTGTTCACGGCGACCTCATCCAGACATGGGGCGGCCCGTCCCGTCTGCGGGTGGATCGCTTCACCGGGTACTCCGACTACCAAGGTCTCTACCTCGCCCCGAACGATGCGGACTGGCACGCCCGCGTCGTGGCCATGGAATTCCGCAACATGGATCTGCACGGTGTCGACGACGGGACCTTCAACATGCTCTACGACATCTCGGGCCGGGGTGGCGAGCCACCCACGCCGGTGCAGCACAACCTCTGGGCTGCGGTCGACCACGGGTCGAAGATCGCCAACGAACAGTGGTCGATCGGCAGCGTCGACGGGATCCGCCGGGGCGACGCGAATGGCAAACCGGGCGCCCAGTTCGTCGATCCGAGCACGGTTGGCATCGGCTACCGAAGCCCCGGATACCGCTGAAGCGTCGGCCTGATCACGAGAGTCGGACGACCGAGAGCCCCTGGATCTGCGGGTTCTGGACCTGGGTCACGAACCCCAACGACAACACCCCATCCGACACCGTCACATCGAAGCTCTGATCGAACGCCGCATTCGCCCCCACCGCCGCCACCGCATCCAGATCCCGCAACACCGGCGAACCCTCGGCATCCACCCCGAACACCCGCTGCCCCGAAGCCGTGAAATAGATCTCCGCGATCCGCAACGTCACCCGATACGTCCCCGCCGCCGGCACCGGCACCGCATACCCCGACATCGAATAACGCTGCGACCGATACAACCCGTCATCAGCCGTCCCCGAGATGTTCACCGACGACGCCGAATACGTCTTCCCACCCACGAAGTACTGATCCGCACCCCACACCTGCCCCGCCGAATCCGTGAACGACGACGACGACCCCGCATTGATCCGCACCACGAAACCCGACGGCGGCGGCAACGGCGCCATGGTCAGATCCGCGGTCACCGACCCCCCCGCCGTCACCGACACCCCCACCGGCGACGACGACGAGAACCCCGACGCCGACGCCACCACCTGATACGAACCCGCCTCGACGGAAATCACGTACGACCCATCAGGACTGGTCGTCGTCGACGTCCCACACGCCTCCGACGTCGGACACACCTGCACCGTCGCCCCCGGCAACCGATCACCTCAGGACTGGTCGTCGTCGACGTCCCACACGCCTCCGACGTCGGACACACCTGCACCGTCGCCCCCGCAACCGGATCACCCGACGACGACGACACCGTGCCGAGCACGGAACCAGGAGCCGGCGGTGGCGTCGTGTCGAGCTGCACCACCGAGAGCCCCTGGATCTGCGGGTTCTGGACCTGGGTCACGAACCCCAACGACAACACCCCATCCGACACCGTCACATCGAAGCTCTGATCGAACGCCGCATTCGCCCCCACCGCCGCCACCGCATCCAGATCCCGCAACACCGGCGAACCCTCGGCATCCACCCCGAACACCCGCTGCCCCGAAGCCGTGAAATAGATCTCCGCGATCCGCAACGTCACCCGATACGTCCCCGCCGCCGGCACCGGCACCGCATACCCCGACATCGAATAACGCTGCGACCGATACAACCCGTCATCAGCCGTCCCCGAGATGTTCACCGACGACGCCGAATACGTCTTCCCACCCACGAAGTACTGATCCGCACCCCACACCTGCCCCGCCGAATCCGTGAACGACGACGACGACCCCGCATTGATCCGCACCACGAAACCCGACGGCGGCGGCAACGGCGCCATGGTCAGATCCGCGGTCACCGACCCCCCCGCCGTCACCGACACCCCCACCGGCGACGACGACGAGAACCCCGACGCCGACGCCACCACCTGATACGAACCCGCCTCGACGGAAATCACGTACGACCCATCAGGACTGGTCGTCGTCGACGTCCCACACGCCTCCGACGTCGGACACACCTGCACCGTCGCCCCCGCAACCGGATCACCCGACGACGACGACACCGTGCCGAGCACGGAACCAGGAGCCGGCGGTGGCGTCGTGTCGAGCTGCACCACCGAGAGCCCCTGGATCTGCGGGTTCTGGACCTGGGTCACGAACCCCAACGACAACACCCCATCCGACACCGTCACATCGAAGCTCTGATCGAACGCCGCATTCGCCCCCACCGCCGCCACCGCATCCAGATCCCGCAACACCGGCGAACCCTCGGCATCCACCCCGAACACCCGCTGCCCCGAAGCCGTGAAATAGATCTCCGCGATCCGCAACGTCACCCGATACGTCCCCGCCGCCGGCACCGGCACCGCATACCCCGACATCGAATAACGCTGCGACCGATACAACCCGTCATCAGCCGTCCCCGAGATGTTCACCGACGACGCCGAATACGTCTTCCCACCCACGAAGTACTGATCCGCACCCCACACCTGCCCCGCCGAATCCGTGAACGACGACGACGACCCCGCATTGATCCGCACCACGAAACCCGACGGCGGCGGCAACGGCGCCATGGTCAGATCCGCGGTCACCGACCCCCCCGCCGTCACCGACACCCCCACCGGCGACGACGACGAGAACCCCGACGCCGACGCCACCACCTGATACGAACCCGCCTCGACGGAAATCACGTACGACCCATCAGGACTGGTCGTCGTCGACGTCCCACACGCCTCCGACGTCGGACACACCTGCACCGTCGCCCCCGCAACCGGATCACCCGACGACGACGACACCGTGCCGAGCACGGAACCAGGAGCCGGCGGTGGCGTCGTGTCGAGCTGCACCACCGAGAGCCCCTGGATCTGCGGGTTCTGGACCTGGGTCACGAACCCCAACGACAACACCCCATCCGACACCGTCACATCGAAGCTCTGATCGAACGCCGCATTCGCCCCCACCGCCGCCACCGCATCCAGATCCCGCAACACCGGCGAACCCTCGGCATCCACCCCGAACACCCGCTGCCCCGAAGCCGTGAAATAGATCTCCGCGATCCGCATCGTCACCCGATACGTCCCCGCCGCCGGCACCGGCACCGCATACCCCGACATCGAATAACGCTGCGACCGATACAACCCGTCATCAGCCGTCCCCGAGATGTTCACCGACGACGCCGAATACGTCTTCCCACCCACGAAGTACTGATCCGCACCCCACACCTGCCCCGCCGAATCCGTGAACGACGACGACGACCCCGCATTGATCCGCACCACGAAACCCGACGGCGGCGGCAACGGCGCCATGGTCAGATCCGCGGTCACCGACCCCCCCACCGTCACCGACACCCCCACCGGCGACGACGACGAGAACCCCGACGCCGACGCCACCACCTGATACGAACCCGCCTCGACGGAAATCACGTACGACCCATCAGGACTGGTCGTCGTCGACGTCCCACACGCCTCCGACGTCGGACACACCTGCACCGTCGCCCCCGCAACCGGATCACCCGACGACGACGACACCACCCCCGACACCGTCCCCGGCGCGATGTACGGACCTGACACCGTCCGACCCCACAGCGATACCGGACGCGGGTACCACTCGCCGTTCTGCAGCCCCTGGGTGTCGAAGATCATCGACTCGAACGTCCCGCTGCGCAGACCGTCCGAGCGTGAGCCCCAGACCTCCACGAGTTTCGGCGCGTCGGGGACCCAGGTCGACCACGTCGGGTGGTTCTTGTGGATCCAGGCCCCGACCACGTCACCGTCGAATGCCTTCGACACCCATGTCACCTGGTCGACGCTGGAGACGGGCGTGACGCAACTCGAACAACCCCGCTGCGCCGCGACCTGGTTGGCGCGAAGAGCGCTGTTGAGCCAGGACAGATTGGCATCTAGGACCGCGTTGCTGCCGAGCAGGGCGGCGTAGAGCAGCGAGTCGCCCAGTGCGCCCGGAGCGGCGGTGGCCCCGCTGAGCGACGTGTCCTCGTTGACCTGGTTGATGAACGGATGGACGGCCGTCAGGTGGCGCTGGGCCAGCGTGGCGTAGCTCGGGCCGCTGGACGGGGTCTTGCCTCGCGCGCCCGCGATCGACAGGACGACGCCGATCTTGGTGGTGAGGACGGTGTGTCCCGCCTCGACCTGGTGAGCGGCCCTGGTCGCACCGTCATAGGTCGTGCCCAGGTTCGAGGTGCGGCACGCGCCGCCGTTCGGGAGACATGCCGTCATCGACGTGACGTCGAGCGTGCCGTCGGCATCCACGTCGTGGGCTTCGATCGCAGCCAGCATCCGCCGGATGAAGGCGTCGTCGTAGGTCTGGCCGGTTCGCTGCTCCCACAACATCGCCATCGCCACGACGTCGATGTCCTCCTCAGCGGCCATGTGTCGCCGATCGCCCGGCTTCAGGTCATAGGCCTGGCCGGCGGTGAGCAGTGTGGTCTTGCCGAGATCGTGGAGGATGTACTGGTTCCCATCACCGTCGACCTCGTAGTGCGCCTTCCACTGGTCGAGCTCGAGCTTGGACTTCCATGGCTCGAACTCGGTCTGGAACGGATGCACCTCGTAGGCGACGTCGACGGTCGACAGGTAGCCGAAGCCGCCCTCCGTGATGGTCCAGAACGGGTCACCACCCGGAGTCCGGGTGAGCTTGCCGTTGTGGCGGTAGCCGTGGACCGCTCGCGCCGCCGACCAGCGGGTGGGACCGTCGCTAGCGACATCGGCGGTTCGGCTGTCGAACGCCGAGGATGCGGCGAACGCGGTGGTCTCGGAGGTAATGGCGGCATCGAGCATGGCGACGGCGTTGGCCCACCAGCCGAGGTAATAGAACGGCATCGCCTGCCCGCTGACCGAGGTGAGGGGTGCCTGCGTGTTCCAGGCGCCGTAGACGAGCGTGGTGCTCCAGCTCTCCCCCACCGCGAGGGACGGTATGGCGTAGGCGACGCCACCCTGGCCGCTGCTCGCCGACGAGTCGAGGTCACCGTCGGCCGCGAAGTCGCTGGTGAGGTTGTTGCCGCTCCCGAAGGTTGCACCGGCCGTCGGGGCCGCGAGGTACCGAGTCCCGCCGTGGTCACCGGAATTGCAGTAGCGAAGTGTCCGATATCCAGCCCGGGGGCTGCTGGTGATGTCGGGCCCGCATCTCGACCCAAGGGCCAGCATGAACGCGGACGCGGACGACGCCGAGGTCCCGGTGTTCTCGACGAAGAGCCGCAGGTACATGAAGGGGCCGTTGGAGAGCTTCGACTCCACGGAGTCGACGGTGGTGCTCGGGGCGAGCGGATCGGTGACCTGGAAGGTGAACCGCAAGGCCCCGCCGCGCTCCCTGGACGAGCGTCGAGGTGGGTGTGACCCCGACGCGTGCTCCGTCGAGAACGGGAGTCGAGCCCGCGGTGGGGGGAAGCTTCCCGGTCGTCCCGTCCGCGGTGTGCACGAGTGCCGTGAAGCCGGCATCGGTGCCCCGTTCGCCGGCGCTGTAGTCGTGAGCCGCCGAGGACACCACCGACGACGCGCCGAAGTTGAAGTTGAGATCGAGTGCGTGATCGCCGTTCTCGATCGAGTCGGTGACCGGGTCGTTGAGCCACTGGTCGGGGACCATCGGCGCTGCTCCGGGCGTTGCCGCAACGGGTGTCGCCGACGCGAGCGTGAGTCCCGCCGCGCTCAGCGCGACCACGACCGTTGCTCGAACAAATCGCGCGAAGGCGGGCGATCCGGTCATGGGGCGCCGGCTCTCACTGCCGGCTTGACCCGCGCTCCGTGGTCGGTCCACCAGGACTTGACTCGGTCGAATCCGACCTCGAGGTCATAGAAGGCCAGGTAGCAGAGGACGAGACCGAGGAAGCTGATGTCGAGGAGCACCAACGTCCCGAGGTGGAAGCTGACCATGACGGCCAGGTAGATGTCGCGGATCCGACCCCGGAAGAACAGCAGCGGCGACAGCGCTTCGGTCAGCACTGTGACCGCGGACATCGCCTCGATGATGCCCGGGTGGCGGGCGACGCTCAGACCGAGAGACTGCTGCTTCTCGATGAGAACCTCGTTCAGGGCGCCGCTGTGGATCCAGCCGAGGCCCTGGGCGCGCAATTTCGAATAGGCCGCGAACGCGTAGGCGCAGACGACGACGACCATGACGAGTCGCAACGCCCAGCCGGCGAGCACGTCGCGCGGTTCCGACTCGGCGCCGGCGTCGTCATCGGTGGGCCCTCGCTTGTTCCGGCGGCGGAGGTCGTCGATCGAGTACGCGGCACCTGCTGGTGCGACGGCAAGTGCGAACAGCGAGAGCACGATGGGGACCCGTCCGTGCTCGATGGCGTGGAACGAGTAGAAGGTGCCGAACCAGTAGGTGTACAAGATCGCCGACACCCACAGGGAGACACGGGTCCAGAGACCGATCAGGGCACAGGCCAGGGCCACGATGAGGACACCGCGGACGATGGTGGTGGCCCCGGGTCCGAGGCGGGGTACCTGCAGGATCCGGAAGAGCAGGATCGGCTGGTGGAACGCCGCGTCGACGCGTGAGAAGCGACTCATGTAGGACGACACGAACGCGATGTCGATCAGCGCGTAGGCCGTGAGCACGATGCGGAACAGCGACAACCGGCGAACCGGCACCGCCGGGAACCAGAACTGCTGCCACCGATCGACGACCGCGTTCACTCCGCCCACCTCGCGACTTCCACGACCTGCACGTCGTCATCGGGGTCGAGCGGAAGTTGGCGGTAGACGAGCACGGCTCGCACCGCGTCCTGATCATTCCAGCCCTCCCACGCGCTGACGAGCTCACTCATCCGCTCGTCGATCTTGCGTCGAGGGTGACCGTTGCGGTCGGCCACCTCGCCGGTCATGAACACGACGTACTGGTGTCGCGTCAGGCCGAAATCGTGCGCACCGGCGACGAACTCCTTGCCGCTGACCGTGGTCACGATCAGTTGCGGATCGACGGTGAAGGTCCGCTCCTCCCGGAACATCGGGAAACCGGGAACCGGCCATGTTCCGTTGCGGAGCGTGAGACCTGATCCCAACTGAACGACCACGATGGCCACCGTGACGAGTGACACCACACCGATCACCCATCGAGGATGGGGCAGGGGAGTTGCGGGCTCAGCCGGACGCTCGTCGACGTCGGCTCGCCCCCCTCTGCTGACCAACGCTCGTGCTCGCGCCATCGTCCCCGTCTCCGCCACTCCGTTTCCGGTTTCCTGCCCCTTCCACGATGGCAAAGTCGCGAGGCTCTTCGGTCCGAATGGCGGCATTTCATGGCCTCTGCACGCGCGTCGTCGTCGCCGCGAAGGGTGGGCGCCACTCACCGGAGGCAAGGACGCCACCTCCCCTACGGAACGTGACGCGCGTCTGATGACGAGATCGCTCAGGCCGACCGACGCTGGTTCAACACAAGCACGTTGTCGTGGAGGATCTTGCGCTGGTCAGCGGCCGCCAGGTGCTCGACCTCGGGCACGTACTGGAGCGGCTCGGGCAGCGCCTCGATGTGGGGCCAGTCGCTGCCGAAGAGCACCCGGTCGACGCCCATGTTGTCGACCACCTCGTCGATCTGGTCCTCCCAGAACGGGTTGATCCAGATGTGCCGGCGAAACGTCTCGACCGGATCCTCGGGGAACCACCCGTTCATCTTGCGGGCGACGACCCGCAGGCGGCCGAAGAGCCCACGCAGGTAGGTGCTGCCGTTCTCGACGCTGGCGACGCGCAGGTTGGGGAACCGGTGGAACAGGTTGTCGCCCACCAGCGCGGCGAGGAAGTCCTCGATGGGGCGCTCGAGCTGGAGCATCCGGATGGGCTGGGGCACGCCGCTGAAGTCGGTGGTGAAGCCGTCGCGGGCGTAGCCATGGCTGGTGTACCCGGCGTCGCCGGCGTGGACCACGACGGTCACCCCGGCTTCGTTCGCCCGGGCCCAGAACGGGTCGAACATCGGATCGGTGGGTGGCTTCTGCCCGGCGAGCGTGGTCGGAGCGGCCGGGCGCATGACGATGGTGCGAGCATCGTGGTCGAGCGCCCACTCCAGCTCCCGACAGGCCCAGTCGACGTCGACGAGCGGGATGTACGGGCCGGCGAAGATGCGGTCGCGGTAGGCGAAGCCCCAGTCCTCCTCCAGCCACCGGTTGAACGCGGTGAACAGCAGGGTGACGGCCTCGGGGTCGTGGTGGAGCGGCTCCTCGTAGATCATGCCCAGGGTGGGGAACAGCCACACCGCGCCGACGCCTTGCGCATCCATGGTGGCCAACCGGGCGTCGCGGTCCCGGTACTCCGGCCGGATGGGCTCGTGCCGGCCGAGGAGCTCGAGCGGGTTGTCACCGTTGGGGTTGCCGCGGAAGTAGTCGGCGAGCACCCCGGGGAACGCCACCGGGTCGAACGTGGCGTTCTTGACCCCGCGGAAGACCTTCCCGCCGAGCACCGGGTACGTGCGGCCCTCGATCTGGGCCCACTGGAACACCCGGGTCGCGTGGCGGGGGTCGAGGTGGCGGCTGAAGGCATCGAGCGCCTCGTAGTAGTGGTTGTCGGCGTCGAAGGGTCGGTACCCCAAGGCGTCGACCGCCTGCGCCGCGTCACCTGGGCCAGCCTCGGTCATGACCATGTCTGACATCGTGTCAGATTGTGGCCGCGGTGCCCAGGTCAGCGGTGCAAACCGGGCAACAGTGCGCGGACCGCGTCGATCGTGTCGGCGTCGCCCGCGCCCTTGTCCTGCCGGTACCGCCGCACGCGGGCGAAGCGCAGGGCGACGCCCCCGGGGTAGCGGGTCGATGCCTGGGCACCGTCCACCGCGACCTCGACGACCTGCTCGGGACGAACCCAGACGGTGTGCCCCGACTCCCGAGTCTTCAGGTCCTGGAAGCGCGCCGTCTGCCAGGCCAGCATCTCGTCGGTCATCCCCTTGAAGGTCTTGCCCACCATGACCAGCTCGTCGGTGTCGGATTGGCGGGCCCCGAGGTGGATGTTCGACAGCCAGCCCCGCCGGCGACCACTCCCCCACTCCACGGCCAGCACCACCAGGTCGAGGGTGTGCACGGGTTTCACCTTCCGCCACGACTTGCCGCGGCGACCGGCGTCGTACGGACTGTCGGCGGCCTTGACCATCACCCCCTCGTGACCGCGGGCGAGGGCGTCGTCGAGCACCGCCTGGGCCGTGGTGGGCTCGTCGGTGACGGTGCCGGGGACGAGGTGGGGACCGACGAGGTCGCCGAGACGTCGTCGGCGGACGTGCAGCGGCTCGTCGATCTGGTCCGTCCCGTCGAGGTGGAGGAGATCGAAGAAGTGGGGAACCAACCGGGTGGAATGGTCGCCGGCGTCGCCCCGGCCGAAACGGCTCATCGTGTCCTGGAATGCCTGTGGTGTGTCATCGGGCACCTCGGGACCCATGAAGCCGAGGACCTCTCCGTCGAGCACGAACGATCTCCCCGGGAACGCGGTCACGATGTCGACCACCTCCGGGAGGCGAGCGGTCACGTCGTTGAGGTTCCGGGTGAAGATGCGGATCTCGTCGTCGCGGCGGTGGACCTGGATTCGGGCGCCGTCGAGCTTCCACTCCACACTGGCCCGGCCCACCTCGTCGATCGCCGCCGTCACCGACTCGCTGGTGGACGCCAGCATCGGCAGCACCGGACGGAGGGGTTCGAGGCCGACGGCCGCCACCGCGCCCTCCCCCTCGGTCAGTGCGAGGTGGGCGACCACGCCGAGGTCGCCGGCCAGCATCACCGAGCGGCGCACCACACCCAGCGCGATCCCTGAGGCCACGGCCACGGCATCGGTGAGCACGCCGGCGAGGGCTCCGGTCCGCATCTCACCCACGAACAGGCGTCCGAGGAAGTCGGCCTCCTCGACCGTCGCTCGACCGAACAGCTCGCCGAGTAGTTCGCGCCGGGTGGCCTGGGAGCCTGATCCGGTGGTCTCGCGCAGCCGGGTGACGGTCTCGTCCACCTCGGCCACCGTGAGCGTGGGCTCGTCGGCGGGAGCCACGTCGAGGTCTCCGATCGTGGCCCAACCGATGCCGATGCGCCCCTGGCGAAGCTCGCCGAGCAGGAACCCGACCACCGTCGGCACATCGCGGGGATCGATGTCGCCGAACAGCGCGGCGAGCGCGGCCCGTTTCTGGTTCCGCTTCGGGGTCGAGGTGACAGCTTCGGCAGCTTCGACCACCGAAGCCAACGAGGTCACGGGATGCACCAGTCCACGGGCTCTCGGCCAGCCTCCACCAGTGCGGCGTTGGCCCGGCTGAAGGGCTTGGTGCCGAAGAAGCCCTTGTGAGCCGACAGCGGCGACGGGTGTGGCGACTCGATCACCGCGTGGCGGGTGGTGTCGACGAAGGCGCGCTTGCGACGGGCCGCCGCGCCCCACAGGACGAACACGACGCGTTCCGGCTTGGCGTTGACCACCTCGATGACCCGGTCGGTGAAGGTCTCCCACCCCTTGCGCTGATGCGACGCCGCCTGCCGGGCTCGGACGGTCAGGGTGGTGTTGAGCAGCAGGACACCCTGCCCGGCCCAGTGCTCCAGGTTTCCGTGCGCGGGGCGGCGGCACCCGAGATCGTCCTCCAGTTCGGTGAAGATGTTCACCAGCGAGGGGGGGATCTCGACCCCCTGACGCACCGAGAAGCACAGCCCGTGGGCCTGGCCGGGGCCGTGGTAGGGGTCCTGGCCGAGGATCAGCACCTTGACCTCGGCGTACGGCGTGAGGTGGAGGGCGGCGAAGACCTCGTCATGGGGTGGGTACACCGTGTGTCGGCCGCGTTCATCCCGCACGAACGACTGCAACTCGCGCCAGTACGGCTCCTCGAACTGGTCGCGCAGCAGCGGGTTCCAGTCGGTCTTCATCGGCTCCGGACCCTAGCGACGGCCTTCGCCGGGCGGGACGGGACCAGCCGGTCTAGCGTCACCGCGATGAGCGCACTGGACGGGCAGATCGCCATCGTGACCGGGGCCGGTTCGGGGATGGGCGCCGCCATCGCCCGTCGGCTGGCGGCCGACGGCGCGCATGTCGTGGTCAACGACATCGACGAACCGGGGGCGAAGGCCACGGCCACGGACGTCGACGGGGAGGTTGCGATCTTCGACGTGGCCGACTCGGCCGCGTTCGACGCCGCGGTCGACGGCGTGGCCGAGACCCACGGCCGACTCGACATCCTGGTCAACAACGCCGGAGTGGTGAACGATCGTCCCGATCTGTTCGAACGGATGGTGGCGGCGATGAGCGCCGAGATGGAGGGACGCACGCCGGAGCCGGTGCGGGTGCTGTCGTCGATGACCGACGCCCAGTTCGACCGCGTGATGCGGATCCACCTGTACGGGACGTTCCACGGCATGCGGGCGGCCCTACGCCACATGGAACCGGCCCGCTCGGGCGCCATCGTGAACCTGGCCTCGATCTTCGGGCTGCGGGGCTCGCCCACCACGCCCGAGTACGCCGCCGCCAAGCACGCCATCGTCGGCCTCACCCGCTCCACGGGCAGCGAGGTCGCGGCGCTCGGCATCCGCGTCAACGCGGTGGCGCCCGGGTTCATCGACACCCCGCTGCTCGATCCGATGAACGACTTCAAGCCCATGCTCGTCGGCCAGATCCCCGCCCGGCGCTTGGGCCGGGCCGAGGAGGTGGCCGATGCGGTGCGGTTCCTCGCCGGGCCGGAGGCGAGCTACTCCTTCGGCGACGTGTTGCAGCTGACCGGCGGCTCCGGGGACTAGCCCCGGAGCCAGCCAGCCGGTGGTGCTCCCACCAGCGGTACGCAGACGCGTCCAGTTTCCACTTTGGGGGTTCAGAACCCTCCGGGGGAACAGGGGACGGACCGCTGTGGTTGGGTGGGCCGTATGCGCATCGATGTGTGGTCCGACGTGGTCTGTCCGTGGTGCTACCTCGGCAAGAAGCGACTGGAGGCCGCGCTCGACCAGCTGGATTTCGCCGACGAGGTCGACGTCCGGTGGCGTGCCTTCCAACTCGATCCCACCGCGTCCACCGAGCCCAAGGACCTGCGCGCCGCCATCGACCGCAAGTACGGCCCGGGCTCCTTCGAGGGCATGCAGCGGCGCCTGGGAGCCCTGGGCGCCGAGGTCGGCATCGACTACCGCTTCGACCTCGCCCAGCGGGTCACCAGCGTCCCCGCGCTCATGCTGGTCGCCTGGATCGAGGAGACCGAGGGACCGGAGATGGCCGGCCGTCTCCACGACCGCCTCTTCCGGGCCTACTTCACCGAAGGGGCCAACATCGCCGATCCGGCCAACCTCGTCGACTGGGCGGTGGAAGTCGGCGCCGATCGAGCGCTGGCCGGCGAGGCGATGGCCACGGGGGCGGGCCGCGACGGGGTCGTCCGCGACCTGGAAGCGGCCACCGATCGTCAGATCACCGGCGTGCCGGCGTTCGTGATCGAGGACAAGGCGCTGATCCCCGGCGCCCAGGACGTCGAGACGTTCAAGATCATGCTGACCCGGCTCCACGACAAGTACGCGGCGGCGGGCTGAGCTGCCATCGCCTACGGTCCGGCACGAAAATCGTCCCCAGGAAAGGCCGATCCCCCATGAGCGATGCCTCGCAGTACGGCTTCGACACCAAGCTGCTCCATGCCGGAACGCCCCCGGATCCCGCGACCGGTGCCGTGCAGACGCCGATCTACCAGTCGACGTCGTTCGTGTTCCAGGACGCCGACCACGCCGCCCGTCTGTTCAACCTCGAAGAGGTGGGCTTCATCTACTCCCGCCTCACCAACCCGACGGTGTGGAACCTGCAGAATCGCGTCGCCGCGCTCGAGGGCGGTGCCGGTGCGGTGGCGTGCTCGTCGGGCCATGCGGCGCAGCTCATCGCCTTGTTCCCGCTCATGGGCCCAGGCCGCAACATCGTGGTTTCGACCCGGCTCTACGGCGGGTCGATCACCCAGTTCTCCCAGACCATCAAGCGCTTCGGTTGGTCGGCGACGTTCGTCGATCTCGACGACACCGACGCCATCGAGGCCGCCATCGACGACGACACCCGGGCCATCTTCTGCGAGTCCATCGCCAATCCGGGTGGTTATGTGACGGACCTGCCGGTCATCGCCGGTATCGCCGACGCCCACGGCATTCCCCTCATCGTCGACAACACGTCGGCCACGCCGTACCTGTGCCGCCCGATCGAGCACGGCGCCACGCTGGTGGTGAACTCCACCACCAAGTACCTCACCGGCAACGGCACGGTCACGGGCGGCGTGGTGGTCGACTCCGGCCAGTTCGACTGGATGGCCTCGGACAAGTTCCCGTCGCTGTCGCAGCCCGAGCCCGCCTACCACGGCCTGGTGTTCGCCGAGGCGCTGGGACCGATGGCGTTCACGTTCCACGGCATCGCGGTGGGTCTGCGCGATCTCGGCATGACCATGAACCCCCAGGGCGCCCACTACACGCTGCTCGGGATCGAGACCCTGAGCCTGCGCATGCGCAAGCACGTCGACAACGCGGTGGAGGTGGCCACCTGGCTCGAGAACGACGACCGGGTCGAGTCCGTCACCTACGCCGGCCTCCCGTCGTCGCCGTACCGGGAACGGGCCGAGCGTCTGCTCCCCAACGGGGCCGGGGCACTGTTCACCTTCGCCGTCAAGGGGGGCTACGACGCGTGCGTGAAGCTGGTCGACTCCCTCGAACTGTTCCTCCACGTGGCCAACCTGGGCGACACCCGTTCGCTGGTGATCCACCCGGCGTCGACCACCCACCGCCAGCTCGGACCGGACCAGCTCGAGGCGGCCGGCGCCGGACCCAACGTGGTGCGACTGTCGATCGGCATCGAGGATCCTGCCGACCTGATCGCCGATCTGGACCAGGCACTCACCCAGGCCACCAGCTGATCGGCCGCTCAGATCGCGGTGGCCGCCAGCGCGTCGCGGCGGAGGCGCCGCTCGTTGCCGATGGCATCCGTCGCCAGTACCGACAACGCGATCCACACCAGCACGAAGCCCACCAGCCGCTCGGGCGGGAGGGCCTCGTCGAGGATGGCGACGCCGCAGATCAGCTGCATGGTCGGCGTGAGGTACTGGAGCAGTCCGAGCATCGACAGTGGGATGCGGGTGGCGGCGGTGGCGAACAGCAGCAGCGGCACGGCAGTGACGATGCCGAGACCGGCGAGAAGCAGGTCGCGGCCACCGCTCCCGTGACCGAAGGCCAGATCCCCGCCCACCCCCATGGCGACGAGCCCCCCGAGCGCGACGGGGCACAGGACGGCCGTCTCCACCGCGAGCGACGGCAACGCGGCCACGTCGGCTGATTTCTTGAGGTACCCGTACGAGGCGAACGAGCAGGCCAGCACGAGGGCGATCCAGGGAACAGTCGCGTTGGCGACGGTGAGGACCACGACCGCGGCCGCGCCGAACCCGAGCGCGATCCGTTGCGCCCGTCGGAGCTGCTCCCCGAGGACGAGCACCCCGATCGCCACCGTGATCAGCGGGTTCACGTAGTAGCCGAGGGCGGCGTCGACCACGTGCCCGTTGGTCACCGCCCAGATGTAGGTCAGCCAGTTGGCCGAGATGAACAACGCGGCCAAGACCAGGATGCGGGCGGTGCGGTGATCGCGGAACACGGCGCGCAGCTCACCGAAGCGACGCTGCACGGCGAGGAGCACCAGCACCACCACCAGGGACCACACGATCCGGTGGAAGAGGATCTCGACGGCCGACACGTCGTCGAGCAGGTGGAACACCAGCGGGAACACGCCCCAGAGCCCGTAGGCGGCCACACCGGCGACCATCCCGGTGCGGTGGCGTTGCTGGCTGTCTCCACCGTGGGCCTCGGTGGACCGGGTGGTCGCCACTGTCCTAGTCGTCGAGGCGCAGCGCGGAGACGAACGCCTCCTGCGGCACCTCGACCCGGCCGATGTTCTTGGCCTTCTTCTTGCCTTCCTTCTGCTTCTCGAGCAGCTTGCGCTTGCGGGTGATGTCGCCGCCGTAGCACTTGGCGAGGACGTCCTTGCGCTTGGCCTTGACCGTCTCGCGGGCGATGATCTTGCCGCCGATGGCAGCCTGGATCGGCACGTCGAACATCTGGCGTGGGATCAGCTCCTTGAGCTTCTCGGCCATGCGACGCCCGTACTCCTGGGCGCCGTCGCGGTGCACGATGGTGGAGAAGGCGTCGGCGGCGACGCCGTTGAGCAGCACATCGACCTTGACCAGGTTGGCCCGCTCGTAGCCGATGAGCTCGTAGTCGAGACTGGCGTAGCCCTGGGTGCGAGACTTGAGCTGGTCGAAGAAGTCGCGCACCACCTCGGCCAGCGGGATCTTGTAGGTGATCTCGAGCCGCTCGGGCGAGAGGTACTCGAGCCGGGTCTGCTCGCCCCGACGACGCTCGCACAACTCGATGATCGGTCCGACGTACTCGGCCGGAGTCAGGATCGAGATCTGGAACATCGGCTCCTCGATCCAGTCGATCTCGGTCGGCTCGGGTAGCGCGGACGGATTGTCGACCTCGACCCGCTCCCCCGCGGTGGTCACGACCTCGTAGGCGACGGAGGGTGCGGTGATGATCAGGTTGAGGTCGAACTCGCGGGCCAGGCGCTCCCGGATGATCTCCATGTGGAGCATGCCGAGGAAGCCGCACCGGAAGCCGAACCCGAGCGCCTGGGAGGTCTCGGGCTCGTAGGTGAACGAACCGTCGTTGAGGCGCAGCTTCTCGAGGCTGTCCCGGAGGTCGGAGTACTCGTCGCCGTCGACGGGGTACAACCCGGCGAACACCATGGGCTTGGGATCCTGGTACCCGGCCAGGGCCTCGGTCGCGCCACGGGTCACGGTGGTGACCGTCTCGCCCGATCGGGCTTCGGCCACATCCTTGATGCCAGCGATCAGGTAGCCGGTCTCGCCCGGACCAAGGGCCTCCACCGGGGTCGGGACCGGGGCCCGGATGCCGATCTCGTCGGCGTCGTAGGTGGCCCGGGCCTGCATGAATCGCAGCTTGTCGCCCGTACGCATGGTGCCGTCCATCACCCGCACCGACGACACCACTCCGCGATAGACGTCGTAGTGCGAATCGAAGATCAGCGCTCGCAGCGGCGCGTCGCGGTCCCCGACCGGCGGCGGGATGCGCTCGATGATGGCGTCGAGGAGCTCGGTGACGCCGTCGCCGGTCTTGCCCGACACGTGGAGGATCTCGGCGGCATCGAGGCCCAGCACCTGCTCGATCTCCTCGGCCACCCGTTCTGGCTCGGCCGCCGGGAGGTCGATCTTGTTGAGCACCCCGATGATCTCGAGATCGTGGTCGAGCGCCTGATAACAGTTGGCCAGCGTCTGGGCCTCGATGCCCTGCGATGCGTCGACCAGCAGGACCACGCCCTCGCAGGCGGCGAGTGATCGCGAGACCTCGTAGCCGAAGTCGACGTGTCCGGGGGTGTCGATCAGGTTGATGACGTGGTCGCGCCACTGCAGCCGCACCGACTGCAGCTTGATGGTGATGCCGCGCTCGCGCTCGATGTCCATCGAGTCGAGGAACTGCTCCTTCATGTCCCGCGCCTCGACCGCGCCCGTGATCTCGAGCAACCGGTCCGACAGCGTGGTCTTCCCGTGATCGATGTGGGCGATGATGGCGATGTTGCGGATGCGGTCGAGGGGGATCTGGGACGTCATGGGCAGACCACGACGCTACCGACCGATCCCGTCGACGAACGCACCGATGAGCGCGCCGACCACGTCGGGCGCCTGTTCGTGGGCGGCGTGTCCCACGTCGTCGAGGAGGTGGAGCTCGGCGCCGAGCCGCTCGGCCACGGTCTCGTGCATCGCCCGGCTCACGATGCGATCGTCCGCACCCCCGACGACCAGGGCGGGGATGTCGATTGCCGACAGCGACTCGAGCACCGCGGGAGGTTGCCAGTTCTGCGTGAGGTGGACGAGCGCCGATGCGGTTCCCGGACGGCGCAGGAGCCGGGCCGTCTCGGCCGCGGTGGCATCGGTCAGGGCTGATCGATGCCGCCCCATCGCCTTCAGCAGCGGTTCGGCGCCGAGCACGGCCACCCGCAGGGCTGCGACCCCGATCGGGCCCGCCCCGGGGACGCCGGTGAGGACGCGGGCGAGTGGAGGCGGTGCCGCGTCGAGCGCCGGCGCGATGAGGACCAGGCCCCGGGCGCCGACGTGACCGCCGGCAACCAGCTGTGCCGCGAGCACGGCGCCGGCCGAGTGCCCGACGAGCACCGGCCCCAGCCGATCCGACGATTCGCCCGCGACCCGACCCAGGATCTCGATGCTGCGCCGGATCTCGGCCGCGAGCGAATACGGATCGTCCGGGCCGGTGACCGGTGCCGGCCGACCGCTGCGCCCGAACGGCGGCCGGTCCCAGGCCACGATCCGATGGCGCTCGCTCCACTGCCTGGCCACCCTCACCCAGGTGAAGGTGCCCGACGCGAAACCATGGAAGGCGGCAAGGAGCGGAGCATCGTGCGGACCGGCGGTCTCGACATGGATGTCGACTCCGTCCACGCGCCGGCTGCTGCGGTCGCCCCAGACGAGATCCATGCGTCGAGCCATCGTCCGTAGTGTGCACGCCGTTGCCACACGATTGACGCGAACCGAGCCGGAGACGCTACCGTTTGCAGTTCTGTGTCCGCTGCCGCGGGCGCGTTCTCCGAACTCCTACACGCAGCCGCAGAGGTCGACGTGGCCAACATCAAGAGCCAGATCAAGCGCAATCGCCAGAACGAGCGAGCCCGCCTCCGCAACCGGGGGGTCCGCTCCGAGATCCACACCCGCACCCGGGCCGCCGTCGCCGCGGCCGAGAACGGCGAGGATTCCGCCGAGGCGCTGGCCGCCGCCATCCGCCGCATCGACACGGCCGCCAGCAAGGGCGTGCTCCACAAGAACACCGCCGCCCGGCAGAAGTCCCGTCTGATCAAGCGCATCCGCCGCATCGAGGCCGAGGCGACCGCGACCGACTGATCGGCCGCGGCCCCTGGCTCCGGCCCCCGGATTGCGCCTCTCGACCCCGCTCCGGCGGGGTCGTGTCGCGTCTGGTCAGCGAGCCGCCCGGGCGACCCTGGCCAGCCGGGCCACCAGCACCTCCAGCACCAGCGCGTTGGGCCAGTCGACTGTCCCGCGGAGGTCGATGTCGGCCCGGTGCAGGAGCGAGATCGACTGGCGCGCCCGGTCCGATCCGAGCTTGCGGGCCTGGGTGAGCGCCTTCTTGGCCGGGAAGGTGGACCCCTTCAACCCCAGGATCGCCGCCGCTTCCTTTTCACCACCGATGGCGGGCCCGTCGAGGCGAAGGATCCGCTGGAAGTGGGTGTGAAGGGTGGCCATCACCTGGAGGGGATGGCGGCCGGCGCCCAGCATCCGGGTGAGGGCAGTGATCGAGCCGGAGATGTCGCCTCGATCGATGGCATCGGTGAGATCCCAGGGCGGAACTCCCCCGGCGTCGCCCAGGAAGGGCTCGATGTCGGCGGCCGTGATGCGGGCGCCCTCGCCGTAGGTCGAGGTCAACACCGCGATCAGCCCGGGGAGCTTGCCCCCGTCGTCGCCGAGCCAGTCGACGATCAGCCGGGTTCCTTCCCGATCGGGACGAACTCCGGCGTCGGCGAGCTGCTGGGCCGCCCAATCGCCGATCTTGCGACCCGGACCCGTGCTGTGGATCTCCCCGCCGGCGCCCTCGACTGCCTCCTTGACCGCCTTCGGCACCCGGGCACCGGCCCATTCGAGAACCAGGACGGTGGTGTCGAGCGGATCGGCGAGATAGCCGGCGAGGAGGGCGTGGTCGTCCTTGCCGAACCGGCCCATGTTGCGCCCCACGACGATGCGCTTGTCGGTGAGGAACGGCGGCGTCTGGGCCGCGTCGATCAGCTCGCGCATCTCGTAGTCGTCGCCAGCGAGCTCGGCGATGCACAGGCTCGGATCGTCGGTGCCGACGAGCTCGGCGATCAGCGAGGTCCGGGCCGAGGAGAGCAGGATCTCGTCCCCGCCGCTGAGCACGTGAGCCGGGCTCATGCGGAGCCTGCCGTCCCGATCGGCGTCGGCAGCTCGTCGCGCGCCTGCAGCACCCGGGCCATCACGTCGGCGACCCGGCGCGCCGCCCGTACGTCGTGAGCTCGCAGCACCCGGGCGCCTTGGGCGATGCCCAGCGCATGGGCCGCGTTCGTCCCGTGGAGCCGATCGTCGACCTCGGTTCCCAGCAGGTGTCCGATGAACCGCTTGTTCGAGGCCGACAGGAACAGTGGCCACCCGAGGCCGCTGAACCGGTCGTGGTGGCGGAGCAGCTCGAGTGACTGCGCCTCGGTCTTGCCCAGGTCGAGGCCGGCATCGATCATGATCCGCGCCGCCGGTATGCCCGCGGCCTCGGCGGCGTGCGCCCGATCGACGAGGAACGCACCCACCTCGGCGACGACGTCGTCATAGGTGGGCTCGGGATCGGCGACCCGGGGCCGGAGCCGGATGTGGGTGGCGACGACGGAGGCACCGGCGCTCGCCGCCGCCGGGAGGTAGTCGGGATCGGCGAATCCCGAGATGTCATTGCCCACCACCGCGCCCTCGCGGTAGCAGGCCCGCGCCACCGACGCCCGCCAGGTGTCGATCGAGATCGGCAGGTCGAATCGGGCGTGGAGCGCGGCCACCGCCGGGACCACGCGGTCGAGCTCCTCGGCCTCGCTCACTTCGGGCCCGGGGCCGGCCTTGACCCCACCCACGTCGAGGAAGTCGGCGCCCGCATCGACCAGCGCCTCGGCCTTGCGGAGGAACTCGTCGAAGTCCCAGTACTGCCCACCATCGAAGAATGAGTCCGGAGTGCGATTGAGGATGCCCATCACGACGGCCCGGTAGGTGATGTCAAAGTGGTGGGGGCCGAGCGCCAAGAGCACCCGCTGAACCTACCGCCGGCACCGTCCCGGCGAGACCTGCCGCACCGGCTGCCGCCTCGCCCGCCGAGGCCCAGCCGACCCGAACCCGCATCGGGGGCCCGGGCCGTTCGACCACGACGACGAAGCGGCCGACCCGGGCTCGAAACCCCGCCGGCGGCACCACGAGATCGACGACGTCGAGGCCGGGCGGCCCGATGACCGCTCCCACCGGAAAGCGAGACTCGAGGGCGTCGAGCACCGCGCCGGCCGACGAGCGGCTCGACCGCAGGACCACCAGCCCGACCGCAGTGGCGTGCACCGACCGCAGGCCGCTCACCACATCGACCGGTGACGCCCGCGGCCCGACGTCGACCACCGCCACCGGGCCATCGACCCAGATGGTGGCGTCGTAGCCGGCCGCGTGCGCGCCGAGCGGCACGGGCGTGATGACGGGCGCCACGACGGCCGCGGCGACCAGCGTCGCGGCGCAGACCCGGCCCCACCGACCCAGACGGACGAGACCGGCCGCCAGTCCGACGATCGCCAGATGGCGGAGGTCCACGTGACCCAGGGGAAGCGATGCGCCGAGGGCCGCGACCCGTTCCAGCGCGGCGAGGGCGACGCCGCTCGGCAGGTGGAGCAGACGGGCACCCGTGCCTCCCACAACGCCTGCGACCGTGCCCGCCGCCAGACCCCACACCATGAGCGCGCCCGCAATGGGACCGGCCGCCACGTTGGCGGGCAGAGAGGCCAACGGCATCGGACCGAGCACGGGGACCAGCACGGGCGCCACCGCGAGCTGGGCACCGACCGTGACCCCGAGCCCGTCGCGGAACCACCGCGGACCCGGCAACCGATCGGCGATCCGATGGGAGATGACGACCACACCGGCGGAGGCCGCCACCGACAGGCGGAACCCCAGGGAGTGGACCAGGAGCGGATCGACCGCCAGCAGGAGACCCACCGCGATGCACAGGTGCCGGACCCCACCGCTGGGTCGGCCGGTCGTGCGCGCGAACAACGCCACTGCGGCAACGAACGCGGCCCGGAGCACGGAGGGTTCGAATCGGGTGACCAGTGCGAACGCGGTGACCACCCCGACGGCGACGACGAACCGCGGCCAGATCCGCAGACGCTGCAGCATCGGGCCCACCACGACCAGCACGAAGGCCACGTTCTCTCCCGACACGGCCAACAGGTGGGTCAGCCCCGATGCCCGGAAATCGGCGGTGAGCTGGGGCGGTTCGGCCCGGTCGTCGCCGAGGACGAGACCGGACAGCAGCGCGCGGTGCCCGGCGGGCAAGGACGATGCTCCACGGTCGAGCAGGCGTCGAAACCGGTTGGCGATGGTGGCCGGCACGGAGCCGTCGCCGACCGCCGAGACCGACTCGACGACGAGCCGGCCCGCGAGATGGCGCGACATGGTCCACTCGGTGGTGTGGGCGAACGCGCTGGTCGAGCCGGCGAGCCGTGCTCGGTCACCGGCCAGCCGGGCCGACAGCGTGGCAGTGGCCTGGGCGGAACGAACCTCGACGAGGAGCCGGCCGCGCTCGGTGTCGGCCTCGAATCGCAGCCGGCCATCGGCGGTGGACTCCGGGTCGGTGAGCATCGTCACCACCCCCTGGAACGGGGCATCAGGCGGCGGGTGGAGGCCGACGTGGGCCCGGTGGGAGAGCAGCCCGGTGAGCAGCAGCAATCCGAGGCACAGCGCGACCGGGCGTCGGACGACCACGGCCGCGACCACCAGGGGGACGACGATCCACACCGGGAGCGCCCACGCCAGCACCGCACCGAGCCAGGCCCCGGACGCAGCTGCCACCATCGACCGATCAGACACGGACCAGGTCCCGGATCTGCGCCAGCTTGGCTTCACCGATGCCGCGGACGTCGAGCAGCCCGTCGACCGACGCGAACGGGCCGTTCCGCTCCCGGTAGTCGATGATGGCCGCGGCCGTGGCCGGGCCTACCCCGGGGAGGGTCTCGAGCGCGGGTGCATCGGCCGTGTTCAGATCGACGGGTCCGCCGGCGGAGCCCGATGCACCCGACGAGGCGGGCGGCGCCGGTTCGCCCACCGCGGGGACGTAGACCTGGGTGCCGTCGACGAGCTCCGCTGCCAGGTTCACCCGGTCGGCGTCGGCGTCGAGCCGCAGCCCGCCGGCGGCCTCGATGGCGTCGATCACCCGAGAGCCGGCCGGGAGGCGTTGCACTCCCGGCGCCACCACCGCGCCCGCCACGTGGACCACCACCGGACCGGCCGGCGCCGTGGTGGTGGTGACCGACGACGGTTCGACCAGCGGCAGGGCCGTATCGACGGGCACCGGCTCCTGCCGGGTCATCCACCACAGCGCGCCGCCGGCCAGGCCGACCACCAGGCAACCGATGACGAAGGCCCGCCAGCCGGTGCCGGTGGTATCGAGCAAATCCTCGATGGAGGCCCGGACGCGGGTAACAGGCGACACCCGGAACCGGTCTCTTCCGGCGGTCCCCCCGACGGGGTCCGACGTGGTGGCCTCTGGCACGTGATCGACCACGTGACCTCCTCCCAAGCAGGCGTGCTCGAGACTCGGGGGAAGTCGATGCGATGGTATCGGGTGCAGGGTGGCGCCGATGCCGCGCGTCGCCTGCGAACATCTACCGGTGCCTCGTCAGGGTCAGGAGCGCTCGCCGGCCGCGGTGTATGCCGCGCTGGCACCGGCCGTCCTCGGCTACTTCCGGTCGCATCGCATGCGGGATCCCGAAGGGCTCACCGGTGATGTCTTCGTGGCGGTGACCGAGAAGCTGGGTCGCTTCCGTGGCGACGACGATCAGCTCCGACGTTGGGTCTTCACCATCGCTCATCACCGCCGGGTCGACGAGATCCGCCGTTCCGCCCGCCGGCCCGAGGTGATCACCGACCGCCCGGAAGCGCCACCGACGCTCGATCCCGATCCGTTCGACCCCGCGCTGGTCGATGCGCTGGCGCACCTCACCCCAGAGCAGCGGGACGTGGTCGTGCTGCGCTTCGTCGCCGATCTGTCGATCGATGCCGTGGCCCGCGTGGTGGGCAAGCGGAGCGGGGCAGTCAAGATGCTCCAAGCGCGTGGCCTCGAGACGCTGGTCGGCGAACTGGGTACCGAACATCCCGATGACCGGCCCACGTGACCTTTTCGGGTCCGCCGTCGTTCAGAGGGTGATGGAAGATCGAGAAATCACCGAACGACTCCACGCCCTCGGCCGGCAGCCGGTGCCGCCCGAGACGCGGGCCCACCACCTCGCACAGTTGGCTGGGAGGCCGGTGGGGCGCTCGAAGCGCTTCGGCCGGCTGGCGGTGGCCGCGGCCGCGGTCGTCGGATTCCTGGCCGGGTCCACCGGCTTGGCCATGGCTGGGGTCCTGCCCGACCCGGCCCAGGACGTGGCCCACCACGTGCTCGCCCTCGTACGGGTCGATGTGCCGGAGGGCACCCGGGGTGCGTGCGTCAGCGCGGCCGCTCGTGACAAGACGCTGAGCAAGGCGGCCAAGCAGGCAGCCAAGGACGCCTGCCCGAAGGGAGGCCCGCCCGACGGCGCGGGGACCCCCGATGCCGGAACGGGACGGCCGGACACCGCACCGGGTCCGGCCGGCGCGAGCGACCCGTGCCACGGCAAGCCACCGTGGGCCGGTCGCAACGACCTCACTCCCGAGCAACGGGACGCGATGAAGGCCGATCGCGCCGCCACCTGCGGCACCGACGACACCGAGACCGACGACACCCGAGCCGAGGGCACCGAGACCGACGACACCGAGACCGACGACACCGCCCCCACCACCGACCAGTCGGTGCCCACCACCGGACAGAGCGTGCCGACCACCGAGCCCGGCAGCTGATCGTCAGGGCCGCGGCCGACCGACGCCGATGCCCAGGGCCCGCCGAGCGCGCCACTCGGCCTGGATCTCGAAGGGGATCCGCCGGTAGGCCCCTCGGTGGTGATGCCGTCGCAGTCGCCCCGCGGCGTAGGCCCACAGGTACCGGCGGAAGAACCCGAGCCATCCGAACCGGGCGAACTGGAGCACATGTTCGTACTCGTGGCGCCGCAACCGGTCGGTGAGCACGACGCCGCGGCGGACGAACACGGTGGAACCGAGCGTGGTCGCCGCCGCGCCCGGAGCGGCGATGCCCTTCACGACTCGCATCGCCGTGATGTCCGGCGGGGACGGTCGGCGACGGAACACCACGGCCACCGGCCCGCGCCGCTCAGTAGAGCGCGGTGCTCAACTTCTTGCGGTATTCGGCCGTGCGCGGATCGGTGGGACCCATGAGCTCGAGCATGTCGACGTAGCTCTGCCGGGCGTCATCGTCGTTCTTGACCTGGGCGAGCAGCGTGTCGAGCTGGGATTCGACGTCGTCGGGCACATCGGGGTTGGCGGCCCGGGCCTGGGCGGCGATCAGGCGGGTGTCGGCGGTCTCCGGGATCTTGGCCAGCAGCTCGAGTGCTTCTGCCTTGGCGTGGGGATCGCCGGAATCCACCAGGAGCGCCGCCAGCTTGGTGATGGCCTCTGCGTTGTCGGGCTCGAGCTCGAGCACCTGGCGGAGCGCGGCCTCGTCACCGGCGTCGAGGAGCTGGCGGATCTGGGACTCCTCCGCCGACGGGACGAGGTTGGCAACCCAGGCGGCAACGGTCTGCTCGGGCTGGGCACCCACGAATCCGTCGACCACCTTGCCGTCGCGCAGGGCGTACACCGCCGGGATGGACTGGACCTGGAAGGCCTGAGCCACCGCGGGGTTGGCGTCGACATCGACCTTGGCCAGGACGACCTTGCCGTCGGTGGCGGCCACGACCTTCTCGATGATCGGGCCCAGTGTCTTGCATGGTCCGCACCAGTCGGCCCAGAGGTCGACGACGACCGGTACCTGGGTCGAACGGTCGATGACCTCGGTCTGGAAGGTGGCATCGGTGACATCGATGTACGCCATGGGGTCAACGCTACCGGGACCGCTCCGGGCTCCGGTCGGCTGGCTCCTCCCGGCGAGACGGGTGCAGACTCACACGACCGGATCGGGGAGCCCGGGCCGGGACACGACCGCTCGACGAGAGGCAACGACGTGGGTGATGTCCAGGGAATCGATCGCGACGCAGTGACGGCGTGGTACGTCGAGCACGTCCCCGGCACCACTCCCCCGCTCGAGTTCCAACTCATCGCCGGCGGTCACTCCAACCTGACCTTCCGGGTCACCGACGCCGCCGGGCGGGCGACCGTGCTGCGCCGGCCGCCACTCGGGCAGGTACTGGCCAGCGCCCACGACATGGGACGCGAACACACCATCATCGCTGCGCTCGCCGACACCGACATCCCCGTGGCCCCCGCGCTGGGGTACGAACCGGGTGAGGAGGTGAACGGCGCGCCGTTCTACGTGATGGACTTCGTCGAGGGCCACATCCTCCGTGATGTCGCATCGGCCGAGCGGCTCAGCGCCTCGGCGAGGACCCGAACCGGTGACTCCCTGATCGAGGTGCTCGCCGCCATCCACGCCGTCGATCCGGCTGCCGTCGGCCTCGGCGATCTCGGCCGCCGGGACGGCTACATCGAGCGTCAGCTCAAGCGTTGGTACGGCCAGTGGAACTCGTCCAAGACCCGGGAGCTGGCCGCCATCGACCAGGTCCACGACGCCCTGGCCGCCAGCGTGCCGGAACAGGGCCCGGCCGCCATCGTCCACGGCGACTACCGCCTCGACAACTGCATGGTCGACGACGAGGGATCGGTGGTCGCCGTGCTGGACTGGGAGCTGTGCACCCTCGGCGATCCGCTGGCCGACGTCGGCCTCCTGATGGTGTATTGGAACGAGCCCGGCGACTCGGCCCAGACCTTGACGGCCGCCACCCAGGCCGAGGGGATGCGTCGACGTTCGGAGCTGCTCGACCGCTACGCCACCGCCTCGGGCCGCGACCTGTCGCACATCGACTACTACGTGGCGTTCGGCTACTGGAAGCTGGCCTGCATCGTGGAAGGGGTGTACGCCCGCTACGTCGGCGGCTCGATGGGCCGTCAGGGCGACGGCGACTTCGATGTCTTCGCCCGGCAGGTCGAGGCATTGGCGTCGCAGGCTGCGGAGGCCCTCGACCGGATGGCATCCTCGTCGTCGTGACCGGCTCCCCATGACCCTCTACCAGCTGCACGAGCGACCCGATCTGGCCTCACCGGTCCTGCTGGTCGCGCTCGACGGGTGGATCGATGCCGGGTTCGCGGCCGGACAGGCCGTCGCCGCACTCCTCGAGCAGAGCGACGCCCTCCACATCGCCACCTTCGATGCCGATCGGCTCCTCGACTTCCGGGCCCGCCGGCCCACGATGCACCTCGTCGACGGGGTCAACACCGGGCTCACCTGGGCCAGCACCGAGCTCCACGCCATCCGTTCGGCCAACGGGACCGATGTCCTGGTCCTGGGCGGTGCCGAGCCCGATCACCTGTGGAACTCGTTCGCGTCCGAGGTCCGCGACCTCGCCATCGATCTCGGCTGCCGGATGCAGCTCGGATTCGGCGCCTACCCCGCCGGTGTGCCGCACACGCGACCGGTCAACCTGTCGGCAACGGCGTCCGACGATCAGCTCGCCACCTCGGTCGGCTTCATCCGGGGCACCATCGACGTCCCCGCCGGCGTCGAGGCCGTCCTCGAGCACGCCTTCACCGAGGCCGGACTCCCTGCGATCGGGATCTGGGCCCAGGTGCCGCACTACGCCGCCACCATGCAGTACCCCGCCGCCGCCGCCCGACTGATCGAGGGACTCAACCAGGTCGCCGACGCCGACTTCGGGCTCGAAGACCTGCCCGACGAGATCAGCCGGACCCGCAATCGGATCGACGAGCTCATCGCCGGAAATCCGGACCACTTGGCGATGATCCGCCAACTCGAGGAGCAGGTCGACGCCCAGACCGAGAGCCAGATCGCCGATCTCCCCAGCGGGGACGATCTGGCCGAGGAGCTGCAGCGCTTCCTCCGCGAGCAGGGTGACTAGTCGGGCACAGTTGACTGTTCGGTCAAGTGTTAGCGTCTGCCCATGAAGATCGACGGGGGAATCGGACTCGACCTCACCAAGGCGGCAGCCGCGGCCAAGGAGGCCGAGGACTTCGGCTACGACGGCATCTGGGTGCCCGAAACCTCGCGCGACCCCTTCCTGCCGCTCACCATCGCCGCCGAACACACGGACCGCATCGAGATCGGAACGTCCATCGCGGTGGCGTTCGCCCGATCGCCGATGACCACGGCCAACACGGCTTACGACCTCACCGAGTTCTCGAAGGGCCGTTTCATCCTCGGTCTCGGTAGCCAGATCAAGCCCCACATCACCAAGCGCTTCTCGATGGAGTGGTCGAAGCCCGCGGCGCGGATGCGCGAGTTCGTGTTGGCCATGCGGGCGATCTGGGACTGCTGGATGAACGACGAGAAGCTCGACTTCCGGGGCGACTTCTACACCCACACCCTGATGACGCCGTTCTTCGACCCGGGCCCGCACGACTTCGGCATCCCGCGCGTGTTCCTCGCCGGCGTCGGCCCGCTGATGACCGAGGTGGCCGGCGAGGTCTGCGACGGGTTCTTCTGCCATGGGTTCACCACCGAGAAGTACCTCCGCGAGGTGACCCTGCCCGCGCTCGAGAAGGGACGCGAGAAGGCCGGCAAGACGCTCGATGGCTTCGAGATCTGCGGCCCCAGCTTCGTGGTCACCGGCAACACGGCCGAGGAGCTCGAGCAGGCCAAGGTCGGCACCCGTCAACAGATCGCCTTCTACGGCTCGACCCCCGCCTACCGACCGGTGCTCGAGTGCCACGGCTGGGGCGACCTGCAGGGCGAGCTCAACCGGCTCTCCAAGGAAGGCAAGTGGACCGAGATGGGGACCCTCATCGACGACGAGGTCCTCGAGACCTTCGCCGTGGTCGGCGAGCCCGAGCAGATCGGCCCCGAGCTGAACCGGCGCTACGGCGACGTGATCTCGCGCATCAGCTTCTACGCGCCGTACGACGCGGATCGCGACCGCTGGCAGAAGGTGCTCGCCGACCTCAAGAACTGACCGCCGGGCGGGTCAGGCGTTGAGGAGGAGGAGCAGGCCGCCCACGGTGTAGGCGATCATGACGCCGAGCAGCGGATACTGGCTGCGCACGGCCACCTTCGGTGGATAGATCTCGACCGCTCGATCGTGGGCGGCGATCACCCCGGCGACATGGCCGGTCACGATGGCCCCGACCTGGACATAGGCGATCTGACGCGGCGTGACCCACGTGTAGTGGATGACGTTGGACGCGGTCCCGAACAGGTCCCAGCCCTGGCCGAACGGATCGGACATCAGGGCCACGAACGCCTGGCCCTCGAAGACCAGCAGCGAGAAGTAGTGGGCAATGGCGTAGGCGAGCACGATGGGCACCAACGACGGGACCCAGCGCCACGCTTGCTGCAGGGTGCCCTCGTCGTCATCGGCCAAGATGGCCACCAACCGGGTCGCCACCAGGAACAGCACCGACACGGTGCCCACCACGAGGGCCATGCCGATGCTGCTGACGACGGTGTGATCCCACCCTCGCCGCGATCCGAGCTGGTCCGACCAGAACTGGGTGCGGGAGAACCCGTCGAACGACGTCCCGCCCAACAGCACCAGCACCACCCCCAGCGTGCCCCTCCGGGGCTCGATGGTGGCCAGGCCGGCACCGGGCCACCGCAGGCGCAGCCGGCCGGAGTCGTCGTGATGGAACGGTGACAACGCGGCGATGAGCGAGAACATCACCGCGAACCCGTCGCCGACCCGGGTCCATGCCGCGCCGAAGCGGAGCGCGCCGGCGAGCACGAACGCGGTGTAGAGCCCCAGGAACAGACCGACTGCTCCGGTCGAGCCCGGCTTGTAGTAGGCCAGCTCGAGCCACTCGTAGACCAGGAGCGCGATGGCTGCGGGCCAGTGGGTGGCCCAGAACCCGGTGGCGGAGTCGGCTCGTGGGTCGCGTCCCGCCAGCCGATCGAAGCCGACCGCGATGGTGTGGAGCGGATTGATCGTGCGCCACACGTCGCCGAACACCGCGCTGACGATCGGCATCCCGACCCAGAACATGACGTAGAACGCGGTCGGCGCGACGTTGACGGCGACGGAATCGACGCCGAACCAGGCCGCGGCGAGGGTCAGCACGAACAGGGCCAGCATCGCCACCTGGGAGACGATGGTCCCGACCCGCCAGGTGCCGTCGAGCCAGTTCGGAGCTCGCCGGCCACCCGCGGCCGCGGCCAGCCGGGGCCGCGGCCACAGGATCCGCAGCGCGACGAACGAGATGAGGAGGGCGAAGGCGGCGGCGTACGCGAACAGCCAGACCGGGACGGGGAGGTCCGAACGGCTGCTGACACCGTGGGCGTAGATCACGAGATCTCGAGCTCGACGAGCTTGATCCCCTCGTTCTCCAGCTCCGCCTCGAACACCCCGGGAATGGTGGCATCGAAGGTGAGATCGGCGGTCTCGCCGGCGGCGACGTCGACCATGATGTCGTAGCCGTGGAGGTGGATCTCGTCGGCGACATCGCTGGTCACCCGCAGCGTGACGGTGTCGCCCAGCGAGATCTTCTTGCGTCCACCACCGGTGACATCGCCGCTGGCGACGGTGATGTCGACCACCGTGCCGAGGTCGGCGCCGGCCGTGGTGGTCGAGCCCTCGGCCGCGGTGGTGTTGGTGGCCGCCGTCGTGGTCGATGTCGAAGTGGCGGTGGTGGCCGTGGTGTCGTCGCCGCACGCGGCGAGGACGAGGGCGGACGCGAACAGCAGTGCGATCGCGCCGCGGAGGGCGGGGTGGTGCATGGTCTTCTCCTCAGGGTCGATGGATGGCCGCGCCCGGGTGAGCGCGGCAGGTTCAACGGGGTGAACCCACCATCGGAGGCGCCCGGAGCCCCACGGCCACCGGGGTCTCGGTTGACCAGCTCAGCGATCGAGGGAGCCACGGCGCCGCGACGAGCGCCGGTCCCACGCTTCGAGCGCGACTGCCCGAGACGAAGCGCACGGCCCGCCGCACCAGGTCGATGGAGCGCACGACGACAACGGCGACGACCACTTGGGCGACGATGCCCACCCACACGCCGCGCTCGACCAGCGCGCTGCCGGCCCCCGCGCCGCTCACGATCCGTTCGGCGATCTCCTGGGCCCCGAAGATGGCGAGTTGCGCCATCACCAGGTGACGGGTGTCGATCCGGCCGGCCATGTCCAGCGTCCGGGCCGTGCGTATGCCCCACACCAGCGCGACGAACACGCCGAGCGGGACGATCGCCGACGCCGCGATCGGGAGGTAGACGTGGCCCCCCAGCGCGGCCTCCCGGCCGGCGGCATCGGGGTGGGCGATGGCGTATCCCGTGATGTGACCGACCGCGACGCCGGCCACGGCCAGCATCCAGAACGCGATCCGTCGGGGAGTCATCGGCGCCAGGCTAGACCGGCTGCAACTCCCGGCCCAGGTACTGATCGCGGCACAAGCTGCGCTGGAGCTTGCCGCTGCTCGTCTTGGGCAGGGTCCCGGGCGCGACCAGGACAACCTCCCTCGCGGGTATCCCCACCACCTCCCGGACGCGAGCTTGCACGGCCCGACGGACCGGCTCGAGGTCGGTCGCCTTCGACTCGGCCACGACCACCAGGCTCTCGCGACCCTTGTTGGATTCCACCCCGAACGCGATGACGTTGCCGGCCCGGATGCCGTCGATGCCGCTGCAGGCCCGTTCCACGTCTTCGGGGAACACGTTCCGTCCGCCCACGACGATCACGTCCTTGATCCGACCGCACAACACGAGCTCGCCGTCGACCAGGTACCCCAGATCACCGGTACGCAGCCAGTCCTCGTGGAACAGTTCGGCGTCCAGCTCGGGACGGTTGTGATAGCCGGAGCACACGGACGAGCCGCGGATCTCCAGTTCCCCCACCTCGCGCTCGAGGCGCGGCCGGCCGTCGCCAGGATCGACGACCCGGATCTCGAGGCCGGGTACGGGATAGCCGAGCCGGGCGAAGCCGCGCGACCCGGCGGCACCCGGAGCCGCCGGTGCCGCGTAGCGCTCGGTCTCGAGGACTCGTCGGTCGACGGTGTCGACCACCATGCCCCGACCCGGGGGCGGGAACGTTCCCGCGATCGCCACCTCGGCCATCCCGAAGGCGGGGAAGACGGCGCCGGGATCCATGCCGAAGGGCGTCGCAGCGGCGACGAAGTCCTCGACCGTGGCCGGATCGACCGGTTCGGCGCCGTTGAGCACGACCCGCAACGACGACAGGTCCAATGCCCGGTCCTCGGCCGCGGCCCGGCGCAGCGCCCGACTCGCCAACACGTAGGAGAAGTTCGGTCCCGCGGTGGCGGTGCCGCGGTAGCGCGACATCCACTCCATCCAGCGACCGGGGGCGGCGAGGAAGTCCTGCGGCGCTCCGAGAACGAGCCGGGTCCCGGTGGTCATCGCCAGGCTGAGGAGTCCGACCAGTCCCATGTCGTGGTACAGCGGCAGCCAGGAGACGAGGACATCGGTGGCGACATCGAGCTCGGCCGCGATCTCGATGGCGTCGAGATTGGCGCAGACGGCTCGGTGCGGGAGCACGACACCTTTCGGGTCGGAGGTCGAACCGCTGGTGAACTGCAGGACCGCGGCCGCCGCGGGGTCGGGCGCCGGTGCAACGAAGGCGGCACGCTGGTCGAGGTCCTCGAAGCTGACCATCGGCGGATCGCCGGGCTCGAGCTGCACGAAAGGGGTCAGCTCGGCGTCGGCGACGAGGAGCGACACGTCGGCGCCGTGGACCCGCCTCCTGGTCTGGGTGACGAACTCGTCGAGTGAGCCCATCCGCATCGGGAGCGGGAGGACGACGAGCGTGGCACCAGTCAGCCAGACGGCCTGGATCGCGGTGACGAACGACCGGCTGGTGGGCCCGAGGAGGGCGACGTGATCGCCAGGACGAACCCCGAGCTGTTGGAGGCCGCCCGCCATGGAGGTGGCATCGTCGTGGACCTCGGCCCACGGGACCGTGACGTGCACGTCACCCGAGATGAAGGTGACCTCATGGCCGAGCGTGGCCCCGGCGACGATTCGTTCTGGGAGCGTCTGCACGGTCATGTGACCGAGCGGGTCCCGGTCCCGTTACCGAGACGTTGGCTCGACGGCCGGTGGTCTGGAAGGCTGCGGCGATGAAGCCGATCACGCCGAAACCGCTCGACTGGATCAGTTCTGCACCCGTGTCGGTGACTCGCACCCGTCGCATCGCGGCGCCCAGTGACCAGGTCTGGGCTGCGATCGCCGACCACGAGGGCTGGCCCGCGTGGTTCGAGCCGCTCACCGCAGTCGAACGGCTCGATGCCGCCGACGGCGTCGGCGGCCACCGACGGGTGCACATCCGCAAGGTGGCGGTCGAAGAGGAGTTCCTCGCGTGGGAGCCGGGTGAGCGGTTCGCCTTCACCGTGACCCACGCCAACATGCCGGGCATCAAGTCGATGGTCGAGGAGGTCCGCCTCGTCGCCGACGGCGAGCACGCCACCACGGTGAGCTACACGCAGGCCATCCAACCGGCGGCTGCGACCGTGACCGCTCCTCTGCTCCGCCGCCTCGTCCCCAAGGCGATCGACAAAGGGCTCGCCGGCCTGGCCCGCCTGCTCGAGGGCTGACGGGCCAGGCGCCGGCTCGCCGGACTAGCTGCTCGGGCTCTTCACCGGTAGCGGATCGAAGTCCGGCGGCTTCGTGCCGTCCGGATCCTCGGCGTAGATGCCGCTCGCACCGGCGGGATCGAAGGCCTTGAACTCCTCCTCCGGCCACTCGTTGGCGTAGTACCGCTTGCCACCGTCGACGTACATCCAGAGCCCGTCGCCCTCCTGGAAGATCTCGTCCTTGCCTTGGGCCGTGGGGTCCCACCAGATCTTCGCCACGTCGTCGATGCCGGCGTAGTCGGGCCCGGGGATGTCGGGCCAGTAGCCGTGGTCACCCCACGACAGGTCGTACTGCTGCACGCCGCGGGCCGGCGGCTCGTAGGCGAAGAGCGCCTTGGTGAACGAGTCGTGAGTCAGGTTCGGACCGACCCCCTGCAACACGTTGAAGAACAGGTTCGGCGTCGGGACCAGCACCTCCAGCGTGCCATCGGCCTTCGTCTTCTCGCCGTAGAACCACTGGTAGAGCTCGTACGAGCTGAAGACGTCGGGATCAACCCGGGCCGCCAGGGCGGTCAGGCCGAAGGCGTGGGCCCACTGCTCCTGGTCGTAGGTGCGGGCGAACACGTTGGTGTCGATCAGCGTCGACAGATTGAGGAACCACTCGGGGTGGTAGTCCTGCGCCGTGGCCTCCTTGGTGAAGTCCCGGGGCGCAATCGGGTCACCGGCGAAGATCACCGTCGTGACCCCGGCTTCCTTCAGCTTGGCGATGGCGCTGGCCGCCGTCTCCTGCAACGTGGCCGGGTCGAGGGTGTACGGCACCATCGCCGCCAGCTCGACACCCCGGTCAGCCAGGGCCTGCTTGTAGTCCTCGGCGCTCTTGGCCGAGTCATCGGAGCTCTCGAGGTAGAGGTAGCCGAACACCCGGTCCTGGCTCTGCATCGCCGGATCGCCGGCGTAGGCGGCCTTGCGGCCCGCCACCTGCTTCACCAGGGCCTCGACGTTGTGCTCCCGGGCCTGCACGTTGGTCAGCGCCGTACCGGCGATGCCGAGGCCGTCCCGGGCGGCCAGCTTCTCGTGCGTCGGCGTGAGCCCGCAGCTGATGCACTGGATGCCCCGTGCCGTCAGTTCGTCGCCGAAGGCCGTGGTCAGCGCCGGACCACCCCAGACCTGGAACGGCTTCATGTCCTCGGCGATCTGGACCGCATCGGCTCGGGCGGTGACGGCGTCGCTGGCGATTCCCTTGGACTCGTAGTACTCGATGTCGATCTGGCGTCCGTAGGTCTCGTAGTACGTCTCGAGCATGTCGACCCAGTGGGTGATGGCATCCTCTGCGTCCGCATTGGTGTCGTCGACCTTGATGGCATCGGTGATGTAGTTGATGATCGGATCGTCGTCCGGACCGAGGTAGACCACGATCTTGATGCTGTCCGCGGTGACGCCCTGTTCGGTGGCGCCGCCGTTGTCCCCCTCGAACGGCAGGTAGCACTCGGCCGCGAAGTAGCTGGGGATGGCCACCTGCCCCCGGCTGGTGTCACACCGGTCGCCCCACTCGAGGTCACCGGCCGTCCCGGCGGCCTCGGCCGCGCTGAAGCTGAGGGGATAGGTGACCTCCCCCGGGGCCGCGGTCGTTCCCGACGAGTCGGTGGTGGAGCTGGTGGTCTCATCGGTCGCGGTGTTCGCGTCGTTGTTGTCGTTCCCCCCGATGAGCACGACAGCGGCGATGACCGCGATCACCACGACGATGGCGCCGATCGGCCCCCACCGTCGCAGTGCGTTGCTGCCTTCGTTCGGTTGGTCACTGGCTGGTTGCATCTGGTGTGGTCCCCCTGGGTGTGTTCGCTGATGGCTCGGATGCCCTGGCACCGGACCGGGCCAGGACGTCTTCGTTGGTGCCGAGGTAGGACGCCACCACCTCGGGATGGGTCAGCACGTGATCCGGGGCACCCTCGGCGATGACCCGACCTTGGTCCATGGCGACCAGCCGATCGGCCACGGCGGTGACGAGCGGCATGTCGTGCTCGATGACGAGCAACGAGGCGCCGAGGCCGTCACGGATGCGCAGGAGCAGCGGGCCGAGCGCTTCCGTTTCCCGCTGGGCGATGCCACTGGACGGTTCGTCGAAGAGGATCACCGTCGGGCGATGCGCCACGACGCAGGCGAGATCCACGATCCGCCGGGAGCCGGTCGACAGCTCGCGGAGGAACTTGGTGCGGAACGCCTCCAGACCCATGAGTTCGATCAGCTCGTCCACCCGCGACGCGATCTTCGCCTCGCTGTCGAAGGTGGTCGGCAGGTGCAACGCGGCACTGACCGGATCGCGCGACTCGGTGAAGCGCTCGAGCGAGACCTTGATCGCCTCCTCCACCGTCATGGCAGGGAAGAGCCGGGCATCCTGGAAGGACCGTCCCAACCCCCGAAGGGCCCGCCGGTGGGGCGGGAGACGACCGATCTCGTTTCCTCCCAGCACCACCCGGCCATGCTCGGCGGGGGTGAAACCGGAGATGAGGTCGAACAACGTCGTCTTGCCCGCCCCGTTCGGACCGATCACTCCGACGATCTCGCCCGTGTCGATCTGCAGCGACACGTGGTCGACGGCGCGGATGCCTCCGAAGGTACAGGTCAGATCGACGGTCTCCAGCGCGGTCGCCGCCACCTGGGTGCCCTCGGGCCGCGTCGAGCCATTCGAGCGGGCCGGGGTGTCGAGAGAACGCACCGCGGTACCGCCAGACACTGCGTGGCCCGCGCCCTCCAGGAAGACCGATCGCAGGAGATCGGGACGCTCCAGCAGGTCGGCGGTGGCGCCGGAGAACCGAATCTCCCCCTTCTCCATGAAGTACGCCGTCTCGGCGACGGTGAGCGCCACGTTGACCGACTGCTCCACCAGGATGATGGTCGTCCCCTGGTCGCGGATCTCTTGCAGCACGGGGAGGAGCTGATCGACGATCACCGGGGCGAGCCCGAGCGAGAGCTCATCGATCATCAGCAACCGGGGCCGCGAGATGAACGCCATCCCGAGCGCCAGCATCTGGGCCTGGCCGCCCGACAGGTTGGCTGCCGGTTCGCGTCGCCGCTGGTCGAGGGTCGGGAACAGCTCGTAGGCCCGGGCGAGCCCGGCATCGACTTCGGCCTTCGACCGGCGGTGCAACCAGCCGGCCACCTCGAGGTTCTCGTGCACGGTCAGCGACGGGAAGGTGCCGACGCCTCCCGGAACCTGGGCCACACCGCGGCCGGCGATCTCCGCCGGCGGGGTGTGGGTCATGTCGACGCCGTCGAAGATGATGGCGCCCCGCTCGGCCTCGACGATCCCGGAGATCGCCTTCAGCAGCGTCGACTTGCCCGCCCCGTTGGTACCGAGCAGGGCGACGATCTCCCCCTTGTCGATCTCGAGGTCGACCCCGAAGAGCACCTGCACGTTCCCGTAGGACACATCGACCCCACGGATGAGCAACAGCTTCGAGCGACCCTGGCTCCGCTGGTAAGCGACCTCGGACTGGGCGGCCGCCGTCTGCCAGACCTGGGCGATGTCGGCGCCGATGACCTTGCCGGCGCTGGCGATGATGTACCCGCCCACCACGAAGACAGGCAGCATCAACAACATGCCCTGGCGAATGCCCCAGGCGTCGCCGAAGGCGCCGATGATCGGCAGGATGAGCAAGCCGGGCAACACCCACACCGATCCGATGGAGAAGCCAGTGGCCCGGGCACGGGGTGGGATGGCGAGGGCCAGGGCGGCGTAGATGCCAGGGCCGACGGCCGCCAGTCCTGCGCTGATCACCGCGTTGATGCCGATCGACAACCACAACCACGGGCTGAGTGCGAACACGGCGAAGGCCCCGGCGACGATGAACGACACCCGGCCGAGGAACCGCAACAGCAGCCCCGGATCTCGCTCGACGAGCTTGGTACCGATCCGGGCACCGATGAACAGCCCGACCAGCTGCAGCGGTTCGGTCGACGCTGCGACGATGCCCCGCGCCCGCTCGTCGAGGCCGAAGACCTGCTCGTAGAACAGTCCGGCCAGCGACGTGAACCCGATGAGCGAGGCGGCGAGGAACGGCAACGACCACCAGATGCGTCGCAGGCTCTCGATGCGACCACACAGCCGCCACGCCTCACCGAACGACGGCGGCGCCTCCTCGGTGGCGATCGCCTCCTCTGACGCCTTCATCGCCCGACGCTCGTGGTTGCCCCGGATCGGCTCCCGGAGCCGGAGCCCCAGGGCCACCACCACCAGGGTGGGGATGGCGAAGACGAAGAACGGCGCTCGCCATCCGAACGAGAACGCGATCACACCGGCGAGCAGGGGTCCGACGAAGGCGCCGACCGCGTTGGCGGCCCGGTGGAACGAGTACACCTTCGACCGGTGTTCCGGGGCGTAGTAGTCGGCGATCAGCGAGTTGTGGGTGGGATCCACCACCGCCTTACCGATGCCCGACCCGGAGCGCATCACCACGAGGAACCAGACCGTGAAGCTGAGGCCGGTTCCGAAGGAGAACAGGGCCCAAGCGGTCGCACCGATCATCGCCAGGCGCACCCGCGGCGCTCGATCCGCGTAGTGGGCGATCGGGACCTGGAGGCACAGCGCGATGCCCGCCACGAGGGCGATGACCGACAGGGCGCCCTGCAGATCGAGCCCGAACGCGTCGCGGATCTCGGGCAGCAGGATCCCGAAGGCCGTGCGGTCGAGTTCGTCGACCGCGTTCAGGGCGAAGAGGATCACCAGCGGATAGATCGGCCCTCCCCCGGTGATGTTCTCGAGCCAGCCCCGGAGCCGGCCGGTCCCCTTCCCGATCACGGTTCACTCCCGATCAGCACGGGTTCGACGTCGGTCGCGTCGGGCGGGGTTGCTGGATCGACCCGGCGATCGGCGACCATCGACGGCACCTCGATCCCGTGCCGTCCTGCGACCGATCGGAGCCACAGGTCCCGGACCTTGTAGACCACCGAACCCAATCCACCGGGGACCACCAGCAGCACGAACAGCACGCCGAACGCGGAGCTGAAGAATCGCCAGTCGGCGGGCAGGAGGAAGAAGCCACCTTCGATGTAGATGGCGCCGAGCACCCCGCCGGTGAGCGTGCCCAGCCCCCCGATCACCGCGGCCATGAACATCGTGATGCTCAGGCCCGGGTCATAGGGACCCGGGTCGAATGCCTGCTGGTGGTGGACGAAGACAGCCCCGGCGACCGCAGCCACGAACCCGGAGATGGCGAAGGCAGTCAGCTTCGCCCTCGCCGCGCTCACGCCGAACGCCTCGGCACCGCGTTCGTTCTCCCGGATGGCCAACAGGATGCGGCCGGTCCGGCTGGCGCGCACCCCGCGCAGGCCGACGAGGACCAGCACCAGCACGGCCAGCGCGAAGTAGTAGATCCGCGTCGGCGAGTCGAGGCTGATGCGTCCGAACAGATCCGGTCGCTCGACCCGTCCGTCGGGCACCCAGGTGAAGAACCGACTGTTGAGGAAGTACGCGGAGGTGGCGAGGCCGAAGCCGAGGGTCGTCACCGCGAGGAACAACCCGTTGAGCCGGAGCGCGGGCAGTCCGACGATCACCGCGACGCCGACGCCGACCACCCCGGCCACCAGCAGGGCCAGGCTGAGATCGAGGTGCCACTCGCCGGTGGCATGGGCACCGACCGCCGCACCCACCGCCATGAACGCGACCTGGGCGAGCGACACCTGCCCCGACCAGCCGGTGACAACCACCACCGAGGCGACGACGAGCGCGTAGATGAACACGGCCGAGATCTTCAGCGACGTGGAGGTGCTCACCAGGTTCGGGAGCACCAGGACGGCGGCCGTCAGCACGATGCCGCCCACCCACCACACCAGTCGCACCTCGGCCAGGCGCCGGAGCTCACGCGGGACCGGGCGAACCTCGTCGGACGCCGACCACGTGGAGGCGCCGTCGGTGGTCGCCCGCGAGATGTCCTTGCGCCGCAGGAGCAGGGCGCCGATCGCCACCATGGCAACCACGGGTTCGATGAGCAACGGGCTCCGCTGGCCCAGGAACCCGTTCCAGTCGACACCCATCTCGAGCACACCGATGGCCAAGGAGCTGGCCACGATCGTCGGTAGGTGGGTCATGCGCCCGAGCATCAGCGCGGCCAGCGCCCGCAGCAGGATCCCGAACGAGAGCGCAGCGCCGATGGGCAGACCCACGACCCCCGCCCGCAGGAACAGGGCCAGGTAGGCCAGCCCGCCGGCGATGGCCCACACGATGGTGTGCAGGCGCTTCACCGGGACGCCGAGGAGGCTGGCCCGATCGGCACGATCAGCGGAGGCCCGGATGGCGACGCCGACCGACGTCCGTTGCAGGAACAAGCCGACGGCAGCCATCGCCAGCGGGGCACCCACCAGCACGAGGATGTCGTTGGCGGTGAACACCAGCGGCTCAACGGTGAAGCTGAAGTGGAACGGCGGCGGGATCCGTTGAGAGCGAACCTTCTCGTCGAACAACCGCGGCAGCAACAGACCGCCGAAGGCCAGGAGCTGGCTCAGCCCCAAGGTGGCGACCGTGAGGATCAATCGAGGGGCCCGAAAGAAGCGACGGATGACGGCGAGCTCGCAGACCGCGCCCAGCACGGCGGCCACCGCGAAGCCGGCGCCGAAGGCGAGCAGCCACGGCACTCCGGTCGACACCACGAGCATGACGGCCAGCGACGCCGGCACGTACCCGAGGTCGCCCTGGGCGAAGTTCAGCACCCGGTTGGCTCGGTAGATGAGCGCCATGCCGACGCTGACCATGCCGGTCAGCAGACCGATGATGATGCCCCGCAGGAACACCCCCGCCGGGACCGGAAAGATGACTTGCTGCACGAGGAAGACGAGCGCCACCGGTCCGGCCATCGACATCGGTCCACGAATGCGGTCGACCAGGTCGCTGAGGCGCTCTCGCCGATCCGGCCCGCGATGCGACGGCTCGAGCACCACATCGCCGCCCACGCTCGCAGGCGAGCGCTGCACGTCCACCACTGTGTCCCCCCTTGCAGTCGACGGCACGGTAGTCAGTCGCTCAGCCGCGCGCCCCGCACGGTGGCCGCATCCGGTCCCACCTGTCCCACTTCGTCCGGAATGGTGCGGGATTCGGACCGCCAGCGATGGCGGACCTGCCGTCACACCACGATGTTGACCAGCCTCGGGGGACGGGCGATCACCTGACGCGGCTCGCCGTCGAGGTGCTCTTGCACCTTCTCGCTGGCCATGGCGGCGGCGATGGCCTCGTCCTCGGTCAGATCGGGCGACACATCGATGCGGTCACGGACCTTGCCGTTGACCTGCAGCACCATCGTCACCGCGTCGAGGGCGAGCTTCGACGGATCGGCCACGGGCCACGACTGCTCGTGCACGTGGGCTGCCGAGTCATCGGGCGATACCCCCTCGGCCACCCGTCGCTGCCACCACAGCTCGGCCGTGACATGCGGGGCCATCGGCGCCAGCAGCTTCAGCAACGTGTCCACGGCGAAGTCGGTCTTGCCCTGCTTGTACAGCAGGTTGGTGAACTCCATGAACGCGGCGACCGAGGTGTTGTAGCTCCACCGTTCCATTTCGTCGCTGACCCGGGCGATGAGGCGGTGGGTGGCCTTCTCGATCTCGACGACCGCGTCGCCGGTGGCATCGGGAACCACGTCGGAGCCGGGGAGCGCCAGGCGCCACAGCCGACCGATGAAGCGGTGGGTCCCCTCGATCCCGACCCCTTCCCAGTCCACGTCGTCCGCCGGCGGGCCGACGAAGAGCTGGCCGAGCCGGAGCGCGTCGGCTCCCTCACGGTCGAGGATCTCCTCGGGAGCGATCAGGTTGCCCTTCGACTTCGACATCTTCGCACCGTCGAGGCGGATCATGCCCTGGGTGAACAACCGCTGGAACGGTTCCCGCAACGACGCAGGGGCCACTCCCAGATCGGCCAGCGCCTTGGTGAAGAACCGGGCGTACATCAGGTGGAGGATGGCGTGTTCGACCCCACCGATGTACTGGTCGACCGGAAGCCAGTGCGCGACGGCGTCGGCCGAGAACGGCAGCTCGTCGTTGGTCGGATCGGCGAAGCGGAGGAAGTACCAGGACGAGTCGACGAACGTGTCCATGGTGTCGGTCTCACGGGTCGCCGGTCCTCCGCACTTCGGGCACTGCGTGTGCAGGAAGCCCTGATGGTGCTTGAGCGGGGACTCGCCCGTGGGCAGGAACTCGACGTCGTCGGGCGCCACCACCGGCAAGTCCTCGTACGGGACCGGCACGGTGCCGTGGTCGGGGCAGTACACCACAGGGATCGGACAGCCCCAGAACCGCTGGCGCGACACCAACCAGTCGCGCAGTCGGAAGTTGACCTTGGCCTCGCCGATGCCCTGGTCGACCAGCCACCGGATGGCGGCGGACTTGGCGTCGGCGACATCCATGCCGTTGAGGTCGAGCGAATCGCCCGCGCTGTTGATGGCGGGACCGTCCCCCGTGTACGCCTCCCCGTCGAAGTCGTCGGGCGGTTGCACCGTGCGGACGATGGGCAGGTCGTAGGCGACGGCGAAGTCCCAGTCACGCTGGTCCTGGCCGGGCACGGCCATGATCGCCCCGGTGCCGTACGTGCTGAGCACGTAGTCCGCCAGGTACAGCGGCACCGGCTGGCCCGTGAACGGGTTCAGCAGGTACGAGCCGGTGAAGACCCCCCGCTTGTCGAGCGCCCCCTCCGAGCTCAGCCGGTCCATCTCGGAGGTGTTGCGGGCCTGCTCGATGAACGCCTCGACCGACTCGAGATGCTCGGCCGTGGTGACGGTCCGGGCCAGTGCGTGCTCGGGGGCGAGCACGGCGTAGGTCATGCCGAAGGCGGTGTCGGGGCGCGTGGTGTACACCTCCACCGAAGCGCGGCTGGCATGGGGTGCGCCGGACTCGTCGACCACCGCCATCGAGAACTGCGCCCCCTCGGAGCGACCGATCCAGTTCTTCTGCATGGTGACGACCCGCTCCGGCCAGTCGACCAACTCCAGATCGTCGAGCAGCTGTTGGGCGTAGTCGGTGATCTTGAAGAACCACTGCTCGAGATCCTTGGCTTCCACCACGTCACCCGAACGTTCGCAGGTGCCGTCGGCCAGGACCTGCTCGTTGGCGAGCACGGTCTGGCAGCCCGGGCACCAGTTGACGGCGGCCTTGCGCTTGTAGGCGAGACCGGCCTCGAGGAACTTCAGGAAGATCCACTGGGTGAAGCGGGTGTACTCGGGTGAGTGGCTGGTGATCAGCCGGCGCCAGTCGTAGCCCGCGCCGATGCGCTGCAGCGACGAGGTCAGCTCGACCATCTTCTCCTCGGTGAACTCCCGGGGGTGCCGTCCGGTCTTGATGGCGGCATTCTCGGCTGGGAGCCCGAAGCTGTCGAAGCCGATCGGCGACAGGACCCCGTAGCCCTGCATGGTGCGGTAGCGCACGATCAGATCGCCGAAGGTGTAGTTCCGTACGTGTCCCATGTGCGCGGCCCCGGACGGATACGGGTACATGCACAGGACGTAGTACGGAGGGCGGGGATCGTCGTTGTCGATCTCGTAGGTGCCGTCGTCACGCCAGCGCTGCTGCCACGCCGCCTCGACGGTCTGCGGGTCATACGCCGGGACGCGCCCGCCGACGCTGGTGTCGTCGCTTGCGTCCATGTCCTGCACGGCTCGGCATCGTACCGAGGCCACGCGATCGCTCCGATTCGAGAATCAGGCCGATCCCTCGTGTGATTGCCGCAGTGGGCCTTCGCGTGATCTATCGTGGTCGACCCTGCGAGTTGTGAGGCCCAGCCGAACAACTCGGTTCGCGAAGGCTCGCCCTGCGAGCCCAGAGCGCCCGGGGCTATAGCTCAGTTGGTAGAGCGCCTCCATGGCATGGAGGAGGTCAGGGGTTCGATTCCCCTTAGCTCCACGCTTTCTCGCCCTGCGGGCGAGAAAGGCACCAATGCTTCGCATTGGCGCACGCAACCCGATCCCCTCACCCATGGACCTTCCCGAACCTGATCTGCTGGTCGAGGTGGCCGATGGGCGACGGGTCGCAGTCGACGACCGTGGCGCTCCCGAGGGTGCACCCGTGCTGTTCCTGCACGGCACACCGGACACTCGCCTCGCCCGGCATCCCGACGACACCATCGCCCGATCACTCGGCCTCCGGCTGATCGCCGTCGACCGGCCTGGCCTCGGCGGATCGGACGTCGACCCGTCCGCCACCCCGATGTCGGTCGCCGACGACCACGCCCGAGTGCTCGATCACCTCGGCGTCGACGCCGCGGCGATCCTGGCCTGGTCGGCCGGCACGATCCCGGCACTCGCGCTCGCCGGACGGCACCCCGAACGGGTGAAACGTCTCACGCTCGTCGCGCCGCTCGTCCCTGCCGATGCCTACGAGGACCCGTCCGTCCTCGACGGCTCCGACGACAGCCGCCACCTGTTCGCCGAGGTGATCGCGTCCGCCACCCCGGCCGAGGCCGGACGGGAGCTCGCCATCTGGCTCGTCCCACCCGAGATCGACGCCGAAACGGCCCGCGTCCTACTGGCCGACAGCATCGCCGCGGTCGGCGACGTCCCCGGCGCCGGCGATGCACTGGTGGCCGCCATGCTCGGCAGCGTGGCCGCCGGACTGACCGGACTCGAGCGCGAGATCGCGGCCCAGGCCACGGTCCTCGGCCCGCTCCTCGACGCGGTGAGGACGCCGGCCTCGATCCACGTCGGGACGCTCGACCGACTGACTCCGGTCGCCATGAGCCAATGGTTGGCCCGCCGACTGGGCGCGACGCTCACCGTGCACGAAGGGTCCGGCCACGCCCTGGCGATCACTGGCTGGCGGACCTGGCTGGCGGAGCTCACCGATCAGCCCGCACCCGCAGCCGGATCGGGCTGAGCTGCGATCTACGAGCGCGGGTCCGACCCGGCGTCCACCGGTCCGGGGGCATCGGGATCCATCCAGTCGATGGCCGGCACGTCGGACCACAGACGCTCGAGCTCGTAGTACTGGCGGGTCTCGGTGTGGAACACGTGCACGACGAAGGCGCCGTAGTCGGCCAACACCCACTCGGCCTCGTTCTGACCCTCGACCCGGAGTGGTCGGGGACCTCCGGCTTCGGCGACCTTCTGCTCGATGTCCTGCACCACCGTGCGAACCAGGCGCGGATTCGATGCCGACACGATCACGAAGTAGTCGGTGATGGCCAGCACGTCGCCCACTCGCAGCACCAGGATGTCGACTCCGCCCTTGGCGTGAGCAGCGCGCGCCGCCACGATCGGGTACTCGGGATCGAGGAGATCGACCGTCCCGGTGGCTGGTGGCGGCCCGGACGTGGGGCCGAGATCGGGTTCAGTCATGCGGGCGGTCATCCATAGTCCGCCCCGAGCGTAACGGTGATGTCGGCTGTCTCACTCGGTCGGGTGTCCTCGGTCACCTCGCCGACACCGAGGATGTCGGCCACGGCCTGCGCTTCGTCCCGGAACTCGGCGCCGATGTACCGCACCGTCGTGGTTTGGTGATCGAGCGAGGCTGCGTTCCCGATGAGGACGACCTGGACCCCTGCGGGAGGCAGTTCCGAGGCGACGGAGGCCGCCACCGAGGTGTCGGGGGTGCCGTTGAGCAACCGGAGGCGGGCGCGTGCCCCCGGAGCTGGTGACACGGGGAACGGCACCAGCTGATCGACCAGTTCGGCGGCCTTCGTCGGCTGGGGCACGAATGCCTCCTCGTCGCCGTACTCACCTGGTGGTGTCGGCTTCACCGGCAATGTGGAGATCACGTGGTCCCCCGCGGCGAGCGATCGGACGAAGCGGCCGATCCCGGTGTCGAGCTCACCGGGGACCGCCGCGTCGGTCCCGTTGGCGGCCACGGCGTCGAGCCATGCCGACCAGAACACCTGCTGGCGGAAGAGGCGGGCGAGATCCGTCTCACCGTCGACCTTCGCCGCCAGATACGGGCCGACGTCCGCCGCTTGGAGCTGGATCTCGCCCACCGGGAAGCGGACCTCCCCGTCGACCGTCAGCGCGTTCGGGTTGTCGATGGTGATCGGTGCCACCGGGGCCACGAGATCCGCCCACCGCGTGGCGTCGACGACCGCCGATTCACCCAATCCGGTCCCGATGAGGGTGCCGATGACCTCGGTCGCGATCTGGCTGTCACCGAAGTTGTAGGCGATGGCCACTGGGCTCTCGCCGAAGATCGGCACCTCCGTCACCGTCCTCGTGGGGATCAGGAGGACTCCGCCACCCCCGCCTCCCGGGTTGGGCAGGGTGAGCACGGTGATGGAATCGAGTGCCCCGTTCACGTCCTGCAACAGCGCCAGCGTGGGCGTGGGATCGACCAGCGCCTCGTACCCGGGTGCCGCCGGGTCGTCGATCTTGGTGAGTACCTCGCCCTCGGTGCTCGATCGGATGATGCGGGAACCCGCATAGGCCAGGCCGACCCCACCGACGAGGAGGACGACGAGGACAGCGAACCACGCCACCGAGTGGGGCGACCGGGTCCGCCCGTCCGTCGCCGCGGCAGCACCATCGGCATCGAAGTCGGCGGTCTCGTCGTCGGCGGTCTCGTCGTCCGCCTCGTCGTCGACCTCGTCGATCTCGAGTGCGTCCGCCGTGGGACCACGCAGCGCTCGTTCCTCGTCCTGGCCCGGCGTGGGCCTGATGTCCACCGACAACAGCGCGGCCAGGCGGGCAGCCCGCGCCGCCTCCGCGTTCGCGTCTTCCTCTTCTCCCGCCTCGTCGCCACCGTCGCCCGGCGTGGCGCCATCCTCAGTCACATCGGGACACGATAGAGGCGACGCTCCCGCACGCAGGAGATCACCCCCGGTGGCAACAGGTAGTCCAACGGACGACCGTCGGCGATCCGCTCCCGCAGGTCGGTCGACGACACCTCCAGCCTCGGCACCTCCACCCGGACCCCCCGCCAGCCCTCGGGGATCCGCCCCGGCTGGGAGCCGGGCCGATCGACCACGACCAGCGTCGCCCGGGCCCGGACCTCGTCGACCCGTTCCCACGAGAGGACTCCGGCGGCGGCATCGGCGCCCAGCACCACGAACAACTCGGCGTCGGGCACCGCCGCGTCCAGCTCGGCGAGCGTGTCGGCCGTGTAGCTGTCACCGCCGCGGTCGATCTCGCTCGACGACGCCTCGAGGCCGGCCACGCCGCCGACCGCGGCCTCGACCATCGCCAGACGGTCGGCGGCGGCCGTGATCGGACGCGTGCCGACCTTCTGCCAGGGACGATTGGCCACAACGAGGAGCAAACGGTCCAATCGGAGCGCGTAGCGGACGTTCACCGCGGTGACGAGGTGGCCGACGTGGGGCGGGTCGAACGTCCCCCCGAAGATTCCGATCCGTTCGGCCATCCACGCAGGGTAGGGGAACCGTATTCAACGTGACTGCAGTGGCCGTTCGTGGGAGAATGATCTATCCCCCCATTGGGTAGGTAGCACCATCCGGGTGCCCATCCCCTCCCCGTCTCGTGACTTCAGTCACATTGCCCGATGGGAATCACACGCCTGCAACCTTCGTTGGAAGACATGTCATGAGCGATTCAGTAGGTCAGTACCTCAACGAGATCGGCATGGTGCCTCTCCTCACTGCTGAGGAAGAGCGCACCCTGTCGCAGACCATCGAGAAGGGCCGAGAGGCGCAGGAGCGCCTCGACGCTGGCGAGGCGGTGTCGCGCGAGCTGCGGCGGGCCATCGGCGACGCGGCCGCCGCCAAGGACCGGTTCATCCGGGCCAATCTCCGCTTGGTGGTCTCCATTGCCCGCCGCTACCCCCTCCCCCCTTCGATGGAGCTCCTGGATCTGATCCAAGAGGGCAATCTGGGCCTCGAGCACGCCGTCGACAAGTTCGACTGGCGCAAGGGATTCAAGTTCTCCACCTACGCCACCTTCTGGATCCGCCAGGCCATCGGCCGGGCGCTCGACCAGAAGGCGTCGCTGGTCCGACTCCCGGGAGATCGCTCCGCCAGCCTGCGGGCCGCGCTACGGCACGCGTCGGGCGAAGGTACCGAGCTCGACGACGAGCACGCCCGGCTCCATCGGCTCACCACCCCGACGTCGCTCGATCGCACCGTGGGCGACGATCCCGATGGGTCCGAGCTCGTCGATCTGCTGGCCGACTCCAAGCCCGGGCCGGAAAACATCACCATGGCCCGAGCCGAGGACGAGTTCGTCACCGGTCTGCTCGACGTGCTCGAACCTCGGGCTCGCTACGCCGTCGAGCAGCGCTTCGGCCTCAACGACGGCCGCACCCGCAGCTACCGCGAGGTGGGCGAGGAGCTCGGCGTCACCGCCGAGGCCGCCCGCCGCCTGGTCAAGCGGGCCGTCGGCACCGTCCGCGAGGAAGCCGGAACGCGCGGCGCCGCCTGACCATCGACTGATTTGTCGAATCGGGACGCCCTCCAGGCGTCCCGATTCTGCTTTTCGTCCAATCCCCCGGGCATGCGAGGCTGTATCCGATGAACACGACCGCGGGCACCTGGTCCCCGAGCTCTTGGCGGAACCGGCCGGCCCAGCAACAGCCCGACTGGCCCGACGACGGCGAGCTCGATGCCGCACTCAAGCAGCTGGCCACCTATCCCCCGCTCGTGTTCGCGGGCGAGGCCCGGGTGCTCACCGCCCAGCTCGCCGAGGTGGCCCGGGGCGATGCCTTCCTGCTCCAGGCCGGTGACTGTGCCGAGTCGTTCGACGGCTTCTCGGCCGACGCCATCCGGGACAAGCTCAAGGTCATCCTGCAGATGGCGGTCATCCTCACGTACTCGTCCGGGGTCCCCACGGTGAAGGTCGGCCGGATCGCCGGCCAGTTCGCCAAGCCTCGCTCCAGTGCCACCGAGACCATCGACGGCGTGGAGCTGCCGTCGTTCCGCGGCCACATCGTCAACGACATCGGCTTCACCGACGCCGAGCGGCGCGCCGACCCGGCCCGGCTCCTGCAGGCCTACCACCAGTCCTCGTCGACGCTGAACCTGCTGCGGGCGTTCACGAAGGGCGGCTTCGCCGACCTCACCCGTGTCCATGCCTGGAACCAGGAGTTCGTGGCCTCGTCCAACGAGGGCAAGCGCTACGAGCAACTGGCCGACGACATCGACCGCACCCTCCGGTTCATGCGGGCGTGCGGCATCGACTCGCGCGAAGCGCCGAACCTCCACGAGGTCGACTTCTACACCTCGCACGAGGCCCTGCTCCTCGGCTACGAGGAGGCGCTCACCCGCCAGGACTCCCTCACCGGCGATTGGTACGACTGCTCGGCCCACATGCTCTGGATCGGCGAACGCACCCGACAGCTCGACGGAGCCCACGTGGCGTTCCTGTCCGGCGTCCGGAACCCGGTCGGCTGCAAGATCGGCCCCACCGCCACACCGGCCGAGGTCCTGGCGCTGTGCGAGGCGCTCAACCCGGACCGGACCCCCGGTCGGCTCACCCTGGTGACCCGCATGGGCGCCGACCGCATCGACGAACTGCTCCCACCGCTGCTCGAGGCCGTCCGCGACGCGGACCACCCCGTCGTCTGGGCATGTGATCCCATGCACGGCAACACGTTCACGTCGGAGTCGGGCAAGAAGACCCGCCACTTCGAAGCCGTGGTGCGAGAGGTGGCCGGCTTCTTCCGGGCCCACCACGCAGCCGGGACCTGGCCGGGGGGCATCCACGTCGAGCTCACCGGAGACGACGTGACCGAGTGCCTCGGTGGTGCCGAGGAGATCTCCGATGCCGATCTGCCCGATCGGTACGAGACCATGTGCGACCCTCGCCTCAACGCTCGCCAGTCGGTCGACCTCGCCTTCCGGGTCGCCGAGCTGCTGCGGTCGTAGTCCGGCACCCCCGACGCTGCCGGCCTCGGGGCCACGCGCGTCCACCCGACGGGCACATTTCCCGGCAGATATCCGGATGAATGGGAATGTTGATCGGTTGGGTCAGGTTTTGACACACTGACCCAACGAAAGCTGACCAACGTGGTCAGGTATTGCCGCGACGGCAACGATCGCCCCGTGAGGAAACCCATGCACAGCCACGAGATCGTCCTCGACCCCGAGCAGGCCGCGGACATCGCCAAGTTCGAGGCCGTGCTGGCCGACTACCTGGCCGGCGACATCGCCGAGGACGCCTTCCGCGTGTTCCGTCTCACCAACGGGATCTACGGCCAGCGACAGGGCGGCCACGATCAGATGGTGCGGGTGCGCATCCCCTACGGGCGCCTCGGCCCGGAGCACCTCGAGATGATGGGTCACATCGCCGACGAGTACAGCCGGGGCTGGGGCCACATCACCACCCGGCAGAACATCCAGTTCCATTTCGTCCCGCTGGAGCGGGTGCCCGAGCTGATGCGCGACCTCGCAACCGTGGGCATGACCTCGCGGGAAGCCTGCGGTGACACCAACCGCAACGTCCAGGGCTGCCATCTCGCCGGCGCCTGCCCGTACGAGGTCCTCGACATCACGGCCTGGGCCGAGGCGACCACCCGCCACTTCCTGCGCAATCCGTTGGTCCAGCGTCTCCCCCGCAAGTTCAAGATCAACTTCTCCGGCTGCGACACCGACTGCGGTCAGGCCATGTTCAACGACTGCGGCGTCATCGCCGTCCACCGCCAACGCGAGGATGGCTCCCTGGAACCGGGCTTCCGTGTCTTCGTCGCCGGCGGGCTCGGGGCCAACCCCCACCCGGCCCTGGCGCTCGAGGATTTCACCTCCCGCGACGACCTGCTCGCCACGCTCGAGTCCATCCTGCGGGTCTTCGCCAACTTCGGCAACCGCGACAACAAGCTGCGGGCCCGCATGAAGTGGCTCGTCGACACCATGGGCTGGGACGAGCTCCAGGAGCGGATCCTCAAGGAGCGGGCCCTCCTCATCGCCTCGTCGAGCTGGCCCGGCGGCGTCCCGGAACTGGTCGACAAGTGGGGCGACTCCCCCGCCGGCACGCGTGCCGGGACCGCGCCCACCCCGGTGGGGCAGGGTGTCGCGGTCACGCTGCGTCGGCGCTCCGCCTACGACCAGTGGGCCGACGCCAACGTCGTCCGCGGCAATGCCAAGGGCACCGTGTCGGCCTACGCCTGGGCCCGGCTGGGCGACATCACCGGCGATCAGTTCCGCGCCCTCGCCAGCATCCAGCGGGAGCTGACCGCCGAGGTGCGGGTCACCAACCGCCAGAACCTCGTGTTCCGCGACCTCACCGAGGATCAGCTGCCCACGCTGTTCGATCGCCTCTCGGTACTCGACATGGCCAAGGCCGGTGCCGAACTGTCCCGCGACGTCGTCGCCTGCCCCGGAGCGGACACCTGCAACCTGGCCGTGACCCAGTCGCGCGGGCTCGCCGACGCCATCGGCGAGGCGCTCGACCGCGAGGGCCTGGCCGAGGTCGGAGGCATCCGCACCAACATCTCGGGCTGCACGAACTCGTGCGGCCAGCACCACATCGCCGACATCGGCTTCTTCGGGGCCGAGCGACGCGCCAACGGGCGGTCGGCCCCGGGATACCAGATGTTGCTCGGCGGTTACGTGGGCCAGGAGCGCATCCACTTCGGTGAGAAGGCGCTGCGGCTGCCGGCCAAGAACGCGCCCGAGGCCGCGGTCCGGGTCGTGCGCCGCTTCGCCGGTGAGCGTCGGCCGGGTGAGGACTTCCGGACCTGGCTGGAGCGCTCCGGTGGCGCCACGGCGATCGGCGGCGAGTTGGCCGACCTCGATGTGTTCCCCACCTTCGAGGACGACCCGGCCTTCTACGTCGACTTCGACGAGACCGGCCCCTACGTCAAGGAGATCGGCGCATCCGAGTGCGCCACGTGACATGGCTCACTCGGCCTCACGCCCCTGCGGGCGTTTCGAGCCTCGTTTCGCTGCCGGCTACTCGCTGGCGCTCCTGACGCCGGCCTTGCTGAACGCCGGATCCGCCTGATCGTCGCCTTCCGCACGCATCCACGAACGAGAGATCTCCTCCCCCATGCCTGTGACCGTGCCGCTCCCCAGCTTGCGCCACACCTACTCCGACGATGAGCTGTTCGAGCTGAACGCCGAGTTCGAACATGCACCGGCCTCCAAGATCATCGGCTGGGCGGTCGACGCCTTCGGCCCCCACCTCTGCCTGACCGCATCGATGACCGACGCGGTGCTCATCGATCTGGCCGTCGAGGCCGACCCGGCCATCGAGGTCGTGTTCATCGACACCGGGTACCACTTCCCCGAGACGCTGGAGACGGTGGAACTCGTTCGCCGGCGCTACGGGTTGAACATGAAGATCATGACCGCGCCGGAAAACACCGAGCTGCTCTGGCAGACCGACCCGGACAACTGCTGCTCCGCCCTCAAGGTCCAGCAGCTCGAGCGGGCCCTCGCCGGCAAGGCGGCGTGGATGAGCGGCCTGCGGCGCAACGAGGCCGACACGCGCTCGAGCGCCCTGGTGGTCGGACGCGACCTTCGAGGGCTGGTGAAGATCAACCCCATCGCCACGTGGACCGACCTCGACGTGGGGACCTACATCGCCGACCACGACGTGCCGGTGAACCCGCTGCTGCGCCAGGGCTACCCCTCGATCGGTTGCATGCCGTGCACCAAGCCGGTTGCGCCGGCCGACGACCCTCGCGCCGGCCGGTGGGCGGGTCGGAACAAGACGGAGTGCGGCATCCACCTCACCTGACGCCGACGCCGCGTGACCGCGGCGCTCAGCGCTCGGCGGTCCGCCCGAGCGACACCGGCAGGGCCGGGACGTCGCCCGAGCCGGCATGGGCGAGTCCGAGGGTGGAACGCAAAGCGCGGCCCAACACGTCGAGCCGTTCCGGTCTGAGCTCGTAGAGCACGAAGTACCCGTCCCGGTGCCCCGACACCACGCCGGCAGCATCGAGGTCACGGAGCGGGAAGATGATCGAGACCGGCCACGGCCGGGCGATCTCGATGAGCACCGCCGGCCATCCGTACACGGTGGGCACGAACAGCAGCTGACCCCGCTCGGCGATGTCGAACACCCCGGTCCAGTTCTTGTCGACCACGATCGCCAGCGCGGTTGGATCCCATCGTCCCTCGGGCAGTAGCTCGTTCACCAAGCCGGCGGGGCCACCGGTGATCAGCGCTCGTGCCCCGTCGGTGACCTCGGCCTCGATCCGCGGCAGGATCCGCTCCCACTCGGTCCGGAACGCCTCGTCCCAGTAGCGATCCAGCAGGTGCACGTACCGAGATCGGAGGGCCCCGGGATCCTCGAAGATCGACCGGGCGAGGGCCGCGCTGCGAGCATCGCCCGCCGCCGACGCGAGCAGCTGGTCCCGATACGACGGGTCATGGACGAGCGCCGACGTGTGACCCTCCCGAGGTCCGCAGGCCAGCCCGCCGAGGGTCAGGGACAGCTCGTAGGCGACCAGTTCGTCGTCGAGGGCGTCCAGGGCGGCCAGTTCGTCTTCGAACGCCGGGCTGTCGCCGCCGAGACCGACCTCGAAGATGCCGGGCACGAAGCGGTCGAAGGAGCCGAGATGTACGCACTCCAGAACGATTTGTACGCCCGAACCGTGGTGAACGACCGTCACCGCGACGCCGCCCGTCAGTACGTCCGGCGCGCCCGGCCGCCGCGCCGTGGCGAACCCGATTCGGTGACCAGCTGGTGCGCCTCGCCGGCGGCCTCGAACACCTCGGCCGACGCCTGCAGCCTGATGCCACCGACTGCCCGTCGGTGTGCCTCGAGTCCTGCGGGACGCGCTGACGACGGCGGCCGGGTCGGTGCGCGCCCGACCGCCAGTCGCTCCGAGTCAGATGCCGCCTTGGACGACGGTGTTCACCGAGTCGGAGTTGTTACTCGCCACCGGGTCGACCGTCGAACTGGACACGGTGGCCTCGTTGACGAAGGCACCGACCGAGCCCTTGGGCTTCACCCAGATCTGATACGTCACAGACGTGCCTACCGGCAACGTTGACGCCGTGCACGTCACGCGGTGCGTGGTCTCGTCGTAGGTGCAACCGCTGCTGATGTACTGGACCACGAGTTTCTTGCTGGTCAGCGGCAGGTTGTCGATCACGACGACGCCCTGCGCGTCCGATGGGCCACCGAGACCGGATGTCGGTGTGCTGTCGGGCGCGGCACCCGGCTGATTGTGCACCGTGATCTCGTAGACCACAGTTCCCGACGGCTTGCCGGCCGGCTGATCACTGAACTTCTCGATCCACAGGTCAGCACTGGTCTCGACCTGTGTCTCTGTCGTGGCGGACGCGTTGTCCGGGTCGGTGTCGGACACCGCGAGGGCGGTGTTGAGCAGGGTCGTACCGTTCGGGGTCGCGGGGCTCACTCGACCGGTGATGAAGAACGTCCTCATCTGGCCGGGCGCGATGTCTCCCGCGTAACACAGGGCGGCAACCCCCCAGAGCTCACCACAGGCCACCGCCCCCGAACCATTGACGCCGCTGACGTAGTCGAACTCCGACGGGTACACGTCCCCCACCCAGACCGAGCGGGCCGTCGACGGCCCGGCATTGCCCACCTCGATCTTGTATGTCAGCAGAGACCCCGCCACCACAGGATCTGGGCTGTCCGTCTTGGTGATGGTCAGTGCCGCTTCCGCGCTCAACGTCGTCACGTGTGTCGAGCTGTTGTTCCCGGCGTCAGGGTCCGGCGACGTGCTGGTCACCGTCGCGCTGTTGGCCAGCTGGCCCGTCGCTCCCGGTTGGATCATGACCGTGATCTGGATGGACCGCACGGGATCACTAGCCAGCACGGTCCCGATGTTCCAGGTGACCGAGCTACCCACGACGTCAAGGGACCCCACATCGGCGACCGCCGACACGAACGAGACCCCCGCCGGGAGTTGATCGTGGACCACGACCCCGTCAGCCCGGGAGGGCCCTTGGTTGTCGACGTCGATCGAGTACGTGATCGACGTCCCGGCCGTGGCGGTGTCCGGTCCGGACTTGGTGACAACCAGGTCTGACGCAGGGACGATCGTAAGCCCGTCGATGTCCTGGTTGTTGGCCAGGTTCGGGTCGGTGGAGCCCGACCGGACAATGGCCTCGTTGTTGAAGTCGCCGGCCTGCTGCGTCGTGAACGACGAGCTGATGACCGCACGGCCGCCGACCGGAACGGTGCCGAGCGAGCAGACGAACCGGTTCGGAGGCAGCATCGTGCACGGCGACGACGAGCTGGTGGTGCCACCGAACTCGAAGGCGAACGTCGCCGCTGCCATCGAGTAGTCGGCCGATGCAACATCGGTCAAGAGCGTGTCGGTGAGCACGACGTCCCGCGGCAACCCCGGCCCGGGGTTGTCGACGAAGACGGTGCACTGCACAGGTTGACCTGCCATACCCACGTCGTCGGGTTTACAGATCTTGGTGACCGCCAAGTCGGCACTGTCCTCGTCCTCGATGGGGATCTCCTCGATGGAGTACTCCAGCTCATACTGACCACCGGCCGTGACGTCCTGGTTGCCGACGCCGTAGTCGGGGGCACTGTGTCTGGCGAAGAGCGTGTTGTAGTCGTCGTTGTCCCCGGCCTCGAGCTCGAAGGCGGCCAGCAGGTAGCAGTCGAGGAAGATCGTGACCCGGAAGCGGTGGTCACCGAAATAATCGTCGAGGCAGTCCTGGTCGTATCCGTGAGCTCGCACGGTGACCGGCTTTCCATCGGTGACGTAGTAATCGAAAGAGGCACCGGAGAACCCCATCTCACCGTCACCCAAGCCACCGTCGTCGTCGTAGTCGTTCATGTTGCCGGTGGCGAAGTCAGCGAGGCGGATCCACTCCGACGGCGCCTTGTCCACGTTCATCCAGAAGAACGTGCACTCGCAGTCGCCGGGGTCGAGGTCCATGTCCTCGTGCAGATCCATCTTGTTCAGGGTCAGGTCGAAGTGGCGCAGGTCATTCGGCGGATAGATCCAACCCGCCTTGATCTGGCGGGCGTAGGTGTCGAGGTCGGCGACACCGGACCCCGCCAGGGGCACGGTCACGTGGAGCGACGTCGGGTTGTCGGCCGGTACCGGCATGAGCACGGGCGCAACAGCGATGTTGTTGCCCGGCCCGTCCTCGACCGAAGTGGCCAACACGGCGCTCGGTGTCGGTCGCGGTGGCAGCTCGACGTCAAACTCGTAGTCGGCGTCGATGGGTGTTGTGTCGATCGGGCAACTGAACTCGGGCGAACCGTCACCGACGATGATCGACTGGCCGCAATTGAGGATCTCAGTGACGAAACCGGCGCCACCGTGGACGTAGAGATCAACCGCAGTCAACGGCACCGGGGTCGTCCCCGTGCCCGGGAGGGTGCCGACCTGGTCCCGCATCGATGCGATCGCTCGCGGCGGATGGATCTCCGACCGTGCCCGATCGATGCCATCCACCTCGGTGGTATGGCCACAGTCGTAGATGTGGTGGCCGTTCACCCACACCCGGTCGCCCTGGTTGGGCCAAACCCACTTCGGCAGGAACCGCTCGGGTGAGTTCGGCCCGTGTTCATTCGGGTAGGTCCCGGTCTCCCACTCGACCTCCATGGTGTCGGGACCGGGTGGCGCCTCGTCGTCGCCGTTGACGATCGAGAGCAGGTCCTCCTGGCCCGGGTCGAGGAGAATGTCGATGTTGAGATCGTGGGAGTCGTGCACCACCGGGAAGTCGGTGTGAGTTACCTCGCTCTTGGTGGCGACACCGATGGCGTCCCGAAACTTGTTCGACGGGTCGACCCACGTCCAGCCCGGATCTGGGATGTCGACCGAGAACAGACCCAGATACAGGTAGAAGTCGTCGCATCCGGTCGGAATCCCGTCGAGGTACGGCGGATCCGCGCTCGCCACCTCGACCCCGACCAGCGGAACCGGCGCGAGGCTCGTCACGGCAACGGTCCCCATCATGGCCGCAAGGGCGGCGGCGACTGCGAACGCCCGAGCGCCCCGAGACCGGCCGCGACCTCGGACTCCCGCCGATGCCGGCGCGTTCCGACCGGACGCCGAGCCCCGTACCGAGTCCGTGCGCGTCATGACAGCCATAGTCGGCCCTCCCTCATGTGCCCCCGTGCCCCGCAGGCAACGTCTCCATCAAGCCGCCGCCTACGCGCAACAGCCAAGATGCGCGCAGCACATCCGCAGTCGTCAACGAATAATTTCTGAGAAGTGGTCGAGCGCGCACCGAGAGCGCGCGCGTCAGACGGTGCGGGGCACCTTCCGGGTGCCGGTGAGCAGCACGCGCATCACCTTGTGGGCGACGTCGGCAGTGGGCTCGAACATCAGTGGGCAGCCGCCGTCGATCACGGTGATGCCGTGCTCGCGGCCGTAGACGGTGGCGTCGTCGCACACGCTGCCCTCGCCGAACGCCCGGTGCATCCACACGTGCTCGATCCCGAGAACGGCGCAGTCGCGCATGGTCGACTCCGCCGACGCGGCCCGGGTGGCGATCACCACAGCCTCCACCCCTCCCGGGATGTCCCGCAGACCGGGGTAGCTGCGGTCGCCTTCGACCTCGTCGGCGTTGGGATTGACCGCGAACACCTGGTACCCGCGGTCGCGCAGCCGCTTGTACACCGCATTGCTCCCGTGCCCGGCGGCGTGGCGTGAGACGCCCGTGACGGCGATCCGGTCCTTGGCCAGGAATGCGGCGGCAGCCTCCTTGACGGTGGCCATGGCACCTCCTCCGCTCAGCTGTTCCCCCTCACCGTAGGGAGGAGCAGCTCACCGTCCCAGAGGCGAAGGGCCCCACTGATCGGTTTCGGGACGCGTGGTCCACCCACCAGTGCGTGTCTCGCGTCCCAGAACGGGCGAGCAGGGTCGGTGGGCAAGGAACTAAAGGGCCCCCAGAGGCCGTCAGTGGGCCGGCAGTTGTGAGGCGCAGCCCGAACAACTGCAAGGAACTGAAAGGCCCCCCAAGGGCCGCCAGTTCCCGTTGACCGACCAGTGCCACGGCTCGCTGGGCAGGGCCTGCCCAGCTCGGATCAGTTCCCGTTGACCGACCAGTGCCACGGCTCGCTGGGCAGGGCCTGCCCAGCTCGGATCAGTTCCCGTTGACCGACCAGTGCCACGGCTCGCTGGGCAGGTTGTAGAACCCGTAGCTGGCGGCGTGGGCGGCCAGCCAGCGGTACGCCGGCGACGACCGTGACCCGATGACGCGACCGCCGTAGGTGAAGTCGATGGCCAGGCCGCGCTCGTGCATCGACGAGCCGGGGCGGGCGGTCGGGGGTGAGCAACGGCTCGGTGACGTCTGGTACACCGCGTAGTAGCTCGTGCCGCAGTGGGCGCGGCGCAGGGCGATCTGCGAGCTGGGATCCCGGTAGCCGCCACCGGAGAGGGAGATGCCGTCGGCCTCGGCAGCCGAGAGCATGCGGGCGAGCTGGCCGGCGATGCTCTTGTGCACCCGGATGCCGCGAACCGAGACGATGCTGCCGGACCCGGTGATCGAGATGGTCACGCTGCCGCTGGTGCGGCGCGCCGACCGCTTGGCCAACTCGGCCAGCCGGGCCTGGTCGGCGCGGAGCTGGGCGGCGAGCTTCTTGTCCAGCTGGGCGAGGCTCTCGGCTTCTCCCAGCCGTTGGTCGAGACGGGCTTGGACGTCGGCCTCGACCTTGGCCTGCTGGTCGCGGGCCTCGGTCACCTGGGAGAGCTTGTTGGCCACCGCGGCGCGCTTGTCCTTGGCGGCCACCGCGGCATCCTCGGCCGCGGCACGGGCGGTCTCGAGGTCCTCGCGCGCCCGCTGCAGCTGGTCGAGGACGTCGAGCTGATTGCTGGACTTGGCCTCGAGCAGGGACCGCTTCAGCTCGGCCTCACCGATGTTCTTGGCGGCGAGCGAATCGATCAGGCCGGCCGACGACGGGGGTTGGATGTAGGCCTCGATCGCCAGTTCCTTCACCGCATCATCGAGCTGAGCGATCTCGGCCTGCTTGGCCTGCACCTTGGCGGTGGCATCGTCGAGGGCGGCTTGGGCCTCGGCAGCCTTGCGCTCGGCATCGTGCAGCGCCGCGGTCTGGTTCGCCACGTTGCCGTTGAGGGTTCGCAGCGCAGCTTCGACCTGCGCGTTGGTGGCCCGGAGCGTGTCGATCTTGGCCGCCACGGCGACCTTCTTGCGCTGGACCTCTTCCCGCTGGGACTTCGTGTCGGCGTGCGCCGTGGCCGGAGCGATGACCGTACCGATGATCAGGGCGACGGCCATCAGGGCCCGCAGCGGATGTCGTGTGACTGTTCGCATGGGTGACGGAGATCTTCGCGACGAGGGCGGCTGGCGGGACCAGGATTCTGGTCGGCGGAACGAGTTGGCCGGTGCGATGGCACCAGCAGTGTTGCAGAACGGTAACAAAACGGTAGAGGTTTGTCACATTATGCCCGGTCGACCCTCGGTGGTCGGCGATCGATCGTCGATGATGGAGCCATGTCCGACGCGCAGACGAGTACCAGCATCGACGATCTCGCCCTCATCTCCGACCTGGAGACGGCCGCGATGGTCGACCGGTCCGGCGCGGTCGTGTGGGCCTGCCTCCCTCGGTTCGATTCCGGGTCCTGCTTCGCCGCGCTCGTCGACGACGAAGACGCCGGCTTCTGGCGCATCGCACCGAAGGACGCCGAGGCCGAAGTGTCACGCCGCTACCGGTGCGGTCTCGTGCTCGAGTCGACGTGGTCGACGGCCGCCGGCACGGTGCGGGTCATCGATTTCATGCCGGTCCGCGACGAGCGGCCCGACATGGTCCGCATCGTCGAGGGCGTCGAGGGCGAGGTCGAGATGGGCGTCGAGCTCGTGCTGCGCTTCGACTACGGCTCCATCGTCCCCTGGGTGCGTCGCATCGACGGGGACCTCGTCGCGATCGCCGGCCCCGACCGCGTCCGGATGCACTCCCCCGTCACGACCCACGGCGAGGGCATGCGGACCAAGGGCGAGTTCACGGTCCGTCCCGGCGAGCGGGTCCCGTTCGTGCTCGACTGGCACCCGAGCCACGTCGAGCTCACTCCGGTGATCGACGCCGACGACGGTCTGCACCGCACCGAGTCGTTCTGGCGGGAGTGGCTGGACTGCAGCGACTACGCGGGGAAGTACGCCGATGACGTCCACGCGTCGCTCGCGGTGTTGAAGGGACTGGTGTACGACCCGACTGGTGGCATCGTGGCCGCACCCACCTCGTCACTCCCGGAGACTCCTGGAGGGTCCCGCAACTGGGACTACCGCTACTGCTGGCTGCGCGACGCCACCTACACGCTGCTCGCCTTCCTCGAGTCCGGCCACGTGGACGAGGCCATCGCCTGGCGGGACTGGCTCCTGCGAGCGGTTGCCGGCGAACCGGAGAAGCTCCAGATCATGTACGGCGTCGCGGGCGAGCGGCGCCTGCCCGAGTTCGAGTTGGACTGGCTCGGGGGTCATCGGGGCGCCACGCCGGTGCGCATCGGCAACGACGCCCACGGCCAGCACCAGCTCGACGTCTTCGGCGAGGTCATGGACGCGCTCCACCAGGCCCGCTCGGCGGGCATGGACGCCGACGGTGACGCCTGGATGCTCCAACAGCTGCTGGTCGACGTGGTGGCCGATCGGTGGCGGGAACCCGACGACGGCATGTGGGAGATCCGGGGACACCCGCAGCACTTCACCCACTCCAAGGTCATGGCCTGGGTGGCCGTCGACCGCGCCATCAAAGCCATCGAGAACTATGGCCTCGACGGGCCGCTCGACGACTGGCGCGGGTTGCGCGACGAGATCAAGGCCACGGTCCTCGACCGGGCCGTCGACGAACGCGGCGTGTTCACCCAGGCGTTCGACTCGCCGCACCTCGATTCCAACCTGCTGCTCATCCCGCTGGTCGGGTTCCTCCCCTTCGACGACGAACGGGTGGTCGCGACCGTCCGCGCCATCGAGGACGAGCTCATGGTCGGTGGCTTCCTGCTCCGGTACCGGACCGAATCGGGGGTCGACGGCCTGTCCGGCGACGAAGGCGCTTTCCTGCTGTGCTCGTTCTGGCTGGCGCAGGTGTGGGCGATGCAGGGCCGCACCGACGAGGCCACCGAATTGTTCGAACGGCTGCTCGCCCTGCGCAACGACGTCGGTCTGCTGGCCGAGGAGGCCGATCCGCACCACGGCACGCTGCTCGGCAACATGCCGCAAGCGTTCAGCCATCTCGCCATCGTCAACACCGCGATGGCGCTGCACGACGCCGGTGACGGCGTCCGCCACCGCGCCGACAGCTGACCGCTACTCGAGGACGTCGACGAAGCGTTCGAGCTGGCGCAGGTTGCGACACTCGAAGACGCCGTCGGTGTGATCGGCGTACTCGCCGATGATGGAGTCACCGGTGTCCCAGTAGGACCGGGGCTCGGGATTGAGCCAGTAGACGTGGCGGGCCCGGTGCTGCATCTCCTTGACCACCCACGACTGCGCGGCGTGGTAGTTGTTCCGGGCGTCACCCAGCAGCAGGACCGTGGTCTTGGGGCCGATGTCGCGGCCGTAGGTGCCCCAGAACACCTCGAAGGCGTGGCCGTAGTCGGAGTGGCCGTCGACCCAGACGACATCGGCCTCGGTGTTGACGCGGTGCACGGCCTCGGCGATGTCCTCGACGCCCTCGAACAGGCGGGTGACCTCGTCGACACCGTCGATGAACACGAATGCCCGGACCTTGGAGAACTGACCCTGGATGGCGTACACGAGATGGAGCGTGAACCGGGCGAAGCTGGCCACCGAACCGGAGATGTCGGCCACCACGAAGATCTCCGGCTTGGCCGGGCGGGGGTAGCGGAACTTGGGCTCGGCCGGGACCCCGCCGTAGCTGAGCGAGTGCCGGATGGTGCTGCGGAAGTCGAGCGGGCCCTTGCGGCCGTGGCGGCGCTTGCGGGCCAGGCGTACGGCGAGCTTGCGGGTCAGCGGGTAGATGGCCTTGCGGAGCTGGGCCATCTCTTCCCGCGACGCGTGCATGAAGTCGATGTCCTCGGGCAGCGGCTTGCGCAGGGTGCGGGCCATGGCCTCCACCCCCCGGTCGGCCACGAGGCGGCGCCGGATCTCGGACTCGATCTCCTGCTTCAGCTTCTCGATGCGGTTCTGGTACTCGTCCTGCTCCAACCGCTCCTCGAGGGCGCTGAGCGGCTCGGGCGACTGCTGGCGGGACTGGTCCATGAGCTGGTCGAGCACGCCGTCGAGATCGAGATGACGCAACGTCCGGTACAGGTAGTACGTGCCACCGACCGGGCGACCCGGTTCCATCCCGGCGAAGCGTTTCACCGACTGGCGGGCGACGGCCCGCATCATGCCCTGGTCGCCCTGCTGGAGCGCCTTCATGAGCATCTGGGCGATCTCCTCGGGCGTCATGGCGTCCATGGCGCCCCCGCCCCCGGACTGCTGGCCATCCTCGCCCTGGTCGCCCTGGAGTTGCTCCATGAGCTCGTCGAGGGCTTCGGCCAGGTCGGAGTCGGGGTCGATCTCGTACTCGGGGCCCCGATAGGAGAAGTAGACCTCGAAGACCGTCTCGAACGCCCGCCAGTGCGAGTTGTTCTTCACCAAGGTGGCGGCGAGTGCGTACTTGAACGCCTCGCGATCCTCGAGGGGGATGAACTTGATCGCCTCCATGGCATCGAGGTTCTCGGTGAGCGACACCGGCAGTCCGGCGGCGCGCAGCTCCTGGATGAAGCCGGCCATGAGCTCGTTCAGCGCCACGCCGGCGCCGAGTTCTGCCTCGCTCCGGCGGGAGGGCTCGGCCTCGGGGGGCTGCTCCTCCATCACGCGTTGGCGTTGGCGTCGGCGTGCATGTCGGACTTGGTGTCCTCGAGCTCGCGCAGCGCCTTGACGATGTCGGACTGGTACTTCAGAAGGATGTTGAGCGTGCTCCGCGCCGTCTCGGCGTCGACCTGGGTCACGCCCAACAGCAGCAGAGTGCGAGCCCAGTCGAGCGTCTCGGAGACCGACGGGCTCTTCTTGAGTTCGAGATTGCGGATCGAGCGCACGATACGAGCCACCTGATCGGCCAGCGACGCGGTGATGTCGGGCACCTTGGTGAGCACGATCTCCTTCTCCCGCTCGAGCTCGGGATAGTCGACGTGCAGGTAGAGGCACCGGCGCTTGAGGGCCTCGGACAGCTCACGGGTGTTGTTGGACGTGAGGAACACCATCGGGATCTGCTTGGCCTCGATGGTGCCGAGCTCAGGGATCGAGACCGTGTAGTCGGAGAGGATCTCGAGCAGCAGGGCCTCGGTCTCCACCTCGACGCGGTCGACCTCGTCGATGAGCAGCACCACCGGGTCGTCGGCGGTGATGGCCTCGAGCAGGGGCCGGGTGAGGAGGAAGTCGTCGGAGAAGATGTCGCCCGACAGCTCATCCCACTCGTCGCTGCCGATGTCCTCGCCCTTGCCCGCAGCCTGGATGCGCAGCAGCTGCTTCTTGTAGTTCCACTCGTAGAGCGCCTTCGACTCGTCGAGGCCCTCGTAGCACTGGAGCCGGATGAGGCGGGCGCCCGACATCTCGGCCACCGACTTGGCCAGCTGAGTCTTCCCGGTGCCCGCCGGGCCCTCGACGAGAATGGGCTTTCCGAGCCGGTCGGCCAGGTACACGATCCCGGCGATCCCCTCGTCGGAGAGGTACTCGACGGACTTCAGCGACTCGCGAACGGCGGGGACGGACTCGAAACGGAACTCGGTCATCCCTGGACCCTATCCTCGCACTTGACCGGGTGGTCAAGGCGAACCCTCAGCCCCTGGTGGGGCTTCGGGTTCGTTGACGAAAGCTCCGCATTCGTCTCTGACCCAAGACTGGGCCCAGCCCCTGGTGGGCTCAATTGCGGCGGGCCTTCTTGGCGGCCGCCCGGAGCTTCGACTTCAGCGACTGGGCGACCGAACGCAGCGTCTTGCGGTCGGTCTCGGTGTTCTCCTCGATCAGGATGGTGAGGGTCTCGATCTCGGCCGGCTGGAGCCCGACGGCGATACCTTCGCCGCGCGCCACGGCCTGCTGGGCCTCGGCCGGCAGGCCACCGTTGGCGGAGTGAATGGCGGCGGCCGCGTCGTCGAGCAGATCCTCATCGGCATCGCCCGGCTCATCGACGACGAGCTCGAACAGCTCCTCGGCGACCTCGCGGTCGAAGAACGCGACCCTGTGGTCGTTCGACATGGATTCCTTTCTGTTCGCCGACGGTGACGCCCGTCGCCCCGTCGACGGCTTCCGTTCTACCCGCCAATCGCCTGACACAGAACCCGGGACTGACCGCCGACGAGGCCGAGCGGGCAGGGTCGAGACAAGCGGCGGAGTTGACGAGCCGGCCGGCCGGAGGACGGCAGGCGAGCAACTCCAGAAGCGAAGCCGGTAGACGACGTCTGCCGGCGTAGCGACTCAGCCTCGCACCTGACCGGTCCCGCGCACGACGAACTTCTCCGTCGTCAGCTGCCGCAGACCCATCGGTCCCCGGGCATGGAGCTTCTGGGTCGAGATGCCGATCTCGGCCCCGAAGCCGAACTCCTCGCCGTCGACGAAGCGGGTCGACGCGTTGACCACCACGGCGGCGGCATCGACCTCGGTGGTGAACCGGTCGGCGGCCAGCAAGTCGGTGGTGACGATGGCCTCGGAGTGGCCCGACCCGTGCCGAGCGATGTGCTCGATGGCTGCGTCGAGCGAATCGACGACACCCACGGCCAACTTCAGGTCGAGGAACTCGGTGTCCCAGTCCTCGGTCGACGCCGCCGCCATCGACGGGACCAGTTGGCGGGCGCGCTCGTCGCCGATCAGTTCGACCTCCTCGAGCACGGCTGCGATGCGGGGAACGAACGTGTCGGCCACCGCGGCATGGACCAGCAGCTTCTCGGCCGCGTTGCACACGCTGGGCCGCTGGGTCTTGGCGTTGACGACGATGGCCTCGGCCATGTCGAGATCGGCGGCGACATCGACGTACACGTGGCAGTTGCCGTCGCCGTCGATCACGAACGGGACGGTGGCGTGGTCGAGGATCGAGCGGATCAGCGACGCGCCGCCTCGCGGGATGAGGCAGTCGATGTGATCGCGGAGCTGCATGAACTCCACCGCGGCCTCCCGGCTGACATCCTCCACCAGCACCAGGCAGTCCTCGGGGAGTCCGGCCTTGGCGATGCCTTCCCGGAGCACGCCGGCGATGGCCCGATTCGATTCGATGGCGGCCGATGATCCTCGCAGGAAGGCGACGTTGCCCGACTTGAGGCACAGGCCGAACGCATCGCTGGTGACATTGGGGCGGGATTCGTAGATGATCGCCACCACACCGAGCGGCACGCGGACTTTGTGGATCCGCAAGCCGTTGGGGCGGGTCCAACCCTCGGTGATCTCGCCGACGGGGTCCGGGAGGGCGGCCACCTGGCGCAGGCCGCCGGCCATCGCCTCGACCCGGGCCTCGGTCAGCCGAAGCCGATCGAGGAGACCAGATGCCATCCCGCCCATCTCCTCGCGCTGCAAGTCGATCTGGTTGGCGGCCAACACCTCGGCGGCACGCCGCTCGAGCAGGTCGGCCGCCGCGCCCAGGGCGGCGTTCTTGGTGTCGGTCGACGCGGTGGCGAGCGAGCGTGCGGCCGCCTTGGCGCGTGCTCCCAGGGCAGCCAGTGCAGTGTCAGCCATGCCCGGAGTCTACGGCGAGGCCCTCCTTGGTCCGTGGGGCAGACTCACGACGTGGACACCGATCGAGCGCTCGACGACGCCGTCACCGCGTTCTGCGACGCGCTCGGTCCGCGTGTGCGCGAGCTGGCCGGCAGCGTGTCCGGCGTCGACGAGGAGCAGGTGGCCGCCGACGTCCAGGTCGAGGCCTACAACCTGGCAGCCGCCTTCATCGACTGCGACGGGCTCCACACCGACAGCGAGCTGTGGGCGTTCATCGCCGCCTTCGGACCCCGGTTCGGTGGCTCCCTGGCCAAGGCCACGCCAGCTGACGTCCGCTCGGCCCGGCTGGTCGCGGGACGCAAGAGCTTCCTGGACACGCCATCGGAACTGCTCGAGGTCCTCGTCAGCGCCGACGCCCGCGACGGAACCGGTCTGGCCAGCCTCTACTACGACCGAGCCGTGGCCATCGGCTTCACCGTGGCCAGCCTCGACCAGCTCGCCTCCCCGATCGAGCTGGCCGCCATCGAGGCATTCCGCGGTCGCATCCTCGACCGCATCTCATCGGCCACGGGCGTCGGGCGGCAACAGGCCGCGCACGATGCCGGCGCCCCGCCGTCGTCCGCGGCGAGCGCGGCGGACGACGCCCGTCTCCCTCCTGCCCGACCGGTCGACGAGGTCCTCGCCGAGCTGGACGAGCTGATCGGCCTGGAAGCGGTCAAGACCGAGGTGCGTCTCGTCACCGCGCTCACCCGAGTCCAGCTGCTGCGGGCGGCGCGAGGCCTGCCGGTGATCGAGCAGTCCCGCCACCTGGTCTTCTCGGGAAATCCCGGCACCGGCAAGACCACGGTCGCCCGCTTGCTGGCCGAGATCTACCGCTCGCTCGGTGTGGTGGCGACGGGCCATCTGGTGGAGGTCGACCGCTCCGGGCTGGTGGCCGGCTTCGTCGGCCAGACAGCCACCAAGGTGGTCGCCGCGTTCGACGAGGCCGACGAAGGCGTGCTGCTCATCGACGAGGCCTACGCGCTCGTGCGGGGCAGCGAGTCCGACTTCGGCCGCGAAGCGATCGACACCATCGTGAAGTTGGTCGAGGACCGGCGGGACCGGATCGTCGTGATCATGGCCGGCTACCCCGACGAGATGGCGGTGCTGGTCTCGGCCAACCCGGGGTTGCGGTCGAGGTTCCCCAAGACGATCTTCTTTCCCGACTACACCACCGACGAGCTCGTCGCCATCTTCCGTATGCAGTGCGAGCGGGGCGGTTACGTGCCATCGGCGGACGCCATCGAGGCCGTGCGCGCCGACCTCGACGCCGTGACCCGGGACAAGGGATTCGGCAACGGTCGGGTGGCCCGCAACCTGTTCGAGGCCGCCGTCGCCCGCCAGGCCACTCGGGTGGTCGAGATCGGCTCGCCGTCGGACGAGGAACTCAGCGAGCTGACCGCGGACGACATCCCGCCCTCCACTGTCCAGGCGACGGACGCCCAGTAGCCTCGTTCCGATGTCGCAGCTTTCCGTCCGGGCGAGCGCTCTGAATCAACCTGCCCGGAGCGGGAAGCACTCGTGACCGAGACGATCCCCGGCCGCGCCAGCGGAGAGAACGAATCGGGAGCAGCCCACGTCGGCGCCGGCATCCTGCTGTCACGACTCGCCGGACTCGTCCGTGAGGTCGTCACCGCCGGATTCCTCGGTCTCGGTGTGTCGGCCGACGCGTTCCGCGCTGCCCTGCGGATCCCCAACCTGATGCAGAACCTGCTGGGCACCGGGGTGTTGTCGGCGTCCTTCATCCCGGTCTACTCCCGGCTGCTCGACACCGACGACGAAGAAGCCGGCAAGACGGCGGGGGCCGTCGCCGGGCTGCTGGTGGCGGCCACGTCGGTGCTGGTCGTCATCGGCATGGTCCTGGCCCGGCCGATCACCATCGTCCTGACCCCGGGGTTCCGCAACGATCCCGAGAAGCTCGCCCTCACCGTCTCGCTGGTGCGGCTCATGTTCCCCGGCATCGGCGTGCTCGTCCTGGCGGCCTGGTGCCTGGCCATCCTCAACTCGCACCGCCGGTTCTTCCTCTCCTACGTGGCTCCCGTGCTCTGGAACGTGGCCCAGATCGTCACGGTGGCGGTCGTGGCCATCGGCGGGAGCACCGAGGAGTCACTCGCCTACGCGCTGTCGTGGGGCGTGGTGATCGGCGGGATCCTCCAATTCGTCGTGCAGGTGCCATCCGTGCTCAAGCTGGTACCCGACCTTCGACTCAGCCTCGATCGCCGACGACCCGCGGTCCGTGACAGCCTCAGCCGTCTCGGTCCGGTGATCTTCGGACGCGGGATCGTCCAGATCTCCGGCTATGTGGACCTGTTCCTCGCCAGCCTGCTCGTCACCGGGGCCCTGGCCGCCGACACCTCGGCGCAGTTCCTCTACATCCTCCCCGTCTCGTTGTTCGGCATGAGCATCGCGGCCGCCGAGCTCCCCGAGCTGTCGCGCATCGGGGCCGAGTCCTTCGACGCCATGCGGGCCCGCATCGACCGCGGCCTCGGGCGCGTCGCCTACTTCGTGGCCCCCACGGCCGTGCTGTACCTCGCCCTCGGTGAGCTCCTCGTCGCCGCCCTGTTCGAACGGGGCCGCTTCGGTCCCAGCGACACTCGGCTGGTGTGGATCTCGCTCAGCGCCTATGCGTTCGGTCTCACGGCGACCACGTCGTCGCGGCTGCTCCAGAACGCCCTCTACGCCCTGGACGACCCGAGGACCCCGGCCCGCATCGCCCTGGTCCGGGTCCTGATCGGGACCGCCATCGCCCTCTCGATCATGTTCTGGCTCGACCACTTCGTCCTGGTGGGGACGACGATCCGGCACCAGACCGCGGCGACCTCCGGCGCCAGCGTTCTCCATCTCGGCGTCATCGGCATCGCCATCGGCTCGGCCACGGCCGCCTGGTTCGAGTTCTTCATGCTGCGCATGGCGCTGGCATGGCGGATCGGCAAGGTGTCGCTCGGCGGCGGCCGGTTCCGCACCGTGTTCACCATCGCCCTCGCCGCGGCCGCGTCGGGGCGGATCGTGAACCTGGTCATCGGCGATCCCCCGGCGTTGCTGGCCGTGATCCCGGTGTACGGCGTCGCCCTCGCCGTCTACCTCGCGCTCACGTCCATGATCGGGCTCCGGCTCCGAGAGCAACTGGCGGGCAAGCCGCTGGGCTGAGCGCTCGCGGGACCAACTCGTTGCGGCGACGTCTACGATCGCAGCATGTTCAAGGCTCTCAAACGTTGGTGGAAGTACACGATCGCCCGGTTGAACGGTTCGTTCAACGAGCGAGCCGACCCGAAGGTGCAGCTCGAGCAGGCGATCGCCGAGGCGCACGAGCAGCACAAGCGGCTGACCCAACAGGCCGCCAACGTGATCGCCAACCAGAAACAGACCGAGATGCGGCTCAACCGCGTCATGGAGGAGCTCGAGAAGGTCTCGGCCAATGCCCGTCAGGCGGTGCTGATGGCCGACCAGGCCACCAAGTCGGGGGATGCAGCCAAGGCGGCCGAGTACACCTCGGCGGCGGAGTCGTTCGCCAACCGCATGATCCAGCTCGAGAGCGAGGTCGAGGATCTCAAGTCCCTCCACTTCCAGGCGGCCGAGGCCGCCGGCCAGGCCAAGACCGCGGTCCAGCAGAACTCGGCCGCCCTCCAGAAGAAGCTGTCGGAACGCCAAGCACTGCTGGGCAAGATCGACCAGGCCAACATGCAGGAGGAGATGAACAAGGCCATGACCCAGCTGTCGGCCGCGGTCGGCGAGGACGTCCCCACGCTCGAGGAGGTCCGGTCCAAGGTCGAGGCCCGCTACGCCAAGGCCAAGGGCATGTCCGAGCTCCAGGGTTCGTCGGTCGAGGGTCGCATGCTCGAGGTCGAGCAGGCGGCCATGAACGTCGAGGCCCAGGGACGCCTGGCCGAGATCAGGGCCCAGCTCGGCATCGACGCCGCCGACGCCACTGCTGACGGGGGCGACGAGGCGAAGTCCATCGCCAGCGAGTCCGCCGGCGCCGAGGCTCCGTCCATGCCCGAGGGCGAGACGCAGACCGCCGAGGGTGAAGCCACGACCTGATCCCCAAACCCGTTCTGGATGCCCATCGTGTGAGCTGAGTGACGCATTCGGCTACCAGAACGTGAGGGGGCGGGCCGGCTCCGTGCAACGGGAGGTTCCCGACGAAGGAGGGCCACCGACTGGTCCGAGCTGAGCGCCAGCGAAGCGGCCGAACGAGACGCCTACGTCGGCTCCGTGCAACGGGAGGTTCCCGACGGAGGAGGGCCACCGACTGGTCCGAGCTGAGCGCCAGCGAAGCGGCCGCACGAGACGCCTACCTCGGCTCCGTGCAACGGGAGGTTCCCGACGAAGGAGGACCACCGAGCCGGTCCGAGCTGAGCGCCAGCGAAGCGGCCGAACGAGACGCCTACGTCGGCTCCGTGCAACGGGAGGTTCCCGACGAAGGAGGGAACCTCAGGGATTACGGCAACACGACGAGGTCGTCGCGGTGGACGACCTCGTGGGGACTCCCATCGGGTAGCTCGTCGGTGCGACGCCCGGCGATTGCCCGCAGGCCAGCCGCGTCGAAGCGGCACAGGCCCTTGGCGAACACCGTTCCGTCCGGTCCGGCGATCTCGACGGCCGCATCGATGTCGAAGCCGCCCTTGACGTCGGTGACGCCTGGGGGCAGGAGCGACACCCCTCGGTCGATGAGGGCCCGCTTGGCCCCCTCGTCGACGATCACGGTGCCCGACGAGCCCACCGCGAAGGCGATCCACAGCTTGCGGGCGGGGAGGCGGTCGTGGCGGGGGCGCACGACGGTGCCCACGCCGGGCACGCCGGCGACGGCGTCGGCCAGGACATCGACGCGGTGGGCGGCCCCGATCACGGCCCGGACCCCGGACCATGCCGCGATCTTGGCCGCCGCCAGCTTCGACGCCATGCCGCCACTCCCCCGGTCGGTGCCAGCCCCGCCGGCGAGCGATTCCAGGCTGTGGTCGATCTCGATGATCTCCTCGATGAGGGATGCGGACGCATCGAACCGAGGGTCGGCGGTGAGCAGACCGGGCATGTCGGTGAGCAGCACGAGCAGATCGGCCCGGATGAGATGGGCGACGAGCGCGGCGAGACGATCGTTGTCGCCGAATCGGATCTCGTCGTCGGCGATGGCGTCGTTCTCGTTGACCACCGGCACGACGCCCAGATCGAGCAACCGGGTGAGCGTGCCGCGCGCGTGCAGGTACTGCTCGCGGACCATGAAGTCCAACGGAGCCAGCAGCACCTGACCCCCGATGAGCCCGTGGCTGGACAGCTCGGTGTCGTAGACCGCCATCAGGCGGCTCTGACCGACGGCGGACACCGCTTGGAGCGTCACCGCGTCGCGGGGCCGCACGTCGAACTGGAGGGCCGGGAGCCCGGCGGCGATGGCCCCCGACGTGACCATCACGACCATGTGGCCCGCGGCGCGCAACCCGGCCACCTCGGTACAGAACTTGGCGATGGCACCGCGGTCGATGCCGCCCTCGCCATCGGTGATCGACGACGTGCCGATCTTGGCCACGACGATCACGACACCATGCCTCCGGACATCGTCACACCTTGTCGTCGCGACCGCTGCGCCGTCGAATCGGTTCGCTAGTCCGCTTCGTAGTCGAAGGCGAGCGTGCCGATCTGGACCGAGTCGCCGGCCTTGGCGCCGGCCCGAGCCAGCGCCTTGTCGATGCCCAGGGCCTTGAGCCGGCGATGGGCCTCGTCGAGCGCGTCGGCATTGGTGAGATCGGAGAGCGCGACGGCTCGTACGGCTTGGCGGCCCTCGACGATCCACCCGCCGGCCTCGTCGCGTGACACCTCGAACCCCTCCCCCTCGAGGCGGTGGACCACGTACGCCTCGGGTGCGGGGAGCGCGCGTCGGGCGTCGGTCACGGCCTGGGCCATGCGACCGACCAGTTGACGCACGCCGGCACCGGTGACCGCGGCCACGCGGTCGCCGTCGAAGTCCCAGGTCCCATCGTCGAGGTCGGCGCGCGACCCGACGACGATCCGTGGACGGGTGAGCAATTCGGGGTCGTAGTCGGCGAGCTCTCCCAGCAGGATCCGCTCCTGCTCCTGCGGGGCGTGCATCGCCAACGGCGAAAGGTCGAGCAGCACGACGAGGACCCGCGCCCGTTCCACGTGGCGCAGGAAGCGGTCGCCGATGCCCTTGCCCTCGCTGGCACCCTCGATCAAGCCCGGCAGATCGGCGACGACGAACTCGACACCGTCATCCATTCGCACGACGCCGAGGTTCGGCGTCAGCGTGGTGAAGGGGTAGTCGGCGATCTTCGGCTTGGCTGCGGAGATGACGGAGATCAGCGTGGACTTCCCCACGCTCGGGAAACCGACGAGCGCGACATCGGCCAGCAGCTTCAGCTCCATCCGCAGCCACCGTTCCTCGCCGACCTCGCCCTGCTCGGCGAACCCGGGGGCCCGGCGCGTGTTCGACAGGAACTTGGCGTTGCCCCGCCCTGCTCGTCCGCCTGCGGCGGCGAGGAAGCGGTCACCGTGGGCGATCAGGTCGGCCAGGACGACGCCGTCCTGGTCGCGGATCGTGGTGCCCTCGGGCACCGCCACCTCGACGTCGGCACCGTTGTGACCGTGTCGCTTCTGGCCCGACCCGTGGGTGCCGTCCTCGGCCCGCCGGAACGGGTGATCTCGGAACGCGAGCAGTGACGCCACGTTGTGATCGGCCACCAGCCAGACGTCGCCGCCGCGGCCGCCGTCGCCGCCGTCGGGGCCGCCGAAGGGCACGTGGGCCTCGCGCCGGAACGAGACGCTACCCGCGCCACCGTCACCGCCTTTGACGTGGAGACCGCACTCGTCGACGAACTGGGACACGGGTCGAGGCTACGGGGACACCACCTCGACGCGGCAGGTGCGTCGTCGACGTCGGTGCGCCGTGCGAGAATCGAGGGGTGTCCGCGTCCCCCCGCACGCCGCGCTCCGAGCCCGAGTTGACGCCGCGCGCCCGCCAGTGGGCCGCGACCATGACCGGTCACGTCGCTGACGGGATCCGCACTGCCCACGCCGACACCGACGCGCCGGTGGGCCCGGTCGAGGTGGCCGGTCGAGCCGAGCGGGAGGCGCGGGAGGCCGAGTTCCTCGCGCCGCGCGCCACCCGGGCCGAGGGCGCCGGCCACCGGGAGCGACCCGAGGAACCCGACGAGTGGCGCACCTGCTTCGAGCGCGATCGTGATCGCATCGTGCACGGCACCGCGTTCCGGCGCCTGGCGGGCAAGACCCAGGTCTTCGTCCGGCCCGCCGACCACCAGCGCACCCGACTCACCCATGCGCTCGAGGTGGCCCAGGTGGCGACATCGGTGGCCAGGGCCTGCCGTCTCAACGTGACCCTCACCGAGGCCATCGCCCTGGGCCACGACTGTGGCCACGGCCCCTTCGGCCACGCGTCCGAGGACGCCCTGGCTCCGTTCGTGTCCGGTGGCTACGACCACGCCACCTGGGGCGCTGACGTCGTCCTCCAGCCACTGAACCTGTGCCGCGAGACCCTCGACGGCATCCGCAACCACTCGTGGTCACGGCCGGCGCCGGCGACCCCCGAGGGCGAGGTCGTGTCCTGGGCCGACCGCATCGCCTATCTGTGCCACGACTTCGAGGACGCGGTCGACGCCGGGGTGGTGCGTGCCGACGACCTTCCGGACGCGGTGGCGGTGTTGTGCGGGCCGACCCGGCGCCTCCAGCTCCACTCGTTCATCCGGGCCCTGGTGACCTCGACCGTCGGCAACGGATCGGTGGGCATGGACACCGCCCACACCGAGGCGCTCGGTGCCTTCCGGCAGTTCAACTACGATCGGATCTACCTGCGCGACGAGTCCGTCGCCCAAGGGGCGATCGTCGACCAGCTCCTCGGCGGGCTGGTGCGGTGGTACCGAGCCGACCCGTCCCGCCTCGAGACGGTGGGCCGGGACCTGGACGGTGAGGTCGACATCACCCGCGAGGCCGTCGCCTTCGTCGGCGGGATGACCGACCGCTTCGCCCTCGATCGGGCGACCGAGCACCTCGGCTGGAAGCCGGAGGAACTGCCCGCCAGCCTCACGTTCTGAGGCCGATGTCCGTCAGGACAGCGGCAACACGTCGACGAGCTTGCGTCCGTTGCGGGAGCCGAACTTCACTTCGCCGTCGATGGTGGCGAAGAGGGTGTCGTCGCCACCCTTGCCCACGTTGAGACCGGGGTGGAACTTGGTGCCGCGCTGGCGGACGAGGATGGAGCCGGCCGACACGACGGTGCCGTCGAACTCCTTGACGCCGAGGCGCTTGGACTCTGAATCACGGCCGTTCCGAGTGGAACCGCCACCCTTGGTCTTGGACATTGGGGAGACCTCTCTCGCTTGGCAGGCGGGCCCGGATCAGCGGCTGATGCCGGTGATCTCGATGACCGAGTACTTCTGGCGGTGACCCCAACGCTTGCGGTTGTTGGTCTTGTTCTTGTAGGTGAACCCGTTGATCTTCGGCCCCTTGGCGTCGCCCACGACGCGGGCCGACACCGACGCAGATCCGAGATCATCGGGCGTGGCGAGCACGGTCTCGCCGTCGACCAGGAGCACCGGTCGGAGATCGACCGAAGACCCTTCGTCGACGCCGAGGCGCTCGACTTCGATGATGTCGCCCTCGGCGACACGATGCTGCTTCCCACCGGTGGCGATCACTGCGTACATAGAGTTGGACAGCTTACGTCCGTGCGGGTCCGGCGACCAACCCGCCCGGCGTCATCGGCTCCGGCTCATTCGGCCAGGAGCTGCTGGTCGAACAACACGCCGCGGCCCTTGCAGGTCTCGCATTCCTCGGTGAAGGCCTGCAGCAGACCCTCACCGATGCGCTTTCGGGTCATCTCGACCAGCCCGAGCTCGGAGATGTCGAACACCTGCGTCCGGGTCTTGTCCCGAGCCAGGGCCTCGCGGAGCACGCGGCCGACGTCGTCGCGGTTCTTCTTGACTTCCATGTCGATGAAGTCGATGACGATGATCCCCCCGATGTCTCGCAACCGGAGCTGGCGGGCGATCTCCTCGGCCGCCTCCAGGTTGTTCGAGTACACGGTGTCCTCGAGGTTGCTGGTGCCCACGTTCTTGCCGGTGTTCACGTCGATGACCGTGAGCGCCTCGGTGTGCTCGATGATCAGCGATCCGCCCGACGGGAGCCAGACCTTGCGATCGAGGGCCCGGTGGAGCTGCTCGTGGATGTGGTGACGTTCGAAGAGCGGGAGCTTCTCGGCGACGGGGTCGTAGTGCACGACGCGGTCGGCGAGGGCCGGCGTGATGCCCGATACGTAGTCGTCGACCTCGTCGTAGAGCTGGCGGTCGTCGATCACCACGGCCCGGTAGTCCTTCGAGAACTCCTCCCGGATGACCCGGACGGCGACATCGGGCTCGCGGTAGAGCAGGGTCGGCGCCTTGGACTTGTTGGCCAACGCTTCGATCTGGTCCCACAGGGCCAGGAGTCGTTGGACGTCGTTCTCGATCTCCTCGGCGGTGACGTTCTCGGCCGCGGTCCGCACGATCACGCCGTGCTGGTCGGGCTTGACGCCGTCGAGGATCTTGCGGAGCCGCTTGCGCTCGTTGTCCGGGAGACGCTTGGAGATGCCGTAGGTGCCCGAGTTCGGGACGAGGACCACGAAGCGGCCCGGCAGGCTCACCTCCTGGGTCAGCCGGGCGCCCTTCACGCCGATCGGGTTCTTGGTGACCTGGCAGATGATGGTCTGCTTCGCCTTGAGCACGTCCTCGATCCGGGGCTTGCCGCCCCCTTCGACCTCGTCGGGATCGAATGTGACGTCGCTGCGGTAGAGGACCGCGTTCTTCGGCGTGCCGATGTCCACGAAGGCCGCCTCCATCCCGGGCAGCACGTTGGCCACCCGGGCCAGGTAGATGTTGCCGTGGATCTGGCTGACGTCGTCCGACGGTCGTGAGACGTAGTGCTCGATCAGCTGGCGGCCCTCGAGCACCGCGATCTGGGTCGCCGTCGGTGTCTTGTGGACGGCCATGAGGTAGCGGCCGACCGGCTTGCCGTTGCGATGCTTGCCGCGCCGGGCTTCGAGTTGGTCCGCGTCGAGCTCGACCGCGGCGATGTCGGTGGCGAGCTCGATCGGTTCGGAGCCCTGACCACCCCCGGATCGTTTCCGGTTCCCCCGCCGGCGTCGGCGGGACCGGCCCTTGCCCGGCGAACCGTCGCCGCCGTTCGCGCCCGGCGACTTGGCGTCGTCGCTGCCGCGGGAGCGATTCCGCTGGCCACCACCGCCACCGCCACCGGCGTTGGCTTCAGGATTCGGCGGCGCGGCGCGCGTGTCGCCGATCTTGGGTCGGGTGGATCCGTTGCGGTCAGTCTCCGGGGCGCCGTCGGCGCGTTCGTCGGGGAGTTTCGCCGACCCTCGTTGGGTGTCGGACATGGTGGGAGTCCCTTCTCATGACGCACGCTCGATGGCGTGCGCGGCCCACGGCGGGGCGATGGTCCCGTCCCCGGCGGATTCCGCCAGGGGAAGGGGCTCGCACCGGTCGCCGTCGACCATCGTCCATTGGTGGAGCCGGATGACCCGACCCTCCTCGAGGGTGTCGTCGACCGCAGCCAGCAACTCAGACGGCCGGCAGGTACGCGGATGCGTGGCCAGTTCGGCTCTGAGCAGGGTGCCGGCCGGCTGCAATTGCGCAGCGGGCGGGCACTCGGCGGGGTCGGCAACTCGGAGGGAGAGCACGGACGGGCGGATGTCGTCGGTGACTTCCTTGCCCTTCCGTGATCGGGTGACCGGCAGTTCTCGGGCGGTCAGGACGTGCTCGATGAGCAGTTCTGCTCGGCCTGGCGCGAGGTCCGGGACCTCGACGAGCCAGGAGCACGACTCGACCGCTTCCTGCAAACTGGGTGTCCCGGGGGCGACGTGGGCCGCACCCTGGACGTGCATTCCTCGGGGCAGCGTCGGATCGACGAGGTCCCCGAGGGTGGCGACGTCGACGATGGTGCCGGGCACCAGGTCGACGTCGAGGTACTCACCGCACGACTCGTGAGCCGTGGCGAGGGCCAGACCGAAGCGCAGCCTCGGTCGTGGTGAGAAGCCCTCGCTGTAGGAGACCGGGAGACGGGTCCGGCGCAGGCTGCGCTCCCAGACCCGAGCGACATCCCGGTGGGACGTGAACCGGATGCGGCCGAACTTGCTGAACCGGATCCGGATGCGTGGTTTGATTTCGGGGGTCATCACGACCCTCGCTTGGAGCTGAGCGTCACGGGAACTGACGAGTGCTGGCCGGTCCCTTGGCTGCCGCCGGCCGGCGGCGTCGCCGAGGCGACGATGTGCTCGATGGAGTAGCCGGTACAGGCGCCGCAGTCGTAACAGGGGGTCCAGCGGCAGTCGGGCAGGCCCACCTCGGCGAGGGCGTCCTGCCAGTCCATCCAGAGGAAGTCCTTGTGCAGCCCGGCCGAGAGATGGTCCCAGGGCAGGACCTCGTCCTCGGTGCGGTGCCGGTGGATGTACCAGTCGGGGTCGAGGCCGCACTCGGCCATGGCGTCCATCCACAGCTCGATGTCGAAGTGCTCGGACCACTCCTGGAATGTGCCGCCCCGCCGCCACACCAGCTCCACGACCCGGCCGAGGCGCCGGTCGCCGCGGGACAACAGCCCCTCGACCACCGATGCCCGGGAGTCGTGCCACTTGAGGTTCACCCCGTGCATCTTGCGGGTGGCGTCGCGCAGCAGCCCGATCTTGCGGCGGAGCTCGGTCTCGGTGTTCTGCCCGAACCACTGGAACGGCGTGAACGGCTTGGGCACGAACCCGCCGACGCTCACCGTGACGCTGGGGTTCTTGTGGAACTCGCGGCCGAGCTCGACCGAGTTTCGGGCCAGCTCGGCGATGCCGAGGGTGTCCTCGTCGGTCTCCGTGGGCAGCCCGGTGAGGAAATACAGCTTCATCCGCCGCCAGCCCTCGGAATACGCCGAGTGGACGGCGCCGTAGAGGTCCTCCTCGCCGATGAGCTTGTTGATGACCTGGCGCATGCGCCACGTCCCGGCCTCGGGGGCGAACGTGAGACCGGTGCGGCGGGCGTTCTGGATCTGGTTGGCCAGTCCGACGGTGAAGGCGTCGACCCGCAGCGAGGGCAGCCCCAGCGTGATGGGCTGGTCGCTCCCGGTGTCGAGGTGCATCACGTCCGACACGGTCTGCTCGATGCCCGAGAAATCCGCGGTGGACAGGCTCGTGAGGGTGACCTCGTCGTAGCCGGTGCGCTTGAGGCCTTCGTCGATCATGGTGCGGACCTGATCGGCCGGTCGTTCCCGGACCGGGCGGGTGATCATCCCCGCCTGGCAGAACCGGCACCCGCGGGTACAGCCGCGGAAGACCTCGACGTTGAGACGGTCGTGCACGACCTCGGTGAGCGGGACCAGCTGCTGCTTCGGGTACGGCCACTCGGCGAGGTCGGCGATCGTGCGCTTCTCGACCCGCTCGGGAACGTCGGGATAGCGGGGCGTGACCGCGGCCAGGAACTCGCCGTCGTAGTCCACGTCGTAGAGGGAGGGGATGTAGACACCCTCGACACGGGCCAGCGCCCGCAGGACGTTGGCCCGGGAGCCCGGAGCCTTGCCCTCGGCCTTCCAGGCGACCAGCACCTCGGTGATCTCGCTGACGACCTCCTCGCCGTCGCCCAGCACCACCACGTCGACGAAGTCGGCCAGTGGTTCGGGGTTGTAGGTGCAGTGACCACCGACCATCACCAGTGGATCGCTGTCGGCTCGGTCGGCCGCTCGCACCGGCACGCCGGCCAGATCGACACAGTTGAGCACGTTGGTGTACACCAGCTCGGCCGACAGGTTGAACGCGATCACGTCGAAGCTCGCCGCCGCGGTGTGGGTCTCGATGGAGAAGAACGGGATCCGTTCGCGCCGCATCACCGCCTCGAGATCGGTCCACACGGCGTAGCCGCGCTCGGCGAAGGCGTCGTCGCGCTCGTTGAGGATCTCGCGGAGGATCTGCAGGCCCTGGTTGGGCAGCCCGATCTCGTAGGTGTCGGGGTAGCAGAGCAGCCAACCGACCTTGCCCGGCGCCCGTGTCGACGCGGGCGCGCCGTCCTCGAGGCCGATGTAGCGCGCGGGCTTGGCCACCTTGGCGAGTTGTCGCTCGAGTGCCGGCCACACGTCGGTGGGTGCACCCGGCGACGACACTGGATTGGTGTTCCCGGTCGGGTACCTGGTCCCGCCTCGGGAGGCGTCGTTCATGGGCACGGTGGGGCCAGGCTACCGGACGGCCTCGGGAGATCCCCGAACACCTCGCGGCCGGCTCCGACGTGGAACAGTGCAACTGTGGCGTTGCTCCGAATCCACCAGTCCGGCGTCGCCGTGGTGCTCGACACCTCGACCGGCATCCCCGCGATCGTGCACTGGGGCCCGGATCCCGGGCCCCTGCCCGACGATGCATCCGCGGTCCTGGATCGCCCGCTCCCCCCGGCCACCCTCGACGTCGAGCCGCCACTGACCCTGCTCCCGAGCGCAGCCCGTGGGTTCCCGGGACGAGCGGGAATCGAGTGCCACCGAGCCAGCGGGCCGGTGTTCCCGCGGTTCGAGGACGCCACCGTCACCGCGTCGGACGCCGCGATGACCTTCGAATCCGAAGATCCGGCCGCCGGCGTGCGCGTCACCGGATCGGTCCGGATCGACGCGGTGATCGAGATCGACATCGCCGTCGTCAACCTCGGTCCCGACCTCTTGTTCGTCGATCACCTGGCCCCCACCCTCCCCCTCCCCGACGCCGCCGACGAGGTCCTTCGCTTCACCGGCCAGTGGTGTCAGGAGTTCCGGCCCCGCCGGATGGCGTGGCCGGCCGGCACACAGCTCATCGAGAGTCGGCGGGGCCGCACGTCGCACGACGCCGTGCCGGTGGCCTTCTTCGGACCATCCGGCTTCGACGAGGAGCACGGCGACGTTCGCGGCGTGCACCTGTCGTGGAGTGGCAACCACCAGCTGCGGATCGACCGGCTGGCCGACGGTCGCCGCTCCGTCGAAGCCGCCGAGTTGCTGGCACCGGGCGAGGTCATCCTCGAACCCGACCACCGACACACCGCGCCCACCGTCCTGGCGGTGACAGGGACCGGCCTCAACCAGTGCAGCCAGCGCTTCCACCGCCACGTGCGCCGTTCGCTCCCGGCACGACCCCGGCCCGTGCTGCTCAACACGTGGGAGGCGGTGTACTTCGACCACGATCACGAGACCCTGTTCGCCCTGGCCGACCGGGCCGCGGCGGTGGGGGTCGAACGGTTCGTGTTGGACGACGGCTGGTTCGGTGGGCGGCGGGACGACACCTCCGGACTCGGCGACTGGTGGGTCTCGCCGGACGTGTACCCGGAGGGCCTCGCGCCGCTGATCGCCCACGTCACCGGGCTGGGCATGGAGTTCGGGATCTGGGTCGAGCCCGAGATGGTGAACCCCGACTCCGATCTCTTCCGCGCCCACCCCGACTGGGTCCTCGGGACCCCGTCGATCACCGGCCGCAACCAGCTCGTCCTGGATCTGGCCCGACCAGAGTGCTGGACCCATCTCCACGACGTCCTCGACCGCCTGCTCACCGACCACGACATCGCCTTCGTGAAGTGGGACATGAACCGCGACCTCGCCGGCGCCGGCTCGCATCACCAGACGCGAGCGCTCTACCGCCTCCTGGACGCACTGCAGGCCGCGCATCCCGAGGTGGAGATCGAGTCCTGTGCCTCCGGTGGCGGACGCGCCGACGCCGAGATCCTGCGCCGGACGGCCCGCATCTGGACCTCCGACTGCAACGACGCGCTCGAACGTCAGGTCATCCAGCGGGGCTTCTCCCACCTCCTGCCCCCCGAGGTCATGGGCGCCCACATCGGGCCGCCTCGCGCCCACACCACCGGGCGCACCCAGCGGCTCGCCTTCCGGGCCGCCACCGCGCTGTTCGGCCACCTGGGCATCGAGTGGAACCTGCTCGATGCCGACGACACCGACCTCGACAAGCTCCGGGCGTGGATCGGGCTCCACAAGCAGCTCCGACCGCTGCTGCACGGCGGCGACGTGGTGCGGATCGACCAACCCGATCGGGACGCGCTCGCCCACGGAGTCGTTGCCGCCGATCGGTCCGAGGCGGTCTTCTGCCACGCCCAACTGCGCCGGCCCGACACCTCCGCACCACCCCGGCTCGTCCTGGCTGGCCTCGATCCCGATCGGGCCTACGTCGTCGAGCGCATCGCCATGCCCGGCGACGTCGGCGGTCTCACCATGCACCAGCCGCGCTGGCTCGAAGGGCCGATCACCGTGCCCGGCCGAGCGCTGATGACCATGGGATTGCAGCTCCCGATCCTGCTCCCCGAGGCCGCGCTGCTCCTCCACCTCACCTGACGATCCCGAGGCGATCGGAGCCGAGCGCCAGCGAGGCGGTCAGACACGTGGCCGGCGCAGGCTCCGTGCAACGGGAGGCCGAGGACAGCGACGAAGGAGCCGACACGTCCCCACCGGTCCGAGCCGAGCGCCAGCGAGGCGGTCAGACACGTGGCCGGCGCAGGCTCCGTGCAACGGGAGGCCGAGGACAGCGACGAAGGAGCCGACACGTCCCCACCGGTCCGAGCCGAGCGCCAGCGAGGCGGTCAGACACGTGGCCGGCGCAGGCTCCGTGCAACGGGAGGCCGAGGAGAGCGACGAAGGAGCCGACACGTCCCCACCGGTCCGAGCCGAGCGCCAGCGAGGCGGTCAGACACGTGGCCGGCGCAGGCTCCGTGCAACGGGAGGCCGAGGACAGCGACGAAGGAGCCGACGAGGACTCAAGAGAAGCGTCGCATGTGGACGTTCTGGACCAGGCCGAGGCCGGCGAAGATGGCGATGGTCGACGAGCCACCGTGGCTGACGAGGGGCAACGGGATGCCGGTGATCGGCATGATGCCCATGGTCATGCCGGTGTTCTGGAACAGCTGGAACACGATCATCGACAGCACGCCGGCGCACAGCAGCATCCCGAGTTGGTCGCGTGACAGCTGGGCGATGCGCCAGATCCGCCAGCACAGGATGCCGAACAAGATGAGCAGGGTCGCCGAGCCGATGAAGCCGAGCTCCTCGCCCACCGCGGTGAAGATGAAGTCGGTGTGCTGCTCGGGGACGATGTTGAGCTGGGTCTGCGTGCCCTTGAACAGTCCCTTGCCGAGCACGCCGCCGGAGCCGATGGCGATCTTGGACTGGTTGAGGTTGTAGGCCTCGGCCTGCAACCCGGCGCTCGGGTTGAGGAAGACGGTGAGCCGATCCTTCTGGTAGTCCTCCAGGAACCCGGAGTTGAGGACGCCCACCAGCGCGGTGAGCCCGAGCAGCGTCAGGGCCGCGATGTGCTTGGCCCGCACGCCGGCCACGAGCAGCACGCCCATGATGATGGCGACCAGGACCATGGCGGTGCCGGGGTCGGGCTGGAGCATGATCAGCGCCAGCGGTAGACCGGCCACCCCCAGGAGAACCCCGAGGCGGCGAAGATCGATGTCGCCGGAGAAGTGGGCGCCGAGCGACGCCAGCACCAGGATCATGGCGATCTTGGTGAACTCCGACGGCTGGAGCTGGAACGACCCGAGCTGGAACCACGCCTGCGCACCGTTGACCTCGGTGCCCAGCGGCGAGATGACCGCGACGAGCAGCGCGCAGACCCCGCCGTAGGCGATGAGGGCGAAGTCACGGAACCGTCGGTAGTCGATCATGGTGACCAGCGCCATCACCGTGTAGCCGGTGGCCAGGAACACGAGGTGACGGACCAAGACGGTGGTGTCCGGCGAACCGGCATCCGAACCACGGGTCGAGGAGAAGACCATCAGCGTCCCGATGGTGGAGATGGCGGTGATCGTCCCCAGCATGAGCAGGTCGACGTGGCGCCAGGGCGCGGACGGGTTGCGTCGCATCGACCCGGCCCGGCTCGTACCCGGCCAGCGGCCGGCGAACGCGTCCATCAGCGTTGCCTCCCCATCAGTCGTGACCCCCGGCCGAGGCCAGCTGGTCCTGGGTGGGTTGGTCGGCAGCCGCGTCGGGGTAGATGAGATCGCCGCCCGGTTGGATCGTCGGCGCGGGGGGTCACGCCGGCGAACACGTCGAACAGCTTGCGGGCGACGGGCGCCGCCGCGGTGCCACCGAAGCCCGATTCCTCCATGATGACGGCAACCTCGTAGCGAGGGTTCGGCACCGGACCGAACGCGGTGAAGACCGCGGTGTCGGCTTTCCCCTTGACCTGGGCCGTACCCGTCTTGCCCGCCACCGGGAACGACTGGAGGGGGAATCCCTGGAAGACCCCGTACGCCGTACCGCGCGGTTGTGACGTGACGCCGAGCAAGCCCTGCAGCAGAGGATCTCGTATCTCCGGCGGCATGTCGATCGTGCTGTTGATGCGGGGTTCGAACGTCCGCTTCACCGAGTCCTGACGCCCGGACCGGGTGACCTTCAGCGCGATGTTGGGCGCGTAGCGGGTGCCCCCGTTGGCGAAGGTGGCGTACGCGTTGGCCAGCTGGATCGGGGTGACCGCCACGTCGCCCTGGCCGATGGCCATGTTCACGTTGTCGCCGGTGAACCAGTTGCGCTCGGCGAACTTGCCCGGGTTGGCGTCGAACTGCCGCCGACGCTGCTCGGGAGACGGGATACGACCGTCGGCCTCGGCCGGCAGCGGGACACCGGTCTGCTGGCTGAACCCGAACAGCCGGGCCGACTCCTGCAGGGCCTCCTCGCCGAGCCGGCCCCGGTTGTTCCAGAAGTCGGCCCCGATCGAATAGAAGTAGGCGTCGGACGACACCGTGATCGCCCGCGGCATGTCGACGGTGCCGTACCGGGTGCCACCAGCGTTGCGGAACGTGCACTTCTCGCCGCTGCACTCCGGAATGGTGTACGAGCCGGTGTCGACGAACGGTGTCGTCGGGGTGCGCAGGCCGTTGACCAGCGCGGCGTAGCCGGTGATCAGCTTGAAGGTCGACCCCGGCGCGTACTGGCCCTGGATGGCCCGGTTGGTCAGCGGCTGATGGTTGGCCGGGTCCTTGAGGAAGGCGTACCGCGACGACGAGATGCCGTTGATGAAGTCGGCCGGATCGTAGGTGGGGTAGCTGGCCATGGCCCGGACCGAGCCGTCGCTGGGGTCGAGGACCACCACGGAACCGCCGGTACCGGCGTTCTGCACGTTGCTGCCCCGCGGCGTGCGCTTGCGGGCCACCTCCAATGCCTGGGCCAGCAGGTCCTCGGACAGGGCCTGGGTGTTGATGTCGATGGTCAGCCAGACGTCGTCGCCGGGGATGGGCGGCCGAGAGCGGTCCTCGAGCACCCGCACCGGCCGGCCCTGGGCGTCGACCTCGTACACGATCTGCCCGGGCGTGCCGCGGAGATCGTCCTCGTAGATCCGCTCGACGCCCGACTTCCCGATCTGGTTGCCCTGGATGTAGGTCTTCGGCTTGTCCTTGCGATCCTGCAGCTCGGTGTCGTTGATCTCGCCCACGTAGCCGAGCAGGTGCGCGGCCCGCGTCCCGTAGGTGTAGCGACGCAGCGCGACCCGCTGGACGGTGACCGACGGGAACAGGTCGGCATGCTCCTCGATGTAGATCTTCAGCTCCTCGGTGACGTCCTCGGCCACCGGAACCGGGGCGTAGCGCGAGTACCGCTGGTTGTTGACCCGCTCGACGAGCTGCTGGACGGTGGCCGGCGAGCCGTACCGCGTCATCTCGGCGGCGAGCCGGTTGAGCATGGCGGCCTGCTCGTCCTCGGCCATCTCGGCGAACAGCACCCGGTCGACGGTGACCACCGTGGACACGCGATTGTCGACGAGGACGGTGCCATTGCGGTCGAGGATCCGACCGCGGGGCGCCTCGACCTGCACGACCCGGACCCGGTTCGCCTCCGCCGCCTGGACGTAGTCCTGCGACGACAGCACCTGGAGGTACCAGAGCCGGGCGAACAGCGCGGCGAACAGCGCGACGATCACGACCGCCAGCACACCCAGCCGCATGCGGGGGGACTCGGCGGCGGTCATCGCAGACCTCGCACCGGCGTGCCCATCATGCGATCGGGCGCGGCCTTCTCGATCCACCGGGTGACCCAGAGCAGGGGGAAGATCAACAGCGCGTTCATCACCGAGGTGACCGCGATCACCTCGGCCAGGTCGGGGATGCGGAACTGCTGGCCGACGAGCTGGCCGAGGATCACGTAGAAGACGATGCCGAGGGCGGAGGCCACCAGGGCCACTGCGACCGGGATCCACGGGGCGGAGCGAAGCACGCCGTCGTGGATGGCCCCCACCGCGTACCCGACGGCGAGGTAGGCGAGCGACGACAGGCCGAACGGGGTCAGCAGCACCAGGTCCATCGCCAGCCCGGCGATGAAGCCCACCATGGCTCCCCGGACCGGACCGCTGGCCATCGCGGCCGCGATGGTGAGCAGGAGCATCAGGTCGCCCGGCGTCCCGAACGGATGGAGATCGGCCATCCAGGTGGTCTGCAGCGCGAGCAGGATCACGAGGACCAAGCCGAGTCGGACAGAACGCACCATCTACGGCACCGGGGTGGTGAGCAGGACGTTCACGAAGCTGAGCTCGTCGAGGTTGGCCAGTGGCTCGGCGAACACCTCGACGGTGAGGCCGCCGTTGGCCTCCCCGGTGCGGATCACCTTGCCGACGGGGATCGAGGCCGGGAACGATGATCGGTCGTCGATGCCCGACGTGGTCAGGATCTCGTTGTCAGGGATGTCGGCATCGGCCTCGCCGGTCTCGATCCCGGTGTCGATGCGCAAGGCGCGCGATGGGCCTTGCCCCTTCGCCGTGCCGAGGCGCTGGCTGGTGACCAGGCGCACACCGACCCGGAACTCGGGGTCGGTCACCAGCTGCACCGAGGACCGGTCGGAGGTGACGTCGACGACCTTCCCGACGAGGCCGGCACCGGTGATCACCGGCATGTCGACCTTGATGCCGGAAGACGAGCCCTTGTCGATCACGACGACGTGGGAGAACGAGGTCACCGGCTGCTGGATCACCCGGGCGGTGGCGGTGCTGATCGATCCGACCCAAGGAATGTCCACCTGGTCGAGGAGCTCCGACAGCTGCACGGAGGCATCCTCGTTCTGGGCCATGTCGCCCTCGAGCTCGTCCACCCGCGCCCGGAGCGCCTCGTTCTCGGCCGCCACGTCGTGGTAGTCGAAGATGCCGTGCCAGATGTTCTGGAACGGGGTGGCGGCGAAGTCGGCCACCCCTTGGACGGGCCGGAGCACGGTCCCCGCGGCATGGCGCGCGTCCTGGATGAAGCCCACGTCGCGGAAGTCGAGGGTGAGCACGGTGAGCGAGAACAGCACCAACACGATGATGGTGAAACGCGATCGCCCGTGCCGGGACGAGTTCATTGCCATGTGCGAACAGCAGAGCGCGAAAGTTGCACCGACGCCACGCGGCGTCAGTGCTCGGGCGGGTTGTTGAAGAGGACGTCCTTGAGGGCGTCGAACTCCTCGAGCGCGAGCCCCGACCCCAGCGCCACGGCGTGGAGCGGGTCGTTGGCGATGACGATCGGCATCCCGGTCTCGTGCTCGAGTCGGGCATCGAGACCGTGCAGGTAGGCGCCACCGCCCGCGAGGACGATGCCCTTCTCCATGATGTCGGCGGCCAGCTCGGGCGGGGTCTTGTCGAGGGTCACCTTGACCGCGTCGACGATGGCGGACACCGGTTCCTCGATGGCCTCGCGGATCTCCTCGGTGGAGGTCACGATCGTCTTGGGCAGCCCGGTGATCAGATCGCGGCCGCGGACTTCGGCATAGACCTCCTCCTCGAGGGGCCAGGCCGATCCCAGGGCCATCTTGATCTCCTCGGCGGTGCGTTCACCGAGGGCGAGCGAGTACTCCTTCTTGATGTACTGGATGATGGCGTCGTCGAGTTCGTCGCCCGCGACTCGCACCGACTGGCTGGCCACGATGCCACCGAGGGAGATCACGGCCACCTCGGTGGTGCCGCCGCCGATGTCGACGATCATGTTGCCCGTCGGTTCCTGTACGGGCAGGCCGGCACCGATGGCGGCGGCCATGGGTTCCTCGATGATGTGCGCCGGCTTGCGGGCTCCGGCGAACTCGGCGGCCTCGAGGACGGCGCGCTGTTCGACACCGGTGATGCCCGACGGGACGCAGATCACCATGCGGGGCTTGGCCCAGCGGCGCTGGTGCACCTTCTGGATGAAGTACCGCAACATCTTCTCGCAGATCTCGAAGTCGGAGATCACGCCGTCCTTGAGCGGCCGGATGGCCTGGATGTGGCTGGGCGTGCGGCCGATCATCCGCTTGGCCTCGGCCCCCACGGCCAGCGGCCGTCCGTCGCGGACGTTGACGGCCACGACCGAAGGCTCGTTCAAGACGATGCCCCGCCCGCGGACGTAGACGACCGTGTTGGCGGTGCCGAGGTCGACCGCCATGTCACGACCCATCAGTGAGCTGAAGACGTTCTCGGACATGGGGAGATCACCGATCGGGTGCGAGCAGGGCCTGCGCCGGTTCAGTCGGCATGGTACCGGGTGGGCCCGAATGCTGCCCTCTCACCACCGACGACGACCATCCCATCGCGGGAGGTTTCACCATGGTAACGAACTGTCACTCAACTGCAATATCGGGGCCGCTCAGAGAGCCGGGAACCAGAGCCCGATCTCTCGCTCGGCCGATTCGTGGGAGTCGCTGCCGTGGACCAGGTTCTCGGTGGTGGTGGTGGCGAAGTCGCCGCGGATCGAACCCGGCTGGGCCTCGTCCACGCTGGTCTTGCCGATCAGGGTGCGACAAATCGAGAACGTGTTGTCGGCCGGGCCCTCGACGACCATCGCCATGACCGGGCCCCGGGTCAGGAACTCGACCAACTCGCCGAAGAAGGGGCGTTCCTTGTGCTCGTCGTAGTGGGCCTCGGCCAACTCTCGGTTGGCCGTGCGGAACTCGGCCGCGACGAGGGTGAGGCCCTTTCGTTCCAGGCGGCTGATGATCTCGCCGACGAGGCCGCGTTCGACGGCATCGGGCTTGCACATGACGAAGGTCCGGTTCACGGCCGGGGAGCGTAGGGGCACAGCCGGGGGCAACCCAAGGTGCCCGGAGGCGTGCTCGGGGTCCGGGACCGTGCCCCGGGATTCAGCGGCCCAGCAGCCCGAGGCGACGGCAGGCGGTGCGCGCCGCGCCCACGGTGTAGAGCGAACCAGCGATCAAGACGGCGTCGTCGTCGAACGCGGCGCGCACCGCGGTCTCGACCGCGGTGCCGACGTCGTCCACCACCACGACCTCGAGATCAGGCCGCAGCGCCCGCAGCGCGCGGCGCAACTCGTCGGGATCGGCCGCCCGGGGCGAGTCGGGACGAGTGCACACGACCCGGTGGGGTTCGATCTCGACCAGGGTGGCGAGCACGTCGGACAGGTCCGAGCGCCGGAGCATGCCGAGGACCAACGTCGTGTCACCCGCGACGGTGAACTCGTCGCGAACTGTCTTGACGAAGGCGCGAGCCCCGCCGGCGTTGTGAGCGCCGTCGAGGACCACCAGGGGCTGGCGGGCCACCACCTCGAACCGACCGGGAAGCTCCAACCCGAGCATCGCCCCCGTCGCGACGTCGTGCGCGATGCGGCGCCCGAAGAACGATTCGACCGCGGCGACCGCGATGGCGGCATTGTCGGCCTGGTGGGCGCCGTGGACCGGCAGGTACAGGCCGTCGACTCCGCCGTTGGGCGTGAACAGATCGACCAGGCGGCCACCGACCGCCACCGTGGACCCTCGCACCCCGAAGTGCTCGCCGCGCACCCAGTGGAGGGCCCCGCCCTCGGCCCGGAAGATCTCGACCAGGTCGGGATCGGTCTCTCCGATGATGACCGCCGAGCCGTCCTCGATGATGCCGGCCTTCTCCGACGCGATCGCCCGGCGCCACTCCCCCCGGCCATCGGTGTGGTCACGGGTCACGTTGGTGATGACGGCCACGTCGGCCCGACCGACGTTGGTGGAGTCGAAGCGTCCGAGCAGTCCGACCTCCACGACCATGACATCGACGGCTTCACGGGCGAACCAGGTGAACGCCGCCGCGGTCAACAGATCGAAGTAGCTCGGCCGAGCAGGGAAGAGCGATTCGACCGCGGCGATCTCGTCGATGACGCCGGCGAAGTCCTGCTCGCTGATCGGCTCGGCGTTGCGGCGGAGGCGCTCGGTGATCGACTCCAGGTGCGGGCTGGCGTAGGTCCCGACGGTCAGGCCGTGCTCCGCCAGCAGGGCGGCGATCATGCGGGCGGTGGAGCCCTTGCCGTTGGTACCGGTGATGTGGATCATCGGCGCCGCGAGTTGCGGATCCCCGAGCACGTCGACGATGCCACGCATGCGCTCGAGCGACAGGCCGTGCACTGCCCCGGCAGTGGGACTCGTCGCCGCCGCCTCGAGGTTGATGTGCTCGTCGAGATAGGCGAGCGCGTCGGCGAAGTTCAGGATGCCGTGCTGCTGCGGTCGCCTCGCACGCTTCGGCTCTCTGCCGGACGAGGCGCTGGCGCTTCCTCCTCGTCCGGGGCCGCGGATCAGGACGCAGCCCGCTTTGGTCTCGACACCTTGGCGTCGCGGGGCACGATCGTGGGGTTGACCTTGTCGAGGACGACGTCGCGATCGATGACGACCTTGCCCACATCGGTGCGACTGGGGATGTCGTACATGATGTCGAGGAGGACCTCTTCGAGGATGGCCCGCAGGCCCCGGGCCCCGGTACCTCGCAGCAGGGCCTGGTCGGCCACCGCCACCAGGGCCTCGTCGGTGAACTCGAGCTCGACGTCCTCGTAGGTGAAGATCTTCTGGTACTGCTTGAGCAGCGCGTTCTTGGGCTCGGTGAGGATCTCGATGAGCGCCTCGTGGTCGAGATGGCCGACCGCGCCGATGATCGGCAGCCGGCCGATGAACTCGGGGATGAGGCCGAACTTCACCAGGTCCTCGGGCAGCACGTCCTGGAGCAGCTCGGATGCGTCGATGTCGCGGCTGGCCCGGATCTCGGCCGCGAAGCCGACCCCGGTGTGCCCCTTGCGGGACTCGATGATCCGTTCGATGCCGGCGAACGCCCCGCCGCAGATGAACAAGATGTTGCCGGTGTCGATCTGGATGAACTCCTGGTGGGGATGCTTGCGGCCCCCCTGGGGCGGCACGGATGCCGTCGTTCCCTCGAGAATCTTGAGCAACGCCTGCTGTACGCCTTCGCCGGAGACGTCGCGGGTGATCGACGGGTTCTCCGACTTGCGAGCGACCTTGTCGATCTCGTCGATGTAGATGATGCCGGTTTCGGCCTTCTTGACGTCGTAGTCCGCGGCCTGGATCAGCTTGAGCAGGATGTTCTCGACGTCCTCACCCACGTAGCCGGCCTCGGTGAGCGCGGTGGCATCAGCGATGGCGAACGGCACCTTGAGCAATCGAGCCAACGTCTGGGCGAGGAACGTCTTGCCCGATCCGGTGGGACCGAGCAACAAGATGTTGGACTTGGCCACCTCGACGTCGTCGTGGACGGTGTTGTGGCCGAACTCGATCCGCTTGTAGTGGTTGTAGACCGCGACGGACAGGATCTTCTTCGCCGCGGTCTGCCCGACGATGTACTCCTCGAGGAACTCGAAGATCTCCTTGGGACGAGGCAGCTCGTCGAAGGCGAAGTCCGACGTCTCGGCCAGCTCCTCCTCGATGATCTCGTTGCAGAGATCGATGCACTCGTCGCAGATGTAGACCCCAGGGCCGGCGATCAGCTTCTTGACCTGCTTCTGCGACTTGCCGCAGAAGCTGCACTTGAGGAGCTCTCCCCCGTCTCCGAACTTGGCCACCGCGTGTCCCCCTGATTCAGTTGGCCCTGATGGGTCCCGCCGTGTCGGCCACGGCCCGTCGGCTGATCACCTCGTCGATGATGCCGTACTCGAGTGCTTCCTGCGCGGTCATCACGAAATCTCGGTCGGTGTCGGCCTCGATCTTCTCGACCGTCTGACCGGTGTGCTCGGCCAGGATGTGGTTGAGCAGGTCACGCATCCGCATGATCTCGCGTGCCTGGATCTCGATGTCGGTGGCCTGACCACCGCCTTGGCCCCACGGCTGGTGGAGCAAGATGCGCGAGTGCGTCAGCGCCAGGCGCTTGCCAGGCGTGCCCGCGGCCAGCAGCACCGCGGCGGCCGAGGCCGCCTGCCCGAAGCAGATGGTGCTGATCTCGTTGCGGATGAACGACAAGGTGTCGTAGATCGCGAACAGGGCGGTGATGTCGCCGCCCGGTGAGTTGATGTAGATGCTGATGTCCTTGTCGGCGTTCTCCGACTCGAGGTGCAGCAGCTGGGCGCAGACCAGGTTGGCGATGCCATCGTCGATCGGCGTGCCGAGGAAGATGATGTTCTCCTTGAGCAGCCGGGAGTACAGGTCGTAGGCCCGCTCACCGCGGTTGGTCGACTCGACGACCGTCGGCACGAGATAGTTGCGGATCACGCTGCCGTGCTGTGCGACCTGCTCGGGAGTCATTCGCTAATCCGTTTCCGTCTCGTCCGTCTCGGGCTCGTCGTCGTGATCGTGATCGTGGTCGTGGTGCTCGTAGAGGCTCCGGTCGACGGGATCGCCGTTCTCGTCGACGATCTCGACGTTGTCGAGCAGCCACTCCAGCGCCTTGCGCTTGTTGATGTCGGAGCGTACCGCAGGCAGTTGGTCATTCCGTTCCAGCTGCTTGCGAACCTTGGCCGGCTTCTCGCCGACCCGCTCGGCCACGGCTTCGATCTCGGCGTCGACGTCGTCGTCGGTGCACTCGATGCCCTCGGCCACGCCCACGGCACGAAGAGCGAGATCGACCCGGGCGCTCACCTCGGCGGACTCGCGGAGCTCGTCGATGAGCTGCTCCTGGGTGCGGCCGGTGAGCATCAGGTACTGCTCGAGCTCCATGCCCTGGGCCTGCAGACGCATGCCGAGATCCTGGAGGCGGCCGTTGAGCTCGCCACTGACCAGGGCCTCGGGGACGTCGTCGGTGACGAGCTCGGCGAGGGCGTGAGCCACCTTGTCCTGGAGCTGGTCGGCGCCTTGAGCCTTGCGGACCGTGGTGACGCGCTCGACGAGATCGGCCCGGAGCTCCTCGAGCGTCTCGAACTCGGAGTTCTCCGCCGCCCATTCGTCGGTGAGCTCGGGCAGGACCTTGGCCTTGACCTCCTTCACCGCGATGGAGAAGTGGAGCTGGCGCTCCTCGTCCTCGTCGGGGTGGGTGGCGTCGAAGTCGAGCTCGTCGCCCGCCGAGGCACCGGTGAGCTGCTCGTCGACCTCGGGCGTGATGACGCCGGAGCCGATCTCGTAGTTGTAGTCGTCGGTGGTGAGACCGTCCTGCTCCTCACCGTCGAGGGTGCCGACGATGTCGATGACGACCGTGTCGCCCTCGGCGGACGGCCGGTCGACGGTCTCGACCGTCGCGTCGAGGGTGCGCATCCGGTCGATCTGGGCGTCGATCTCCTCGTCGCTCGGCACCGGAGATGGCATCGTGACCCGCAGGCCGTCGTAGCCGGCGATGGCGACCACCGGACGGACCTCGACCACGGCGTCGAAGGTGATGGGGCCCTCCTCCTGACCGGCGGTGACGTCGAGCTCGGGCGCGGCGATCACGTCGACCTCGTGCTCCACGACGGCCTCGGCGTAGTACTTGGGCAGGGCCTCCCGCAGCGCCTCTTCACGGGCCACACCGAGGCCGAGCCGGGCCTCGAGCAACTTGCGAGGTGCCTTGCCGCGTCGGAACCCCGGCAGGTTCACCTCCTGGGCGATGCGCTTGAACGCGGCATCGATGTCGGTCTCGAACTCGTCCTCGTCGACGGAGACGGTGACCTTGACCTTGTTGCCCTCGAGGGCTTCGACGGTGGAATTCACCGAGCTGTCTCCTTGACGATCGGACGCTCCGACGGGAGGGAGCGGGGCCGGGGATCGAAGTGCGAATCGATGTACATACGGATCGGCCAGTGTACCGACGCCCCTGCTCGCCCCCGTATCTGACAACGGCGATGTGCGCGGACGCAGGACCCGGCGGGTGCCATGCTGTTTCCCGGGTGGATCCGGCCGATGCGCCACGGCGATTCGAGACACGAGATGCAGCGACAACTGGCTTCGGCGGCACTGATCCTGACCGCCGTGCTCGGCGTCGGCATGCTGCCGGCGAGCGCGGGCTCGAAGGCCACGCCACCCGTACCGCAGCACACCGGGCGAGGGCCGGGCTTCGCCTACACCTACGCCCGTCCGTCCGCTCGCCCGCCGGTGGAGCAACACGCCCGCGGGAATGCCGTGACGACCTCGACATCGACGACCTCCACCTCCACGCCGACGACCTCCACCTCCACGCCGACGACGTTCACCGCACCGCCGAACGACGACTTCCTGTTCGACTTCGATCCCAGCGTCGATGCGGCCAAACGAGCAGTCTTCGTCGCCGCTGCGGGCATCTGGTCGTCGGTGCTCGAGGTCGAGGTACCGATCCATGTCGACGTGACGGCCACGCACTTCGGTGACCCAGGCATCCTCGGTGGGGCCACGCCCACCGACATCTACGCCAACGACCTCAGCTTCCCACGACAGAACGTGTGGTACGTCCCGGCGGAGGCGAACCAGTTCGCCAGCCGCGACCTGGACCCGTCGACCGCGGAGATCGACGTCCAGATCTCGTCGGACTACAACTTCTACGAAGGGGCGGACGGCGCGGTGCCGTCGAACCAGATCTCGCTGCTCACCCTCGCGCTCCACGAGCTCGCCCACGGTCTCGGCCACACCACCCTGGCGACCATGGCCGGCTCCACGGCGACCATGACCATCCAGGGTTTCCCGCTCGCCTACGACAGCCTGTTGCTGAACTCGTCCCAGACCCCGCTCGTGAGCTTGACGCCGACCCAATTGGCCACCGCCCTCACAACCCGGGTCCTCTGGGGCGGCCCCGAAGGCATCGTGGCCGACGGCGGCTTCTTTCCCGAGATCTATGCGCCATCCACCTACGTGGCCGGCACCTCGACCAGCCACGTCGACGAGCGGACCTACCAGGACGCCCTCATGACCCCGTTCATCGGCAACGGCGAGTCCCAGCTGTCGGTCCCGGCACTGACCCAGGCCATGCTCGCCGACTTCGGCTGGGGCCTGGAGGTCAGCACCCAGGTCGAGTCCTTCATCACCGCCGTGTACCGGGACTTCCTCCGCTTCTTCCCGACCCCCACGGAGACGACCACCGATCTCGGTGAGCTGCAGTCGGGCCAGCTCTCCCGCCGGAGCTACGTGGCCCGCTTCGGCGACTCCGACATCTACGTGGGCCAGGTGATCGACAGCTACTACCTCGCCACGCTGGGCCGAGCCGCCGATCCGACCGGCAAGCAGAACTGGCTCGACGCCATCGATGGAGGGGCGACCTCGGCCGAGGTCGCCGCCCGCATCTATGCGTCATCGGAGTACTTCAAGAACGCGGGAAGCACGAACCGGGCCTGGATCGCCGACCTGTACCGCGAGATCCTCGAGCGGGAGCCGGACACCGGGGGCCTCGACGCCTGGACGGCGCTGGCCGACAGCGGCACCCCTCGAGCGACGATCGCCCTCCGCTTCTACCAGTCCTACGAGTCACGACGGACCAGGGTGACGAACCTGTACCTCCACCTGCTCAAACGGCCGCCGGACACCGGGGGACTCGTCACGTGGACGAACGAGCTGACCAACGGGCGCGACGTGACGCTGGCGGTCAATCTGGCCTCGAGCGCCGAGTACTTCCAGAAGGCCTACGCCCGCTACGGAGGTTGAGCCGGCTGGGCCCGATCGAATGCCGGGCCGACCGGATCGCTGTGTAACGTCGGACGGCGTTCCACGGGGAGTGGCGCAGTCCGGTAGCGCACCTGCTTTGGGAGCAGGGGGTCGCAGGTTCGAATCCTGTCTCCCCGACGACCAGGTGCCGTGACGAGAGAACGGCACGCCGACCGGATCGCGGGCCCGTCAGTCGGTGAGGGACCCGAACAGGTCCATCGAGTTGTGGTCGAGCCAGGGCTCGCCCGCGATCGGACCTGCGCCGCGCTCGACTTCGATCCACCCCTGGGTCACCTCGACGCGCCGGACGATGTCAACCGACTCGGCGGCGAGGTGGACGAGTTCGAGAGCCAGGCGCGACAGCGGCCGGTACCGGTCTCGCCGCGCGACGTGGCGAGACATGCCCACCAGCGCCCCACGATCGGGATCGGCCGCGTCGAGCGTGGCCAGGGCCGGATCGTCTGGCGTGCACCGACGGGTCAGGTCGTCGAGGAGCCTTCTCCAGCCCGGCGCTCGGCCGTCGACCGAGTCGACCAGGGTGACCGCGAGGGAGTGCCGCACCGCCCAGTCCTCGATCACGTACACACCTCCCGTGCGGAGGCGGGGAAAGATCAACTCGAAGCTGGAACGAGTCGGCTCGTACAGGTGCGACGCGTCGTCGATGACGAAGTCGATCGGACGCGAGCCGAACTCCCGGTCGAGTATCCCGGCCAACTTCGTCGCGTCAGCTTGGTCCACGCCGTAGTACGGAACCACGGCCGTGCCCAGTCCGCGCTCCTCGAGGAACTCGCGCAACGGATCCACCGGATCGGGTGAGAGCTCGACAGCGACCATCTTCTCCGGGCTGGCCAGCATGGCGATGAGCGCCGCGCTCCCTCCGCGGAAGATCCCGAGCTCGATGATCCGGTCGGGCTGCACGCGCTCGATCACCGCAGCGAGCTGGTCGATCAGGACGCGCGGCTTGCACACCGGGGGCGTCAGCGCGGATGCGTCATTCGGGAGGGGATAGCCGAACGAGAACGTCGCATCCCCCACCCGCAGATGCTGATCACCGAGGTACTCGACATCGACCACTCGCCACCTCTTCGCGCTCGGCACTGACGGGGAGCCGCACTGTACCGACCGGTCCCGGTCGGTCCGCGATGAAGGCTCAGGGGGCGGCGACCGCCCGACCCCTCCGGCTCCGTCCGCGCTCGAGGTCACGCGCCGTGGCTTCGATCGTCGATGCGATCTCCTCGAGCTCGTCGACCGACAGGCCGGCATGGATCGGAATCGAGAGGATGCGCTCGGCGATCTGGTTGGTGACGGGCAGGGAAGCATCGAAGTCGCGGAAGACGCTCTGACGGTGCGCCGGCGGGAAGTACACACGCGCCTCGATTCCGTTGCGAAGCAGGCAACTGAGGAACCGCTCACGGCTGCCGTCCACCTGGAGCGTGTAGAGCATGTACGTGTGCTCGACGTCTGGCCGGGCCCCGGGGGTCCGCACCCCGGGGACGTCGGACAGGCGCTCGGTCATCCACGATGCGTTCGCCCGCTTGCGCTCCAGGATCCCGTCGAGCTTCCGGAGCTGAACCGAGCCGATCGCCGCCTGCATCTCGGTCATTCGCCAGTTGTAGCCGAGGCTGTCATGGCGGTACAGCGCGGTCTGACCATGATTGCGGAGCAGCCGCAGCCGGCGGGCGAGGTCCGTGTCATTGGTCGTGACGACACCCCCTTCGCCGGTGGTGATGTTCTTCGTGGGCGTGAAGCTGAACATCGCGGCACGGCCGAGACCCCCCACGGACCGTCCCTGGTACCGGGCTCCGACCGCCTCGGCGGCGTCCTCGAGCAGGATGATCCGATGGGAGTCGCAGATGTCGGCGAGGATGGCCATGTCGGCGGGTTGCCCGCCGTAATGCACCGCGAGCACCGCCTTGGTCCGGGGCGTGATCCGTTCCACGACGTGTGCGGGATCGATGTTCAGGGTCACCGGATCGACGTCGACCCACACCGGGGTGGCCCCCACATGACTGATCGACGTCGCGGACGAGATGAAGGTGAGCGACGGCACGATGACCTCGTCACCGGGGCCGATGCCCAGACCGCGGAACATCGCCTGCAACGCGATCGTCCCGTTGGCGACGGCCACGGCGTGGTGGACCTCGTGTCGACGAGCGAACTCCCGCTCGAAATCAGCGGTCCGCGGTCCGTTGGTCAGAATGCCACTCGAGAACACCTGGCGGACGGCCTCGACCTCCTCCTCGCCGAGATCCGGCTTGGCCAGTCGAATGTGCACGGGGACCTGGGCGTCGTCTGTCACGTCGATCAGCTGGTCATCCCGCTCGCGGGCAACCGCGACCGGGTGCTCCGACCACAGATCGATCGACCAGTGTCGAGCTCGGTTGGCGCACAGGCCGATCATCACGTCACGGTCGCTCATCGACCCGTCGCACAGATACTGGATTTCGAGGGGGTCGAGGGGCGGCACACTGGCGTGGGAGATCAGCGGGTGTGCTGCCCGGATGTCGGGTTCGTCGACGCCGAGCAGGACCTCGTGCAGCTTCTCCCCCTGGCGCAGTCCCGTGTAACACACTTCGATCGGCTGGTCGGCGGCCGCGATCATCTGCTTGGCGACATCATTGATGCTCACGGGCTTCCCCATGTCGAGCACCATCACCTCGCCATCGGATCCGATGGCACCGGCCTGGATCACGAGCTGGACCGCCTCCTCGACGACCATGAAGTAGCGGGTGACCTCCTCGTGGGTCACGGTCAACGGGCCACCGCTGTCTATCTGCTCGCGGAAGGCGGTGAGCACCGAGCCACGACTGCCGAGCACGTTCCCGAAGCGTACGGAGAGGTAGGTGCCCTCGTGGGTGCATCCGAAATGGGAGGTGAGCCGTTCGGCGATCCGCTTCGTGTAGCCCAGGACGCTGGTCGGATCAGCGGCCTTGTCGGTGGAGATGTTGACGAAGCGGGACACGCCCACAGCAGCCGCTGCGTTGAGCACGTTCAACGTGCCCTCGACGTTGGTCTTCACACCCTCGTCGGGATACATCTCGAGCAGTGGGAGGTGCTTGAGGGCGGCGGCGTGGAACACAACGTCGGGCTTCCACCGTTCGAAGACCTGCAGGATCCGGTCGTGGTCACGGATGTCCGCGACCACGACCTCCTCTGAATCGAGCATCGCCCTTCCCGTCAAGGACAACTGCACAGAGTGCAGCCCCGACTCGTCACGATCCAGCATCACGAGGTGCGCAGGATTGAGAGCATACAGCTGGCCACAGAGTTCGGAGCCGATCGAGCCGCCGGCTCCGGTGACCAAGACCGTCCGGCCGGTGAGATAGCCCGCGATGAGGTGCAGGTCGGTCTGGACCGGGGGGCGCCCGAGGAGATCCGCCTCAGTGACCGACCGAATGTCGCTGATGCCGAGCGTGCCGTAGAACTCGGCCGCAGCCGGCAGCACCAAGACTTCGAGCCCGGCGGCGGCGCCGAGTGCGCTCAACTCCCGGACAGTGGCCGAGTCGGCCCCGGGCGTCGCGATCAGCAGCACCTCGGCGCGGCGACGCCCCGCTACTTCGAGCAGTGCCTCCCGGTTTCCTTCCACCTTGACACCGCGGATCGACCGCCGGGACCGCCCCGGGTGATCATCGAGCATCGCGACCGGGCGGAACGTGCGCTCCGGATCCATGAGCATGGCGGTGATCACCTGCGCTGCGGCCTCACCAGCTCCGAACACGAGGGTCGGGCGGCTGGTGTCGGAGGGCAGCGTCGACTCGGCCACCGTGCGCCACGTCACCCGCGTGATGCTCATGGCAAGCAGGGCGACCCCGCCCGAGGCGAGCACGGCCCCGATCGGCAACGGCCGGCCGGAAGCGACGGTCACGACGAGGAGCACCGCGGTGACCTGGCCCACGAGCAACCCCAGCCCGATCGCTTCGTCGATGGAACCCACCCGCCATCGGCCGCCGTACGCACCACCCAGCAAACCAAAGCCAGCGTTCACACCGACCGCCACCAGCGCCATCACGACCAGCGCGACGACGCTGACCTGATCCAGGTTGAGATCGAGGCGAACCAGCACACCCGCAGGGATCGCGGCCCCCCAGATCAACGCGTCCATGGCCATGATGAGCCACCGAGTTGGTCCCGCCCGGCCCCGAACGCGAATCCGTTCCACCCACTCGCTCGTCCCCAGTCGATCCATGGTCAACTCCGGTTTCCCCCCGTCCACAACGCGACGTATTGCCACATCTGATCCAGCGACCCGCCCTGTCGCATGTCAATCCTCAAGGTAACCAGATGCTCGTCGGCCGCAACGGGGCGATAGTGCGCAAGTCAACCCACACAACCCACTCCAGCAAACGATCCCGCGGTGTGCTGTGACCCGTTTCACACGGAACGTGCGGTAACTATCACGATCAGAGCACACTCGGTGACCACCCGTAACGGAAGCGCGATCGACTCGCAACAAGGTGCGACTGCGAATCGGCTGCCGCGGCATCGCAGTTGTGACGTTCCCGCCAGCCGGGCGGCCAGCTGATGTGGACGACCGAGGTGGAGACGCCGCCCCGGCGTCAGGCGGGGTGCTCGTCGCTTTCGGTCACCCGAACACCCTGCCATCGCTCGGATACGTGCTTCACGATCACACCACTTGCGATCGTCCCGACGCCGACACGCGCCAACGCCTCCGCTTCGACCCCGGTGACCGGCAGCGTTGTGGCAGACGAGGTGCCGTTCAGGTTGCCTCGCAACGACCTGTCAGTCGACGACCTGACCACCGCGTCGCCGAGCACATCGGGAGCGGAGTACCCCGGCAACGGAGCCGAGACTTCGTCGGCGTCGGACCCCCCGGACCCAGGTTGCCCGGACGACGATTCGACCCCTCCTGTGGGCGCGGGAAGGCTCGGCGGCTCCTGATCGATTGGATCGACGGGGACCTCCGAGTCGTCGGTTGCGTCGTCGGGCGGCGGACTTGCTGCCGCGGCGGCACGGCTGACGCCGAGGATCGCCGGTGCGGACCACGCGACGGCGACGGTCGCTCCACCTGCGGCCACGAACCGTCGACGCGTCTGGGATTCGCATTCGCCCGAACCCTGCGCCTTGTCGACCATTCACCCCCGCTCTCGTCCCGCGCGCCGCCTCACTCCCGCGGGCTGCGTGTCGTCCACCATCAATACAGCCTCCTGGCCACGATCAACATCACGTGAAGGAACGGATTCGCCAGGAAACGGGAGAAATCGTGACGAAGACGCTCAGGTCCGGTGACCATGCTGCTCACCCGGCCACGCTGCGTCTCCCCGCAGGACGGATCGTGCGACACGTGCGGGTGGCGCGCTCAAGACCGCGCCACGACAGGCCGACACTGCATCCATGCGGCACGCGGTGACAAAGACGACCCACTGGACTCTCTGGGGTCCTCTACTCCTCCTGCTGGTGGCGAGTCTTGTTGTCGTGCCTGCTCCGGGCCGAGCCCGAGCCGAGACGAAGGCCTCGGCCGCGACCCCGCGCTCGGCGGACATCTACGAGGTACCGCGATCCATCGACAGTCGTGGGCGCCACGACGTCACCGATCAGCTGAACGCCTTCATCGCCAGCGTCCCAGACGGCGCGACGATCTCGTTCCCTGACGACAAGCAGTACCGGGTCGAGGGGACCGTGGCCATCGACGGCCGGCACCACCTCGTGCTCCAGTTCAACGGTTCGCGGCTGGTGGCGAACACCGACGGATCCGATGCGACGCCGTACCCCGAGCTCAAGCACCGGTGGCCCCGCCATCGTGCCCACCTCTACATCACGAAATCGGCGAGACATCGACATCCGAGACCTTGTCGTCCGGGGTGCGAACGCTGCGGGAGGGCGGAGCGACGACGCGTACCAGGCCGGCCTGGAGGCACAGCATGCCATCGAGATCCAGAAGTCGACCGATGTCACGATCACCGGCTGCGAGTTGTCGAAGACCTACGGGGACGGGATCTACATCGGACAGGGTGCCGAACGGATCATCGTCCGGCACTGCTCGATCCACCACACGGGGCGCCAGGGGATCGCGATCACCTCGGGCCGTAACGTCTTCGTGCAGGGGAACGACATCTACGAGATCCGCCGATCGGCCTTCGACCTCGAACCCAACAGTAAGTGGCCCATCGAACACGTGCGTATCCAGGACAACCGCGTCGGCCCCGCCCGCCTGAACTTCGTGTCCGGGCACGGCCGCGGATCGACGTTCGACGACGTCTCCATCGTCGACAACGAGCTGACCGGGGAGATGGAGATCCACATGAAGGCGCCGGCCGGTACCCGCCGCGGCTCGGTGCTGATCCAGGGCAACCGGAGCACGCAGAAGTTCGGGTCGCCGCATGCCCTGTTCACCCTCATCCGCTACGACCGCGTGGTCGTGACCGGCAACGAGAACACCTTCGACGGTCGACACGGTGGCATCGCGGTCGAGACGAGGGAGGGCTGCGAAGTCGAGATCCGTGACAACCGGTTCACCAACGTCGAGACCCAGCAGCGCATCGGGACCGCCAGCGACTGTCCCCCTCCGGACTCGAGCCCCGACTACAGCCTGTGGCTGGTGCACGCCTGGCTCCAGGCGCGGGTCGACGACGGTCTACCGGTGCCCATCGGTTGAGCGATCGCGTCCGTCACCAGTCGAGGGGACCGACCAGTTCCTCGGTGGCTTCGCGGACACCGCGGTAACGCTCCTCGAGGAACTGGCGGACCTCTGGCGGCATGTCGACCCAGTCCGGACCTCGGTTGATCTGGTCCCCGACCTCAGTCCAATCGAACCGGCCCGAATCGACGCCAACGAAGTCGAACACGCGCTCGAGCAACGCGACCGGGGATTCGGCGATGTGCCGGAACGACAGGGCCAGGACTCGATCGCGAGGGAAGACCGACAGCCAGTTGGCGAGGCCGAGGTGGAACTGACTCGCCTCGATCTCCGCCATGCTGGCTCGCCCCGGGAAGCACGAGAGTTGACGATCGATGGCAGCGAGGGTCCACTGCTCGGGTGGCAGCTTGCGTCGGATCGTGGACCACGCTCGCTCCACCGGATCACGGCCAATGAAGACGAAGCGCAGGTCCGGGAGCAGTCGGCGCACCGCGGCGATCCGCTTCGGGTGGAGCAGCAGGTAGTTGGGAGACATGTCGACCCGGACCGGTGTGCCCCGTTCGTAGAGCCGGGCGTACCACCACAGCGGTCGACGGTGGTACCGGAAGTTCCAGTACACGGTCTCCTTGAGCTCCCCGCTGATCTGCGGGTGCTTTACCAGCTGCGCCCACAGCCACGTCGTGCCGCCGTGCGACGATCCCAACGACAGCAGGGTGGGTAGTCGATCGCGCAGGAACGGCACCGCGATTGCGTGCTCCACCGCCTTTCCGCCGTCCAGCAGCGCGCCGGGGACGGGCTTCGAGGCGATCGTGCTCGAACGGTTCACGAGCGACCGCACGCGGCCCCGAACGCTCATGACGCCCCGTCCTCGTCTGCCGAACCACGGGTCCCACCGATCAGCCGGCGCAACACCAGATCGACAGATCGGCTCTCTCGCTCCACGGTGTACTCGGCGCGGGCCCGGTCCGCCATGGCTCGCCCGGATGCCTCGAACGACGGCCGGAGGTCGGACAGCTCGCGGATCACCTGCGCCCATGCCGATGCCGAACCCGGGGCCACGAACCGGAGCGCCCTCCCACCCGTCACCTCGCGGAGCACGGGAAGGTCGGACACGACCACGGGCATCCCGCGGTGCATGGCTTCGAGGAGCGCGTTGCCGAAGCCCTCCCACCGCGACGGGAGGCAGAACACGTCGTACGCGGCGAGGCGATCAGGGAAGTGCTCGACCGTGCCGTGCAGCGTGATGCTGCCTTCCGAGCCCCGCGCCGCGAGCTCCTCGAGTCCGGAACGAAGTGGACCGTCGCCGAAAATCGACAAAGTGACCGCGACACCGTCCTCCTGGGCCTGGCAGACACCTTCCACCAGGGCGTCGAAGCCCTTCTGCGGCACCAACCGCCCGCCGGTGACCAGCCGCAGCACCGCTTCATCGTCGCGCGGTTGGCGCACCCGATCGGGAGCGGCCGGTGCACCCCGGGGTATGACGGTGATGCGGTCACGTGCGATGAACATCCGCTGGTGCGCCGACTCGGCCACCGCAGAGGAGATCGCGACGTAGTGGTCGGTGAAGATCCGACCGGAGATCGCGTCCGTGAGCCGAACCAGCAACGGTCGCCACCGCCTGCGTCCGACGAGGCGCAAGACCTCCGGTTCGTACGTCGTGTTGATCAGGTAGCTGACGTGGATCACGCCGTCGGCGCGCAGCCAGCGTCGCGCCGACCGGGCGACGAGATCGCATTCGAACGTGGCCGACAGCACGACATCGGGGTGGACGCGATCGACCACGGCGCGGAGCCGCGTCGCACCGACGACCAGGGCTCGGAGACCGCGATCGGCTCGCCCGGGAAGCCGCAGGTCCTCGGGGACGAGGTTCTCCCGGGTCCCGGGCCCGGACACCGGAATCCTGGACGTCTGTGTCGCGGATTCGCCACGGAGCGCGACGAGCGTCACGTCCCAACCGTGGTGCGCCTCGAGCTGTTCCAACACCCGGAGTGAGGCCACCTGCAGTCCTCCGACCTCCATGTTGGGAAGCACCAACAGGACGCTCGGGCGGTCCCTGGCCCGTGACACCGGAAGCTCCAGGCGTTGCTCGTTCCGGCGCAGCGCGACGGACCACACCAACCGGTCGAAGCCGAGCACGAAGCGCAGCGACTGGATCGCGAGTCGGGCCGACAGGCCGCTGGACTCCTCGAGGCGTCCCCTGACGATCTGCAGGCGGAACCGGACATCCGCCCCCGGTGCGCTCCCCAGGACGGTTCGGTGCCGGGCTCGCAGACGCGTTCGGGCCGCACGGGCGCGACGGTGGTTGAACTGCCGGACGTCGCTGATGGACTTGCGAACGACAGCAGCATCGGTGCGCCAGACCTCGAAGCCCGCCTCCACGGCACGAACGACGAGATCCAGATCTTCGAGAGCGGCGAGTTCGGGGTCGAAGCCAAGCTCACGGGCGAGCGCGGTCCGCACGTAGATGCACGACGTGACCACCGGTCCCAGGCGGCCTGCCAGCAGGTGGCCTCCGGTGCGTGGGCTCACCCGTCGGGCCGTGGAGACCCCCATCGATCGAGCGGGGTCGCTCGACGGCGAGACCTCGAACGAGTCGACGATGCAGTCGGCACCCGTGCGCCCCTGGACGCACTGAGCGAAGCGGAGACGATCGGCATGCCACACATCGTCGGAGTCGAGGAAGGCGATCCACTCGGTCTCGACCAGATCGATGCCCGCGTTCCTCGCTCGGCTCGGACCCACCGAGGTCTCCAACCGCACGACGGTGGCGCACCCGGATGTCGCATCGAGATCGGCGACCGGCTCGGTCGATCCGTCATCCACGACAACGACCTGGTCCGGGGGCAGCGTCTGGTCACGCACGGAACGGAGGGCCCGAAGAAGAGGTCCGGGCCGGTCCCTCACCGGGACGACGACCCCGACCGAGTGGTCATGGCTCATGGGCACAGCGCTTGTCGGAGGGCCCCGTCGAACGCCGGAGCGACGACGGCGGGGCGGTATCGCTCCTCGTACCGTTGCCGGGCACGAGCACCGGTCGCCCGAAGATCCGGCGCGTGGCGGAGCGCTTCGATGGCTCCGACGACCGCCTCCCCATCGCCGGGGCGCACCACGACGCCGCAGTCTCCCAGAGCCCATCGGATCGGTGGTAGATCGCTGGCCAGGACGACTCGACCTCCCTCCATGGCATCGATGAGCTTCACCGGCAGCTGCATCCTGGTCCACCGGGTGTCCTGCGACAACACCGCGGCCACGTGACAGCTCTGCAAGAGCCGCCGCCCCTCCTCGAGCGTCGTCTGGCCGAGCCAATGCTCCCGTGGCCCGGCGTCCACGGGAGGTTCCATCGTGGCGACCAACTCAACGTCGGGTACCCGGGCGATCGCCCGCCGGAGCAGGTCAACGCCCTTCGTCGAACGCCAGGTCCCGATGAATGCCACTCGCAGCATGTCGCCGTCCGGCAGGCGCGACGGCCCGTGGTCGGCCCGGACGTGGGGCACGATCGTCGCACCGGGATACAGCGCCTCGAGCGCCGGGTTCGAGACCAGGATGGGCAGCCGCCGGGCGACACGTCGCATCTGGAGGTGCGGCCGCGGATCCTGGCGCCTCCGGATCTTCCCGACGACCACCCGTGCCCGTCGGCGCCGGTCGTATCCGAACAGTTGCTCCCACAGGGGTTCGTCGACGTCGAGGAGCAGGGGTCGCTCGTAGGTGATGGCGCGGCCCAACGTGTCGGGAAGCGGTTGGCGGGCGATCACCACGTCGGCGGCGCCGAGGACGGACTGCGCGTCGCCCCGTTCGACACAGTCCTCAGCGAACGCGCTGCCTCGCACCGGTTCCCACAGGGAGCCCGAGCCGACGACCCGGAATCGGTGACCGAGCTCACGGGCCAGCATCCACAGGCAATACGCCCGACCGACGTGGTTGCCGTCGAGCCGGCCGACCTCCATGACCACGTTCAGTTCGCGCACCGCTCCGACCTCCGCCCCATCCTCCGGCGTCGTACCGGAGAACCCCCGACGAACCGACGTTAGGTGGTCTGCGTTCCGATCGCGTGGCAGCGGACCCACCGCTCGACGGCGGACGGTGTGAAATGCTCGCCGCATGCCCGTCGTGTTCCTCCACCTCCCCAAGACGGCGGGGACCAGCTTCGTCACCCATGCCCGCACCCGCTACGACCGCCGTTACAACATCCCACCGGGCGACCACCTCCGGGATCTGGCGCGGCTCGCCCTGGTGGCTCGGGTGCGGCGGCCCGAGCTCGTGTCCGGACACACCTTCTACGGGGTCCATCACCTGCTCCCGGGCGAGACGACCTACGTGACGTTTCTCCGCGACCCGGTCGAGCGAGTCATCTCGATGTTCTTCTACCTGCGCGACCACGCCGAGAACAACGCCTGGAGGGCCGAGATGGAGGCGGGCATGACCCTCCTCGACTTCGCCCGGCTCCCGGACAGGGGAATCGCCAACGGCCAGATTCGCCGGCTGGCCGGTTTCTACCACCTCCGCCGCCGGAACATCGATGAGCTGGCGGAGCTGGCCGATCGCCATCTCCGTGCCATCGGCGAGGGCGTGGGCGTCGTCGAACACCTGGACGAGTCGATGAGGCGGATCGCCGCGTTGTTGGATTGGGGCGAGCCGCCGGCGCTGGAACGGCTCCGGGCCAACCCCACGAAGCGGCCGGTGACCGACGAGGAGCGCCAGGAGATCGCCGAGCTCAACGCGGCAGACATCCGCCTCTGGACGACGGCGACGCAGATCGTCACCGGCTAGGAACCCGATGTCGACTCGTCAGCTCGCCGTGGCACGAAACGATCCCTCGTGCGCAGCTCAATCCTCGACGACGTACCCCAACTCGGCGAGGAGCGGCGACCGCGACGCTGCCGCCGCCCGCCACGTTCGGTGCCGCGGCTCGGAGGCCCGCTCTGTGGGGCTGCCGACGATCTCGAGGATCGCATCGAGGGGGTGACGCGGTCGAAGATGGAGTCCTTCCACCAGCGCGTCGAGCTCCACGCGGGGTGCGGCCAGCAGCGTCTCGTAGCGCACGGAGCACCACGACGGGAACAACGCCCGGGTGGACTCGATGCGGCGCACGTACGCCTCCCAGAGGTCGAGATCACGATCCATCCGGACCCGTTCCTCCGCGGGATCGAAGAGCTCCGATCCAAAGCGCTTCACATCTCGCGCCGCCAAGCTCTCCACCACGTCACGTCCGTCTCGCACGACGTGCACGACCGCGGCATTCGGGAACTGCCGCGCCCAGATCGGGAGCAGGACCGAGGTCCGCGGATCCTTCCATCCCCAGGCCGGCCGGGCCCTCGCTCGCAACCGGGGCGCCGACAACCCCCAGAACCGGGGCAGGAGGCCGCGCCGCAACTGGCCCCGGAGGCGTCGATCAAGAGGCGTGCCGTGGCCAGCGAGGCGTTCCGGAGACGGCAACGACTCGAGCGATCGCCACGACGCCCCGAAGGACTCCAGGATCTGTCGGTTCACGTGTTGAAAGAACACGGCCTCGGCGTTGTAGCTCTGCGGGCGCCCCATGAAGACGCCGCTGCGTTCGAGCAGCCGAGTGACGAGCGACGTGCCGGAGCGATGCATTCCCACCACGATGATCGGGGGGTTGCGCAGCCACAGGTCGTCGACCTTGGCGACGACCGGATCCACCGCCTTCCGCACGAACGTCATGTCGAGTCCTCCCGGCCGCGCCGGCCTGCGCACGTCATCTCTGGGGCGGGGTGGGCGGCGGATCCATCGAGCCCACGTAGCGTTCGAGGGACACGTCGTGGGGGTCACCCACGGCGGCGATCCGACCGTCCTCGATGACCACGAACCGGTGGCAGCGACCGAGCAACGTCGGCCGGTGGGACACGACGATCACGATCGCATCGGGCTCGAGGGCGAACAGGGACTGCTCGACAAGACGTTCGTTCTCCACGTCCAGCGCGCTCGTCGGCTCATCGAGGATGAGAACCTGCGGGTGGCCGAAGAGCGCCCGGGCCAGGGCCACCCGCTGACGTTGTCCGCCGGACAGGTTCGCCTCGCCATCGCCGACGTAGGTGTTCCATCCATCCGGGAGAGCGTCGATGTCCGCCTCGATCGCCGCTCGCCGGGCGGCGGCCTCGACATCGCCGATCGTGCCGGGACGGAAGAAGCGGACGTTGTCTGCCAGCGTCCCACGGATCAGGACCGGCTCCTGTGTGAGCAGCGAGAAGGCCGATGCCCACGACGAGGCGAGGTAGCTGGAGGCATCTCGGCCGTTGACCTCGTAGGAGCCACAGGTCGGTTCGAGGAGCCCGGCGAGGATGTTGACGAGGGTGGACTTGCCACCACCCGACGGTCCGACGATGCCGAGCCACTCCCCGGGCTCGAGGCGGAGCGAGATCCGGTGGAGCACGGGATCGGCGTCGTAGGCGAAGCTCACCTCGGACAGCTCGAGTTGGCCCACCTGGTCGAGCCTGGTCGAGCCCCGTTGGCGGACGAGGCCGGTGTGCACGTCCACGGCGTCGCGGATCTCGGTGAGGAACGGGCCCGCCTCGATGTAGCTCTGGGTGCTCGTGTTGAGCTGCTGGAGGTACGACAGTGAGCGAACGGCCAGGATCGCGGCGGTGCCGAAGCTGGTGGCATCGGTGCCCAGGGCGCGGGCCACGACGATCAGTCCGACCACGCCCAGGAGCACGAACTGCTGGAACAGGTTCGGCACCAGGCGTTGCATGGTGCGAAGGCGGCCCAGGGACTGCCGGGCCAGGACGTTGAGCGACTCGAGTTCGCGTCGAGCGGCGTCCTGGACGTCGAAGAGCTGCAGCTCGCGGTTCAACGCGGTCAGCGAGGTCGCGGTGAGCTGGACGTCGCGGACCGCGGCCTGGGACTTCTTGGCCACGACCCGGGTTCGGCGGCGGAGCGCTGCGAAGAGGGCGACCACGACGCTGCCGAGTCCGACGAACACGATCGACACGGCCGGAGAGGACAACGCCACGAAGCTGCCGTACACACACAGGTTGACGATGGCGGCGAGGACTGTCGCCAGCAGCGGCACCGCGTTCGACGCCACCTGGACGTTTTGTCCGAGCAGCTGCTGGAGGTGACCGGCCCGCTGGCGAGCCATGCCCCGCCAATCGGCCGCGAAGTACGAGTCGATCAGCCGGTGGCGAGCCAGCGCGGCGGCGCGCGCGGCGAGGCGACCCACGATGATGCTGTCCGCGGTGCGGAAGGCGATCGAGAACAGCGACGCTGCGACCGCGACCCACAGGAGCTGCGCGGGCGAGAGGTGCTGGCTGAGCGGGCCCAGCGTCACCTGCACCGACGACGAGTCGTCGACCAGCAACAGCAGCGAGCGAACGATCGCCACGAGGAGCACGACCTCGCTCGCGGCTGCGACCACGCTCAGCACGGGCAGCAACCAGATCCAGTTCCGGCGCTCACCCAGCAGCCACCGAACGTGCTCGACGAGCTCGCCGACCACGCCCATGCCGAACCGGCGACCCGCCGGAAGGGTCTCAGGTTCCATCGGGCGAGTCCCGTTCGCTCGCTCGCTCGTCGCGGAGCGAGGTCTGGGACGCCACACCCATCGCTTCGTCGATGAGCCCGAGGACGATGTTCATGCGGTTCTCCCACGTGTGGGGGGCGAGCGCCTCCCGGTCGACGGTCCGACGACCCCCGGCGAGGGCGAGGGCGATGGCGTCGGCGAAGTGCCCAGGCCCCCCGGCGACGGAGACCAAGCTCGCCAGCTCACCGAGGTTGGACACCGGCGTCGCGACGATGGGAACCCCTGCGGCCGCGTACACGTAGGCCTTGAGCGGGTTCATCGAGCGCGTCATCTCGTCGTCGAGGTGGGGTATCAGACCCACGTCGAAGTGTTCGACGAGGCGCCGCACCTCCTCGAACGGGCGCGTCCCGAGAAAGTGCACGTTCGGATACGCGTTCAGACGCAGGATGCTCCGGTCACCGTGCGCCGATCCGACGAACACGAAGTTCCACTGGGGATTGTGACCCACGACCTCGTCGAGCAGGTCGATGTCGAGGCGGGACGAGAGGTTGCCGGCGTAGCCGATGATCGGTCCCCGGAGGTGGCGCAACGGCCGCGGTCGGCCCCGACGTACCGGCTCTGACGGGAGCTCGAGACCGTTGGGCACGACGTGGACGTCGGGGACGAAGGCCCGCATTCGTTGCGCAACCGGCTCGCAGTTGGCGAGGACGATGTCGCTGCGCCCGAGGATCGCCTCGCTGTTCCGTTCGATCCGGTCCCGCTGCTTGGAGCCAACCGGGTGCCAGGCTCGGTCGTCGTCCACGACGTCGGCCACCACCACATCGGGATCAATGGTGTCGAGGATCAGCGGGGCGTCGAAGTCGGTCGGATGCACCCAGAACACGGTGGGACGATCGCCGATGCCGTGCCGACGGAGGATCGTCCCGACGTAGTCGGCGTAGCGCTGCCGCGAGGGAAACCCGAGCCGGACCGAGCGCCGCCCCGCGTACAGGTAGGTGTGGCGGTGGACGAGCGAACCCCGCCCGCGGCCGACCAGGCGCCGAACCGTCTGCGCGAACACCAGCCGGGACTGGTCCCTCCGGTGGCGCAGCGCCCGCACACCCAGCAACGCCAGGCCCTCCGGTGTGATCGGCCGGTCGAAGTGGACGATCGTCCGGAATCGGCCGGATTGCTCGAGGTACGACAGGAACATGTCCTGCCGCCGGCCGTAGATCCCGGTGTCGTTCTGCTTCCAGAACATCACCAGGTCGTACTCGGTGCCCCGCCCGGCGCCGCGGGGGCGACCGGGAACCCGGCGTGGTGCCCCCGGCCGTCCGCCACCGTCTCCGGGATAGAGCCGACGCAGCCTGGCGATCAGGTCGCGCTGTCCGGGCTGCAGGGGCGGGGCCTCGTCGAGCAACTCGGTGAACTGCGCCGTCACCGCCGGGCGGACCGCGGTGTAGCTCAGCTCTTCCAGGAACAGCTTCCGGCCCCTGGCGGTGCGGTCGGAGATCTCGTCACCGCCGTCGAGGATGGCGGCGAGCTGTCCCGACAGCGGTGTCGGTCCATCAACCACGTTGACGACGTCGCGGTCGATGAGACTGCGAAGTGGCGGTACGGCGGAGACGACGCAGGGGACCGACATGGCGAGCGCGTCGACGATCTTCGCCGGCATCTGGTACCGGGACACGGCGTGGCTCGCGTCCTGCAGCACGCAGGCCAGATCGGCAGCAACGACGACGGACGCGAGCTCGTCGAAGCGCGGCGGCGGGATGGGGAGCATCCACCGCCCGAGGGAGGCGGGAATCTCGCGCCGGCGCAGCTCGTCGGTGCCGAACACCCCGAGGCGGCAACGTTCGTCGCCGAGGTCCTCCAGCGCCTCGAGCACGGTGAGCAGCCCCTTGTGGGCCCGTGCGGTGCCGCCGAACAGCAGCAACCGATCGGACGGTGACACGCCGAGGCGATGGCGGGCCTCGTCACGGTCGTACCCACCCGGATCGAACACCCGCTCATCGCGGACGTGCGGGACGATGAGGCCGCCGTAGCGGTCCTGCAACGCCTCGTTGGACGTGGTGACCGCATCAGCGGCGTCGATCAGGCCCTCGCAGACCTCGGTCCAGGACCGACCGAACGGTGTCGCGAGATCTGACGGGCTACGCCGGCGGATGCGGCGGTGCTCGAGCTCGTCGTCCCCACCGAAGAAGGCGAGCTCGTGGTCGTCGACGTCGAGTACCAGCGGACGGTGGCGAGCTTCCTTGGCGAGAATGCCGAGCCCGTAGGACGGCAGGCGGGGTTTGGAGACCCAGATGAGGTCGGCGTCGATCCGCCGGGCCGCTGCCTCCATGACACCGAGGTGGGCCGGAAACTGCTTCCCCTCGAGGACGTGGATCGGTACCGCACTGTCACGAAACGGGTTCCACAGCCGTACGCCATAGCGGTCGAACTGCGTGCCCCAGATCTCCACGTCGAACCGCTCCCGCAGCAGATCGGCGAGGACGTAGGCGCGCCCCACCGGGTTGTGTCCGACATCCCAGGCCAGGACCGCCACTTTCGGTCGCAGGGGAGCCCGAACCATGGCAGCAGGTTGACATCCGCCTCGATCACCAGCAACCCGCCACCGTCAGGGTCGCACGATGGAATCCGACAATTCGCTCCGCTGTGTGTTCGACCGGTCCCGCGTCCTACGCTTGCGCATCCCGGGCGGGGCGGCGTCCTCGATCCATCCATCGGACCGGACCAGGTGAGTGTGACCCCACAACAGTTCTTCCGCATGCTGGTGCTGCGCTGGCCGCTGGTCGTGCTCCTGGCCGTGGTCGGCGCGGGTGTGGGATGGGTGGCGACACCGGCCGCGGCGACCTCGGACGCTCCCCAGGTGACCCTGTACAAGGCGACCAATGTGTCGTTCCTCCAAGCCAACGCGCCCGACAGCCTCTCGCCGGCGCAGATCGCCTACCTCACGACCTTCGACGACGTACCCAAGCTCGTCGCCGCCAAAATCGGCGGCGACGCGAAGAGCCTCGCCGCCCAGGTGCAGGTGAGCCAGAACTCAGAACTCGGCATCCTGCAGATCACCGCCACCAGTGACGACGCACAACGGGCCGAGCTCGTCGCTGACACCTTCTTCGAGCAACTCGACGCCTACCTCGGGGACCGCGCGGTACAGAACCAGGCACGCCAGCGCGACACCGTGGTGCAGGCGATCTCCGATCTCGAGGATCGGATCCGGACGCTCGACTTCCAGATCGCCGGCGCCAACCCCACCAACGCCGACATCATCCGCACCGACCGCGACAGCGCCGTCAACCAGCTCCGCGTCCAACGGGAACGGCTCCAGGAGCTCACGCTGGCCGGGACCCCCTCATCGGGCATCCGAGCCGGGCAAGCCGGCACAAGCCATCGCCTACCAAGGACCGGGAATCTACGAGCAGGCCCTGAGCAACGTCGGCCTGGCGGCTCCGACCACCACCGTGAAGCTGGGGAAGAAGGCAGCCGAGGCCGCGGCGAAGGAGGCCGAGAATGCCCGCAGGGAGCTGCTCGCCTCGGCACGTCACGAGCCGACCAAACCCGACCCGATCGTCTTCGCCGGCGTGGGCGGTGCGGGGGGCTTGGTGCTCGGGCTGGTCGTCATCGCGCTGCTGACGCAGTTCGACACCCGCCTGCGCACCAAGTCGGAGGTGGAAGACGCGTTCGGCCTGCCCGTCCTCGTCGAGGTGCCCTCGATGGCCCGGAAGCGGCGTGATGACCTTGTGCTCGTGCGTCACCCGGCGTCGGAGGCGTCCGAGGCCTACCGCTTCCTCCGGACCTCGCTCTCGTTCGCTCGCGCCCCGGTCAGCGTCGCCCTCGAGGCCGGCGTGGCCGAGCGCGCCGTGCGCGTGTTGATGATCGCCGGTCCGAGCGCGGGCGACGGCGCCTCGACCGTCACGGCCAACCTCGCGGTGGCCTTCGCCGAGGCCGGGATGCGGGTGCTCGTGGTCGATTGCGACTTCCGGAGCCCGCGCATGGGTGAGCTGTTGGGGGCCGGTGACGCCCCGGTCCTCGCCGACGCCGGCGGCGAGCGACTTCGAATCCGCGGTGGAGGAGTTCGCCACCGTTTCCGTGGCCGACCGGGTCTGGCTCACCCGATCCGTCGCCGCCGACACGACCTGCGGCCTGCCCCCGTCCCAGATGACCGCGACGCAGCGTGCGTTCATCGAGGAGGCCCGGGCCCGCTACGACGTCGTCATGGTCGACACCGCGCCGCTGCTCGCCGCCAACGACGCCAGCGATCTCCTGCCGGTGACCGACGCCGTGGTGCTGGCCTGCCGGGCCGGCCACACGACACAGTCGGCGGCACAACGTGCCGTCGAGAAGTTCGAGCGCCTGGCCGCGCCGATGGCCGGCGTGGTGCTGCTCGGATCGTCGGGCGGCACGACGTCGCGACGGGTCGACGCCGGCTACCTCGACGCGGCCGCGGTCCGCCAGGAGAACGGCAGACACCAGAAGCCAGCGGCGGTGGCCGAGCCGTGATCGTGCCGGGAGGCGTTCGCTGGCGACGGCAGCCGGGCGCGCTCTGGCTCGACACGCTCGGAGGAATCGTCGCCCTGGCCCCGGATGCGCCTGCCCCCGTCCGGCTGTCGCCGGCCGCGTCCGCGCTGTGGTCGGCGCTGCCCGAACCGTGCGACATCCCGACGCTCGTCTCCGCGCTCGGGCCAGGATCCGACGACGCGAGCCACGGCTCCGACGGCGGAGGAACTGCGACGGTTGCTCGACGAGCTCGAGACGGCCGAGCTCGTCGTCGCGGGTCGGTGACGGCCGGGGTGGTTCTCCCGCCTCCCGACGTCCTCGGGTCCATCGCGGCTGTCGGGTTGTCCACGGAGACGCTCGGGCCGGATGCCCCGCTCGACGATGCCTCGTGGAGCGCGACCCTCGGCCACGTCCGACGGCACGGCCTTCAAGGACTCCTCGCTGCGGCCGTCCGTCGGGGCACGTTCCCGGTCACGTCCGAGCAGTACGAGGAGGCCGCGGCCCTGCATGCGGCCGCCGCCACCTGGGTGTTGCTGCTCGAACGTCGCCTGCTCACCGTGGCCGACGCGCTCACCGAGGCCGGGATCGACCTGCGGGTGCTCAAGGGTCCGGCCGTGGCCGCGCTCGACTATCCCGATCCCGCCATGCGCTGCTTCGCCGATGTCGATCTCGCGGTCCCCGGCGCGCAGTTCGGGGCGGCCGCCCGGATCCTCGAGGCCTTGGGGGGACGGCGTCGCTTCCCCGAGCCGCGTTCGGGCTTCGACGAGAGGTTCTCCAAGGGCGCCAGCTTTCGACTCCGCGACGGCGTCGAGTTCGACCTGCATCGTACGTTGTGCCCCGGATGGTTCGGGCTCGCGGTCATCCCCGAGGACCTGTTCGACTCCGGGACGACGTTCCGCCTCGGTGGGCGCGAGCTCACGGCATTGGGCGCGACGCAACGACTCGTGCACGCCTGTCTCCACGCCACGCTCGGCGACGCGCATCCTCGGCCCCTCGTCCTCCGCGACGTGGCCCAGATGACGCTGGCTCAGTCGTCGATCGACGAGGTGCTCGCGCTGGCGCACCGATGGCGGTGCGAGGTCGCGGTCGCGCACGCCGTGGAGGCCGCCTGGTCGCACCTCCGCTTGACCGTCGAGCATCCCCTGCTCGACTGGGCCCGATCACAGTCGCCCGGTCCGGCGGAGATCCGCCGCCTGGCCGCGTACCACGGCGACGGGCGGAGCCAGGCCCGCCTCGCACTCGAGGCCGTCGGTGCGCTCCACGGGGTCCGGAGCCGAGCCCGCTACCTGTTCGCGATCCTGGCGCCGCGACGCGATCCGGACCGCCTCCCTACCCGGGCCCGGCTCCGGCACGGCCTCGCCGCACTGCGGCCGGGGAACACACGATGACCGAGCCCTTGCGCACCGTCGTGTACTTCCGGCGTCAGCGCACCACCACCGTCGTGCAGGGCACGGCAAATGCGGAGCCGGACGTCGGCCCATTCACCCCGGTCGGCCAGTCGCAGGGCGCCACTCCACGGCGCTCCGGCCTGTCGCTGCTGGCACTGGTGCTGCCACTACTCACATTCGCGTGGTTCGGGTGGACCAGGCACCCCGAGTTGCGGGTCGGGCTGCCGATCGTCCTGTTCGTCGAGATCCTCGCACTGGCCGCCACGAAGCGGCTCAATTCGGGACGCAGCTTCGACCTGGCGGGCATCGTGCTCACCGGATTGGCGATGAAGTTGGTCTTCGTCGCCCTGCGCTACAACTCCATCTACAGCACGTACAGCGGCGTCGGGGACAGCGAGGCGTACCACGAGAACGGTGTCCGGCTGGCGAAGGCCTACCGGATGCTCGACTTCTCCGAACCGGCGGATCAGAAGATTCCCGGCACCGGCTTCATCCGCATCGTCACCGGGTACGTGTACGCCATCTTCTCGCCTCGCATCGCAGTGGGATTCATCGTCTTCGGGCTCTTCGGCTTCATCGGCTGCTACCTGCTGTACCGGGCATTCGAGCTGGCCGTGCCGGGGGGCGCGTGCCGTCGATACGCGCTGCTGATCTTCCTGTGGCCGTCGATGCTGTTCTGGCCCGGTTCCATCGGCAAGGAGGCATGGGTCCTGCTCGGCATCGGCCTGTTCGCCTACGGCGGAGCCCGTGTCCTTGCCCACCTGCGAGTCGGGTTCGTGTTGGCTGCCGTCGGCGCGTGGGCGATCGTCATGGTCCGCCCCCACGTCATCCTCCTCCTGTTCGGAGCGTTCGCCGTCGGCTACGCCCTGCGACCCGGATCACGCTTCGGGGAGATGAGCTTGGTACCGAAGGCGATCGGACTCCTGTTCCTCTTCGCGGTCAGCGGGGTGATCATCGGCGCGTCGAACGACTACTTCGGCATCAACGAGCTGAGCCGCAACTCCGTCGATCAGCAGCTGCAGGACACGAGCGAGCAGACCACGCAGGGGGGATCGAGCTTCTCTCCGCCGAACGCCAACTCACCGATCGGCTTCCCGGTCGCAGTGATCACCGTGCTCTTCCGCCCGTTCCCGTTCGAGGCCGACAACTCCCAGATGCTGTTGACCTCGATCGAGGGGCTGGTCCTCGCCGGCCTGCTCGGCGCCGCGCTGCCCCGGATGATCAAGACCCCGGCGATGCTCCGCCGATGGCCCTACGTCGCCATGTCCGCCGCCTACGTGGTCGTGTTCATCTACGCGTTCTCGTCGATCGGGAACTTCGGGATCCTCGCCCGGCAACGGATCCAGATGCTGCCGTTCATCTTCGTGCTGGTCTCGCTGCCACGGACGAGACAACCCGGAGCAGTACCGGTTCGTCCTCGGTCATGACGGATCGGACCATCGATGGCACACTGACCGCCCGATGGACCTCGAGAGACTCCGATCCAGTGCCCGCGGCGCCTGGGTCGGCCTGCGGCACCCATCCCAGACGCGGGCGCCGGCGAGTCGAGCCCAGCCGAACCAGCCACCGCAGTGTCCGGTCGACCACCACGTCGCCGCGCCGGACTTCGTAGGACTTGGCGTGATGAAGGCTGGGACGTCGTGGTGGTACCGGCTCATCGTCGACCACCCCGACATCCACGACGTTCCCGACCGTCCCAAGGAGCTGCACTTCTTCGACCGTTACCTCGGCCGCGAGTTCGGAGACAGTGACGTGAGTCGGTACGCCCGCTTCTTCCCCCGCCCCGAGGAGAAGCTCGCCGGCGAGTGGACGCCGCGCTACTTGCACGACTTCTGGACGCCGGCGCTGGTCACCAGGGCAGCACCTGACGCCCGCTGCCTCGTCATCCTCCGCGATCCGCTCGACCGGTACGTATCGGGAATGACGCACGACCTCAGCCGAGGCCAGGCCCACGGGCTGCGGTTGGCGAGCGAGCACTTCGCACGAGGCCAGTACGTGGCCCAGCTCCGGCTGCTCTTCGCCCATGTCGATCCCGACCGCACCCTCGTCCTGCAGTACGAGAGGTGCATCGAGGATCCGGCCACCGAGATCGCCCGGACCTACGCCTTCCTCGGCCTCGATCCCGCCCATCGGCCGAACCGTCTGCTCGGCGCCGTGAACGCCACCCGGTTCGACAAGCATCCGCTCACCGACCGCGATCGGCGCAGCCTCGCCCGCGCCTACGCGGCCGAGTTCGACGAGCTCGAACACCTCTGCCCGTCAGTCGACACGTCATTGTGGACGAGCACGCTCGCCGCGACAACCGGCCTCGCTGGGCGGGAGCAATCCCCTGCTCAGACGGTCGCGAGGTCGCCGCTCCGTCGCCCAGCGGAATCCATGGACCCGGAGTCCACCGGCCAACGCAAAGACCACCGCCGTTCGGCGACGCGGCCGCGACCCGAGGATCTCTAACGTGGCGGAGATGAATCGAGGGCGCCCGGGGTGGGACGCCGCCGAGCAGGCGATGACCGGCTATCGCCCGCATCTGGACGGCATGCGGGCAGTGGCCGTGTACATGGTGCTCCTGTTCCATGCAGGCGTGGACCGGTACACCGGCGGCTTCATCGGCGTGGACGTCTTCTTCGTCCTCTCCGGGTTCCTCGTGACGCGGGTGCTCCTGACCGCGGCGGCCGATGGATCACCGCTGCGCCGCTTCTATGCACGGCGCGTTCGACGGCTCCTTCCCGCCGCCGTCCTGACGATCGTGGGAACGCTCGCCTTGTACAGCGCGGTGGCGGCCCCTGCCGTCGTGCGCGCCGTCGAGGGGGTTTCCGAGCCGCCCTGCTGTACTTCGCAAACTGGTTCTTCATCGGCCAGTCCACCAACTACTTCGCCGAGGACCTCCAGGCGAGCCCCGTGCTGCACTTCTGGTCGCTCTCGATCGAGGAGCAGTTCTATCTGGTGTGGCCATTGCTGTTGATCGGGCTGCTCGCCCTCAAGCGCCGCCTCGGTGATCGCACCTGGGTCCTCCCGGCCATCGTCGGCGCCGCAGCTCTCGGATCGCTCGCCTGGGCATTCCACCTCGCGAGCGACGACGTCAATCGGGCGTACTACGGCACCGACGCACGGGCATACCAGCTCCTGGCCGGTGCGCTGCTCGCGCTCTCCCCGATGCTCTTCCAACGCCTTCGAGGCCGGCGGTGGCTCGGAGTGTTGAGCGGTGTCTCGCTCATCGCACTCGTCGTGCTGGGTTCACGGTCCCTCGGCGTGGACCCAATCCAGCGGGGCGCACTCGCCACGATCGCGACTGCCACATTGCTCCTGAGCTTGGAAGCTGGCAGTGGGTGGACGAAGCGGGCCCTGTCGACGACGCCGATGACCTACCTCGGCCGCATCTCCTACGGCACCTACCTGTGGCACTGGCCGGTCATCGTCATCGCCGGACTCACCATGGAGCTCTCCCCCCTCGCCACAGTGCTGCTCTCCGCCGTCGTCGCCACCGGGGTCGCCGCGCTCAGCAGCCACCTCATCGAGATCCCCATCCGGGAGTCGCGATCGCTCCACAAGGTTCCCCGGCTGGTCATCGCCTCCGGGCTCGCGGCCAGTGTCATGGCTGCTGTCCTGGTCGTGCCCGACTTGGCCCGACCCGATCGAACACGCACGGATCGTCGCCGCCGCAGGCAAGCCTTCGGGGCAATCGGCCAATGACGCACAACCTGTCGTCGACTGGGTCTCGGCCTCGAAGGACAAGGCCGGCCCGACCTACTGCATCGACGCCGATCCCACGGAGTGCATCGTGAAGACCGGGGCCGGTCCGCATCTGACACTCGTCGGGGACAGCCATGCGATCGCCATGATTCCCGGGTTCGAGGCCGTGGCGGACGAATTCGACCTGACGCTCTCACTCGCACTCGATTGGGGCTGTTCGTGGCCATACGACCTTCGCTACGTCCATCATGAGCCGAGCAAGCACAAGGACTGTGCGCGCCGCCGCACCGACTGGTTCGACCGGGTCATACCAGCGCTCGACAGCGACATCGTCGTGCTGGACATGCTCAACCCGGACGATCCCAAGCGGCCCGTGTCCGTCCTGGACGAAAGCGACAACCGCGTCGACTCGAACATCGCTGAGGTCATCCTGCCGGGGGCGGACCGAGTGATCCAGCAGCTTCGTGATGACGGTCGAACCGTCGTCCTCCTCGAGCCCCTGCCACCAGCCTTGCCCAAGGAGAACCCGTTGGAATGCCTGTCGGAGGACAAAGGTGTGGCCCGGTCCGCGTACCAGGCCACCGTCGAGCCGACCGAGCTCGAACAAGCGTTCCGGGCGCGTGCCGCAACCGACGACGGCATCTTCTCCATCGACCTGGATCGCGTTGTCTGTCCGGCCTTCCCACGATGGACGCCGTCGTCGACGGCACCGTCACGAAGTGGGACGAATCGCACATCACCGCCACTTACAGCACGGCGATCAGCCCTCAGATCGCGGCCAAGCTCGTCGAAGCGGGGGTGCTGTCGCCACCCTGATCAAGCTGGCCGAGCGCGCGGTTCGGTGTTGTCTGGCGCCGGGTCGCCACGTTCGGCGTCCACACGCCGAGCGGTTCGTTCGTGATCTCAAGTCAGCGAGGTCCGGCGAGGCCGAGCCACAGCACCAGCGTCAAGGCCGAGTGGAGCTCGACGCGCTGCCGACGGTCGAGCTTGGGGAACCGGGCCGCGTCGGCGAGCAGCGCCTCCTTGTCGACGACCTCGAACGCCCGGTTCGCAGGATCGTGGTCCACCGCAGCCAGCACGGCATCCCGGCGCGCGCTGCGCGGTTAACGTTCCGCAGCGGGCCGGTCGGTGCGGGAATCCGGTCCTGAGCAGGCGGCCTGGCCATCCCCGGTGGTTGCGCCGCGGGGGTGGCGGGCTTCCCCGGCTTGCTGGCCAGCCGGAACCCTTGGCGAACTCTATGTCGTCGATGGGCAGGCCTGCCCGGCGCCTGATCTCCGTGTGGACCTCGGCGTCGGCGCGGGCCGTCCAGCCGATGGCGAGCACCGTCCGGGTGATCGACGGGGAGTACAGGGGGAACCTGACCGGTGGAACCGGTCGGGCCGATCGCCGACCCACCGTCGGAGACGATGCTGGACGTAGAAGATGTCGAAGAGGTCGGACGGCCGGGCCCGGTGCTCGAGGGGCTCGGCGAAGAGCGCCTTCACGCGGCGACGAAGATCGTCGAGCGCCTCCGGTCGAACGTAGTGGCCACGCCCGAAGCGCAGCCGATCGAATCCGTCGAGCGCCTCCTCCGCCGACATGAGGCCCTGGAACCACGGATGGTTCGTTCCGGAGGCTCTCCCCGGCGAGGCCGGAGATCGACACACCCGCGGTCAACATCGGGATGCTGGTCTCCCAGCAGTTGCTCTGACCGGCCGAGTTCCGGACATGGTCGACGAAGGTGTCGAGGGAGTGGCCAGTTTCCACGCCGGATAGGCCACATCCGACGCCGATACTCGAGCTGCAGTTCCTCAGCGATGGCCGCCGCCGCCTGACAATCGCGGAGGCGGGCGCACCGAGAGAGCGGTAGGGGAGCTTCGTGGAGAACGCCGGCCCGGACCGCCAGATCGAGGTTCATCCTCGAATCTGGTCCGCGGGTCAACTCGCACGACACGCGGGCCGGTTCGAGGGCGATCGCGGCACCGATTACGCCCATCATGCGGAACTCGTCTCGATCCAGCCAGTCTTGCGCCAGACGGCTCGGCTCGGCACTCGCCTGGGTCGGCGTCTGGTGCCGCGGGACGAACCTGATCCCCCCACGCTCGTCGATCTCGACCGCGGTACCGAACGGCACGAGGCGGAGTTAGCGGTATCCGGTCGCTTGCCCGAAGAATTGGCCGTTGAGCACCACCCACAGCGCCTCGTCCTCGTCGACCCCCAGGTCGGGATCCCGTGATCGCCTGCACTAGCGCGGCACACACGGGGATGCGGGTCGACACAATGCACGTGTCCCGCGGCGGGCAAGTAGTAGAGGGGCTGGAGCCCGGAGGGATCGTTGACCAGCACGCCAGCGCCATCGGGGCCGAGGCGAGCGACCGCGTACACCCCGTCGAGGCGCTCGGTCAGCACCGCGGAGCCCGTTCCCGCCGAAGACCTGCTCGGCAGTGACCAGATGTGCTCCGTCGCTGTCGCCGATGATCGGCGTGCCGCCCGGATGGCGAGCGCACCGTCGTCCGACGCCGCCGAGCCGCGGCCTCCCATTCGTCATGTCGCCAGCTGGCGACCTGGACGTGACCGGAGGCGGAGCGCCAATGATAATGGAAACCGGGATCGAAGGGCACGGAGTCCGGGTTCGGGTCGGCCAACGCCGTGACCGCGCCGGGCGAGACCCCGCCACGGGTGCCGACGATCACGAAGTGGTGCATGGCTGCAGTGTTTCAGATGAGGGCACGTGAGACGTTACCCAGCACGCGACTACCGTTGAGGAATGCGCCGACCGTCTCCAGCCACGAGGACCGATCGGGGTTCGACGGGAACTCGATCTAGCAGTGAAGCCCGGCAGCCCCCGCTCAGCGTGGTCGTGGTCGCCTATGACATGGCGAGGGAACTGCCGCGGACGTTGCGGTCCCTCGGTGCCCTCGCACCAGCGGGACATCGACGCCGATGACTACGAAGTGATCGTCGTCGACAACGGGTCTCCGGACCGGTGGACCATGGCCTCGCCCGGAACTTCGACGGGAACCTGCGGGTCGAGGTCATCGACGATGCCCCTGCCTCTCCCGTGCGGCCGCCAACCGAGGTCTCGGAGTGGCACGCGGCTCGCTCCTCGGGCTGCTCATCGACGGCGCGCGGATCGCCTCCCCCGGACTGCTGTCGAGCGCTCGGCGCGGCGCGATCCTCGCCACCGACCGGTCATAACCGCCACCGCATGTCACCTCGGCGAGGTCACGCACATGCAAGCCGCGGAGGTGGGCTACGACCAGGTGGTCGAGGACGAGTTGCTCGGCCGGTCGGGCTGGGACGAGGACGGCTACCGGCTGTTCGAGATCCGCGCCCTGGCCGGATCGTCGGGTCGAGGAATCTTCGGCCACAAGGGTGAGAGCAGCAGCTTGTTCATGCCTCGGTCGCTCTGGGAGGAACTGGGCGGCCTCGACGTTCGCTTCCCGCTGCCCGGTGGCGGACTCGCCAACCACGACCTCTATCGCCGGGCCTGCCCGCTGCCGGGGACGAGCTCATCGAGCTGCTCGGCGAGGGCACGTTTCACCAGTACCACGGGGGCACGGCCACGTCGCGGCGGTTCTCTTTCGAGGAGATGCAGGCGGACTACCAGGCGATCCGCGGCAAGCCGTACCGGCCACCCACCAACCGCGGCCTGGCGGCGCGCTCGTCCACCCTCGTCCTGGCCCACATCGAACAATCGGCGCGCCTCGCCATCGAGCGTCTCGACCGCACCACCTCCACAGCCCGAGAGCGCCGGTGACGTCCATCGCAAGCCCGAGTGGGTACTATCGCCCACCCCGAGGAAATCCAGGAAGATGCGCAAGTGGTTCTCGTTGCTGATCGCACTGTCCCTCGTCGTCGCCGCATGCGGCGACGACGGGGGCGGCTGACACGGCCGGGACAGGACGGACATCGAGCACCACCACGTCCGAGCCGGACACCACCGTGGACGTGGTCACGGTCGCTCCGCTCGAGCAACTCGTCGCCGCGCTACACGACCGCGTTCGCCGAGGCCAATCCGGACATGCCGGTCAAGGTCACGACGGTGGACGATCGGCCGCGATCACGAAGGCGGTCGACTCCGCCGATGTCGTGATCGCGCCGACCGCCCGTGGCTCGTCGACGCCACCGATGCGACCCTGATCCCCCTGGCCACCACGCGAGTGGCCATAGCCGGCATCACCGGCAACCCGCAGGGAATCGACCTGAACGCCTTCGCCGCGTCGAGCGGTAAGCGGACCCGCATCTGCGGTGAGCAGACGGGTTGGGCAACTTCACGGTCGCGGTCCTCCACGCCAACGGCATCCAACCTGACCCCTCCACCGTTGCCGCCGGCTGCGAGGCCGAAGCGGTCCAGCAGGTCGCGAAGGGTGATCTCAGCGCCGCGTTGCTGTTCCGCAGCGGCATCGTGGTACCCGACGGGGACGACTGGGTCCCCCATCCCCGACGACAAGAACATCGTAGAGACGTGGTGGCAGCCGATGTCGGAGGATCGGACCAGGCCGAGTCGTTCACCTCGTTCATAGGAACCGAGGATGCGAAGGCCGTGGTCGAGTCGGAGGGCTTCCTTCCCTGAGTCGATGAGGATCTTCGGCGTCGGCTTCAACAAGACCGGGACCACGTCGTTGCACGGGCGCTGCTCGCCCTCGGCTTCACCAGCCTGCACTGGGGTGGGCCGCCGGT
>CAVSRP010000038.1:0-25146 GCA_963730345.1 uncultured Acidimicrobiaceae bacterium
CGTCTGATTCCCTATGGAGGATCGGCTGTCAAGCGGTCCTTCGTTGGGGGGCTTGTTGACCGTGCCGGTGGTGCTGGTCGACGATGCTGTGTTGGGGAAGGTCGCCCCGTGCATGCCGCCCGGCTCGGGTGGTTTGGGGGGCCTTCCCCTTCTTCTTGCTGCGGCGGCGGGCTCGGACCTCGGCGGGGACGGTCCAGTGCTCGGCGATGATGGTTTTGGCCTCGGCGGGGTCGACGGGGCGGCCGTCGGTGTCGCAGATGACGTAGGGCATGCCGCGGTTCATGACAGCCCAGGCCCGTTCGGCGAGGTTGGCGGCCACGACGCAGAGGGCGCCGAGGTGGTCCTTGCCGCGCTCGGCCATCTGCACGTAGTAGATGCGGGCGAGCTGGGGGTCTTGTTTGCGGGCGTGATCGGCGGCGCGGATGAGCGTGGTGCGCAGCAGCGACGATCCGGCCTTGGACATGGGCTGGCCTTTGCGGTCGGTGTCACCGGTCTCGGATGCCTTCGGGACCAGGCCGGTGTAGGACCGGAACTGCTTGCCCTTGGCGAACCGGCCGGGGTCGCCCATGACGGCGGCGAGTGCGGGGCCGCCGACTTCGGCCAGGCCGGGCAGCGAACGAGCGAGTCCGGTCGGGTCGGCCCAGCGGTAGGCGGTCTCGCGTTCGTCGGCGTGGGTGGCCAGCTCGGCCTGGGTGGAGCGCAGCAGACGGACCTCGGTGGCGACCTCGGCGGCCAGATCGGAGAACGCGACAGCGGGGTGGTTGCCGTAGAGCTCGATCGAGGCGTGGGCGGCGTCCAACCACTGCTCGGCCCGCTCGGCGCCCTGGTGGTTGTTCGACGCCTTCACGATCAGCGCGGTGAGCCGTTTCACACCCGCTTTGACGAGGGCGTTCGGGTCGGCCCAGCGTTCGAGCACCGCCAGGTCGGCGGCGCCGAGATCTCCGGTGAGCGGGGTCATGGGCAACAGCTGGCGGACCAGGTCTTTGATCCGGACCTTGTGCTCCGCCGCGGCGCGGGTGAGCCGGTCACAGGCCCGGACCCGGCGGTCCAGCGCAGCGTGTTCGACTCCGGGCAGCTGCAGCGCCTGGAGCCCGCGGGGGTCGACCAAGGGCAGGCGGGCGAGGGTGTCGGCGTCGATGCCGTTGGTCTTGGTGTGCCGGGAGAAGAACTTGCGCAGATCCGACGCCTTGGCCGAGCTCACCCGGAACACGAGATGGCCACGGCGACCGAAGAACACCGCGATCGGCAGCCACGCCGGCCCGGTCGGTTCCACGATCACCTCCAGGCGCACGTCGTCGTCGCAGCCGGCCAAGGCGGCCTGCTCGACGTCGGTGAGGCTCTGGAGGGTCGGGTGGGCCTTGCGCTTCGCGAAGGTGGTGCCGGTCTCGTCGAGGACGCGCACGGTGTGGGCTGATGCGATCCCCAAGTCGATGCCGACGATGCGTCGGGTGGTCATGGTTGCTCCTGTCGTCGTTGCCGATGCACCGGCTCGTCCGCGAAGCGACGCACGTCTCGAGGCCACGGTCCCAAGGAAGACACGCGCCAACCGCGGCTCCCACTCATGTGCTGCAAACGACTCCGACCTCGACGGGTCGAGCCACTTCCCTCATCCGGGGCATCCGTGGCCGGCCGGGTGTGGCAATCAGTCGTACGGGGCAAGATCACAGCGGTGACCTCCCCCAGAGCCGTTCTCGACGCCACCCCCCGGACCAACCGGGATGACCATGCAACCCTGGGACCTCAGCCCCGTGGTGGATCCACGGTGCCGATGTCCCTTACATGAGACGCTGCGTCAGCGGACTTCGCCCGCTGGCTCCGCTTCTGGAGTTGCTGTCGAACCCGAAGGGTTCGCCCCGCCGTCCTCCGCCGCCGACACGCAGTGTGACCGACGTCACGGCAAAACCGGGTGCGGGGACGGAGATGGTTCGATTGACTAACCATTCATGTCAGGGAACGATGTCGCGGTTCGGGTGATCGCCCGGTTGGCCCGGGTGTTCGAGACCCGCCTCGGGGCCGAGTCCATGAGCCTGCCGCAGTTCCGGCTCCTGGCCTTCCTCTCGGAGGGCGAGTGGGCCGCCTCGGCGTTGGCCGACTGGCTGGCCGTGTCCCGCCCGTCGATCACCGCGTTGGTGGACGGCCTCGTCGAACGGGGCTGGGTCGAGCGCAGGGAGAGCCCGGACGATCGCCGCCGGGTGCTGCACCAGATCACCGCCGCGGGTCAGGCCGCCCTGGCCACCGCCAGCGGCTGTCTCGACGACACTCTCGACGTCCTCCTCGACCACCTCGATGCCGCCGAGCGGGCGCGGGTGCTCGACGGACTCGATCAGCTCGGTGTGGCCATGCAGCGCCACCGCGAGGCGGTCACCTCGTGAGCCTCACCGAGGATCGGGCCGTCCCGCCGACCGCGGCACCGCCCGCGGTGGCCGTCGACGTCGACGCGCCCCCGACCCTGTACGAGCCGATGCCGCCCGCCGCGCACTACGAGGCGCCGTCGGGCCGGATCGATCCCGACCAGTCGTTGGGCTGGCTCCGCCGCCTACGACCGGTGGTCTGGGGCCACAAGCGGTCGTTCCTGACCGCGATGGCCATGGCGGTGGTGGCGCTGCTCGCCAACGTCGCCATCCCGGCAGTGGTCGGCTCGGGCATCGACGAGATCCGCGCCGGCGGCGACCACACCGCGGTCTGGGTGATCACCCTGCTGGTGCTCGCGCTGCTTCGCGCCGTGTTCGCCTACGGCTACCGCAGCCGCCTCTACAAGTTCGCCTACGCCATCGAGTACGACCTGCGCTCGCTGATGTTCCGGCACTTCGCGTCGATGTCGCACGGCTTCTACGACAAGGTGCAGACCGGCCAGCTGGTCAGCCGGGCGAACAGCGACATCCGCTCGGTGCAGATGCTGCTGGCCTTCGCCCCGTTCATGTCGATGATGATGATGACGTTCGCGCTCGCGTTCGCCTTCATGCTCACCAAGGACGTGCTGCTCACCCTGGTGGCGATCTCCACCCTGCCCTTCGTCTTCCTGGTGGGCGTCAAGCTCCGCAACGTCATGTTCCCGCTCTCGTGGGTGGTGCAGGGCCGGCTCGCCGAGGTGGCGACGACGGTCGAGGAGAACGTCACCGGTGTGCGGGTCGTCAAGGCCTTCGCCGGCGAGCGGCGGCAGATCGACGTGCTCGCCAACCAGGCCCGACGGCTGCGGTGGGCGTCGGTGAAGGTCAACGACAGCAGAGCCAAGTACGCCCCGATCATGGAGAACCTGCCCCGGCTCGGCATGGCCCTGACCCTGCTCTACGGCGGTTACCTGGCCATCGACGGCCGGGTGACGGTCGGCACGATCATCACCTTCTCGGCGTACGTCTTGCTGCTCCAGGCACCGTTCCGGATGCTCGGCTTCTTCATGATCATGAGCCAGCGGGCGGCGGCCTCGGCGGGGCGCATCTTCGAGATCCTCGACACCCCGTCCGACATCGTCGACCGACCCGGCGCCGTCGACCTCGATGATCCCGCCGGCGACGTGCGTTTCGACGACGTGCGGTTCCGCTACGGCGACGACACCGATCGCGCTGATGTGCTCGACCACTTCGACCTGCACATCGAGGCCGGCGAGACGGTCGCCGTCGTCGGGGGAACCGGGTCGGGCAAGAGCACCATCGCCCGGCTCCTGCTGCGCTTCTACGACGTGAGCGACGGGACGGTCCGCATCGACGGCCACGACGTGCGCGATCTCACCATGGCGTCGATCCGCCACCACGTCGGGATGGTCACCGACGAGCCGTTCCTGTTCTCGTCCAGCATCCGCGACAACATCGCCTACGCCCGACCCGACGCCACCGACGAAGAGGTCGTCGCTGCGGCCCGGGCGGCCAATGCCCACGAGTTCATCGTCGCCCTGTCCGACGGATACGACACCGTGGTGGGCGAGCGGGGGTTCACGCTCTCGGGTGGTCAGCGCCAGCGGCTCGCCATCGCCCGGACGCTGCTGGCCGATCCCGCGGTGTTGATCCTCGACGACGCCACCAGCGCGGTCGACGTGCGGGTGGAGGCCGAGATCCACGAGGCGATCGAACGATTGGCCGAGGATCGGACCACGATCGTGGTGGCCCATCGGCTGTCCACCATCGCCCTCGCCGATCGGGTCGCGCTGATCGAGGGCGGCCGGGTCCTGGCGTTCGACACCCACGAGCGGCTACTCGCCGACGAGCCGCACTACCGCGAGGTGCTGGCCAGCGTCGAAGCGGCCGAGAATGCGGCCAGCGACGTCGTGCCCGACCCGGAAGTGAGTGACTGATGGGCGGTTTCGGTCCCCCCGCCGGTTCGCCCTTCGCCCAACCCGGAGCCACCGGCCTGCCCTTCGCCGGCGTGCCCGCCGAGCTGCAGGCCCGGGTGGACGACCTGCTCGCCGGCGAACCCGAGCACGAGATGCCCGAGGTCGACTTCTCCCAGGCCGAGTGGGACCGGCGGCCGTTCACCCTGTGGCGCTTCATCGGTGAGAAGTGGGTGGCGGTGGCGTTCGCGTTCGGGCTGGTCGTCTTCGAGACGCTGATGGTCACGGTCGGTCCGTTCCTGACCGGCAAGGCCATCGACAAGGGCATCATCGCCGGCGACCGGGGCGAGCTGCTGGCCATCGCTGGCATCTACGTCGGTTCGGTCATCATCGGCACCGTCCTGTCGGCGGCCCGGGTGGCGTGGACCGGCCGGGTCGGCGAGGCCCTCATGGAGACGTTGCGCATCCGGATCTTCTCCCACTTCCAGCGGCTCTCGCTCAGCTTCTTCACGGCCGAGAAGGGCGGGGTGCTGATGACCCGCATGACGAGCGACATCGAGTCGCTCACCGCCCTGTTCCAGGACGGCCTGGTCAACATGTTCGTCCAGTTCCTCACCCTCGCCATCGTGGCCGTGGTGCTGTTCGCGGTCAGCCCCACGCTTGCCCTCGTGCTGTTCCTGGGTGTGGTGCCGGTGATGCTGGCGCTGACCCTGTGGTTCCGGAAGGCCTCCGACATCGCCTTCCTGGCCGTGCGGGACCGTATCGCCGACGTGATGTCGGATCTGCAGGAGAACCTCGGCGGCATCAGGGTGGTCACCGCCACCAACCGGGCCAAGCGCAACGTGGTCAGCCACGACAACGTCCTCGGTTCCTACCGCGACGCCAACGACAAGACCGCGGTGATCGGCGCCGTCTACGGACCGTCGGCCGAGCTGCTCGGGTACCTGGCCCAGGCCCTGCTGCTCGGCCTCGGCGGATGGCTGGTGAGCCGGGGCAGCCTGACCGTGGGCGAGCTGGCGTCGTTCTTCCTCTACCTCACGATGTTCTTCGCCCCGATCCAGCAGCTGGTGCAGCTCTACAACACCTACCAACAGGGCCGGGCCGCGGTCCGCAAGCTCGACGCCCTGTTCGCCACCGAACCCGACGTGCGCGAGCGCGCCGGCGTAGCCGATCTCCCGACGATGGAGGGCGCCATCGAGCTCGACCACGTCACCTTCGGCTACGACCCCGCGGTCCCGGTGCTGAAGGACGTCACGCTACGGATCTCCTCCGGCGAGACCGTGGCCTTCGTCGGCGAGACCGGGGCCGGGAAATCCACCGTGGCCAAGCTGGTGAATCGGTACTACGACCCCACCGAGGGCACCGTGCGCATCGACGGGCACGACCTGCGCGAGGTCACCCTGGCGTCGATCCGCAGCCAGATCGGCGTCGTGCCCCAGGAACCGTTCCTGTTCGCCGGGTCGATCCGAGACAACCTCACCTTCGCCGCTCCCGACGCCGACGACGACGAACTGTGGGCGGCGGTCGACGCCGTCGGTCTGCGCGATCTCGTCGAGCGTCAGCCGGCGGGACTCGATCAGATCATCCACGAGCGCGGGTCGTCCCTCAGCTCCGGCGAGCGCCAGCTGCTCGCCCTCGCCCGGGCGTTCCTGTCCCAACCCCGCGTCCTCGTTCTCGACGAGGCGACGTCCAATCTCGATCTGGCCAGCGAGACGCGGATCGAGTTCGCCCTCGACGCCGTGCTCGAGGGACGCACCGCCATCATCATCGCCCACCGCCTCGCCACCGCCATGCGGGCCGATCGCATCGCCGTGGTGCACGACGGCGAGATCGTCGAGCTCGGCAGCCACGACGAGCTCGTTGCGATGGGCGGTCGGTACGCCGCGCTGCACGAGACGTGGATGTCCCAGTCCGGTGGAGCGTCGGCCGCCGATGCTGCGGCTGCCCGCGCATGATCCCGTTCCGGTGAGCCCCTGGCAGCTGGCCGCCATCCTCGCCTGCACGGCGATGGGCGCGTTCATCCAGGGCTCGGTCGGCTTCGGCCACAACCTCATCGCCGCCCCGGTGCTGGCACTCGTCGACGAGCGGTTCGTGCCCGGGCCCGCCATCGCCGGCGCCACCGTGCTCACGCTCCTGATGGCAATACGTGATCGCCGCGGCCTGCACCTCGGCGAGATCCGGATCGCGCTCGTCGGGCGGATCCCGGCCACCATCCTCGCCGCTCTCACCGTGGCCCTGCTGCCGAAGCGGCCACTCGCCATCCTGTTCGCCGCCTTGGTCCTGACCGCGGTGGCCATCACCGCATCCGGCGTGCACGTCCGCCCCACCCGCCGGACCCTGCTCGTCGCCGGTTCACTGTCGGGCTACATGGCCACCTCGACCTCCATCGGCGGCCCACCGATGGCGATGGTCTACGCCAACGAGGAGGGTCGCCGGATGCGGGGCACGCTGGCGGGCTACTTCCTCGTCGGCTCGCTGTTCAGCATCGCCGCGCTGACGGCCACGGGCAGCTTCGGCACCACCGAGCTCGGCCTCAGCCTGCTCGTCGTGCCCGGCGTGGTGATCGGATTCCTGGCGTCGTCGGCCGGCGCTCGGCGCCTCGATGCCGGGCACACCCGACCGGCCGTGCTGGTCGTCGCTGCCCTGGCGGCCGTCTCCGTGCTGGCCAAGACCATCCTCTGAGCAGATCCGCCGGTGAGACGACTGGGTGAGCGGGAGAGGGAGGGCTTTCCAGCCGCCCCACCGACGATCTACTGATGGAGACGGTGACACCCGAGGAGCTGGGAGTTGGGAGGGTGCACCTCGGGACGCCACCGTCTCTGACAGGTGTGATCGCCCTCGCCCGCGGGGAACTTGAGCACAAATCAAGAGAAATTGCAGCGGGAGCAGCCGAGTCGGAATCCGGCGAAGCGGACCACGCCCGAGCGGGGCGATTCGGGGCACGTCCGCCGCGTGTCACCATGCGGGCATGACCGACATCGACCTCCAGATCGACCGCCGAATCGCCACCATCACGCTCGACCGCCCCGACCGGCTGAACGCGTTCACCGTGGCGATGCAGGAGGAGTTGTGCGACGCCTTCGACCGCACCGATGCCGATGACGACGTGCGCGTCGTCATCGTCACCGGTCGGGGTCGGGGCTTCTGTGCCGGTGCGGATCTCGGGGGCGGGGGAGCGACGTTCGACATGTCGTCGCAGCCCGCCGATGGGTCGGGAGCAGTGAGCCAGGGTGATTCCGAGCTGCGCCACCGGGACGAGGGCGGCCTGGTGAGCCTGCGGATCTTCCGGAGCACCAAGCCGGTGATCGCGGCCATCAACGGTCCCGCCGTCGGAGTGGGCGCGACGATGACCCTGCCGATGGACATCCGCCTGGCCTCGACCAGCGCCCGGTTCGGATTCGTGTTCGCCCGGCGAGGCATCGTGCCGGAGGCGTGCTCGTCGTGGTTCCTGCCCCGGCTGGTCGGGATCACCCAGGCGGCCGAGTGGTGCTACACCGGCCGGGTCTTCGACGCCGCCGAGGCCCACGCCGGGGGCCTGGTCCGGTCCGTGCACGAGCCCGACGACCTGCTGCCGGCCGCTCACGAGATCGCACGCGACATCGCCGACAACACGTCCGCGGTCTCCGTGGCCCTCACCCGGGCGATGCTGTGGCGCATGCTGGGGGAGAGCCACCCGATGGCGGCGCACGAGGTCGACTCTCCCGGCATCGCCTACCTGGGCCAGAGCGCCGACGCCCGCGAGGGAGTGATGTCCTTCCTCGAGAAGCGGCCCGCCGAGTTCACCGACACCGTCAGCCAGGACATGCCCCCGCACTACCCCTGGTGGACCGAGCCGGAGTTCCGCGGCGGTCGCTGACCGTCAGGTGCCGAGGGGAAGGGCGTCGAGGCCGCGCAACACGATGCGGTGGTTGCGGACCAGCTCGCCGGCGATGTCGAGGTCGGGGTAGCGGTCGACCAGCGTGCCGATCGCCACCTGAGCCTCCATCCGGGCCAGCGCCGCGCCCAGGCAGTGGTGCACGCCGGAACCGAAGCTGAGGTGGTGGTTGGCGCTCTCGCGACCAATGTCGAAGTCGTCGGCATCGTCGCCCCAGCGCTCTGGATCGCGGTTGGCCGCCGCGGTCATCGCCATGACGAACTCGCCCGGTGGGATGACCTGGTCGCGGACCTCGTGGGGAGCCAGGGTGATCCGGCGGGTCATCTGCACCGGTGGGTCGAAGCGGAGGCACTCCTCGATCGCGTTGGTGATCAGCGAGCGGTCCTCCCGGAGCCGCTGCAGCTGGTCAGGATGTTCGAGCAGCGCCAACATGCCGTTGCCGATGAGGTTGACGGTGGTCTCGTGGCCGGCGATGAACAACAGCACCAGCTGGTCGAGCAACTCCTCGTCGGTGAGGGCGTCGCCGTCCTCGTGCTGGGCGATCATGCCACTGAGGAGATCGTCGCCCGGGTTCTGGCGCTTCCATTCGATGACGCCGGTGAGGTGGTCACGGAGCGACCGGGAGGCGTGGAGGGCGCGGACGTACTGCTCCTCGTCGAAGGTGGGATCGAGGGTGCCGGCCAGGGTGTGCGACCAGTCCCGTAGCTGGTCGGTGTCCTCGCCGTCGGGCAAGCCGAGCATCAACGAGATCACCTGGAACGGGAGGGGGAAGGCCAGGGTGGAGATGAGCTCGAAACGATCACCGGGCCCGATGTCGGCCAGGGCCTCGTCGACCAGGCGTTGCACCTCGGGCCGCAGTCGGTCGATGGCGCGAGGCGTGAACACCCGCGCCACGAGCTTGCGCAGCCGGGTGTGATCCGGGGGATCGAGGTTGAGGATCGACCGGTTCTCGAACTGGTCGACGCCGTGTTCCTCGGCCAGCCTCTCGAAGGCATCGGAACGGAACGTGGGATTGGTCACGTTGCGGTCCTCGACGCTCGTGCCCGGTTCTCGGAGCAGACGGAAACAGTCCTCGTAGCTGAACAACTGCCAACCCCCGAGTGGGCTGGGCAGGACCGGGCCGGCCTCGCGCAGCCGGGCGAACTGGTCGTAGGGCCACTCGGTGTAGCCGGGTTCGAACGGGTTGAAGAGCATCGGATCGGCGGTGTCGGTCACTGGAGGCCCCCTGCTGCACGGCGTCGTCGAGAGCCGACGGTACTGCTCCCCGCAGCTCATTGGGGCGGCCGGAGGTGGTGTGCGAGCCTGGCGGCTCCATGTCCGCCACCGCCCACGTCGACGACGCCCGGCACCAGATCGACCTGGTCCTGTTGGGTGTGGCCATCCTGGCCGTGTCGACCTCGGCACCGCTGATCCGGTACGCGGCGGCGCCCGCGCTCGCGGTGGCGATGTGGCGGAACCTGCTCGCGGTACCGGTGCTGTTGTCGTTCGCCCGCCGGGGCCCGCTTCCCGACCGGCGGGAGCGCGGGCTCATCGCGCTCTCCGGGGTGCTGCTGGCCGCCCACTTCGCCCTGTGGATTCCCTCGATCTCCTACACCACGGTGGCGTCGTCCGTGGCCCTGGTCGCCACGCAGCCGGCATGGGCTGCCCTCTTCGCCCGCTGGCGGGGTGAACCGGTGGATCGGCAGGTCTGGATCGGGATCGCGGTGGCGTTCGCCGGCGTGCTGCTCCTCTCCGGAGTCGACCTCCGCCTGTCGACGCGCGCCGCCTTCGGCGACCTGCTCGCGGTGACCGGGGGCGTGTTCGCCGCCGCCTACGTGACCGTGGGGTCACAGGTGCGCCGCACCGTCGACACCGCGGTGTACGCCACCGGTTGCTACAGCGTGGCGGCCATCGCCTTGCTGGTGACCTGCCTGGTCAGCGGGCGTGCGTTGGTCGGATACGGCGCCGGAACCTGGCTGGCGATCGGTGCCCTGGTGCTCGGCCCCCAGCTGCTGGGTCACACGCTGGTGAACCGGGTCCTGCGATCGATCTCGGCCACCGCGGTGTCGGTTGCCATCCTGTTCGAGGTCGTCGGTGCGTCGATCATCGCCGCGATCTGGTTCGATGAGACCCCGCCGACGGCGGCGGCGCCGGCCGCGGCGCTGATCATGGTGGGTGTCGTCCTCGTCATCCGCTCCGGTCGTCGCCAGACGATCGCTCGACGAACCGTGGAAGGAGCTCCCCTTGGCTGAACCCCGGCCCTCCGGCTCGATGACGTTCACCCCCCTGCTCGAACCGCCCGTGGGAACACCCGCAGCGGGCGCGCCGTTGGTGTTCTCCGTGAAGGGGAGCGCGGTCCACGTCAGCGACGGAGCGGCCGACCCGGAGCAGGCCGACGTGTACCTCGGCCGGCTCGGAGACATCGACTGCTGGGCCGTCGACCTCGACGGCGACGAGGAGCCCGACGTGATGGTGACGCCGCTGCTCGCCCTCCACGCGACGGTGTCCGAGCAGGAGTGGGTCATCGCCGGCCGGGCCGTGCAGCTGCTCGAGTGGCGCCGGACGCACCGGTTCTGTGGCCGGTGTGGCGTGGCCACCGAGGAGGTTCCCGGCGAGCGGGCCATGCGCTGCCCCGACTGTGGAATGCTCGCCTTCCCCCGGTTGGCGCCGGCCGTGATCACGCTGGTGACGCGCGACGACGGGCGGGCTCTGCTCGGGCGCAACGCCAGCTTCCCGGTGCCGATGTTCTCCTGCCTGGCCGGATTCGTCGAGCCCGGTGAGACCCTCGAGCAGGCGGTGGCGCGCGAGGTGCGTGAAGAGGTCGGTGTGGAGGTGGGTCGGGTCAGCTATCGGTCGTCGCAGCCGTGGCCGTTCCCGCACTCGCTCATGATCGGATTCCGGGCCGAGTGGGCCGGTGGCGACATCGAGGTCGACGGGGTCGAGATCGCCGAGGCGGCGTGGTTCGACACCGACGACCTGCCGCCCATCCCTCCTCGCCTGTCCATCGCTCGCCGGCTCATCGACGAGTGGATCGCCGAGCACTGATGGCTCGCTGCTCATGACCGCGTCCGTGACGGAGCCCCAGGACGGCCGGCTGGTCACGCCGCTCTTCGCCCTCATCACCGCGTCCGGGCTCTTCTACTTCCTGGCCGTGGGGTCGCTGCTCCCCACGCTGCCCCGCTACGTCGAGAACGAGCTCGGCGGTGGCGGGTTCGAGGTCGGCCTGGTCGTCGGCGCCTTCGCGGTGTCGGCCGCGCTCATCCGCCCCAACGCCGGCCGCATCGGAGACCTGGTGGGGCGCCGCACGATGGCGGTGATGGGATCGGCCATCGCGGCCGCCTCGATCGCCCCGCTCGGCCTGGTCCACGCCGTCTGGTTCCTGGTGGTGGTCCGCCTGATCACCGGCGTGGGAGAGGCCGCGTTCTTCATCGGCGCAGCGACCGCCGCCCAGGACCTCTCGCCCGACCACCGCCGGGGGGAGGCGGCCTCGTTCTTCTCCATCGCCATCTACGGCGGTCTCGCCTTCGGCCCGGCGGCCGGGGAATGGATCTACCGCAGTCACGGTGCAGGCACGGAGTGGGCCTTTGCCACCGCATCGTGCACCCTGTCGTTGGTGCTGGCGCTGTTCATCCCCCGTGACCTCGGCCGGGCCACCAACCCGCCGCCACGCCGCGGGATCCTCCACCCCGCGGCCATCATGCCCGGGTCGGTGCTGCTGCTCGGCCTCATCGGCTTCGCCGGCTTCGCATCGTTCGTGCCGTTGTACGTGGACTCGATCGGCGTGGCCGACGCCGGCCCGTTCTTCCTGGCCTACGGGCTGATCGTGCTCGCCGTACGCATCGTCGGGGCCAAGGTGCCCGATCGCTTCGGCGCGGTCCGGACCTCGACGTTCGCGCTGCTGGCCATCGCTTCAGGCATCGGGACAGTGGCAGTCGTCCAGTCGGTGACCGGGTTGTGGATCGGCACCGTCCTGCTCTCGCTCGGCATGTCGCTGCTGTTCCCCGCCCTGTTCATCCTCGCGGTGAACAACGCGCCGTCCGACGAACGCAGCCATGCCGTGGGCACGTTCTCCCTCTTCTTCGACCTGTCCCAGGGCCTGGGCGCACCGGTGCTCGGGATCCTGGTCAGCGTCTTCGGCACCGAGCGGGCGGCGTTCTTCGGCGGCGCGGCGATGGCCTGCATCGGTCTGGTCGTCGCCAACACCCGGCTCCGCAGCTCGATCGGAATGCGGCAGCCCTGAGGACGTGCCCTCAGGGCGCGGTGACCGCGAAGGCCACGGCCGCGGCGGTGGCCACGTTCAGGGAGTCGACACCCTCTGCCATGGGGATCCGCGCTCGGATGTCGGCGGTGGCGAGCGTGGCCCCGGTGAGACCGGGACCTTCGGCACCCAGCACCCAGGCGATCGGACGGTCGCGGGGCAGGTCCCGCACGTCGACGCGTCCCGCCGGCGTGAGGGCCACCACGCGATAACCGGCCCGGGCGACGGCGTCGAGGCCGGTCGGCAGCGGGTCGAGGCGGGTCCACGGCACGTGGAGGACGTGTCCCAGCGACACCCGCACCGACCGGCGGTAGAGCGGATCGGCCGTCGTGGGGTCGAGGAGGACGCCGCCGAGGCCGAAGGCGGCCGCGTTGCGGAACAACGCCCCCAGGTTCTCGTGGTCGTTGAGCCCCTCCACCACCGCGACCGGCCGGCTGCCATCCATCACCTCGGCGGGATCGGGAAGTGGGAGGCGACCGGCGGAGGCCACCACGCCGCGGTGGATGGCGAAACCGGTGACCGACTCGAGCAGCTCCGCCGAGCCGACGAACACCTCGACCGCCATCCCGTCCAGCAGGGGCAGGACGCGGGGAAGCTTGCCCTCGGCAACCAGCACCGATCGCAACGGATACGCCGACGCCGCCGCAGCTTCGAGCGCGAGCAATCCCTCCACGACGAAGCACCCGTGCTCGGTCTCGATCCGGGCTCGCGCGGCAGCATCCTTGAGTCCGGCCACCTCGGCGAGCCGAGGGTCACCGACGTCGTCCACCGTCACGAGCCGAGTCGCGGTCACGCCGGCAAACCTACGGAACCCAACCAGCTTCTGGCGCCACGTCGTGCGGTCGCTGACCGACGATCGTGGTACCAGAACGGGGAGCCGGGCGCGGTGCTGGAGGGGCGCGCCCTCAGCCGGCGGCGCGGGTGAGCGCCCGACCGGTGAGCACCCGGGCGAGGTGTTGGCGGTAGTCGGGCTGCGCGCTGAGGTCGGAGGGGGGCGACGTGCCGTCAGCGGCGTGTCCGGCGGCCTCGCCGATGGCATCGAGGCCGGCGCCGGCGAGCGCCTCCTCGGTGGCTCCAGCCCGCACCGGGACAGCCCCCATGTTGGTGAGCCCGACCCGGGCCTCGGCGATCGAGCCGTTGTCGCGCTTGACCATCGCCGCCACCCCGACCACGGCCCACGCCTGAGCCACCCGGTTGAACTTCTCGTAGGCGTGGCCCCAGGACGAGTCGTACTTCGGCACCTCGATGCGGACCAGGACCTCACCGGGCTCGAGGGCCGTCTCGAGGTAACCGGCGAAGAACTCGCTCGCCGGGATGTTCCGGGAACCGCCCGGGCCCTGGGCCACGAACGTGGCCTGCAGGGCGCTCATCACGGCCGGCAGGTCGCCGGCCGAATCGCCGTGGGCGTTGGCCCCGCCGACGGTGCCGCGGTGGCGGACCTGGGCGTCGCCGACCATGGCGGTGGCTTCGGCCAGCAGCCCCGCGTGCTCGCGCACCAGCGGATCGTGCATCACCGTGAAGTGGGTGGTGCCGGCGCCGATGGCGAGGTGGTCGCCGGCGTCGGTCACCCCCTTCAGCTCGGCGATCCCGCCGATGTCGACGACGGCGGTGGGCACTGCGAATCGCAGCTTCATCAGGGGCAGGAGGCTGTGGCCGCCCGCCAGCACCTTGGCCTCGTCCCCGTACTCGGCCAGGGCCTGGACCGCTTCGTCGACGGTGGTCGGCGCGACGTATTCGAACCGGGCGGGGATCATGATGCGCTCCCTTGGTTGATCGCCCGCCAGATCCGTTCGGGCGTGCACGGCATCTCGACGTCGTTCACGCCGAAGTGCCGGATGGCGTCGATGATGGCGTTCACCACGGCCGGCGTCGACGCGATGGTGCCGGCCTCGCCGACGCCCTTGACGCCGAGGTCGTTGGCCGCAGGCGACTCGGTGCGGTCGGTGACGAACTCGGGCAGATCCGGCGCGGCGGGGACGAGGTAGTCCACCAGGGTGCCGGTGACGAGGTTGCCGTCCTCGTCGTACACCGCACCCTCGTACAGCGCTTGGGCGATGCCCTGGGCCAGCCCGCCGTGGACCTGGCCCTCGACGATCTGTGGGTTGATGACCTTACCGACGTCGTCGACGCACACGTACGTGCGGATCGTGGGTCGGCCGGTCTCGGTGTCGACCTCCACCGCGCAGAGGTGGGTGCCGTGCGGGAACGAGAAGTTCTCCGGGTCGAAGACCGCGTGGCCGGTGAGGTCGGGCTCCATGTCCTCGGGGTAGTCGTGGGCCACGAAGGCCGCCATCGCCAGCTCCTGGAACGTCTTCGACGCGCTCGGTGAGCCCTTGACGCTGAACGTGCCGGCGGAGAACTCGACGTCCTCCTCGGCGGCCTCCATCAGGTGGGCGGCGAGCTTGGTGGCCTTGGCGATCACCTTCTGGGTTGCCTTGTGGAGGGCGATGCCACCGACGGCCAGCGAGCGCGACCCGTAGGTGTCGAGGCCCATTGGGGACACCGACGTGTCGCCGTGGAGCACCTCGACGTCCTCGAACGGAATCCCCAGCGCCGACGCCGTGATCTGTGACCACGTGGTCTCGTGCCCCTGCCCGTGGGGTGACGTGCCCGTGACCACCTGGACCTTTCCGGTGGCCAGCACCCGCACGGTGGCGGCCTCCCAGCCACCGGATCCGAAGCTGAGGTTGCCCAGCACGCGTGACGGCGCCAGGCCGCACATCTCGGTGAACGTCGAGATGCCGATGCCGAGCTGGATCTTGTCGCCGCGCTCCCGCCGATCGGCCTGCTCGGCCCGGAGGCCGGCGTAGTCGAACAGCTCCATGGCGCGGTCGGTGGCCGCCTCGTAGTTGCCGGAGTCGTAGGTGAGCCCGGCCACGGTCTCGAAGGGGAACTCGTCGTGGGCGATCCAGTTCTTGCGCCGCAGCTCCATCGGCTCCATGCCGAGCTCGACGGCGAGTTCGTCCATGATCCGCTCGATGGCGAAGGTGGCCTCCGGCCTCCCCGCGCCGCGGTAGGCGTCGGTGGGGGTCTTGTTGGTGAACACCCCGGTGCAGTTGAAGCGGTACGCGTCCATCTTGTAGATCGCCGGGTACATGAACGCCCCGAGGATCGGGATGCCGGGCGTGACCAGCATCAGGTAGGCACCCATGTCGGCGATGAGGTCGACCTTGAGACCGAGCAGCTTGCCCTCGTTGGTGGCGGCGATCTCGATGTCCTGGATCTGGCCGCGGCCGTGGTGCATGGTCAGGAACGACTCGCTGCGGGTCTCGGTCCACTTCACGGGTCGACCGAGCCGGCGGGCCACCAGCACCGAGACCAGCTCCTCGCCGTAGACCTGGAGCTTGGAGCCGAACCCTCCACCCACGTCGGGTGCAACGACCCGGATCTTCTGCTCGGGGATGCCGGTGGTGGCGGCGATCATGAGGCGCAGGATGTGTGGCACCTGCGTCGAGGAGTAGAGCACGAACTCGCCCGATGCGGCCGACGGCAGGCAGGCCGTGGCCCGGGGTTCGAGCGGCGTCGGCAGCAGGCGCTGCTGGAGGAAACGGCGCTTGACCACCACGTCGGCGCCGGCGAAGGTCTCGTCGACGTCGGCACCGGTGGGCATCGAGAAGAAGTAGCTCTTGTTGGTGCCGAGGTCGTCGTGCAACAGCACCTCGTCGGTGAGGGCGTCTTCGAGATCGACCACCGCGGGCAGCGGGTCGTAGTCGACCACGACCTTCTCGGCGGCGTCGACCGCCACGGAGCGGTCGCGAGCCACCACGACGGCGACGGGATCGCCGGCGTGGCGGACCTTGTCGACCGCCATCGGCGGGTGGGCGGGAAGCTTCATGTCCTCGGTGACGGGCCACGCGCACGGCAGGCTGGGGCATTCGTCGACCAGCTCGGCGCCGGTGAACACCGCGATGACCCCGGGGGTGCCCACCGCGCCGGACACGTCGATGGACTTGATACGGGCGTGGGCGAGCGGGCTGCGGACGAAGACCATCGTGAGCATGCCCGCCGCGGAGATGTTGTCGGTCCAGTTCGTCTGGCCGGTGACGAGGTGGGCATCCTCCTTGCGCAGCGGCGCGGTACCGATCGTGCCGGTCGTGGGTTCCTCGGTGACGGTCATGACGCGCTCCCGTTCATCTTCGTGGCGGCGATGCGCACGGCCTTGACGATGTTCTGATAGCCGGTGCAGCGGCACAGGTTGCCCTCGAGCCCGTGACGGATCTCGTCGTCGGTGGGGTCGGGGTTCTCGTTGAGCAGATCGAGCGACGCCATGATCATCCCCGGTGTGCAGTAGCCGCACTGGAGCCCGTGGGCCTCGTGGAACGCCTCCTGGAGTGGGTGGAAGGTGGCATCGGCACCCGCAGTGGCGGCCAGGCCCTGCACGGTCAGGACCTCGTGCCCGTTGGCCTGGACGGCGAGGACGGTGCACGACTTGACGCTCTGGCCGTCGAGATGAACCGTGCACGCCCCGCAGTTCGATGTGTCGCAGCCGATGTTGGTGCCGGTCAGTCCGAGGTGCTCGCGGAGGTACTGCACGAGCAGCAGCCTCGGCTCGACCTCGTCGGTATAGGCCGTCCCGTCGACGGTCACGGTGACAGATGCCATGGATCCCCCCTGCGCTGTCGAAGTGGATGTCCCAACCCAACCACAGATCGCCGTCGTCCGCTCGTCGTCACTTCGACGGCCGGAATGGGTACACATGAGGTGATGCCGTACACCGCTGCCCAGAAGTTGATCGACGCTCACCTGGTGGAGGGGGAGATGGAGCCGGGGACCGAGATCGGTCTGCGGATCGACCAGACCCTCACCCAGGACGCCACCGGCACCATGGTGATGCTCGAACTCGAGGCCATGGGGCTCGACCGCGTCCGGACCGAGCTGTCGGCCCAGTACGTCGACCACAACCTGCTCCAAGCCGACAGTCGCAACGCCGACGATCACCAGTTCCTCCACAGCGCGGCCCGCAAGTTCGGCCTGTGGTACTCCAAGCCGGGCAACGGTGTCAGTCACCCGGTGCACATGCAGCGCTTCGGGGTGCCGGGCAAGACCCTGCTCGGTTCCGACAGCCACACCTGTGCCGGCGGGTCGCTCGGCATGCTCGCCATCGGCACCGGTGGCCTGGATGTGGCGCTCGCCATGGCCGGCCAGCCGTTCTACGTGACCATGCCGGAGATCTGGGGCGTTCGCTTGACCGGCGCCCTGCCCGACTGGGTGAGCGCCAAGGACGTCATCCTCGAGATGCTCCGTCGCCACGGTGTGGAGGGCGGCATCAACCGGATCATCGAGTACCACGGACCCGGGGTGGAGACGCTGTCGGCCATGGACCGCCACGTGATCGCCAACATGGGCGCCGAGTTGGGGGCCACCACCACCGTGTTCCCGGCCGACGAGGAGGTGCGGCGGTTCCTCACCTCCGAGGGCCGAGGGGACGACTTCGTCCCGATCTCCGCCGACGAAGGCGCCGCCTACGACGTCACCGACGAGATCGACCTGTCGAGCCTGGTGCCGCTCATCGCCAAGCCGGTGAGCCCGGGGAACGTGGTTCCGGTCGAGGAGGTCGCCGGGGCCGAGATCGCCCAGGTGGTGATCGGCTCATCGGCCAATCCCGGCATCCGCGACTTCGCCATCGCCGCGCTGATGGTCAAGGACCGCCAGACCGACGACCGGGTCAGCTTCGACATCAACCCCACCAGCCGGCAGACCCTCGAGGCCTTGACGCGAGAGGGCCACCTGTTCGACCTCATCGCGGCCGGTGCCCGCGTGCACCAGTCCGGCTGCATGGGTTGCATCGGGATGGGCCAGGCGCCGGCGACCGACACCATCAGCCTGCGGACCATGCCCCGAAACTTCCCGGGCCGGTCCGGGACCAAGGAGGACCGGGTCTACCTGTGCAGCCCGGAGACGGCAGCCGCATCCGCGCTCACGGGTGTCATCACCGATCCGCGCACCCTCGACATGGCGTATCCCACCTACACGCCGCCGACCGAGACCTTCGTGAACACCGACATGCTGGTCGCCCCCGATCCCGAGGCCCGGGTGGTCTTGCTCAAGGGCCCGAACATCGCCAGCTTCCCGGAGCTGGACCCCCTGCCCGACGCGCTCGAGTGCCCGGTCCTGCTCCAGATGGGCGACGACATCTCCACTGACGAGATCAGCCCGGCCGGTGCGCGGGTGCTGCCCTTCCGCTCGAACCTGCCCAAGCTGGCGGAGTTCAGCTTCGACCCGGTGGACCCCACCTATCCCGCTCGGGCATCCGAGGTCGGTGGTCCGCACGCGGTCGTCGCCGGTGACAACTACGGCCAGGGTTCCTCACGGGAGCACGCTGCGCTCGCGCCCCGCTCGCTGGGGCTGCGGGTCGTCGTGGCCGCCGGGTTCGCCCGGATCCACTGGCAGAACCTGGCCAACTACGGCGTCCTGCCGCTCGAGTTCGAGGACCCGTCCGACCGGGACCGCCTCACGGTCGGGACCGTGCTGCGACTGCCCGACGTCCGGGCCGAGCTGCGCGCCGGCACGCCGATCACCGTCGAGACCGATGATGGCGTCGTCGCCGTCCGGCACCGCCTCTCGGACCGGCAGGTGGCCGCGGTGCTCGAGGGCGGCGTGATCAACGCGGTCAAGGCCCGTCTCGACGGGTGATCAGTTCGGCACCACGCTGACCTTGATCGCCCCGCTTGTCTTGTCGTCGGCGGTGGCGAAGGCGTCTGCCACACCGGTCAGATCGAATTGGTGGGTGGTCATGGTCCCCAACTCGTCGGCATAGCGGCCCGTGAGTGCAGCCGCGGCGTCGTACTCCGGACCACGCGGGGTCGAGCCGTAGCAGAACGAACCCTGCAGACGGAGCTCCTTGAGCATGAGCTTGGTGAGATCGACCGGCCGGGGCGCGGTGAACACACCCAGCATCACGATGGTCCCGCCCTTGCGGCATGCCTTGACCGCGTCGTCGAGGGTGCTCGCCGCGCCTCCCACCGACTCGATCACCACGTCGGCGCCTCGATCCTTGGCCCAGGCGATTCCCTCGTGCTCGCCCAGCACGGTCACGCCCATCGACCGGGCCGCCTCGGCCTGGTGCGGGTGCCGGGCGGTGATGGCGACCTCGGTGACCCGGTCCCGTGCGAGCAGCGCCGCACTAAGGCCGATGCTGCCGGCGCCGAGCACGAGTACCCGACTGTCGGGCCGGGGATCGGCCAGCGAGACGCCTCGCAGGGCCACGGCCAGCGGCTCGGTGAGCGAGGCGACCACCGGATCGTCGGTGGACACCGGGGCGAGGTTCTCCCGCGGCGCGTCGACCTGCTCGGCCAGGCCGCCGTCGGCCCCGATGCCCAGCCCGCGTCCGGCCGCCCGGTCGCACAGGTGGGTCTGGCCGGTGCGGCAGAACGGGCACTCGCCACAGCTCACGTTCGGTGAGACGGCGTACAGGACGTCCGCGAGACCGGCAGGACCGTCGAGGATGGTGCCGGCCAGCTCGTGGCCCGGAGCGGTGCCGAGCGGACGGGGTGCGGAGCCGTGCCAGGTGTGCAGGTCGGAGCCACAGATGCCGCAGGCGGCAACCTGGAGTCGCACCCAACCGGGCGCGAGCGGCCCCGGGTCGACCTCGGTCACCGAGAGGCCATCGGTTGTCCACACGGCACGACGCATGCCGCGACCGTATCGGTGTCCTGGAAGACTGCGGGCATGACCAACCCCCCGCAGTCGGTTCCGACCACGTTCGAGATCCAGGGCCGCACGGTGTCGTTTCCGGTGGAGGTCCGCCTCGCCCGGATGGCGAACGCGGTCTACACCGTGCCGGCCGACGCGGTCGAGCCGCTGGTGGACCCCGCCTTCGAGGTGGCGGCCGACGTCCACGGCGCCGCCACGGTGGTGGTGGGCTTCGTCGATTACGTCGACAACGACCTCGGCGATTACGACGAGGTGATGCTGGCGACCATGGCGAGGACCCGAGGCACCCAGCCCGAGCGCGAGGGCACGTTCATCTGGCGGCTGCCGGTCAACCAGGCGTTCACCTGTGAAGCCGGGGTACGAATGCTCGGGCTGCCGAAGACGATCGAGGACATCGAGGTCATCAGGACCGACGCGGCGACCACCTGCACCCTGCGCAGCGGCGGTGATCTCGTACTCCGCCAGACCTTTCCCACCCTCGCCGATGTCGAGAGCGTGCCGATGCCGACGCCCACCGTGTGCCTGAGCCGCATCGACGGCGATCCCGCGGTGTCGGTGTCCGAGCCCACCGGGTCGCTACGAATGGCCTTCGGCGCGCCCGGCTACGCACTCGAGTTGGGTGATCATCCCTGGGCGGACGAACTCCGAGGGCTGGGTCTGGCCGACGCGGTCCCCACGGTGGTGACGGTGTGCGACGACTGGGCGTCGACGTTCCAGCGACCCGAGCTGCTGGCCGGCACCTGATGTTCCGGCGGGGGCCGGCTTCGACGAGCGCGCTACCGTCCTCGTGATGGGGGAGGGCGACCCAGAGGCCGAGCGGGCGCAGACGCTCGTGGAAACGGCGATCAGTCCGTTTTGCACCATGACGCCCGCGGGGGAGATCACCTGGGCGAGCGCCAGCATCGTCGAACTGCTCGGCTGGACGGCCGAGGAGATGGTCGGTCGCAACATGGCCGACGTGCTCCATCCGGAGTCACTGGCTCGTGCGGTCGAGATGCTCGGCCGGTTCCTGGCCGGCGGCCCCGGGACGGGGTCGGGCTGGGTCGGGTCGGGGATTCTGCTCGACCTGTGGCACGCCGACGGGAGCGTCGTGCCGTGCAACGTGGCGGTGGCCACGCCGGGCCGGACCGGATTCACCGATTTCGCCCTCCAGCTCCGCCGCCTGGGTGGGGTGGTGCACCTCGAGGCGGCGCTGGTCAACATGGCCGAGGACCTCCCCCTCGACCAGGTCCTGGAGCGGATCGCCGCCGGTCTCGCCGCCGACATCGCCCGGGCCCGGGCCGAGATCCATCTCGGATGGAACGGGGCCCGGTTCGACACCTCGGCGAGCAGCGACGAGGACAGCGCGGTCGCCGCCGACGATCCCGACGAGCCGGGGGTCCGTCCGTGGCTGGTTGCGGTGGAGGATGGTCAGAGCGTGGGATTCGACGCCATCGACGAGTTCCCCGCCTCGGTGCGTCGCTGGGCCGGCGGTTTGGGACTCACCAGCTGCTGGGCCCAGCCGGTGCGCTCCGTGCACGACGAGTCACCAGTCGGCGTGATGCTCATCTGGCGCACCGGGCCCGGCGACTGGATGTTCTTCCCGAGCTACGAGATCGACCGGATCGGGGACCTGATCTCGCTGACCCACCAGTGGCACCGTGGCCGGCAGTCGCTCCGCTTCGCCGCCAGTCACGATCCGTTGACCGGGTTGGCCAACCGGCGGACGCTGCTCGACCGGCTCCGCGCTCCGTCGTCCGACGATCCCTCGGGCACCGTGTTGTTCTGCGACGTCGACGACTTCAAGCCGGTCAACGACGAGCACGGCCACTCCATGGGGGACGCCGTGCTCCAGGTGGTGGGCGAGCGACTGCGCCAGGCCGTCCGGCCCAGTGACCTGGTGGCGCGCTACGGCGGCGACGAGTTCGTCGTCTACTGTCCGGGAACCACCGACCCGGCGACCCTCGACGAGCTGTCCGAGCGCCTGGCGGGGGCCCTGCGCCGCCCGATCGGTCTCGGTGATCTCACCGTCCGGGTCGGGCTGAGCGTGGGCCGGGCGATCGTCGCGCCGGGCAACGACGTGGACGAGGTCCTCGCCACCGCGGCGCGCCACATGAGCGAGGTGAAGCGCCACCGGAAGGCGGCGCCCTGAGAAATCCGCAGGCGCAGCGGCTCAGACCGTGGTGGTGACGTCGGCGGCGTCGTCCGGCTCGGTGACCGGGACACCACGCAACGCGAGGTCGATGGCCAGATCGGTGAAGATCTCGGACATTTCGCCGCGATACCGCAGCTGGATCTCGTTGGACTCGCGGTACCGGCCGAAGACGCTGTTCGCTTCGAGGACCTCGAGACCGGCAGAACGGGACGAACGCACCCGGTCGGCGGCGACGATGAACAGATCGGCGTGGTCCGGCAGGGCGGCGGACATCTCCTCGAACGCCGCGAGGACCACACCTTCTTCGACGGTGCCGGAGAGCTCACCGCGCTCGTCGGCCACGAGTCCGAGCGTCTTGGCGGTGGTCAGCACGTGCATCTGGTCCTCCTCGAAGTTGTGCTCAGTCACGATGCCGCCATTCCCCGCGAACGACAACCCGAAACCCGTGTCCAGAGTGTGTCTTTTGCCTCGCACCAGCGCGCGGATGGCAGGTACGGTCCGGCCACAGACCCCCGGAGGTGTCGCAGGTGACTCCACGTCGTCGGATCTCGTTGATCGCAGTGCTCCTCGCCGTGGCGTTCGGGCTGGTGGCGTGCGGTGGTGACGACGACACCAGTGGTGACTCCTCGCCGGATGCGGCCGGCACCTCGGCCACCGATCCGGTCGTGACCACGGCTCCGGACGATGGTTCGTCGTCACTGCCGGACCCATGCGGACTGTTGACCGTCGACGAGCTGCGGCAAGCGACCGGCGTCGACTTCCCCGAGGGCGTGCGAAACGAGGCGTTGTCGAACGAGTCGCAGGTCATCTGCGACTGGGTGAGCGAGGGTCCGTTGTCGACCGCGCAGGTGCTGGTCAACGACAACGGGGCGTCGTTCGACGAGCAACGAGCATCGGTCGAGGACGCGTTCGGCGAACCGGCGGTCGACGTCGATCTCGCCGATGCGGCATACCGGACAACGGAGGGGAGCCTGGTCGCCATGAAGGTCGGTGCCCTGTTCGTGCAGGTCAGCTACATCCCCAACGGGCCTGGCAACGTGGCGGACGCCACCGTCGCCCTCGCCGGCGACGTGCTCGCCCATCTCGGTTGAGCCGCCCCGTGCCGTCGTCTGTTCCTCGTCCCATCGAAGTCCGGCTCGCCACCAGGGACGACGTGCCTGCGGTCAGTGGCGCCCTGGCCCGGGCGTTCGCCGACGACCCGCTGATGGAGCACCTCGTGCCGGAGCGTCGCCGGGTGGCCCGGATGCAGCGCTTCTTCGGTTTCGAGGTCGGGTCCATCCGGCCCCGGGGTCGCATCTACACCACGGTCGATCGAGATGGTGCCGCCCTGTGGGCCGAACCCGGCCACTGGCAGCTGCGGCTCACCGAGGTCCTGGCCAGCGCACCGACGATGCTCCGGGTGTTCTCGGGCCGCTTCCCCCGCGGGTTGCGGGTGTTGTCGAACATCGAGGCCCGCCATCCCACCGACGAACCGCATTGGTACCTGGGCGTGCTGGGCACCGATCCGTCGCAGCAGGGGCGGGGCATCGGATCTGCGCTGCTCTCGCCGGTGCTGGGGGAGTGCGACCGCGACGGCGTCGGCGCTTACCTCGAGTCGTCGAAGGAGTCGAACATCGCCTTCTACGCCCGCCACGGCTTCGAGGTCACCGAGGAGATCCCCCTCCCAGGGGGCCCGTCCGTCTGGGGCATGTGGCGCGATCCCCGCCCGACCTGACCGGCCCTCCACGACCCGGTTCTGGCGCCTGAAGTCGTGATCGCTGACCGAGCATCGTGGTGCCAGAACGAATCGTTTCGGGGGGAGGAGGGTCAGTCGTCGCCGATGCGGTCGAACTCAGGCGGGCGCTTCTGGAGGAACGACTGCACGCCTTCACCGAAGTCGGGCCGGCCGAAGCTCTCCACCATCAGTTGGCGGGCCTCGTGCTCGGCCGCGCCCAGACCGGCGTGCATGCCCTGGTACACCTGCCGCTTCATCACCGCCATGGAGGCAGGAGAGCAGCGCTCGGCGAGCTCGGTGATGTAGGCCCGCGCCGTCGGGAGGAGATCGTCGAGGGGCACTGCCCGGTTGACCAGCCCCATCCGTTCGGCCGCGGTCCCGTCGATCCTCCGGGACGACAGCAACAGGTCGAGCGCCGCGGCCGTGCCGACCAGGCGGGGCAGCAGCCAGCCGATGCCCCATTCGGCGATCAACCCGCGCTGCGAGAAGGCGACCGTGAGCACCGCGTCCGGGGCCATGTAGCGCAGGTCGCAGGCGAGGGCGATGGGGACTGCCATGCCGGCAATGGGTCCGTTGATGGCGGCGATGATCGGCTTGGGCACCGACATCAGATATGTGTACTCGCCCCGCAGATCGTCGCCCCAGCTCTGGTCCCCGGCGTCGCCGAGTCCCTCGTTCCTCGTCGGATCGCCCCCGCCGGCCTCCCCGCTGCTGATGCCCCGCAGCATGTTCATGTCGGCACCGGCGCAGAACCCCCGCCCCGCACCGGTCAACACGATGCCGACCACGTTGCGGTCCCGCTCGGCCCGGCCCACCGCGTCGCGGACCTCGGCGGCCATGTGGTTGGTCCAGGCGTTGAGCGCCTCGGGCCGGTTCAGGGTGATGGTGGCGACCGGGTCGTCGACCTCGTAGATGATCTCGTCGTACATGTCACCGTTGCTAGCGCATCGCGCCGCAGTCCGCGGCGAGTGATCTGGCTTCAATCGGGAGGTGCCGGCACCGTGAAGCCGACCGCCGCTCCACCGCCGGGTGCTTCGCCCGCGTGGACGGACCCGCCGTGGCGGCGCACGATCTGGTCCACGATGGCCAGTCCGAGCCCGGAGCCGGGTGCGGACCGGGCGGTGGCGCCCCGGTAGAAGCGGTCGAAGACGCGGTCTCGCTCGTCGGCGGGGATGCCGGGACCGTGATCGCGCACCACGACACCGCCTGGCCCGACCTCGACCTCGATCGGCTCGCCCGGTGGCGAGAACTTGTGGGCGTTGCCCAGCAGGTT
>CAVSRP010000039.1:0-268124 GCA_963730345.1 uncultured Acidimicrobiaceae bacterium
GATGATCGACGTGCTTCCACGACAGCTCGGACACGTGGACGAGGCCGTCCATGCCGCCCAGGTCGACGAAGGCGCCGAAGTTGACCACGCTGGACACCACGCCCCGGCGGACCTCGCCCGGCTTGAGGTTCTGGAGGAAGTCCTCGCGCTGCTCGCGCTGGGTCTCCTCGAGCCAGGCCCGGCGGGAGAGGACGACGTTGTTGCGGTTCTTGTCCAGCTCGATGATCTTGGCCTCGAGCTCGCGGCCGACGTACGGGGCCAGGTCGCGGACCCGGCGGAGCTCGACCAGGCTGGCGGGCAGGAACCCCCGCAGACCGATGTCGATGATGAGCCCGCCCTTGACCACCTCGATGACCGGGCCGGTGACGACGCCCTCGGCCTCCTTGATCTCCTCGATCTTGCCCCAGGCCCGCTCGTACTGGGCCCGCTTCTTGGACAGGATCAGGCGGCCTTCCTTGTCCTCCTTGGTGAGGACGAGGGCCTCGATGGTGTCGCCGAGGGAGACGACCTCGGACGGGTCGACGTCGTTGCGGATGCTCAGCTCGCGGGAGGGCACGACGCCCTCGGACTTGAAGCCGATGTCGAGGAGGACCTCGTCCTTGTCGATGCGAACGACCTTCCCCTCGACGAGCTGGCCATCCTCGATGGTGACCATGGAATCGTCGATGTAGTCGGCAAAGCTGCCGACGTCGTTCGAGGTGATCTCACGCGGGGTGTATTCACCCTCGTCGTTGAAGGTCCCCATCTCGCTGGGACTCTGGGTGAGCCCCTCGGGGACGAGGGTGGCGCTGGGCGTGGTGGTGGACAAGGTGCTGGGTTCTCACTCGGTCGCTGGACGTTCCGGACAAGGTCGGACCGCGCCCGAGGGCAGGGTCAGACCAATCCGCGAGAGTAGCAGCGCCCGACCACCCACCCCCACCCCTGCGCCGGACCCCTCCCTCTTCGTTCTGGGACGCGTGACACGCGCATGAGGCGTGCGGTGCGGCCCAGAACCCGGGTACTGCGCGTTCTGGGACGTGTGACACGCGCAGGAGACACACGGCGCGGCCCAGTTCGACGGAGCTGGAGGGCAGCGCAATCGGACTGTCAGTGCTGTAGCGGAAGATATCGAAATGCACTGGGAATCACGGGTACGACGTCTGGCGGCGATGCAGGAGGGCACCATCGGCATCCATCAGATGCACGTCCTCGGCGGAGACCACCGCTGGTGGACGAGCGCCCGTCGCAGCGGCCGCTGGGAGGCGCTGAGCGACAACGTGCTCCGTCTCGACGGTTGGCCGACCAGTACCGAGCAGCGCGCCTATGCCGGCGTACTCGATGCGGGGCCGACCGCGTTCCTCGATGGCGAATCTGCCCTGGCCTGGTTCGGGGTCCGCAACCGACACATCGAGCCCGTTCACGTAAGTCGCAGACGAGGGACATCGAATCGCCAGGGAGCACTCGCCACCGCGCACCGCCTCCGGGACGTTCGACCGAGCGACATCGTGGTCCACCGCGCGCTGCCGGTGACGGCGCCGATCCGCGCGGTCTGGTCTGAAGCGGCACGCGTGGCCCATCTCCCCCTCGAATGGAGCGTGCCGCGGTTGGGGCGGGTCCTCGACGATCTCCATCGCGCCGGCCTGGTCCGGTGGGAAGAGCTCCACGACTCCATCACCGCCCTCGCTCGGCGCGGCCGTTCCGGGACCACGATCATGCGGGCTCTCGGCGACGATCGACAACCGGGGAGCAGCGCGACAGAGAGCCGCTTGGAGGATCGATTGGTGTCGGTGCTGGAGCGTGCGGGCACGGCGCCGATGAAGGCTCAGACGGTGGTGGGCGGCGATCGACCGATCGGTCGCACCGACTTCCGGGACATCGACCTCGCCATGGTCGCAGAGGTCAACAGCCTCACGTTCCATTCAACGCCATCGGACCGGGATGCCGATCGCCGTCGCTACGGACAACTGCTCGGCGCCGGCTTCGCCGTGGCCGTGGTCTGGGAGACCGACCTGTTCTCGAACCCCACCGATGTCCTCCGGACAGTGGCCGAAGCCCGCGCCGCGGCACGTAACGGCTGGCCGCGGATCGTCCACACGGCATCGTGCCCCTGGCCACTCGATTGCCGCGACCCACTGTGGTGAACAGTCCCCGCTCGTTCTGGGACGCGTGCCGCATATGGGCCACGTGTCCCGCGTCCCGGAAGCGCGCGCTCGTTGTTCTGGGACGCGTCACACGACCTGGACGTCTGTTCACGCGGCCCAGAACAGGAGGGTGGAGGGTGGGGACAGGCGGTCAGGTGGGTTGGCGGGCGACGAGGAGGAACTCGGGGTGGTCGAGATCGGGGTCGCGGCGGGCGTAGTCACCGGGGGTGACCGACCAGACGTGCTCGACCACCAGGCCGGCGCCGGCTGCTAGTAGGCGCAGCTCCCGAGGGGTGAAACCGGTGGTCCACAGATCGACCTCGAGGTCCTCGCCGGCCTCGTTCTTGACTGCGGTGCGCTCGTGGTTGACGCCGGCGGCCACGTCGAAGGTGTCGTGTGACTCCAGGTAGCGGATCTGGAAGTAGGACGAGAACGCGCTCAGCGCCAGCCGGCCGCCTGGCCGCAGGCATCGGGCCAGCTCGACGATGGCGGCGACGTCGGCATCGACCGGGGCCCCCGGGCCGCCGAGCAGGCCGAAGCCGCCCTGGCAGATGGAGATGACCGCATCGAAGGCACCAGCGAACGGCAGGGCGCGGATGTCGGACGTGACCGCCGGACGGGACGGGTCGCTGTCGACGACCAGCCGGCAGAACGATTCGGCGAGGTCGACGCCCACCACCTCGACCCCCCGCGCCGCCAAGCGCCCGGACGTGGCGCCCCGGACCGCAACCGGCGTCCAGCAACCGGGCGCCCGGTGTCAGGCCGAGGACATCCACGAGGAACCCGGCCTCCTGCTCGGTGCCCTTGGTGAACGAGTAGCGCAGGTAAGCCGAGCCCATGTGGTCGGCCAATGGCCGGAACCAGCGCCCGGACTCCTGCGGGACGTGCTCCATGCGACTCAGGCGCGTCCAGTTTCGATGGGGGGCGGTACGCAGGCGCGTCCAGTTTCGGTGGGGGGCGGTACGCAGCCGCGTCCAGTTTCGGTGGGGGGTGGCGAGTGGGGGGTCACTTGGCCGCGGCCCAGGAGTCACCGAAGGCGAGGTTGACCTCGAGTGGCACCCGGAGCTCGGCGGCGTCGCACATGGTCGACTCGACCAGCGCCCGGGCGGCGTCGACCTCGTCGAGCGGCACCTCGCAGATGATCTCGTCGTGAACCTGCAGCGTGATCCGCGTACCCATGGCCTGGGCCTCGAGCTCCTGGTCGAGTCGGACCAGCGCCACCTTGAAGATGTCAGCGGCCAGGCCCTGGATGCCGGCGTTCATGGCCTGGCGCTCGCCGGCCTGGCGGATGCGGGGGTTGCCCGACGCCAGCTCGGGGATCTGCCGGCGCCGGCCGAACAGCGTCTCGGTGTAGCCCTTCGTCCGGGCCTCCTCGACGACCCGGTCCATGTAGGCGTGGACGTTGGGGAAGGCGACGAAGTAGGCGTCGAGAATGACGGCCGCCTCCTTGGTGGGGATGTTGAGCCGCTGGCCCAGCCCGTAGGCCTCCATCCCGTAGGCCAGGCCGTAGGACACCATCTTGGCCTTGGCCCGCTGGTCGGGCTTGACCTCGTCGAGCCCGACGCCGAACACCCGGGCCGCCGTCTCGGTGTGGATGTCGGTGCCCGACTCGAACGCGTCGATCAGGCCGGGGTCCTCGGCCAGGTGGGCGATGCAGCGCAGCTCGATCTGGTTGTAGTCGGCGACCAACAACCGGTAGCCCTCCCCCGCCACGAACGCCTCGCGGAACTCGCGTCCCATCTCCGACCGGACCGGGATGTTGTGCAGGTTCGGGTTGTCCGAGCTGAGCCGGCCGGTGCGGGCCACGGTCTGGTTGAAGGTGGCGTGGATGCGACCGTCGGACTGCACGTCCTGCAGCAGGGACTCGCCGTAGGTGGAGCGCAACTTCTCGACCTCGCGGTAGCCGAGGATGAGGTCGATGATCGGGTGCTCGCCCCGCATCTTCTCCAGCGTCTGGGCGTCGGTGGAGTACCCGGTCTTGGTCTTCTTCTGGGGGGTGAGCCCGAGCTCGTCGAAGAGCACCTCGCGCATCTGCTTGGTGGAGTTCACGTTGAACGGGTGCCCGGCGGCGTCGGTGATGGCGGCCCGGAGCTCCTCGGCCTCGGTGGTGAGCCGATCGCGCAGCCGGGTGAGCACCTCGACATCGACCGCGACACCGACCGTCTCCATCTTGGCCAGGACCCTGACCAGCGGGGTCTCGAGGTCGTCGTTGAGCGACCGCAGGCCCTGGGCATCGATGGCGTCGAGCAGCGGCGCGGCCAGCCGGGCGGTGCCGAGGGCGTTGCGGGCTGCCACGACCGACGACGGCGTGATGTCGTCGCCCCCGAGATCGAGCTGCCCCTCGGGCACGCCACCGTCGTCGGGCAGGACGAGGTGGGCGTAGCGGGTGAGCAGGTCGGCCAAGCGGTAGTTCGACTCGGCCGGGTCGAGCAGGTAGGCGGCCAGCGTGGTGTCGATGGCCAGCCCGGGCATGTCGAGCCCGACCTTCCACAGCGCCTCGAGCAGCACCTTGGCCTCGTGGACGGCGATGCGCCGATCGCGCAACACCGCACCGACCGCGCTGGCCACCTGGGGGTCGTCGAAGCGCTCGGCCGGGATCCACACCACCGAATCGACCGGGTCGTCGACCACCACGGCCAGCCCGGTGAGGGCGCCGTCGGGACCGAACGCACCCGACACGCCGATCGCATCGCCGGCGACATCGTCGCCGAGCAGCCGCCCGAGCGCGGCAACAACCGTGTCGACGTCGCCGTCGATCACCTGGGCCTCGAGCTCCTCGGAGGACCGCATCCCACCCAGGTCGGTGCCGAGCGCCTCGGTGAGGCGGTCGAAGAGGGAGTGGAACTCGAGGAACTCGAACAGCCGCTTGAGCTCGTCGACGTCGATCTCGCCCATGGTCAGGTCGTCGACGTCCTCGCCGAGGTCCATGTCGCGGACCAGGTCCATGACGACAGCGTTCTCCCGCACGATCTCCTCGTGGGCGGCCAGATTCTCGCGGAGCTTGGGGCTCTGCTCGTCGAGGTGGGCGAAGATGCCGTCGAGGTCGCCGTAGGTGTTGAGCAGCTTGGCCGCGGTCTTCTCCCCCACGCCGGGAACGCCGGGGAGGTTGTCGGACTTGTCGCCCCGCATCGCGGCGTAGAGCACGTACTTGTCGGGCCGCACACCGGTGCGCTCCTCGATACCGTCCTCGTCGTAGAGGGCGTAGTCGGACACGCCGCGCTTGTTGTAGAGGACGGAGATGTGGGGGTCCTCGACCAGCTGGTAGGCGTCCCGATCGCCGGTGACGACGATGACGTCCTCGCCGCGGTCGCGGGCCCGGGTGGCCAGGGTGGCGATGATGTCGTCGGCCTCGAAGCCGGCCCGGTCGATGATGGTGATGCCCAGGGTCTCGAGCACCTCGCGCACCAGACCCATCTGCTGGCGGAGGATGTCGGGGGTCTCGGCCCGACCGGCCTTGTAGTCGGCGACGCGTTCGTGACGGAACGTCGGCTCGGCCCGGTCGAACGCCACCGCGATGCCCTCGCTCGGGTGGTCGCGCAGGATGTTGATCAGCATCGACGTGAAGCCGTACACCGCGTTGGTGACCTGCCCCGACGCGGTGGCCAGGTCGGTGGGGAGGGCGAAGAACGCTCGGTAGGTGAGCGAGTTGCCGTCGATGAGCAGGATGCGCCTCCGTCGGCCCTGACGGGCCTCGTCGGTTGACGAATGCTGCGCATTCGTCCGCCTCCGTCGGCCCTGACGGGCCTCGTCGGTTGACGAATGCTGCGCATTCGTCGGCTCGCCGTTCGGGCCGGACGCGGCCATCGAGGCGATCAGGCCTCGGCTGCGCCGCCGGACCCCGTGGCGGCGTCGTCCGGACGGGCGGTGCCTTCGATGACCTGCTCGGCGACGTCGCGCGCCTTGAGGCGGGAGTTCATCGCCCGCTTCTGGATCCAGTCGAACGCCTCCGCCTCGGACAACTCGTGCGAGTCCATGAGGATGCCCTTGGCCCGATCGACCAGCTTGCGGGTCTCGAGTTGGTCCTCGAGGCTCTGCGTCTGGTCCTGCAGCGCCCGCATCTCGCGATGGCGGCCGAGGGCGATCTCCACCGCGGGGATCAGCTCGGAGCGCTGGAACGGCTTGACCAGGTAGGCGAGGGCACCGGCATCGCGGGCCTGCTCGATGAGATCGCGCTGGGAGTAGGCGGTGAGGATCAGCACGGCCGAGTCGCGGTTGGCCGTGATCTCGCGGGCCGCCGAGAGCCCGTCGAGGCCCGGCATGCGGACATCGAGGATGGCGAGGTCAGGCTGGAGGTCGCGCACCAGTTCGACGGCCTCGTCGCCTCGACCGGTCTCACCGACGACGTCGTAGCCCTCTTCCTCCAGCGTCTCCTTGAGATCGAGACGAATGATGGCCTCGTCTTCGGCAATCACCACACGAGTGGCCATCACTGTCTCCCTTCCCGCGGGCACGCGGATCCTCGGATACCGGCCCCGATGGTGCCACGGCACCGGGGTGGGGCGGAAACGATCAGCCGCGTCGCCGGTTCGGTCCCGGCCGTCACCGGAGCTCTGCCGAGAACCGGTCGAGCAGCTCGTCCTGGGCCGCCTCCAGGCGGGCGATCTCGTCGGCGACAGAGCGCCGGTGGGATCGCATGGATTCGGCGTGGCGGGCCGCCTCGCGGTGCTCGCGATCGGAGACCGGGGTCTCGGAGACCAGAGCGCGGAGCCGGGCGTCGTCAGCGGCGTCGGCCAGATGGACCAGCTGCTCGTCGGCGACGCGCAGCTCCTCCCGGAGCTCTCGCAACCGTCGTCCGACCTCGGTCAGCCGGCGCTCCACCTGACGTCTCGACACGCCGTGGAGTGTACGTCCGGCCGACGGCCGACCCGGGGTCCAGGGTGGTGCCGCCGCCCGGATACGTTGATGGCCACCAACTCCGGATCGAACCCGAGGAGCACGCACACGTGGAGGATGGTCGCCCCGGCGCCGACGGGTGGGGCATCAGCAACGGCCACTGGGGCACCGACGGTCAGTGGCACGAGACGCCACCGGCCACCAGGGCCGCGCTCCGCCGGGCGATGCGCACCAACGTCGACTCGCCGCCCCCCGAGACCCCGGTCTGGATCGTGCCGAGCGGATGGGGCGGCCCGCTCCTGTCCCCGTGCCACCTGTTGCTCGAGTCGGGGACCGACCTGGGCGTGGTGACCCAGGTGTCGCCGGATCTTCCCATCGGGCGGCACCGGCTCACGCCCGTCGACGGGGGCCCGACGACGCTCATGATCATCCGCCCCCGACGGTGCCAACGGCCGAGTCCGTCGCGCGCCGCGGCCCTGGCCGTGCAGCTGTACGCAGCACGAAGCGAGGGGAGCTGGGGCATCGGCGATCTCCGCGATCTGCGTCGGCTGTGCCGATGGGCGGCGACCCAGGGCATCGACCTGGTGACCACCAGCCCGCTGCACGCGCCGTCGCCCGGTGCCGACCCCCAGCCGAGTCCGTACTACCCCAGCAGCCGCCGGTTCCTGAACCCGCTCCACATCTGCGTCGACGAGGTCGAGGGCGCCGGGCTCGACGACATCGTCACCCGGCTCGCGGCCGAGGCCCGCGGTCTCCTCGCCGAGCGCCACATCGACCGGCGGGCGGTGTGGGCGGCGAAGCTTCCCGCCCTCCAGCGGCTGTTCGACGCCCGGGGCACCGCCATCGACACCGAGGTCGAGCGGTTCCGCGCCCGGGGCAGGATCGACCTCCAACGGTGGGCCACGTTCTGCGCCATCAGCGAAGCGCACCCCGGCCCGTGGCAGGCCTGGCCGACCGAGCTGCAACATCCCGAGAGCCCGGCCGTGGCGCGCTTCGCCGCCGACCACAGCGATCGGGTGCGCTTCCACGCCTGGCTCCAGTGGCTGGCCGATCGCCAGCTCCGCGACGCGGCCCGCACCTGTGCCCTCATCGCCGATCTCGCCCTCGGCGTCGACCCCGGCGGCGCCGATGCCTGGGCCGATCAGGACCTCCTCGCCCTCGACGCCCGCATCGGCGCGCCGCCGGACGACTTCGCCCCCGACGGCCAGGACTGGGGCCTCCCCCCGTACATCCCGCACGCCCTCCGGGCCAGCGGCTACGAGTCCTTCGCCCGGACGGTGCGCGCCAACATGCACCCCGGCGGCGGCATCCGGATCGACCACATCCTGGGCCTGTTCCGCATGTTCTGGATTCCCCGCGACGGCACACCGTCCACCGGTGGCTACGTCCGGTCACACGCCGAGGAGCTCCTCGCCGTCCTGGCCATCGAATCCGCCCGGGCGGGCACGTTCGTGGTGGGCGAAGACCTCGGCACGGTGGAGGAGGGCGTGCGCGAAACGCTGGCCGCCAACGGGGTGCTCGGGACCCGCCTCGTCTACTTCGAGGACGAGCCGCCCGCCACCTGGCCCGCTGGCGTGCTCGGCGCGGCGACCACCCACGACCTGCCGACCATCGCCGGCGTGTGGACCGGGGCCGACGAGCGCCAGCGCACCGACGCCGGGCTGACCACGGAAGGGAACGACCGGCTCCGGGCCTCGATCGCCCGCATCGCCGGTGACGGCGCCGACACCCCCGACGCCATCATCGCCGTGCATCGGGCGCTGGCGGCCTCGCCGGTGGAGATCGCCGTCGCCACGCTCGACGACGTCCTGGCCGTCGAGGAGCGCCCCAACATGCCCGGCACCACGAACCAGTGGCCCAACTGGTCGATCGCCCTCCCCGAGCCGATCGACGGCCTCATCGACCAACCCGCGCCGGCCTCGCTGCAGGCCATCGCCGACCGTAACGGTGACTGACTAGTCCGTTCCGGCCATCTCGAAATGGTCCGATGACGCCATCGTGCGCCGGGTCGGAAGTGTCGATACTGGACACATCGCCCGAAGCCGCCGGAGCGGTTTCGAGCCATTGGCCCTTGCTGGGCGTCCTGGGCATGAAGGGAAGGACACGAGTGCGACCACAACGACGGGTGCGAGATCTCACCCGCCCGGACCGTGATGACGGCGTGGCGATGGTGGAGTTCGCGTTCGTCATGGTGCTGTTCTTCTCGTTGATCTTCGGGATCATCGACTTCGGCGTGCTCCTCGCGTTCAAGCAGAACATGACCCAGTCGGTCTCCGAGGCGGCCCGGGCGTCCATCGCGGTGGTCGACGACGCGAGTACCACCTCGACCGACGAGCGCAAGGACGTCGCCCTGTCGTCGATGGAAGCCGCCATGACCGAGTTCAACCGAGTCTGCGGCGAGACCGCCTACTGCCTGGTGGCGATCCACGAGTGCGATACGGAGTTCGACTTCGACACCATCAAGGGAGAAGACCGGGCCACGCTGGTCAAGCCGGTCCAGGCCCCCGCGACCGAGCCGTTGGACCCCTGCCTCTCGACCCACATCGAGTTCGACAACACCGGTGACGGCCGGATCCTCCCGCCCTTCCCGATCATCTCGAGCTTCGAGCCCGACACCTTGTCGTCGCAGACCACCGTCCACCTCGTGCCCGTGCCGAGCCTGGCCGACGCCACCTCGGGGACGCCATGAGCGGCCTCCACCTCCAGCGACGGGGACAGAGCACGGGAGAACGAGGCGTCATCCTGCCGCTGACCGCCCTCATGCTCACCATGCTGCTGATCTCGGTGTCCTTCGCCGTCGACCTCGGTCGGCTGCGCTCCGAACGCCGCAGCGTGCAGGCCGACGCCGACGCCATCGCCCTCGACGCGGTGCAGGCCATCGCCGGACACAGCACCCTTGACGCGCTCCCCGTCGCCATCACGGAGGCCAACGCCAGCGCAGCCCGCAACAACTACCCCGCCACCCTCACGGCCGAGCAGGTCGCGGTCGGGTTCTGGAACGTCGAGACCCAGGAGCTGTGCGAGGGCCCGGTCAACATCGTTCCCGACGGGCCGGACACCTGCTCCGCGGCGCCAGGTCCCACCGATCCGCCTCGCTACCCCGACGCGGTGCAGATCGACCTGCGATCCACCATCCCGATGTTCTTCGACCTCAGCACGAAGAACCGCTCCGTCGAGCGGGTCGGCGTCGCCGTGGCCCGGGCCCGGACGATGGGCAAGCTCGGATCGGTCTTCTCTGGCATCCGCCTCCATGACCCCACCGCGGACTGCTCGGCCCGGTACTCGACCGAGACCCAGATGACGTTCATGAACCAGCTGTACACCGAGTACCTGGGCATCAAAGTGTCGGGTGGCGTCGGCACCGCGGCCGACACCGGCACCGTGCCCTGCGAGGTCACCGGCCCCAGCGACGGTCTCCAACTCGACGCCCTCTCCTGGCAGGGACTCGCCTTCGGCGACGTCTCCCTCGGCGACATCGCGGCCAACATGGGCCTCGCCAGCCCCGACGAGCTCGCCGGGAGCAGCGTCAACGCCCGTGACTTCCTCACTGCAGCCGCCAATGCCATGCAGGCCGACGGCGACGCTGCCAACGTGCAGGCCGGCACGATCCTGGGCACGATCGCCTCGGCCATGGACGCCGGCTCGCAGTTCGACTTCGACGACATGGGCGCCAGCGGTGGAGCCGGGAGCGGTACCACGTGCGGCGACCCCGACCAGCCGTGCGCCGGCGACGCCGACTTCAACGCCCTCGAGCTGCTCTCCCTCACCGCCATGCTCATCGACGGCAACAACTTCGCCTCCGTCGACCTGCCGATCGCCATCCCCGGTACCGCCACCACCGTGACGCCCCGGATCTCGATCATCGAGCCACCGCAGGTCGACACGCGCTGGAAGTTCGCCGGCGAGTACGGCCCGCACACGGCCCAGGTCAAGATCGCGGTCGACATCCCCCTGACCGGTATCCAGCTCGACCTCGCCGACCTCGGCATCCCCGGTGTGAGCGGATTCACCCCGGTGAATGGCAACATCCCGCTCCTGATCGAGGTGGCCCGGGCCGATGCCTTCTACCAGCAGGTCGCCTGCTCACCCGAGGGCATCAACGGTTCGGTGGTGGACATGCTGGTCAACACCGGCGCCGTCAGCATCGGCTTCGGTGCGGTGACCGACTCGGAGCTCCAGCAGTCCGGTGACGCCGCCATCACGGCCAGCTCGCTGCTGACGGGTTCAGTGGGGATCACGCTGCCCTCGATCCCACCGCTCCCCGGAGCGACGATCAGCCTCGACGTGCAATCGCTGACCAACGTCTCGGAGCGGCGCACCTACCAGGCCGGCGTCGGCTACGACGGCGGCTACGAGACCAACGTCAACCTGCTCGGCGCCAGCGAGGCCCACAACTTCACCAACCCGTACCCCGCGGGGCCGTGGCGCTACGACGGTGGCATCAGTGGCACGTCGGTGACCGACGATGCCTTCGCCCACGTCGGCTACAACGCGGCGTCCAGCGGCGCGTTGACCGCGCTCAACGCCTTCGGCGTCGGGCAGGCCCAGATCGAGAACATGGTGTCGAACGCCATCCTCACCGTCGTCGACCAACTGGGCCAGGACTTCGTCGACCAGCTGCTGACGACCCTCGGCATCACCGTCGCCGGCGCCGACGGTTGGATCCAGAACGTCCAGTGCCAGGTGCCGGCCATCGCCAACCGCGGCTGACCATCTCGTCACTCGAGGGCTTCATTCGCAAGAGGCGTCGGGCTAGCCTCGCTCCAGCGCCCGGGTGGTGGAATTGGCTTACACGGCGGACTCAAAATCCGCTGTCCTCACGGACATGCGGGTTCGAATCCCGCCCCGGGCACGGGAATCCTTCGGATTCCTTGGAGTTGTTCGGCTTTGCCTCACAACTCCCTTACGTCACCGCATCGGCCGCCCGCGGTCGGGGAGCTGACGGCATACCATCGGGACATGAGGCGCCTTCTCCTCTTCGCCGTGCTCGCCGCCTTCGTCGTGTGGCGCAACCGTCGACTCACCGAGCTCGACCGGATCCACGGGTTCGGGCCGTACGCCAAGATGATCCCCGTCGTCGACCCCTGAGATTTCGCAGCACCGGTGAAACCCTGTCCCCGCTGACGGGGTCCCACCCCAGTCATCGCCCGCCCGCGGTCCACCCGAGGTTTCCTCCATGCTCTGCTTCGTCTTCCCCGGACAGGGAAGCCAACAACCGGCCATGGGAGCTCCCTTCGCCGGCGAGCCCTCGTGGGAACTGGTCGCCGAGGCATCCGATGCCACCGGTCGAGATGTCGGCCATCTCCTGGTCGACGCCGGCGCCGATGAGCTGGTGGAGACCCGCAACGCCCAGCTCGGCACCTTCGTCCACTCGATGGTCGTCCTCGATGCCCTACGCCGGCGCGGCATCGACGCCAAGGCCACCGCCGGCCACAGCCTCGGCGAGTTCTCCGCCCTGTGCGCGGCCGGCGTGGTCGACTTCGCCGACGCGGTTCGACTGGTCGCCGAGCGGGGCGAGGCGATGCAGGTGTGCACCACGCAGCGAGTCGGGACCATGGCCGCGGTGCTGGGACTGGACGACGCGGCCGTGACGGCGGCGTGCGCCGACGCCGGCGGCGACGTCTGGGTGGCCAACGCCAACGCGCCGGGCCAGGTCGTGATCGCCGGCGAGCCCGGAGCGGTCGAGGCGGCCGGCGCCGCGGCCAAGGATGCCGGCGCCAAGCGGGTCATGGCCCTCGAGGTGTCCGGCGCGTTCCACACGCCGTTCATGGCGCTCGCCGGCGATCGGCTCGCCGCCGCCCTCGACGCCGCCACCTTCGACGACGCCGACATGCCGGTGGTCGCCAATGTCGACGCCAGCGTCCACTCCGCCGCTGCCGACTGGCCCGACCTGCTCCGCCGTCAGCTGGTGAACCCGGTCCGGTGGGCCGCCTCGGTCGAGACGCTCGTCGACCTCGGCGCCGACACGTTCGTCGAGGTCGGCCCCGGTGCCGTCCTCACCGGCACCATCAAGCGGATCGCCAAGAACACCACCCGGCACTCGGTCATGACGCCCGACCAGGTGGACGACGTCGCCGGCGCCCTGGGGGCCTCATGACCACCACCGGTCGCATCATCGGCTGGGGAACCGCCCTACCCGACGGCGTGCTCTCCAACGCCGACCTCGAGGCCAAGCTCGACACCACCGACGAGTGGATCACCGAACGCACCGGCATCAAGGAACGCCGCACCGGCGGCACCACCGCTGGTCTGGCCGCGGCCGCCGGTCGCGAGGCCATCGCGCGGGCCGGAGTCGATCCCGCCAGCATCGATCTGCTCATCCTGTGCACCACGAGCCCCGACCGCGCCCTGCCGGCGTCGGCCTCCACCGTCCAGGCGCTGCTCGGCCTCGACTGCGGGGCCTTCGACCTCAACGCGGCCTGCTCCGGCTTCGTCTACGGGTTGGCCGCGGCCAACGGCTACATCGCCATGGGGTCGAAGCGCGTCCTGCTGATCGGCGCCGAGACCCTCGACCGCCTCACCGACCCCGACGACCGGGGCACCGCCATCCTGTTCGGCAACGGCGCCGGCGCGGTGGTCGTCGACGCGGTGCCGGAGGGAGAGCCCACCCAGCTGCTCGGATGGGACGTGGGCTCGGACGGCGACGCCGAGCACATCCTGTACGCCGAGATCGGCGGCTACATGCAGATGGACGGCCGGGAGGTCTTCCGCCGGGCCGTGCGGGTGATGGTGGCATCGGCGAAGGTGGCCATGGAGCAGGCCGGGGTCACCGCCGAGGACATCGCCCTCGTCGTCCCCCACCAGGCCAACATCCGCATCATCGACTCGGCCTGCGACAAGCTCGGCTTCCGACGCGACCAGACCGCCATCGTGCTCCACTCCACCGGGAACACCTCGGCGGCATCGATCCCCCTCGCCCTGGCCGAAGCCCTCGACCAGGACCGGGTCCGGGAGGGCGACCTGGTGCTCCTGGTCGGGTTCGGCGCCGGCATGACCTGGGCCTCCGCCGTCCTGCGTTGGTCCGAAGCCGGACCGGTGGCCGTCGAGCCGAGCGCGATCCGCGAGGATGCAGGCTCGTGAACGCGGCCGGCCCCGACTCCCCCGCCCGCACGGTGCTCGTCACCGGCGGCAACCGCGGCATCGGTCTGGCGTGCACCGAGGCCTTCCTCGCCGGCGGTCACCGGGTGGCCAGCGTGTCCCGCTCCGGCGGCGAGGTCGACGGCGCCATGGCCGTGGCCTGCGACATCACCGACGGCGCCGCGGTCGACGAGGCCGTGGCGAAGGTCGAGGCCGAGCTCGGACCGGTCGAGGTGCTGGTGGCCAACGCCGGCATCGCCCGCGACGGCTTGATGGTGCGGATGTCCGACGAGGACTTCTCCGCCGTCCTCGACACCAACCTGACCGGATCGTTCCGCTTCGCGCGCGCCGTCACCAAGAAGATGATGCGGGCCCGCTTCGGCCGCATCGTGTTCATGTCCTCGGTCGGTGCCTACATGGGCGCGGCCGGGCAGGCCAACTACGCGGCGTCGAAGGCGGGGCTGATCGGCCTCGCCCGCTCGATGGCCCGGGAGCTGGCGCCGCGCAACATCACGGTCAACGTCGTGACCCCCGGCCCCATCGGCACCGACATGCTCGACGCGGTCAGCGACGACCGGCGCGAGGAGATGTCCGCCGCCGTACCGCTCGGCCGGCTCGGCACCCCCGCCGAGGTCGCCGCCGCCGTTCGCTTCCTGACCTCCGACGCCGCCGGCTACGTCACCGGGGTCGTCCTTCCCGTCGACGGCGGCCTCGCCATGGGCTTCTAGCCCGCACCCGTTCCAATCCAACAAGCAGGAGACAGCAGAGCAGTGAGTGACGATTTCGCAAGGTTCCAGAAGTGCGCCGTCGAGGTCCTCGGGGTCGAGGAGGCCCAGGTGACCAAGGAAGCCAGCTTCGCCGACGACCTCGACGCCGACAGCCTCGACCTCGTCGAGCTGGTCATGGCGCTCGAGGAGGAATTCGACGTGACCGTCGAGGAAGAAGAGCTCGAAGGCATCGACACGGTCGGCGGGGCGTTCGACCTCATCAAGTCGAAGCTCTGAGCGGCTCGAAGAGCGACACGGGAGGTCCGGCGATGACTCCAGCCATCTCTGGCGATCGAAACCACCGGACGCGGCGACGCGTCGCCATCACCGCGGTCAGCGCGGTGACCAAGGGCGGAACCGGCGCCGAGGCGTTCTGGGACAGCTTGTGCCGCGTCCCGGAGGACGGCATGCGCCAGATCACCGATTTCGATCCGTCGCTCTACTTCAACAACCCGAAGGAGGCTCGCCGGACCGACCGCTTCGCCCAGCTGGCACTGGCCGCGGCCCAGCACGTGCTCGCCGACGCCGGGGTCCCCGACGGCGAGCTCCCCTACGAACCCGGCCGCAGGGGCGTCATGGTGGCCACCGGCATCGGCGGCATCGAGACGCTCGAGGAGCAGATCCTCGTCAACGACAAGAAGGGCTCCCGCCGGGTCTCGCCGTTCCTCGTGCCGATGATGATGCCCAACGCGGCCGGCGCCTCGGTGTCGATGCGCTATGGCTGGCAGGGACCGTGCGAGACGATCGTGACCGCGTGCGCGGCCGGCACCCACGGGGTCACGCGGGGCGCCGAGCTGATCGCCTGGGGCCGCTGCGACGCCGTCCTCGCCGGGGGGGCCGAGTCGACGCTCACCCCCACCGGGATCGCCGGCTTCCAGAACATGACCGCGCTCTCGAACGACGGGGTGTCACGGCCGTTCTCGGCCGAGCGGAACGGCTTCGTCATCGCCGAGGGAGCCGGCATGCTCCTGCTCGAGGAATGGGATCACGCCGTCGAGCGCGGCGCCACCATTCTCGCCGAGTTCCTCGGTGGCGCCTCCAACGCCGACGCCCACCACATCACCGCCCCCTCCCCCGGCGGCGTCGGCGCCATCGAGTGCATGGAACTGGCCATGGCCGACGCCGGTCTCACCGCCGGCGACATCGCCCAGATCAACGCCCACGGCACCTCGACCCCGCTCAACGACGCGGCCGAGGCCCACAGCATCGCCAAGGTCTTCGGCGAGAACGGTCCCCCGGTCGTGTCGACCAAGGGCGTCACCGGTCACGCCCTCGGCGCCGCGGGTGCGCTGGAGGCGGTGGCGGCGGTGCTGTCCATCCAGAAGGGGCTCATCCCACCGACGATGGGCACCACCTCGGTGGATCCCGAGCTGCCCCAGATCAACCTCGTCGTCGGCGAGCCGCGGGAGTGGGAGCCGGGCCCGGTGCTGTCCAACAGCTTCGGCTTCGGCGGCCACAACGGCTGCCTCATCATCGCTCCCGCCTGAAACTGGACGCGCCTCCGTACCGCCACCTCGGAAAACTGGACGCGCCCTCCTCGGATACCGCGACGATCGGGTCAGAACAGACCAATGCCGGTACGGAGCCGCGTCCAGAATGCCCCCGGGGGCGCAGAACCGGTACGGAGCCGCGTCCAGAATCGGGAGGGGAATGGTCAGTCAGTCAGTCCGCCGGCATGTCGGCCACGACGAAGAGCAGGTCGGCCTCGCAGGCGGTGTCGCCGTCGACCGAGGCGATGCCGTGGCCCTTGCCGGCGCGAGCCGACATGCGGCCCATGGTGACCTCGAGCGTGAGGGTGTCGCCGGGGAGCACCTGCCGTCGGAAGCGCGCCTTGTCGACGCCGCCGAAGAGCAGGAGCTTGCCGGCGAAGCGCTCGTTCTGGAGCGCCGCCACCGCGCCCGTCTGGGCCAGGGCCTCGAGCATCAACACGCCGGGCAGCGTCGGTCGACCCGGGAAGTGGCCGGCGAAGAAGTCCTCGTCGCCGGTGAGCTCCCAGCGACACCGGGCCGACTCCCCCGCGACCACGTCGTCGATGGCGGTGATGAAGGCGAACGGGTCGCGGTGCGGGAGGATCTGGCGGGGATCGAGGCCGGTCACGACCCGTCCCCGAGGGCCCGCAGCAGGAACTTGGGCGTGTTCTTGGGACTGATCTTGGGCCAGGCCTCGGCGATCTTGCCCGACTCGTCGATCAGGAACGCCGAACGGATGATGCCCAGGTACTTCTTGCCGTACATCGACTTCTCACCCCAGGCCCCGTACTTGTCGGCCACCTTGTGCTCGGGATCGGACAGCAACGGGAAGCCGAGCGAGTACTTGTCGTCGAAGCGCTTCTGCTTGTCCGGAGCGTCGGGGCTGATGCCGAGGATCTGGACGTCGACGTCGTCCTTGATCGCACTGAGCTCGCACGACTGCGTGGTGCATCCCGGGGTGTCGGCCTTCGGGTAGAAGTAGACGAGGACCTTGCGGCCCTTGAGGTCGGTGAGCTTGACCTTGTCGCCGTTCTGGTCGGGCAGGGTGAATGCGGGGGCGCGATCGCCGGTGGAGAGAGCCATGCCCCGGATTCTGGCAGGCGGACGACGGACCGGTCAGCCGGCGAGGTGGCCGTCGAAGTAGGCGAGCGTGCGCTGCCAGGCGTCGGCGGCCGCGTCGGCGTCGTAGCTGTCGCGGACGTCGCAGTGGAACCCGTGCCCGGCTCCCGTGTATCGGACGATCTGGGTCTCGACATCCACGTCGGCCAGCGTGGCCCGGAGCCGCTCGACGTCCTCGACCGGGATGGACGCATCCTCGTCGCCGAACAGGCCCAGCCACGGGGTGCGCAGTTCGTCTGCCCGATCGATCAGCGGCGGGAACTGCGGGAAGCGACCGGACACGATGCCTCCGCCGTAGAAGCCGACCGCCGCGCCGAGCTGGTGGGACACGGCCACGAGGAAGCTGACCCGGCCACCCATGCAGAAGCCGACCAGGCCGATGCGTTCGTCGGTGAAGCCGGCGTCGTGCAGGTGGGCGAGGGCGGCATCGACATCGACCAGGATGCCGGCGTCGTCCAGCGACTCGAACAGGGGCAGCACCTTCTCGAAGTCGTCGTAGGGCGCGGTGCCGCCCCCGGAGCGGTGGAACAAGGCCGGCGCCACCGCGTGGTAGCCGGCGGCCGCCACCCGCCGGGTGACGTCCTGGATGTGGTCGTTGACGCCGAACGCCTCCTGGATGACCACGACGGCGGCGCCGTTGGCGTCGGCTGGATCGGGACGGGCCTCGTACAGGTCCATGGGGCCGTCCGCGGTGTCGAGGGTGTGGGTCGTCGTCTCCATGTCGGCGGACGGTACCCCGTTCGAAACCCTGCGGGAATGTTTCACCAGGTGAAGTAGTTTGACCGGGCATGTCTCCCGACGATTCGACGACCACGATCCCCCGCGAGGTCGACCTCGAGCTGGTGGCCCGGCTGCGCATCGCCGTGGCCCGCCTCAACCGCCAGCTCCGCCAGCAGTCGGGATCGAGCCTGCCACTCACCCTCCAGTCGGCCCTGGTGACCATCGAGAAGCAGGGGCCGCTGTCGCTCGGTGACCTCGCCGCGGTCGAGCAGATCGCGCCCGCGACGGTGACCAAGATCGTCACCAAGCTCCTCGACCAGGGCCTCATCAGCCGGACGACCGATCCCGACGACCGGCGGGTCAGCCTGGTGGAGCTCACCGCGGCCGGTGCCGCGCAGCTCGCCGAGAGTCGCACCCGCCGGAACGCCTTCCTGGCCACCCAGCTCGAGGCCGACGACAGCCCCGACGCCGCCAGCCTCCGCGCCACGGCCGAGGTGCTCGAACGGCTGGCCCAGCCCGCACCCACCACCGACCCCGGGGAGGACGGGCGATGAAGGTCCGATTCCTCGACGCGGCCAACGACACCTTCCGCTCCCTGCGCACCCGGAACTTCCGCCTGTTCTTCTTCGGCCAGCTCATCTCCCAGGCGGGCACGTGGATGCAGTCGATCGCCATCATCTGGGTCGTCCTGCGGCTCACCGACGACGGCTTCGCCCTCGGACTGGCCACCGCGGCCCAGTTCCTCCCGGTGCTGGTCCTCGGGGCGTGGGCCGGCGTCGTCGCCGATCGGGTCGACCGCCACAAGTTCCTGCTCGTCACCCAGTCGGCGTTCGCCCTGGTGGCGGTGGGGTTCACCGTCCTCACCTTCTCGAACATGGTCAGCCTGCCGGCCATCTACCTGCTGGCCGGGATGTACGGCGTGGTCACCGCCCTCGACAACCCGGCCCGTCGGTCGCTGGTGGTCGAGATGGTGGCCGAGCGCGACGTGCCGAATGCCGTCGGCCTCAACAGCGCGCTCATGACCGGGTCACGCGTCATCGGCCCCGCCCTGGCCGGCGTGCTCATCAGCACGGCCGGAGTGAAGTGGTGCTTCCTCGTCAACGCCGTGACCTACACCGCCGTGCTCGTCGCCCTGGCGAAGATCGACCGCAGCAAGCTCCGCAGCTCGGCCCGGGTCGTGCGAGGCCGAGGGCAGCTCCGCGAGGGCTTCCGCTACGTCTGGTCGACGCCGGAGCTCCGCCTCCCCCTCGTGCTGCTGACCGTGGTGGGGACCTTGGCGTTCGAGTTCCAGGTCACCCTGCCCCTCCTCGCCGAGCGCAGCTTCCACGGCGACGCCGGGACGTTCACCATGTTGTACTCGTCGATGAGCGCCGGCTCTGTGATCGGTGCGCTCCTCATCGCCCGCCGGACCGACGCCGACACCAGCCTGCTGGCCCGGGCCGCGCTCGGGATGGGCACGGCGATGATGCTGCTCGCCATCTCACCCAACCAGTGGTTCGGCCTGCTCGCCGTGGTCCCGCTGGGGATGTCGAGCATCTTCCTCATCTCGGGCTCCAACGCGGTGATCAACCTGCACGCCGATCCGTCGATGCGGGGCCGGGCCCTGGCCCTGACCGCGGTCGTGTTCATCGGCAGCACCCCGATCGGCGGGCCGATCGCCGGCTGGGTCTCCGAGCACCTCGGAGCCCGGGCCGGTGTGGGCATGGGCGCCATCGCCACCCTGCTGGCCGCGGCGTGGACGCTGCGGGCCCTCCGGCGCCTCGACGAGCACCACGCACCCGACGCCGCCATCAGCCCGATCGACGTGCCCGCACCAGCGATCGTGCGTTCCTGAACCTCAAGAGCGGTTGCGCATCGCCTCGGCCGACATCGAGAAGTACTCCCGCATCGCCTGCTCGACCTCCACCGGGACATCACGCTCGGTGACCACGGCGTTCAGCGCCGCGATCATGTGGCGGAACCACGCGTCGCGTTCGGCCGGGCCGATGGCGAATGGGGCATGACGCATCCGCAACCGGGGGTGACCACGAGCCTGCGAGTAGGCGGTGGAACCACCCCAGTACTGGATGAGGAAGCCGGTCAGATGCTCCCGCGACTCGGTCAGGTCGTCGGGGTAGAGCGGGCGCAGCACCGGGTCGTCGGCCACGCCCTGGTAGAAGCGATCGACCAGCTCGACGAAGAACCCGTCGCCGCCGACCGCCTCGTGCACGGTGATCTGGCCATCGGGTTCGCTCATCGACCTGCCACTTCCTCCGACATGGCCGCGGCGGAGCCGAAGATGCCCTTCGACATCAGCGAGAGCTCGTCGTGGCGTCGCACGCGGTAGATCTCGGCCCGGGCGGCGTGGACCTCGGGGGCGTCGGTGGCTGAGGCCGCCCACTCGACGAGCTGGCAGGCCAGCCGGAGATCGCCGGCTGCGGCCAGCGTCCGCGCCCGCTCGGCCAGCACCTCGGGGCCACCAGCCAGTGACGCCACCTCGGCGCCCAGGTCGGCGTCGCGGGGCGGCTTGAGCCGAGCCGGGTTGCCGTCGTACCAGCCGCCGTAGAGACGCCAGATGTTGCGCACGACGAACTCGGGTTCGTCGTAGGTGGCACGCAGGTACGGCAGCTCGGCGAACTCGTCAGGCACGCGCACGGTGTGGACGATCTCGTCGAGGGTGGCGCCGTCGTTCATCATCCGGAGGGTGCCGTCGAGGAGGTGTTCGAGCAGCGACGCCGTGTTGTCGAGCACCCCGGCGATCCGCGCCCGGCCGGCGATGGGCAAGCCGTGCGCCGGCAACAGCAGCTCGGGTTCCAGGGCGATCATCTTGCGCAGGGCCACCGCCCAGTCCGCGGCGTAGCGCTGCACCTTCTGGGGGTTCCCGGCATTGGGGAGGACCCAGATGAACAGGTCGCCGGTGAACACGGCCCGGTGCGAGGGGACCCAGGCCCAGGCGTGGTCATCGGTCTCGCCTCGGTCGTGGTGGAGGACGATCTCGGTACCGCCGGCGTCGATGCGATGCTCGGACTCGAAGGTGGTGTCGGGGAAGACGAAGTCGCTCGGGAACGGGAGGCGACCGCCGAACTGCCGCTGGTTGATGACCGAGTTGTAGCCGTTGGTCATGTCGTAGCGGTCGAAGCGCCGGGGAGCGTTCTCGTGGGCGACGATGTCGGGCCGGGGGTCGCCCCGATCGGCGGCGTCGGCCAGGAAGGCGCCCACCCCGCCGACGTGGTCGACGTGGCCATGGGTGTAGACGATCGACCGGAAGCGGTCGGTGCTCCAGCGCCGCACGGCGTCGACCGCGAGCGGACCGAACGGCGCGAGCGAGGTGTCGAACACCACGATGCCGTCGGCGGTTCGCAGGTTCCAGACGTGGGAGAAGGCGCAGACCAACGCGATGTCGTCGGCCACCTCGTGGAGACTGGCATCGGTGGGGTTGTTGGCCTGCGGGCCCTCGTAGACGCCGTCGTCGATGAAGCGGGCGGCGCGTTCGAGCAGGGTCTCGTCCATCGGCGACGATCCTAACGATGCCCGTAGAACCGGCCCTTGGGCCGGGCGTGGACGTGCCAGTGGTCGGGGATCGAGCGACGATCGGGGTCGATCCAGTATTCACCGAACGCCTCGGCCGCCACCCGTTCGAGGTGCCCGAGCATCTCGGCTCGCTCGGCCTCGGTCGGGTCCACGCCGTGCGGTCGCCACACCACCATCGGCGTGCTGCAGGCCTCGCACTCGGCGACCCAGCACAGGTCGTCCTCGTGGAACCAGGGCGAGATGCGGGCGGCTTCGCACAGCTCGCAGCCGGGTTCGGCAGGGGTCGCCGATCGAGGGTCCGCAGCCATGGTCCGGAGCATGGCACAGCCGCGCCGGGCGGTCGTTCCCGGGCGCTTCGCCAGTAGCGTCGAAGCCGTGAACGCCCATTCGACCCCCGCCTACGCCGACGCGCCGCCGTCCGGAACGGGCCCGGGGGTGCTCCTGCTCCACTCGTGGTGGGGACTCACCGAGCAGGTCAAGGATCGCGTCAACCAGCTCGCCGATGCCGGGTTCGCCGCCCTGGCGCCGGACCTGTTCGAAGGCGTCGTCGCCGAGGACGTCGACCACGGGCGGACGCTGCTGCAGGAGGCCGATCCGAACCAGCTCGCCGTCGCCGTCACGTCCTGCGCCGACGCGCTCCGACGCATGCCCGCCACGCCCGACGCACCGATCATGGTCATCGGCTTCTCGATGGGGGCGTCGCTCGGGCTGTGGCTCTCCGAGCGCGAGCCCGACAACGTCCGCGCGGTCGTCGGCTTCTACGGGACCCAGGGCATCGATTTCACCGCCACGCGGTCCCGCTACCAGTTCCACATGCCGACGAACGACCCGATGATCGACCCCGACGAGTTGGCCCTGATGGAGGCGAGCCTCGGCCTCGCCGATCGGCCGGTCGAGATCAACATGTACGAAGACGTCGGTCACTGGTTCGCGGAACCGGGATCGCCAGGGTTCGACGCGGCCGCCGCCGATCTGGCCTGGCAGCGCACGATCGAATTCCTGTCCGCCGAACGATGAACCTGCCCGGCACACGGTGGCGGGTGGGCCAATTCCTGCGCGCCCTGCTGCGCGAGTGGACCGATGATCGCGTGCCCGACTTCGCCGGGAGCGTGGCCTTCTACGCCATCCTCAGCCTGTTCCCCGCCTTCCTCTCCCTCGCCGCTCTCCTCGGCGTGCTCGACTCCGCGGTGGGCGGCAACGTCGCGACCCGGGTCGAGACCCGGGTCATCGACTTCCTCCAGACCATCCTCACGTCGGAGGCCGACTCCACCGTCGCCGCGGTCCGCGACCTGTTCGACCAGGCCCGTCCCGGGTTGTTGACGTTCTCGTTGCTCGCCGCGTTCTGGGCCCTGTCCCGGGGCTTCGCCGCGTTGATCCGTGCCCTGGACGAGGTCTACGACCTCGAGGACGAGCGCTCGTGGTTCCGGATGCGGGCCACCGCGCTGGCACTGGGAGTGGGCTCGATCCTGTCCGCCGCGGTCATGCTCGCCCTGCTGGTGGTCGGCCCGCTGCTCGGCAACGGTCGCGACGTCGCGGCGAAGATCGGGATGGGTGACCAGTTCGTGTTCCTGTGGGACGTGCTCCGCCTGCCGCTGGCCTTCGTCCTGCTCGTGCTGTGGGCCGCCACCATCCTCCACGTCGCCCCGGCCCACACCACGCCCTGGCGCAGCGACCTGCCCGGCGCGGTGGTGGCGGGCGTGCTGTGGATCGTGTTCTCGGCCGGCCTGCGCGTCTACATCGAGTTCGCCCAGGCCGGCAATGCCGTGTTCGGCGCCCTCGGCGGGGTACTGATCCTGCTGCTGTGGTTCTGGTTGCTCGCCGTCGCCGCGCTGATCGGCGGCGAGATCAACCAGCTCCTGCTCCGCGATCCCGCCGACGAGGACCTCGTCGAGCCCGATCGCAGCGAATCAGAGTTGATCCAGAGCCTGGCGGAGCGTGCGTACGAACTGGCCGGCCTCGAGGGCCCCACCGCCGTCGAGGAGGATCCGCATGATGGCGGACGCGACCACGACACCGTCTGAGGCCACCGACGCCGCGCAGGCGGTCTCGGCGTTCGAGATGCCGAACCCCATGACCACCGGTAGGTCGGTGACCTGCTTCAGGCGTCCGGCGAGGGCCGCCGACCACACGCTGACGTCGGCCCGCTCGCCGGTGACCCCGAGGACGTTCACGCCGTAGACGAAGCCCCGGCTGCGGGCACCGAGCCGTCGCAGCCGGTCGTCGGAGCTGATCGGGCTGGCGAGCATGACGGTGTCGAGGTCGGCGTCGCCCACCGCGGCTTCCCACGGGTCGAGCTCCTCGAGCGGCACGTCAGGGATGATCGCCCCGCTGACCCCGGCGGTGGCGCACTCGTCGACGAAGCGGTCGAAGCCCATCCGGAACGGGATGTTGGCGTAGGTCATCACGATGAGCGGTGTGCTCACGTCGAGCTCCCGGAGCTCGGCGAGGATCCCCGACGGCGTGGCCCCGTGCGCCAGGGCCCGGTCCGAGGCGGCCTGGATGGTGGGGCCGTCCATCACCGGGTCGGAGAACGGGATGCCGACCTCGACGGCATCGGCGCCGGCGTCGTCGTAGGCGCGGATCACGTCGAGCCAGTGGTCGCCGAGTCCCCCGGTGACGTACGGGAGCAGCAGCTTGCGGCCGCGGTCGCGTCGCTGGCGCAGGTGCTTCTCGAGCGATCCCATCACCGCGTGCCCATCAGACAGTGTCCCCGAGGATCTCGGCGACCTGGGCCACGTCCTTGTCGCCCCGACCCGACAGGTTCAACAGCACGGTCTTGCCGGCCAGCTCGGACCGGGCCCGGACGATCCAGGCGAGCGCGTGGGCCGGTTCCAGCGCGGGGATGATCCCCTCGGTGCGCGACAGCAGCTGGAACGCCTCGAGCACCTCGGCGTCGGTGACCGACTCGTACCGCGCCCGGCCGATGTCGGCGAGATGGGCGTGCTCGGGCCCCACCCCCGGGTAGTCGAGCCCGGCCGAGATCGACTTCGCCTCCTGGACCTGGCCATGGTCGTCCTGGAGCAGGTACGACGTGGAACCGTGCACGATGCCGGGGACGCCGTGGCCGATGGCCGCGCCGCCGGCGGGCTCCACCCCGACCAGCTCGGCATCCGTGTCGACGAACCCGGAGAAGATGCCGATGGCGTTGGACCCACCCCCCACGCACGCCGTGACCACGTCGGGGATGCCGCCGGTGAGCGCCTCCATCTGCTGGCGGGCCTCGTCGCCGATGACCCGGTGGAACTCCCGCACCATCATCGGGTACGGGTGCGGGCCCATCACCGACCCGAGCAGGTAGTGGGTGCTCTCCACGGTGGCGACCCAGTCGCGCATCGCCTCGTTCACCGCGTCCTTGAGCGTGCGGCTCCCGGTCTCGGCCGAGCGGACCTCGGCGCCGAGCAAGCGCATGCGGAACACGTTCAGGGCCTGGCGATCCATGTCGACCGCACCCATGTAGACCACGCACTCCTGGCCGAGCAGCGCGGCGGCGGTGGCGGTGGCGACGCCGTGCTGGCCGGCGCCGGTCTCGGCCACGATCCGCTGCTTGCCCATCCGCTGGGCGAGCAGGGCCTGGCCCAGCACGTTGTTGATCTTGTGACTACCGGTGTGGTTGAGGTCCTCGCGCTTGAGGAGCAGGCGGAGCCCGAGCCGTTCGGACAGCCGGTGGCATTCGGTGAGCGGTGACGGACGGCCGGCGTAGTCGCGCAGCAGGCCGTCGAGTTGGGCCCGGAACTCGGGATCGGCCCACGCGGCCCGGAATTCCCGCTCGACCTCCTGGCAGGCACCCATCAGGGTCTCGGGTACGTACTGGCCGCCGAAGCGACCGAAGCGCCCGTGCTCGGGCTCCCCCATCAGCGACGGGGGTGCGGGGGTGGTGGTCATACCGGCTTCCTGTCGGGGACGAGGGCGGGATGGTCGTCGGCCAGATCGGCCCCGGCCGATCGAGCGAGGGCGATGAAGCGGCGAACGGCGTCGTGGTCCTTGCGCCCGGCCGAGGCCTCGACGCCAGAGCACACGTCGACACCCCAGGGCCGGACCGTGGCCACGGCCTCGGCGACGTTCCCCGGTCGCAGGCCACCGGCGAGCAGCACGCGGTGACGGGCGGTGAGATCGCCGACCAGGCCCCAGTCGAAGGGAACACCGCCGCCGGGCACGGGAGCATCGAGCAGCACGACGTCGGCCTCGTAGGCGTCGATGGCGGCCAACTGCGGATCGTCGGCGGCCATGGCCCGGAACACGATCGATACCTCGGCGCGGACCCGGCGGCAGGTGACCACCGTCTCCTGGCCGTGGAGCTGAGCCACGTCGAGACCCACCTCGTGGGCGATCTCGATGACCTCGTCGGCCAGGTGATCACGGAAGACGCCGACCGTGAGGGCACCGCGGCCCGCCACCGCCTCGACCACCTCGCGCGCCTGTGCCGGCGACACCCGGCGCCGCGATCGGCGCGAAGATCAACCCGACCGCGTCGGCACCGGCTTCGACCGCGGCGACGGCATCGGCCGGATCGGTCATCCCGCAGATCTTCACGAACACGTCCGCGACGGTACCGGCCTCCCTCATCATTCCCCCAGGTGATTGGCACGCCCGCGGCTCGACGTCATCCCGCGCCTCGGAGCGCGGCGACCGCCCGCGCCGGATCGCCCGCGGTCACCAGCGACTCCCCCACCAGCACCGCGTCGTAGCCCGCAGCCGACAGCGCGGCAGCATCCTGGGGTCCGCGGACTCCGGACTCGGCCACCGACAGGACGGAATCAGGGAAGGCCGAGGCGATGCGGGCGGCCCGGGCGTGGTCGACCTCGAAGCTGACGAGATCGCGTTGGTTCACGCCCACCAGGGTGGCGCCGATCGCCAGCGCCCGATCGAGCTCGGGTTCGTCGTGCACCTCGACGAGGGCATCGAGGCCGATGTCGGTGGCGAGGGCCCAGAAGTCGGCCAGTTCGGCGTCGTCGAGCGCGGCGGCGATGAGCAGGACGCAATCGGCCCCCATCAACCGGGCATCGAGGACGTCGTTGGCCGCGACGGTGAAGTCCTTGCGGAGCACGGGCAACGGGCACGCGCCGCGAGCCGCGGCCAGGTCCTGCGGCGAGCCGCCGAAGGAGGGTCCGTCGGTGAGCACCGACAGGCAGCTGGCCCCGCCGATCGTGTACTGGCCGGCGAGGACGGCGGGGTCGAGATCGGGGTGCAGCTCGCCCTTCGACGGTGACCGGCGCTTCACCTCGGCGATGACCCCGAGGCCCTCGGTGGTGCGGATGGCGCGAGCGAAACCCCGGGTCGGTGGCAATGCGTCGACCTCGGCCCGGAGCGCCTCCGTGGACCGCGTGTCGCCAGCGGACTCGGCCCGGTGGCGCTCGATGATCGCATCGAGGTACGTGGTCATCGCTCGTCACCCCTCCCGGTCGGCGCGGCTCGAGTTGAACAAGGCCATGAGCGGGACGAGGAGGAACGAGACTCCCGCCCCGACGAGTGCCACCAGCCCCAACACGACCAGCGCGCCGAGGTTGATGACGACTCCGACGACGAGGGCCACCGCACCGATGCTGGCCAGGGTTGCCGGCAGGAACGTGACCCCGCGCCGCAACGTCGGCGCGCCCGACGGGGTGTCGTCGAGCAGCCGCGGATCGATCGGGTCCTCCGAGTCGTCCAGGGGAGTCCACGACGCGCCGGCGTCGCGGATGGTGGCGCCGGTCGACGGGGAGTCGTCTCGCCAGGTTGCGTCATAGGCGGCGCGACGATTGCGATCCGACAGCACGGCCCACGCCTCGTTGATCCGGGCCATCCGGGCGCTGGACGACGCCCGCTCGGTGGGTGGCACACCGGTGAGGCGGTCGGGGTGGTGGCGCCGAGCCAGCGCCAGGTACGAGAGCCGGATCTCCGCCGTGGTCGCGTCGGGCGCGACGTCGAGCTCCTCGTAGTAGTCCACCGCGGCGCATCCTACGGGGGGTCGTCTCACGGTCTCGATGTCGTCGAACCGGACGTCGGGCGCGAGGTGGTCGAGCTGCCGCCGGCTGGCGTGGTCGACATGCCCCCCGTGGTGGCGGTGGTCGACGTGGTCGTCGGGGGCACGGGTGCGCAGGCCGGCGGCTCGAGCGGGAACGTCTCCTCGTCGGCACCGACCACGGCGGTCGCCACCACGGTGGTCACCCGATCGCAGCGGAACTGGAAGACCGCGACGCCGTCCGCGTCGGTGAACTGCACCGGGAGGTCGTCGAGCGCGGTCCACCCCGACGCCGACACCCGCACGGCGAGACCGGGGCGCGGAAACTCCCGGGCGATGCCGGAGTCGTCGACCGTGCGTTCGGCGACGAGCACGGCCAGGTTGACCCCGTCGCCCACGATCGGGCTGGCCGGGTTGGTGCTGGCATGCACGGTGAGGCCGGTGTACGCCTGCACGACGAGGCGCAGGTCACGCGTCTCACCGTCAGCGATGAAGAACACCTCGGCGTCGTCCATGGCCAACGAGCCGGGGAGGAACGCCCGCACCCGGAAGCGGCCACCGGGGAGACCGGCAATGCTGAAGGTGCCATCGGCCGCGGTCCGGACCTCGCTGCGCTGGACGGCGTCGCCCACCAGTCGATCGGCGCGCACCACCGCGTCGGGCACCGGACCATCAGGCCCCGACACCGACCCCTGCACGGTGGTGTGGCCGGCGGAGACCGGCGCGGTGGTCGTGGTTCGGCCCGGGACGGGGTCGAGCGCGATCAGGCTGTAGTCGGGCGCGGTGGTCGTCGCGGTCGGCTCGGTGCTGGACGTGCTCGACGGTGGCGGCAGGGTGCGGGCCTCGGGGCCGCCACCGGGGACGAGGAGGACGACGACGAGCACCAGCGCGGCCACGACCGCCGCCACCCGCAGCCAACGCCGCACCCCAGCGGGGACGGTTGGGCGCCTCACCCGTCGACCGGCGCGCCCAACGGGATCTCGTGCACCACGCCGTCGACCCCGCCGACCCGCACGGACGCCCCCGGCTCGACCCGGCGGCCGCAGAAGGCGAGAGCAACCGGACCGCGCGAGCTCGACTCAGCCACGGTGGTGACCGGGCCGCACGGGCCGTCGGCCTCCACCAGGGCGCCGACGGGCACCATGGCGTCGAGCACGACGGCACGCAGGTGACGGGGCACGTTCCCGCCCCGGCTGTCGATGCGGGCGACCAGTTCCTGGCCGACGAAGCACCCCTTGGTGAAGCTGACCGAGGCATCGACGATCCACTGGCCGACCTCGGCCGGGATGGTGCTCTCGTCGAGCTCGCAGCCGAGGCGCGGCACGCCGTGCTCGACCCGGTAGGCGGCGTAGTCGTCGTCGGAGGCCACCGGGATGCCATCGGGAACGCTCGCCGCGGCACCGACCAGGTCGTAGCCGTCGACTCCGGGGCCGACCACCGCCAAGCGCAGCACGCCGTCGGGAACGTCGCCCCGCGGCGGATCGGTCCCGCGGACCAGCACGCACGGCTCGGCGGCCGTGACGATGTCAGCATCGGTGCGGATCTTGAACCGGGCGAGTCGGGCGGCCAGCGCCTCGCCGAAACCGGCGTCGGTGTCGAGCAGGTACGCGTCGGCCCCCGTCTTGGTGAGGCGCGCCCATCCATCGACCTTGCCCTGGGGCTGGAGCACGAAGGTCCAGGTCGAGGTGCCGATGGCGAGGGCGTCGACGTCCTGGCTGAGCTGACCCTGCAGGAAGGTGGTGGCGTCGGGGCCCGACACCCGGACGGTGTCCCGGGTGGTCTCCACGGCGAAGGTGGTCATCGTCGGCTCCTCTCCTTGTCGGCCAGGCGCTCTGCGGTCATGCGCCGGGCGGCGGGGACCGCCACGAGCAGGGCCCGTGCCTTGTTCTGGCACTCCAGGTGCTCGTCGTCCGGGACACTGTCGGCGACGATGCCGGCGCCGGCCTGGACCGAAGCGATGCCGTCGTCGCCGATGACCATGGTGCGGATGGCGATGGCGGTGTCGATGTTGCCGGAGAAGTCGAGGTAGCCGACGACCCCGGCGTAGGGGCCACGCTTGACCGGCTCGAGCTCGTCGATGATCTCCATGGCCCGCACCTTCGGCGCGCCCGACACCGTCCCGGCCGGCAGCGTGGCGCGGAGCACGTCGACCGGGCTCCGGCCCTCGGCGAGGTCGCCGGCCACCTGGGAGGTGAGGTGCATGACGTGGCTGTAGCGCTCCAGCGTCATCAGCTCCTCGACCTCGCACGTCCCGAACCGCACCACGCGGCCCACGTCGTTGCGGGCCAGGTCGACCAGCATGATGTGCTCGGCGATCTCCTTGGGATGCTCGACCAGCTCGGCGGCGAGCCGGCGATCGTGGGCCTCGGACGTGCCCCGCTTGCGGGTGCCGGCGATGGGACGGGAGATGACCCGGCCGTCGATGAGCTGGACCATCGGCTCCGGACTGGCTCCGACCAGGGTCACGCCCGGCACCCGCACGAAGTACATGTACGGGCTGGGGTTGACCTGGCGCAGCGCCCGGTAGACGTCGAAGGGAGCCGCTCCCAGCTCGAAGTCGAAGCGCTGCGACAGCACGACCTGGAAGATGTCGCCGGCGAAGATGTGCTCGCGGGCGACCTCCACCGCCTCCTGGTACTGGCCGGCCCGCATCGACGACGTGACCTCCGGGACCTCGTCGTCGGCCCGGGGTGGACCGAGCAGTGGCTCGTCGAGCGGGCTGGCGCCGTCGGCGGCCAATCGATCGAGACGGGCGATGGCCGCGTCGTAGGCGGCATCGAGCGCGGCCTCGTCGGCATCGGGTTCGACGAGCACGTTGTCGATCAGTGTCACCCGCTGGCGCCAGTGATCGAAGGCCGCGAGCTGACCGATGACCGACATCACCGCGTCGGGCTGGCCGCGGTCGTCGGGAGGGATGTCGGGCAGGTGCTCGACCTCGCGGACGACGTCATAGCCGAGGTAGCCCATGAGCCCGCCGTGGAGGGGCGGGAGCTCGTCGAGCGTGGGCGACCGGTAGCGCCCGAGGATCGCCTCGATCGCCGCCAGCATGCCCTGATCGGTGGGGACGTCGGGGTGGAGCTCGCCGTCGACGGTGATGGCGCCATCCCGGGACGTGAGCGTGGCCAACGGGTTGCGTCCCACGAAGGACCACCGGCTCCACCGCTCGCCGTGCTCGACGGACTCGAGGAGGAAGCCGGGCTCGTCACCAACGATGCGGGCGAAGGCGGCGACCGGGGTGACGAGATCGGCGAGCAGCTCGCGCCACACCGGGACGACGGTGTGGCCGGCGGCGAGCTGGTGGAACTCGGCTCGACTCGGTCGGTGCACGGATCAGCGGTTCGGCGTGACGTCGGCGTCGCTGAACGACCGGTAGAAGCACGAGAACTCGCCGGTGTGGCAGGCCCCGTTGCCCTCCTGCTCGACGACGAGGAGCAGCGTGTCGCCGTCGCAGTCGTAGTACGCCTCGCGGATGTACTGGCGATCGCCGGAGGTCTCGCCCTTGCACCAGTACTCCTGGCGTGACCGGCTCCAGAACCACGTGCGTCCGGTGTCGAGGCTCTTGCGCAGCGATTCCTCGTTCATCCAGGCCATCATCAGGATCCGGCCCGTCCCGTGCTCCTGGACGATGGCCGGCACCAGGCCATCAGCGTTGAACGTGACGTTGTCGAGGTGGGCGGCGTCGTAGGTGAGTGGCGTTGCGGTCGGGGAACCCATGGTCGGGCATCGTAGAGGGATGACCAGCGACCACCCCATACGGGTTCGTCCCCCGGGCTACCTCCTCGGCAGCGACTTCGTGCGGGTCGCGATCGGTGGCGCCGCCGGTGCCGCCACCCGGTGGGCCGTGGCGCACGCGGCCGCGTCGTCGGCCGCGTTCCCGTGGCCGACCCTCGTGGTGAACCTGGTCGGATGCCTGGTGGTGGGCCTGCTCATCCACGCCTCCCGCTCGACCACCGTGGTTGTCGGGATCGGCTTCGCCGGCGGACTCACCACGTTCTCGACCTTCACCGTGGAGATCGCCTCCCTGCTGCGCGATTCCGATGCCACGACGGCGATCGCCTACCTGGCGGCGTCGTTGGTCGGTGGCGTGCTGGCCGTGCTCGCCGGCCAACGGATGGCCCGATCGTGACCCCCCTGCTCTTCGTGGCCGCGGCCGGGATCGGCGCATCGCTGCGCCTCCTGCTCCGCGAAATCGGCGCCACCCGGTCGGCGTTCCCGTGGGAGACGCTCGCCGTGAACCTCACCGGCGCCTTCCTCCTCGGCCTGCTGGCCGGCTGGTCGCCTCCCGCCGCCACCGTCGTCGGAACGGCGGGGATCGGCTCGCTCACCACGTTCTCGACGTTCGCGGGTGAGTGCGTGGGCGGCTGGCGCCGGAATCGCACCGCGGCCGTCGTCTACCTGGTGGTCAGCATCGTCGCCGGCATCGGCCTGGCGTGGTGGGGCCTCGACCTGGCCGGCTGAACCACTCAGAGGTAGAGCCCGGTGCTGCTCTCCTCGAGCCGCTTGGCCGCCACGGCGTGGATGTCGCGCTCGCGCAGGATGATGAAGTCCTCGCCCCGGACCTCCACCTCGTAGCGGTCCTCGGGATTGAACAGGACGCGGTCGCCCACCTCCATGTTGCGGACGTTGGACCCGGTGGCGACCACCTCGGCCCACGCCAACCGCTTGCCCATCTGCGCGGTGGCGGGGATCAAGATGCCACCGGTCGACTTGCGCTCGCCCTCGCCGCGGTCGATGGAGACCAGGATCCGGTCGTTGAGCATCTTGATCGGCAACTTCTCGGACCCCGACGACTCGGACGTCCTCGACTCGAATGCGGACTCGGACTCAGCCATGGGTTCGCGACGCTACCGTCTGCCGGCGATGGCCGACGACCGCCGATCCGCTCCGGCGACCCTCGACACCAGCGACGGTGAGCACCTCGAGGCCCGATGGTCCGGCGACGACGACGCCCGGTCGGTGGCCGTGCTCACCCATCCCCACCCGCGCTTCGGTGGCGACATGGACAACCTCGTGCCGGCCACCCTCGCCCGGGTGCTCCCCGAGCACGGGATCGCCACGGTGCGGTTCAACTTCCGCGGCACCGGTCGATCCACCGGACAGCACGGCGATGGCGTCGCCGAGATCGAGGACGTGCGGGCCGCGGTGGGCGCCGCCACCGAGCAGTTCCCCGGCGTGCCGGTCGTGGCGGTGGGGTACTCCTTCGGTGCCGATCACTTCCTCGCCGGCGCCATGAGCCGGGTCGCCGACTCGGTCCTCGCCTTCCTTGCTCAGGTCACGCCTGCGAGTTGACGGGCCGCGGTCGGTCGGTCAGGCAGGACGGACCGTGACGCCGGCCGAGGCCAGGTGCTGCTTCGCCTCGGCGACGGTGTGCTCGCCGAAGTGGAAGATGGACGCGGCCAGCACGGCATCGGCGCCCCCTTCGGTGATGCCGGCCACGAGGTGATCGAGGTTGCCGACGCCACCCGACGCGATGACGGGGATGTTGACCGTGTCGGCGATGGCCCGGGTCAGGGCGAGGTCGAAGCCGTCCCGGGTGCCGTCCCGGTCCATCGACGTCAACAGGATCTCCCCCGCTCCGAGCGCCTCACACCGCGCCGCCCAGTCGACGGCGTCGAGGCCGGTGGGGGTGCGTCCGCCGTGCACGTACACCTCCCAGGTGGTGCCACCGGGACGCGCCTTGGCGTCGATGGCGACGACCGCGCACTGGGAGCCGAACTCGGTGGCGATCTCGGTGATCAGCTCGGGACGGTCGACCGCCGCGCTGTTGACCGAGACCTTGTCGGCGCCGGCCCGGAGCAGCCGACGGGCGTCCTCGACGGTGCGGATACCGCCTCCGATGGTGAAGGGGATGAACACCTCCTCGGCCGTGCGCCGAGCCACGTCGAGGATGGTGTCGCGGTCGTCGGAGGAGGCGGTGATGTCGAGGAACACGACCTCGTCGGCCCCCTGCTCGTCGTAGCGTCGGGCCAGCTCGACGGGGTCGCCGGCGTCGACCAGGTCGACGAAGTTGACGCCCTTGACCACCCGGCCGGCGTCGACGTCGAGGCACGGGATGATCCGGGCGTTGCGCACCGGCCCAGGCTACGGCGTCACCCGCCCCGCCCCCTCCCGCATTCGAGGCTCGTCGATGGCTCGATCGGCGGTACGGAGGCGCGTCCAGTTTCGGGAGGCGGGTACGGAGGCGCGTCCAGTTTCGGGAGGCGGGTGGTCAGGGGGCGAGGAGGGCCACGGCGTCGGCGATGTCGACGTGGCCCTCGTAGATGGCCGTGCCGACGATGACGCCGGCGAGGCGGCGACCGTCGCGTTCGAGCGCATCGAGCGCCTTCAGGTGCTCGATGGTGCCGACACCCCCGCTGGCCACCACATCGAGGTCGGTGAGCGTGAGCAGCTCGGCCAGGCCGTCGATGTCGGGGCCGGCGAGCAGGCCCTCGCCCCGTATCTGGGTCACGACGACCGCCGACGCACCGCAACCGGACAAGCGGTCGAGGGCAGCGGCGATGTCGAGGCCACTGCCTTCGGTCCATCCCTTGATCGACACCTCCCGGTCGCGGACATCGAGACCGAGCGCCACCGGTTGCGTGGCGGCCACCGCCTCGACCAGCGCCGGATCCTGCACCGCGGCGGTGCCCATCACCACGCGTGCGACCCCGGCGTCGGCGAGGGCTCGGGCGGCATCGGCCGACCGGACTCCCCCGCCGGCCTGCACGGGGACGCCGACGGCAGCGCACACCCGGGCGATCAACTCCCGGTTGTGGGCGTCTCCCGTGCGGGCGGCGTCGAGGTCGACCATGTGGATCCACGGGACGCCGGCGGCCTCGAAGCCGAGCGCGACCTCCACCGGGTCGTCGGCGTGCACGGCTTCGCGGGCGAAGTCCCCCTGGACGAGTTGGACGACCTTCCCACCCCGGAGGTCGATGGCCGGGTACAGATCCATCGGGGCTGCGTCAGACGACGACAGCCCGGGCGAGCTGCACGAAGTTGTCGATGTAGGTCTTGCCGGCCACCGAGGACTTCTCCGGATGGAACTGGGCGGCGTGGACGACACCGCGGTGCACCGAGGCCACCACCGGGCCGCCGTAGTCGCAGGTGGCCGTGACCAGGTCGGACATGGGGGCGGCGTAGCTGTGGACGAAGTACATCCAGATCGGCGATTCGATGCCGGCGTAGAGCGGGCTGGGCCGGACCACGTCGACCACGTTCCACTGCATCTGGGGCAGCTTCACCTGTCCCCGGATCCGGGTGCACTCGCCCGGGAGGATGCCGAGCCCCTTGCGTCCGGGCGTCTCCTCCGAGGCCTCGTAGAGCAGCTGCATACCGACGCAGATGCCGAGAAACGGGGTCCCCGACTCGACCGCCTCGTGGGCGAGGTCGGCGACCCCGGTGCGTTCGACCGCGTCCATGCAGGCGCCGAACGCCCCCACACCGGGGAGTACGACGGCCGCGGCGGCGCGGACGATGGCCGGGTCGGCGGTGAGGCGGGCGTCGGCGCCGTGGTGCTCGAGCGACTTCTGGGCCGAGCGCAGGTTGCCGATGCCGTAGTCGAGCACCGCGATGAGCGGCCGATCGCGCTTCTGGGCCGCGTCGGCATCCTCCTGAGGCGTGTCCCGCGTCCCAGAACGGGATGGGGTCGGGGTCACAACGCGCCCTTGGTGGAGGGCACGCCGGAGCCTTCGACCCGGACCGCATCGCGCAACGAGCGGGCCACGCCCTTGAACGCGGCCTCGATGACGTGGTGGGTGTTGGTGCCCGCCTTCTTCGTCACGTGCAACGTGATCAACGCCGACGAGGCGAACGACTCGAGGAAGTGCTGGGCCATCTCGGGGTTGAACGGCGGGTCGCCGAGCGGGAGGACCTCGCCGAAGGGCAGGTCGATGGCGGTGAAGGCGCGACCCGACAGGTCGAGGGCGACCTCGACCAGCGCCTCGTCGAGCGGGAAGACGCCGCTGGCGAAGCGCCGCACGCCGGCCTTGTCGCCGAGCGCATCGCGGAACACCTCGCCGACCACGATGCCGACGTCCTCGATCGTGTGGTGACCGTCGACGTGGAGGTCGCCGGTGGCGCGCACGGTGAGGTCGAAGCCCCCGTGGCGGCCGAGCTGGTCGAGCATGTGGTCGAAGAACGGGAGCCCGGTGGTCACCTCGGTGGCACCGGTGCCGTCGAGGTCGATCGCCACCTCGACCTCGGTCTCCTTCGTGGTGCGCGCGGCGCGGGCCGATCGGGCCGAGGACGAGGTCATGGGGTCTCCAGGATCGAGGCCAGCGCGGCGAGGAAGCGGTCGTTCTCGGCCGGCGTGCCGAGCGTGACCCGCAGGCACCCGTCGAGGCGGGGCCAGCTGGCGCAGTTGCGGACGAGGATCGAATCGTCGAGGAGGCGCTTCCAGACCACCTCCCCGTCGATGGTCTCGGGCCGGAACAGGATGAAGTTGGCCGCCGACGGCCAGACGGTGATCGCCAGCTCGCCCAGCGCGGCCGACACCCGGCCACGCTCCTCGACCAGGGAGGCGACCCGGTCGCGCATCTCGGATTCGAAGCCGAGCGCCACCCGACCGGCGATCTGCTTGAACACATCGAGGTGGTACGGGAGGACGACCTCGGACAGCTCGGCGACCAACCACGAGGGTCCGATGAGGTAGCCGAGGCGGGCCGCCGCCATCGACCACGTCTTGGAGTAGGTGCGGGTCACGACGATGGCGGCCTCGTCGTCGACCAGGTCGAGCGCCGACCACGGGGCGAACTGCCCGTAGGCCTCGTCGACCACGAGCAGACCCGGGGCCAACTCGGCGACGGCCCGCACCGTCTCCTCGGTCTCGACCATGCCCGTGGGGTTGTTGGGCGAGCACAGGAAGGTGATCGTCGGCTCGTGCTCACCCAGGACGCGGCGCACCTCGCCCATGTCGAGGGCGAAGTCCTCCGTCCGCTCCCCCGACACCACGGCGGTGTTGGTGATCCGCGGGATGTGCGAGTGGAGCGCGTACGTGGGCTCGAAGGTGGCCGCCGACCGACCGGGGCCGCCGTAGGTGAGGCACAGCGTCTGGAGCACCTCGTTGGAGCCGTTGGCCACGAAGACCTGCGATGCCTCGACCCCGTGGTGGGCGGCGATTGCCTCCCGCAGGGCGAGCGCGGAACGGTCGGGGTACCGGTGCCAGTCGATGCGGCCGAGCTCTTCGGCCAGCGCGGCGCGGAAGCCCGCCGGCGGCGGTTCGGGCGCTTCGTTGGTGTTGAGCCGGACGTCGACGTCGACCTGCGGCGAGTGGTACCCGGGGTGGAGGGCGAGGTCGTCCCGCACCGCCGGCCGCTTCATCGATCGCCCCGATCGAGACGGTCGATCCGTTGTCGGACCGACTGGGCGTGAGCGGCCAGGCCCTCGGCGTCGGCCATGGCCTGGACGTGGGGCGCCAGGGACCGGAGCGCGGCTTCGTCGAGGGTGACGACGTGGACGTGCTTGCAGAAGTCGTCGACCCGCAGGGCGCCAGCGAACCGGGCGGACCCGTAGGTGGGCAGCACGTGGTTCGGGCCGGCCACGTAGTCGCCGACGCTGGCCGGCGCCCACGGTCCGCAGAAGACCGCACCGGCGTGCTTGACCCGGGCGAGCAGTGGCTCGGGATCGGCGGTCTGGATCTCGAGGTGCTCGGGAGCGATGACGTTGGCGACGTCGATGGCGGCCTCGGGCCCGTCGACGAGCACGGCGAAGCCGGCGTCGTTCAGGGTCGCTTCGATGTGGGCCCGGCGGGGACTGGCGGCGACGATCTGCCCGACGGCCTCGTCGACCGCGGCCCGCACGTCGTCGTCCCAGCAGATCAACCACGCCAGGCCGTCGGGACCGTGTTCGGCCTGGAGCACGATGTCGACCGCGACGTCGGCGACGACCGCGCTGGCATCGGCGATGACCACCACCTCGGATGGTCCGGCGAAGCTCGACGGCACGCCGACCAACCCGCTGGAGGCCACCTCGCGCTTGGCCTGGGCCACCCGGGCGCTGCCCGGGCCGACGATGACGTCGACCGGTCGGATCGACTCGGTGCCGTAGGCCAGGGCGGCGATGGCCGCCGGGCCGGCCACACGGTGCACCTCGTCGACCCCGGCGATGGCGGCGGCCGCGAGGATGCCGTCGTCGACCGATCCATCGGCACCGGGGGCGGTGCAGAGCACGGTCTCGGGGACACCGGCGACCTTGGCCGGTACCGCGGTCATGAGCGCGGTGGACAGCAGCGGGGCGAGGGCGGACGGCACGTACAACCCGGCCCGGTCGACCGGCCGACGCAGCTCGCGGACGACGAGGCCGTCGCGCTCGTAGCGGGCCGGCTCGTGGAGCTGGGCGGCGTGGTACGCCGTGATGTTGGCGTGAGCGGTCTCCAGCGCGGCCCGCAGGGCGGGCTTGATCCGCTCGGGCGCCCCCGCCACCACTTCCGGATCGACCCGCACCGTGTCGATCTCGACGCCGTCGAACCGTGCGGTCAGCTCCCGGAGGGTGGCGTCGCCACCGGAGCGGACGGCTTCGATGACGGCACGCACCTGTTCGATGGGCGGTTCCTCGGCCGCTCTGGGTCGGGGGAGGACCGAACGGAGCGCATGGCGATCCGCGGTGTCGGTGCCGCGCAGATCCAGCGTCGTCAGAGGTCCGGTCACGCCGGCGAGGCTACCGGGACCGTGATCGGGGCCCGAAGCGGGTAGAACCAGGAGGTGAGCAGCGACGGACCCGAACTGTCCTCCATCCAGAGCTCCCTCGAGGAAGTGGCCGACCGGGTGGTGAAGATCGCCAACCGGCGCGACACCGATCCCGACGATCAGGTGTCGGTCGGGCTGTTCGAGGTCGATCGATCGCTCCGGAACGCGCTGCGCCAACTCGAGCGAGTCCGCAGCCGGGTGGATTGAGCGGTGCGTCAGCTGCACGAGGGCACCGTCCTCGACGACCCGTTGGCGCCGTACCTCGACGTCGACCGACCGCCCACCGACGATCGCCCCTGGGTGCTGGCCAACATGGTCTGCGGCATCGACGGATCCACGGCCGTCGGGGGCAGGGTCGGACCGCTCTCCAGCGCCACGGACCGGCAGCTGTTCGTTGATCTCCGATCGGTCGCCGATGTCGTCCTCGTCGGCGCGGGAACCGCTCGGCGCGAGGGCTACGGACCGATCCGCCTCTCGACCACGCGTCGGCTGCGCCGGGCCGCCGACGGTCGCCCACCGGTCCCCCGCATGGCGATCGTGAGCCGTTCGCTCGAACTGGGGGATGCGGCGGGCGCGCTCGGTGCCAGCAAGGGTGGCGATCGGGCACTGGTGGTGACGTGCGAGGCCTCGCCTCGGGCCACCCGCGATCAGCTGGACGCCACCGCCGACATCCTGGTGGCGGGAACCGACCGGGTCGAGATCGCGTCCGCCCTCCGGGACATGCGGCGATCCGGCGTCGACATCGTGCTGTGCGAGGGCGGTCCGACCCTGCTCGGCGAATTGCTGGCCGCCGGCGCGGTCGACGAGCTGTGCCTGACCCTGACCCCGGTCGTCGGCGGCGATCCGCTGCCGGTCGCGGTCCTGCCCGCCGGCTCGGGCATCTCGCGGGGTCGGCTGGCCCACGTCCTCGAGGCCGACGGCGACCTGTTCCTGCGGTACCTGCTGCGATGAGCGGCGACGACGACTTCGACCGGATCATGGCCCGGCTCGATGCCCCCATGACCATCGTGACCACCACCGACGGCGGCGAGCACGCCGGCTGCCTGGTCGGGTTCCAGTCGCAGGTCAGTATCGAACCGAGAGGGCTGGCGGTGTGGATCTCGAAGGCGAACCACACCTACCGCGTCGCCGTCCTGGCCGAGTTGTTCGCCGTGCACTTCCTGACCACCGACCATCTCGAACTCGCCCGGTTGTTCGGCACCCGCAGCGGCGACGACGTCGACAAGTTCGAGCGCTGTACCTGGCACCACGGCCCGGGCGGCGTCCCGGTCCTCGACGACTGCGGCTCCGTGATCGTCGGCCGCAAGATCGCCCTGGTCGAGACCAACGGCGACCACGTGTGCGTGATGCTCCACCCCATCGAGAGCGAGTGCGGCTCGGCCGGTCCACCACTGCGCCTGTCCGACGTCTCGGACTTCCACCCCGGTCACGAAGCCGAGGAGCGGCCCCACCCCTCGACCACCCGCGTCGATCGGCTCGATCCACCGACGGGAACATCTGGCGAGTGACCCTCGGCGGGGTGGCGCGGCGGGGCGACGCGGGGCCGAACGCGGCGATGGCGCCCGGGTGGATGGGCGCCATCGCGGGCGCCTCGAGTGGCGGAACTCGATGACGCGCTGAGTCGCAGGTGGCGGGAACCTGGACTGCAGGCCACGATAGTCAGGCGTTCGGTCGACGGACCGATGAACGCGAGGCTTTTCGCGGCTTGTGTGGTGAGGTGGGCAGGCCATCGAGGCCGAACGACGGACAAAACCACGCAAGGGAGCATTCCCCGCACGCTGCGCGGCGAGCGGTGCAGACCCGCCGGCCGTGGAGGATCAGGCGGAGGCTGAACGCGCCCCGCTCGGCCGCCGGCACCATGGGTCCGAGCTCGTGTTCGACCTTGACCGGATCGGTCTCCTCGGTGAGCCCGAGGCGGATGGCCAACCGTCCCACGTGGGTGTCGACGGGCAGCCCAGGGGCGTCGAGGGCCACGGAGCGGATCACGTTGGCGGTCTTGCGGCCCACACCGGGCAGGCGCACGAGGTCCGACCGCCTGGTCGGGACCTCGCCCCCGAAGTCGTCGAGCAACCGGTGCGCCATGCCCTGGAGGCTCTTGGCCTTCTGGCGAAAGAACCCGGTGGGATGGACGACGGTCTCGAGCTCGGCGAGGTCGGCACCGGCCAGGGCCTCGGCATCGGGCCAGCGACGGAACACCTCGGGGGTGGTCATGTTCACCCGCTCGTCGGTGCACTGCGCGGACAGGATGGTGGCCACCAGCAGCTCGAACGGGTTGCGGTGGTCGAGCTCGCACAGCTCCGTGGCGGTCCCCGGATACTCCTCGGCCAGGAACTCGTGGGTGAGCCGTCCCCGCCCGGCGGGGGTGCGCGGTCGACGACGTCCCTCGGGCGGATCGGGGTTCGGGAGCTTCCGACGGGCCATCCGCGGACCCTAACGGCCGGTGACCACGACGGCTCCTCCGAACCCGGTCCGGGACCCCCACATCGATAACCTCCGGCTCGATGACCGACCTGGAGATCAAGCGTCACCTCGACGACGGCGACGTCGCCGAAGTCGAGCACCTCATCGACCGGGTGCGAGCCGCCGACGGCCACCAGCCCATCGACGAGCACCGCTGGGTCGACGCCGCCCACGGAGGCCGCTCCGAGTTCGCCGGGCTGGTGCTGCGCGAGAAGGGCCACGACCACCTCGTCGCCTACGCCCAGGTCACCAGGGGGCCGAAGTCGTGGGCCATCGACCTGCTCGTCGACCCGCACCACCGCTACGACGCCCTCACCATCGCCCCCAACCTCCTCGACTCAGCGGTCGAGGTCATCCGCAACGAGGGCGGCGGCCATGTCCACTACTGGGTGTACGAGCCCACCGCGGCCCACACCCGGATCGCGGCCGAGGTCGGCCTCACACCTGGTCGCGACCTGTGGCAGATGCGGGTGCCCCTCCCCATCGCCGAGACCACCGACATCGACACCCGTCCGTTCGAGCCGGGCCGGGACGAGCAGGCCTGGCTGGAGGTCAACAACGCGGCGTTCGACTGGCACCCCGAGCAGGGCGCCTGGACGCTCGACGACGTGCACAACCGCGAGCGGGAGCCGTGGTTCGACCCCGAGGGGTTCCTCCTCCACGAACAGGACGGTCGGCTGGCCGGCTTCTGCTGGACGAAGATCCACGAACCCACGTCCGACCAACCCGGACTGGGCGAGATCTACGTCATCGCCGTCCACCCCGACTTCCACGGCACCGGCCTGGGCAAGGCGCTGTGTGTGGCCGGCCTCACCCACGTCGCCGACAAGGTCGACATCGGCATGCTCTACGTGGACGCCGACAACGCCCCCGCCGTCGGCCTCTACCAGCGGCTCGGCTTCACCGTGCACCACACCGACCGCGCCTTCGTGGGAGACGTGTAGCTCGGGCCCCTGCGGGCCCTCGCTACCTGACGAATGCTTCGCATTCGTCTCCGCGCGCCCCGCCATACACGGCTTCGCATTCGTCTCCGCGCGCCCCGCCATACACGGCGTCGCATTCGTCCGCGTGTCGGTCACGCCCCGCGCGCCACGCCAGTCAGAGAAACTGGACGCGGCTCCGTACCCACGGACGGTACGCAGGCGCGTCCAGTTTCGAGAGAGCGGGGGGAGTCAGACCGAGACGCCGACCAGGGAGCCGATGACGAACGTGAGGGCGGCGGGCACCGCGGTGAAGACCACCTGGCGGGCGATCGTCCGACCCCACGGGCGGTCCGTGAACCGGGCGACGACGACACCGATCACCACCGCCGCGAGCAGCGCCCCGATGGCGGAACCGATGGTTGCCGCCGTACCGGATCCGAACATCCACGGCACCAGCGGGATGATCGCCCCGACGGAGAAGGCGGCGAACGACGACAGCGCGGCGGCCGGCGGCGAACCGAGCTCGTCGGGATCGAAGCCCAACTCCTCGCGCGCGTGGGTCTGGACGGCCAGATCCTCGTCGGCCATCACCGACTCGGCGAGTTGGCGGGCCGACTCGGGATCGACCCCCCGGGATTGGTAGAGCTGGGCCAGCTCGGTCTGCTCGACGTGCGGATTGCGGCGGATCTCGACCCGTTCGAGCGCGACCTCGCGCTCGAACAGCTCGGTCTGCACCCGCATCGAGTTGTACTCGCCGGCTGCCATCGAGATCGCCCCGGAGATCAGACCGGCGAGGCCGGCGATGCGCACGATGCCCGGTGCCGGGTCCGCACCGGCAACGCCGAGGATCAGCCCGACGTTGGAGACCAGGCCATCGCTGACGCCGAACACCGCGGCCCGGGCGGCACCGCCCCGGACGTCACGATGATGGTGCTCCATCGCCGGTGGTTCGGGTCGGAGCGCATCCGGGGTGGGCTCGGGGCTCACAGACACGCGCCCACGCTATCGGTGGGGGGTTCCGTTCCCGAGGACCAATACCCTGCACCCGTGCCCACCCGCTACGACGTCGACCGGGACGACCTCGGAGAGCTCCTCGTCGACGAGCCCCGCTATCGAGTCGACCAGGTCTGGGATGGCCTGTACCGCCAGCTCGCCGACCCGGAATCGATCACCAACCTGCCGGCAGTGCTGCGCACGACCCTGGCGACGGAGCTGCCCGTGGCCCTGCGGCCGACGGCGGAGTCGGTGAGCGACGACGGGAACACCGTCAAGTGGCTGTGGACGCTGCCCGACGGCGCCACGGTCGAGACCGTGCTGATGCACTACCGCGATCGATCCACCGTCTGCATCAGCACCCAGGCGGGGTGCGCCATGGCGTGCAGCTTCTGTGCCACCGGCCAGGCCGGCTTCGAGCGGCATCTCACCGTCGGCGAGGTCGTCGAACAGGTCGTCGTCGCCGCCCGAGCGGCCCGCCCACGACGGCTCTCCAACGTGGTGTTCATGGGCATGGGCGAGCCGATGGCCAACTACGACGTGACCTGGGCCGCGGTCGAGCGGATCCACGGTGCGTTGGGATTGTCCGCTCGCCACCTGACCATCTCCACCGTCGGGCTGGTGCCCGGCATCGAGCGCCTGACCGGCGAGCGCCTGCCGGTGAACCTGGCGGTGTCGCTGCACGCCGCCAACGACCGGCTCCGCGACGAACTGGTCCCGATCAACCGCCGGTACCCGATCGATCGGCTCCTGGCAGCGTGTGCCGACTACGTCGATGCCACCCACCGTCGGCTCTCGTTCGAGTGGGCGATGATCGACGGTGTCAACGACACCGACCGCGACGCCCTCGAACTGGCCGACGTGGCCCGAACGGTGCGCGCCCACGTCAATCTCATCCCCCTGAACCCGACCCCGGGCTACCAGGTGCTCGGCAGCCCGCTCGACCGGGTCCGCGCCTTCCGGGACCGGCTCGACTCGCTGGGCGTCAACGCCACGGTCCGCCAGAACCGGGGAACGGAGATCGACGCGGCGTGCGGGCAGCTCCGAGCCAACCACGAGGCCACGCCGGTACGTTCGCCGCGCCGCCGGACCGGCCCGCTCGCCTGATCGGCTCCTCTCCGAACGTCCCCTTGCCCGAACATCACGGCCGGATCAGCACGGTGCGGCCCCTCGTGGTCCGGATGGCCCGGCGGAGCTGTTCGCCCGGATACACCCGAGCGTCCGGCCACACCACGCAGTCCTCGAGATCGCTCTCGACCCGGGCACCCTCGCCGACCACCGATCCCCCGGCGGCCCGGAGGTTGGCCTCGAGGTAGTCGGCCGGACCGGCGCAGTCGACGAAGTCGCCATCGTGGGACACGGTCTCGATGCGGTCGTCGGCCAGCGCGGACCGCCAGACCACCTCCCAGAGCCCCGAGGGCACCGGCGCCAGCTCCCGAACCACCGACCACGGCATCAGCGCGCCGGCGATCCGAGCGGTCGGACCGAACGGCGCGGTCCCCGCCACCAGGACGCGGATGGTCTCCCCGCCCCAGCCGGCAACCAGTTCGGGCAAGCCGCCCGGGCACCAGGTGTCGCCGTTCACCACCACGACCGACCGACCGTCGATCCAATCCCGCAACGCCCCCAACGGACCCGCGGTACCCAACCGCTCCCCCTCCTCGACGGAGAGGTGCACGCGATCGCGCACGTGCTCGATCAACGAGGGCTGCGACACGTGGGCGTTCACCGCCACCGCGCGGGTCACGGCGTGCAGCCGATCCACGGCCAGATCGATGAGCGCCCGGTTTGCCACCGGGCACATCACCTTCGGGCGTTCCACCGAGAGGGGGCGGAGTCGGGTGCCAGCTCCTGCTCCGAGCGCGACGCCTGCGAGACTGTCATTCATGGAGACCCGCCGGTGGATGAATCATTCGCTACCCCAGTCACTCGGCAATGCAGTCCTGCTGTTGTACATCAGCGCCGTCTTCGATGCGTTGAACGGCTACCTCTCGGCCCCGCTGGGGATCGCGATCATGGCGGCCAAGGTGGGCGCGGGATACGGGATCGCCAACGAGAAGCGGTGGGGTTACCAGTTGGGGGTCGCCGTGGCCTCCCTGGTCGTGCTGGGTGAAGTGGTGGGCGCGCTCCCTGCGGGCCTCATCGCGCTGATGTTCGACGTCTTGTTGGTCGCCCTGCTCCTCCACAACCAGAGCCGGGAGCACCAGCGCATCTGGTTCAGCTGAGCCGGCTCGGCGGGGGCTCCGATTGGGGCGGTCTCCGGCCTCAGCCCTAGCGTCGCCCCCGGACACCGACGCCAAGGGGACCCGATGGATTTCAATCTCGCCGACATCTTCGAGGCCGTCGCCGCTGCGGTGCCGGACCGCGAGGCGATCGTGTGGCGGGATCTGCGGCTCACCTACCGTCAGCTCGACGAGCGCGCCAACCGGCTGGCCAACGTCCTGGCCGATGCCGGCCTCGGCGCCCACTGCGACCGGGCCGGGCTGGGTGGCCACGAGTCCCACCTCGACCACGTGGCGGTCTACCTCTACAACGGCAACGAGTACCTCGAGACGATGCTGGCCGGGTTCAAGGCCCGGGTCGCCCCGTTCAACGTCAACTACCGCTACGTCCGCGAGGAGCTCCTCTACCTGCTCGACAACTGCCGGGCCCGGGCGATCGTCTTCGACGGCCGCTTCGCCGAGACGCTCGCCGCCGTGCTGCCCGACCTGCCCGACCTGACCACGCTGATCCAGGTGGGCGACGAGCCCCTGCTCGACGGCGCCATCGCCTACGAGGACGCCCTCGCCGCGGCGGCCCCCACACCGCCTCCCGTGGTCCGCTCGCCCGACGACCTCTACATCCTCTGCACCGGCGGCACCACCGGCATGCCCAAGGGTGTGCTGTGGCGCCAGGCCGACATCTACATGGGTTCGATGGGCGGACGCGACCTTGCCACGGGCCAGGAGTACGAGTCGCTCGAGGCCATCGTCGCCAACGCCCGGGACAGCGGTGGCGGCAAGATGCTGCCCGCGCCGCCGTTCATGCACGGGGCCGGCCACTGGATGGCGTTCAACGCCTTCAACTCCGGCAACACGGTGGTGATCCAGGGCGAGGTCACCCGCCTCGATGCCCACGCGGTGTGGGAGCTGATCGAGCGGGAGAAGGTCAACGTCATGCTCATCGTCGGTGACGCCTTCGGTCGACCACTGGTCGACGCGCTCGAAGCCGGCGACCACGACGCGTCCTCGCTGCTGGCGATCGTGTCGGGCGGCGCGCCGCTCAACTCCACCCTCAAGGACCGATTCCTGGCCCAGCTGCCGACCGCCATGGTGATGGATGCGGTCGGCGCCTCCGAGACCGGTTCCCAGATGAGCCACGTGTCGGCCGCCGGCTCGAAGGCGTCGACGGGGACCTTCACCCCGGGACCGGGTGCCGTCGTCGTCTCCGACGACCTGACCGCGATCCTCGAACCGGGTGACGAGAGCACCGGATGGCTGGCCCAGAAGGGCCGCGTCCCCCTCGGCTACCTCGGCGACGCCGAGAAGACGGCGCGAACGTTCCCCGTGATCGACGGCACGCGCTACGCCGTGCCCGGTGACCGCGCCCGGCTCACAGCCGACGGCGACATCGAGCTGCTGGGGCGCGATTCGGTCACCATCAACTCCGGCGGCGAGAAGATCTTCGCCGAGGAGGTCGAGCAGGCCCTGGCGCACCATCCCGACGTGTTCGACGTGGTCGTCGCCGGCCGTCCCTCGGAGCAGTGGGGCGCCGAGGTCGTGGCCATCGTCCAGTGCCGCGCCGGGACCGAGCCCGACGAAGAGGCGCTGCTCGCCGAGGCGGCCGCCCACATCGCTCGGTACAAGCTGCCCAAGGCGTTCGTCTTCGTCGACAACGTCGTGCGCTCGCCGGCGGGCAAGGCCGACTACCGGTGGGCCAAGGAGCAGGCCGTCAACGCCGTTCGCTTCGCTCACTGACGGAGTTGCTCGCAGGGCGAGCAACATCCCAGGTCGGGGGCGTTCCGCGGCTCAATCAAGGGAGGCTCGGACCTCGGGCCAGTCGGGATGAGAACGGACCAGGGCCAGGTCGGGTTCACCGTCGAGCAGCCGCGGCGCGGCGAATCCGTCGTCGATGGCCGTCCGGACCCAGCGGATGGACCGCTCGGGGTCGCCGGCACGGGACCAGGAACAGGCGATGTCGAACGCGGTCTGGGCTCGGCTCGGGCCAGCGGAACGGTAGACGACCTCGCCGACCTCGGCGGCGGGCTGGAACCGCTCGCCGTAGTGGAGGTGGGTCTGGACACTGCCCGCGGCCTCGACCCCGGCGGGTCCGGCGGCGACGAGGCGGGCGACCAGGGGTACGGCCTGCCCGGTCTCGGCCGCGACGGCCGCGGTGACCAGGTTGGACGGGCCCGACGGGTTGGCCACGTACGCGCTCACCAGGTCGTCGATGTCGCCGGTGGCCGCCAGGGCCACGGTTTCGCGCACGAACGGTCCCACCGGACCGGTGGCCCGTTGGAGGATCCGGCGGGCGCCGGGGATGTCGCCCCGACGGAGCAGGTTCCAGGCGAAGGACTCGGCCGCCGCGGGCTCGACGCCGCCGCCGAGCTCGGCCACCGTCGGCTCGGGGCGGGCCACGGGCGGTCCGGTGGGCCGCCCCGACTGCGAAGGCGGGCGCTGCACCCCCGGGCGACCACGAGAGGGCGGCTTGGCTCCGGGCGCGGGCCCCTCGATGTCGAACGCCGACGGTGCCGGCGTCCCCATCTTCGACCGGCGGTACTCGGAGAAGTTGATGAAGGCCAGGAAGGCGGCGAAGAAGGCGGCGTACCGGAACGCGTCGGAGTGGGTGTACGCCCAGACGGCGGCCCCGGCCCCGAAGACCACCGAGAGGATGCGCGCCCGGTCGATGCCGATGAGTTCGGTCATGACGTGGCCGCCGTCGAGCGGCCGGATCGGCAACAGGTTCGCCACCGACCACCAGATGTTGACGTAGACCGCGAAGTAGAGCACCGGCCACAGCCCGAGCCCGCCCCGGTACCCGATGCCGAGATCGAACCCGTAGCTGCTCTCGCGCAGGAGATAGGCGGGGACACCGAGCAGGAGCAGCGCAGCCAACGGCCCGGCCAGCGAGACGACGATGCTGCGGACCTTGGTCAGCCGGCGCTGGGACAGCGTCACCCCGCCGAAGCCGTGCAGGACGATGCTCGACCGCTGCCCGAACGCCTTGAGGACGATGGCGTGGCCCAGCTCGTGGACCAGCACCGACACCAGGACGACGGCGACCCAGATGACGATGAGGCTGGCGTCGTTCAGGTTGAACGCCAGGAACACGGTGACGACCCAGAAGACGGGTTCGATCCGGACCGGGATCCCGGCGATCCGGAAGTGCGGGGTCGTCGCTGACACGGTCCGACTCTACGGCTGCGCGACCGGAGCGCCAGCGGCGCCCGTCGCAGCGGTGGTGGCCGCCCGCGGCGTCCGTAGGATCTGGTCGTGCCAGTCTCGCTCCCCGACGCCGATCACCTGCCGGAAGGCGAGGAGAAGGCCGCGGCCGTCCGGGCGATGTTCGACACCATCGCACCGCGCTACGACCTCGTGAACCGGATCATGACCTTCCGCATGGACGTCGGATGGCGACGCCGGGCCATCCGCTCCCTCGACCTCGCCTCCCGTGCCATCGTGCTCGACCTGGCCTGCGGCACCGGCGACATGTGCGTCGACCTCGTCGACGCCGGCTTCCGACCGGTCGGCGTGGACCTGTCGTTCGGCATGCTCGCCGCGGCCCGAGCGGACACGCCACTGGTGCAGGGCGATGGTCTGCGCCTGCCGTTCCCCGACGACTCGATCGACGGTGTCACCTGCGGCTTCGCGTTGCGGAACTTCACCGCGCTCGAGCCGATGCTCGCCGAGCTCGGCCGCATCCTCCGGCCCGGGGGCCGCATCGCGCTGCTCGACGTGGCCGAACCGCCGAATCCGGTGATGCGCTGGGGTCACTCCCTCTACTTCGGCAAGGTCGTCCCGTTGATCGGGGGGTTGCTGTCGAACAAGGCCGCCTACCGGTACCTCCCGAAATCGGTGGCCTACCTGCCGGCGCCGGCGGAGCTGCACCGGATGATCGTCGACGCCGGCTTCGCCGATGTCGAGCGAGCCCTGCTCACCGGTGGGATCAGCCAGCTCTACACCGGGACCCGGGTCCGGTGAGCTCCCGGGCGGGGCTGCGGGCCCGCACCGCGCGCCTCGACGCCGACATCGACCTGCTCGACGTCGCCGGCCACGACGGCGTCGTCTTCGAGAAGGGGGCCGACGGCCTGGCCGGACGGGGCGAGGCGATGCGCATCGAGATCCCGTCACTCGACGCGGCGTCGCTCGCCACCGTGGGCGCCCGGCTGTCCGAGATCTCGGTGGACGACGAAGTGGACCGGCCCGGCACCGGGCCCGTCGCGTTCGCCGCCCTGCCCTTCTCGCCCGATGCGGCCGCCGCCTTCGTGGTTCCGCAGCTGGTCGTGGGCCGAGCCGGCGACGGCACGCGCTGGGTCACCCGGATCGGTGACGACGCCGGTGCGCTCGACCTGCACGCCGAGCCCGTGGACGAGCCCCGCGCCCGCCATTTCGAGGTCGATGCCGTCCAGGACCCCGACGACTGGATGGGCATCGTCCGCCACGCCACCAAGCGGATCGTCGAGGGCGAGTTCGACAAGGTGGTGCTCGCCCGTGAGGTGCGGGTCAGCGCCGACGCACCGATCCCCCGGCACGATCTCCTCGCCCGGTTGCGACGCGCCTTCCCGGGCTGTTTCAGCTTCGCGATCGGGTCGATGGTCGGCGCGTCACCGGAGCTGCTCGTGTCCCGCGCCGGTGAGACCGTCCGCGCCCACCCCATGGCGGGGACCGCCCCCCGAGGTGGCGATCCCACGGCCGACGCCCGCCTGGCCGCATCGCTGCTGGCCTCGGCCAAGGACCGCGCCGAGCACCAGATCACCATCGACATGGTGTGGGAGACGTTGTTGCCGTTCTGCTCCTACGTGGACTCCGAACCGGAGCCGTCGGTCGTGGCGGTGGCGAACGTGCAACACCTCGCCTCGCTGGTCGAGGGCCGGCTGTCCACCCCACCCGCCTCGGTGCTCGAGCTGGTGCAGGCGTTGCACCCCACGCCGGCCGTCTCGGGGTGGCCGCTGGCTCCGGCGCTGGCCCACCTCGCGGCCCACGAGGGCCTCGACCGCGATCGCTACGCCGGCGCGGTGGGCTGGGTCGACGCCGCCGGGAACGGAACGTGGGCGGTGGGCATCCGCTCCGCCATCGTCGAGGGCGCCACGGCCCGGCTGTTCGCGGGTGTGGGCGTGGTCGCCGATTCCGATCCGGTGGCGGAGCTGGCCGAGACCGACGCCAAGTTCCAGGCCGTGCTCTCCGCCATCATCCGCCCCTGACCCCACCCCCGCACCGAATCTGTCGTCGCGGCGTCAACCCCCGCGTGACGGCCCGACGAGATTTTCAGCGGTGGAGGGCGGCGGCGACCGCGGCGTCGAGCCGGCCGTGGAGGGCGAGGTTCGCATCCCGGTCGGTCCGGACGACCAGGACCCGCACCCCCGGCTTCCAGTCGAGCGCGGCGAGCGTGTCGACCGCGCTGGCCTCGACGCCGAAGGCACGGGCGAGCGCCACGAGGTCGAGCCCGTGCGGGGTCCCGAAGAGCCGCTCGAACCGCTCGGTGGGCAGCGATGTTCGCTGGGGCAGGAACGAGAAGATGCCGCCTCCGTCGTTGTCGAGCACCACGACGGTGAGGTCGACGGCCCGGTCGGCCAGGCCCAGCAACCCGTTGGAGTCGTGGAGGAAGGCGACATCGCCGATGAGCAGGGTCGTCTTGGCTCCGGTCAACGCCGCACCCACGGCGGTGGACACCACCCCGTCGATCCCGTTCGCACCGCGGTTGGCCAGTACGCGAAGGTCCCGGCGGCCGACCCCGAACCACTCGATGTCGCGGACCGGCATCGACGACGACGCCACCAGGATCCCGCCGGGGGGCAGTGTCCTGGTCAGGTGGCGGGCGACACCCGGTTCGGACAGCGGTTCGGTCGCCAGCGTCTCGTCGATGGCCGCGGCCGCGGCGGTGGCCGCCGCCTGCCATGCCTGCAACCACTCGGCCACCGGTTCGTGGTCGTCCGCGACGGCCGGCACCGCATCGACCATCACCGCGGTGCGGTGACCCGGGTCGGGCCACCACCCGGCCGGCGCCACGACGATCTCCTCGGGCCGGACGCGATCGAGCCACTGACCCAGCACCTTCGATGCCGGCATGCCCCCGGAGCGGACGACGACCTCGGGTCGGACGCGATCGGCGAATCCGGTGCGCAGGATGGCGTCGAAGCCGTCGATGCGGCCGTCGGCGGTGCAGCCCGAGGCGGGATCGGCCAGCACTGGCCAACCCACCCGGTCGGCGAAGGCGGCGAGCCCGTCCGGGTCGGCCGTGCCACGACCGGCGATGACGATGCCGCGGGCCGACGTGAGCGCGGCGTCGAGCACCGGGGCCGACCGAACCGACCGCAGGCGCGTGTGCCAGGCCCCGGTACCCCGAGCCGGCGGCAGGGAGGCGACCTCACCGACGAGGGGCTCTCGGAAGGGGAGGTTCAGCTGGACTGGCCCGGGCCACTCCGCGGTGGCCTCGGCCCAGACGCGCGCCCCCAGCGAGCGCCAGGTCCCGGCCTGGGACGGATCGGCCACGCCGGGGTCGGTGAAGTACCGCAGTGACCGACCGAAGAGGTGGGTCTGGTCGACGGTCTGCGGCGCGGCGACGTCGCGGAGCTCGGGGGGACGGTCGGCGGTGCACAGGATCAGCGGGACGCCGGCGAGGTCGGCCTCGACCGCGGCGGCGTGGAGCTGGACGACCGCGGTGCCGCTGGTGGTGACCACCACGACCGGGCGGCCGCCGGCGGCGGCGAGTCCGAGGGCCATGAACGAACCGGACCGCTCGTCGTGGTGGACGTGAGTGCGGACCCGGTCGTCGGCGGCCAGGGCGAGGGTCATCAGGGTGGAGCGGGACCCGGGGCAGACCACCGCGTCGGTCAGACCGCAGCGGACCCACTCGTCGACGAGGGTGACGCAGAAGGTGGCCTGGGCATCGGGGCCCGGGGCCGGTTGGTCGGCGCCGCGTTCGTCGTTCACGGCTCGTATGTCACCATGCCCGGCGATGTGGTTGCACGCGGACCGAGACGGCGACGGCCCACCGATCGTGTTGGTCCACGGCTTCACCCAGACCCGTAACTGCTGGGGGCCGGTCGCGACCGACCTGCAGCGGGACCACACCGTCGTCCGGGTCGACGCGCCCGGCCACGGCATGTCGAGCGAGGTCATGGCCGGCCTCCGAGGCGGGGGTCGGATGATCGCCGACCAGGGCGGCGAGGCCGTCTACCTCGGGTATTCGATGGGCGGGCGCTACCTCATCCACCTCGCCCTCGCCAATCCCGAACTGGTCACCGGCCTGGTCCTGGTGGGGGCCACCGCGGGGATCGACGACCCCGCCGAGCGGGCCGAGCGGGCCCAGGCCGACCGGGAGACGGGCCGGCGGATCCGGGAGATGGGCATGCTGGAGTTCGTGAAGTGGTGGGTGGCGAACCCGATGTTCACCGGCATCCCTGCCGAGCACCAGTTCCTCATGGAGCGCATGGAGAACACGGTCGACGGCCTCGAGAACTCGGTGATCCAGGCCGGGACCGGCAGCCAGGACCCGTCCTGGGATCGGCTCGGCCGCCTCGACATGCCGGTGTTGGTGATGGCCGGCGCGCTCGACGAGAAGTACGCCGCCCTGGGCCAGCGGCTGGTGACGTCGATCGGCGACAACGCCACGCTGGCGCTGGTTCCGGAAGCGGGCCACGCCGCCCACCTCGAGCGGCCGGACGCGTTCCTCGACCTGCTGCGGGCGTGGCTCGAGGCGCACGGACTCTGATCGGCGTCTACGCCGAGATCGCCAGACCGACCGACAGCAACACCCCGAAGGCCAGCTGGACCTGTCCAGTGGCGACCAGCACCGCGATCAATGCCGGTCCCTCGGCTCCGGCCCGCACGGCGCGGACGGGTTCGATGGCGAGCGCGAACGCCAGCAGGGAGACGATGGCCCAGGGTCGCAGCGCGGAGATCACGACCGCGCCGGCGAACGCGACCACGACCATGCCCACGAAGACCAGCCGCGTCCGCTCGGCACCGAGGCGCACGGCGAGGGTCCGCTTGCCCACCGCACGGTCGCCGGGGATGTCTCGGAGGTTGTTCGTCACCAACAGCGCGGTGGCGAGGAGGCCGACGGGGATGGAGGCCAGGACGCTGAGCCCGGTGATGCGGTCGAGCTGGACGTAGGCCGAGCCGACGGTGGCGACCACGCCGAAGAACACGAAGACGAACACCTCACCGAGTCCGAGGTAGCCGTACGGCCGGGGCCCCCCGGTGTAGAACCAGCCCGCGGCGATGCAGACGACACCGACGGCGATCAGTTCCCAACCCACGGCCACTGCGAGCGCGAGACCGACGAGACCGGCCACGGCGAAGCACAGCAACGCAGCCCGCTTCACCGCCCCGGGCTCCTCGAGCCCCCAACCGACCAGGCGCACGGGACCCACCCGGGCGCCGGGGTCGTCGGTGCCACGGACGCCGTCGGAGTAGTCGTTGGCGAAGTTGGTGGCGATCTGCAGCGCGAGGGCGACCACGCCGGCGGCCACGGCACGCCACGCGATGAGCGGGCCGTCCACGCCTCGGGCCGCGGCGGTGCCGACCAGCACGGGAACGATGGCGGCGGGCAGGGTGCGGACCCGGGCGCCGGCAACCCACGCCGCCGCGCCGGAGGGAAGCGAATCGGACACGACCGCAGGTTCTCACACCGCGCCATAGCCTCCGCACATGGCAACGCTGGTGGCGATCGAGGCGCGGGGCAGGCCTTCGTCGACACGCTCTTCCGATCGTGGGACGCCGGCGACGCCGTGCTCCCGGTCGACCCGCGGCTCCCGGCCCCCGCGGCCCGGCGGCTCGTCGCATCGCTCGACGCCGGTGGCCCGATCGCGCCGGACATCGCACTGGTCATGCCGACCAGCGGCACGACCGGCGCCCCGAAAGGCGTCGAGCTGAGCCACAGCCAGGTGGCGGCGTCGGCTCGGGCCACCTCGACCTACCTCGGAATCGATCCATCCCGGCACCGCTGGCTGGCCTGCCTCCCGCTGGCCCACGTCGGCGGCTTGTCCGTGGTCACCCGGGCCCACCACAGCGGCACGCCGGTGACCGTGCACGATGGCTTCGACGCTGCCGCGGTGGACGACGCCGCCCGCCACGGCTGCACCCACGTGTCCCTCGTGGCGACCGCGATGGCGCGGGTCGACACCACCCGATGGGAGCGCATCGTGCTCGGTGGCTCGGCACCACCCCCCGACCGACCGTCCAACAGTGTCGCCACCTACGGCCTGACCGAGACGGGCAGCGGCGTCGTGTACGACGGCGACCCCCTGCCCGGCGTGGAAGTCCGCGTCGAGGACGGCGAGCTACTCGTGCGCGGCCCGATGATCGCGATCAGCTACCGCGACGGCACGCCGGTGGTCGACGAGGGCGGGTGGCTCCACACCGGGGACCTGGGCCGCGTCGACGACGGCATCGTCACCGTGTCGGGCCGGCGGGGCGACATGATCATCTCGGGCGGCGAGAACGTGTTCCCCGATCCGGTGGAGCGACGGCTTCGTCAGCACCCGGCCATCGCCGACGCGGCCGTGGTGGGCCGCCCCGACCCGGACTGGGGCCAGCGGGTGGTGGCGGTCGTGGAGGTCGCCGCCGACGCCCCGGTGCCGTCGCTGGACGAGCTGCGCGACTGGGTGCGCGCCGAGCTACCGGCCTGGGCGGCCCCCAAGGAGCTCGAGATCACCTCCGAGCTCCCCCGGACCGCGCTCGGCAAGATCCGGCGGGGCGAACTCCGCGAGCAACTCCAGAAGTGAGCGAAGCGAACGGCTCAGGGACGTTGCTCGCCCTGCGAGCAACTCCAGAAGTGAGCGAAGCGAACGGCTCAGGCATGCGGTGTGATGAGCGCGCCCCCGTCGACGACGAGCGTGTGGCCGGTGATCCACGACGCCAGGTCGGAGGAGAGGAACAGCGCGGCGTTGGCGATGTCCTGGGGTTCACCCAGGCGGTGCAGAGGGGTGTGCAGAGCGATCTGCTCCTCGGCCGGCTCCCACAGGGCCTTGGCGAAGTCGGTCTTCACCAGACCGGGAGCGATGGCGTTGACCCGCACGCCGGGCGACAGGTCGCTGGCCAGGATCCGAGTGAGGTGGATCAGGGCCGCTTTCGTCGTGTCGTAGATGCCGATCACCTCGCTCACCGTCATCCCGCCGACCGACGCCAGGTTGATGACCGACCCGCCGCGTTCCTGCATCGACGCCTTCCACGCCTCCTGCGTCCACACCAGCGGGCCGCGCAGGTTGACCGCGAACGTCTTGTCGTACCGTGAGAGGTCGATGTCGATGGCCGGCCCGTAGTAGGGGTTCGTGGCCGCGTTGTTGACCAGGATGTCGACCGCGCCGAAGGTGTCCATCGTGGCCTGGACGCAGGCCGCCGCGGCCTCGGGATCGCCGGCGTTGGCCGCGAACACCGCCGTCTCACCGTCGATCTCCCCCGCGGCGGCCTCCAGCGCGTCCTGCTTGCGCGAGCTGAGCATGACCTTGGCACCGGCCTCGGCCAGCGTCCGGGCCACGGCCTTGCCGATGCCCTTCGACGCGCCGGTGACGAGGGCGACCTGTCCATCGAGTCTGATCTCCATGGACGGGCACCGTAACGCCGCCGTGCGTCGAGTCGGGATCCGGCGAGGATCCAGGTCCCGTATCCGGACCCGAACGCCGGTGCGAAGGGGTCAGGTCACGGTGATCTCGGCCGACATGCCCTGCTTGTAGTGACCAGGCAGGTTGCAGAAGACCACGTAGTGACCCGGGTCGAGATCGACCGTCAGGGACGGCGTGGCATCGGACTCGATGTCCTCGACCTCGTCGATCGCCTCCACCCCGTCCTCGTCGACGTCGCCATCGGCAGTGGGTAGCGCGTCAGCGGCCTTGTCGCTCTGGACCACCACGAACTCGTGGGTGGACGGTCCCTGGTTGTCGATGTCGAACACGACCTCACCCGCGGGCACCGACGTCGAGTCGAGTTGGATGTCGAAGTCCGAGAGCGTGACACCGATCTTGCCGTCACTGCTGCTGTCGTCGTCCGCTGCGGTGTCGTCGTCGCCACAACCGGCTGTTGCCGAACAAAGTGCAACAACGGCCGCGAGGCCGATGATGTATCGCTTCACTGTGTGCCCCCGTCCCCCACCGCGATCTGCGGTGCTCACGTGCGACCATAACGTGCCCGCGGCGATCGTGCTCCGTGAACTCATTGCACTCCCATCTCGACGATGCTCAGATGCCGGGCACAACGACACCGCACGTACGGCCACGATCGAGGAGAACGATGGAGATCCAGAACCTGTTCGGCCTTCCAGCCCACCCGCTGGTGGTGCACGCTGCGGTGGTACTGCTCCCGCTCGCCGCGCTGGTGACCGTGCTGAGCGCGGCATTTCCCCGACTGCGCAAGTACTACGCGCCAGCCGCCCTGGTGATCGCCCTGAGCGCGACGGTGGCCGTCGGTCTCGCCCAGAGCTCCGGTGAATCCCTGCAGGAGCGGGTCGACCGGACGCAACTGGTGCACGACCACGCCCAGCAGGGCGAGTTGGTCCTGCCGTGGGCGATCGCCGTCACCGTCGCGGCGGCGGCGGTCACGGCCGCCCCGTTCCTGTCCCAGCGCAAGCCCGACATCCCGGCCAAGACCATCACCGCCACGTTGCTCGCCTTGTCGCTCATCACCGGTGCCGGTGCGATCTGGTCGGTGTCAGTGGTGGGTCACAGCGGCGCCAAGGCGACGTGGGACTCCAAGACGGCAGCGGAAGCGGACTAGATGGACCCGACGGGCGAGCTGGACGGCAAGGTCGCGCTCGTCACGGGTGGGAGCCGCGGTATCGGTCGCGCCGTGGCGGGCGCCTTCGCCGCGGCGGGTGCCGATGTCGTGATCGCCAGCCGCAAGCTCGACGCCTGTGAGACCGCGGCATCCGAGATCAGCGCCGCCACCGGTCGCCGCGCCCTTCCGGTGGCGTGCCACATGGGCCACTGGGACGAGTGCGACGCGTTGGTGGAGGAGGTGTACGACCACTTCGGTCGATGCGACGTCCTGGTCAACAACGCGGGCATGTCACCGCTGTATCCCGATCTGCCGTCGGTCACCGAAGAGCTCTACGACAAGGTCCACGCGGTCAACGCCCGCGGCCCGTTCCGGCTCTCCGCGCTGATCGGCACGCGCATGGCGCAGGGCGAGGGAGGATCGATCATCAACGTGAGCACCGCGGGCACGCTGCGACCGGATGCCGGCGATCTCCCCTACGCCATGGCGAAGGCCGCGCTCAACGCCATGACGCTCGCGCTCGCCGGCGCGTGGGCGCCTGCGGTGCGGGCCAACCTCGTCCTGCCCGGCGCCTTCGACACCGACATCGCCCAGGCCTGGTCACCGAAGGCGCGGGAGGCGGCGGCGCGCATGAACCCCCTGGGGCGCATGGGCGTGCCCGACGACATGGCCGGTGTCTGCCTGTTCCTCGCCAGCGACGCCGCGAGCTACGTGAACGGCGCCCAGCTCCTGGTGGATGGAGGGCTGTTCCGCACCCTGTGACGGGAACCGCCGGTAGTTGACGGCAATGTCAGAAGACTCGTACGGTCTCTCCCGGACGCTGGGACAAGGAGACGAGGCATCGTGACCGACACCGCCGAGACGGGGCCCGAGGCCGCCCCCGTCGCCGAGGATCCGTTCTCGCAGATGGACCCGGAGATGGCCCGGTGCCCGCAACCCACGTTCAAGGAGATGCGGGCCGCGATGCGGGTCATGCCGATGGAGGGCGCTGTCATCGTGGGCGGACGGGCCGAGATCGACGACACGCTGCGCCGCCCCGAGACGTTCTCCTCCAACATGTCGGCCGTCGATCTGCAGAACGTCCGCCCCCTCATCCCGCTCCAGATCGACCCGCCCGAGCACAAGAAGTACCGCAAGGTGCTCGACCCGCTCTTCGCCCCCCGCAAGATGGCCGAGCTGGAGGCTCCGGTGGCTCGGCTGGTCAACGAGCTCATCGACGGCTTCGGCGAGCGCACCGAGGTGAACTTCGCCAAGGAGTTCTCGATCCTGTTCCCCTCGCAGGTGTTCCTCACCCTCCTCGGCCTCCCCCTGGAGGATCTCCCGGTGTTCCTGGGGATGAAGGACGGGATCATCCGGCCCAACCACGTCGTCGGTACCGAGTTCGGCAGCGCCGAGGCCGTCGCCCACCAGAAGGCCACGGCCGACTCCGTCTACGCGTACTTCGACCGCGTCCTCGACGACCGCACCGAGCGACGCAGGGACGACCTGTTGAGCCTCTTCCTCGACACCGAGGTCGACGGCGTCCGGCTGACCCGGGAGGAGATCCTCGACATCTGCTTCCTGTTCCTCATCGCCGGGCTGGACACCGTCACGGCCACGCTCGACTGCATGTTCGCCTTCCTCGCCCAGCACCCCGAACACCGTCGGCAACTCGTCGAAGACCCGGCGCTCGTTCCCTCCGCCATCGAGGAGCTCCTGCGGTGGGAGACGCCGGTCATGGGCATCGTCCGGGCGGCGGTGGCCGACACCGAGATCGCCGGCTGCCCGGTCAAGCAGGGTGACCATGTCATCGCGCTGCTCGGTGCGGCCAACACCGACGAGCAGGACCTCGACGACGCCGACGTCATCCGGTTCGACCGGGAGTCGAACCGTCACCTGGCCTTCGGTGGCGGCGTGCACCGCTGCCTCGGCTCGCACCTGGCCCGCATGGAGCTGCGCGTCGCGCTCCGTGAGTGGCATCGACGGATCCCCGACTACGCCATCGCCGACGGCCACGTCCTCGAGTACACCGCGGGCATCCGCTCGATCGACGATTTCCCGATGGTCCTGGCGACCCCGGCCGGACCGGCGTAGGCCATCGTGGCCGACGGCGCGCCGTTCGACCTCACCGAGACCGACCGGCTGCTCAGCACCACGCGCGCCGTCCGCCGCCGGCTCGACCTCGACCGTCCGGTCGATCCCGCAGTGGTACTCGACTGCCTGCGACTCGCCGTGCAGGCCCCCACCGCGAGCAACAGCCAGACGTGGCGGTGGGTGGTGGTCACCGACGCCGGCACGCGGGCCGAGATCGCCCGGATCTACGGCGAGGTCGGCGGGGACTACCTGACCCAGGCGGCCGAGACCACCGAGGATCCGCAGACACGTCGGGTCTACGAGAGCGCCGTGGCCCTGACCGACATCCTGGCTCGGGTTCCCGTGATGGTGATCCCGTGCATGCAGGGCCGGGTCGAGAACAGTGGGAACGGCATCGCCGCGTCCGCGTACGGTTCGATCATGCCGGCGGCGTGGAGCTTCCAGCTCGCGCTGCGCTCCCGCGGACTCGGCTCGGTGTGGACCACGCTGCACCTCTTCCGCGAGCAGGAGGTGGCCGCGCTACTCGGCATCCCCGACGACGTGACCCAGATCGCCCTGATCCCCGTCGCCCACACCATCGGCACCGACTTCAAGCCCGCCGTGCGCCCGCCGGTGGAGGAGATCACCTACTGGGACGCCTGGGGGCAGACGCGCTGATGCAGCGCCATGAGGCGACCTTCGACGTCGGCGCGCCACCGCGCCGGATCTGGCGCCTCTTCCACCCCAGGACGCCACCGGACGGCAGCGGCTAGTCTGACAGTGGCGTCATGTACGTCGGCACGTCCGCAACGGCCTGCCCGTCCGTCATCTTCTCAGGGGAGACCCATGTCCGAGTCCAGCAACGGCACCGCGCGCGAGTACCAATTCATCACCTACGAAACGCTCGACGACGGCGCCATCGCCCGGATCATGCTCGACCGTCCCGACGCCCGGAACGCCCAGAACCGGGGGATGCTGGTCGAGCTCGACCAGGCCTTCCTGCGGGCCGAAGCCGATGACGAGGTGCGGGTGGTGATCCTCGGTGGCGAGGGGAAGATGTTCTCGTCGGGCCACGACATGGGATCGTCCGTGGCCATGGAGGAGTACCGCACCCACGAGACGCGCGACATCAACGGCGGCACCCGCAAGGGGGCCGAGAACCTGATGCTGCAGGAGTGGCACTACTTCTTCGAGAACACGCGGCGCTGGCGCAACCTGCGCAAGATCACCGTCGCCCAGGTGCACGGCAAGGTGTATGGCGCCGGCCTGATGCTCATGTGGGCGTGCGACCTCATCGTCGCCGCCGACGACGCCACCTTCGCCGACGTGGTCGGCGCCCGTCTCGGGATGTGTGGCCTCGAGTACTTCGCCCACCCGTGGGAGTTCGGTGCCCGCAAGACCAAGGAGCTGCTGCTCACCGGCGACTGCATGGACGTGCACGAGGCCCACCAGCTCGGCATGGTGGCCAAGGTCTTCCCCCCGGCGGAGCTCAGCGACAACACGCTCGACTTCGCCCGGCGCATCGCAAAGTTGCCGACCATGACCGCGCTCATGATCAAGGAGTCGGTCAACCAGACCCAGGACAACCAGGGCTTCTACAACGCCCTCAACGCCTGCTTCACCCTCCACCAGCTCAACCACGCCCACTGGGCCGAGGTCCACGACGACCGCTTCCCCGCCGCCAAGGCCGAGGACGGCGTCCCCGACTGGCGGGAGGCGCCGCCGGTCGTACCGGCCGAGAAGAACACCGTCCGGGCGTCGGCCGGCTGAGCGGCCGCCGGGGCCACGAGAGGGGGACGAAGCGATGACCGACACCGACGACATCGCAGCCGATCCGGCGACCACGCTCGCCGACCGCCACGCCCTGGCCAACCCCCAGGAGACCTACGCCATGCTCCGGGACACCGCTCGGGTGCTGGCCATGGACGACGCCGTGGTGGTGGCCGGCGACGCCGAGGTCCGCGAGGTGCTCAAGCACCCCGAGATCTTCTCGTCGGGCATCGATGCCGTCCACATCGGCCAGATCCGCCCGCTCATCCCCCTCCAGATCGACCCGCCGGAGCACAAGAAGTTCCGCAAGCTCCTCGACCCGTTGTTCGCACCGAAGCAGGTGGCGTTGCTCGAGGATCGGACCCGGTCCCTGGTGCGGACGCTCATCGATGCGGTGGCCGACGACGGCGGGTGCAACTTCCACCACGCGGTCGCCGAGCCGCTGCCCACCACGGTGTTCCTCCAACTGCTCGGACTCCCTGTCTCCCGGCGCGACGAGTTCATCGCCCTCAAGGACGGCATCATCCGGCCCCCGACGACCGACCCGGCGGAGCGGGACCGCATGGTCGACGAGACCGGGGCGCAGATCTACGCGGTGCTCGACGAGGTCCTGACCCAACGCAAGACGACACCGCAGGACGACTTCCTCACCGAGTTCCTCGACGCCGAGGTCGACGGGCACCAGCTGACCCACGACGAGATCCTCGACATCTGCTACCTGTTCTTCCTCGCCGGCCTCGACACGGTCACCGCGTCGCTCGACTGCTTCATCTCCTTCCTCGCCCAGCACGACGAGCACCGGCGTCTGCTGGTGGACGACCCGGCGAGCATCCCTCACGCCGTCGAGGAGATGCTGCGATGGGAGACGCCCGTGGCCGGGGTGGTCCGCATCACGACCCAGGACACGGAGCTGGCCGGTTGCCCGATCGCCGGCGGTACGCCCGTCCACGTGGCCATCGGTTCGGCCAACACCGATGACGCCGGATGGGACGACGTGGACACCGTCGACTTCCACCGCCCCGCGAACAAGCACCTCGCCTTCGGCGGCGGCGCCCACCGTTGCCTCGGCTCGCACCTCGCTCGCATGGAGCTGCGGGTCACGCTCGAGGAGTGGCACGCCCGGGTCCCCCACTACGCCATCGCCCCGGGAACCGACCTGCTCTACTCCCAGGGCCTGCGAGCCATCGAGAACCTCGAGCTCGTCTGGTGAGCGCGCTCATCGGCCGGGCCGTGACCGACCACCGACACCATGGAGGGACCCAACGTGGGTGAACTGCGCATGCTCATCGACGGCAAGCTGGTCGAGACCGATGGGGGTGCCACGTTCGACAACGTGAATCCCGCCACCGAGGAGGTCCTCGGCCCGGTCACCGACGGCACGGCCGCCGACATGGAGGCAGCGATCGCCGCCGCCCGTCGAGCCTTCGACACCACCGACTGGGCCACGAACCCCGATCTGCGCCGGCGCTGCCTGCTCCAGCTGCAGACGGCCATCGAGTCGGAGGTCGACGAGCTGCGCGACGAACTGGTGGCCGAGGTCGGGTGCCCGATCCTGAGCACGCTCGGCCCCCAGCTCGACGCGCCACTGCGTGAGGCCCTGCGCTGGCCGGCCGAGATGATCGACCAATTCCCCTGGACCCGTTCGCTCGGCCCCAAGGACGCCTTCGGCATGGGCATGGAGACCGAACGGGAGGTGTGGAAGGAGCCGATCGGCGTCGTCGGGGTCATCGTCCCGTGGAACTTCCCGATCGAGATCACGCTCAACAAGCTCGGCCCGGTGCTGGCCATGGGCAACACCTGCGTGCTCAAGCCCGCGCCCGACACGCCGTGGAACGCCACCCGGCTCGGCCGGCTCATCGCCGAGCAGACCGACTTCCCGCCGGGCGTCGTCAACATCGTGGTCTCGCAGGACCACCTGGTGGGCGAGGTGCTGACCACGTCCCCCTTGGTCGACATGGTGGCCTTCACCGGCTCCACCGCCACCGGCCGCCGGATCATGGCGGCGGCCGCTGCCACGCTCAAGCCGGTGTTCCTCGAGCTCGGTGGCAAGTCGATCAACCTCGTCCTCGACGATGCCGACCTGGCCGCCACCCTGCCCGGCGCCGCCGGGGTGTGCTTCCACGCCGGCCAGGGCTGCGCCATGCCCACCCGCCTGCTGGTACCCAACGCCCGCTACGCCGAGGCGGTCGAGATGGTCGCGGCCGGGTTCGAAGGGGTGGCCTACGGGGACCCCACCAGCTACGAGAACATCATGGGGCCCGTCGTCTCCCGGCGGCAGCAGGAGCGGGTGCTGGGATACATCCAGACCGGCCGCGACGAGGGGGCCCGGCTCGTCACCGGAGGCGGAGTGCCGCCCCAGTTCGAGCGGGGCTTCTTCGTGGAGCCGACGCTGTTCGCCGACGTCGACAACTCGATGACCATCGCCCAGGAGGAGATCTTCGGGCCGGTGCTGGTGATGATCGGCTACGAGGACGACGACGACGCCGTGCGCATCGCCAACGACAGCGCCTACGGCTTGTCGGGCACCATCACCTCCGATGACCTCGATCGGGCCAAGGCCGTCGCCCGGCGGATCCGCACCGGCACCCTCGGCCTCAACGGCGGCGTCTGGTACGGCGCCGACGCGCCGTTCGGCGGCTACAAGCAGTCGGGCATCGGCCGCCAGTGCGGCCTCGAGGGCCTGGAGATCTTCACCGAGACCAAGACCGTGGGCTGGCCCCAGCCCTAACCCCTGGCCTTACCCCCCAGCGAAGGAGACCACGCAATGCCCGGACCACTCGACGGCGTCAAGGTGATCGAGGTGGCCAGCTGGATGTTCGTACCTTCCGCCGGCGCCGTCATGGTCGACTGGGGAGCCGACGTCATCAAGGTCGAACCACCGGCCACCGGCGATCCCCAGCGCGGGTTGATCACCTCGGGCCTGCTGCCCGGCGGTGACGGGGTCAACTTCATGATGGAGCAGCCCAACCACGGCAAGCGGTCCGTGGCCATCGACATCACGCATCCCGACGGGCGGGACGCCTTGCTCGCGCTGGTCGAGACGGCCGACGTGTTCCTCACCAACTACATGCCGGCGGTGCGTCGCAAGCTCCGCATCGACACCGACGACATCCGCGAGCGGAACCCCGACATCATCATCGCCCGGGGTACGGGCCAGGGACCACACGGACCCGATGCCGAGAAGGGCGGATTCGACGGGGCCTCGTTCTGGGCCCGCGGCGGTGTGGCGTCGGTGATGCCCGAGAAGGCCGATGGCTTCCCCCCGGGCCAGCCAGCACCGGCCTTCGGCGACGTCATGGGTGGGCTGGCTGTAGCCGGCGGTGTGGCTGCCGCCCTGTTCAAGCGGGCCACCACGGGAGAGACCAGCGTGGTCGACGTGTCGCTGCTGTCGACCGCAATGTGGCAGATCTCCCCCCTGGTCGTGGCGTCCAAGCTGTTCGGGTTCTCGAAGATCCCCCAGGGCGGCGACCGCCGCAAGGTGCCCAACCCCGGGGTCGGCACGTACCGCACCGCCGACGACCGCTACATCAGCCTGATGCTGCTCCAGAGCGACAAGTTCTGGGCCGATCTGGTCACCCGGCTGGGCATCCCGGAACTCGCCACCGACGAGCGCTTCGCCGATGCCGGGGCCCGGCGCGAGCACAGCATCGAGTGCGTCACCGCCCTCGACGAGGCATTCGGCACCCAGCCGCTCGCCCACTGGAAGAAGGCGCTCGACGATTTCGCCGGGGTGTGGACGCCGTTCCAGACCCTCGACGAGCTCTACGAGGATCCCCAGGTGGTCGCCAACGGCTACCTGCCCACCATGACCGCGAGCAACGGGCAGGACGTCCAGCTCGTCGCCAGCCCGGCCCAGTTCGACCAGACACCGGTCGAGATCACCCGATGCCCCGAGCATGGCGAGCACACCGAGCTGGCGCTGGTCGAGGCCGGCTACGACTGGGACCAGCTGGCCGACCTCAAGGAGCAGGGCGCCATCCTCTGAGCCCCGACCCGATGCCTGACATCCCGGAGTTCCACCTCTTCCTCCCCCAGATGCGTCTGGACTTCGACGGGCTGACCGAGCGCGCCCAGGCAGCGGAGGCGGCCGGTTTCCGCGGCATCGCCCTCATGGACCACCTCGCGCCACCGATGGCCGAAGGCCACGACATGTTCGACGCCTTCGTGTCCGCCACGTGGTTGGCGGCCCGGACCGAGCGGCTGACCATCGGCCACCTCGTGCTGTGCGACTCGTTCCGCCATCCGGCGATCCTGGCCAAGCAGTCGGTGAGCCTCGACCACGCATCGGCGGGTCGATTCGAGCTGGGAATCGGCTGGGGCTCGGTCCCCGACGAGCTGACCCGCTTCGGGGTCGGGTCGGCCGAAGCCCCGCCACGGGTCCGCCGACTCTCCGAGACGCTCGAGGTGGTCTGCCGCCTGTGGACCGGTGAGGTGGTGGACTTCGACGGGGAGTTCCACCACGTGCGCGCCGGCCAGCAACGTCCCGCGCCCCGCTCGGAGATCCCCATCGTCATCGGCGGCGCCGGGCCTCGCACGCTCGAGCTGGTGGCCGCGCACGCCACGTGGTGGAACTGCCCGATCTACGCGCTCGACCGTCTCGACGAGCTGCGGGGCCGCGTCGGCGACGCGCGGACGTCGGTTCAGGAGATGGTCGCCTTCATCCCCGAGGAGTCGGCCAGGGAAGAGGTGACGGCGACCGCCCAGCGCCGGTTCGGGTACATGGGAGACGGACTCGTCGTCGGCGACGCCGCCGAGCTGATCGACCACTACCGCGAGCTCCACCGCCGGGGTGTCGACCGCTTCTACGCCTGGTTCACCGACTTCGCGGCACCGGACACGTTGGCGGCGTTCGGCGAGCAGGTGATCGCCGGCGTCTGAGTCGGCGAATCGCCGGCCGTGGACCCCGGCAACGATTTCGCTCGACTGCCGAACATCTGACACCCACGTCAGCTACTGTGCCGCCAACGTCACACCGACCGGGGGGATCCGTCGACCATGCGTAGAACGACTCCATGGCTGCTGGTGCTCGTCGCACTCGCGACCATCGCCGCAGCATGCGGCAACAGCGGCGACGACACCGCGACGAATGACACGTCGACGACCACGACCGAAGCGGGTGGATCGACCACCACCGCCGCCCCGGGCGGATCCGAGCGCGACACCTTCGTGTCCCTGAGCGGGGTACCAGGAGTCAGCGACGAGGAGATCGCCTTCGACGTGATCGGCACCAAGTCCAACAACCCGCTCGGCACCTGCATCCTCGACTGCTACCGGGACGGCATCCAGGCCTACTTCGACTTCCGCAACGATGAAGGCGGCGTCTACGGCCGTCAGCTGGTGATCAAGGACGTGCTCGACGACGAGTTGTCGCAGAACCAGGTCCGGGCCATCGATGTCATCTCCAACAACGACGCATTCGGTGACTTCAACGCCACGCTCCTGGCCAGCGGCTGGGGCGACCTCAACGATGCGGGCATCCCCACGTTCACGTGGAACATCAACGCCACCGAGGCCACCGACCGGAAGGCCATCTTCCCGGCTGGCGCGGTCGCCTGCGCCGGATGCACGTCACGCGGTGTTCCGTACCTGGTCAAGCTGGCCGGCGCCAAGAAGGTGGCCTCGCTCGGCTACGGCGTGACCGAGAACTCCAAGGTGTGTGCCCAGACCACCAAGGCCTCGATCGAGAAGTACTCGGCCGACATCGGCGGGGCCGAGGTGGCGTACTTCAACGACCAGCTCGCCTACGGCCTGCCCAACGGCATCGGGCCGGAGGTGTCGGCCATGAAGGACGCCGGCGTCGACTTCATCGCGACGTGCATCGATCTCAACGGCATGAAGACCCTCGGCCAGGAGCTGCACCGCCAGGGGATGGACGACGTGGTGATGTACCACCCCAACACCTACAACCAGGACTTCGTGAAGGCGGCCGGGGGGATCTTCGAGGGCGACTACATCTCGGCCCAGTTCCTCCCCTTCGAGGCCGACTCGGGCAATGAGCTGCAGGCGGCGTTCAAGAAGTACATGGCCGCCAACGGCAAGGACCTGAGCGAGCTCGCCATGGTCGGCTTCATCAACGCCGACGAGGCGTTCAGCATGCTCATGGCGGCCGGCCCCGACTTCGACCGGCAGAAGGCGATCGACGCCTTCAACCAGGTGACCGACTACGACGCCGGCGGTCTGATCCAGCCGGTCAACTGGACCACCGCGCACACACCGCCGACACCCGGTGAGCCGGCCCCGGGTCTCTCGTGCTTCGCTCCGGTGAAGGTGGTCAACGGGATGTTCGAGACGGTGGCCGACCCCGCGACCCCGTTCCTGTGCTGGGACAGCTCGTCGCTCGACTGGTCCGAACCGGAGCCGATGGCCTTCGGTGCCAACTGATCCCTCGACCCTGATCTCGGTTTGATCTTCGCAAGCGTGACCGGGGACGTCTTCAAGGCCGTCCTGCAGGGGACACCGCCGGGCACGGTCTACGCCCTGGTCGCCCTCGGCTTCGTACTCACCTACAAGACGTCGGGGGTGTTCAACCTCGCCTTCGGCGCCCAGGCGTACGTGTCGGCGGCCATGTACTTCAAGGCCCGGACCGACTGGGGCTGGTCCATCGTCCCCGCCCTGGTGCTGGCGGTGTTCGTGCTCGCCCCGCTGGTGGGCCTCATCCTCGAGCGCTTCATCTTCCGCCACCTCCGGACCGCGTCCGCGGTGGCCAAGCTCGTGGTCGCCATCGGCCTCACCGTCGCGCTCCCGGCCCTGTTCGATCTGCTCGCCAGCTTCAGCGCCGTCGCCGGGGTGACGCCGGGCGGCATCGTCCCCAACGGGGCCGACGTGTTCTACGACCCGTTCGGCGTGTACCCGTTCAGCCGCGACGAGCTGGCCCAGATGTTCGTGGCCGTGGTGGCGATGGCCGGCCTCGGGCTCCTGTTCCGCTTCTCGTCCCTCGGTCTGGCGATGCGGGCCGTGGTCGAGAGCCCGCGGATGGCCGAGCTCAACCGGATCGACGCCGATCGGGTGTCGGCGTTCGCCTGGGCACTGTCGAGCTTCTTCGCCGGCACGGCCGGAGTCCTCATCGCCCCCCGGTTCAACACGCTGGTGGCGCCGGACTTCTTCAGCCTCGTCGTGGTGGCCATCGCCGCCGCCGCGGTCGGCCGCCTGGTGAGTCTGCCGCGGGCCCTCGTCGGCGGACTGGGACTCGGCATCTTCATCGCGCTGTTCAACACCTTTCTTCCCCGGTGGAGCGACTCGCTCTCGTGGCTCGAGCCCATCACCGACAACATCACCCCTGCCATCCCCTTCCTCGTCCTGTTCGCCATCTTCGTGCTGTGGCCGGCCATCCGGCGGGGCAGCGACGCCACCGATCCCATGGCGGGCGTCGACCCCCCGCCTCCCGGCCTCAGCGGCGCCGCCCGCAGCCGCCTGCTGACCATCGGGACCCGGGCCTTCGGGGTGCTGTTCCTGGGCACCGTCGGTCTGGTGATCTTCTTCCGAGCCGACCAGTTCTGGATCTTCCTGGTCACCCAGGCGGTGATCCTGTCCACGATCTACCTCTCGATCACGGTCATCACCGGATTCGCCGGCCAGATCTCGCTGTGCCAGGGCACGTTCGCCGCCATCGGGGGCTTCACCGTGTTCCAGTTCGCCGACCGCTGGGGCACGTCGGTGCTGCTGGCGGCGGTCGTCGGCGCGCTCATCGCCGCCGCCGTCGGCGCGCTCGTCGCGCTCCCCGTCCTGCGGCTCGGCGGGGTGTGGTTGGCCATCGCCACCCTGGCGTTCGCCTACTTCTTCGACGCGGTCATGGTGAAGTTCTCCTGGGTCGGTGGTGGCAACACCTCGCTGCTCCAGGGCACCCGCGTTCCCCGACCGGTGCTCGGGCCGTGGGACTTCGCCGATGACAAGTCGTTCCTCGCGCTCGCCGTGGTCGTGTTCACCGTGGTCTCGGTGGCGGTCATCCTGTTGCGGGAGGGCACCACCGGCCGGACACTGCGCGCCATCCAGGGCAGCGAGTTGGCAGCCCAGTCGATCGGCATCGCGCCGGCCAAGGCGCGGGTGATCGCCTTCGCCGTCTCCGCGTTCATCGCCGGCCTCGGCGGCGCCATGTTGTCGATGCACCAGGAGAACGTGAACTACGGCAACAACTTCGCTCCTGCGGCCGCGCTGTTCTGGCTGGTCCTGGTGGTGAGCCTCAGCGTGCGCACGGTCGAGGGCGCGGCCCAGGCCGGGGCGGCCTTCTCGCTCTTCGATGCGGTCATCCTGCGGGGCTCGTTGTTGGCGTGGATCCTCCGCAGCCCCGATCGGGTTCCGGGAATCTTCCCCATCTCGGCCAAGTGGCGCTTCGTGTTGTTCGGTCTGACCGCGGTGCAGTTCGCTCGGCATCCCGAGGGAATGCTCGAGTACAGCAAGCGTCGGTCGACCGCGAAGGTCGATGCCTGGCTGGCTGCGCGGGCGGAACGACGCAAGCCATCGACGACGGAGCCATCGGTGGGGGCCAGCGCGTGACCGCCCTGCTCGAAGCCCGCGCCATCTCGAAGCAGTTCGCCGGCATCCTCGCCTTGAACGGAGTCGACCTCGATGTCGGCGAGGGCGAACGGGTGGGGTTGATCGGCCCCAACGGCGCGGGCAAGACGACCTTCTTCAACTGCCTCCTCGGGGTCACGCCGCTCTCCGACGGTCAGGTCGTCTTCGACGGCCACGACATCACCCAGCTCCCCGTACACCGCCGAGCCCGCGCCGGCATCGGGCGCACCTTCCAGCGCATCGAACTGTTCGCCGACTCGTCGGTGCGAGAGCACCTGCTCATCGCCGAACGGATCCGCAACGGCTCGGGGTCGTTCTGGAAGGACCTCATCGGCCGCGGACGCTCGACCGCGTCGGAGATCGAGCGGGCCGATGCCGTGCTCGAGCTGCTCGGGCTGGCCGATGTGGCCGATGCACCCATCGAGACGTTGAGCCTCGGCAAGGGACGGCTGGTGGAGGTGGGACGGGCGCTGATGACCGAGCCCCGGCTGCTCCTGCTCGACGAGCCGTCGTCGGGCCTCGACCGCGCCGAGACGAGCGCCCTCGCCTCCACGCTGCGCGAGGTGCAGGCCGAGCGAGGGTTCGCCATCCTGCTGGTCGAACACGACGTCGAGCTGGTCACCGACTTCACCGAGCGGTGCTACGTCCTCGACTTCGGCCGGCCCCTCGCCAGTGGCCCCACCCGCGAGGTGCTCGACGACCCCGCGGTGCGCAGTGCCTATCTCGGTGACATGGGGAACAGATCGTGAGGGGCATGATGCTCGAGCTCCGGGACGTGGAGGCGTCCTACGGTCCGTTCCGGGCGCTCTTCGGCATCTCCTTGCGATTGGAGCGCGGCGAGGCCGTCGCGTTGCTCGGGTCGAACGGCGTGGGCAAGACCACCGTGGCCCGGGTCGCGTCCGGACTCATCGCCCCGACCGCGGGCTCCGTCTTCGTCGACGGAACCGACCTCACCGGCCGAGCCGCCCACGACTTCGCCCGGGCGGGCGTGGCCCATGCCCCCGAGGGTCGGTCGGTGTTCGCCACCTTCACCGTCGAGGAGAACCTGACGCTCTCGTTCCGGCACAGCCTGGGCCGGCGAGGCATCGCCGACGGGTTGCGCCAGGCCTTCGAGCTGTTCCCCCGCCTCGGCGAGCGCCGGCACCAGCTGGCCGGAACGCTGTCCGGGGGCGAGCAGCGCATGCTGTCGCTGGCCCGTGTGCTCGTCGAATCCCCGGCCCTGCTCATCGCCGACGAGCTGTCGCTCGGACTGGCGCCGGTCATCATCGACGAGGTCTACGCCACGCTCGACACCATCCGGGAGAACGGGACGTCGCTGCTGATCGTCGAGCAACAGGTGGCGCCGGCCCTCGCCCTGTGCGACCGCGTCGTGCTGCTCGACCACGGCGCGGTGCGGTGGGAAGGCGACGCCGAAGATGCGGCCGACGTGGTCGTGCGGACCGTGTTCGACGACAACTGACGCCGCTGCGCCCGCGGACTCCCGCCGCTGCGCCCGCAGCTTTCGAACAACCGTGTCACACTGGGCGCGGTGGAGTTCGATCCGTTCAGCAAGGAGTTCTTCGAGAACCCGTTTCCCGTGTACCGCTGGCTGCTCGAGCAAGCCCCGCTGTACCACCACGAGGAGCTCGGGTTCTACGCCGTGTCCCGGTACGACGACTGCGTGGCGGTGCACCGCGACGTGGCCGGTTTCACGTCGACGCACGGGCTCACCCTCGACCAGCTCACCAGCGACGACTTCCAGGCCATCACCGATTCGATCACGTCGATGATCATGATCGACCCGCCCATGCACGACCGGCTCCGCAAACTGGTCAACCGGGCGTTCACTCCCCGGCGGATCGGCGAGTGGGAGCCGGTGGTCCAACAGGTGATCGGCCGTGTCCTCGACGGCCTCGAGGGCTGGGAGGACTTCGACGTGGTCACGGACTTCTCCGGCCCGTTCCCCGTCGAGGTCATCTGCTCGATCGTCGGCATTCCCGAGGCCGATCGCCAACAGATCCGGCACTGGACCGACCGGTCGCTCGAGCGAAACGTCGGCAGCCCGTTTCCCACCGACGCCGGCATCGCGGCCTCGATCGAACTGAGCGCCTACATGGCCCAGTTGGTGGCCGACAAGCGGGCCCATCCCTCCGACGACATGATCGGCCACCTCATCGAGGCCGAGATCGAGCGCGAGGACGGCTCCGTCGATCACCTGTCCGACGGCGAGATCGCCGCCTTCGTGGGTCTGCTCACCGCCGCCGGCAGCGAGACGGTCACCAAGCTGGTGGGCAACGCCGTGCTGATCTTCGACGACCACCCCGATCAGCTGGCCAAGATCCGCGACGATCCGAGCAAGACCCCGGGCGCCGTCGAGGAGGTCCTTCGCTACCGGGCCCCGTCCCAGTACCAGGGCCGGTTCTGCATGGAGGACCGTACGTTCCACGGCCTGATCGTGCCGGCCGGTAGCCCGATGTTGATCCTCACCGGTGCGGCCAACCGGGATCCCCGCGCCTACGAGGATCCCGACCGCTTCGACGTGGAACGCACCGGACCGCTGGGCATCTCGTTCGGCCACGGCATCCACTACTGCATCGGCGCCCATCTCGCCCGCCTCGAAGGCCGGGTGGCCTTCGACGAGCTGTACCGGCGCTGGCCCGACCTCACCGTCGATGGGGACGGGGTGGAGTGGGTCCAGATGTCGAACGTCGCCGGGCCGGCCCGGGTGCCGGTCAGCACCTCCTCGAGCGCGTAGCGCTCACCGGATCACCGCTTCGCCATGCGCTCGGCCAACGTCATGGTGGTGACGATGCCGTCCTCCTGGAACTTTCCGGTGCCGTAGGCCACCAACGACGTGTCGACGTCGGTGGCCTGGGCCCGGAGTGCGCCGACGGTGCACTGCTCGCGCGGGATGTGCGAGAAGGCGTCGAAGGAGAAGTTCCGCATGGCGTTCAGGTGGGTGATCCGGTCGATGTCGTCGTCGGGCACACCGTCGAGGTACTTCATCGCCATCTCCGGGGCATGGGGCCACGTGGAGTCGGAGTGGGGGTAGTCGCACTCCCAGTGGATGTGATCCAGGTTGAGGTGATGGCGCACCTCCATGCCGACCGCATCGTCGATGAAGCAGGTGAGGATTCGCTCGTTGAACACCTGGCTCGGCAGCTTGTCGCCGAAGTCCTGGTTCGTCCACTGGTGGTGGTGCTGGTAGACGTAGTCGACCCGTTCCAGGAAGTACGGAACCCAGCCGATGCCACCCTCGGAGAGGGCGATCCGCAGCTTGTCGAACTTGCGTAGGACCGGCGACCACAGCAGGTCGGCGGCACACAGCACGATGTTCATGGGCTGGAGGGTGATCATGGCGTCGATCGGAGCGTCCGACGACGTGCTCACCAGGGTGGACGACGACCCGATGTGCATGCAGACGACCGTGTCGGTGTCGCAGCACGCCGTCCAGAACGGGTCCCAGTGGTCGCTGTGGAAGCTGGGCAGGCCGAGCTTCTCCGGGTTCTCCGAGAAGGTGATGGCGTGGGCCCCCTTGTCGGCGCAGCGCCGGACCTCGGCGGCCATCAACTCGGGGTCCCAGATCGGCGGGACGATGAGCGGGATCATCCGGCCCGGGTAGGTGCCACACCAGTCGTCGATGTGCCAGTCGTTGTAGGCCCGCAACAGCTCGATCGCGATGTCCTTGTCGTCGCAGGTGTAGAAGAGCTGGCCGGTGAAGCCGGCGAGGCTGGGGAAGTTGAGCGAGCCGAGGACACCGTTGACGTTCATGTCGCGGATGCGCTCGTGGATGTCGTAACAGCCGGGCCGCATCTGGTCGAACGACAACGCATCGAGCCCGTACTCCTCGGGTACCCGACCCGCCACCGCGTTGAGACCCACGTTGGGCAGCGCCTTGCCTTCGAACATCCACACGTCGCGACCATCGTCGAGCGACTGCACGAACGGGGCCCGTTCCTGGGCCTTGGCGGAGAGCCGGCCCTCGAACAGGTCAGGCGGTTCGACCACGTGGTCGTCCACGCTCACGAGGATCAGATCTTCGGCCTGCATCGGGGAGCCCTCCTGTGGCATCTGGCCGGTTGATATCTGACGAGGATGTTAGATTATCCGAGCACCGGCCGCCCGCAAGCGGTCACGGCCGCGCCGAGTCGAGGAGCCTCATGGACGACGTCCCAGAGCAGGTGGTCCGCCGGGCCCCGTTCGGAGAGAACCCGCTGGTCGGGGCGCGCGGCGCCAGCACCCAGCGCCGGATCCTCACCGCCGCGCTGGCGGTGTTCGCCGAGCACGGTTACCACGACACCCGGGTGGAGTTGATCACCGAAACCGCCGGTTGCTCGCGCCCCGCCTTCTACCAGTACTTCTCGAGCAAGGAGGACCTGTTCTGGCGCCTCGCCGGTCACCTCGCCAACGACATGGGCGAGCTGGCCGAGAGCGTGGGGGCGGTCACCGGTGACGCCGGCGGCGTCGAGCACCTCCGCCACTGGCTCGACGGGTTCATCGATCTGTGCACCGAGTACGACCCCATCCTCTCCGGCTACCAGGCCGCCGCTCGGGAACGGCGACCGGCCACCGAGGACACCCGCGTGATCGGGAACCGGGTCGGGCTGGCCATCATCCGCGGCGCCAGTCACGACCACCCGGAGCTCGAACGCCCCGCACTGACCAACACCCTCGTCGGCGTGGTGATCCGATCCATCTACTACTGGCAGCTCGGCCTCGGACAGCTGACGCGAACGCGCTTCATCGACGGCCTGGCCCAGACCGTCCACCGGACGCTGCACGGTGCCATCGACGGGGTCAACGTCCGACCGGTCACGCAACCACCGCCGAAGCGCGCCCCGGACTGGCCCGAGTTCCCCGGAGCGCCTGCGCCCGACCCCGCGCTGCGACCCCGCGGCCAGAAGACCCGCCAAGCGCTGCTCGACGCGGGCAGCGCGGTGCTGCCCCGGCGGGGCTACCACGACACCCGGGTCGACGACATCGTCGAGGCCGCCAGCGTCTCCCACGGCAGCTTCTACCGCTACTTCGGGAACAAGGAAGAGCTGTTCCACGTCCTCGCCGAGGACGCGGCCCTGGCCATGGTCGAGTTGGTGCGCACCTTCCCGGACGGCGCCCCCACCGATGCGGTGCGCCAGTGGCTGCAGGACTGGTTCGCCTCCTACCGCGCCAACGGCGGCGTGATCAGCGCCTGGCAGGAGATCGACTACCAGGAGCCCGAACTGCGCGCCTTCTCGCTCCAGGTCGCCATCGTGACCTTCGACCGGCTGGTCCGCATCGTCCACCAGCGAGGGTTCGGGGATGCCACGGCCGACGCCATCGTCCTGCTGTCGGTCATCGAGCGGATGCCCTACACCGTGCTGGCCATGGGACACCTCGACGAGGACGAGGTCATCGACGCCGCGACATTCATCGTGCGACGAGGCCTCTTCGGCGCCCCGATGCCCTGACGCAGAGGTTGTGATCTAACACCAACGTCAGCTAGGGTGACGCCGCACATTGGGACCATCTGTGATCACGGAGGGGCGACCATGCCGTCACGCCAGCTCGACTTCCCGGTCTTCGACGCCGACAACCACATGTACGAAACGCGCGACGCGCTGACGAAGTTCCTCCCCGACGACTACGCCGGTGTCATCGACTACGTCGACGTCCACGGGCGCACCAAGATCACCGTCAAGGGCCAGATCAGCGACTACATCCCCAACCCCACGTTCGACAAGGTGGCGGCACCCGGAGCGCAGGAGGAGTACTTCCGCGTGGGCAACCCCGACGGCAAGTCACGCCGGGAGATCATGGGCAAGGCCATCGCCTCGCCCCCGGCGTTCCGCGAGCCCGGCCCGCGCCTCGAGCTCATGGACGAGCTGGGCATCGATCGGGCCCTGATGTGGCCGACCCTCGCCAGCCTGGTCGAGGAGCGGCTGCGCGACGATCCCATCGCCACCCACGTCGTCGTCCACGCCCTGAACCAGTGGATGCACGAGCAGTGGACGTTCGACTTCGAGGATCGCATCTTCGCCACACCGGTGGTCACGCTGCCGATCGTGGAGCGGGCCATCGAGGAGCTCGAGTGGGTGCTCGAGCGCGGGGCGCGTGTCATCTTGGTGCGGCCCGCCCCCGTACCCGGCTTCCAGGGCCCCCGCTCGTTCGCGCTGCCCGAGTTCGACCCGTTCTGGGAGCTGGTGCAGGAGTCGGGGATCCTGGTCGGCATGCACGCCAGCGACAGCGGCTATCAGCGCTACACGAACGAGTGGGAAGGCCTGGGCGGCGGCGAGTTCAAACCGTTCGTCGGGCCGTCGGGCTTCGCCGCCATCGCCGGCGGGAGCAGCCGGGCCATCATGGACACGGTCGCCTCCGCCATCGGCCACGGGATGCTCTCGCGGTTCCCCGGCGTGAAGATCGCTCCGGTCGAGAACGGCTCCGGCTGGGTCCGGCCGCTGTTCCACTCGATGGAGCACGCCTACCAGCTGAACCCGCACGCCTTCGAGGAGGATCCGGTCGCGGTGTTCAAGCGGTCGGTGTTCGTCCATCCGTTCCACGAGGACGACCCCAAGGGCCTCGCCGACCTCATCGGCGTCGACAACGTGATCTTCGGATCCGACTACCCCCACCCGGAGGGCATGTCCGATCCGATCAGCTTCATCGACCAGCTCGATGAGTTCACTCCCGACGAGCAGGCCAAGATCATGGGCGGCAACCTCGCCCGGCTGATGCGGGTGACGGAGCCGGCCGCGGCCTGAGCCGTTCGCTCCGGGCGGTCTGCTCCGGTCGCCCACCGGTAGGACGTCCGACCCTGGCCACGGGCGCCGCCTGCGGGGCAGGATCGAGGACGATGACGGCGTCGATCGCCATGGCCGGGGTGGTGAAGGACTTCGGTCGGACGCGGGCCCTCGACGGCTTGGACCTCGAGGTCCACGCCGGCACCGTGCACGGATTCCTCGGCCCGAACGGGGCGGGCAAGACCACGGCCCTGCGAGCCCTCCTCGGTCTGGTGCGGATCGACGCCGGGCAGATCGACCTCCTCGGTGGCGACCCGTGGCGCGACGCGGTCGAGCTGCACCGGCGCCTGGCCTACGTGCCGGGCGACGTCGCGCTGTGGCCCAACCTGACCGGCGGCGAGATCATCGACCTGCTCGGCCGTCTCCGGGGGGGACTCGACCCGGCCCGACGGGCCGAGCTGCTCGAGCAGTTCGACCTCGATCCGACGAGGAAGGCCCGGTCGTACTCGAAGGGGAATCGACAGAAGGTGGCCCTGGTGGCTGCGCTGGCCAGCCGGGTCGAGCTCCTCCTGCTCGACGAACCGACCTCGGGGCTCGATCCGCTCATGGAAGCCACGTTCCGGGACTGCGTCGCCCAGGAACGGGACGCGGGTCGGACGGTGCTCCTGTCCAGCCACATCCTCGCCGAGGTCGAGGCCACCTGCGATCACCTCACCATCATCCGCGACGGAAGGGTGGTCGAATCGGGCGCGCTGGCCGAGCTGCGCCACCTCTCCACCACGTTCCTGGCCGCCGAGCTGGAACACGAGCCACCGGCGCTGCTCCGCGACCTACCCGGTGTCCACGACCTCGTCATCGACGGGCGCACCGTCCGGGGGAACGTGGAGCCCGAGGCGCTCGGCGCGGTGCTCCGGTGCCTCACCGAGGTGGGCGTACGCAGCCTGGTCAACCAGCCGCCGACCATCGAAGAGCTGTTCCTGCGCTTCTACCGCGACGACAACGCCGACCACGACCCGGACCGGCCATGAACGCCTTCGCCGGGACGGGCGAGCTGGTCAGGCTGACGTTCCGGCGGAGCCGGGTGCTGTTGATCTCCTGGATCGTGGCGTTCGTGCTGATGGCCGCCTATTCGGCCGTCGCGGTGAAGGACCTCTACCCCACCGTGGCATCGCGCCGTCGGGCGGCCGACAGCCTCAACGCCACCCAGTCCACCGTGGCCCTGTTCGGCAGGATCTACGACACCTCCTCCACCGGCGCCATCGCCATGATCAAGATGGGCAGCTTCGGTTCGGTCTTCGTCGCGCTGGTCACGGTCGTGCTCGTGGTGCGTCACACGAGGGCGGACGAGGAGGCGGGGCGGACGGAGCTGCTCCTCGGCACGTCGGCCGGTCGGTTCGCTCCTCTCGCCGCCACGTTCGTCGTGGTGGGCGTGGCCAACGTCCTGCTCGCGGTGCTCACCGGTGCCGCCCTGACGGCCACGGGCCTCCCGCTCGGCGGCTCGTTCGCGTTCGGCGTGGGTTGGGCGAGCGTCGGCATCACGTTCGGGGCGGCCGCCGGCGTCGCCAGCCAGCTCACGGCCAGTCCCCGGACCGCGACCTCGCTCACTGGCGCGTTCCTCGGGGTCGTGTACACGCTGCGAGCCATCGGCGACGCCGCACCGGTCACCGGGCCGCGCTGGCTCACCTGGCTGTCGCCGATCGGTTGGGCTCAGCAGCTCCGGCCCTACGCCGGCGATCGCTGGTGGGTGCTGATCATCACCGTCGGGTTCACCCTGGTGGTGTCGACCGGTGCATTCGCCCTGCTGGCCCGGCGCGACATGGGGACCGGGCTGTTCCCGGCCCGGCCCGGACCGGCCACCGCGGCCGCATCGCTGCACAGCCCGCTGGCGCTGGCCTGGCGGCTCCAGCGAGCCGCGCTGATCGGATGGTCGATCAGCTTCCTGGTCCTCGGCGCGTTGCTCGGCAACCTGGCGTCGAACGTCGGTGACTTCCTCAGCAGTTCGACCGCCCGTGACTTCATCACCAAGCTCGGTGGCCAACAGGGACTCACCGATGCCTTCCTCGCCGCCGAGTTCGGCATCACGGGAGTGATCGTCTCGGGGTTCGGCATCCAGGCGGTGATGCGGCTGCGGTCCGAGGAGACGGCCCTGCGCGCCGAACCGCTGCTCGCTGGGCCGGTGAGCCGGGTGCGATGGGCGCTCAGCCACATCGCCGTCGCCGTCGTCGGCACCGCGTTCGTCATGACCCTCGCCGGTCTCGGCGCCGGCGTCGCCCACGCCGCGCAGACCGGCGATTCGAGCCAGATCGGCCGCATCGTGGTCGCGTCCCTGGCCCAGCTCCCGGCCGCCTGGGTCCTGGTCGGCATCGTGGTGGCCGCCTACGGTCTCGGCCCCCGGCTCGTCGGGGTCGGTTGGATCGCGCTCATCGGCTTCGTCGCCCTCGGCGAACTCGGACCCCTGATGGATCTGAGCCAGGGCATCCTCGACCTCTCACCGTTCAGCCACGTCCCGCGGCTGCCGGGCACGGCGTTCACCGCCACCCCCCTCCTGGCGCTGACCGGCACGGCCCTGGCGCTCGGCGGCGCCGGGCTGATCGCGTTCCGCCAGCGCGACATCACCTGAGCCGATCGCCGTCCTCCATCGCCGCGATCACCGTCTCGCCGAACTGCTGGAGGGCCTCGACGGCGTGGTCGAGCCCGTCGCCGGGGACGCCCACGTCGGCCCAGGTGACGCCGAGCGCGGCCAGCTCGGCGAGGCCCTCTCGGGTAGCTTCCGGATCGAAGTCGTCCTCGCCCGGGTGGCCTCCGGCGCGGGTGCCGAAGGCCACGTCGATCTCGTCGCGATCTCGCCCCTCGTCCTCGACGAATCGCCACAGCTGGTCGAGGAGGGCGGCGAGATCGTCGATCGTCTCGAGCGGCACCGTCTTCGCCGTGGTGGCCAGCGCCCTCGGGGCCGGGAACGGTCGCCAACCGTCGCCGTAGCGGGCGACCCGCCGGCGGGCGAGCGTGCTGTTCCCGCCGATCCAGATGGGAGGGACGATGGCCGGTTTGGGGTTCGCGGTCTGGCCCGGTGCCGAGAAGTGCCGGCCCTCGTAGGCGAAGTCGTCGGTGGTCCAGATGCCCCGGATGACCTCGATGGCCTCCTCGAAGAGCGGGTTGCGCTCGGCGAAGTCGACGCCGAGGGCGCGGTACTCACCGCGCAGGTAGCCCGCCGCCACGGCGAGGGTGAAGCGTCCGCCGGACAGGGCGTCGAGGGTGGCGGCTGCCTTCGCCACCAGGAACGGGTTGCGGTAGGGCAGCACCACGATGTTGGGGACGAGGCGGATGCGCTCGGTGACCGCCGCGGCGTAGGTGAGGGCGACGAACGGATCGAGCGCGTCGTGGCCGCCGGCGGTCAGCCACCGGTGGGTGGGTGCGGGGTGGTCGGTGAACCCGATGCCATCGAACCCCGCGGCCTCGGCGGCGCGGGCGAACCGGGCGATCGCATCACCGGTGACGAACGTCGGATCGTGCGGGTGCGTCACCAGTGGGTAGGTGACCGAGAACCTCACGCCGAGCCCGATGGTGGGCCCTTCGGCACCTCCCGGAACGGTACGTCCTTGTCGAGGGTCCGCTCGCGGGGCATGCCGAGCACGCGCTCGCTGATGTTGTTGCGCGCCATCTCGGTGGTTCCCCCGCCGATGCTGGTCTGCTGTCGCATGAGGAAGGTCATCCCGATCCCGGCGGCCGCATCGTCGTCGGCCCAGGCGGCCGCCTGGGCCCCGACGAGGTCGAGCTCGATGTCGATGATGCGCTCGTTCACCGTGGCGGTCATCAACCGGGCGATGGCCGCCGCGGTCTCGGGCATCGCGCCCACCGCCATGCCGGTACCGATCCGGTTGCTCAGCTCCTCCCGCGCTCGCCGCAGGGCACGGGACTCCCCGATCAGGTCGCGCACCCGGAGGTCGTCGAGCTGGTCGGTGCTGCGGGCCAGCTCGACGATGGTGTCGCGACCCTCGACGTCACGGCCGTGGCTGGGTCGAGGGCCGCTGGTGTAGGGCGATCCGCCACCCATGGCGTTGCGCTCGTGGAACATCCACCGCCGACCGATGGTCCAGCCGTCGTCGATCTCGCCCACGCGGTCCGAGTCGGGGACGCGCAGATCGGTCATGAACTCCTGGCAGAACTCCCGCGAGCCGTTGATCATCTCGATCCGCTGCACCTCGATGTTGGGCTGGCGGATCTTGATGATGAACACGGAGAGACCCCGGTGCTTGGGCACGTCCCAGTTGGTCCGCAGCAGGCACAACCCGTAGTCCGACCACCAGGCACCGGTGGTCCACACCTTCGACCCGTTGACCACCCACTCGTCGCCGTCGCGGACCGCGGTGGTCAGCGCACCGGCCACGTCAGAGCCCCCGCTCGGCTCGGAGAGGAACTGCATCCACAGCTCCTCGCCCTTGAGCATGGCCGGGATGTGGCGCTGCTTCTGCGCTTCGGTACCGAACTCGAGCAAGACGGCGCCACAGGGGACGAAGGTGGGCACGTTCAGCAGGGTCGACATCTCGTACGGCGCGCAGGCCCGGTCGAACGCCTGCTGGTGCGCCGGCGTGAGCCCGAGACCGCCGTACTCCCGGGGGAAGCAGACACCGGCGAACCCTCCGTCGAAGAGCGTTCGCTGCAGGTCGCGCATGTGCTGCACGACGGCCAGCTCCTCCTCGTCGGAGCCGGAGCCGTGCCACCGCGCCGCCGGATCGAGGCGGGGCATGTGCTCCGGCAGCCAGGCCCGGGCCCGGGCCTCGAACGACTCGACGCTCTCCATCTCCTCCCCGGCAGGTGTGGTCATCGGCTTCGTCTCCTCGTCGGTGGAGTCCTCGTCGGTGGTCCGGGCGGTGGTCATGCCGCGCTGTCCTCGATGGCGAAGCCGGCGATCCGTTGGCGGTGCTCGGCCGGCGTTCCGTACGACACCCGGTCGACGGTGACCCGGCGCAGGTACAGGTGGATGTCGTGGTCAGCGGTGAGGCCGATGCCGCCGTGCATCTGGACGCAGTCCTGCACCAACGCGACGAGGCGGTCGCCGAGGTACGACTTGGCCGCGCTGGCCGTCTCGGCGGCCGACGACGCGCCCGCCTGCACGTCGCGGGCGACTGCGTCAGCCAGGGCGTGGCTCGCCTCCAGCCAGGTCTTCATGTCGGCGAAGCGATGCTTCAGCTCCTGATAGCTGGCCAGCGGCCGGCCGAACGAGTACCGGTCGAAGGCCCACTCCACGGTGAAGTCGAAGGTGCGTTGGGCGGCACCCACCATCTCGGCGGTCTGCATGACGAGGGCGTCCTGGAGCTGGTGCTCGACGTCGGCGTCCGCCGCCTCGGGCTCGCCCACCACGGCCGTGGCCGGCACCGACAGGCGGTCGAGGTCGACCCGGGCGAAGCGCCGGACGAGGTCGAGGCTCTGCAGCGGCGTGATGGTGATGCCCGCGGCCGAGGCGGGGACGAGGAACTGGATCAGACCGGTGTCCGCCCGGGCGGTGATCAGCAGGTGGTCGGCCTGGGCGGCGGCTTCGACCGGGGCGCTGGTTCCGCTCAGGGTGTATCCGCCGCCCTCGCGTGTCGCGGCGATCGTCGGCCGGGCCGAACACGCCTGCTCGGCCCCGACCCACGCGGTGACGACCTCGCCGGCGATGAGGCCGGGCAGCAGCGAACGCTGCTCGTCGGAGCCGGTGCGGGCGATCGTCGACGCCACGATGTTGGTGGGTACGAGCGGTCCAGGGGCGACGTGGTGCCCGAAGGCGTCGGCCACGATGGTGAGATCCGCGACACCGTGCCCGCTCACGCTGCCACCGCCGAGGGCTTCGGGGACGAGCAGCGATGTCCAGCCCAGCTCGGCTCCCTGCTGCCAGTAGCCCGATTCGAAGCCGTCGGGCGATGACGCGAGGGAACGGACGGCCGTCAACGGGCACTCGGTGGCCAGGAAGCGGCGCGTCGTGTCGCGGAAGAACTCCTGGTCATCGGTGAGCGTGAGCTGCACTCGTACCTCCGTGCGGATCTGTGGTTCGAGTCGGCCGAGCCGCCGGCCGGGGTGGCAAGAAACCTAACATGTGCGTCAGGTAGCACCCCCAGAGCGCAGGAATCGGTGCCGGCGGCGCCGAACCATCAGGCGATGAGGGAACGCCGGAGGACGGGCAGACCACCGCGACCGATCGTGGGTACGGCGGTGCTGGCACTGGGCGCACTCACGGTGGCCGCCTGCGGGACGCGCTTGCCCGACGAGGCGTTCACCCCCACGACGCAGGTCATCGCCACCGGCGATGTCGCAGCCGGTGGTGGGTCGTTCGCTCCTGCCGACGGGCCCGACCAGGCGACGGCTTCCGGCACGCCGACCGCGGCGGCCGCCGACGGGGCGAGCGCCACGCCCGACACGGCACCGTCCGCCGGTGATCAGAGCGCAACCCCCAATGATCCGTCCGCCGCTGCGCCCGGCGCGGGCCCGGCGACCCCGGCGGCTGGCGGTCAGTCCCAACCCAACCAGGCGTCCGACGTCGGCGTCACCGCCACGAGCATCAAGTTGGGCAACATCACGGCCGAGAACGGGGTGTTGGGTGACACCTTCGCCCCCGCGGTGCGGGGTCTGCGGGCGTGGGTGGCCGCCACCAACGCGGCCGGCGGCATCGGTGGCCGCAAGATCGAGCTCGCCACCTGCGACGATCGCGAGGACCGGTCGCGGACACTCGAATGCGCCCGCCGGCTGGTCGAGCAGGACCAGGTCTTCGCTCTGGTGGCCACCAACTCACGGGCGCTGGGCGGCGCCGCCCAGTACCTCGCCGACCAGCACGTCCCGGTGCTCGGGTTCCCGATCACCAACAGCTTCTACCGCTACTCGAACTTCTTCACCGTCTACGGGGCCGGCTACCCCCGCGACGGCAAGACCGTCGGTCTGGGCGGCAAGATCGTGAACCTGTCGGGCCAGTTCCGCTGGTACAAGCAGCAGCTCGGCGTTTCGAAGGCCGCGGTGTTCCAGTACGACATCAACGAATCGAGCCAGGCCGGCGATGCCTTCGTCGACGGGCTGAAGGCCGAGGGGTTCGACGTCACCCAGTACACCGTGTCGTTCGCCGCGCCCAGCTTCGACCAGGCCGTGGCCGACATGCAACAGCGCGGCACCGAGATCATCTTCGATGCCATGGACGACGGCGCCAACCGACGGTTGTGCGACTCGATGGCCCGCCGCGGGTTCAAGCCCAAGGCCAAGGTGTCCACCGTGGTGGTCATGGGCGAGGCCCTCGGCCAGCAGTACAACGACACCTGCCGAAACATCGTCTACGTGTCGACCGAGTCGCTCCCCTACACGTCGAACCAACCGGAGATCGCCACGTTCCGCGACGCCTACGCCCGCTACCAACCCGGGCTACCACTGCACCAGTGGGCGATGGAGGCGTGGGCGATGGGCAACATCACCCGTGACGCCATCGAGTCGATGGGTCCGGCACCGACCCGGGCCGGGTTCCTCAAGTATCTCGACACCATGCCACCCAACACGGCCGGAGGGATCATGGTCGGGACGGTGTTCCGGCCCGATGCCTACGCCTACACCGCCCCCACCGCGAAGGACTGCTTCGCCGTCGCGCGGTACCAGGAGTCCAAGGGTGGCTGGGTCGCGGCGAGCAACCCGTTCCCGTTCTGCTACCCCGATGCCAAGAACGTCGCCACCCCGGCCCGCGAGCAGGGCAACTGAGCCCGGTTCCCCGTGCGGCCCGGCGACCCGTGCGGTGCCCGGCTACGCCGAGAGGTAGTGCGATGCCACCGTGCTGTTGCGCAGCTCGGATGCCTCTCCTGCCCAGCTGACGGCTCCTCGAGCGATCACGTAGCAGACGTCGGCCAGCGCCAGGGCGTGGGTCATGAACTGCTCCACGAGGACGACGGTGATCCCGCGATCGCGCATCGCGGCGACACTCTCGAACAGCGACTCGACGATCAGCGGCGCCAACCCCATCGACAGCTCGTCGAACAGCACGACCTTCGGCTCGCCGGCCAGGACCCGGCTCACCGCCAACATCTGCTGCTCGCCACCCGAGAGCGAGCCGGCCTGCTGCGAGAAGCGCTCGACCAGCCGGGGGAAGGTGGCCTCGATCTCTCGGGCGAACGCGTTCCACGGGGTGCCGACGCCGAGCGACGAGTGGAAGAGGCGAAGGTTCTCCTCGACGCTGAGGCCGGGGAAGATCCCCCGTCCCTCGGGCACCATGACCAAACCGCGCCCGGCGATCTCGGCGGCCGGACGGCCATCGATGCGCCGTCCATCGAAGTGGATCGCACCGGAGGTGACGGGCAGGACGCCGGAGATGGCTCGCAGCGTGGTGGTCTTGCCGACGCCATTCGAGCCGAGCAGGGCCACGACCGAGCCGGCCGGCACCGAGAAGCTGATGCCCCGGAGCACCTCGATCCGGCCATAGCCGGCCCGCACGTCAGTGACTTCCAGCAGCGACGGCACCGTCGACCTCCTCCCCCAGATAGGCGGCACGGACCTTGGGGTCGACCACCACCTGATCGGGCGTCCCGGAGGCCACCAGCTGACCGAAATCGAGGACGTGGACCAGCGTCGAGACCCGCATCACCAGATCGACGTCGTGTTCGATCAACAAGATCGCGGTGCCGTCGGCCACGATGTCGTGCAGCACCGCCTCGAACGACTCCGTCTCCGCCTCGTCGAGACCGCTCCCCGGCTCATCGAGCAAGAGCACCTGCGGCTGCGTGCACAGGGCCCGTCCCAGTTCCACCAACCGGAGCGTGCCCGTGCTGAGCGAGCCGGCCGGCAACCGGCGCACGTCGGCGAGTCCAACCCGTTCGATCACGGCATCGACCGCGGCGTTGATGGCGGGCTCGTCGCGGTGACGGATCCGGAACAGCCCGCTGAGCGTCCGGCCCGGCGACGCGGCTTCGGCCGCCACCCGGAGGTTGTCCTCCACCGTCATGCCGCTGAACACCTCGAGCCGCTGGAAGGTGCGGGCCATGCCGAGCCGCGATCGGGCCGACGGCGTGGCGCCGGTGATGTCCCGCCCGGCCAACCGCACGGTGCCCTGGCCGGGTTCGACCACGCCGGTGATGGCGTTGAACAGCGTGGTCTTCCCCGCCCCGTTGGGACCGATCAGGGAGGTGACGGCACCGGGCGCGACGGTGAGCGAGACGCCGTCCACCGCGACCAGGCCACCGAAGCACACCCGGATGTCGCGCACCTCGAGCACGGGAACGGTCATCGGCCTGCGCCCTCCTCGAGGACACGGACGGCGAACGCCGACGGCACCGGCGCCGGCCGCGCCGGGGGCCGCCGGCGCTGCAGCACCTTGCGGTACTCGTCCTCGAGACGCCGCGGCACCGCGGTCCCGAACCGGGCGAGCATGGCGGTGATGCCTCCGGGTGACCGGCCGATGAGCACCGCGCCCAGCCCGAAGAAGCCGATGGCGCTCTGGATGTCGAGGTCGAACAGGTGCGGGATGGCGACGTACGCCAGCGCGGCCAGCAGCGCCCCGCGAGTGCTCGACAGCCCACAGACCACCACCGCGGTGAACCAGAACAGCCCGAGCACCGGATTGAAGGTCACGGTGTCCCAGGCCTGGTTGGCCTGGATCAACAGCGCCCCTCCCACGCCCGCCATGGCCGACGACACCGCGAAGACGAACAGCTTCGCTCGGCGCAGCTCGATGCCGACCGACTCGGCTCCCACGTCGGAATCCCGCATGGCGCCGAGGACCCGGCCCAATCGTCCGCTGCGGAGGTTGCGGGCGATGAAGAGCACGAGGCCGAGGATGACGGCCTCGTAGAACCAGAAGGCGACGTCGCCGCCCAGGTCGATGCCGAACAACACGGGACGGGTCACGGTGAGCCCACCGGGCCCACCCTGGAACAGCTGTTCGTTGAACACGAACCGGTCGATGATGAGGGCCAGGCCCAGCGTGGTGAGGCCGAGGAACAGGCCGCGACGGCGCAGAGCCGGGTACCCGGCCGCCAGACCGGCCAGTACGGCCACGAGGGCGCCCGGGACCATGGCGACGAGCACGGGGAGGTCGAACGAGTTGGCGAAGCGGGCGGTGGCGAACGCGCCGAGACCGGCGATGGATGCCTGACCGAGCGTGAGGTGGCCGGAGTAGCCGGTGATCGCCACGATCGACACGAAGATGACCGCGAGGGCCGCGAAGGTGTGGGCGGCGCGCAGGTCGGCGCCCTCGAGGACGAACGGGGTGGCCACTGTGGCCGCGATGCCACCCACGATCACCACCGCGGAGCGAGCACCCGCCCGCCGGCTGGGTCCGAACCGGCCCAGGGCGAGGCCGCTGCCGGCCGATCCCCGGTCGCCCACCTCGTCGAGGCGCCGGAAGACGACCAGCGCGGCGAACAGCACGATGCTCGACAGGTTGGTGACGATGGCCTGGTAGGTGTCGGCCGCCCCGCCGGTGGCGCCGAAGGGCTCGAAGGCGTCGAGCAGGCTGCGCCCGAGCCCCATCACCCCGAAGCCGAAGGCGAGGGCCACCGGGATGCTCACCAGGCGGGCCACCACCGCGACGGAGAACGTCTCGATCCCGAGGAAGATGATCCGTGTCGGCTCGAGCGTGCCCTGGGTGATGAGGAGCCCGGTGAGCGCCGCGATGGTGCACCCCAGCGCCCACGCCATCTGCGACACCCGGTCGGCGTCGATGGCCGACAGCTGGGCGAGCTCGCGACGGTCGACCACCGCACGAATGCGGACCCCGGTCATCGTCCGCCGCAGGAGCACGAACAGGGCGGCCGCCACCAGCAGCGTCAGGACGAGGGTCCCCACCTGCTCGTAATCGAAGATGAGCGACCCGATGTGGAACGTGGTCAGCGGGAACAGCCGGGGAACGGGCTGGTCGACCGTGCCCTGCACGCCGGGGCCCCAGATCACGTTGATGACGGCGAGGATCACCACGGTGACGCCGAGGGCGGCCACCAGCTTCTCGGAGCTGGTTGCCCGCTGCTGTTGCAGCGGGCGGAACACGGCGCGTTCGAGCACCAGGCCGAGCAGCGGGCCGCAGACGAGCAGCACGAGCGGTACGGCGAGGACGAGCGGCACGCCCCAGACGCCGTTGAACTGCCAGGCGACGTACCCGGCGAGCAGCCCGATGGCGAAGTGGGCGATGTTGAACACTCCGGTGGCGCTGTAGGTGAGCACGATGCCGGTGGCCGACAGGGCGTAGACGCAGCCGACGACGACCCCGAGCAGCGCGACCTGGAGGTAGAACACGGCGATCCCCTACGACGCGGGCGCGACGGGTTCGCACACGGGGCAGGGGTGCAGACCCCGCCCGGCTGCGGCCGCCAGGTCCAGCTCCTCGCTGGCCTTCCCGGCCACCAGCGCGCAGCCGGCCCGGTGGAACGACTCGCCGGACTCCACCACCATGACGTGGCGCGGCGAGCCGTGGCCGTTGGGCGACGGCGCCGTGCCGGCACGACCGGCCGGCGGATCGGTCGCCACGGTGGGCGCGTCCGGCCGGTCGAGGAGGGCGCGGTGGAGCTCTTCGATCTGCCGTTCCATCCGATCGAGCCGACCGCCGTCACGACGCAGCTCTTCGATGCCGAGGAAGTAGCCACCGAGGATGGCGAGCAGGACGCCGCCGATGCCGCCGGAGATGAGGTACGGCAGCTGCTTGGCGACGATCGACTCACCGGAGACGCCGAGGTAGCCGATGATCACCAGCAGTGCTCCACAGCCGTAGAAGAGCCATCCGGCGTAGGGCCGGAACGCGTTCCCGACCGCCTCCCAGAACAGGGCGCCGCTCCGGTCGTCCGGTGGTGCCTGGTCGTCGATCACGGTCTCCTCCCGGAGAATCTTGCGGGTAGCACGAAGCGGGGGCCGACGCAGGCGGCCAGCGCGATCAGGGTGAATGCCAGGTACAGGAGCCGCACCCGACCGGGGGCGAGCAGCTCGGAGAAGCTCACCACCTCCTGGCCCGTCACCGTCGGGGTCGACGGGGTCGACCGCGACGAGCCGGGATCGACCACGTCGAGTCCGGGGACGGGCGCGGTGATCGTTCGATCGACCCCGGGTGATGTGGCTCCACCGAGGGAGCCGACGTCGGACAGCACACCGGTGTCGGGGGTGAAGGGCACGTCCTCGATGACCGCGGCCAGGCCGCTCGCACCGGTGTTGCCCAGCTGGATCACACCCTTGTAGATGCCGTTCGGGTCGACGTCGCCCTGCGGGCCCGGGAGCACGGGCAGACCCTGGGCGTCGACGTCGAACTCGACGAGGACGCCACCGGACCGGGCGAAGGCCATGCCGGAATCGTCGACGCCGTCCTCGTCGGTGAGCGCCGTGATTCGGAGCCCGAGGCCGCGGACCAGGTCGTTCACCTGCCCGACGGCCTGCTGCACGAGGGGCCCGTCGGCTCCGGTGGGTGAACCGACCACCAGGCCGTCTTCGGTGATCGCTGCTGGGACCCCGCCGACGGTGACGCCGCCGACATCGAGCGCGGCGTCATGCGACTGCTCCCCGTGGCCGTCGTCGACGACCGTCGAGACGGAGCGGATCGATGCGATGTGCACCAACCCGCCGACGAGCCCCACCCCTTCCAGCACGGCACGGGACTCGACGACGAGCCGGCCGGCGTCGTCGATGTGCTGCACGGTGCTGGTGGTGGCGTCGTCGACCGTGAGGATCGTCGGGTCGAGCTCGGGCGCGCCCGGCACCGGCAGCGGCGCGTCCACCGCGCCGAAGGCGGGCAGGCCGACGACGTGGAGATCGGCGATGGCGGCGTCGCTGGTCGAGGCATCGTCGGCCGCGTGCACCACCGCGCGGATGGCCCGAGCCGACAGCGGATCGGTCGGCGCACCGAGATCGGCCGACCCGGTGGTGGACGCATCGGGGTGGAGCGAGTCGGCAAAGGCGGTCAGCGGGTACTCGAACTGGTTGCACGCCGCCAGGATCGGTGCGAACTGCTCGGGGAACTGGTCGCCGAAGGTGGTGCAGGCCAGCGACGGGCCAGAGATGACGCCGTTGCCGGGGTAGAAGATCGACGCCCGCGCCGTCTGGTTCGACGAGTCGTACGTACCGGTTCCGTCGAGGGCGATGAAGCGGAAGGCGTCGTTGACCGGCAGGAACGCCTCGCGATCGAGGTAGGCGGAGACCACCTGGGACGACGCCGAGGAGCGGAACACGTCGGGCCGCGGGTCGGGGCCCTCCTGGGCCCCGACCGGACCGAAGCTGGCCAGGGCGAGACAGGCGACGGCCCCGGCGACGCACGCGCGTGCCAGCCGGCGTCGCCATCGCGACCGCTGGTCCGTGCTCGTCATGGTTCCCTCCTGCGCAGCCCTCGGCCCCTCACCAAGTATGACGTTTATGTCAGGTTTGGCGAAAGGTGCCGTTGTGACCCATATCTTCCACGCCGGTGACCTGGATCCCTTCGTTGCCGGCGCGAGCCGGCGGTCAGTCCCGGGGAAGGCCGAGGAGGCGCTCGGCGATCACGTTGCGCTGGATCTCGCTGGTCCCGCCGGCGATCGACAGGCTGCGGTTGCCGAGGAACCCGCCGACCCAGAGGGCGGAACCGGTGTCGCCGGATGCTCCCGCCGGACCGAGCAGCTCGAGCCCCACCTCCTGCACTCGCTGGTCGTGCTCGACGCCGAGCAGCTTGCGCACGCTGGCATCGGGGCCCGGAGCTGCGCCGGACAGTGCCCGCAGCGTCTGGCGGGTGCCGAGGGCGGCGAGGGCGTGGGCGGTGGCCACGAGGTCGCCGATCGTGTCGGCGAGCAGGGGATCGTCGGCGACGCCTGCGGTCGCGGCCAGGGTCAACAGCGACTCGAGCCCAGGTCCCATCGACGACCCCGAACCCATCGACACCCGCTCGTTGCCGAGCGTGGTCCGAGCCGCGTGCCACCCGTTGGTGGGGCTGCCCACCACGCACTCGTCGGGGACGAACACGTCGGTGAGGAAGACCTCGTTGAACATCTCCGCTCCGGTGAGCTCGCGCAGGGGGCGGACGTCGATGCCCTCGGTCCGCATGTCGACGAGGAAGCAACCGATCCCGTCGTGCTTGGGGGCCGCGGGGTCGGTGCGGGCGAGGCAGATGCCCCAGTCGGCGAAATGCGCCAGGGACGTCCACACCTTCTGTCCGGTGAGCAGCCAGCCCCCGTCGGTGCGGACGGCCTTGGTGGTCAGCGAGGCCAGGTCCGACCCCGCCCCCGGCTCGCTGAACATCTGGCACCAGGTGAGCTCGCCGCGCAGCGTGGGCGGGATGAACCGCTCCTGCTGGGTGGCGTCCCCGTGCACGATGATCGTCGGCAGCGCCCACGCCCCGACGGCGAGATGGGGACGCCGCACCCGAGCAGCGCGGAACTCCTCGTCGACCACCAGCTGCTCCAGCGGGCTGGCGTCGCGGCCCCACGGCGCCGGCCAGTGGGGCATCAGGTAGCCCGATTCGCCGATGCGGCGGTTCCACTCCGACTTCGGATGCTCGAGCAGGTCGGCGAGGAACGCCCGCACTTCGCCGCGGTGGGACTCGGCTTCGGGCGGGAGCGTGATGCTCGTGTCACGACGGAATCCCTGGTGGACGAGCGACGCCGTCTCCCGGTGCCAGCGCGGCGGCGTACCGGTGAGCAGTCGGGTGGCCATCGCCCGCTTCAGGAAGAGGTGGGCATCGTGTTCCCACGTGAAGCCGATGCCGCCCAGGACCTGGATGCAGTCCTTGGCGCACCGGTACGCCGCGTCGGGACCCATCCCGGCGGCGACGGCGACCGAGAGCGCAGCCGCCGGCTCGTCGCGGTCGATCGCCCCGGCGGCGTCCCACACCGCGGCACGGGCCGCTTCCAGGGTGCAGAGCATGTCGGCACACCGGTGCTTCACCGCCTGGAACCGCCCGATCGGGCTGCCGAACTGCTCGCGGACGCGCGCGTGCTCTGCCGCGGTGTCCACGCACCAGGCCGCCGCCCCCACCGCTTCGGCCGCGGCGAGCAGGCCGGCGATGCCCTCGATGCCGGCGGCACCGGACGGACACTCCAGCACGCGCTCCGCGTCGAGCGGCAGCGCGGATGCCACCACCCGCGCCGGACGGCGGGTGCGATCGACGCCGGGCAGGGCCTCGACGGTCACCGCGTCGGCGGGAACGACCGCCCACCGCTGCGTCGCGTCGTCGTCCGACCCGATCGGGAGCAGGAGCACGGTGGCCGACGCCGCGCCGAGCACCACCTCCCAGCGGCCGTCGATCCGGAGGCCGTCGCCCGTCCCGGAGACGGTCACCGGCTGGCAACCGAGCCCGATGCCGGCCCGATCCGTGCCGTGCACCAGGTCGGTCAACACGGCCCGGATACCGGCGTCGGCAGCGGCGTCGGCAGCGGCAAAGCGTTCGATGGCGGCGGAGACCATGACGGTCGGCAGGAACGGACCGGGGGTGCAGGCCCGCCCCAGCTCCTCGAGGATGACGCACAGCTCGACCAGGCCGTAGCCCGAGCCTTCATCGGCCTCCGGCACGTGCACGCCCAACCATCCGAGGCCACCGAGCTCGTTCCACCACGCCGGCACGGACTCGCGGTCGGCATCCAGCACGGCCCGGGCATCGGCCAGCGGGCGGCGCTCGGCCGTCCACCGCCGCACCGTGTCGCGCAGGGCGACGTGGTCCTCGTCGATCCCGATGCCGGTGGCCGCGCCGCGTTCCATGCCCGCAGCTTCGCGAACCCTGACGCCAGTGTCATATCCGCACTAGGGTCCCTCCGTGGACGGCTGGGCCGAGACGGGAGGCTGACGTGGAAGCGAACGAGTTCCGCGGCACCATCGCTCCGTACCACTGGGATGCCGAGCCCTTCTGGCCGCCGGTGCCCGAACCACCGGCCGGGGCGCCGAACGTGGTGATCGTGTTGCTCGACGACGTCGGGTTCGCCCAGTTGGGCTGCTTCGGATCCGACATCGCCACCCCGGTGTTCGACCGGATGGCGGCGCGCGGGCTGCGCTACACCAACTTCCACACCACGTCGCTGTGCTCCCCGACCCGGGCCTGCGTGCTCACCGGTCGCAACCACCACAGCGTGGGCATGGGCCGCATCATCCAGCTGGCCACCGGCTTCCCCGGCTATGACGCCCGCATCCCCCGGTCGGCCGGCTTCCTGCCCGAGATGGTGACACCGCACGGCTACGCCGCCTACGCGGTCGGCAAGTGGCACCTCACGCCCGAGGACGAGACGCACCTCGGCGCCAGCCGTGAGCGATGGCCCCTGGGCCGCGGCTTCGAGCGGTTCTACGGTTTCTTCGAGGGCGAGACCCACCAGAACGCGCCCGCGCTGGTGCACGACAGCCACCAGGTGCCGGCCCCCCGCTCGATCGCCGAGGGGTACCACCTCACCGAGGATCTCGTCGACCACGCCATCGAGTACGTCACCGACCTGCGCCAGGTCGACCCCGGCAAGCCCTTCTTCCTCTACGTGGCACCCGGTGCGTGCCATTCCCCGCACCAGGCCCCGCCGGAGTGGATCGAGCGGTATCGCGGCGCCTTCGACCGCGGCTGGGACGTTTGGCGCGACGAGTGCCTCGCCCGCCAGGTCGAGGCCGGGATCCTGCCGGCCCACACCGTGCTCTCCGAGCGACCGGACTGGGTGCCGGCGTGGGACACGCTGTCGGAGCGCACCCGGGCGGTCTACGCCCGGTTCATGGAGGCGTTCGCCGGCTTCCTCTCCCACACCGACCACCAGATCGGACGCCTCGTCGACCACCTGGAGACGACCGGCGACCTCGACAACACGGTGTTCATGGTCCTGTCCGACAACGGGGCCTCCTCCGAGGGGGGTCCGGTCGGGTCGCTCAACGACATCCGCACGTGGAACGCGGTGGCCCAGTCGGTGGACGAGGCATGGGAGCGACTCGACGAGATCGGTGGTCCGCGCGTCCACAACAACTACCCCTGGGGCTGGACGGTGGCCGGCAACACCCCGTTCCGGCGCTGGAAACGCGAGGTGCACGAGGGCGGCGTGGCCGATCCGCTGATCGTGTCGTGGCCCGACGGCATCGGAGACCGACGTGGCTCTGGGTTGCGCCGCCAGTACGTCCACGCCATCGACCTGGTGCCCACCATCCTCGACGCCATCGGTCTCGAGGCTCCGACCGAGCTACGCGGCGTCGCCCAGCAGCCGATCGAGGGAACGTCCTTCCTCCCGACGATCGCCGGCGAGGACGCGCCCGACGCCCACACCACCCAGTACTACGAGATGTTCGGGTGCCGGGCCATCTACCACGACGGGTGGAAGGCGGTGACCTACCACCCCATCCAGGACGATCTCCCCGGCATCGACAAGGTCCCGTGGGAGCTCTACGACGTGCGCGCCGATCCGGCGGAGACCAACGACCTCGCCGACGCCGAACCCGAGCGGCTGCAGGCCATGATCGAGCGGTGGTGGGGCGAGGCGGCCCGGCACCAGGTCCTGCCCCTCGACAACCGCCCGTTCTCCGAACTGGTCCTCGAGCGCCCCGAACGGGTGCCGGCCCGGAACCGCTACGTGTACCGGCCCCATACCGCCCAGGTGCCCGAGCCGGTGGCGGTGAACGTGAAGAACCGGCCCCACACGGTGACGGCGTCGATCACCGTGCCCAACGGCGGCTGCGAGGGGACGATCATCGGCCAGGGCTCGTACTTCGGGGGTTGGGCGCTGTGGATCGGCGCCGACGGCCGGCCCCGTTACGTGCACAACCTCACCAGCCGGGAGTGGACCCGGCTCGAGGCTCCCGAGCCGGTCGGGCCCGGTGCGCACCAGCTCGAGCTCCGGTATGGACGGGTCGCGGATGCCCCGAAGCTGGCCCAGCTCGTCGTCGACGGCTCGGTGGTCGCCGAGGCCGATATCCCCCGGTTCACGTGGAACCGCTTCTCGATCTGCGGCCACGGCCTCACCTGCGGCTGGGCCAACGCGCCCGCGGTGTGCGACGACTTCGAGGCCCCGTTCCCGTTCACCGGACAGCTCGACCCCGTGGTGGTCGACGTCGAGGGCGCCCCGGTGGTCGATCCGATCGCCGAGGCCGACGACGTCATCGTCTCCCAGTAGCGCCCCCGCCCCCCACCCCGACCTCCCCCCGAACCCGCTTCTGGTCGGTCGTCGGTCGCCCTTGATGGCGCGACGTCCGACCAGAACGTCCTGTGCGGTCGGTCAGGGGGTGGCGGTGCGGGCGCGGAAGCGTTCGTAGCGCTCGGCGACGGGCCCGACCCAGTCGGGATCGGGCTCGACGCGATGGCTGGTGCGCGCCCACCGACGGGCATCGGTGGCGTTGGTCTCCAGGCCGGCCACCACCCGGGCCTGGAACGCGGCCCCGAGGGCCGCGCCCTCCGGAACCGCGACGACGTCGATGGGCAGGCCGGTGGCGTCGGCGATGGCCTGGAGCCACTCGGCGGAGCGCGTGCCGCCACCGGTGGCGACGATGCGCGCCGGCGACAACCCCGCGAGGTCGAGCTGGTGACGGATCACGAACCCGCCGGCCTCGCGCGCGGCGCGCAGGACGGCATCGGGTCCGTGGGTGAGATCGAGGTCGTGGAGGCCGGCCCGCCGCTGGGGATCGTGGAGCGGCACCCGCTCACCACGGGGGTAGGGCGTCCAGACCGGCACCCGTGACGGGTCGGTGGACGGCTGCGGATCGCCGGTGAGGCGGCGCACCCAGTCGAGGAACAGCCCACCCGCGTTGCTGGGTCCACCGACCAACGACAGACCGGCGGCGGTGTGCGGGATGGTCCACAACCCATCGACGTCGCGCCACTCGGGGATGACCGCCCAGCAGATCAGGGTGGCCCCGAGGATCACCAGCACGTCGCCGTCGTGATCGGCCCCGGCCACGAGCTGTTCGCCGAGGGCGTCGATCGTCCCCCCGCCCAGCAGCGCACCCCCGGCCGGGAGGTGGTCGCTGACCTGACCGGCGGCCTGATCGCCCGGGACGATGCGCGGGAGCTGATCGGTACGCACACCGGCCCGCTGGGCGATGGCCTCGTCCCACCCGACGTAGTCGAACAGCGGAACGGTGGTCATCGCGGTGGTCGTGTCGAGCACCGACTCCCCACCCAGAGCGAAGTTGGCCATCGCCTGCGCCGGCCAGAACCCCGCCGCTTCGGGAGCATGGGCTGCACACCACCGGAGGAACCCCACCGCCTCGCCGCTCTGCGACGGATCGGCCGACGCGTCCGCGCCTCCTCGAGCATCGCCGTAGAGCAGGCCGGGGGTGAGCGCCCGGCCCGATGCATCGACCGCGCACATCGACGGCACCATGGCGGCGACGTCCACCGCAACGACGTCGAGCCCGTCGGCCACCGCGCCGAGGGCGGCCCGCACCCCGTCGTGCCACGCCTGGTCGGGGCGATGCTCGAGCTGGTCGGGGGCAACCACCACCAGGTCGTGCGGGACCCGCGCCCGTCGGACGACGTTCCCGTCACCGTCGGCCGCCACCGCCTTGACCGACGTGGTGCCGATGTCGATACCCACCGTGACCTCGGTCATCTGCGAAGTATGACACGAACGTCAGACACGGCTACCGTGCTCCCATGTCCGGTCCAAGCGCGGCGGCGAGAACGGTGACATCCACGCCGGCCGCCGTGTTGTACGGACCAAGCGATCTGCGGCTGGAGCGCCGCCCGGTCCCGCCGCCCGATCCGCACCAGGTCGTGGTCGAGGTCAGCCACTGCGGCATCTGCGGCACCGATCTACACATGGTCGTCGAGGGCTGGGGCCGACCCGGCTCGGTGGGCGGTCACGAGTGGTCCGGCACCGTCGTCGCCGCCGGAGCCGACGTCTCGGTCGTCGGGATCGGTGACGCGGTCGTGGGCGGCCCTCCCCCGGCGTGCGGCACGTGCGAGCCGTGCCGGACCGATCGTCCGTCGCTGTGCCTCGACCGGTCGGCACCGGGGACAACCGGGCACGACGGCGCCTTCGCCCGCTACGTCTGCGCCGACGAGCGAGCCGTGGTCCGCGTGCCCGACGGACTCGACCTGCGGGCGGCCGCGCTGGCCGAGCCGCTGGCCGTGGCGCTGCACGCCGTGACCCGCTCCGGTGTCCGCTCCGGCCAGCGCGCCCTCATCACCGGCGCCGGCCCGATCGGCAGCCTCGCCATCGTGGCCCTGCTGGCCCGGGGTGTCACCGACATCGTGGTCAGCGAGCCGAACCCGGCTCGACAGGCGCTGGCGTCCGAACTGGGCGCCACCGTCGTGGAACCATCGGCACTCGAGGTGCCGAGCCTCGCCGAGCCCAGCCGGGTGGTGGAGGGCGCCACCGACGTCGCCCTCGAGTGTTCGGGCAAGGCGGCGGCCATGGTGGCCGCCTGCGCCCAGCTGCGCAGGGGCGGCACCCTCGTCCTGGTGGGCTCGGGCATCGAGCCACCGGCGTTCGACCCCAACCGCATCCTGCTCAACGAGCTCGTCATCACCGGTGCGTTCGAGTACGACACCGACGGCGTCGGCGACGCGCTGGCGCTGCTGGCCGCGGGTGGCCCCCCGTTGGACGTCCTCGTCGAGCCGACCGACATCGGACTCGATGCCCTGCTCCCGACCATGCGCGACCTGGCCGCGGGCCGGATCGCGAGGAAGGTCCTCGTCGCGCCCGGTCAGTATCTCGGAGGCGACCGATGAGCAGCCCGCGCTTCAACCACGTCGCCATGAGCGTGCCGTCGTCGCTGCTCGACGACGAGGGCCGAGCCGACATCCTGCGCTTCCACGACGAGGTGTTCGAGTGGAAGGAGATGCCGACGATGACCGAGCCAGGGCGGCGGCTCGTCCTCCAGGCCTATCGCTGGGACCAGTTCGTGTTCCTCATCGCCGAGGACGATCCGATGCGCTGTCCTCGGCTCGACCACTTCGGCATGTCGGTCGACAGTCGTGAGCAGTTCGACGAGTTCCTCGACCGGGCCCGCGCCGTGGCGGCGGAGGACGACCGGGTGGAGTTGATCGACCACGAGGCGGAGGAGTTCGGCGACTTCCTCACCCTGCACAACTTCTACGTCCGCTTCCTCCTCCCGATGATGGTGGAAGTTCAGTACTACGACTGGGCCGAGGGACTCGCGCCGCAGGAGGCACCGTGAGCGACCGACCCACCGCGCTGGTGACCGCCCCCTTCCGGGGGCCGGGAGCCGACCGGCTGGCCGAGGTGGCCGACCTCGTCCTCGATCCGTGGATCGACCACCAGCCGCTCCGCCTCTACCGCGCCGACGACCTCGCCGCTCGGGCCGAGGCGGAGGGCGCCACCATCATCGTGTGCGAGGCCGACGAGGTGAACGGCCCGGTCTTCGACCTCCCGCTCGTGGCCATCGGCTCGGCGCGAGGCGATCCCACCAACGTCGACATCCCCGGTGCCACTGCCGCCGGTATCCCCGTGCTCCACGCCCCCGGTCGCAACGCCGACGGCGTGGCCGAGCTCGCCGTGGGTCTGCTCTTTGCCGTGACCCGGCACCTGCTGGCCGCCGATCACGACGTGCGGACCGGCGAGATCTACCGCGACGGCTCCATCCCCTACCAGCGCTTCCGGGCCTGGCAGGTGGCAGGAACGACGGTCGGCATCGTCGGCCTCGGTGCGGTGGGACGGGCGGCCAAGTGGCGCTTCGAGGGCCTCGGCATGCGGGTGATCGCGGCCGACCCGTTCTCCCCCGACGCCACCCACTCCCTCGACGACCTCCTGACCGAGGCCGACGTGATCTCCATGCACGCCGCCGTCACCCCGGACACGGCGCGGATGATCGACGCCGCGGCCATCGAGCGCATGCGCGACGGCGCCGTGTACCTCAACACCGCTCGGGCCGGGCTCCACGACCTCGATGCCCTCACCGAGGGCCTGGCCAGCGGCAAGCTGGGCGGCGCCGGACTCGACCACTTCGACGGCGAGTTCCTCCCACCCGACCACCCACTGGTCTCGATGCCCAACGTGGTCCTCGCACCGCACATCGGCGGCGCCACCTACGACACCGAGGCCAACCACACCGCCATGCTCGCCGACGATCTCGTCCGACTCCTCGCCGGTGAGCGCCCCCTTCACATCGCCAACCCCGAGGTGCTCGCATGACGAACGACCTGCGATCGATGCACGAGACGGTGCTGGCCACCGCCAAGGAGCTCAACGACCGCGGTCTGGTCGAGGGCAGCTCCGGCAACGTGTCGGCCCGCATCGACGAACGCCACGTCTGCATGACCCCGTCGTCGATCCCCTACGACGGCATGGTCCTCGACGACCTCGTGGTGGTCGACCTCGACGGCAACGTGGTCCGGGGCGACAAGGGCCCCACGAGCGAGAAGGCCCTGCACCTGGCCTGCTACCGCGCCTACCCGGAGATCAATGGCGTGATCCACTCCCACGCCGTCTACGCCACGATGTTCGCGGTGGCCCACCAGCCCATCCCCGCCGCCATCGAGGAGGTCTCCGTCTACATCGGCGGCGACGTCCCGGTGTGCGAGTACACCATGACCGGGACCGACGAACTGGGTGACGAGGTGGCCTCCAAGCTGGCCGACCGGGCCGCCGCGCTGCTGGCCAACCACGGCATGGTCACGGTGGGGACGACGCTGGCCAAGGCCTTCCACGCCGCCGCCCTGGTGGAGCGCACGGCGCAGATCGTCTACGGCGCCCGCCTCCTCGGCGAGGTCCATCCCCTGCCGGCCGAGGTCAACCAGAACATGGGCAGCGTCTACACCATGATGCGCTCGATGTGACCGGACCGGATCCCGTTCTGGGACGCGCCACACGTCGTCGAACGCGAGATCCGCGGCCCGGAACGGCTCAATCCGTTGCGCTGGTCCCGCTGAGGCGGTCGGCCAGCACGGTGGAGTCGGTGACGACGTCGTAGCCGTCGCCGTCGGACGCCCCCCCCAGAAAACTGGACGCGCCTCCGTACCGTCGACGGTACGCGGGCGCGTCCAGTTTCTTCCTCGGGCGAGTGTTCAGGCGGGTTGCGGGGTGATGAGCTCGAGGACGTTGGCGCGCATGACGGTGCGGACCTCGGCGTCGGTGAAGGTGGGGATGTCCTTCACGAAGTCGGTCGGCTCGGGCAGACCCTCGGCGTGGGGGAAATCGGAGCCGAACAGCAGCCGATCGACGCCGATCGTGTCCTTGAGCATCGCCATGTCGTCCTCGTAGTACGGGGCGACCCACACGTGGTGCTTGAACTGCTCGACGGGGTGCACGTCGAAGACCATCGGCATCTTGCCGTAGCCGTCGGCCAGGTTGCGGAGCAGATCCGGCACCCACATGGCGCCGTTCTCGATCGAGGCCACGCGCAGGTTGGGGAAGCGCTCGAAGACGCCGTGGCAGATGAGGGCGGCGAAGGTGTCGGAGATGCCCCGGTCCTGGAAGGCGACCAGCGGGAACGTCGAGTGCTTGAACCCCTCGAACTGACCGGTGGCGTCGCCGGTGCCCCACAGCTTTCCGTACTGCGACACCCCGCTGAGCCCGGCGTGGAACGCCAACGGAACCCCGGCCTCGTTGAGCACGGCCCAGAAGGGATCGAACTTGGGGTGGCCGGGCGAGACGTAGCCCTCTCCGTCGGGCACGGGCCCGGGGATGGTGACCAGGATGCGGGCGCCGGCCTCGATGGTGCGGGTGGCCTCGGCCGCGGCCCGCTCCGGGTCGGCGAGCGTGAGCATCGGGGCGGCGAAGAGCCGGCCGTCGCCCTCGTCGTAGCCCCAGTCGTCGTCGAGCCAGCGATTGAACGCCTCGAAGGCGGCGCACAGGGCGGGGACGTCGCGCTTGAGCGCCTCCTGCATGCCCACCCCGAGGGTGGGGAACAGCAAGGCGCCGTCCATGTTCTGCTCGTCGAGCAGCTTCACCCGGGCAGCACGGTCGCGGTACTCCGGGTGCTGCTCCAGGGGGTCGAGGTCGCCGAACATGGTCTTGAGATCCAGGCCCTCGGTGTTCCGGCCCCGGAAGTAGTCCTCGAGGCTGCCCGGATGGGCGATCGGGTCGAAGGTGGGGTTCGGGATGAACTTGTTGATCTTCCCGCCGACGAGCAGACGCCGCTTGCCGCCGACGTCGGCCCACTGCATGCACCGCTTCGCCAGGTGCGGGTCGATGTGGCGGGTGAACGCGTCCTCCGCCTCGTAGTAATGGTTGTCCGCATCGAACGCCCTGAACCCCAGATCAGCCATGGAATCAGTCTAGACAGATACCTGACGCCAGTGTCAGTAAAGTCGGACCCGTGACGAGCCCTGAACTGCGCCGCCAGTACTTCGAGGACGGCTGGTGGAACGACGACACCTTCGCCGCATTCATCGATCGACGGGTGGCGGCCGAGCCGATGACCCGGGTCCGGATCTGGTCCGAGATCGCCCCCACCACCACGACCATCGGCGAGCTGCACCGCCGGTCCCGCCGATTGGCCTCCGGCCTGCGCGAGCGGGGCATCGGTCCCGGCGAGGTCGTCGCCTACCAGATGCCGAGCTGGGCCGAGACGCTCGAGGTGCTGTGGGCCGGTTTCGCCCTCGGCGCCACCATGGTGCCGATCATCCACTTCTACGGACCGGGCGAGGTGTCGTTCATCCTCCGCCAGTCACAGGCTCGGGCCTTGATCACCGTCGGCAGCTTCGGCGCGGTCGACCACATCGCCAACCTGGAGACGATCCGCGACGACGTCGCCGAGGTCGAGACGGTGGTGGTGGCCGACACGGTGGCGCGAGCCCGCGCCGTGCCCGGGGCGATCGCCCTGTCCGAACTGGCCGACAACACCCCGCTCGCCGACGCCGCGTCGGTCGACCCCGACCTACCGGCCATGATCGGCTACACGTCGGGAACCACCGCCGACCCGAAGGGGGTGGTGCACTCGCATCGCTCCCTGCTGGCCGAGGTCCGCCAACTCGCCGCCATGCACGTCGACGGTGGGCGGCCCTCGCTGATGGCGTCACCGCTGGCCCACATGACGGGAATGCTCGGGGGCAGCCTGATCCCGCTCCAGAACGGTCAACCGATCGAGCTCCTCGACCGGTGGGATCCGGGCCGGGTGCTCTCGATCATGGAGCTCGAGGACCTCGGGCCCGGCGGCGGCGCCACCATCTTCCTCACCAGCCTCCTCGACCACCCGGACTTCCGTCCCGAACACGCCCGACGCATCGCCCGCTTCGGGCTCGGTGGTGCGCCGATACCGGTGGCGGTGGCGGAGCGCGCCGAGGCGATGGGCATCCGGGTCACCCGGGCCTACGGCTCGACCGAGCATCCGTCCATCACCAACTCACCGGCCAGCGACCCCGTCGAGAAGCGCACTCGCACCGACGGACGGCCGCTCCCCGGTGTGGAGATCCGGATCGTCGCGGCCGACGGCACCGATCTCCCCGTGGGCGAGGCGGGCGAGATCCTGAGCCGGGGTCCCGAGCTGTTCATCGGGTACACCGATCCGGCGCTCACCAGATCGGTCATGGAGGATGGCTGGTACCACACCGGTGACGTCGGCATCCTCGACGACGACGGGTACCTCACCATCACCGACCGCGTCTCCGACCTCATCATCCGAGGCGGCCTCAACCTGTCGGCGGCCGAGATCGAGGAGCGCATCGCGACCATGCCAGGCATCGCCGAGGTCGCGGTGGTCGCCACGCCGGACGAGCAGCTCGGCGAGCGAGCGTGCGCCGTCGTCCGGACCGCGCCCGGTGCCGCGCCGCCCGACCTCGCCGCGGTCCAGGCCCATCTCGCATCCACCGGTTTCCCGAAGCAGAAGTGGCCCGAGTCGGTTCGAGTCGTCCCGGAGTTCGACCGCACGCCGTCCGGCAAGATCAAGAAGCGAGCGTTGCGGGTCCTGCTGGCCGACGGCGACCTCTGACCACGTTCCCTGACAGTCGTGTCAGGTACGCTCGATCGCATGCCGATCGTCGATGCCTGGGTGAACATCTTTCCCGCCGCCTTCGCCGCCCAGTGGAACAGTCAGCGGGCCAACAGTGACGTCGGCCAGCTCTTCGGCGAGGACTTCAGCAAGGGTGAGACGGTCGAGCACCTGGTGGCCGAGATGGACCAGGCCGGGGTGGATGTCGGCATCCTGACCACCGGGCTTCGGGACCCCGACCGAGCCCACCGCAAGGGCATGTTCGCCGCGGAGGACTTCGTGGCCGTGGCCGAGGGGCACCCCGGTCGCTTCGCGGTGTCGGTCACCGTCGAGAAGGCCGACCGACCCACCGACAATGCCCGTCGCATCCGTGAGCTGGCCGGGAACCCCCACGTGGTCATGGCCCGGGTGACGCCCCTCGTCGAGCAGTACGACCTCAACCACCGCCTCTACTACCCCGTCTATGCCACCTGCGAGGAGGCCGGTCTCCCGGTGTCGATCAACGTGGGCATCCCCGGACCCAAGGTGCGATCCCACTGCCAGCACCCGGAGCTGCTCGAGGACGTGCTGATCGACTTTCCCGGGCTCACCGTGATCGGTGCCCACATGGGCCACCCCTACGAGGCCCTGCTCATCCAGTACATGCTCAAGTTCGAGCAGCTCCACCTCATGACCTCCGCCTACCTGGCCAAGTACCTGGATCCGGCCCTGGTCACCTTCATGGACAGCTCGCGGGGCCGGGGACGAGTGTGGTTCGCCTCCGACCATCCCGTGCTCCCGGTCGGCAAGGCGCTGGCGGCGGCGAGGGCGCTGCCGCTGTCGGACGAATCGATGACCGAGTTCCTCGGCGCCTCGGCCGCCCGGACCCTGGGGCTGACGGCCGGCTGAGCGGTACGGAGGCGCGTCCAGAACCAGGAAGGGGGTGGCACCGATGATCGATTCCGACCAGCACGTGGACGAGCCACGGACGATGTGGGCCGGCGTCGGGGCGACCGAGGCCTTCGGCCCGGGCTCGATCGTGGAACAACGGTCCCGCCAGGTGGCAGGCTGACCGGGACCATGCCGCGGAGCCGACGTCACCGATGACCACCACGGAACCAACACCATCCGCCCCGCTCGACCGGGACGCCATCCGCGAGAGGTACCGCGCCGAGCGGGACAAGCGTCTGCGGGCCGACGGCAACGACCAGTACATCGAGGTCACCGGCCGCTTCGCCCACTTCGTCGACGATCCGTACGTCGAGCCCGTCGAGCGGGAGCCGCTGTTCGACGAGGTCACCGCCATCTTCATCGGCGGCGGCTTCGGCGGCTTGGTGACGGGCGCACGTCTGGCCGAGCAGGGCATCCAGGTCCGCATCGTCGAGAAGGGCGGCGACTTCGGCGGTACCTGGTACTGGAACCGCTACCCCGGCGCCCAGTGCGACACCCACAGCTTCGTGTACATGCCGCTGCTCGAGGAGACCGGCCACGTCCCCACCGAGAAGTACGCCCACGGCCCCGAGATCCTCGAACACTCCCGCCGCATCGGCACGCACTTCGGCCTCTACGACGAGGCGATCTTCCAGACCGAGGTCACCGAGCTCGAGTGGGACGACGGCACCGCCCGCTGGATCGTGCGCACCAACCGGGGCGACGAGATGCGAGCCCGATTCGTGCTCATGTGCACCGGTCCGCTGCACCGGCCCAAGCTCCCCGGGATCCCGGGCATCGAGACCTTCGGTGGCCACGCCTTCCACACCAGCCGCTGGGACTACGCCTACACCGGCGGTGACCCCGACGGTGGCGTGATGACCGGGCTGGCCGACAAGCGGGTCGGGATCATCGGCACCGGCGCGACATCGGTGCAGTGCATCCCGCACCTGGCGCGGGCCGCCCGTGAGCTCTACGTCTTCCAGCGCACACCGAGCTCGATCGACGTCCGCAACAATGCGCCGACCGACATGGAATGGTTCGAGGACGAGGTGCTCGAGCCCGGCTGGCAGGACCGCTGGCTGCGGAACTTCACCGCCCACTTCGCCCCCGGGACCGTTCCCGACGAGGACCTGGTGGGCGATGGTTGGACCGATCTGGCGCGCCGCATCAGCGACCGGATGTTCCAGCTGTTCACGTCGAACGACGGAACCGAGGTGACCGTCGAGCGGATGATGGAGGCGTTCTTCGACGCCGACGACGAGAAGATGAACGAGATCCGCGCCCGGGTCGACGAGCTGGTCGGCGACGCCGACACCGCCACCGCACTCAAACCGTGGTTCCGTCAGCTGTGCAAGCGCCCCTGCTTCCACGACGAGTACCTCCAGGCGTTCAACAACCCCAACGTCACGTTGCTCGACACCGACGGCCAGGGCGTCGAGCGCATCGACGAGACCGGCGTCTGGGTCGACGGTGTCCACCACGAGCTCGACTGCCTCATCTACGCCACCGGCTTCGAGGTCGGCACGTCGTTCACCCGACGGTCCGGGTTCGACGCCGTCGGGCGCGACGGCGTGCGCCTGTCCGAGCACTGGGAATCGAGCATGCGGACCATGCACGGCATGCACGTCCACGGGTTCCCCAACCTGTTCCACGTCGGCGCCGCGCAGGGAGCAGGGCTGATCGCCAACTACCCGCACAACCTGACCGAGGCGGGCGCCCACGTCGCCCACCTCATCCGGCGTCTGCTCGACGACGGGATCGAAGCGGTCGAGGCGACAGCGCAGGCCGAGGAGGACTGGCTGACCGTGCTCCGGGGCGACGGGAACCGCATGTCCGGCATGGTCCTCGGGTCCACCGAGTGCACGCCCGGCTACTACAACAACGAGGGCAAGGGGTTCGACGATGGTTTCGTCGGCCCCGGGTATCCCGGCGGCGCGCTCGCCTTCTTCGACCTCATGGCGCGCTGGCGAGACACCGGCGACCTCGAGGGACTCGACATCCGATAGCAGAGCATCCCGTCCGACCAGCGGCGTGCGGACGGCGGGGTTCAGCGACGGGGAAGGCCGAGGACCCGCTCGGCGACGATGTTGCGCTGGATCTCCGACGTGCCGCCGGCGATGGTGTTGTTGAACGAGCGAAGCCAGCGGATGGCCCAGGCCACGCCGGTGGTGCTGTGCTCCCACGACGCCCCCGCCGAGCCGTCGATGGTGGTGGGACCGGCATCGAGGTCGAGGGCGAGGTCGCCGAGGGCGGCGACGACGTCGGCCGCGAGGCGCTGGGCGATCTCGCTGCCGTACAGCTTGAGCAGGGACTCCTCGGGCGCGTCATCGCCCCGGGCGGCCTTGGCGAAGCCCCGGTAGCCCATGGCCTTCATGGCCTGGACCTGCATGTGGGCCCGGGCCACCTGGGAGCGGAACACGGCGTCGGTCGCCAGGACCCGGCCGTCGGACAACGGCGAGCAAGCGGCCTGCACCAACCGGTCGAGCTCGCGCTCGAGGCCGGTGGTGGCCGCGATCCACAGCATCCCCCGCTCGTGGGCCAGCGAGGAGGTGGCGATCCCCCACCCGTCGCCCAGCTCCCCCACCACGTTGGCGGCCGGGATGCGCACGTCGTCGAAGAAGACCTCGTTGAAGTCGGCGTGGTCGGGGTCGGTGAGCTCGGGCAGCGGCCGGACGGTGATGCCGGGGGTGGCCATGTCGACGAGCAGGACCGAGATCCCCTTGTGCTTGGGCACGTCGGGGTCGGTGCGCACGAAGGTGAAGCACCAGTCGGCGTGCTGGGCGCCGGAGGTCCACACCTTCTGGCCGTTGACCACGAGCTCGTCGCCGTCGGGGACCGCCGTGGTGCGGAGCGACGCCAGGTCGCTGCCGGCGTCCGGCTCGCTCATGCCGAGGGCGAAGGTGAGCTCGCCCCGCAGGCAGGGCAGGGCGAAGCGCTCGATCTGCTCGGCCGTGCCCCGCTCGATGATCGAGGGAGCGATGATCGACAGGCCCTGGGGGTTGTAGCCCCGGGGCACGCCGGCCGCGGCCACGGCCTCGTGGTACACCAGCTGCTGGCGGGGCGTGGCGTTGCGGCCGCCGTACTCGGGCGGCCAGCCGGGCATGAGCCAGCCGGCGTCGAACATGGCGCGCTGCCACTTCGCGGCCCACGGCGGGAGGTGGGCGGTGGACAGGATCGGTTCCTGCCGCTCCTCGGCCGGGGGTAGGTGCTCGTCGACCCAGGCCAGGAACTCGGCCCGGAAGGCCTCGGTGTCGGCGTCGTGGTGGAGGCGCACCAGCGTCGACTACTCGACCGGGAGGGCGACGTCGACGGTGGCCTTGGCCATCGTCGTGCCGGTCTGGTTCGTCAGCTCGACCGCCACGATGGCCAGGCTCTGGCGGCGCTCCTGGCGCAGCTCGACCACCTCGCCGGCGAGGAAGGTGGCGTCGCCGGTGAAGGCCGGGTTGCGGTACTGGGCGTTGGCGTGGACGATCTCGCCCCACTCCCCCGCCCACGCCGCCACGTAGTCGAGGATCCAGGCGCCCATCGAGGCGCCGTAGCCGTAGCCGCGGGCCATCCCGACGTGGTGGGCCCAGCGAGGCTGGAGATGGCCGCGGGACGGGCCGTAGTAGGCGCCGTCGGTCAGCTCGGGGTTGGTGCGCTCCATGCGTTTGTCGCCCTCGAAGCCGGCCATCTCCTTGGTGTAGCCGAGGTCGAGGGCGCTGACCGTGGTGGGCCCGGTCTTCATGCCACCCCAGATGGTCATGGGATAGGCCCGCCACTCGGTGGCGAAGCTGGCCAGGCTGTGCGGGCCGAGGACGTGTTCGGCCAGCCGATCGCCGACCGCCACGCTGGAGAACAGGCGCTTGTCGTGGCGGAGTTGCTGGATCTGCTCGATGAAGGCCATCTTGCGCTCCTCCAGCTCGTCGAGCTCGGCGTCGGTCCACTCCGGGTCGCGGGCCTCGTCGAAGACCTTCTTCTCCTTGGCTTCGCGCACCGGGTAGCGGATGGCGGTGGAGCGCTGCTGGGCGACGCGCTCGCCGCGCTGGTTGATGTAGAGGGTGTCGCCGCGCTGGAAGCAGGTGGGGCCGGCGAAGCTGGTCTCGGTGACCTTGTAGTCGTAGGGCATCCGGTGGCAGACGAGGTGGTCGCCGGGCCGGATGCGGGGCCCGAAGAACCACCACTCGTCGCCGCCGAAGATCAGATGCGAGTTGGGGATGCGGCCCACCTGGGCCGGCGAGCACCCGTGGCTGGTGTCGCAGGCCACGGTGAACGACTGGGGGGCCACCAGTTCGCCGAAGCGGCTCTCCGCCACCCACCGCATGTCGTAGTGGAGCGGGTTGGGATAGTGCATGGCCTGGGCCCACCGGCGGATGTCGCTGGCCGTCACGTCGTCGTTGAGCTCGCCCGGGCGCATGGGCACGCCCATGTGACGATCGAGGTCGGACGTGTCGAGCACCGGCTCCTCGGCGGGCTGGCCGGTACCGGTGTCGGAGTCGGAGGTGGTGGACATGGTCGATGCTCCTGTACGTGGTCAGGCGGGACCGGGGGCCGCAGCGAGACGGCTGGTGGCGATGGCGATGAGTTCGTCGTCCCGGACCTTGGTGTCGCTGCCGGTGGTGGGCAGCTCGCCGGGGGCGAAGAACAGGACGTGGCGGGGGACCTTGTACTTCGCCACCCGATCGGCGAGGAAGGTCCGGAGGTCGTCGGCGGTGACCGCGCTGTCCTCGGCGACCTCGGCGCAGAGGGTGACGACCTCGCCGAGTCGGTCGTCGGGGAGGCCGATCACCTTGGCCCGCCGAACGTCGGGACAGGCCCGGAGGGCGAACTCCAGCTCGGCGGGCGAGACGTTGGCGCCCGCGGTCTTGATCATCTCGGTCCGCCGGCCGGTCCAGTGGACGGCGCCTTCGTCGTCGACGTAGCCGGCGTCGCCGGTGTGGAGGAAGCCGTCGGCGTCGAGGGTCTCGTCCCGGGTCTTGCCCACGTAGCGGTCGAGGACGCTGGGCCCGGCCACCGCGATCTCGCCGTCCTGGCCGGGGCCGAGGGCCTCGCCGGTGTCGGGGTCGACGATGCGGAGCCGGACGCCGGGTAGCAGCAGCCCGGTGCTGGCCTTCATCTCCTCCCGGGTGTTCGACCACCGATGACTGACGACGCTGGCGCAGGTCTCGGACATGCCGTAGGCGATGGGCATGGTCCAGGTGGTGTCACCGTCGACGGTGGGGTGGCGGGTGAAGACCGACTTGCCGTACACCTCCCGCAGCGACGACAGGTCGGTGGTGGCCCAGTCGGGGTGCTCGGCCAGGGCGCTGGCCTGGTGCGGGAGCGTGTAGGGCTCGGTGACCCGTTCGCGCTCGAGCAGGCGGAGGGCGCCGCCGGCGTCGAAGGTCTCCTGGAGGACGACGCAACCGCCCGCCGCCAGCGTGGGGCCCAGGGCGGTGGTGAGCCCGGCGGTCCAGAACAGGGGCAGCGGTGCCCACAGGCGGGTGTCGGGCCGGCGGCGGAAGATGTCGACGTGGAGCCACGACTGGAGCGCCGGCGCCCGGTGCAGGTGGATCATCCCCTTGGGCTCGCTGGTGGTGCCGGAGCTGAACAGGATGAGGCCGGGGTCGCCCGGGCCCACCTGCGCGGCGCGGGCGTCGACGTCGCCGCCGTGCGGTTCGCCGGCGGCGAGGAACTGCTCCCACGCGGGAGTGCCGACGGCGACGGTCCATTCGAGGAAGGGAAGGTCGGGGCGGCCGACGAGTCCGTCGACCTCGGTACCGAGGTCGCGGCCCAGCAGCGTCGCCTGGGTGAGCACCCCGGACACGGCCGACCGGGCCAGCAGGTCGACGAGCTCGTCGGCGGTCGAGAAGGTCGACAACGGCACGGCCACCCCACCGGCCAGCGCAGTGCCGAACACGGCGGCGACCGCCTCGGGCCGATTGCCCATGACGATCCCGATGCGGGTGCCGAGCCCGATGTGGCGGGCCACGAGGCCGGCGGCCACGGCCCGCGACTCCCGCTCGACGTCGGCGTAGGTCCAGCGGACCGTCTCCCCGCCGCGGAGGGGATCGTCGAACACCAGCGCTTCGCGCTCGGCGTGGCGGGCACAGGTCTCGAGCAGGAGCCCGCCCAACGTCAGCGCACCGACGCCGTCGGCGCGAGCGAGCGGCGGGCCGTCGAACGTCGTCACGCCGCGCCGCCGTGGGGGAACAGGCCGGCGAAGCCGCTGCGCTCGATGGCGTCGGCCAGCAGGTCGGCGGTGGTCTCGGCCCCGAAGGGCAACCGGAGCGCGGGCTGGAGGTGCCGGACGATCACCGAGATGTCGTACTCGTCGCACAGCCCGGAGGCGCCGTGGAGCTGCTGGGTGATGCGCAGAACGGTCCGGGCGGCGTCGAGCGCGCCGACCCGCGCCGCCAGACCATCGGCGATGGCCTCGTCGGGTGCGGCGTGGCACCGCCACAGGGCGAACTGGACCAGCTCGTCCACGCCGGCGACGGCCACGTGGGCATCGGCCAGCTGGAACTGGACGGCCTGGAACTTCGACAGCGGCTGGTCGAACTGGACCCGCTCCACCACGTGACCGGTGGCGAGGCCGACGGCGGCCTCCAGGGCGCCGGCGACGACGAACCCGGTGAGCGTGAGATGCAGGGCGACTTCGGCGGCGGTCACGGCGGCGTCGCCGGTGGCAGCGACATCGCCCACGAACGGGCCCAGCCGGGTGCCGAGCCGGTTCCCGGCGGGGCGACCGGCAACAGCCTCCCCATCGATGGTGGCGACCCGCCACTCCGGGAACACGTCGGCGTGGTCGACCCGCGAGGTCGACGCATCGAGCGCCGGAAGCCGACCTGGTTGGCGTCCCGGGCGGAGGGCGAGGGGGGTGGCGAACACCGCGGGCACCACCGGGTACGGCAGGACGGTCGCGCCGGCGGCCCGGCACAGCGCCGCGGCCGCCTCGGCCGAGTCGGGGTCGGCGGCGGCGTCGAGGTCGGCGGCACCGAGCTGGTCGAGCAACGGAGCGATGACCGATGCCCGCAACGAGGGGTCGGCCTCGGCCCGGCGGGCGAGGTCGACGCCCCCGGCATCAGCGAAGGCCTTGGCCGCGATCTCGCCGAAGGAGCGCGCGTCGTCGCCCAGGTGCGGGTTCACCGGGTCCTCCTCATCGAGCGGCTCCGATCAGGGCACGGGACACGATGATGCGCTGGACCTCGATGGTGCCCGAGGCCACGGTGGCCGCCTGGGCGTATCGCCAGTGGTCCTCGACCGCCCCGGCGAGCGGGGCGCTGGGACCCGCCTCGAGGCTGCGGTCCTCGAGCACCTGATAGAGCAGCTCGGCCACGGCCTGGTCGCACTGGACGATGGCGAGGCGGGCGGCGCTGGCCGTGGCGTCCTGGGGTTCGCCTCGCTCCTGCTCCTCCACCGTGCGGTAGGCGAGCAGCCGGGCGGCCCGCACCTGCACCAGGGCCCGAGCCCACGCCGGACGCAGCGCGGCGGGCAGGGCGCCGATCCCCCCGAGCGCCTCGGCGGCCATCGCGAGGAGGCGTTCGCAGCGGGCGTAGCGGGCGATGCCGACCCGCTCGTGGGCCAGCGCCCGCCGGATCACGCTCCACCCGTCGCCCAGGTCGCCCAGCACCTCGTCCGGACCGACCTCCACGTCGTCGAAGAACACCTCGTTGAGGTGGTGGCGGCCGAGCATGCTGCGGATGGGCTGGACGGTCACGCCCTCCCGGTCCATCGGCACCAGGAACATGGTGATGCCCTCGTGCTTGCGCTTCCCCTTCGGTCCGACCCGGGCCGCCAGCACGCACCACTGGGCCATCTCGGCGTACGAGGTCCAGATCTTCTGCCCGTTCAGACGGAACATGGCGGTCTGCTCCGCAGCGCCGCGTGCCGGCTGCTCGCTGGCGCTCCCAACGCCGGCCTGGTCCAGAACGACTCCCGACGCGTCGATGGGGTCGGCGCGGGTGGTGAGGGCGGCGAGGTCGGAGCCGGCGTCGGGCTCGCTGAAGCCCTGGCACCAGATGACCTCACCCCGGGCGATGGGCGGCAGGAACCGGGCCTTCTGCTCGTCCGTGCCGTAGGCCATGATCGCCGGGCCGACCCAGTTGAGCCCCATGTACTGGGCACCGCGGGGCTCGTGGTGGGCCCACATCTCCTCGCGCACGACCGTCTGGTCCCAGACCGATCCACCGGCGCCCCCGTACTCCTCGGGCCACGACAACGTGAGCAGACCCTCGTCGGCGAGCCGGCGGCAGAAGCGTTGCGCCCGAGCGAGGTCGTCGGGATCGTCGGAGAAGGCGCCGAGCCAGCCGGCGGGGATCTCGGCGGCGATCAGCTCCCGCAGCCGGGTCCGCAGGGCGTCGGCGGGTGCACCGAGCTCGTAGTCCACGCTCACCACCCTCCGTTGTGCGTACCGATCGGTCCATGAACGATCATACGAACATGACTCGCGCGTTCGAAATGCCTGTCCGGATCGGCGACGTGCTCGCCTCCCCGCTGTCGAACGCTCCCGATCGGGAGGCGCTGGTCACCCGCCGGGTGCGCTGGAGCTACCGCGAACTGGACGGGGCCTGCGGCCGGGCCGCAGCCGCGCTGACCGAGCTCGGCGTGCGCGCCGGCGACCGCGTTGCGGCCGTGCTCCCCAACGAAGCCGACATCATCGTGGCGTTCCACGGTGCCATGCGCCTCGGCGCCATCTGGGTCGGGATCAACCAGGCCCTGGCACCGCCCGAGAAAGCGTTCCTGCTCGCCGACTCGGAGTCGTCGCTGCTGCTGTGCGACCTCCCCACCGCCGACTCCCTGACCCCCCACCGTCGCGGGCTCCCGGACCTGCGCGCCATCGTCGACGACGCCTCGTGGCGCGCCGCCATGGAGGTGGCGGCGCCCACGCGGCGGTTGGCACCCGTCGATCCCGACGCACCCGCCGGGTTGGCCTACACCAGCGGGACCACCGGGCGCCCGAAGGGCGCGATCCACTCCCAGCGCAACCTGTTGCTGCCGGGGGCGGTCCTCGCGGAGAGCCGCGACTACGGACCGCAGCTCCGCAAGGGAGATTGCCTGCCCCTGACGATCCTCAACATGATGGTGCTGACCACGCTGCTGGTGGCCCAGGCGGAGGGCACCACCGTGATCATGGACCAGCTCCACGCCGAGGGGGTGGCCGACTGGATCGACCGGGAGCGGGTCACGGTCTGGAACGGCCCACCGGCCATCCTCCACAGCCTGGCCACCTCGTCCGACGTCACCCCGGACATGCTCGCCACCCTCGACGAGGTCTGGTCGGGCGGGTCCGATCTGCCCGAGGCGCTGCGCCAGCGGTTCGCCGAGCGGTTCGGGCTCCAGATCATCGGCACCTACGGGCTGTCCGAGGCTCCCACGGTGGTGAGCATCGACCCGCCCGACGGCACCAACGTCCCCGGCGCCAGCGGCCGCGTGCTGCCCCATCTCGACGTCCGGGTGCTGGACGACGACGGCCAACCGGTGCGCGATGACGCGGTCGGGGAGCTGTGCCTGGCACCCGCCACGTCGGGTCCGTTCGCCGGCTGCTACACGCCGATGCTCGGCTACTGGAACCGTCCGGAGGCCACCGAGACGGTCCTCGCCGGTGGCGTGGTGCACACCGGCGACGTCGGCCTGGTCGACGCCGAGGGATGGCTGTCCGTGCGTGATCGCAAGAACCTGGTCATCGTCCGCGGCGGCGCCAACGTGTACCCCGCCGAGGTCGAGCGCGTCCTGCATGCCATCGACGGCGTGGCGGGCAGTGCGGTGACCGGCGTGGCCGACGAGCGTCTCGGCGAACGGGTGGTGGCCGCCGTCGAGATCGACGACGGGGCCGAGCTCACGACCGAGGAGATCACCGAACGTTGCCGGCACGAGCTCGCCCGCTACAAGGTGCCGGAGCGGATCGTGGTGGTCGAGGCCCTGCCCCGCAACGCCATGGGCAAGGTCGACCGCACCGCGGTCGACCGGCTGTTCGAACCCTGAGCCGGTCACGGCGCCACGCGGAGGGTGCTGCCGTCCACGGCGAGACACGCGCCGCTGATCCAGCTCGCCGCCTCCGACGCCAGGAAGCAGACAGCCGCGGACACCTCGGCGGGCTCGCCGAATCGGCCCGCCGCCACCGGGTCGTTGGCCATCGTCCGATCGAGGACTGCCTCGACCGAGGTCCCGGTCCGCTCCGCAGCCCGCTGGGCGTTGGCGAGGGTGCCTTCGGTCAGGACCACGCCCGGGATCACGCAGTTGGTGTGCACGCCCTCGGCCGAATAGGCCCGGGCGAAGCTCTTGGTCAGGTTCACGAGGGCTGCCTTGGCCGCGCCGTACGCCGCGAAGGCGGGGTCCGGTTCGCGCGCGTACGTCGACGCCACGTTCACGATCCGGCCCCAGCCCGCGGCTCGCATCGGCTCGACCGCGGCGACCGACAGCTCAGCAGCTGCGAAGAAGTCGACGTCGAAGGCCGCCCGCCACCGCGTCGCGGTCATGTGATCGAGGCGCGCTGCCGCCGGCCCGCCCGCGTTGTTGACCAGCACGTCCAACCGGTCGAAGCGATCGAGCGCGGCAGTCACGACCGCCGCCGCCGCGGATGCGTCCGCCACGTCGACGGGGAACGGGACGACCGATCCCGGACCCGGAGCCTCGTCGGCCAGCGACTCGAGATCGGCCGTGGTGCGAGCACAGGCGATCACGTGCGCGCCCTCGGACGCCAGATCCATGGCCACCTGCCGGCCGATCCCCCGGCCGGCCCCGGTCACGACGGCGACGCGGTTGGCGAGCCCCGTGTCCACACTCGGACGCTACCATCCCTGACGTGAGCGTCACACTTGCCCAGCCGCCGCCCGACGACACCGGGCCGTGGCGATGAGCGCCGGTCCCGGCGGCCCGGCGGCCGGCGCCATCTGGTCGGGCTCGGGCTCACCGACCTTCCCGGTACACGCCCCGACGGTGACCGGTCTGCTCCGCCACGCCGTCGCCACCCACCCCGAGAACCTCGCCGTCGCCACGCCCGACGAGCGCCTCACCTACGCTGAGCTCGATCAGGCCTCAGCAACCCTCGCCTCTCGGCTGGTGGCGTTCGGGGCCGGCAAGGGCACCCGGGTCGGGGTCCTCCTCCCCAACGGTGCCGCCTGGGTGACTGCCTGGGCCGCCGTCACCCGCATCGGCGCGGTCGCCACGCCGGTCAACACGTTCTACAAGACCCCCGAGTTGGCCACCATGCTGCGCCACGCCGACGTCCAGATGTTGGTGGCCGCCCCCGTGTTCGAACCCCACGACTACGCGGCTCGACTGCTCGACATCGCCCCGGGGCTGGCATCGGCCACCGCCCCCGAGCCTCTGCTGTTGCCCGAACTCCCCCAGCTGCGACACGTCCTGTTCTGGGACGAGGCTCCGCACCCTTGGGCCACCACGGGGATCGGCCACGACCTCGCCACCCCACCCGAGGCCGCCCTGGGCGCCGTGGCCCGGGCGATGGAAGACGACGTCACCTCGGCCGACCCGATGCTGATCACCTACACGTCGGGCTCCACCGGCGAACCCAAGGGCGTGGTTCACGGCAACGGTCCGTTGCTCCGCCACGCCCGCAACCTGGCCGCCATGTCGGGCATCGGGCCTGACGACCGGATCTGGACACCGATGCCGCTGTGCTGGGTCGGTGGGTTCGCCTTCACGCTCCTGCGAGCGCTCTCGGTGGGCGCCGCGTTCGTGACCCAGTCGCGGCTCGATGCCGGCGAGGCCCTGCACCTCCTCGAGCGCGAGCACGTCTCGTGCGTGAGCGCGTGGCCATCGATCGGCGCCACGCTCACCGCCCACCCCGACTACGCCACCGCCGACCTGTCTGCCCTGCGCCTGGGCACGTTCTACGAGGGACGGGCCCCGGAGTGCCGGCCCGATGACCCGTCGCTCGGCGTCACCTCGCTGGGCATGTCCGAGACGGGCGGCCCCCACACGTTCTGGACGCTCGACGACGATCTGCGCGGCGCTCCCGAGGAGTACCGGGGCGCCTTCGGCCACGAGGTACCCGGCGTGTCGCACCGCATCGTCGATGCCGGGGGCAACGACGTGCCCGAGGGCACCGAGGGCGAGGTCCTGGTGCGCGGCTACAGCGTGATGCTCGGGCTGTACAAGCACGAGCGGGCCGATGTCTTCGACGACGACGGCTGGTACCACACCGGCGACCGTGGCCTGTTCCGGGACGGGTGGTTCTTCTTCACCGGCCGCCGGTCCGATCTCATCAAGGCCAACGGTTCCAACGTCGCCCCCACCGAGGTCGAGCGAGCGTTGGTCGGCATCGACGGCGTCGGGCAGGCCTACGTGTTCGGCGTCGACCACCCCGAACGAGGCCAGGACGTCGTGGCCCTGGTCGTGCCCGAGGCCGGCGAGCCGAGCTCCGCCGACGAACCGGCACGGATCTCCGCCGAGCTCCGCGAGCAGCTGTCGTCGTACAAGTTGCCGCGCCACGTCTTCCTGATCGATGGCAACCAGGTGCCGTTCCTCACCAGCCAGAAGCCCGATCGACGGCGCCTCGCCTCCGTCGCCGCCGACCTCGTCCACGCCGCGAGCGGCCAGTGACCACCGACGAGGTCCCCGCCGCCCCGCAGGGCGATGCTCGCGCCCGCGGTGGACAGCCAGCGCAGAACCGGCAGTTGCGCACGGCCGGGCGCCGCAACGTGGCCAAGCTGCTCGACGCCGCCCTCGTCGTGTTCGCCGAGCGCGGCTTCCACGCCGCCCGGGTCGACGACGTGTGCGACGAGGCCGATGTGTCGCACGGGACCTTCTACCTCTACTTCGCCTCCAAGGACGACCTGTTCCGCACGCTGGTCGACGACGTGGTCACCGAGATGCGTGACCTGGCCGGTGAGCTGCCGCCCATCGGCGCCGGGGCCACCGGCTATCGGGCGTTGCGCAGCTGGCTCGGGGAGTTCCACGACCTCTACGCCCGCTACCTGCCGATCATCCAGGCCTGGAACGAGGCCAACGCCTCCGACACCGAGCTCGCCCGCGAGGGGGCACACGTCCTGCGATCGTTCATCGAACGGCTGGTCGAACGGGTCGAGGAGAACGACCCGGTGCCGGTCCCGGACCCCACCCTCGCCGCGCTGGCCATGGTGTCGATGGTCGAGCGGTCGATCACCTTCGCCCTCGCCGGCATCGTCCGCACCGAGCGGACCGCGCTGCTCGACACGCTGGCGGGGATCCTCCACGTCGGCCTCTTCGGCGGCCGCCGCGCGTCACGGAGCCGATGAGCTGGTTCGACGAGCACGAGCGGGCTGTCGTCGCGGCCGCGCTCGATGCCCAGGTCCCCGGCGCCGCCGCGCTCGGTGCCGTCGACTACGTGGAGCGCCTGCTGACCGCGCTGGACCACGACCCGCCCCGGATCTGGGCCGCACCCGGAGCGTGGGCCGGCGACGGACCGGCCTGGCTCGACCTCGGACCGTGGGAGCGGCATGCGTGGGAGCGCCGGATCGCTGATCTGCGCGCCACCTACCGCCGACTCCTCGACGACCAGCGTCGCCCCGGTGACGACGACGTCCTGCGCCAGCACGCGTGCGAGGCCACCTACGGCGATCCGGCCTACGGCGGCAACCGCGCCGGCGGAGGATGGCAGCGCGTCCAGTTCCCCGAGCCGATGTTCCCGCCGGCCCGCCCGCAGACATGACCGACTGCGATGTCGTCGTCATCGGTTCGGGGCCGGGCGGTGCCACGGTCGCCGACGTGCTGACCGCGGCCGGGTGGACGGTCATCGTGGTCGAGAAGGGTCGGAACCACCTGGTCGACCTCGCGCCACCGCACCAGCCCCTCCACCACTTCGCCAACGACGAGATCGCGGCCCACCGTCGCCACCTGCTCGGCCCCGACCCCCTGCTCGAACCCCGCACCTACCGGCGCAGCGAACAGGACGGTGACCGGTTGCTGACCGGCGAGGTGAACAACCTCCCCTCCACCGTCGGCGGGGGCGGCGTGCACGCCGACGCCAAGCTCCCCCGCTTCCGGGAGGAGGACTTCGGTCTGCGCAGCGCCCGGGGACCGATCGACGACGCCGCGGTCGACGACTGGCCGGTCGACTACGACGAGCTCGAGCCGCACTACCGCGCGGTCGAGGACGCCTTCGGCGTGGCGGGCGAGGACGGCGCCAACCCGTTCGCCGCCTGGCGCAGCGGGCCGTTCCCCATGGCCCCCGGCCCCGACATGCCGATGGCCCTGGTCAGCGCGGCCGCGGCGGAGCGGGCCGGGTTGCACCCCTACCGGGCGCCGACCGGCGTCAACAGCGCGACGTACGGCGGCCGGCCGGCGTGCGTCGACTGCGGCTTCTGCGGCGGGTACGGGTGTCCGATCCACGCCAAGGGCGATCCGATCTCGGCCCTGCAGCGCGCCCTGCAGAGCGGCCGGTGCACCATCGTGCCGGAGGCCTCCGTCACCGAGATCACACTCGACGCGTCCGGTCGCCGGGCCACGGGTGTCCGCTATCTCGACCTCACCCGCTACCCGGACGCACCCGTCCGCGAGCTGCGTGCCGAGCGCGCCGTCGTCGTCGCCGCCGGCGCATTCGAGACCCCGCGGCTGTTGCTGCGCAACCGGCTCGGCGGGGATCTGGTCGGCCGTCACCTCATGTTCCACTTCCAGACCTTCACGGTCGGGATCTTCCCCGAGCCGACCGGCGGTGAACGAGGTCGCAGCGTCACCCACCTCCACGACGACTTCATGATCGACACCCCCGAGCTGCGCGCCGTGGCCGACGCCGCAGGACTGCCGTGGGTGCGCGGTGGTGTGGTCGAGCACGGATCGGGGCCCGGCCCCATCGACGAATCGTTGACGTATCCGGCCGGCGCCCAGCACCTGACGTCGATGGCCGACAGCGCGCTCCGGCGACGGCTGTGGGCCCTCACGTGCCAGGGCGAGGATCTCCCCCAGGCGTCGAACCGGGTCGACCTCGATCCCGCGGTCCGCGACGCGTGGGGGTTCCCGGCCGGGCGCGTCACCTACGCCCCGCACCGCCACGAGCTGGCGGCGTCGGCCCACGTCGCGGCGCGTCACGAGGCCCTGTTGGCCGATGCCGGCGCCGAGGTGGCGTTCTCCGCGACGTCGCCGCCCCAGCACGACATCGACCTCCACGCCGCGTCCAGCCCGCTCGGGCTGGCCCCGGCCAGCCGGCACGTCATGGGTACCGCCCGCATGGGATCGGATCCGAGGACCTCGGTGGTCTCCCCCGACCAGCGGCTGTGGGACATCGACAACGTGCTGGTGTGCGACTCGTCGGTCTTCGTGACCGCGGCCGGCTACAACCCCACCCTGACCCTCGCCGCCCTCGCCCACCGGGCCGCGACCCGCCTCGCCGGCGTCGCCCCCTGACCCCTCGCCCACCTCGGTTCTGGCGCCACACTCCTCGGTCCTCGGCCGCACGATGTGGTGCCGGAACGGCCGGGTGGCAGGCGCTGGGCGGCGGGCGGTGCCAGACTGACACGCATGTCAGGTTCGTCGTTTTCCACGTCCCCGTCCGGATGACGATGGCGACGCTGCCCGGCATGCTCCGGCGGGGCCGGGGCTGCCAGCTGGACGTGTCGAGCATGGGCGGCCGCCTGGGCATCCCCGACGAGGCGGCCTACTGCGCCAGCACGTTCGCCATCGCCGGCTGGGCCGAGAGCGTGGCCATCGACCTGGGGGACGAGCCGGTCGACGTGCGGCTGGTCGTCCCCGGTGCCATCGACACCGAGATCTGGGACCGGCCCGGCAGCGACCCGGCCCACGACGACGGGGCGCTGGAACCCCCGGAGACCGTGGCCGAAGCCATCGTCGATGCCATCGACGGCGACGCGTTCGAGGTCTACAGCCCCGATCTCCGTTCGATCGTCGAGTGCAAGACGTCCGACCCCGAGGCGTACCTCGCCGGCGCGGCGCAGATGGCCCGGACGGAGACGACGCCGTGAGGGCGCTCGTGTTCGGCGAGGGCTCCGACCCCGTGCCGCCGCCGGCGCCCGACGCTCCTCGGCTGGTGCGCCACCTGGCGACGACTCCGATGCAGCTGCGTGAGATCCCCGCGCCGGGCGTCCGGGGGCCGGAGTGGACGGTCCTGCGCACCCGGCTCACCGGCATCTGCGGTAGCGACACCAAGCAGGTGCTGATGGACTTCGAGGACGCCGGCGACTCCCCGATGACGGCGTTCATCTCGTTCCCCCAGGTGCTGGGACACGAGGTGGTCGCCACCGTCGACGATGCCGGCCCCGACGCCGGGGTCGAGCCCGGCCAGCGCGTCGTGCTCAACCCGTGGCTGTCGTGCGAGGTGCGCGGCATCGAGCCACCGTGCCCGGCGTGCGAGGCCGGCGACTTCAGCCTGTGCTGGCACTTCCACGACGGTTCGCTCACGCCGGGGATCCACACCGGCAACTCCTCCGACGCCACCGGAGGCTTCGCCGAGCTGCTCCCGGCCCACCGCCGGATGCTGATCCCGGTACCTGACGACGTCACCGACGAGGTCGCCGTCCTGGCCGATCCCTTCTCGGTGGCCCTCCACGCCGTGACCCGGACACCACCCCCGGCAGGCGGGCGGGCGGTCGTGTACGGCGCCGGCGCGCTCGGCACCTGCGCCACCGCCATCCTCGGCGCCCTCCATCCCGACGTCGAGGTCGCCACCGTGGCCCGCTGGCCGGCCCAGACGGCCCTCGCCCGCCGGTTGGGCGCCCGCACGTTCGCCCACGAGCCGCGCGCGCAACTGGTCGAGGAGCTGGCGGCGTGGTCCGGTGGCGTGCTCCGCCAGCCGTGGGACGGCCTGCCGATCGCCTGGCCGGGTGGCGTCGACGTGGTCTACGACACGGTGGGCGGCCCCGACACCCTCGAGGTCGGGCTCCGGGTGCTCCGCTCCCGCGGGTCGATCGTCGAGATGGGCCTGTCGTCGATGGGCCGGTGCGAGTGGACGCCGTGGTACTTCAAGGAGGCGCGCCTCGTCGGGTCCAACGCCTTCGGGATCGAGGAGGTCGACGGTGTGCGCCGACACGCCATGGCCCACTACTTCGACCTCGTCCGCGACGGCGGCATCGACCTCTCCGGCATGCTCACCCACACCTTCGAGCTCGACCGGTGGCGCGACGCGTTCCAGACCCTCATCGACCAGGGCGAGACCGGCGCCATCAAGTGCGCCTTCGACTTCCGCTGACCCCATTCAATGGCGTTCTTGTCCCAGGATCGGGCGCTGAGCGCCCCGTTCCGGCGACAAGAACCGATCGGTCAGTCGGGGGTGACGGGGCGGAAGGTCACGTCGAGCAGCTCGATGAGCTGACCGTCGGGATCGCGGACCATCACGGCCGCCTGCACGTCGGTGTCGTCGAGCACCTCGCCGCCGTGGTCGGCGACGACGGCCTTGGCGGCGGCCACGTCGTCGACCCCGATCGACAAGTGGGTCAGCCCGGTGTCGGTCATGGCCCGGTCCACGGGCCGCGCCGCGTGGTGGGCGAACCCGAGGAGCTCGAGCACGAACGGGCCGTTGGTGAGGTAGACGGCCCGGGCGCCGGCCGGGGGTGACACCCGCAGGAGCCGGCACATGGGCTGATCGGGAATGTCCATGGCCATCACCTCGGTGAATCCGAGGGCGGTGTAGAAGCGAGTCGACCGGTCGAGGTCACTGACCCGTAGGCCGACGTGGTTCACGATCATCCGTCTTCTCCGATGGTGGTGCGACCGAGGGCACGAGCGGCCTCGGGGACGAACAGCTCCGGTGCGAAGGGCCCGACTGTGGTGGCCCGTAGCTCCACCTCGGGCAGGACGACCGACGGGTCGAGGGTGTCGAGCCACAGCACGGCGGCGGCGACCTGCTCGACCTCGAGTGCGTGCATCGGGAAGTGCACGTCGTCGAGCATCGGCGTGGCGACCGGACCCGGGGTCACGGTGTGGACCGCGATGCCGTCCCGCTCGACCTCCCTGGCCAGCGCGCCGGCGAAGGCGTTGAGCCCCGCCTTCGAGGCGGAGTAGCCCGCCTTCCCGGGCTGGGGGGTGTGCGCCGAGGACGACGACACGAAGATGATCCGCCCTCCCGGTGGCATCGTCGCCAGCACCGCCCGGCTGACGAGGAACGCCGACCGCAGGTTGGCCCGCACCACGGCGTCGAACGCGTCCACCGACTCCTTGCGGACGAAGGTGCCGTCCATCATCCCGGCGGCGTGGACCAGCAGGTCGAAGGGTCCCGCCGTGTCGGCCACCCGGAGGGCGTCGGCCTCGTCGGCACAGTCGCCGGCGACCCAGCGCGCACCGATGGACGCGGCAGCCTCGGCCAACGGACCCTCACGGCGGGCGTTGAGGACGACGTCGTAGCTCCTTGCCACGAGCCCTCGCCCCACCGCGAGCCCGATGCCGCTGCTCCCGCCGGTGATCAGCACCCGACGACCGGCGCGCTCGTCGGTCATGACGCCGTCACCAGCCCGATCAGCCCGGCCACCCGCTGGCGGTGCGCCTCGGCGGTCCCCAGCAGTGCGCTGGAGGCCACCGCCCGCTTGACGTACAGGTGCATGTCGTGCTCCCAGGTGAAGCCCAGACCGCCGAGCAGCTGGATCCCCTCGCGGGTGAGAATGGCCGCCGCATCTCCGGCCAGCGCCTTGGCGGTGGAGGCGGCAGCCCGCCGCCCTCGATCGTCCTCGTCGATGGCCGCACCCGCCACCAGCACCGCGGCACGCGCCGCCTCCAGGGCGAGGTAGGCGTCGGCCAACCGGTGCTTCACCGCCTGGAACGAACCGATCGGCACCCCGAACTGCTCGCGGGTCTTGGCGTGTTCGAGGGTGAGGTCGAAGATCGTCGAGCAGGTGCCGACCAGCTCGGCGGCCACCACCGTCACCGCCTCGTCGAGGGCCCGAGCCAGCCCATCCGATGTGCTGCGGTCGCCAGGGCGGCCGAGCACCGCATCGGACGCGACCCGCACCCCGTCGAGTTGGACGTGGGCAAGGCCGCGGCTGGCATCGAGGGACCGCACCGGGATCACCCCGACGCCGGGGTCGGAAGGATCAACCACGAACACGCCCATCCCCGACGCACCGATGATCTGGGCCGGTACCACGATGAGGTCGACCGTCGCGGCGTCGACGACGGATCGCGCCGTGCCATCGAGCGTCCAACCGGCCCCGTCCGGCGTGGCTCGCATGCCGAGACGGCCGGCGTCGAGCTCCCCGGCCGGCATGGAGGTCGTCAGCTCGGCGAGCGCCGCGGTGCCGGTGCGGGTGCCGGCCGCCACCCCACCGAGCAACTCGGCCCGTTGTGACCGGGAACCGAGCTCGCGCACGACAGGAGCGAACAATCCGGTGGTGGGGAGGAGCGGACCGGGGACCGCTGCCCGCCCGCAACCCTGGGCCACGATCGAGGCCTCGACGACGCCGTAGCCCATCCCGCCATCGGACTCGGGAACGCACAACGCGGGCCAGTCGAGGTGCACGACCCGCTCCCAGAGGGCGTCGCCACCGGTGCCCTCCTCGACGAGGCGGCGCAGGGCGGTGGCGGGCCAGGTCCGGGCCAGCACGGTGCAGACCGAGTCGGCCAACGCCACCTGTTCGTCGTCGAGCTCGAGGTCCACCAGGGCTACCCGGACTGTGGCGGCATCGCCCGCAGCAGCGAGTCCTGGACGAAGGAGGCCACGTGGCGGCCGTCGGCGGTGTGCACCACGGCACGGCCGTGGGCTCGACCCTCGGCGGCGTGGGTGCTCTCGTGCGACAGCAGGAGCCACTCGCCCGCGTCGAAGGGCTCGTGGAAGCTCAGCGTGTGGGTCAGGACGGTGGTGGCCACCGTCACGTGGGCCATCGATTGACCGAGGCCTTCGTGGGGTCGCATCGCGGTCCCGATGAGGAAGCCGTCGCTGGCGTAGGCCAGCATCGCCTGCGCGACGGCGTCGTCGGCGGGCGCGCCCGGGAACCGTGTCCAGACTCCCAGCTCGGCGGGGCCGACGCCGGGATCGGCCAGGTCGACGTCTCCGACCGTGGCCACCTGCCACCAGCCGTCGGCGACGTCGGTGGGCGGGGTCGACTGCGCCGGCAGTGGCACCTGGTGGGTGACCAGATCCTCGTCGGGGGCGTCGAGCAGCACCAGCGATCGACAGCACAGACGATCCCCTTGTTCCACCGAGACGGTCATGCTGGCGAAGGAGCGGCCGGCGTGCATCGGCTCGACCCGGATGGTCACGCCTGCGTCCCGTGAACCGCCGCGGGCGAACACCGTCTGCACGGACCGCACCCGCTTGCTCTCGTCGCTCCGTGATGCGGCCACGATCGTCTGGGCGAGCAGCTGACCGCCGAAGATCACCCCATGGCCGTCGCCGGTGTTCGTCCCCTCCCAGACTCCGTCGTCACGCCGGGTGAGGTCCAAGGCAGCGAGGAAGGCCTCCCGCTCCTCCGACGGGGCGGTCTTCGCGTTCGACATCAGTGCTCCTCCAGGGCGTTGTTCGCCACCGCAGCGTTCGATCGACCGCCGCGACCTACCTGACGTGGGTGTCAGCAACCGTAGTCGACCGCGGCCGGGTGATCGGGAGCGAGGACTGACCGTCAGCGGCGACCGGCGCGCCGATCGGCCTCCTCCACCACGGCGCGGAGCCGCTGCATCTGCCGGGCGCGACGCTGCTGCGCTTCGGGCAGCGAGTCGATGTCGATCTCGGCAACGCTGTGCCCGTAGGCGGCGATGACCGGGATGTCGTCGTCGGCCAGCTCGGCCAGGTACTGCTTGCGCTCGAACGCCTGCTCCACGAACGGGGCCAGCGCCTGGGCCTTGGCCGCCTGCCGCTCCGCTTCGACCGACTTGAACTCGGGCATCACGTCGGCGGCGAACAACTCCAACGCCTCGCAGATGTGCTGGTGGCGGTTCTTGCCCCCCTGCTGGATGAAGACGGTCTGATCCACACCGGCCGCGGCGAACTCCCGCAGGTGGTGGCGCAACTCGTCCGGCGTGCCGATCCCGCCGGTACCACCGCCCAGGAAGTCGAGACCCACGGTGTCACGCACGGCTTCGTAGTGCGCCCAGATGTCGGTGCGGCCCGGGGTGTGCAGGCCGAAGCGGTAGTGATGGGCGAGAGCGAACTGGAAGAACCGGAAGCCGTCCAGGCCGCGTCGCACCGCCTCGTCGTGATCCGGGTGGACGGAGAAGCTGGTGACCATGGCCACGTTCGGGTTCACCGTGTGTCCGATCGGGACGCATTCCCGCTTGAACGTCTCGTAGTAGTCGTCGACCCAGTGCCTGGCCTCCGACGGATCGACGAAGGCGAAGGTGAGGGCTCCGATGCCGAGCTGGGCGGCCAGGTGGATGGTCTCCCGGTTCGAGCACGCCACCCACAGCGGCGGGTGCGGCTTCTGCACCGGCTTGGGCACCACGTTGCGGGCCGGCATCGAGAAGTACCGGCCCTCGAAGCCGGGGTACGGGTCCATGACCAGCATGTTGGCGACCTGCTCCACTGTCTCGCGCCACATCGCCCGTCGCTGGGTCGGATCGATGCTGAAGCCCTCGAGCTCGGCCCGTGATGCCGACTCCCCCGTCCCCCATTCGACCCGGCCGTCGGAGACGATGTCGAGGGTGGCGATCCGCTCGGCGATGCGAGCCGGCGGGTTGTAGGCGGGCGGCATCAGAACGATGCCGTGACCGAGACGGATGTCGGTCGTCCGCTGGGATGCAGCCGCCAGGAAGACCTCGGGCGCCGACGAGTGGCTGTACTCCTCGAGGAAGTGGTGCTCCACCTCCCAGGCGTGGTCGATGCCGAGCTGGTCGGCCAGGGCCACCTGGGTCAACGCGTCGTGGAAGAGCTGGTGCTCCGCGCCGTCCTCCCACGGACGGGGGAACTGGTGCTCGTAGAAGATCCCGAACTTCACGTGTCGCCCTCCGCGGTCGTGCCCACGGCACCGTCCCGGTGTCGTGCATCGGGGCTCGACCATACGTCGGTCGGAGCCCGGATCCTTGCGGCCGTGTCGCTCGTCCCCTCTTTCCCTGGGCGGGGCCGTGAAACCGCTCAGTGTGATCCGCCCCGGAGACGAGGTGACAGAGACAGGAGAAAGGCGGCGAGGGCGGCGGAGAGCAGGATGAGGACGAGGAGCAAGAGCGTGCCGGGAAACGCGCTGGTATCGGGTACGACTTGCTCGGTGGGTACGGCGGGTGAGGTGCCGGCGGCGGGGAACGTGAGCTCGGCGACGGCTGAGCGTTCGACCAGGCCACTGTGCAGGGTGATCTGCGCGTCCCAGGGGCCGGCGGGCAGGTCGGTGTTGATCGTGATCGTCACTGGCTCGTTGGCCCCAATGGCCAGCGTCGTTCCGAGATCGGCGGGATAGGGCCCGGCGTGGAGGTCGCCGGAGGTGGTGCGGAGGTCGAGCGTGCCGGAGATGTCGAGCGCCCGGCCGCCGGTGTTGTGGACGAGGGCGACGACGGTTCGCACGCCGTCGGCCGAACGGCCCGCGGCCAGCGAGTCGATCGAGAAGTCGGCGGCGGGGGGTCCCCCCGGCCCGATCGAGAGGTAGAGGCGGATGCCGACCCGGTTGACCTGCGTGATCCCGCCGGCCGCGCTGGCCGGTGCGCGGGTTTCGGCCCAGACGACGCCGTAGTGCTCGCCCGGGGCCGCGTCGCGGGGGACGGTGATCGTCACGGTCGCGGTGGCGACCTGACCTGATGTCATGGTGATCGCACCAGGCGTCACCGATGTCCACGTCGACAGATCATTGGGTGTGTCGCCCGGTGCTCCCAGGAACGAACCGTCGGTGATGGACGCCGCCGCCGCGTACAAGCGGACCTGCGCGGCCGACGTCGTCGTGGACACCTCGATCCGGCGTTGGATCTCCGTACCCGGTGCGAGGTGATCGACGATGTAGATCTGCGCTCGCGGGTCTCCCGCCTCGCTCGCCGGCTGGTCGAGGAGACGAATGCCGATGGTGCCCGTTGGCGCCGTCGGCGAGGCGCTCGCGGGCGCGGCCAACGCGGCCATCCCGACCATCGCGGCGAAACCGACGATGAATCGGGAACCGAGCCGACGGACCCGGTGGGGTTTCCGCCCGTCGGCTCGTACCCGCGCCGTCACCAGGTCACGTCACCGAATGGGTGATGGTCGCCGAGTAGACGCCGGCGGCCATCCCACCAGGGACCGCCACGTTGATCGTGGGGTTCCAGGTAGCAGAGTTGTCGCCGGTGATGCCGGTCGCGGTCACCACCGCGGCGGCGCCGGTGAGGTCGGTCGGGTCGTTCGCCGTGAACGTGGCCGTGCCGACCTTGGTGATGGTTCCCGCGGTGTAGCCGACGGCGCTGGCTGCGATGGTCGGACCCGCCGGAGGTGTGAACGCGGTGGAGATGGCGGTGGCCACCCATCCCGAGCCAGCCACCGCGCTGCGCGCGTCATTGACCTGCACGACACCGAGCGGACCGCTGATGGTTCCAGTGAGCACCGTGTTCGCCCTCGTTCCGAGGCTGCCGGCATCAGTCGGCACCGTGATCGACAGCGCCCCACCCGTGATCTCGACGGTGGCGGTCGTGGTACCGCTCGTACCGGCCGACGCAGGCTCGGTCGCCCCCAGTACCAACAGGCTCGACGCGGTCGCGACGAGCGCGCCGATACGGCGGAGCTGTTGGCGACGCGAGGCGCGGCGATCGGTGGGATCGAACGGATGCAGCTTCATGACGTTCCTCTTCCGTAACGGAGGAGAGGCCGCGTCGTGCCTCGTCGACCGAGCCCCATCGGGCTCTGCGTTCAATCCAAGGCGTGCCCTCTCGGGGCTGTACTCATAGTGTCGACCGATCGCAACCGAACCTTGAACGCCGCCGCCGTTCCGTGTCTCGCGAGATGACCCACAACGTCGCGCGAACCACAGCGTCACACCCGCCCCACCAGGCAAGCAGGGTGTTGCGAGCGGGTGTGGCGCTACGCGATGAGGTGGGGGTCCTCATCGCGGAGGCAAGCCGGCTTCGACAGGAAGCTGGGGTACCTCGGTGGATAGCAGTGGGAGTGGAGCCGTACGGGAAGCAGGGGCGGCCCCTGGCTCGACACTCCCACCACTGACGGGCGACCCCGCTGCCGCCACTGTTGGGCGGCAGCGGGGTCGCGGCGGAAAGCCAACGGCAGCTCCCGGCAGCAGAGCGACAAGCACGGATGGTCACGCGGCGTCGCCGAAGGGCGACCGCGAAGAGCCCATGCATTCCGGCGACGGTTGAACCGCATGCGATCACCTCGGCTCGCTGGCAGGGGAGCGCCACCGAGGTCTGGAGCAGCGAAATCACGGTACCGCTTCGGCGCCGACAAAGCCAGGAAAGGCTTGGTCGGGAAGGCAGGCACGGGGACGCGAGGCCCCAACTCGTACCCTGTCCGGGTCGATGGGCTGGGTGTATGGTGACGTCGACACGGCGACAGAGACCCTGACGTGTCGGACCAGCACACACGCTGGTTCGGGGGCGGTGCTCCGGACCCTGGTAGCGCAACGTTGCGTGCAACGATCGAAACCAGGAGGACCCATGGTTCCCAACCATTGGCCGGCGGTGTCGGCGTGCCGCAGCTCTCGACCGGCGCGACGGGGCCGGTGGAGGTGCCGGAGGGAGGTACGCCGGTGACTCGTCCGGAGGCTCGGGAGCCGCGCACACTGGAGACGGTGCTCACCGCCGGGTCCATCGGCCTCGGCTTCGTGAATGATGAGCTCCGCATGCTCCAGCTGAACGAGACGCTGGCCGCGGTCGCGGGATCGAGCGTGGCCGAACGGCGCGGAAGCTCGGTCGACGAGATCGAGGCATCCCATTGGTCAATCATGTACTACCCGATCTCGTCGGACGACGACATCGTCGGCGTCGGCATCGTCGCGATCGACGCCACCATGCAGACGAAGCATGCGGACGCGGCACGCTTTCAGGCTGATCTGCTTGCCGCGCTCGGTCGGACCGTCGTTACCAGCGACCCGATGCGCGATGAGATCGGACAGCTCACTGCCATGTTGTCGATCGCGCTCGACATCCGCGAGAGCCGCGCGACGGAAGCTGCGCTCCGCCATTCGGAAGGGCATTTCCGCAGGCTGATCCAGAACTCATCCGACCTCATCATCGTGATCAACGCCGACGGCGCCATCGACTACGCGAGTCCAGCGGCGACGTGGATGCTGGGCCTCGAGCCGACCGCGATGATCGGCACGTCGGCACTCGAGTTCGTGGTGCCAGAGGACCGACCGAACGCAGCGATCACGTTCGCGGCGGGAGTGTCCGAGGTAGGCCGTGCCGCGCCGGTGAGGGTACGGGCGATCACCACGGCTGGCGAGACGATCTGGATCGAGGCGGTGGCCAACAACCTTCTCCTCGACCCCGAGATCGCCGGCATCGTCGTGAACATCCGCGACGTCACCGATCAGGTCGCGTCGGCCGCGACCTTGGCCGGGGCCGAGCGACGCTTCGAGGCCCTCTTCGAACAGGCTGGAATCGGTGCGGTGCTGGCCGATCTCGATGGTGTGTCGACGCGTGCGAATGGCGCCGCGTGCCGGCTGCTCAACCGGCCCCTGGATCAACTGATCGGCCATCGACTGAACGAGTACGCGCACCCCGACGACATCTCGCTCCTGGAGGCGGTACGAGCGCGAGGCTCTCGCGATCACGAAGCCCATACCGACGAACGGCGCTATCTCCGTCCTGACGGGACCGTCGTGTGGACCTCGACCAGTGTCACCCTCGTTCGTGACTCCTCAGGCGACCCCGACTACTTCTCGGTCCAGCTCCAAGACCTCACCGAGCGGAAGAACATGGAGTCGGACCTCATCCAACAAGCGCTCCACGACCCGCTCACCGGACTTGCGAACCGGGCGTTGCTGACCGACCGCCTCCTGCACGGCCTGTCCGCCGCCGACCGGCGCAAGTCGGCGGTCGGCGTGATGTTCCTCGACCTCGACAACTTCAAGGAGGTCAACGATTCGTTGGGCCACGACGTCGGCGACAAGCTGCTCCAGCAGGCCGGACAGCGCATCGCCGAGGCGATCCGGGCCGGGGACACGCTGGGTCGATTCGGCGGCGACGAGTTCGTCGTCATCTGCGACGACGCGTCCATCTACCAGCTCGGCCTGATGGCGGACCGTGTCCTGGATGCCCTGGCTCAGCCCTACGAGTTCGCCGCGCAAGACGTCGTGATCACCGCGACGGCCAGCGCGGGCGTGGTGGTCGGCGGAGGAGAGACCACCCCCGACGATCTGCTGCGCGAGGCCGACGCCGCCATGTACAGCGCCAAGGCCCACGGTCGGGGCCGAGTCGAGGTGTTCGATGACGAGATGCGCTCCGGAGCAGTGCGTCGGCTGACCACCAGCACGGCGCTCCGCCGTGCCCTGGAGCGCGAGGAGTTCACCGTGCTCTACCAACCGGTGCTCGACCTCTCGTCCGGTCTGATCGTGAGCGCGGAAGCTCTCGTTCGTTGGGAGCATCTCGAAGGGCAGGTGATCATGCCGGACCAGTTCATTCCACTCGCCGAGGAGACGGGTCTCATCATCCCCATCGGGGCCTGGGTTCTCGAGCAGGCCTGCCGGCAGCTCATCGAGTGGCGACGAACCGATCCGTCGGTAACCGTGGCCGCCAACCTCTCCGTGCGCCAGGTGATCGCCCCCGGCATCGCTCGACTCGTCGCGGACATCCTGCACAGGACCGGTGCGCCGGGTGAAGGTCTGTACCTCGAGGTGACCGAGAGTGTGTTCCTCGAGGACATCGACTACTTCGAGAGCACACTGGTCGACCTCAAGGCACTCGGGCTCCACCTTTCGATCGACGACTTCGGAACGGGATATTCCTCGCTGAATCGCATCAAACGCTTCCCGTTCGACGCGGTGAAGATCGACCGGGCCTTCGTGAAGGGTCTCGGGACGAACGCTCACGACTCCGCACTCGTCGCCGCCATCCTCGCCATGGCGACCGCGCTGGACCTCGAGGTGACGGCCGAAGGAGTCGATTCCCGCGAGCAACTCGACCACCTCAAGCGGCTGCACTGCCGGCGCGTACAAGGCTTCTACCTCGCGAGACCCATGCCGGCGGCTGAACTGAACAACTTCCTCGCGGATGGGCATCGCTGGCACCTCGACTGACAGTCACCACGCGCTGGAATCACCCCGGACGTCACCTCGGACCCGCTCCGCGACCAGTACCAATGTGAAATGTCCGTGGCTTCCCTGCGAAGGTGATGTGTGAAACCGGGGCTCACCGCCTCCTTCGAAGAGTTGTTCTTGTCCGTCCCAGCAGTGGTGACCACTCCGACGACGAATGCCCCCATCGTGAACCTCCTCGCCCACGAATCATCGCCCTACCTGCGCCAGCACGCCGACAATCCGGTCGACTGGCATCCCTGGGGATCCGAAGCGATGGCCGAGGCCGAGCGTCGGGATGTCCCCATCCTGTTGTCGATCGGCTACTCGGCCTGCCACTGGTGCCACGTGATGGCCCACGAGTCCTTCGAGGACGAGACGACCGCGGCCTACATGAACGAGCACTTCGTGAACGTGAAGGTCGACCGCGAGGAACGCCCCGACGTGGACGCGGTGTACATGGACGCGGTCCAGGCCCTGACCGGCCGGGGTGGCTGGCCGATGACCGTGTTCCTGACGGCCGACGGCCGCCCGTTCTACGGCGGCACGTACTTCCCGCCGTCCGGGCGCCACGGCATGCCCGGCTTCGGTGACCTCATGGCGGCCATCGTCGATGCCTGGACCGATCGCCGGCCGGAGTTGCTCGACCAGGCCGGCAACCTCACCGAGGCGCTGGGCCGGTCGGGACGACTCGAATCCGGCGACGACATCGTCGGACCCGAGGTGCTCGAGGGCGCCTACCGCCACTTCCGCAGCATCCACGACGACGACTGGGGTGGGTTCGGCGGGGCGCCGAAGTTCCCGACGCCACAGAACTTGGACTTCGTGGTCCGCACCCTGGCCCGCAACGACTCGACCGTCACCCAGGCGATGGTGGAGACGTCCCTCGACGCCATGGCCTCCGGAGGGATGTACGACCACCTCGGCGGCGGCTTCGCCCGCTACTCGGTCGATCCCCACTGGGTGGTACCGCACTTCGAGAAGATGCTCTACGACCAGGCCGGCCTGGTGAGGCTGTACGTCCACGGGTTCCAGGTCACCGACCAGGCGCGCTATCGCCAGGTGGTCACCGAGACCGTCGAGTACGTGCTCCGCGATCTCCGCCAGCCGGGGGGAGGGATCGCCTCCGCCGAGGACGCCGACTCCCTCGATGCCTCCGGCCACAGCGCGGAGGGTGCCTTCTACGTGTTCACACCCGACGAGGTCCGGGCCGTCCTGGACGACACCGACCTGGCCGACGCGGCGATCGAGCACTGGGAGCTCGACCGCCGACCCAACTTCGAGGGCCGATGGATCCCGGCGCGGACCAACCACCGGGGCAGCTGGGAGCGCGACGAGGCCATCGAACGGGCCCGCCAGCTCCTCTTCCAGCACCGCACCACCCGACCGCGACCCGGACTCGACGACAAGGTGCTCACCGAGTGGAACGGGCACTGGGTGGCCGCGCTCGCCGAGGCCGGTGCCGCGCTCGACCGGCCGGACTGGATCGATGCCGCGGTCGCCACGGCCACGTTCCTGTTGGAGAACTTGCGCCGCGACGACGGCCGATGGCTGCGCTCCTGGCAGTCCGATGTCGGCGCCAAGCACCTCGCGTTCGCCGGCGACCACGCCGCCCTGGTCGATGCCTTCACCCGCCTCGCCGAGGCCACCGGGGAAGCTCGCTGGATCGATCACGCCCGTCGCACCGCCGACGCCATGGTCGAGTTGTTCTGGGACTCCGAGCACGGCGGGCTCTTCACCACCGGCGTGGACGGCGAGCAGCTGGTCACCCGCGACAAGGACCTGCAGGACAACGCCCTCCCATCGGCCAACTCGACGGCGTGTCTGGCGCTGCAGCGGCTCGGCGCCCTCGTCGGCGACGACGGCTACCGGGCGCACGCCGACGCCATCCTCCGCCTCACCGGCCGGCTCGCCGCCGAGGCACCGTCCGGCTTCGGCGTCCTGCTCGCCGCCATCGACCTCCACCACGCCGGCGCCACCGAGGTGGTCGTGGCCGGCGACCGGCCCGATCTCGTGGCGGTCGTCCATCACGCCTACCGACCCAACGCGGTGCTGGCATGGGGCGAGCGGTATCCGTCACCGCTGTGGGAGGGACGTCGGGACGGCCTCGCCTACGTGTGCCGCGACTACACCTGCGGGCTGCCGGCCGGCGACCCGGCCGAACTGGCGACCCAGCTGTCCTGAGGCGTCACCACCGGCCGCGGTGGACGACCTCGTCGAGCGGTGGGCGGCGGCGCGTCGCGCTCCGTCCCGGCACGTCGGGAGCGGAGTGGCCGACGGCGACCGTGCCGACCGCACGGCGGTCATCCGGCACGCCGAATGCGGCCCGGACCGCCGACTCGTGATCGAACTGACCGAACAGGCAGGCGCCCAGCCCGGCCGCCGTGACGGCGAGCAGGAGGTTCTCGACCAGCGCACCGCCGTCGACCCACCAGTACGGGACCGGCCAGCACTCCGGACCGTCGCCCAGACCGATCTGTGCCTTGTCCGGTTCGGCATACCGCTCCACGTACGCCTCGGGCCGCACGTAGGGCACCACCAGTAGCGGCGCCCGCAACAGACCCTGCCACCGGAACCCGGCCCGCCGATCGCCCAACGTCGTCGTCCAGTAGCGGTCCACGTCGTCGCCCGCGAGGACCAGCAGTTCCCACGGCCGGGTGTTGCCGGCCGAGGGCGCACGACGGGCGAGCTCCAGCAGCTGATCCACCAGCTCCGAGGAGACGGGCTCGGCCGTGAAGGCGCGGACCATGTGCCGGGCCCGCAGGATGCGAGACAGGGTCTCGAACCCCTCGCGGCCCGGGGTCACGCCAGCGCGGTCTCTCGCAGCTGGGCGAGCACGTCGCGGCTGCGGGCCGAGTCGAGCTGACGGGCCGCCGACTCGTAGGCGATGCGCGTGACGTGCTCGTTGCCGCGACGACGCATCAGGTTGGGGCCCATGGCGGCCAGGTCGTGCCGGCTGGGGCGGATCAACAGGGTGCGAGCGCCCTGGTTGCGGGCCTGGGTGACCTCTCGGGCGAGCCGGTTCTGGGCGTGGCCGCGAACGGCGAGGTCGAATCCACCCGGCGCATGCCCCGGATCGAAGGCCATCGGGACCACGCCGATGATCACGTCGGGGGCGATCTTGGTGGCCAGATCCAGGTTGGTGGTGGAGTGGACGCCGCCGTCGACCAGGGTGCGTCGCCCCACCCGTACCGGCTGGAAGAAGCCGGGGATGGCGCACGACGCTTCGACCGCGGTGTGCAGGTCGGTCCGGGGCGGGACCCGGCGTCCCAACACGACCCGCCGACCGGTGCGCACGTCGACCGTCACCAGCCACAGCGGTTTCGCCGGCCAGGCCGTCGGCATGAACTGCGACAGCGTTTCCTCCACGTCGGCGATGGTGTAGAAGCCGCCGGGGAACAACCGCCGCAACGCCCGGGGCAGGTGGGGAACGGGGAACCGCAGCATCGACCGCTGGAGCACGTAGGCCGACCCGAACACCCGGCGGATCACGTCGGTCGGACCCTCCCACGCCGCGGCCCACGGGCTCGCTCCCTCGCGCTCCACCACGAGGTCAGGGTGTTCACCCAGCGACGCGGCCCAGAGATCAGCCGTACTGATACCCGACCGGACGATGGCGCCGACCATGGATCCGGCCGACGTGCCGATGACGAGGTCGGCGTCGTCGGGCGCGAAGCCCGCCACCTCCTCGAGGGCGCGCAGCACGCCCGCGTGGTAGGCGATCCCCACGGTGCCGCCGGCGCCGAGTACGAGTGCAGTGGTCACGCCGGCCAGTCTGACACCGCGTCAGACCCGGGCCGCACATTCCGTTCTGGCCGCCCGATGAGTCACCAGGCTGAACCGTCGGGCTACCAGAACGAAGAACGGGGGGAATCTCGGCCGCGGTGCGGCCGAGATTCACGCGAATTTGTCGAGTTCTTCGGCCATGGCCCAGCCGAAGCCGATCACGCACTCGCCCGATTCGGCATCGATGCCGTCGAAGAACTCTTCGTGATCGGTGACCCGGTCGGGCTTGGTCGACACGTGGTCGAACGAGATCGGGGTGGAGCCATCGCCCCTGACCCGGAAGTTGCGGTCGTCGTAGCGGCTCGGGACGATGCCGAAGCGCTTTGCCAGCCGGCGACCCCACGCCCGTTCCTCGCCGGAGGCCTTGTGGTCCCGGCGGGGCACGATGTCGGTCAGCGTGCGGTAGGCCTCGAAGGCCGATGCCGCCGTCATCCGGGTGGCCACCAGGACGTCCTCGTCCGGGAAGGCCAGCACGGCGCGGTGCAGCTCCTCGGTCATCAGCGCCCGGAGCACGGTGTCGCGCTTGGCGTTCTGCTTGATGGCGGCGAGGCCGATGAGGACGCAGGGCGTCCCCCCGATCCGCTCCAGCGTGGAGAAGGTGAAGCCCTTGAGCTTCCCGTCGTCGCGGGCCTGGGTGACCAGGACCCAGGCCTCGGACTCCTTGGTGAGGGTCCCGATCTCCAACGGGAAGCAACAATCCGCGGAGAGATCGGCCATCTCCTCCAACTCGACGTCACCCAGCGCGGTGCAGTCCTTCGTCTCGACCTCGATCGACATCCGAGCTTGAGCCCCCGTGGTTCGGCCGGTTGAGTCCCCATAGTCCAGTCCCGCCAGCACTCGGAGCGCAAATCTGAGGAACGGTCGGACAAATCGCCCAGCGGGGCGAACCGGCGTCAGGAGCGCCAGCGAGCAGCTGGAACGCGGCGCTGCGAAGCAGACCGCCATGAACGCGGATCAGGCGGCGTCGATGATGGCGGTCGGACCGAGCAGGACCCGGATCTCGGAGACGACCCTGGTGCCGGCGTCGACTCCGTAGGCGGGGGGCAGCCGCAGCACCTTGTCGTCGCCCAGGTGCAACAGGGTGGGATGGTCTCCGGGGTGTTCGAGGAGGATCTCCTTGAGCTGGGCGATCAGCTCCGGCGTGAGCCGGTTGGGCATGACCGACACCCGGAACGGCTCGACCGCGTCGGACACCCCTTCGACCACATCGATCTCCATGGCGATCAGCTTCGGCACATCGTCGCGCTTGTCGACCCGGGCCTTGACCAGGACGATGACGTCGTCGTCGAGTTTGTGGCCGTGCTCGGTCATCGTGCGGGGGAACACCATCGTCTCGGCGTTGGCCTGGAGGTCCTCGAGCACGAAGACGGCCATGAGATCGCCCTTCTTCGTCCACTTGCGCTGCAGGTTGGTGATGACCCCACCCACCGTCTTGATGGCACCGTCCTCGCACTCGCCGAGCGCGTCGATGGTGCAATCGGTACGGCGGGCGAGGAAGTCCTCGGCCCCGAAGAGCGGATGGTCGGAGACGTAGAGCCCGAGCATCTCCTTCTCGAAGGCCAGCTTCTGGGTCTTGGGGAACTCGATGTCGGGAATCTCCTCCCGCTCGTCGAAGCCGACGTCGGCTCCCCCGCCGGCATCGTCGCCCAGCCCGCCGAACAGGCTCATGATCCCGGCATCGGATTCCTTGCGACGGGCCACGGTGTGGTCGATGATCGCCTCGAACACCGTGAGCAGACCCTGGCGAGGATGGCCGACCGAGTCGAAGGCCCCGGCCTTGATCAGGGCCTCGATGGTCTTCTTGTTCAAGACGCTGGTGTCTACCCGCTCGCAGAAGTCGTAGAAGTCGGCGAAGGGCCCGTTGGCGTTCCGTTCGGACAGGATCAACTCGACCAGCCCGGTGCCGACCCCGCGCACGGCGGAGAGCCCGAAGACGATCTCGGCCGAACCGTCGTCGCCCAGCTCGGGCGCGAAGTTCATCCACGACCGGTTGACGTCGGCGACGGTGACCGGGATGCCCATGGCCCGGCACTCGGCGAGGTACACCGCGGCCTTGTCGAGGTTCGTCTTGACGCTGGTGAGCAGGGCCGACATGTACTCGGCGGGGTAGTTCGCCTTGAGGTAGGCGATCTGGTACGCCACGAAGCCGTAGCCGTAGGAGTGCGACTTGTTGAACGCGTAGTCGGCGAACGGCTCGATGATGTCGAACCACTGCTTGCCGAGCTCGCGGCCATAGCCACTCTCTTCGCATCCGAGCTCGAACTTCTCCCGCTCCTTGGCGATGAGCTCGCGGATCTTCTTTCCGCAGTTGTGCACGAGGAAGTCCTCGACAACGGCATAGGGGCGTTCCGGATTCGCCATCCGGAAGTCGAAGCACTCCTTGTCACCGACGTACTCGACCGACACGACGGTGTCCCATCGCAGGTCACCGATACGCAGATCCTCGAGGCGCTCGCTGTACAGCAGGCCGTTCAAGGTGTTCGGATGCAGGACACGCGCCGAGGTGTAACCCCCCGAGTCGACGCCCAGGTCTCGCTTGCTCCGTCCGGTGACCGCCGCCCGACGCTCCAGCTCCTTCAGGAGGAATGATGACGGGATGCCGATGTTCGTCGCGCTGCCGCGCGAGTTCCACTCGTACAGGTGCTTTTCGACCTTGGTCAGTTTCTCGAAGGTGAGATGGGGCTCGATCAGGAGGCCGAACCGCTTGGCGTCAGCCTTGTCTGCGACCGAGACGGTGTAGTGGCGGCCGTGGTCCGGAATGTCCCGATGGAGGATGTTGGAGACGATGCCGCACCGGAGCAACATCCGCTTGAGCGCTCGAGCGACGGCGAGCGACTTGGTCGCGTAGTGCACACCCGAGGAGTCAGCCCAGCCGTCGGCACAGAAGTAGAGGCCGAGGAACCGCTCGACCTTGACCGAGGGGGCATCGACGATGCGGTTGCAGATCGTCTTCTCGTCCGACAACCCACACGTGCCGATCACCGGTAGGAGATCTCTGGCCTCCTGGCGGATCAGACGGAGTGACGTGACCCCGTTGGTGACCGACTTGCGCCCATGGGGGATCCCGAAGAAATCCTCGTACGCCAGCTCGAATGTTTCGAGGAGGTGCGGATCGGTGTTGGTGAAGTGCCAGCCACCCTGCACCGTCGACAGATCAGGCGTGTAGCCCTCGCTGATCAACAGCGCTGCGAGTTCGACCTCGTGCATGGCGATCGTGGCGCCGCCCTGCGTGCTGGTGCGCGCCGCCACGGCAACGACGTCGTCAGCGCGGATGTCGCGCAACTCCGTCCAGTCGTCCTCGACCAGGAAGGGATGGTTGTCGGTCGCCTCGATCGTGTACCCGGTGCTCGTCGTCAACCGGAACACCGGCTTGACGCCGACCGACCACACATCCTCGACCTCCTCGTGCCGGGTGGTCGCCGTGGTCTGATCGATGGTCTGAACGCGCCGATCCGACAACGACATGACTCGTTCGATCGGGACATAGCCCTGTCGAGCCGTGAGCATCTTGGACCCGGCCGGCAGGCACGCCTTCCGGAGGTTGTCGGCCTCGGCCAGCGTGTAGCCGGCGAAGCGCTGCGCGATCCGCATCACCGACTCCTGGTAGATCATCAACCCGTAGGTCGACCCCAGGATCTCCTCGGCGTCGGGATGGAGGTACTCGATCGGTTTGCGGCCGTTCTTGCGGTCGGCATAGTCGTTGTGCATGTTCGCCGCCATCGGGCCCGGCCGGTACAGGGCCACGAGGGCGGCGACGTCTTCGAAGCTGGTGGGCGCGAGCGACCGGATCAGCGCCCGCATCGGGGGCGACTCGAGCTGGAACACCCCCACCGTCCGGCCCTCCTGGAGCAGGGTGTAGGTGGCCTCGTCGGTGAGGTCGACGTCGTCGATGTCGAGATCGACACCGCGGGTCTCGCGGATCAGCTCGAGGGTGTCAGAGATGATGTCGAGGTTGCGCAGCCCGAGGAAGTCCATCTTGAGCAGGCCGAGATCCTCGACCCCGTGCATCTCGTACTGGGTGACGACGGGCGCCTGCTCGATGGGCATGCCGGGTTCCGGCTTGCGCTGGATCGGCAGGTACGTGGTGAGGGGTTCCTTGGTGATCACCACCGCGGCGGCGTGGATGCCGTCGGAACGGCGCAGGCCCTCGAGCCCGGTGGCGACGTCGATGACCTCCTTGGACACCGGGTCGGTCTCGTACATCTCCCGGATCTCGGTGGCCATCTTGTAGCCGTCGATGTACTTGGGGACCTCCTCGAGACAGGCGTACAGCGGCGTGTCACGCCCCATGATGAGCGGCGGCATCGCCTTGGCGATGCGGTCGCCGGTGCCGTAGTCGTGGCCCAGCACCCGGGCGGCGTCGCGGACCGCCTGTCGGGCCTTGATGGTGCCGAAGGTGATGATCTGTGCCACGTTCTCGCGGCCGTACCGCTCGGCGGCGTAGCGGATCATCTCGTCTCGACCCCGCGTGTCGAAGTCCATGTCGATGTCGGGCATGGAGATGCGGCTGGGGTTGAGGAACCGCTCGAACAGCAGGTCGTACTCGATGGGGTCGAGGTCGGTGATCCAGAGCGTGTACGCCACCGCGCAACCGGCGGCGGAACCACGGCCGGGACCGACCCGGATGCCGTGGTCGCGGGCGTGGCGGATCAGGTCCCAGGTGATGAGGAAGTAGCTCGAGAACCCCATGTCCGAGATGACCTGGAGCTCGTAGAGCAATCGTTCGGTGATGCGATCGTCGAGCTGGTCACCCCACCGCTTGCGTGCACCGTCGAACACCTGTTGACGCAGGTACTCGTCGGCGGAGTCGAACCCGTCGGGGAGGGGGAAGTTCGGCAGTTGCGGCTTGCCGAAGGTGATCTCGACGTCGCACCGCTCGGCGACCCACAGCGTGTTGTCGCACGCGGTGGGCAACTCGCGGAACAGGTACCGCATCTCGTCGGCGGACTTCAGGTAGTGGTCGTCGCCGTGGAACTTGAACCGCTTCTGGTCGCTCATCAGCGACGCGGTCTGCACGCACAGGAGGGCGTCGTGGGCCTTGGCGTCGCCCCGCTTGACGTAGTGGCTGTCGTTGGTGGCCAGCAGGGGCGCCTGGATGCGCTTGGCCAGCGCGGCGAGCCGGGGATTGGACCAGGTCTGGGCCGGGATGCCGTGGTCCTGGATCTCGACGAAGAGGTTGTCGCGCCCGAAGATGTCCTGGAGCCGGCCGGCGAGCTTGACCGCGTTGTCGAACCGTTCGTCCTCGCCGAGGTGGTCGACCTGCTGCTTGTCGGGGTCCATGATCGCCTTGGGGACCATGGCCTGGAGCACGTGCCCGCCGAGGCACCCGGTGGTGGCGATCAGGCCCTCGCTGTGCTCCTCGAGCAGCTCCCAGTCGACCTTGGGCTTGCGGTAGTAGCCCTCCATGAACGAGCGCGACGACAGCTGGATCAGGTTCCGGTATCCGATGTCGTTCTCGGCCAGCAGCGTCAGGTGGTACCAGGGCTTCTTGCCGCCCTCGCCCTCGCCGCCGGAGTCGTCCATCTTGCCCCGGGCGGCGATGCGCTCGGAACGGTGGTCGTGGGCCATGTAGGCCTCGGTGCCGAGCACCGGTTTGACCCCGCGGTCCTTGCAGGCCCGGTAGAAGTCGAGGATCCCGTACATGTTGCCGTGATCGGTGATCCCCAGGGCGGGCTGGCCGTCGGCCGCGGCCGCCGCCACCAGCTCGTCGAGGCGCGCCGCCCCGTCGAGCATCGAGTACTCGGTGTGGACGTGTAGGTGGGTGAAGGAATCAGCCACCGACACCCCTCCTCGTGCGTGTGCGGGCGCGACTGCGCCGACCGGTCGAAATCCACAGGTCGTCCACAACGGCTCTCCACCCCTGTGGACAAATCACATCCTTGTGATTCTTTCCCTGCCGGACGGTAGCAGCCCGGCGTGACCGCGGGCGGGCTGGACCGACCTCGATCCCGACGGCGACCTCAGCGACGAGCCGCCTCGTGCTCGGCGGCATCGATCGCGGTCCAGGTCCGGGACCGGGCCGCCAGCACGTCGTCGTCGCCGGGCAAGGTGCAGGTCTCCCCCGTGACCGTCACCGAGGTGTCGGCCCCCTGGGCGACGAGGAACTCCTGGATGCTCTCCACCAGCCGGGCATGGAAGATGTCGGCGCCCTGGTTCGACGTCTCTGGCAACACCACCGCGATGTGATGGTCACGGCCGTCGTTGCCGTGGGCGACCCGATCGACGGTCCGGACGCTGCTCTGGAGACGCCCGCCCAGCTCGCGCAGCGCGTGCCGGCGGCGGCGGGCCGACAGATCGCGGAAGGCAGTGGACGGGAAGTCCACGAACGACACCGAGAAGACCGTCTGGTAGCGGCTGCAGCGGGCCTGCTCGAGGTCGAGATCCTGGAGCAGGAAACGGGCGTTGTAGGCCCCGGTCATGTCGTCGATCTGGTCGTAGAGATCGAGCTTGTCGAGTGACTGCTCGAGCGTGGCGCTGGCCCAGCCGCCGACGACACCGAACAGGAGGTAGGAGATCCACCGGGTGGCGATCAGACTCGAGAACTCGCCCCAACCCACGGCGTCGATGACATCGGCCCGCATCGCGACGTAGATGCCGCCGGCGATGACCGCGCCGATGACGCCACCGAGGATCCCGAAGTACATCAGGGCGAGGAAGATCGGCACGAACAGGATCGTGGCGATCACCTCGGTCTCGTCGACGCTGCGCACGAGCAGCAGCACGGTGAGCACGGCGAGGATGGCGAGGCCGACCAGCGTCAGCAGCCGGCGGGCGCGGGTGTAGTCCATCCTCGACAGCTCGCCTGACCCCACGATGTTCGGCACGGAGAGAACAGTACCGAGCGCCGGCCGCGCGGGCGTCGACCCCGTGACGATGCGCATGTGGTTCGATGATGGTGATGTGGACCATGCCGACGTCGCTCCGGGCCCGAATCGCGATGGCCACGCTCTTCGGCATCATGCTCGTCCCCTTCACCACGTCGTCACTGCGCGGTCTGACCCACGTGCTCACCTGCACCGACGAGGTCACCGCGACGTTGTCGGTGGACACCACGTCGGGAGACAACACCATCCTGCTCGGCGCCGACTCCACCACCAGGGACGAAGCCGCTGACCCGACCCTGTGCGGTGGCCTCCGGGTGAGCCTGTCGTTGACGTCGACGCAGAACCGCCGGGCCGACGTGCTCGTGCGCATCACCAACGACACCGAGTACGACTGGCAGGGCAGCATCGAGCTGCGACTCGAGGGCACGTCGATTCCGGTGGCGATCGGCCGCATCGACGCCGGATCGACCGCCGACGACACGGTGCAGCTCCGGGTCCACTCCGGCCGCAGCTACGACATCTCCGGCACGCTGCTCGTCGGCCCCTAGTCCCCCGGCTCCTCGGGGGGCTGGCTACAGGTAGGTCCCCGGCGGATGACCCTCGGATCCACCAGGCTGTTCGCCCGCCGCCAACTGGTGGCGCATCTGTTCGAGTTGCTGGCGGGCGGCAGCCTGCTGGGCGAAGAGCGTGGCCTGGATCCCGTGGAAGAGCCCCTCGAGCCAGCCGACCAGCTGGGCCTGGGCCACCCGCAGCTCGCCGGCGGACGCCGGAGTATCACCGAACGGCGACGCCAACCGGTGGAGCTCGTCGGCCAGATCGTCGGACAGTGATCCGGAGAGCTCGGTGATCGACTGGTCGTAGATCTCGCGCAACCGCTCGCGGCCGGCGTCATCGAGCTCGGCGGTGCGCACCTCGTCGAGGAGCTGCTTGATCATCGATCCGATCCGCATCACCCGGCCCGGTTCCTCGACCGATTCACGGGGGCTCTCGCCGGACTCCTCGTCGGCGGCCGGTTCGACGAGCTCGCCGTGCTCGATCTGTGGACCGGTCTCGGTATCGGTGTCGGCTCCGGTGTCGGGGGACGCGTTCATGACAGCACTCCTGCTGGTGGCGGGCAGCGGATCAGGCGGTGGCGGCGACGAATGGCACGAGCATCTCGGCATCCGTCAGTGAGCCGTGCCGACCGATGAGCGAATACGGGCCGTTGTCCATCGGGTCGACGTAGGCCACGGGATCCCGGGCGACGAGGGCCACGTCGCCGAGGCGACTGCGTGCGGTGTCGGTCACCCGCGGTCCGAACCAGCCCTCGTCGATCATCTGGTCCCGGGAGAGGACCCAGCCCGTGTCGGCGTGGACCTGGGCCGCTTCGAGCAGCTGCCGCGACCGGCCGGGTCGGGCGTGGAGCCAGCGGAACCGGCCCTCACCCGACTGCATCGACAGATGATCTCGGATGCCGGCGTCGAGCTCGACCACGTTGTCGCCGACCTCGACCTGGCCGTGGTCGGCGGTGAGGGCCACCACGGTGCCCCGGGGCAGCACGTCGAGCAGTTCGGCGACGAGGTGATCGACCCAACGCAACTCGCGGTCGTAGTGGGCCCCGAGCCCGTACTCGTGGGAGACCTTGTCGATGCCCTCGTAGTAGGCGTAGACGAACGGCTCGCCCGAGCGGACGAGGCGGTCGATCTCGGTCACCAGGGTTCCCAGTGTGCGATACCCGAAGAAGCGACAACCCCCGAGGTGGGCATCGGTGAACCCGGAGTCGGCGAACTCGGCGCGGGTGACCACCGGTGGACGCTCGCCGCCGAAGGGCTCGAAGCGCTGGAAGCCGGACGGCGGGAGGAGCGAACGGGCATCACCGTCCGGGGTCGCCCACCGCAACACGTTGAGTACCCGTCCGTCGATCGCCATCCGGTAACCGACGACCTCGTGTTCGCCCGGGGGCCGACCGCTGGTGATCGAGGTCAGTGCGGTCGACGTCGTGGAGGGCGCCACCGTCGTCACCGGACCACCCTGGAGCACCGAGCAGATCGTGGGCGCGAGCGCGCCCCGGGTCTCCAGCTGGCGCCAGCCCAGTCCGTCGATCGTGAGCAGCACGGTGGACTGCTCCGCCTCGGCGACAGCGGTGGGCACCCAGTCGGGGAGGTCGAGGGGAGGGTGCTGGACCATGGCGGCAACGTTCGAGACGCAGGCACCGGTGTAGTCCGGGAGGAGAGGTTCGTCAGCCAACGAGGTCACGCTACCCACCGCGACCGCGCGAGCCATGCACGGAGACCGGCGAGCGGGGACGGGGCGGCCCGCACCGGTCCCCTACGATGCCGGGTCGTGCGGGTGTCGACCAGAGGTGACTACGCCAGCCGGGCGTTGCTGTCGCTCGCGCTGCACGGAGGGGACACCCCGGTCTCCGTCCGCGACATCGCGGCCCGCACGGGGCTCCCGCAGCCGTACCTCGAACAGATCCTCCTCGCGCTCAAAGGTGCCGGTCTCGTGCGGTCCAAGCGCGGTGTCGGGGGCGGCTACGTGCTCGCCCGCGATCCGTCGGACATCACCCTCGGCGACATCGTGTCGGCCGTCGACGGTCCGATCACGCTCGGGGACTTCGGCGCGCCCCACACCGACGGTGCCTGCGATCACGAGGGCCAGTGCGTGCTGCTGGCGGTGTGGGGGGCGACCGCAGAGCACATGCGCCGGCATCTCGATGCCCTGCACCTCGACGATCTCGCCCGCATGGCCAGGGGCGAGCAGCCGTGGCCGGCGCCGCCGCACACGGCCGACGAGGACGCCGACATCACCGACGTCGAGGTCTGAAGCCGACCGAACCTCACGGCCGGAACGGCGGCTCCCCCGCGGTGTCGGATTCCTCCGGGCGCAGCCCCCGCACGGTCGTCCTGCGTGCCGGCCTTGACGATCTCGCGGTACCGGATCAGCTCCGAGCGGTAGAAGGCGGCGAAGGTCTCGTCCTCGACCGTGGGCACCAGGGCCCCGATCTCTCGCAACTGATCCTTGGCCTCGGCGACGGCGGCGTCGCGTTCAGGAGAGACGGCGGAGGACATCGACCAGCTCAGGTGGAAGGGGACTGTCGAACGCCATCGCCTGGCCCGTGCCGGGGTGGACGAACGCGAGGTGTTCGGCGTGCAGGAACTGACGGGCCGCCGGGAACGACTGCCGGGCGCCGCCGTACCGGGAGTCGCCCACGACGGCGTGACCGATGGCCTGCAGGTGCACGCGGATCTGGTGCGTCCGGCCGGTCTCGAGCAGGCACGTCAGCTCGGTGAGCTCCACCGGCTGGTCGTAGCGGGCGACGACCTCGTAGGTGGTCCTCGCCTCGCGCCCGCCGACGACGACAGCCATCCGGGTCGGTTCCCGCGGTGATCGGGCGATGGGAGCGTCGACCATGCCGCGGGGCTCGCTCACATGGCCCCACACCAGCGTGTGGTAGCGACGGGTGATGGCCCGGGCCCGGAGCGCGGCACCGAGGGCGTCGAGTGTCTCCGCCGTCCGGGCGACCAGCAGCAGACCCGAGGTGTCCCGATCGAGACGGTGCACGATGCCGGGACGCTCGGGCTCCCCCACCCCGGCGAGCTCGGGGTACCGGCCCAGCAGCCCGTGCACCAGGGTGCCGGTGGCGTGACCGGCGCCGGGGTGGACGACCAGACCCGCCGGCTTGTCGATGACCAGCAGGTCGTCGTCCTCGTGCACGACGTCGAACGCGATGGCGTCGTCGGCGTCGTCGCCCACCGTTCGCCGCTCGACGGGGACCGGGACCTCGAGGCTGATCACCTGACCGTCGCTGACCCGGGTGGAGCGCCGGGTCTGCACCTCGCCGTCGACCCGGACCTCACCGGCGTCGACCAGGACGGCTGCCGTCGCCCGGGTGAGGTCGCACAGCATGGCGACCACCCGGTCGAGCCGCTCGCCGTCGAGCGCGTCGGGCAGGGGGGCGGAGAACGCGGTCATGTCGCCAGCCCGCCGTCGCCGTCGGGCTCACCCACCGGGTCGTCGAAGGCGTCGGTGAAGAAACCGGCCAGCAGCAACAGGCCGATCCCGATGGTGAGCGCCGCGTCGGCCACGTTGAACACCGGGAACCACTGTGGGTCGACGAAGTCGACGACGCCCCCGCCGAGGATGCCGGTGCCGTCGCGGAAGAGCCGGTCGACGAGGTTGCCGAGCGTGCCACCCATCACCAGGCCGTAGCTGACCAGGACGAGACCCGATCGCTGGTGGCGCGCCGACCGCACCAACACGACGACCACGATCACGGCGATCACCGAGACCACCGGCCCGCTGTTGTCGGTGAGGCTGAACGCCGTGCCCCGGTTGTAGAGCAGGTTGAACCGCAGGGTCCACACGATGTGGATGACGCGCCGGGGATCGGTGAGCGCCTCGATCGCCCACCACTTGGTGAGCTGGTCGACCGCGACGACCGCGGCCGCAATGGCAGCGATGGCCAGAACCGGGTGCCGGCGACGCGGACCGGCCGGCGAAGGGTCGGCGCCGGTGACGGGGTCAGCGTCGACCGAAGCCACCGACCTTGTACTCCACCTTCTCCCGCGCCCACGGGATGGCCTCGAGCCGCTCCTTGGGGATCGGCTCGCCGGAGACCTCACAGATGCCATAGGTGCCGGTGTCGAACTTGGCGAGGGCGTGGTCGATCTCGTCGATCATCTCGAGCGCCTTGGATGCCAGCGCGAGGTCGCGGTTCCGCTCGACCGCGATGGTGTCGCCCTCGCCCGATTCCTCGTCGAACTGCACGTCGCCGGGATCGAGATCAGCCACCAGGCTGTCGGCCTCGGCCCGCAGCTGGGTGGCCTGTCGTTCGTAGGTCTCCCGCTCGGAGACGAGCGACTTGCGCATCTGCTCGAGGAAGCGGGTGTCGAAGGGTGACTTGGCCCGCTTGGCCTTGGGCTTCTTGGCCGCGGTCTTCGACGGCGTCTTCTTGGTCGACTTCGCCGCTGCGGTGGACTTGGTGGTCACGCTCTTCTTGGCCGCCTTCTTCGTCGTCTTCTTCGTCGTCTTCTTCGACTTCTGGGCAGCAGTCTTGCCGGTGCCGGCCGTGCCGGAGGACCGCTTCGATGCCGCCTTCTTCGCCTTCGTGGTCTTCTTGGCGGCCTTGCTCGTTCGTGCCAACGTCGTGCTCCTCCCGCACAAAGGAGCCGGAAGGATACGCGTTGGCGGCGCCGGCCACCAAGCCGCAACCGGATGCGGTGTGGGTTGAAGCCCACCATAGGATGGCCGGATGGCCGAACCGACCTCCGGCGACTACCCCGACGTCGAGCCACACCCGTCGTTTCCCGCCCTCGAGCGGGCGGTCATCGAGCGCTGGGATGCCGACAAGACGTTCCAACGTTCGATCGAGCAGCGGGCCGGCGCCGACGAGTTCGTGTTCTACGACGGCCCGCCGTTCGCCAACGGCCAGCCCCACTACGGTCACCTGCTCACCGGGTTCGTCAAGGATGCGGTGCCCCGCTACCAGACGATGCGGGGCAAGCGGGTCGAGCGGCGATTCGGCTGGGATTGCCACGGCCTGCCCGCCGAACAGGAGGCCGAACATCGTCTCGGTGTGATGGGCCGCAAGGCCATCGAGGAGCTGGGCGTCGACGTCTTCAACGCCGAGTGCCGGCTCCTGGTCGACGGCACCGCCGACGGCTGGCACAGCTACGTGCGCCGCCAGGCCCGCTGGGTCGACATGGAGAACGACTACAAGACCATGGACCTCACGTTCATGGAGTCGGTCATGTGGGCGTTCAAGCGGCTCCACGAGCTGGGCCTCGCCTACGAGGGCCAGCGGGTCCTGCCGTACTGCTGGGAGTGCGAGACGCCGCTGTCGAACTTCGAGACCCGGATGGACGACGCCTATCGCGAGCGCCAGGATCCGGCGGTCACGGTCTGGGTCGAGCTCACCAGCGGCGACCACGCCGGCAAGCGCCTGCTGGTGTGGACCACCACGCCGTGGACTCTGCCGTCGAACCTCGCGGTGGCTGTCGGCCCCGCGGTCGATTACCGCGTGTACCGAGACGCCGACGGCGCCGAGTACGTCCTCGGCGCCAACACGGTCGAGCACTACGCCCCGCAGCTGGCCGAGGCCACCGAAGTCGGGCGGGTCACCGGTGCCGAGCTGGGCGGCGCGGCGTACACCCCGATCTTCGACTTCTTCGTCGGCACCGACAACGCCCACCGCGTGCTGGTGGCCGACTGGGTGGCCGATGACGAGGGCACCGGCATCGTCCACATCGCACCGGGCTTCGGCGAGGACGACAAGGCCATCTCCGACGAGGCCGGCATACCGACCATCGCCCCGGTCGACGAGAAGGGCGCCTTCACCGGCGAGGTGCCGCCGTATGCCGGCATGCAGGTCTTCGATGCCAACAAGGTCATCGTCCGGGACCTGCGCGAACGCGGGGTGCTGGTGCGGCACGACTCGTACGTGCACAGCTATCCGCACTGCTGGCGGACCGACACCCCCCTGATCTACAAGGCGATGTCCTCGTGGTTCGTGGCGGTCACCGAGATCAAGGACCGGATGCTCGAGCTCAACCAGCAGATCCGCTGGGTACCCGACCACGTCAAGGACGGCAGCTTCGGCAAGTGGCTCGAAGGCGCCCGCGACTGGTCCATCAGCCGCAACCGGTTCTGGGGTTCGCCGATCCCGGTCTGGAAGTCCGACAGCGATGAATTTCCTCGAATCGACGTGTACGGGTCGATCGCCGAGCTCGAGGCCGACTTCGGGGTCGAGGTGACCGACCTCCACCGACCGATGATCGACGAGCTCGTCCGACCCAACCCGGACGACCCGACGGGGAAGTCGATGATGCGACGCATCCCCGACGTCTTGGACTGCTGGTTCGAATCGGGCTCGATGCCCTACGCCCAGGTGCACTACCCGTTCGAGAACCGCGAATGGTTCGAGAGCCACTTCCCGGGTGACTTCATCGTCGAGTACATCGGTCAGACGCGCGGGTGGTTCTACACGCTGCACGTGCTGGCCACCGCGCTCTTCGACAAGCCGGCGTTCGAGACCTGCGTCGTCCACGGGGTGCTCCTCGGCGACGACGGCCAGAAGCTGTCGAAGCGGCTGAAGAACTACCCCGATCCGGTCGAGGTGTTCGACACCATCGGATCCGACGCCATGCGCTGGGCCCTGCTGTCGTCGGCCGCGGTCCGGGGCGGCGACATGGTGGCGGCCAAGGGGCCGATGCAGGACGCCGTCCGGCAGGTGCTCCTACCGATCTGGAACGCCTGGTACTTCCTCGCCCTCTACACCAACGCCGGCCTCCGTGGCCCGAACGGCGGCACCGGCCTCCGTGGCCCGAACGGCGGACCGGCCTCCGTGGCCCGAACGGCGAGACCGGCCTCCGTGGCCCGAACGGCGAGACCGGTGGCCTGCGGCGCGGCGAGCGTGTCACCGACGCCCCCGACAACGTCCTCGACCGCTACGTGCTGGCCAAGACGCACGAGCTGATCACCTCGGTCACCGCCCGCATGGACGCCTTCGACCTCTCCGGCGCGTGTGGCGACATCAGCTCGTTCCTCGATTCCCTCAACAACTGGTACATCCGGCGCTCCCGCGAGCGGTTCTGGGGCGAGGACCAGACCGCGGTCGACGTGTTGCACACCGTGCTCGAGCACCTGTGTCGGGTCGCCGCTCCGCTCCTCCCTCTGCTGACCGAGAAGGTGTGGGGCGATCTGACCGGTGGCGGCTCGGTGCACCTCACCGACTGGCCCGATGCCAGCGACCTGCTGGCCGATCCCGAGCTGGTGGCCACCATGGACCTGGTCCGTGACGTGGCCTCGGCCGCCAAGTCGGTGCGCGAGGCGCGTGGTCTGCGTCGCCGTCTGCCGCTGCAGACCCTGACCGTGGCGCTCGAGGACCCCGACCGGTTGGTCGAGTTCCAGTCGCTCCTGGCCGACGAGGTCAACGTGAAGGTGGTGGAGCTGTGGCCCGCCGGCGCGCTCGGCGCCGAGCGCTACGAGGTCGATCTACGAACCGTCGGCAAGCGTCTCGGCAAGGACACGCCCGCGGTGGTCCAGGCCATGAAGGCGGGCGCGTACACCTACGACGCGGCAGCCGACGAGCTGGTGGTCGGGGCGCACCGCTTCGGACCGGACGAATACGTGCGCAAGCTCGACGCCGACGACCCTGACTCCACCGCCGTGCTCCCGGGCGGCGCCGGCCTGGTCCGCCTCGACTGCACCGTCACTCCCGAGCTCGAGGCCGAGGGGCTCGTACGCGACCTGACCCGAGAGATCAACGACATCCGCCGCAGCGAGGGCCTCGACGTGTCCGACCGCATCCACCTCGTCGTCGATGCCGGCCACCACGACGACATCCGTGACGCGCTCGGCACCCACCGCCCGCAGGTGATGGCGGCCACGCTCGCCGACGAGTTGGTGATCCCCGACACTCCCCTGACCGATGCCCACCGCGTCGAACTGGGCGACGGCCGCGCCGTCCACGTGGCCCTCCACCGCCGCTGAACGCCCCTCCCTGCCCGACGTCGGACAGGGTCGGAAGCGGTTCCGGTGATCAGGACAGTCGGCGGTCGATCTCGGTGAGGATGGTCTTGCGACCGGCGCCGGCCGCCTCGCGCTCGCGGACCTGGGCCAGCTGCTTCTCGCTCAGATCCGAGAGCCGCGGCCGGATGTCGGCCACGGTCAACTTGTCGTAGTTGGCGATCGGGAACCGGGAGTTCGACGCCTTCTTCTTGGCGGCCTTGTTGGTGGTGGCCCTCTTGGTGGTGGCCTTCTTCTTGGTGGTCGCCTGCTTGGTGGCCTTCTTGTTCGTCGACTGCTTCGCCGGCGCGGCCGTCGCGTTGCGGCCCGCCCGCCGCGTGCGGGCCGGCGGCGCGGCTTCGAGCCGCCGCTCGATCTCGCTCACGATGCCGACCCGGTTGTCGCGGGCAGCCTCGTAGTCGCGCACCTGCTCGAGCTGCGCCGGCGTGAGGCCGTCGAGCTGAGCGGTGACATCGGGGACGTTGAGGTCGGGGTAGTTGGCGATCGGGAGGCGCTGCGCCTCCGGATCAACCGGGGCGACCGGCTGCTCGTCGACCTCGTCGTCCCAGGTGAACGCCTGGAGCTCACCGCTGAGGTAGCGGTCGATCTCGGTGACGAGGGTCGAACGATCGGCACCGGCGACCTCCCGCGCCCGCACGTCCTCGAGCTCGTCGAGCTCGAGCTGGGGCAGCAGGGGCATGATCTGGCTCACGCTGAGATCGTCGTAGTCGGCGATCGGGAAGAAATCGACGTCGTCGTCGGAGTCCAACAAGGTCACCGGCTCCCGGGAGGGCGGCGCGGGCTCGGCCGGTGCAGCGGCGGGCTCCGGGGCGGGCTCCGGAGCGGGCTCGCGGTGCGGGGCCGGGGCGACGGGGGGCTGATCGCCACCGGCCGCCTGCTCGAGGGCGTCGGCCTCGGTGCCGGTCTCCTTCAGCCGGTCGAGCTCGGCGAGGATCTCCGGGCGGCGTTGTCCGTTGGCTTCGCGCTCGTAGACGAGATCGAGCTCGTCGGAGTACAGCTGGGGCAGCAGCGGCATGATCTCGTCGAGTTGCAGATCGTCGTACTCCGCGATCGGGAAGTCGACGACTTCGTCCTCCTCGATCTCCCAGTTCGAAGCGTTGGCCCAGTCGTCCTCGGCCGGGGCCGGAACCGGTTCCGGGTCGGCGATCGACGGGACGACGGACGGTTGCGGCGCGGCCTCGAACGAGGTCGTCGTGGTGGTGGCGCCCACCGCGGCCCCGACCCGCGTGGCCTCCATGTCCTCGAGGAGCGGAGACGGGGCCTCGGTCGGGGCCTCTCCCTTGGGCCGGGCAAGCCGGAACGCCAGGAAGAGCACGATGGCGGCCGTGGCGCTCGCGCCGATGGACAGGTAGATGAGCGTGAGGCCGTCATCGCTGAGCAGACCGACGACCAGCAAGATCGTCGCCAGCAGGACGAGACCGAAGCTCACGAGAACCAACACTGAGGATCACCTTCTGGGTAGCGGCGCGGCGGCGGGCCATCCTAGGCCCACCACCTGGGAACGAAGCGAACGATGCGGACGTCTCGGGACACCCGAGCCGGGACCGCGGTCAGAGCAGCTGATCGTTCGACACGTCGGCGTCGGAACCCTGGTGATCGAAGGGAACGGCCCCGAACGCGGGGACGGCTTCGGTGGGCGCACCGTCGTCCGCGCCCTCGTCGGACCGGCCCGCCGGCTCGTCGGCCACGTCGACGACGACGTCGGCATCGTCGTTGGTGTCCTCGTCGGTGCCCGTCGGGTCGGCGGAGACCGCGGGAGCCGCGACCTCCCCCAGGGCGGAGGGGTCGTCGACCAGGCGTTGGAGCTGGGCCGCCGTGGTCCGCAGGTGCCCGCGCTGCTCGTCGAGCCAGGTACGCAGCAGGCGGATGTCGTCGGTGAGCGCGTCGCGATCGCGGCGCAGGGTCATCACCTCGTCCTGGATGGCGCGACGGGCTTCGTCACCAGCTCGTTGCGCCTCGGCCTCGGCCTCGGCCCGGGCCCGCTGCAGCAGTGTCTCGGCCTCCGATCGCTGGGTACTGGCCACCGATTCGGCCTCGCGCCGAATCCGCTCGGCCTCGGCCGTGGCGTCGGCGATGGCTGCCTCGGCGGTGCGTTCCGCTGCGATCAGGATGCGCATCGGCTCGCCCACCCGCACCGGCGACGAGGCAGGGACCTCGGCCTCCACGTCGGCCTCGGGTTGGGCTTCGGCTTCGATCTCGGGCGCCGCGGCCCACTCCTGCCCGGACGGCGCGGCCACCACGTCGCCGGTCGGTGGCGCGGTTCGGGCGACGGCCAATTCGGCCTCGGCCCGCTCCGCGCGGTCGAACTCGGTGCGTAGCCGGGCCAGCAGGACATCGAGGCCCTCGGCACACCGTTCGAGGAAGTCGTCGACCTCCGCCATGTCGTAGCCCCGCCGGGCGGCCGAGAACTTTGCCTCGAGGAGGAGGTCTGGCGTCAGTTCCATGCCGCGATCGTAAACCACACCCGGACCCGCTCCCGGGGATGCCCACCACCGACAGACCGCAGGTTCAACAGATGATGCGCTGGAGGATGATGACGCCGAACATGACGATCATCACCGAGAAGTCGATCCCCCCGAAGCTGGCTCCGATGCTGCGCCGGACGGGCCCGACGACGGGCTCGGTGGCCCGGTACAACAGCTCACGGAGCTGGGCGATGCCGCTGCCCGGCTGGGTGGGGAACCACGACAGCAGCGCACCGGCGAAGAGCACGAGCAGGTAGATGCTGAGGAGGCCGCAGAGGAGACTCGCCATGAGGGATCGTCCGTCGGGTCGGGATCAGCGGTGGCCGGAAGCCAGCCGCCGTCGTTCCTCGTCGGACACCTCGACGTCGGCCGGGGTGAGGAGGTAGGCCCCGGACCGCACTCGCTCCATGTGGCCGCTGAGCGCGTAGCAGATGCCCGAGGCGAAATCGATCAACCGGCGGGCGAGATCGCGGTCGAGGCCGTTGAGGTCCATCACCACGGGCTGGCTCGCCTTGAACCGGTCGGCGATGTCCTTGGCGTCGTCGAACGACGTCGGCTCGAGCACGGCCGGCTTGGCCGAGGTGGGTCGCATCGGACGCACCGTAGGCGTTTCGTTGCCTCGCACCGACCGCGGGTCGTTCTGGAGCGCCCCGCGGGCGGGCAGCTGGCGGACGGCACCCGAGGCGCGCCCGGGGCGAGGGGAGATGTAGGGATCGTCCTCCGGTTCGGGCCCGGGGCGGGCCTGCGGCCGGCCCGGAGCGCGTGGCGCACCGGCCGCGGGACCGACGGGGCGGCGCTCGGGTCCGGGCCCGGAGCGCGATGGACCGGGCCCCGGACGAACGACCCCGCCGTCGTAGGAGTAGTCGTCGTACTCGTCGTCCGGCGCCAGGCCCAGCCAGACCATGGCCTTGTGGAACACCCCTGCCATCGAAATTTCCTCCTCGGGAATCCCCCGTCGGGGATCAGGTCAGTCTCGCACGGCCGCGACGGAATCACGCGGACGGGCCGGTTCGGGAACGTGGTCGGGATCCGGGGCGGGCGGGCTCATCGGGACCCCTTCGCGGGTCGGGGACCGAACAGCGCGGTGCCGATCCGGACCATGGTGGTACCGGCCGCCACGGCCAACTCCAGATCGCCCGACATGCCCATCGAACGCTGCGGCAGGCCGAGGGCATCGGCGATGTCCCGCACGCGCTCGAAGGCGAGCGAGGTGGCGGGTTCGTCGCCGTCGACCCCGATGGTCATCAATCCGGTGACCCGGAGGCCGGCGGCGCGGGCCTCGTCGACCAGCCGGGGGACGTCGTCGGGCCCACATCCGCTCTTGTGGGCCTCGCCGGCGGCGTTCACCTGCACGAAGATCTCCGCCCCGGGCGCCCGCCGGGCGATCTCCTTGATCAGCGAGCTGCGATCCACGCTCTGCCAGCAATCGACGAGCGGGGCGATGAGGCGCACCTTGTTCGACTGCAAGCCGCCGATGAAGTGCCATCGCGGCGCCGGGGCCCCGGCCGGAACGACGACGTCGGCCGCCTTGTCGGCGAGCTCCTGGGCATAGTTCTCTCCGAGCGACGCCAGACCGGCCTGCAACGCTGCCTCCGGCGCGTCGGGGCCGAAGCCCTTGGTCACGGCGACGATCTCGGTCGAGGACGGATCTCCACCCGCGGCTGCAATCCGCTCGCGGGCACGAGCCAGGTTGGCGCGGACCTCCTGCGGATCGATCATGGGTCGAGCACGATGGTGGCGGCGTGCCGGCCGACGTCTCGGCGAGCCCGGTGGGAGAAGAATCGCTCGGGCTCGCACGCGGTGCAGCCGGCCGCCTCGTCGACCGTGGCCCGCCCCTCGAGCGCGGCCCGTACCGCCGCGCCCAGATCGAGCGCCGGCGTGCCCCATGCCGTGGTGGCCCGGACCCGTTCGCCGAAGTGCTGGGCGACCGTGGCCAGGTCGTCGGCACCGAACTCGTAGCACCGGGCCCGGATGTGGGGTCCGACGTGGGCGACGACATCGGTGGCGCCGAGCGCCACCATCGCGTCGGTGGTCGCCTCGAGCACGCCGTCGACCAACCCTCGCCACCCGGCGTGCGCCGCGCCGACCACTCCGGCGACGGCGTCGACCAGCAACACCGGCACGCAGTCGGCGGTGTGGACCGCGAGCACGGCACCGGGATGGTCGGTCACCGCGGCGTCGGCCTCCTCGCCGCTGTGGTGGCCGGCGTGGTCGACGTGCACGACCCGGTTGCCGTGCACCTGCCGCAACCACGTCCAGGTGCCGGCGGCCAGGTCCTGGCGCCGCCCGTCGAGCGCGTCCGGGTCGGCACCGACGTGGAAGTCGCCGTCGGCGCGGGTCGAGAAGCGGTAGGTGGCGCCGGCCACCATGGGCGCAATGACGACGGCTACTTGAGGAACGACGGGACGTCGAAGTCGTCGTCGCCGTCGTCACCGAAGAGGTCGTCGTCGTCCCCGAGCACGTCGGAGAGATCGTCACCCCGACCGCCGAGGCCGTCGCTCCGGCGCGAGCGGCCCGTCGGGCTCGACGGGTCGCCATCGAAGCGGTCGAAGCCGGCAGCGATGACGGTGACCCGCACTTCGTCACCGAGGTCGTCGTCGACGACCGTGCCGAAGATGATGTTGGCCTCGGGATGGGCGACACCGTGGATCACCTCGGCCGCCTCGTTCACCTCGAACAGGCCCAGATCGCTGCCCCCGGAGATGGTCAGCAGGATCCCGCGGGCGCCGTCGATGGACGCTTCGAGCAGCGGGCTGGAGATGGCGTTCTTGGCCGCCTGGAGGGCCCGGCCCTCGCCGGAGGCGTAGCCGATGCCCATCAGCGCCGAACCGGCGTTGGACATGATCATCTTCACGTCGGCGAAGTCGGTGTTGATCAGGCCCGGCGTGGTGATGAGGTCGGTGATGCCCTGCACGCCCTGGAGGAGGACCTCATCGGCCATCTTGAACGCGTTGAGCATCGAGGTCTTCTCGTTCGACACGGTGATGAGCCGGTCGTTCGGGATGACGATGAGGGTGTCGACCTTCTCCTTGAGACTCTGGATGCCCTGCTCGGCCTGGACCGAGCGGCGGCGTCCCTCGAAGGCGAACGGGCGAGTCACCACGCCGATGGTCAGCGCGCCGACCGTCCGGGCGATCTCGGCCACCACGGCCGCCCCGCCGGTGCCGGTGCCGCCACCCTCGCCCGCGGTGATGAACACCATGTCGGCGCCCTTGAGCACCTCTTCGATCTCCTCGCGGTGCTCGTCGGCGGCCTGCCGGCCCACCTCGGGGTCGGACCCCGCCCCCAGGCCCCGGGTCAGTTCGCGCCCGATGTCCAGCTTCACGTCGGCATCCGACATGAGCAGCGCCTGGGCATCGGTGTTCACCGCGATGAACTCGACCCCCTTCAAGCCGGCGTCGATCATCCGGTTGACGGCGTTGACTCCACCGCCCCCGATGCCGACGACCTTGATGACGGCCAGGTAGTTCTGCGGATTCGCAGCCATGGGACCGGTTACCTCCAACTCGGGTGGGAACTCGTGTGATGCTCGCGGGGATGCGAGTGGTGCTCGCAGAGACGCGAGTGGCCGGGCAGCCGTGAAGCCGCCCGGCATGAAGTTCGACTCGAGGTCGAGCTGACCTCGACCTCAACTGGTGGGTGAGACGCTACGAGCACCGGGGCCTCCGGGTCAACACGGGCCGGGTGGGCACCCGGAGGTCGATGGTGTCGAGGCAGGTGAGGTCAACGCGTGCGTACACCGTGCGGAATGCCTCGATCTTGGCGTCGAGGTCGGTGGTGTCGCCGAGATTCACGGCCCCGCCGCCAACCAGGTCGAGGCGCAACGACGGCGCCAGGCGGACGGCGGCCACCGCGCCCGGGGGATCGAGGCGGAGTCGACCGGCGAGCACGATGGCATCGTGCAGTGCCCGGTCCACCCGAGCGCCCACTGCCGGCACGGCGTCCCCTCCGGGGGCAAGCACCGACACGAAGGGCGGATCGTTCGGCACCGCCGCCGGCAGCGACACCGGGTCACCGGCGGCCAGGACGCGGCCGGAGTCGTCGACGAGTACCGATGCGCCGTTGATCGACACCAGCGCGCTCGGAGTCCGTTCGGTGATCTGGACGTGCACGGTGCCGGGCAGCTCACGGGTGACCTCGGCGTCCGCCACCCACGGCAGGGCCTCGATCGAGCGCCGGGCGCGGCCGAGGTCGGCGAGCAGGAGGGGTGCACCGGCGCGGATGTGGGTGGCCTCCTCGATGGCCTGCGGACTGGTGTAGCGGGCCCCGACGACGGAGACCTGGTCGACGTCGAGCACCGGGCTGCGCAACACGATCACCGCGGTGAGGGCGACCGCGGCGACGAGGGCGAGCACGATGAGGCGGCGCAGCCGGCGCCGGCCGGCCTGCTTGCGGACCGCGATCCGCCGCTCCCGGAACCGGGGATCGACGACGACGCGGCCGATGTCCCCTGCGGTGGGGGCGGTCACGCGAAGATCCCGGTGTCGAAGCCGATCATCACGGTCTCGGGTTGCAGGCGGACCCCGGTACTGGCCTCCACGGTGTCGCGGACCTCGACCATCAAGGCGAAGACGTCGTCGGCCGAGCCCCCCGGGTCGGATTGGATGAAGTTGGCGTGCTTGGGCGAGACCTCGGCGGTTCCGACCCGGCGACCCTTGCACCCGGCGACGTCGATCAGCCGGCCGGCGCTGTCGCCGGGCGGATTGGTGAACACCGATCCCGCGTTCTGGCCGCCGGGCTGGTTGGCCCGTCGCCACTGCACGATCTCGGAGACGAGCGCCTCGGCCCGGGCCGCATCGCCGGGTCGCAGGGCGAGGGTGGCCCCGGTCACCAGCTGGTGGGCACCGATCGCCGAATGGCGATACCCGAGGTCGAGATCGGCGGCGAGCACCTCTCCATCCTTCCCCGTCCGCAGATCCATGACGCGGACCCCCACCAGGGTCTCGGCCATGTCCGACCCGTGTCCCCCGGCGTTCATGCGAACCGCCCCACCGATGGAGCCCGGCACTCCGACCGCCCACTCGAAACCGGTCAGGCCGGCCTTGGCCGTGCGCCGGGCCACGACGGGGAGCAGGGCACCAGCTCCGGCCCGGACCGTGGTCCCGTCGATCTCGACGACGGCGAACGACGACCCGAGGTGCACGGCGAGGCCGGGGAAGCCGGCGTCGCACACCAGCAGGTTCGACCCGTTGCCGACGACCAACACGTCGATGCCGGTCTCGACGGTCACCAGGGCGAGCAACTCCAGGTCAGCGGGGGTGTCCACTTCCAGGAACAACGCCGCCGGGCCACCGACCCGGTAGGTGGTGAAGGGGCCGAGATCCTCGTCGCGACGGGCGCGGTCGCCGAGGAGCTCGGCGGCGGCCGCCAGGACATCGGGGGCGCTCATCGACCCATCCGTTCGAGCACCACGTCGGGTACCCGCGTGAGGTCCCCGGCGTTGAGCGTGAGGCAGCAGTCGCCGGGGCGCAGCACGTCGAGCAGCCAATCGGCCGTGGTGTCCAGGTCGTCGAGGAAGGTCACGTCGGCGTCGGGGTGAGCCGCGGCGACCGCGTCGTACACCAGGCGACCCGTCACGCCGTCGATCGGTGCCTCCCCCGCGGGGTAGAGCTCGGTGATCCCGAGGACGTCGACGCCGACGAACGCGTGGGCGAACGTGGCCGCCAGGTCGCGCGTGCGGGTGTAGCGGTGGGGCTGGAAGACGCAGACCAGACGGCGGAAGGGCCCGGTGCGGGCCGCGCCCACGGCCGCGGCGACCTCGGCCGGCAGGTGATCGTAGGAGTCGACGAAGGTGACCCCTCCGGCCTCGCCGCGGACCTCGAAGCGGCGGGCGACCCCGGCGAAGCCGGACAGGGCGTCGGCCGCGTCGTCGAGGTCGACGCCGAGCTCGACTGCGGCCGCCAGCGCGCCGGCGGCGTTGCGGGCGTTGTGGACGCCGGGAGCCGCCGGGACGGCGACCCGTACGTGTCGACCCGCGGCCGGGCCGCGTCGGACCGTGTGGGTGTAGGCCACACCGATGCCGGCGGGCTCGACGTCGCTGATGTGGTGGTCGGCATCGGTGTGCACGCCATAGGTGACCGGGTGCGCGGCGTGCCCGATCAGACCGGCGGCGCCCGGATCATCGAGGCAGACCACGGCGGAGCCGGCCAGGTCACCGACGAACCGGCGGAACCCCTCGACCAGGGCGGCCTCGGTCCCCCAGTACGACAGGTGATCGGCCTCGAGGTTGGTGACGACGGCGTGGGTGGCGCCCACCCGCAGGAACGTGCCATCCGACTCGTCGGCCTCGACGACGAAGTCCGGCCCGCTCCCCCAGTGGGCGTTGGTGCCCAGGCCGGTGATCCGCGTGCCGACGAGGAATCCGGCTCCGTCGGCGACCGTGGCGGTGGCCAGCATGGCCGCGGTCGTCGACTTGCCGTGCGTCCCAGCCACCGCCACGACGCGTCGCCGGGCGCAGATGGCCTCCAGTGCGTCCCCACGGTGGGCCACGGTCGTACCGTTCGCTCGGGCCACGACGAGATCGGGATGATCGGCCGGGGTCGCGGTGGATGTCACGACCAGTGACGCTGCGCCCGCGGCCGGGTGCCGGTCGCCGACCACGACGTCGACGCCGATGGCGCGGAGCGGATCGAGGAACGGGGTCTCGTTGGCATCGACACCGCTCACCCGGTGCCCCATCTGGGCCAGGACGGTGGCGACCGCGCTCATGCCTGCCCCGCCGACGTTGATCACGTGGATCGTCCGTCGCGAACCGAGCTCGACCGGGACCGGGACCCGGGTCTCACCGGTCACGGCCGTGCTGCTCCACGATCTCGGCCACGCGTGCCGCGGCTCGCGGTGCACCCAGGGTGCGGACCCGATCGGCCATCTCGTCGAGGCGGTCGGGGGCGGCGAGCAACGCGTCGACCTCGCGGACGAGTCGATCGGCATCGAGCTCGTCGTCGGGAACGACGACGGCCGCGCCCACCGCGGCCAGCCGCTCGGCGTTGGCCACCTGCTGCCCACCGGTGGTGACGAGCGAGGGGACGACCACGGCCGGCAGCCCGACCGCAGCGAGCTCGAAGCACGTGCCCGACCCGGCCCGGCAGACGACGAGGTCGGCGCGAGACATCTGCGCCGGCATGTCGTCCTCGTACTCGACCGCCTCGTAGACGAGCTGGCCGGTGTCGCCTGGAAGGTCGAGCTCGGGCCAGTCGCGGCGACCGACCACGTGGTGCACGGCCAGGTCGACGCGCGCTCGCCAGCGCGCCACGGCACCGATCGTCGCCCGGTTGATCGACAGCGCGCCGAGCGAGCCGCCGAAGACCAACAGCTGCCGGCGTCCGTCGGATCGGGGCGCCGGTTCGAGCGCGAACAGCTCGGCCCGGACCGGGTTCCCGACGACCTCGGCGTTGGGCAGCGGCGTGTCGGGGAACGACACCGCGCAGGCGACCGCGAACCGGGCCAACAACCGGTTCGCGGCGCCGGGCACCGCGTTCTGCTCGTGCACCACCAGCGGCACCCGCCACAGCGCGGCACCGAGACCACACGCCACGCTGGCGTACCCGCCGACGGCCACCACCGCGCCCGGTCGGTGCCGCCGGACGAGGCCGATGGCCATGACGAAGGCCCGGAGCAGACCGACGACGGCTCCGATGTTGTCGACGGTGAGACGCCGAGCGATGCCCCGTCCCGGCAGCAACGTGACGTCGAAGCCGGCCTCGGGAACCAGCCGAGCCTCGAGCCCGCGCTCGGAACCCACGAGATGGACGTCGTGACCACGGTCGCGCAGCGCCGTGGCGATCGCCAGCGCCGGCAGGACGTGTCCGGCCGTGCCCCCTCCGGTGACCAGGACCTTCATCGGGCGCCGCGGGCGGCGTTGGCCGCTCGACGGGCCGCGATGCGGTGCCGGACCGGGCTCTCCGGCGCTCGCCCGTGAATGGCGACGTTGACGAGGACACCGGCAGCCAACATGGTGGCCAGCAGCGACGAGCCGCCGAAGCTGACGAACGGCAGCGGAACCCCCGTGATCGGCAACAGGCCGAGGACCGCGCCCACGTTCACGAACGCCTGGATGGCGAACCACGCCGTCACACCGATGGCGAGCATGGCCCCGAAGGTGTCGCTCGCTCGGGCCGCGATGCGCAGGCCGCAGATGATCATGGCGGCGAAGATGCCGACCACCAGCAGCGAACCGACGAGCCCGAGCTCCTCGCCGATGATGGCGAACACGAAGTCGGTGTGGGCCTCGGGCAGGAAGCCCCACTTCGCCCGGCTGGCGCCGAGGCCGGTGCCGGACACGCCGCCGGAGGCCACGCCGATGAGCGACTGGATGGTCTGGTACCCGGTGCCGCCCGCGTTCTCCCACGGGTTGAGGAAGGCGGTGATCCGGGCTCGGCGGTAGTCAGCCGAGAGGGCGAACACCGTGCCGAGCAGGACCCCGGTGCTGGCGAGCACGGCGAGGACCCGCATGGGGACCCCGGCCCACAGCAGCATGCAACCGACGATCGCGCACAGCACCGCCGTGGTCCCCAGGTTGGGCTGCTTCATGAGCAACATGGCGAAGATCCCCAGCACGATCAGGACCGGGCGGAGCACCACCCGCAGATCACTGATCCGATCGCGCTCGCGGGCCACCAACGCCGCCACGAAGACGATCATGGCGAACTTGGCCGGCTCGGCGGGCTGGAGCTGCAGCCCGCCCACCGCGATCCAGCGCTGGGCGCCGTTGACGTCGAGGCCGATACCGGGGACCAGCACGGCGAACAGCAGTGCCGCGCTGCCGAGGATGAGGACCGGGACGGCCGATGCCCACCGGTGGTAGTCGATCCGACTGCCGAGGAACAGGCCGATGAGCCCGACGGCCAGCCAGGCGCACTGCTTGAAGAACACCGAGAACGAGGAACCGCCCATCTCCACCGCCGACACCGACGAGGCGGACAGGATCATCACCGATCCGATCAGGCTGAGGATCACGACGAGCACGACCATGGCCGCGCCCAGCGCGGCCTGCGCCTCGGTGGTGGTTCCGGGTGCGGCATCCACCGGGGTGGGCGGGGTCGGCACCAGCCGGAGCCGGCGACGCCCGGTGGTCCGGGTTCCGCGGCGACCGGCGAGCGGCGATCCGATGGTGAAGTCGGTCATGGCTGCTCCCGGAGTGCGGTCACCGCTGCGGTGAAGTCATCGCCGCGCGCGGCGTAGTTCGGGTACCAGTCGAACGATGCGCACGCCGGCGAGAGGAGGACGGCGTCGCCCGGTTCGGCGAGGGCGGTGGCCGTCCGCACGGCCTCGCTCATCGATTCCGCCCGGGTCACGGGACGGACGCCGCGGAACGCGGCCTCGACCTCGGCCGCAGCGTCGCCGATGGCCACGACGGCGCGGACGTGATCGGCACCGGTGGCGAGCTCGTTGAGGTCGAGTCCCTTGTTCCGCCCGCCGGCGATGAGCACCACCGACTCGAAGCCGCGGACCGCGGCCAGCGTGGCGTGCGGCACGGTGGCCTTGGAGTCGTCCACGTAGGAGATCCCCTCGATGGTGGCCACGTGCGAGACCCGATGGGGCAGCGGCCCGAACCGGCGGAGCGTCTCGGCGATGGCGTCGTCGTCGACTCCGACCGCCGCCGCGGTGGCGGCCGCCGCGAGGGCGTTGGACAGGTCGTGGGGCAACCGCCGGGGCAGCTCACCGATCGGGACGATCGGGCCGGATGGGCCGACGAGGGATCCCTCGGCGCACCGGTAGTCGGCGTTCTGCTGGGTGAGCGAGAAGCTGATGCGGACGCCGGGCGCGTCCGCCAGCCGGCGAGCCACCGCGTCGTCGTCGAGGTTCCCGATGGCGATGTCGTCAGGACCCTGCTCGGCCCAGATGCGGGCCTTGGCCGCCTCGTAGTCGGCGTGGGTGGCGTGGACGTCGAGGTGATCGGGGGCCAGGTTGAGCCAGGTGCCGACGCGCGGCGCCCATCGCCGGCTGCGACCGAGACGGAACGACGAGGCCTCGACCACGAACCACGACGGTGCCGGATCGTCGATGGCGGTCACGAGCGGCAGGTCGTTGTTGCCGGCGTCGGTGCAGGGGATGCCGCCGGCCCGGAGCATCGCGGTGACCATGGTGGTCACCGTCGTCTTGCCGTCGGTGCCGGTGATCGCCGCGATCGGGCGGTGGTCCCACGCCGCCGCGAGATCGAACTCGGTGAACACCGGGGTGGAGGTGTCCGCCGCCACGGCGAACACCGGGTGGCCGTCGGGCAGACCGGGCGAGGCGACGATGCCCCCCACCCCAGCCACCAACTCACCGAGACGGGCGGGCGTGGGGCACTCGACCAGTTCGAGTCCCAGTGCCTCGGCCGCGCCCTGGGTGGCCGCGTGTGGTGCGTCATCCGTGGCCACCACCCGGTGCCCACGGGCGAGCAACGCAGCGGCGACCGCGCGGTTGGCGGCACCGAAGCCGACGAGGAGCAACGCGTCGGGCACGGTGGCCGGTGTGGCGCGCGCGGTCGCCATCAGTCGATGCCACCGGTGTTGATGAAGTCGGCGTAGAACAGCCCGAGCGCCAACGCGGTGCCGAGACCGGCCATGATCCAGAACCGGATGATGACGGTGGTCTCGGGCCAGCCTCCCAGCTCGAAGTGGTGGTGGATCGGGGCCATCCGGAACACGCGCTTCCCGGTCAACTTGAACCGTCCGACCTGGAGCATGACCGACATCGTCTCGAGCACGAACAGGCTGCCGATCACTGGCAGGAGCAGCTGGGTGTTGGTCGTCAACGCCAGCGAGGCCAGAGCCGCGCCGATGGCGAGCGAGCCGGTGTCCCCCATGAAGATGCGGGCCGGGTTGGCGTTCCACCACAGGAACCCGGTGACCCCGCCGAGCATCGAGGCGGCGACGACCGCCAGGTCCAGGGCATGTTCGACCTGGTACACGTCGGGATGGCGGAAGGCCCAGAAGCCGACGACCACGAAGGAGATGAAGCCGAAGATCGAGGAGCCGGCCGCGAGCCCGTCGAGGCCATCGGTGAGGTTCACGGCGTTGGTCGTGCCCGCGATCAGCAGGATGGCCCAGATCGCCCAGACGGGGTTGGCCAGCTCGATGCCGGGCGAGTCGAATCGGGTGAACGAGATCGTGGTGTGGATGTTGGTGAACTGCAGGGTTGCCACCGCGAAGCCGAGCGCGACCACGAGCAGCCCGAGCATCTTCGCCCGGCTGGACAGACCCAGGTTGCGCTCGCGGCTGACCTTGATCCAGTCGTCGATGGCTCCCACCGCGGCTGCGCCGGCGATGGTGGCCACCACGATGAGACCGGTGCGGGTGAAGACCAGACCCGACCGCACGTGGGCCGCGCCGTAGCCGATCAGCGCGGCCACGACCACGGCCACGCCGCCCATCGTCGGCGTCCCCGCCTTGGTGACGTGTCCCTGGGGACCGTCCTCCTGGATCGGTTGGCCGACCCGGTGTGAGGTGAGCCAGTCGATCAGGTATCGGGTACCGACGAGCGAGGCGACGAGCGAGACCCCGGCGGCGAGGAGGAGCGGGATCACTGTGCCAGCACCTCCCGGGCCACCACCCGGTCGTCGAACGCGACCGTGCGGTCGGCGAAGGTCTGCGTCGTCTCGTGGCCCTTGCCGGCGATCACCACCACGTCATGGTCCCGCGCCGCGCGCGCAGCGTGGTGGATGGCCTCCCGTCGGTCAGGAAGCACCACGAGGGTTCCGGCGGCCAGACCGGCCTGCCGGGTCGCCTCCGGGATGCCGGCCACGATCTCGTCGATGATGACGCCGGGATCTTCGGATCGGGGATTGTCGGAGGTCACGACGACCACGTCAGCAGATTCGCTGGCGATCCGCCCCATCTCGGGCCGCTTCGCCCGATCCTTGTCGCCGCCGCAACCGAACACGACGAGGACCCGGCCGCCGGCGTCATCGGCCAGTTCCCGGGCCGCATCGAGGACGGTCTGGAGGGCATCGGGGGTGTGGGCGTAGTCGACCGCGACGGTGAAGTCCTGACCGGCGTCGACCAGCTCGAACCGGCCGCTCACCGAGCCGACCCGACCGAGCCCGGCCACGATCGTCGGCCCGTCGATGCCCAACCACTCGGCGATGGTGGCGGCGCAGAGCGCGTTGGCGACGTTGTGCCGACCGGTGAGCGGGAGCTCGACCTGGTGCTCGCGCCACACGAAGGCCATGCCGCCGGGTGTGGATCGGATGTCGGTGGCATCGCTGAGCTGGAACGGCCGGGTCTCGACCTGCGGGGCGTCGAGCAATCGGGCACCCCACGGGTCGTCGGCGCGGACCACCGCCCGGCTGGTCAGTGCCGGACGGAAGAGGCGGGCCTTGGCCGCGAAGTAGTGCTCGATGTCCTGGTGCAGATCGAGGTGATCGTGCCCGAGCATGGTGAAGCCGGTGGCCGCGAACCATGTGCCGGCGACGCGGTCCATCGCCAGGGCGTGGGACGAGACCTCCATGGCCACCGTGTCCACGCCGGCGTCCCGCCACGCCGCCAGCCGGGCCTGCAACTCCGGCGCGTCGGGCGTCGTGGGTGGCCCTCCGGGCGACGACGTCAGCGTGCCGATGACCTCGCAGCGCCGGCCGGCTGCCTCGAAGATGGCGCGCAGCAAGCTGACCGTGGTGGTCTTGCCGTTGGTCCCGGTGATTCCGACCACGGTCATGGCTCGGCTGGGGTCGCCGAAGAAGCGCGCCGCGACGGGGCCCATCGCGGCCCGGACGGACGCCACGACGACCTGCGGAACCGGAACGGGCAGCCGTCGCTCGACGAGGAGGGCAGCGGCTCCGGCGGCGACGACCTGCTCGGCGAGGCCGTGGCCATCGATGTGGCTGCCCGGGACGCAGCAGAACAGGGTGCCGGCCAGGACCTTGCCGGTGTGGTGCACGATGCCGTGGATCTCGACGTCGCCGGTTCGATCGTGGGCGATGCCGGCCGCGGTGAGACCCTCCGCGGCCTCCGACAGGAGCATCACTCGCCGGAGCGGGGGCTGGCGGCCGCCATGGCCGTGGCGGCCGGCGGGATCCGGAACCGGCTGAGCGCGAAGCTCGCCAGGTCGGCGAAGACCGGTGCGGCGGCGCTCCCGCCGTAGATGGTGGCGGTGGGTTCGTCGATCACCACGATGATCGACAGTTCCGGACTCTCGGCTGGGACCATGCCGGTGAACGCTGCCACGTAGTGGTAGTGACCGGCGAGGTCCTGGTACGTGCCGGTGTCCTGGGGCTTGCGAGCGGTGCCCGTCTTGCCGCCGACGGTGTAGCCGGGAACGATCGCCTTCTTGCCGGTGCCGTCCTCCACCGCGGCCACCAGCATCTGGCGGACCTCGCGGGCTGTCTTCTCCGACACCACGCGGTGGCCGGCGTCGAAGGGCACCGGCGTGCGAACACCCGTGGCGTCGACGGTGGCCTCGACCAGCCGGGGCTCGACGTACACGCCGTCGTTGGCGATCACGTTGTACGCGCTCAGCATCTGCATGGCGGTCACCGCGATCCCCTGCCCGATGGGGATGGATCCGATGGACGTGCCCGACCACTTGTCCGGATCGAGGAGGATGCCGGGCGACTCGTTGGTGAAGTCGAGCGCGGTCCGCGTCCCGAAGCCGAAGGCCCGGAGGTAGTGGTCGATCCGCTCCTTGCCCAGCTGCTCCGCCAGGCCGATGGTCCCGATGTTCGACGACTTGGCGAGGATGTCCGTGACCGTCATGGGATCGGCCGGGTGCGAATGGTCGTCGGTGAACATGTGGTCCGAGACCTGCAGGTGGTCGGGCACCGGGGCGGTGGTGTCGGGCTCGACCAGACCCTCCTCGAGGGCGGCGGAGATGGTGATCACCTTGTTGACCGAGCCCGGCTCGAACACGTCGGTGACCGCCCGGTTGGCGCCGGCGGTGATGATGTCGCCGTCGGTGTTGCGGGTGATGTTGCCGAGGGCGAGGATCTCGCCGGTGGACGGCCGGCTGATCACGACCATGCCGCCCTTGGCCCCCACCGCGTCGACCTGCTCGGACAGGACCCGCTCGGCCTCGTACTGCAGGCTGCGGTCGAGGGTGAGGACGACGTCCGAGCCCGGCTGCGCGGGGATCCGCGACTCGCCGGCCGCGGCGATGGTCCCACCATCACGGGCCCGCTCGTAGTGGAGCTCGCCCGGTGTGCCGGTGAGCACGCCGTCATAGAGGAATTCGATGCCGGTGGAACCGGTCTGATCGTCGGCCACGGTGCCGATGATCGAACGGGCGAGGTGCTTCGACGGCGTGAACCGGGCCGGCTCTTCCTGGAGGTGGATGCCGGCGAGGTCGAGCGCGACGACCCGTGAGGCGAGATCGTCGTCGATGCGGCGGGCGAGGTACACGAACTGGGTGTCCCGGGACAGGGAATCGGTCAGGTCGTTCACGTCGACGCCGAGCACGGGCGCCAGCGCCCGGGCCGTGCCACGCGGATCATCGATCTGGCTCGGATCGGCGAACACGCTGGGGCGCAGCACCGACAGCGCGAGGTCGTGACCTTCCCGGTCGAGGATCCGTCCCCGGCTCGCCGCCAGGGTCACCGTGCGGACTCGCTGCTCCTCGCCCACCTCCACGAAGCGGTCGGGTTCGATGACCTGCACCTCGACCAACTTGCCGACCACGGCGAGCAGCAACATGGCCAACCCGGCCTTGAACAGCAGATGGCGACGGCCGGGCCGTCCGACCCCGGATCGGGGGCGGGCTCCTGCGGGCCGCCGAGGCCCGTCGGTCGAGGGGATGGCGCGGCGGGGCGCCGTCGGGCGGTGGTCGGCGTCCCAGTGGCCCGATCCGGCCGGCACGACCACACCGGTGGTCTCGACCCGGGCGGCTCGGCGCGGCGCCACCGGGGTGGGGGACGTGGGTCGAGGCGCGGTGATCGAACGGTCGAGCGAGTCGCCCCGGCGACCGCGGCGAGCCCGGGGCAGGCGGGTGACGGTGGCGCCGGAACGACGAGACGAGCCTGTCGGCTCGTCGGCGAACGGATCGATGTCGAAGTCTTCCCAGCCATCACCCCAGTCGGGGTCTATCGGTCCCCAGTTCACTCGTGTCCCCCTTGGCCGTCGGTGGGGATCGGCTCCTGGGCCACCGAGCCGTCGGAGGCGACGACCGGGGTGTCGGCGGGGTCGATTCCGTCACCGGCGGGGGCGGCGCTCGTCCCGTCGGGAGTCGGGCTGGCACCCGTTCCGTCGCGGGGCGACGTCGACGCCGGATCCGCCGGTTCCGTCGCGGTCGGTTCGGGTGGCGGCGGCGCTTGGGCGGGATCGACCCGGACGAGGGTGTCGTCTCCGGTGTCGACGCCCGCGGGGAGCAGGTACCCGACGTCGGTGGCCTCGACCATGCCGAGCCGGGTCCTGGCCGCGTCGAGCACGCGGTCCGGCGACTCGAGCTCGGCGACCTGCAGGCGCAGCTGGCGCACCTCTTCGGTCTCCGACGAGGCCTGGCGCTGCATCTTGTCGAGATGGATCTGACCGCCGATCAGGAGCGCGTGCATGACCGCGAGACCGAAGAGGGCAGCCAGCACGATGCCCGTGGCGACCAGCACGGGGACGGCAGGCGAGCGCCGCGAGCCGGGCCGGACCACCGGCCGGAGGTGCCGACCGGGGTGGGGCCGGCGGACCGGGGCGGGTTCAGCCGGATAGGGCGCGTAGGCGTCGAGGCCTTCGGTGCTCACGAGACCGCACCGAGTTGTTCGGCGACCCGCAAGCGGGCGCTGCGGGCGCGGGGGTTGGCGGCCACCTCCTCGGCGGACGCGGTGACGGCTTTGCGGGGCACGAGGGTGACGCTCGGTGCACCGCCGCACCGGCAGTGACCGACACCCGGAGGGCACACGCAGTCGTCGGCCGCGGCGTCGCGGAAGCGGCGGGCGACGATGCGGTCCTCACCGGAGTGGTAGGTGATCACCGCGGCTCGGCCACCCGGAACGAGCAGGTCGAGGGCGTCGCCGAGGGTTCGCTCGAGCTGACCGAGCTCGTCGTTGACCTCGATGCGCAGGGCCTGGAACGTCCGGGTGGCCGGATGACCGCCGGTGCGGCGAGCCGCGGCAGGGATGGCGTCGCGGACGACCTCGGCCAGGGCTTCGGTCGTCCGGATGGGGCGGGAGGCGACGATCGCCCGGGCGATGCGGCCCGCGTGGCGCTCGTCGCCGAAGCGCCGGATGATGCGGGCCAGCTCGGCCTCGTCGGCGTGGTTCACCAGGTCGGCGGCCGAGGCACCGGTCGTGGGATCCATCCGCATGTCGAGCGGTCCGCCCTTGCGGTAGCTGAACCCCCGTTCGCCCCGATCGAGCTGGGGCGACGACACCCCCAGGTCGAGCAGGACCCCGGAGATCCGGCCATCCTCGGCATCGCCGGTGGCGGGGTCGTCGGCATCCGGCTCGGTTGTCATGCGGTGGGTGCGGAGGATGCGCATGGTGTCGGGCAAGCGATCGAAGCGAGCGTGGACCACGAGTGCTCGTGATCCGAAACGAGCGAGTCGTTCCGTTGCCACCTCGACCGCCTCCGGATCCCGATCCAGCCCCAGCACCGACAGGTGCGGGTGGGCCTCGAGGATCGCGGTGGCATGTCCGGCTCCCCCGACGGTGCCGTCGACGATCCATCCGGGCGGGACCGGAGCGAAAGCGGCGACAACCTCGTCCCGGAGCACCGGGGCGTGGTGGAACGATGGGTTCGGCTCGTCAGTGCCGCTCACCGGCAGCCCCCCGGACAACGAACGTCCGGCGGGATGTATGCCCCGGTCGGACTCGATGAAAGAGCGGGCGGAGAGTAGGGGCCTTCCACCTCGCTGCCCGGAAGGCTGCGGATGAGCGGCACTGATGCTCGTGTTGGCGTCTTCGTCTCGGAGCTTGCACTCCCTTCGGGGTCGATGGTTCGTGGGGTTGCCGGTGGGTGGATCGGGGACGGATGCACTCAGAAGTTGGCTCGGTCGAGTGCGGCCACGACGGAGTCGTCCACGCCGAGCAGTCCGTCGAGGGCTTCGCCACCGGCCGGGACGATCTCGATGCGGCGGCCGGCGCCGAGGACGACGACGTCACGATCGAGGCCGGCTTCGACGCGAACCGCGTGGGGGACCACGATGCGGCCCTGGGTGTCGGGACTGACGGGATGGGTGTTCGACAGGAAGCCCCGGACGTGGGCCTGGTTCAGCTCCTGGTCGGCCACCAGTTGGTTGAGTCGGTCCACGGCCTGGACGTAGGTGCGCTCGTTAAAGATGACGGCGCGACCGTCGAGGACCACGAGGTTGCCCCCGTCGACCAGCGGCCGCCGCATGTGGGGAGGAAGCGTGAGGCGCCCCTTGTCGTCGATGGCGTACTCGCCTCGGCCGCGGAAGAGCGAGGGGAGGTGCACCTGTGCCAGGGATTCACCCCCAATATCCTCACGAGTTGTTGTATCTGTCTCCACCACGTGCATCAACGTACGCCGATAAAGGGAACAACGTCAATAGCCAAGGGTCAGAAAGGGAAGATTCCCCCGTCCGAGGACGACACCCGATCAGCCCAGGGCGTCGATGAGCGCGTCGACCACTCGGCGGGTCGGGAGCTCGCCGATGCCGGTGCCGCACGCCTCGAGGAGGTCGGCCGGCGGCTGGTCGCGGAGCACGGCGCGGAGCGGCGCCGTACTCCACGTCCGAGGGACCGCGCACTGGAAGCGGGCCGCGGCCCGGGTGCGACGCTGGCTGATGCCCACCAGCTTCCGACCCCCACGGAGCACTTCACCGGGTCCGGTGCCCGCGAAGCAGACCAGATCGGACCACTCGGTTCGGATCAGCGGACCGTCGTGGACCTCGGCGTCGTCGATCCCGCACCGGGTGAGCGCGGTCTGCCACGCCTGCCCGACGGGGAGGAAGGAGCGGCCCACGTCGTCGTCCCAGAGGGGATCGTGGCGGGGGATCACGACGTCGACCCAGATCGGATCGGTCGGCCCGACCCAGACCGCTCCCCCGCCGCTGCGGCGGCGCACGACCTCGACGCCGAGCGCGGCGGCCACCTCGTGGTCGACCACGCCGTCGGACTGGGTCGAGCCCAGCACCACCGCCGGGCCGGTGGGCTCGAGCACCCACAGCCGGCGCCGGCCGTCGTCGAGGACCTCGAGGTCGTGGAGCTCTCCCGCGCTGGCCCGGTGGTGCTCGACGTGCCAGGTCAACGGCGCGTCACGCGGCCCCGGGGTCACGCGCTCACGCGGTGCGAGCCGGTTGGGCGCCGAGGAACGGCTGCCAGTCGTCGGGCACGTGGCCGATGCTGAGCGAGATCCAGGCGAAGCCGTGCGGCGCCCGCGGTGTCGAGCGCAACGTCATCGTCGTCTCGTGCAGGAGGTGATCCCGCTTGCGGACGTTGCACGGCCGGCAAGCGGCCACGACGTTCTCCCAGGTGTGGGTCCCCCCGCGGGCACGGGGCACGACGTGGTCGATCGACTCCGCGGTGGAACCGCAGTACTGGCACTGCGATCCATCGCGGGCGAACACCGCCCGGCGGTTGAGCGCGGCTCGCCGCCGGAAGGGCACCTTGACGAACTGGCGCAGCTTGACCACCGAGGGCACCTCGATGGCGAGGTGCTCGGAGTGGAGGACCTGTCCGGACGAGCGCACCATGTCGGCCTTGTCGGCGAGGAGGAGCACCGCGGCCCGCCGCGAGGAGACCACCGACAGTGGCTCGAACGAGGCGTTCAGCACCAGGGCCCTCGACATCTCGGGAACCTAACCCCGGCCCGTCCCGGTGCCGGCCGTCGTTTCGGGCCCACGAGGAAGGGTGGACGACCAATCGAGCCAGGCGACGACGTCGTCGGCCACCATCGAAGCCTCCCGGTCGCCGTAGGCCGTGGTGAGGCGGAACGCCATCCAGTCACGGTCGGGCAGGGGGAGGAACGGGGGGCGGCGCCACCACCGGTCCGGCGCGAGGGCGCGGAGCTGCCGGAAGGCAGTGCGCCACAACCGGGGTCGCACTGCCACGGCTCGGGCGGCGGCCAGCGCGCCCGGCGGGAGGCCTACCCGGCCTGCTGCTCTCTCCACGTCTTCACCGCGCCGTCCGGACGCGGCTCCTTGGGCAGGCCGAGGACCATCTCGCCCACGATGTTGCGCTGGATCTCGCTCGATCCGGCGTAGATGGTGCCGGCGCGGGCGTTGAAGAAGGTCCCCACCCACGACGCCGAGTCGTTGGGCGCGCCGGGGTCGTCGGTCTGGAAACTGCTGGCCGGGGCCCGACCGGACGGCACGGTGGCATCGGGGCCGAGCAGGTCGAGAGCCAGCTCGGTGGACCGCTTGTGGTACTGGGACCACAGGAGCTTGAACAGGCCCGCCTCGGGTCCCGGGGCGGCACCGGCCAGGTAGTTGGTCAGCGTGCGCAGGCCGTTGTACCGCATGATCTCGACCGTGGAGTACGCCGCGGCGAGCCGCTGCCGGATGACGGGATCGGCGTCGAGGCCTCGGTCACGCGCCAGCTGCGCGAGCCGGTCGTACTCGATGCGGAACATCACCGGGAACGTGGCGGCCGCCTCGCCCCGCTCGTAGCCGAGCAGCGTCATGGCCACCGGCCAGCCGTTGTTGACCCCGCCGACCACGTTCTCCTTGGGGCAGCGGGCGTCGGAGAAGAAGACCTCGTTGAACTCGGAATCGCCGGTGAGCATCTTGATCGGCCGCACCTCGACGCCGGGCTGGTCCATCGGGACGAGCAGGAACGAGATGCCACGGTGCTTCGGTGCGTCCGGGTCGGTGCGGGCCAGCACGAAGATCCAGTTGGCGAGGTGGCCGGCCGAGGTCCAGATCTTCTGCCCGTTGATCACCCACTCGTCGCCGTCGAGGACGGCGCGACAGCCGAGATTGCCGAGATCGGAGCCGGCATTGGGCTCGGAGTAGCCCTGGCACCACTTGTGCTCGCCGCTGAGGATCTTCGGGATGAACTCCCGCTTCTGCTCCTCGGTGCCCCACTGCAGGATCGTGTTGCCGACCATCTGGATGGAGAACACGTCATTGGTGCCACCGGTGGGGACGCCGGCCCTGGCGAACTCCTCGGCCAGGATGACCTGCTCCTCGGCCGACAGGCCGGGGCCGCCGTACTCCTCGGGCCACGAGGTGGCCAGGAGCCCGTTGGCGGACAGCGTCTGGCGCCACTGCTCGACCCATGGCGCGACCTCCTCGTGGGGCAGGGCACCGATGCCCTTCCAACCAGCGGGGAGATGCTCGGCCAGGAAGGCCTGCACCTTCTCGCGGTACTGCTCGGCGGACTCACCCCACGTCGGCTGCATGGCAGAGATTCTGACACGACGCACCCCCCGAGGGGCGGCCACCGGCGCCCTCGATGGCTGACGGGGTGCCGCAACCGACCAAGGTCACATCACGGAGAGCGGTTGTGCCCTTACGCTTCGGGACGATTCCTCTACCCCAGTGGGGGGCGGCGGCGGACAATCGACCCAGCAGGTGGTACCGCCACCCAGCAGCTTCGGGAGGTCGCCATGCGTCACACCCGTCACCCCGCCCTCGTGCGTTGGGGAACCCACATCGGCGCCGGCGCCGTGGTCAGCGGCGTCGTACTGCTCGGCGCCGTGCTGGTCCCGGTCCGGGCGGCGGCCAGCCCGTTCGAGGACCACACCGTGACCATCTGCCACCGGTCGAACTCGGTGACGAACCCGTACCAGGTGATCGGCGTCGACTTCAGCGCCGTCGACGGCTCGCTCGGTTCGGGGATCAACGATCACACCCACCACATCGGTCCGGTGTTCGACTTCGCCGCTGACCCCGATGTCGCCTACCCGACGCCTCGCAACGGTGATCAGTGGGGCGACATCATCCCCGCCTACCAGTGGGGCGACGGCCCGTCGCAGTCCTTCCCCGGAATGAACTGGGACGCCACCGGCCAGGCGATCGTCGAGGCGGGGTGCGCCAACCCGGCCACGACCACGACGACGACCACGACGACGACCACGTCGACGACCACGACGACCGAGGCACCCACCAGCACCGAGGCACCCACCAGCACCGAGGCACCCACCAGCACCGAGGCACCCACCAGCACCGAGGCACCCACCAGCACCGAGGCACCCACCAGCACCGAGGCACCCACCAGCACCGAGGCACCGGCCACCACGGCTGTGGTCGCGACCACCGAGGCCACCACCACGACGACCACGTCCACCGTGGTCCCCACCACCGCCTCGGCGCCGACCACGGCGCCCCCCACCACCTCGGTCGCGGTCGAGGCCGACGAGCAGGCGGGACCGACCACCGAGGTGCTCGGTGACACCGTCGCCCGCAACGCCCTCGCCTTCACCGGCGCCGGGGTCGCGGTCCTCACCGTGCTCGGCTTGCTGCTGGTCGGGGCGGGTTCAGCCCTGCTCATCTCCACCCGGCGCCTCCATCTGAGCTGACTCGGACCAACCCGCCGATCGGCGCGCTCCCCACGTATGCGGGGACCAACGCGCCGATCGGCCCGTTGCGCGGTCGGGAGGCCTGTGGGAGGGCGCGGTCAGCGGACGCCGATGTCGATGCCCTCCGCTCGCAGGGCCACCGCCGCCGCGCCCACGAGCGGCCCGAGGTCTCCGAGGCCGGCGGGCACGATGCGAGTGCCACGCGAGAAGTCGAGGATGCAGAGACGGTCGATCTCGGCCTGCGCCGCGACGAAGAAGGACTCGCCGTACCCGAGTGCCACCGACCCGGCCACCACGGCGAGGCGCAGGTCGAGGAGGTTGGCGACCGACGCCACCGCCCGCCCGACCAGGGTGCCGGCCCGGGTCCGGATCGCGAGGTCGGCGTCGGCGGCCGGTGCACCGGTGCGAATGGCGATGGCCGTTCCGCTGGCCTCGGACTCCAGCAGGCCAGCCGGGTGGCGAGGCCACGGCTCGGTGTCATCGGCGACGAACACGTGACCGATGTGGCCGGCGTTGCCGCCGGCCCCGTCGAGCAACCGCCCGCCGCTCACGATCCCGCCGCCGACGCCGGTGGAGACCACGAGGGCGACGTAGTCGGTCTCCCCCCGGGCGGCACCTCGCCACCCCTCGGCGAGGGCGAGCGCCTTGGCGTCGTTGTCCACGTACGTGTCCAGGCCGGTGTGCCGGGCGAGCCGCTCCCGCAACGGGAAGTCGCGCCAGGCCGGGATGTTCAGCGGCGAGACCAACCCACCCCCGTCGGTCATCGGGCCGCCACAGCCGACACCGCATCGGGCCGGGCGCGCCGATGCTGCTTCCCGCACCTCGTCGACGAGTGCGACGAGGGAGGCGAAGAGCACGTCGGGGTCGTCCGTCGCCGTGGTCGGGGCGGCGCGGCGGACCAACATCTCGCCGTCGTCGTCCACCGCACCGACCGCGAGCTTGGTGCCACCGATGTCGACGGCGAGCGTGACCACGGCGGTCACCGTACCGACGCGCGTCCCGCCGAGCAGCGGCACCGATCAGCACGTAGTCTCGTTGGACCTGCACGCAGCCCGGAGGAGGTCATCGGTGGTCACGAGGCAACGGTCCGCAACCCGTGCGGAGACCTTCGCCGAGGTGTGCGACCGCTTGGCCATGGAAGTCGAATCGGTCATCTGCGGCAAGCGCGATGTCATCGACCTCGTCATCACCGCGCTGCTGGCCGACGGCCACGTCCTGCTCGAGGACATCCCGGGCGTGGGCAAGACGTCGATGGCCAAGGCCCTGGCCGCGGCGATCGACGGTCAGTTCGGCCGCGTCCAGTTCACCCCCGACCTGCTGCCCGCCGACGTGTCCGGCGTGAGCATCTACCACCGCGGTCGCGACGAGTTCGAGTTCCGACCCGGGCCGGTGTTCGCCAACATCGTCCTCGCCGACGAGATCAACCGCGCCTCGCCGAAGACCCAGTCCGCCCTACTGGAGGCGATGGCCGAACGCCAGGTCACCGTCGACGGGACCAGCCACCAGCTGGCGGCACCGTTCCTGGTCATCGCCACGCAGAACCCCATCGAGCACGAAGGCACCTTCCCGCTGCCCGACTCCCAGCTCGACCGCTTCCTGATGCGCATCGACGTCGGGTATCCCGACGAAGAGGCCGAGCTCGCCATGCTCGACACGCACGGGGAGTCCGATCCCCTCGCCCGCGTCCGCCCCGTCATCACCACGACCGAGATCCTCGCCCTGCGCGATTCTGCCGCCGCGGTGCACGTGGCCCCGGTGCTGAAGCGCTACCTCGTCCAACTGGCCGAAGCCACCCGGGCCCATGGCCAACTCGAGCTGGGGATGTCACCGCGGGCCACGCTGTCACTGCTGCGCGTCACCCGGGTCTGGGCCGCCATGGCGGGCCGTGACTTCGTGACCCCTGACGATGTGAAGTTCCTCGCCGGCCCCGTGCTGGCCCACCGCCTCCTCGTCACCCCCGAGGCCGACCTCCAGGGCATCCCGTCGGGCGCGATCCTGTCGGACGTGCTCGACACCGTCCCCGTTCCCCGACCGCACCCCGCCTGAACCGTGCGGCCGACCCGCCAGGGCTGGTTGGTGGCCCTCGGGGCCGCCGTCCTCCTCTTCCTCGGGCGCTTCCTCGGGCTCACCGAATTGTTCGCGGTCGGCGCGGCGGTGGGGTTGCTCGTCGTGATCTGTGGGATCTGGGTGTCGATGCGCGACGTCGACGTGGTCGTCACCCGCACCGTGCGGCCGAGCCGCGTCCACGTGGGCAACCCGTGCACCGTCGAGGTGCAGGTCCGGAACCGGTCGACGCGGGCGGCACCGGTGTTGCGACTGCGCGACCCCGTCACCGGCACGACCGGCGCAGACCTGCTGCTCGCCCCGATCCCGGTCCGCCGCACGTCGAAGGTGGCGTACCGCCTCCCCACGGTCAAGCGCGGGCTCGTCACCGTCGGACCGATGACGGTGGAGATCGCCGACCCGTTCGGTCTCGCCTCGTCCCGCAACCGGGCCGCGCCGGCGGTCGAGATCACCGTCCTGCCCCGCATCGACGACATCCCACCCCTCCCGCGCACCGTGGGACCCGACCCCGACGGCAGCGCCGAGACCGGTTCCCTGGGGCGGGTGGGCGAGGACTTCGCTGCGCTGCGCACGTATGTCGTGGGCGACGATCTCCGCCGGGTGCACTGGCTGTCGTCGGCCCGCACCGACGACGACCTCCTGGTCCGCCAGGACGACGTGCCGTGGCAGGGCCGGATCTGCGTCGTGTTGGACCTCCGACGCGAGAAGCACGACGCCGACACCCTCGAGCGTGCCGTCTCGGCCGCGGCGTCGATCCTGCGCTCGCACCTGCGGCGCGGCGACCACGTGCGGCTCGTGACCAGCAACGGATTCGACACCGATTACGGCATCGGGGCCTCCCACCTCGACGGGATGCTCGAGTTCCTCGCGGTGGCCGACCGGAACAACCGGGGATCGCTCCATGCCGCCCTCGACATCGCGGAGCGGGGTGCGGGCGGCGCACTGGTCCTGGTCACCGGACGCCCCGACGGCCCCGACATCGACGCGGTGGAGGCGCTCGGCACCAGCGTCACCACCCGACGAATCGTGCGACTCGACGTCTCCCAACGCACGACGGTCGGCCGACGCACCCAGATCATCGGCGTGCCCCCCGGCGAGCAGTTCGCCACCGCCTGGGCCGATGCCAGCCCACCAGCCGGCCGTACCAGCCGCAGCCGTTCTCGACGTCGCCGAGTGCGCCCATGACCGCCACCGCCGCCGCGCCGAGGCGGGCCGGCACCGACGCCTCCGCCCTCCCGCTCCAACTGCTCGCCGAGTCCGCACTGGCCGCCGTCTCCCTGGTGACCGTGCTCGCCCTCCGCCGGGTCTTCATCGGGAGCGACTGGCTCGCCCCCCTCGCGGTGCAGGTGGTGGCCGCCCATGCGCTGGCCGCCCTGCTGCGACGACGTGGCGTGCCACCGTTGCCGGCGATCGCCATCACCGCCTCCGTCGGCGCGCTGGCGATCTGCTGGATCTACGCCGGCGGCCACACCACCTTCGGCATCCCGTCACGGTTCACCCTCGATCACCTCGCCAGCAGCGTGTCCGACGCCCTGACCGCGTTCCCCGACGTGAAGGCGCAGACCGAGGCACTCGACGGGTTCCTGATCGGGTCGTCGGTGGCGGTGTGGCTCGGGGCGATCCTCGGTGACTGGGCCGCGTTCCGAGTGGATGCGCCCCTCGAAGCCACGCTGCCGTCCGCCACCTTGTTCATCCTGGCCGCGGTCCTGGGGGCCGACGTCGACCGCGTCCTGCTCACCGGCCTGTGGATCGCCTGTGTGTTCGCGTTCGTGCTGTTCCGCCGAGCCCAGCGCCTGGGCATCGCGGCCACCTGGGTCGGAGACCGTCGGGCCGCGGGGCCCCGCACCCTGGTGCTGCTGGGTGCGGGACTGGCGTTGTCCGCGGTGACCGTCGCTGCCCTGGTCGGCCCGCGGCTGCCGGGCGCGGAGAGCGCGGCGATCGTGTCGCTCACCGACATCGGCAAGTCGGGTCCCGGAACCCGGGTGACGGTCAGCCCCCTGGTCGACATCCGCTCCCGGCTGGTCGACCAGGCCGATGTCGAGGTCTTCACCGTGCGGAGCTCGGTCCGTGACTACTGGCGGCTGACCTCGCTCGACCACTTCGACGGCCGCATCTGGTCGTCGAACGGCTCGTACGGCCACGCCGACGGTGCCCTCGACCCGGGGGTTCCGGTGGACGCCGAGCACCTCACGTTCGAGCAGTCGTTCCAGATCAACGCGCTGTCGCAGATCTGGCTCCCCGCGGCGTACGAGCCCCAGTCCATCGAGTCGGCCACCCCGGTTCGCTACGACGAGGTGTCGGGCACGCTCATCGTCGACACCGACGTGGCCACCTCCGACGACATCAGCTACCGGGTCGTGTCGGCCCTGCCCGAGTTCGACGCCGCCCAACTGGCCTCGGCTTCCACCGAGATCCCGCCCGACATCGCCGACGAGTACCTCGACCTCCCGAACGACTTCCCGGCCTCGGTACGCGATCTCGCCCAGCAGGTGACCGGCGGGGCGGCATCGGCCTACGAGGCCGCGCTGAGGCTCCAGGACTGGTTCCGCTCGGAGTTCACCTACGACCTGGATGTGGGGGCAGGCCACGACGAGCGGGCCATGGAGCGGTTCCTGTTCGAGGTCAAGCGGGGATATTGCGAGCAGTTCGCGGGCAGCTTCGCCGCCATGGCCCGCAGCCTCGGCATCCCGGCCCGGGTGGCGGTCGGTTTCACACAAGGCACGGCCGACCCCACCGACCCCACGCTCTACCGGGTACGGGGCGAGAACGCCCACGCCTGGCCCGAGGTCTTCCTCGGCCAGTACGGCTGGGTGAAGTTCGAGCCCACGCCGGGGCGGGGGGCGCCGTTTGCCGAGTCCTACACCTTCGTTCCCGAGCAGCAGGTGGCCCCGGGGCAGGGCGGCGGTGGCGTTCCGACCACGGCGGTGACCCCCCCGTCGGTCCCCATCCCCGGTGCGCCGTCGACGACGTCACCCGACAACGCGGGACGCAACCTCGACGGGCTCGACCAGGGCGTCGGCACAGCCGGTGGACGAGGTCAGCCCAGCCCGTGGCCCGCACGGCTCGCCGTCGCCACGGCCGTCCTGGTCGGCCTGCTGGCGTTGTACCTGGCGGTGGTACTGGTCGTCACGGTCGCCCGCCGGCGACGCCGCCACCGCGCCGCAGTGGAAGCGCAGGAACAGGTTGCGCTGGCGTGGGACGAGTCACTCGACGCGTTGCGTCGGGCCGGCGCGCCGGCCCGCACGGCCGAGACCCAGCGGGAGACCGCTACCCGCCTCGCTGCCCGCCTCCCCGACCTGGAGACACCGTTGCGCACCCTGGCCATCACCGTGGAGGACGCCACCTTCGCTCCCCGCCCCCCGGCACCCGAGGTCGGCGTGCTCGCGCTGGAGTTGGCCCGGGAGATCGAGGCCGTGGCCCGGGCATCGATGTCGACCGGTGAGCGGTTCCAGGCCCGCTTCCACCCGCGTCGCCTGCTCGACCGGAGCTGACCTCGGCCCGGCCTGGCGACAGGCCCGGCGGGTCGCTCAGTTCTCGCCGCGCTTGAAGCGCTCGCGCATCTTCTCCGACGAGGATCCGAGCACCTCGCGCAGACCCGAACCGGACCGCATCCGCTTGGTGACCGATTCGATCCCGGCCCGACCCATCTTGCGGGCGTTGCGCTCGATGACGAGTGCGCAGGCCAGCATGATCAGGAACCCACCGAAGGCCACGAGATACGAGACGGACAGCGAGAAGACCAGGGCGGCGAGACCGGCCACGAAACCCACCAACGACAGCTTGATGTTGCGCCACGCGTGGCGGTACAGGGTGGTTTCACGCACTTCCCGAGCAAAGGCCGGGTCGTTCTCGTAGAACTCCCGCTCGATGTCCTTGAGGATGCGCTCTTCGTCCTCGGAAAGCGGCACCTGACCTACCCCTTCTCGCCGGCTCGGGTGCACCACCGAATTCGTGTGGTGGACTGTGGCTTCATCATCGCACAGGATCCGATGGTCAACAACGCGGTGCGCACTCTACGCCTCGTCACCCGGTTCCGTCACCTGGTGGCCCTCCATGGCCGCGTCGTCGCGCTGGCTGGGGCCCCACTGCTTCTCGCCCGGGCGGAAGGTGCGGCGCTCGTCGCCCACCAGCGTGGCCGGCACCACGGCGTCGTTCCCGAACCGGGCCCGGACGGCATCGACCGCGTCGGTGACCGCGCCCCACGCCGGTCCCTCGGCGTCGGCCGACGGACCAGCACCGTCCTCGGCAGCATTCATGTCGGCCAGGCTGAGCTGGTGTGGTGCGCCGTCGACCTCGTCGGCTGGCATCAGGTTCGACAACGTCACCCCGAAGAGGCGGACGCCGGGCGCGACGTCGATCTGGTCGAGCAGCGCGTCGGCCATCCGCAGGATCGAAGGACCGGTGTCCACCGGCGCGGACGCGGTCGCCGACCGGGTGATGGTCGAGAAGTCCCCGAAACGGACCTTGATGGTCACCGTCCGGCCCGGGAGGCTGTGCCGTCGGACCCGCGACGCCACCGCGTCGGCCATGCGGACGAGGTGGACGTGCAGGTCGGCGTGGGTGTGGATGTCGGCGGCGAAGGTCTCCTCGTGCCCGATCGACTTGGGCCGGGCATCGGCGACCACCGGTCGGTCGTCCACGGCCCGGGCCAGGCGGTGGAGGTGGCGGCCGCTGGCGTCACCCAGCGTCCTGACCAGGACCTCGACCGGGACCTGTTCGATGTCGGCGACGGTACGTACCCCGATGCGGCGCAGCTTCTCCAGCGTCTTGGGTCCCACGCCCCAGAGGGCGGACGCAGGCAGCGGTCGCAGGAACCCGAGCTCGTCTCCGGGACGCACCACGGTGATCCCGGTGCCGGGCACGGGCCCGTGCACCGAGGCGGTGGGCTTGCCCTGCTCGGTGGCGAGCTTGGCCAGGAACTTGTTCGGTGCAACACCGACGGTGCACCGCAATCCCTCCGCCTCGAACACCTCGGCCCGGATCTTTGCCGCGATGGTCGGGCCGTCGCCGTGAAGGCGTCGTGCGCCGGTGACGTCGAGGAAGGCCTCGTCCAGGCTGAGCGGCTCCACGAGGGGGGTGATGGTGCGGAACAGGTCCATGATGCGGCCCGACACCGCCCCGTAGTGATCGTGGTCCCCTGCGACGAACACGGCGTGGGGACACAGCCGTCGGGCTCGCAACGACGGCATGGCCGAGTGGACCCCGTAGGCGCGGGCCTCGTAGGAGGCCGCAGCCACCACCCCCCGAGCTCCGGTGCCGCCCACGATCACCGGTTTGCCCCGGAGCTCGGGACGGCGGTGCTGTTCGACCGATGCGTAGAACGCATCCATGTCGACGTGCAGGATCGTCCGCTGCCGGTCAGCGGTGGCCACGTCGTCAGTCCAACCGGATGATGTCCGCGCCGTCCCGGGTGACGCCGTGGACGCGGTAGCGGAACGTCCGTGACTCGGTCCAGCGCTCGCCGAGCCAGGCGAGCATCGGTTCCCGAGCCGGGACCCAAGAGGTCTCCAGGCAGTCGCGGCAGCCGTCGAGGTCGACCCACGCGGCGTCGACGACGATGCCGTCGGGATCGTCGACGGTGACGGAGCCGTCGAAGCCGATGGCCCGGTGGACCTCGACGCGGAGCGTCCACTCCATGTCGGGCGCCTCGGCTTCCACCGCCCAGAGCGGGCCCTCCCACCGCGTCACCGTGAGACCCGTCTCCTCCTCCACCTCACGCGTGAGCCCCTCGATGAGTGATTCACCCTCGTCGATGACCCCGCCGGGTGTCGTCCAGTCGAGCGAACCGTCACGGCGACGGTTCTGGACCAGCAGCAGCCGACCGTCGAGCTCGATGAGACCTCCGGCGACCGTCCACGCACGCACGCCGCCAGTCTGGCATCGACGAGCCACCCGATCGGCCAACTCGATCGGGCACCATGTCCCCCATGCACGACAACGCACGGCGGGTCGTCGACGCCGCGGCCGCCGCCGACATCACCATCGAGGTGGTCGAGTACCCGGAGGGCACCAAGACCGCCGAGGACGCGGCCACCGCCGTGGGCGCACCGGTCGCCACCATCGTGAAATCACTCGTCTTCCTGGTCGACGGGGATCCGGTGATGGCCCTGGTGGCGGGGAACAACCGGCTGGACGAGGAGCGCCTCGTCGCCGCCACCGGAGGCTCGGAGGTGCGTCGAGCCGATGCCGACCTGGTGCGAGCCGCGACCGGGTTCCCGATCGGCGGGGTCCCGCCGTTCGCCCATGCCACCGAGTTGGCCACCTACGTGGACGAGGACCTTCTCACTCACGACGCGGTCTGGGCCGCGGCCGGGACCCCCCGCCACGTATTCCGGCTCACGCCAGCCCAGCTGGTGCGACTCAGCAACGGCACGGTGGCCCGGCTGGCCCGCTGAGCCCGCTCAGCGCAGACGCAGGTGAACGCGGCGGACGTCGTGGTCGCGTCCCTTCACCAGCACGAGGTCGGCACGGTCGCGGGTGGGGAGCACGTTCTCGTGCAGGTTCGGCCGGTTCACCTCGGCCCAGATCTCCCGGGCCAGCTGGGCGGCCTCGGTGGCCGACAGTGACGAGAACCGGTGGAAGAACGCACCGGGGTCGGTACGGGCCGACTCGATCAGGGTGAGGAACCGCGCCAGGTACCACTCCTCGACATCGGCCTCGTCCGCATCGACGTAGATCGAGAAGTCGAAGAAGTCGGACACGAAGACCGATGGGTGGCGGGCCGCACCCGAGGTGGGCGGCACCTGGAGGACGTTGAGCCCTTCGACGATGACGATGTCGGGTCGGTCGACGACGTGGCGGTCGTCGGCCACGACGTCGTACACGACGTGGCTGTAGGTCGGCACCGTGAGGTCGGGCCGGCCGGCCTTGAGATCGGACAGGAATCGGACGAGCGACGGCGTGTCGTAGCTCTCCGGGAACCCCTTGCGCTGGAGCAGGCCGCGGCGGGAGAGTTCGGCGTTGGGGTGGAGGAACCCGTCGGTGGTCACGATCTCGACGCGGCGCCGGTCGGGGGCGCGGGCCAGGAGCGTCTGCAGGACACGCGAGGTGGTCGATTTGCCCACCGCGACCGATCCGGCGACGCCGATGACGAAGGGCGCATGGGGGCGGAACCGTCCGAGGAACGCACCGGTGGCGTCATGGAGCGCCCGGGTGACGCCGGCGCGCAGATGGAGCAGGCGCGAGAGCGGGAGGTAGATCTCCTCGACCTCGGCCATCGAGAGGTTCTCGTTGATGCCGGCGAGGGCATCGAGGTCGGATTCTGCGATCGGAACCGACTCGTGGGCCCGCAGCGCCGCCCACTCGTCTCGCTCGAAGACCCGCTCGCCCCAGCGATCAGGCGATCGGGCACCGGGCTCAGCCGTGGTCACGCGGTCAACCTAGGACGGCTGGGGACACCGGCAGCAACCGCCGTAGCCTCTCGTCGTGAGCCACTCCCCTGACGCCGGACCGTCCGATCCCTACGCGCCGTCGGCCCTGCCGTCGACCGGTGCCCGGGTCCTCGCCTTCGCCGCCATCCTCCTCGCCGGTCTGTGCGGCGGCCTCATCGGCTACGCGGTGGTCGATCTCCAGTGCTCGGGCGACTGCACCACGGTCTCGGGAGTCGGCGGGCTGGTGGGCGCGATCGTGTTCGCGGTGGGAGTCGGTGTGGTGTCCGTGTTGGCATTGCGGGCCATGGGCGAGTGGCGGGTCGTCCAGCACCGATCGACGGCCAGCGAGGAGGCCGATGGTTCCCGGCGATCCCCTCGTTCCTGAGCCTGCCTCGCTGCGCGACCTCGCCATCGACATCGCCCAGGAGGCCGCAGGCGTGCTCGCGGCCGGTATCCACGACGACCGCACCGAGGTCGACACCAAGTCCTCGGGCACCGACATGGTCACGGAGATGGACCGGGCGAGCGAGGCGCTCATCGTCGCCCGCATCGCCGCCGCCCGCCCCGAGGACGCCATCCTCGGCGAGGAGGGGTCCGATCATTCGGGTACCTCCGGAGTGCGGTGGGTGGTCGATCCGCTCGACGGCACCACCAACTACCTCTACGGGCTCCCGGGATGGAACGTCTCGATCGGCGTGGAGATCGACGGTGAGTCCGTCGCCGGCGCGGTGGTGGTGCCGGCCGTCGGCGAGACCTTCGCCGCGGCGCGGGGGCACGGTGCCACCCGCAACGGGGTTCCGCTCCGCTTCGACGGGCCGACGTCACTGGCCACTGCGCTGGTCGGCACCGGATTCGGCTACGACCCCGCCACCCGGGCCGACCAGGCTCGATTCCTGGTCGATCTGCTCCCCCGTGTCCGAGATGTCCGGCGTTCGGGCGCGGCGGCCACCGACTTGTGCTCGCTCGCGTCCGGCCGCCTCGATGCCTACTACGAGGCGGGTCTCGCCCCCTGGGATCGGTGTGCGGGCACGGTGATCGCCCGCGAGGCGGGGGCGGTCGTGGACGTGTTCGAGGACCATGCCCTGCCCGGCGTCCTGACCGTCGCCACCCATCCGGCGAGCCGCGATGACTTCCTCACGCTGTTGCGCGCCGTCGGGGTGTTCGGCTGATCCACTCCGGCCGTCGTCGTGGGCCGACCGGCCCATGACAGCGCATGCCGTCCCCGATGAGGCACGATGGGGGGCGTGGCTACACGAATCCTCACGGTGGAGGATGACGAGCGAATCCGGACGGCAGTCAAGCTGGCCCTCGAGGACGAGGGCTGGACGGTTGCCGAGGCCGACACGGGTGAAGTCGCGCTCGAGACCTTCCAACGCGAACCAACCGACGTCGTCCTGATCGACATCATGCTCCCGGGAATCGACGGCTTCGAGGTCTGTCGCTCCATCCGGCGGGTGTCCGATGTCCCCATCGTGATGGTGACGGCCCGGGCCGACACCCACGATGTGGTGGCCGGGCTCGAGGCCGGTGCCGACGACTACCTCACCAAGCCGTTCGCCCCCAAGGAACTCTCGGCGCGCATCCGCGCCCTGCTCCGTCGTACCCGTACGGGCGACCACGGCCATGCCCATCTCCGGTTCGGTGACCTCGAGCTCATCCCGGACGAGGGTGTCGTCAAGCGCGACGACGAAGAGGTGCACCTCACCAAGACGGAGTTCCGCCTCCTCACCGAGCTGGCGTCGTCACCGGGGCGGGTGTTCTCCCGCGAGGTGCTCCTCGAGCGGGTGTGGGGCTACGGCTACTTCGGCGACGGTCGTCTGGTCGACGTCCACATCCGCCGCCTGCGGACCAAGATCGAGCTCGATCCCGCCAATCCGAAGCATGTCGTCACCGTCCGGGGGCTGGGCTACAAGCTCCAGGCCTGATCGGTGACCGTCCGATGAGCCCGGTCCCATGAACCCGGTCCCATGACCCCGGCCCGATGACCACTGTCGACCCTCCTCCGCCGGACGAGACCGGCGCGCATCGCAAGATGCCCCGACTCGGGCTGCGGACACGGGTCATCCTCGCCTTCTCGATCGGCGCCCTGTTCCTCGCCCTGGTGCTGTCGGGACTCGTCATCGGGGTGACCCGCACCAACCTGGTGAACCAGCGTGAGGCCAGCGCCAGCCAGCAGGTCGCCGTCAACGCCGGACGGGTGCGCTCGCAGCTGTCGGCCAGCCCGGACCAGGACGTTCTCGGCGTCCTCGAGTCGCTGCAGACCCCGGACGGCAGTCGCCCCAGCCTGTACCTGCGCAGCCTGGCGGTCGAGGGCGACCCGAGCACCGGCTGGCTCGCCCCCGATCCGCAGTACGGCCAGAACGCACTACCGGAGGCGCTCCGCCAGGCCGTCCTCGGTGGTCAGCCGTCCAAGATGCGATTCATCCACGAAGCCAGCGGGCACAAGAGTCTCGCCATCGGAACCCCGATCGCCGAGATCAATGGAGCCTACTTCGAGATCGCCTCGCTCGAGTCGATCGACGACACCCTCACGTCGATCTCCTTCACGCTGTTCGGCGCCTCGGTCGCCACCGTGCTCGCCGGCGCGGCCTTCGGCTGGTACTCGAGCCGGCGGATCCTCCGTCCACTGGGTGAGGTCGGCATCGCCGCCCGCTCCCTCGCCGGCGGAGCGCTCGACACCCGCATCCGCACGCTCGTCGATCCCGATCTGGAACCGATCATCACCTCGTTCAACGGGATGGCCGACACCCTGGCGACCCGGATCGAGAAGGACGCCCAATTCGCATCGGACGTGTCGCACGAGCTGCGATCACCACTGATGACCCTGCAGGCCTCGATCGAGGTGCTCCAGAACAACCGGGCCGATCTGAGCGAGCGGGCCCAATCGGCCCTCGACCTGCTGTCGGAGGACCTCGACCGCTTCCGCGAGCTGGTCGAGGACCTGCTCGAGATCTCCCGATTCGACGCCGGCGTCATGGACCTCGATCTCCAGGAGGTGATGTTGACGGAGTTCGTGCGATACGCGGTGCGGGACGCCGGGTTCTCGGTCCCCGTCGAGCTCGCCCCCACCGTGTCGGTCGATCCGGAGTTCCACGACGTCATCACCGCACTCGACAAGCGCCGCATCGCCCGGGTGCTGGCCAACCTGTTGAACAACGCCGAGAAGTACGGCGGCGGACCCACCCGCGTGGTCCTCGATGCCGACGCCGAGTCGGTGCGGATCATGGTCGACGACGCCGGACCCGGCGTGGCGCGAGAAGATCGTGACCGGATCTTCGAGCGCTTCAACCGGGCGGGTGCGGCCCACCGCCGCGGGGTGGGCACCGGGGTCGGCCTCGGGCTGGCGTTGGTGGCCGAACACGTGCGGCTCCACGGCGGCACGGTGGCGGTCGAGGATTCGCCCGACGGCGGGGCCCGGTTCGTGATCACCCTGGCGCGGGTCGAGCTGGACCACGAGCTCGGTGACGCGGAGGTCGCGCAGTGACCGCCTCCCGCCGGTCCGTTGCCGGGCTGGTCGTCGCGGCCCTGATCGCAGTGGCGATGGCCCTCGCCGGCTGCGCGGTGTCGACCAACAGCGAACCCGTCGCCGCTGGTGATCTCTTCGACGACCTCGTCCAGGTGTCGACGACCACGACCTCGACCACCACGCCCGAGGACGTCACCAAGCCGGCCACGATCTACTTCCTCAAGAGCGAGAGCGGTGCAACCCGGCTGTGGCCCGTCGAACGATCGGTCGACATCGACGCCGAGATCCAGGAGGTCCTCAACAACCTCTTCACCGTGCCGCTGAGCCCTGACGACCGCCCGGAGGAGGCGGGGCTGACGTCGGCCATCGGCGACACCGCGGAGCTGATCTCGGCGACCAAGGTGCCGGATTCGACCCGCCTCGTGGTGAATGTGAGCGGATTGTTCGACAGTGCCCAGGGCAGCGGGCTCCGCAACGCCCTGGCCCAGATCGTCTGGACCGCCACCGTGCCCTCGGACATCACCGAGGTGGTGTTCCAGAACAACGGGAAGTCGGTGCCCGCCATCGTCGACAACGGGAAGAACATCGACGGTGCGGTCGATCGCAGCGACTACGCCGCCCTCAGCTGACAGGCGTAGCGGCGAGTTGACGAGGCGGCCGGCCGAAGGACGGCGGGGCGAACCCTTCGGGTTCGACAGCAACTCCAGAAGCGGAGCCGGCGGACGAAGTCTGCGGGCGTAGCGGCTAGAGGCGCTGGGCGAACCGCATGACCCGGTCCCGGACCACGGTCGGTGTGAGGTCGGCTGCGGCGGCGAGGAGGCGGGCGTCGGCACCCACGAGGTAGCGCGGGCGCGGGATCGGCGTCGTGAGCGCACGGGCGATCACCTTGGCGCAGGTGGCCGGGTCCCCCATCAGCCCCGACCACAGCTGCTGCAGGCTGCCGAGCCGCTCGTACGCCTCGGCGTACCGGGAGTCGGTGCGCTGGGCGAGATCGCGCTCGAGGTCCTCCCAGATACCCGTCTTGAATCCACCGGGCTCGACCAGGACCACGTGGATGCCGTCCTTGGCCACCTCCATGCGCAGCGCGTCGGAGACCCCTTCCAGCGCGTGCTTGGCCCCCTGGTACCAGCCGGTGAGCGGGGTGGTGGTCCGGCCGTAGATCGACGACACGTTGATGATCCGCCCCGCCCCCGCGTCTCGCATCGCCGGGATGGCGAGTCGGGCCAGCCGGACGGGGGCGATCACCATGGTCTCGAGGATCTGGTGGACCTCGTCGTCGTCGACGTCCTCCACCGCCCCCATCAGCCCGTAGCCGGCGTTGTTCACCAGGCCGTGGAGGGGTCCGACCTCCCCCATCACCGCGGCGCATCGGTCGGCGTCGGTGACGTCGAGGATGGTGGTGGCAACCTCCACCCCCGCCTCGAGCGCGGCCTTGCGGACCACGGTGGCCTTGGCCTTGGACCGGACGGTGCCGGTGACCTGCAACCCGCGTCCGGCCAGCTCGATCACGGTGGCGAGGCCGATGCCCGAGTTGGCGCCGGTGACGAGGACATGGCGTGGATCGGTCATGGGTGCAGCATCGCACGGCGAACGCGTGTGGCGCGCCGCGACCGCCGGTCGGTGCTCACACCGCGAAGAAGACCTGGGCCACGTCGTAGAGCTGTGGGTCGACCGTCTTGAGCCCGCGAGACTTGGCCTCGTCGAGCGTGATCCGCCCGATCTGGCCCGCGTCCAGGCAGACCATCTCGCCGTAGGCCCCGTCGTGCACCGCGTCGATGGCGGCGACGCCGTAGCGCGTGGCTAGGACGCGGTCGTAGGCCACGGGCGTGCCCCCGCGTTGCACGTGGCCGAGGATCGTGACCCTCGTCTCGTAGCCGGTGCGCCGTTCGATCTCCCCGCCGATCGTCGTCCCGATCCCGCCCAGGCGCTCGTGGCCGTAGACGTCGACCTCCGGAGCGGCGAGGTCGAGGGTCCCCGGGACGGGGACGGCGCCTTCGGCGACGACCACGATGGACGCGAACCGGCCGGCCTCGTGTCGGCGCAGGATGGCGTCGCACACCCCGTCGATGTCGAAGGGCTCCTCGGGGATGAGCGTCACCGTGGCCCCGCCGGCGATGCCGGCCCACACCGCGATGTGGCCGGCGTGCCGTCCCATGACCTCGACGACCATCACCCGATCGTGGGACTCGGCCGTGGTGTGGAGCCGGTCGATGGCATCGGTGCAGATCTGCACCGCGGTCTGGAATCCGAAGGTCATCTCGGTGCCGGCGATGTCGTTGTCGATGGTCTTCGGGACCCCTACGAGGGGAAAACCGGCCGCGGCAAGGTCACGGGCGGCGCCGAGCGTCCCCTCGCCACCGATGGCGATCACGGCGTCGATGCCCTGGTTCTCGAGGCAGTGGCGCACGCGATCCACGCCGTCGTCGTCCATGAACGGCTGGTACCGGCTGGTCCCCAGGATCGTCCCACCGATGGGCAGCTTTCCCCGCAATGCCTCGACGTCGAGCGACAGGAACCGCTCGTCGACCAGACCCTGGTAGCCGTCGAGGAAGCCGATGATCTCGTCGCCGTGGATTCGCAGCCCCTTCCGGACGATGGCCCGGAGCACCGCATTGAGGCCGGGACAGTCGCCGCCGCCGGTGAGGACGCCCACTCGCATGGCCCGCAACCTACTCATCCGCCGCTTCCGGGAAATTTCGTCGGCCTGTCGACAACGTTGCTGACGCGCGGACGCAATATTTTGTTCGTCTAGCGTCGGCGCCATGGCAGTCGTGATCGCGATCGACGCAGGAACCTCCGGGGTCCGCTCCCTGGCGCTGGACAGCTCCGGTCGCCAGGTCGGGGTCCGGTACCGCGAGTTCACCCAGCACTTCCCCCGTCCCGGCTGGGTCGAGCACGACGCGGTGGAGATCTGGGAAGCGGTCGGCGCCACCCTCACCGAGCTGATCGCATCGCTCGACGAACCGGTCGCGGCCATCGGCATCACCGACCAGCGGGAGACCATCGTGGCGTGGGACCGGCGCACCGGGGAGCCCCGCCACCGCGCCATCGTGTGGCAGGACCGCCGGACCGCAGCCCGCTGCGATGAGCTGGCCGAAGCCGGCAACCTCCCCCTCGTGCGCGCCACCACCGGTCTGGTGCTCGACCCCTACTTCTCGGCATCGAAGCTCGAGTGGCTCCTGCGACCCGAGGCCGAGGGCGGTGGCGGCGTCGACGCCGACGAGCACCTCGCGGTCGGGACGATCGACACCTGGCTGCTGTGGCAACTGACCGCGGGGGCCGTCCACGCCACCGAGCCCTCGAACGCCTCGAGGACCATGCTCTTCGACATCCGGACGCTCGACTGGTCCGACGAGCTGTGCTCGATGTTCGGTGTCCCCCGCCACGCCCTGCCCGAGATCCGGCCGTCGTCGGGACGATTCGGGCTCACCTCGGGCGACGTGGGCGTACCGGCGGGCATCCCCGTGTCGGGCGTGGCCGGCGATCAGCAGTCGGCCCTGTTCGGCCAGGCCTGCTTCGAGCCCGGCATGACCAAGAACACCTACGGCACGGGCTCGTTCGTGCTGATGAACGTCGGATCGACGTGCCCGGAGCCGGTCGACGGCTTGCTGACGACCGTGGCGTGGAGCCTCGGATCGGTGAACCCGTCGTCCACCACCTACGCGCTGGAGGGGGCGATCTTCTCCACCGGGTCGGCGATCCAGTGGTTGCGCGACGGCCTCGGCATCATCGACGACGCGGCCGAGACCGGTCCCCTGGCCGAATCGGTCCCCGACTCCGGCGGCGTGTTCCTCGTCCCGGCGTTCACCGGGTTGGGGAGTCCGTGGTGGGATCCCTACGCCCGCGGTGCCGTCGTCGGCATCACCCGGGGGACGACCCGGGCCCACCTGGCCCGGGCCACGGTCGAGTCGATGGTGTTCCAGACCCGCGACGTCGTCGACGCCATGTCGGCGGCGTCGGGCCACCAGGTCACCGAGCTGCGCGCCGACGGGGGTGCGTCGGTGATGCCATTGCTGCTCCAGCTCCAAGCCGATCAGCTCGGCGTCCCGGTGTCCCGGCCCGCACTCCAGGAATCCACCGCGCTCGGCGCCGCCTACCTGGCCGGCTTGGCCGAAGGAGTGTGGTCGTCGACGGACGACGTCACGGCCAACTGGCACCTCGACGTCCGGTGCACGCCGGCGGCCGGCCGGGCCGCCGTCGACGATACCCATGCCACCTGGCTGCGGGCCGTCGAGCGGACCCGCGGCTGGGCCACGGAGTAGGCCGCTCCGCCGTATGCCCCGGGACCGGGCGACCTATATCAGCTTGCGGTCGTTTGCCCAGCGGGTGAGCTCGTGACGGGACGAGAGCTGCAGTTTTCGCAGCACCGCGGAGACGTGCGATTCGATGGTCTTCGTCGAGATGGCGAGGCGCCGCGCGGCCTCCTTGTAGGTGTAGCCCCGGGCGATGTGGCGCAGCACCTCGCGCTCGCGCGGCGTGAGCCGGTCGAGCTCGGGGTCGACGTCGGCCGGCTCGACGGTGCCGGCGAAGGCGTCGAGCACGAACCCGGCCAACCGGGGGGAGAACACGGCGTCGCCGCCGCGGACCCGTTCGATGGCCGCCACGAGATCGTCGGGCGCGATGGTCTTGGTCACGTAACCGCGGGCGCCGGCCCGGATCACGGCCAGGACGTCCTCGGGGTCGTCGGACACCGACAGGGCGAGGAAGACCACGTCGGGGTCGGTGCGCCGGACCGATTCGATCACCGTGCGGCCACCGCCACCCGGCATGTGGACGTCGACGAGGACCACGTCAGGCCGGAGGCCGGGGATCTCCCGGATGGCGACGTCGACCTCGGTGGCTCGGCCGACCACCGACACCCGATCGCCGAGCTCGGCCTCCACCCCCGACAGGAAGAGCTGGTGGTCGTCCACGAGGTACACCGTGGTCACGGTCGCACCCGGGCTCGGTGGGGCAGCGTGACCGCCACCTCGGTCCCTGCGTCGAGAGCCGAGACGATGTCGACGTGCCCGCCGTGGCGCTCGACCCGCCCCACGATCGATTCGGCGATGCCCCGCCGGTCGTCGGGAACGACCGTCGGCTCGAACCCCGAACCACGGTCGCGCACGAACGCCGACAGCTCGTCGTCGGTGATCTCCGCGTAGACCGAGATGGTGGCGGCACCCGAATGCTTGGCCGCGTTGACCACCGCCTCGCGGACCACGGCGACGAGGGCGGTGGTGTCGTCGTCGGTCGGCGCGTCACCGACCACGACCAACTCCACGGTGACGGCGTGGTCGGACTCGATCTCGTCCACCAGCGCGCGGAGCGCGCCGGCCAGCGTGTCCTCGGCGCGGGTTGGGTTGCGCCCCCGCAGCCACTCGCGCAGCTCGCGCTCCTGCCTGCGGGCCAGCGCGATGGTGTCGGTGGGCGAATCGGCCCGCCGCTGAATGAGGGCGAGAGTCTGCAGGACGGAGTCGTGGAGGTGGGCGGCGACTTCCGCCCGCTCGTCGGCGCGGATGCGCTGGGTGCGCTCGTCGGCCAGCTGGCGGCCCAGGCGGACGATCCAGGGTCCGGCGAGGAGCACGACGCCCCCCATGGTCACGGCCACCGCGATGAGGACCTGGGTGGCCACCACGAGCCGCTCGTTCTGCGCTGCGAAGACGCCCACCCCGAGGGCGAGCAGCGTGGCCCCGGCGACGAGGCGGAGCACGACCGCCCGGCCCCCGTCGAGCAGATCGCTGGGTCGGCCGCCTCCGAGCCGCGACCACGCGACGGCCACACCGACGACGATCAGCGCCGAGGGCCACACGACCTGGTCGGGAAAGAAGAGGCCGAGCTTGCGCAGCAGCAACATCACCCCGACGGTGACGAGCCCGACGCCGGCGGCCTGCTCGACCGTCCGTCCGTCGGAGCGAACCGCGCTCGGCGGAACGTCTCCCACGGGTACGAGCAGCCACAGCGCCCCGTAGATCACGATCCCGCTCCCGTTGGTCAAGGTCAGCAGCACGAAGCCGATGCGCACCAACAAGGGATCGACCGCGAGGGCGCGGGCGACGCCGCCGGCCACACCGGCCACCCAGGCGCCGTCGCCGTGGGTCCGGCGCAGCTCAGGGGGCAGGACGGTCCGGGACATCGATGGCATCCTCCCACCTCTCCCCTGCGGGATCCACGGGGGATGCCCCCGAGTGGCTCAGGGTCATCCCCGATGGTGCCCAGTCGCCTTCACCGGGATGATGGCTCCATGACCGAGACCACCGCTCCCCCCCGTCGGCTCCGCCGATCGTCCCAAGACAAGGTGCTCGCCGGCGTCGCCGGCGGGGCGGCCCGCTACCTGGGCGTGGACCCGGTGATCGTCCGGCTCGTCTTCGCCCTCAGCATCTTGGCCGGTGGCATCGGCTTCGTTGCCTACCTCCTGGCGTGGGTTCTGGTGCCGAGCGATGACGCCGATGACCCGAGCGACTCCCGGGTGACCGCCGCGCTCGATCGAGAAGACCTTCCACGCATCGGCGGCGCCATCCTCCTGTTCATCGCGGCGACGCAGATGTTCCACGGCTGGTGGTGGGCCGGTGACGTTGCCTTCCCGTTGCTGCTCATCGCCTGCGGGGCGTGGCTGCTGTTGCGCGCCGATCGCCCTCGCCCCGCCGGATCGGAAGGAGGTGACGTATCGACGACGACCGGGATCACGGCGGTCACACCCCCTCCGCCCTCGCCGCCAATCGCCTCCGGTCCGGAAATCGAACCCAGTCCGGAACCGGCTCCGACGACGCCTCCCGAGCGGGGCTTCCCGACAGCGCGGGCCACCTTCGGGGTGCTCGCTCTCGCGGCCGGCGGCATGGGACTGGCCGTGGCGGCCGGTGCCGATCTCTCGTTGTCCGCTGCGCTGGAGATCTGCCTCGCGATCACCGGCGCCGGCCTCGTCGTGGGCGCGTTCGTCGGCCGGGCCCGGGCGCTGATCGTCGTCGTCCTGCCCCTCGTGCTGGCGCTCTCCACGGTGACCGCGATCGACGTCCCCTTCGAGGGAGGTGTCGGGGAGCGGACGTTCGAGCCGACCACGGTTGCCGACCTGGCCGACGAGTACCACCTGGCGGTCGGCGATCTGACTCTGGATCTGCGTGACCTCGACGAGTCCGGGATCGGTCGCCAACCGATCACGATCGCGGCGACCGTGGCGCTCGGATCGCTGGAGATCCGCCTCCCGCGAGACGCCACGGTCGACGGCACGGCCGTCGCCCAGCTCGGCGACGTGAACGTCCAGGGCCGGTCGTCGAGTGGATTTGGCGCCGATCGCGTCATCGACATCGCCGGACCGGAAGGCACACCGACCATCCACCTCGACCTACGGGTCGGCATCGGTGAGGTGGTGGTCCGGTGACACCGGCCGCACCCGACGTCCTCCACATCCCCGATCACTGGGAGACCCCCCGATGACCACCGAACCCCGTGCCGATGGCACAGACGAGCCCGCACCCCGGTCCACGGGGCGCATCCGCGACCTCACCAGCTTGATCGTCGGCGTGGTCGCCATCGCCCTCGCCGCCATCTTCGCCCTCGGCGACTTCGACTCCGTCCACCAACAGGTCCGGATCATCTGGCCCGTCACCCTGGTGGGCGTGGGTACCGGTCTCCTGCTGGGCACCAGCCGCCGGACCCGCTGACCCGGGTTCAGTCGGTGACGCTGGGGTGGGACCGGCGCGCGAAGTCGACGAGGCGGGTGTCAACGATGCGGGCGAGGGCAGACACCTGGCGCCGCTCCCGAGCCCGGAAGCCCGATCCCAGCCGGCCCACGACCAGCGCCAGGCCGGTGGCGGGCAGTGGCGCCCACACCACATCGTCGGGCCCACGGTCGCCGGACACCGCCATCGACGCCGAGGCTCGGCTGCCGGCCACGAACGCCGCCAGCCACGCGGCGGGCGGGGCCGCACCCTCGACGGCCAGCAGCTCACCGTCGTCGATCTCCACGATGGCGGCCCAGACCCCTCCCAGGACACGCCGGCCGTGGGTGACGACGCTCTCGAGCAACTCGGACCGCCCCGTGGCACCAACGAGGATCGCCGCAGTCTCGAGCGCATCGGCTCGGGGGTCATGGGTGACGCCGTCGACGGGCCGGACCTCCTCCACGTCGACCCCGTCGACCGCCCGGATCTCGGTGACGAGCAGGTCGACGAGCGAATGGTCCGGGATCTGCACCGCCAGCTCGTCGATGGCCCGGCCGGCACCGCGCTCGAGGATGTCGATACCGACGATCTCGCCGCGGACCGCGCCGATCCGGCTGGCCACCTGTCCCAGGGCCCCGGGACGGTCGGGCAGCCACACACGGACGATGTAGGTCTCCATGGACCCAACGGTACGCGTCGCCTGTGAACGGACGGTTACCCGACGGGTACGACCGCGTGATCAACCGCGACCCCGAAAGGCGAGCCCGACGAATGCGAAGCATTCGTCAACGAACCGGAGGTCGCCCACGAGCACCGCGACTCGCCGACGAATGCGAAGCATTCGTCAACGAACCGGAGGTCGCCCACGAGCACCGCGACTCGCCGACGAATGCGAAGCATTCGTCAACGAACCGGAGGTCGCCAAGGCGACCGACGGTTCGCCTTGACCGATCGGTCAAGTAGCCTGCACCCCATGTCACGGCGACTGACACCACGAGGCGAGCAGCGGCGCAACGAGCTGCTCGCGTTCGCGACCCAACGCTTCGCCGCCAACGGCTACCACCCCACCTCGGTCGCCGAGCTGGTGGACGGACTCGGCGTGGGCAAGGGTGTCTTCTACTGGTACTTCGACTCGAAGGAGGAGCTCTTCATCGAGATCCTCCGCGATGGCGAGCGGGCGCTGCGGCGGGCCCAGTGGGACGGCATGGGCGACGAGACCGATCCGGTGCGCCGCCTCGAGCTCGGCATCCGGGCATCGATGGAGTGGTGGGCCGCCCATCACGAGCTCTACGTCCTGATCGAGTTCGCCCGTACGGAAGCGAGCTTCGCTCCCGGGATCCGCAAGGGGGAGAAGGTCGCCTTGGCCGACACCCAGAAGCTGGTCGAGGAAGCGATGGCGGCCGGGACGATCCCGGACGGCAACGCGGTGGTGGTGGCGCAGTCGATCCTCGGGGTCAGCTCCGTGCTGGCCCGAACCCAGCTGCTGGGCCGGGGGCGCCCGCCCCACGAGGTCGCCGACGAGGTCGTCGACTTCTGCTGGCACGGTCTGCTCGGGTCGGCGGCCGACGAGCGCGCCAGACGCTCGGCCTGAGCGTTCGCCCCCCGAGAGTTGTCGGTCCGCCCGGCCACGGGTAGGCAGGGCGGATTCGTTCTGCCTGCGGAGAGGATCCCGATGCGCCACGCCATGCACGATCCCGAGGTGGTCCAGCGACGCCGCTGGATCACGCTCCTGGTCCTGTGCGTCAGCCTCATCGTGATCATCCTCGACAACACGATCCTCAACGTCGCCCTCCCGCGGCTGGCCGCCCCGGCGAGCCAGGGTGGTCTCGGGGCGAGCCAGAGCGAGCTGCAGTGGATCGTCGACGGGTACACGATCGTCTTCGCCGGGCTGTTGCTGACCGCCGGCAGCATCGGGGACCGCTTCGGCCGCTACCGGTTCCTGACGACGGGTTTGACGGTGTTCGGGATCGGGTCGCTGCTCTCGGCCCTCGCCGGCAGCGCCACGTTCCTCATCGCCTCCCGCGCCCTGATGGGGATCGGCGGGGCGTTCATCATGCCCTCCACCCTGTCGATCCTCACCAACGTCTTCACCGACCCACGGGAGCGCGGCCGGGCCATCGGCATCTGGGCCGGGGTGTCGGCCCTCGGACTCGGAGTCGGGCCGATCACCGGCGGCGTGCTGCTGGCCCACTTCTGGTGGGGTTCGATCTTCCTCGTCAACCTCCCGATCGTGATCGGTGGACTGATCTGTGGGTACCTGTTCGTGCCCGAATCGAAGGACAGCTCCGCGCCGCGTCTCGACCCCTTCGGGGCGTTGTTGTCCGTGGCGGGGCTCGCCATCGTGCTGTGGGGCGTGATCGAGGCTCCCGACCGGGGCTGGACCTCGACCTGGGTCCTGGCCGCGTTCGTGGTCGGCGCGCTGATCCTGGCCGGGTTCATGGCGTGGGAGCTGCACTCGGATCATCCCATGCTGAACCTGGACTTCTTCCGGCGTCCCCGGTTCTCGGCGGCCAGCGGCGCCATCGCCCTCACGTTCTTCGCCCTGTTCGGCATGATCTTCCTGCTCACCCAGTACCTGCAGCTGGTGCTCGGCTACTCCACGGTGAAGGCCGGTGCGGTGTTGCTGCCCCAGGCGGCGGTGATCATGATCGCCGCACCACTCAGCAGCTTCTGGGTCGACCGGTTCGGGAACAAGATCGTGGTGGCCACGGGGATGTTCGTCGTCTCGGTGGCGATGGCCACGTTCTCGATCCTCGACGTCGACACCCCACTGGTCGTGGTCATCGGGGTGACGATGGTGCTCGGGCTCGGCATGGGCAACGTCATGGCGCCGGCCACCGACTCGATCATGGGTTCCCTGCCCCGGGCCAAGGCCGGGGTCGGATCGGCGGTGAACGACACCACCCGCCAGACGGGGGGCGCCATCGGGGTGGCGGTGCTCGGGTCGTTGCTGTCGTCCCGCTACGGGCCTCAGCTCAGCTCGCGCCTGAGCGGCCAGGTCCCCGACTCGCTCCTCCACGCGCTGACGACCGGGTCGATCGGCGGGACGCTCGGAGCGGCCGAGCGGGCCCCGGCGCAACTGCGACCGCTCATCGTCTCCTCGGCCAAGGCCAGCTTCGTCTCCGGCATGCACGTCGCCGCGCTCGTCGCGGCCGGAATCCTCCTCCTCGCCGTGACCGGTGTGGTGAAGTGGTTGCCCGCCTGGGCCGACGACGACGAGCGCAGCGGTGCGACGGTTCAGCCACCGGCACCCGATGGGGCCGTGCCGACGGCCGCCGACGACCTCGCGGTCAGTCGCGACCCTCGAGCTCGGGCAGAGCGCGCTTGATCCCCCGCATCGCCTGCTGGATCCGCTGCTCGTTCTCGATGAGCGCGAAGCGGATGTAGCCCTCGCCACCGGGCCCGAAGCCAACGCCGGGCGAGGCGGCCACGTGAGCCTCGGTGACCAACTTCTTGGCGAACTCGACCGAGCCGAGGTGGCGGTAGGCCTGCGGGATGGGCGCCCAGGCGAACATCGTGCCGCCGGGCCGCGGCATGTCCCAGCCGATCCGGTCGAGACCGTCGCAGAGGGCGTCACGGCGGGCCTGGTAGATCGCCCCCACCTCCTTGGGGTACTCGGTGGCCTCGTTGAGGGTGACGGTGGCTGCGATCTGGATGGGCTGGAAGGTGCCGTAGTCGAGGTAGCTCTTGAGCTTGGCCAGCGCACCGACGACCTCGGCGTTCCCGACCATGAACGCGACCCGCCAGCCCGCCATGGAGAAGGACTTGGTCATCGAGTACAGCTCGACCGCGCACTCCTTGGCCCCGTCCGCCTGCATGATCGACGGTGGTTGGAAGCCGTCGAAGCCGAGCTCGGCGTAGGCGTTGTCGTGGACGACGATGACTTCCTGCTCGCGGGCGAAGTCGACCAGGCCCTGGAAGAACTCCAGGTCGACGCAGGTGGTGGTGGGGTTGTGGGGGAACGACACCACGATCACCCGAGGACGGGGCCACGAGTAGGTGAACTGGTGCTGGATGCGTTCGAGCAGGTTGCCCTCGCCCTGCATCGGGATCTCGCGGATGCTGGCGCCGGCGAAGAGGGGCCCCCACAGGTGGATCGGGTAGCTCGGGGACGGAACCAGGGCGGAGTCGCCCGGGCCGAGCAGGACCCAGCACAGATGCGAGTAGCCCTCCTTGGCCCCAATGGTGACCACGACCTCGGTCTCGGGATCGAGCCCGACGCCGAACCGGCGAAGGTAGAGGTCTGCGGCAGCCTGGCGCAGCTTCGGGATGCCCTTGGACTGCGAGTACCGATGGTTGCGGGTGAGGTGCGCGGCCTCGCAGAGCTTCTCGACCGCGATCTCCGGTGAGGGCAGGTCGGGGTTGCCGAACCCGAGGTCGATGACGTCCTCGCCTGCTCGCCGAGCTTCCTGCTTCAATCCGTCGATGATCGTGAACACGTACGGCGGCAGGCCGGTGATGCGGCGGAACTCCATGCCTGCAACGGTACCGCTCATCCTGGAAGTGTCACGGCATCCATTCGCGGCCGACGCGTGCGATAGGAAAGGGGGCGTGAGCGCAGACACTCCCCCCATCAAGACGGTCGACGTCGTGGTCGAGATCCCCCGCGGCAGCCGCAACAAGTACGAGTTCGACCACGATCGCCACATCTTCCGGCTCGACCGCCGGCTGTTCTCGGCCACCGTCTACCCGGCCGACTACGGCTTCATCCCCGACACCCTCGGCGAGGACGGGGATCCCTTGGATGCGCTCGTGATCATGGAGGAACCCACTTTTCCCGGCTGCTGGATCGAGGCCCGCCCGGTCGGGGTGTTCTGGATGACCGACGACGCCGGCCCCGACGCCAAGATCGTCTGCGTCCCGGCCCACGATCCCCGCTGGGAACGGGTGCCCGAGATCGAGGATCTCCCCGCCTACCTACGGGCGGAGATCGAGCACTTCTTCAGCGTCTACAAGGACCTCGAGCCCCACAAGTTCTCCTCCACCCGCGGCTACGAGGGCTCGGACGCGGCCTGGGCCGAGATCGAGGCGTCGGTCGCCCGTCACGGCTGAGCGTCGTCGGCGTCGATCTCCTCGGTGAGCAAGGCCGCGCCCACCGCGCCGGCCCGCTCGCCGAGTTCGGCCGAGACCACGGGCACGTCGGGGCGATGAGCGTGGGCCAGCACCTGCGACGGCATGGCCGCGACGATGCGGTGCAACAGCAGGTCGGCGGCCTCCATGACCCCACCGCCGAGCACGATCACCGAGGGGTCGAAGATGTCGACGAGATTGGCGATGCCGGCCGCCAGCCACCAGGCGAACTCGTCGAGCACCGTCCCGGCCGCATCGTCGCCGGCGCGGGCCGCGGCCACGACGTGCTCGCCGCGAACCGCCTCGGTGTCGCCGCCGGCGAGCTCGACCGCCGCGTCGAGTCGACCGGCGATGGCTGCATCGCGGCCGAGACGGCCGAGTCCCGAGCCCGAGGCGAAGCGCTCCCAGCACCCTCGCCGGCCGCAGGGGCACCGGGGCCCGGACGGGTCGACGAGCATGTGCCCGGGTTCGCCGGCGAAGCCGTGGGCGCCATGGCGGATCCGACCGTCAACCACGATGCCGCCACCGATGCCGGTCCCGATGGTGAGCAGGAGCCCGTCCTCGTGACCTCGGCCGGCGCCGATACGGAACTCGGCCACCGCGGCGCAGGTGGCGTCGTTGTCGGCGACCACCGGACGGTGCAGGCGCCCGCCCAGCTCGCGACCGATCGCCACATCGAGCACGTCGGGGAGGTTGGGGCCGAACCGGAACGTGTCGTCACGATCGACCAGCCCGGGCACGCCGATGCCGACCGCCGCCGAGCCGGTGGCGTCGAGGCCGTCGATCAGGGCCGTGAGTCCGGTGAGCACCGCTTCGGTTCCCCGCGGCGTGGGCACCCGGCGCTCGTCCCGGACGATCGACGGGTCGGCGGGATCGATCACGACCCCGAGCATCTTGGTGCCCCCGACATCGACCCCGACCGCGAGCGGCACGTCAGTACCGCAGGAGGGCGCCGATCCGCCCCATCACGTCGAGGTCGGCGTTGTCGATGCACACGTCGACGTGGCACGACTGGGCGAGGGCCTCGTCGACCGCGTGCTCGACCACGTCGTCGAGGTGCTCCATCTCGGCGCCGCAGACACAGGTCCGCCCCACCGCGGCCAGCCGCCCACACGCGGGACAGTGCCAGCCCGACGTCGAGTAGCCGTTCGACACGAGGAGCCGGTCGACGCGCTGCTCGGTGAGCGCCCCGAGGACGGCATCGATGCCAGCCACTCCCCGTCCGTTCGCCGACACCGCGGCCCGCAGTTCGTCGACGAGCGCCGCTTCCCGTTCGACCTCGATACGGGTCGCGAGCTGGAGGGCGGCGCTGCGAACCTCGGATTGCGAGGCCGACGGCTCGACCGCCAGTCGGCGGTGGAGCCGTTCGCGCAGGTACGGGTGCAGGTGAGCTTCGAGGCTGGTGGCGATCTTGTCGGACGCCGCGATCACCACGTGATCGAGCGGGTGGGTCTGATGCATCGACCAGGCCAGACCAGCGGCGTCGCGCAGATGCTGCTGCAGCATGGCATCGCGGTGCTCTTCGACCCCGCCGCGGTCGTGCTCGCCCGTGGTGTCGTAGTTCCGGCCGACGTCGCTGGTCATCTCCGTCTGAGCCACCAGCTCGCCGAGGCGGTACACGAACGCCCGGGCATGGGTCTTGTCGACGGCGAGGACGCCGATGGTCGTGGCCTGCTGGACGACCGCCTCGAGCTGACCGACCGCCGGTGCCGAGTTGACCACCAACTCGCTGCGCACCGAGACCGGGAGCTCGACCACCTGCCAGAGATCGTGGGCGGCGCTCGAGAACATGGCGATGCCGCGCACCCGGGACCGGTCGAACCCTGCCTTCACGTACTGCTCGATCCGGGCGAGATCGCGCTCGGTGCTCTCGCCGATGCCGTTGTTCCTCGTCCGGCGCAACATGTTGTCCAGGACCCGCTCGTAGTCCGCCTGCCGCACGTAGCGGCTGCCGTCGACGTCCAGGTAACAGGTGGTGATGGCCGGCGCCTCGCTGCGAATCGCAGCCAGCGTCCGGATCTCGTCCTCGGTGATGGCAGGCACTCAGAGTCTCCCCTCGTCGGCGTGTCGCCCGCATCGTAGGCCCACGGACGAAGTCTGCCGATCCGGGAGTTGACGAGCCGGCCGGCCGGAGAACGGCGGGGCGAACCCTTCGGGTTCGACAGCAACTCCAGAAGCGGAGCCGGCAGACGAAGTCTGCCGGCGGAGCGGCTCAGACATCCCAGGGGCGGTAGGTGTCAAGCGGCATCTCGGATCTCCTCGGTCAGGTCGTTCTCGGGCCGGTGGGCCCAGGCGGTGTGTTCGTCGTAGACGGTGTTGTGGCGGAGGCAGCCGTGGAGGATGCCGACGAGGCGGTTGCCGAGAGCACGCAGCGCCTTGTGGTGTGAGAGTCCCTTCGCTCGTTGGTAGTCGTAGTAGGCGCGGGCGCCGGGACTGGTCGTGATCGAGCTGAACGCCCATTGGTCGATGGCATCGGCGAGGCGGCGGTTGCGGATGAACCGGGCGAGGGCGACGTGTCGGTTGCCCGATGCGCGGGTGATGGGTGACGTGCCGGCGTAGTTCTTGCGAGACTTGGCGTCGGCATAGCGGTTCGGGTCGTCCCCGAACTCGCCGAGCGCCCGGGCGCCGAGGATGACACCGATTCCTGGCTGGGAGAGGTAGATGTCGGCGTCCGGGTGCTGTTCAAAATGGTCGGCCAGCTCAGCCTCGAGGGCGGCGATCTGGGCGTTGAGTTCGCCGATGATCGCCACGGTCGAGCGGGTGGTGGCGGCGAAGGCCGACACCACCGCCGGTGGCGCTTCGAGCTCTTCGACTCGTAGTCCTTCGATGATCTGCCGGGCCCGTGTATCGATGTTGCGTTGCCGCCCGCCGGCCTTGAGGGCGGAGCGCACCTTCCCGAGTGGCAGTGCCTTGGCCTCGGCGGGTGTCGGCGCCTTGGCCAGCACGGCCAGCGTGTCGCGATTGGCCAGATCGGTGAACGTGGCCAGGGCGGCCGGGAAGTACTCGCGCAGCGAACAGCGCAACCGGTTCGTGGCCCGGGTCCGGTCCCAGATCAGGTTCTGGTGCGCACGGGCGAGCACCTTGACGCCCTCGGCCAACTCGCTGTCGCCAGCGATCTGGCGGTGATTGTGCCGGTCGGTGCGAACCAGTTCTGCGAGCAGCTTCGCATCACCTGGGTCAGACTTGGCGCCCGACACGGTGTGGCGATCCCGGTAGCGCGACGCCGCCCGCGGGTTGATCGCGTACACGGCGTAACCGGCCTCGATCAGCGACTGGACCCACAGGCCCCGGTCGGTCTCGATCCCGACCACCACCTCGGCGGGCTCCTCGACCAGCTCGGCGAGCAGCTCATGCAGTGCTGTCACCCCCTCGATGCCCTCGGGCAACCGGCGAGCCAGGAGCTTGGCCCCGGCCTCGTCGCACACGTAGATGTCGTGGTGGGCTTCGGCCCAGTCGTCTCCGACGAAGATCACGTCATCGCCACCTCGGTTTCTGGTCTCGGGATCATTGGACTCGAACCTGGAGAGCGCTCCGCGCGGACTAATGGATCAGTGCTCTGCGACACGACATCCCAGTGGTGCTCCGAGCAGCCCTCACCAACCAGCCGGGGCACGTTCTGAGCCCAGAGATCCAAAGGCCCCTGTCGACGTAAGTGCTCACCGGCCGGCGGCTCGGAACCCAGTCCTACACGACCAGGTCGGCCCCCATTAGTCGACCGGGATGCGCTCGAAGCCCTCGTCGCCCCCATCGTCGGGGCTCGCGCCGTCCGTGCCGGGCACGGGCCCGTGCCGCCCGGCCCCGGCCGCGAAGCCGACCACGGTCTCCCCGGCGCTCTTGGCCAACGACGTGAACGTGTGGACCACCGACTCGAGGGCGGCCGGGTCGGCCAACACCGACTCGGCGGCATCGAGCATGGCCCGCATCGCCCGGACCGCGTCGAGGGCGGCCCGCTGGAATTGCTCGACACCGGGACCGAGGGGGTCCGCGACGCCGGGATCATCCCGCTGCTGGTCTCGATCGTCGTCCTGCACCGCTGACCATGGTGCCAAACCTGCGGCCGCGCTACTCCAGCCGGTCGAACACGACCCGGAGCACCCCGTCGCGCAGTGCCGCGTCGACGACCCCGCGGCGGCGAAGCGAGTCCGGCAACAGGATCGAGCGGCGGTAGGGACCGACCCGGACGAGCAGCTCGTCCCCCCGGCGGCCGAGCACCAGATCCTCCTTGTCGGTGAAGGGCAACTCGACCATGAGCTCGTCGCCGGCGTCGGTGCGCTGCAGCACCAGCGGCGACACGTCCGCGAGGTGGTCGATCGGGTCGACCTCGCCGTACAGGGCGGTGGCGAAGGTGCGGAGCCGGTCGATCCCGACCAGCTCGTGGGGCGCGAGCTCGGCCCGCAACACCGGGATCGGCGCGAACCCCTCCTCGATGGTGGCGAGGTGGTCGAGGTGGTGCTGCTTCCAGTTCTCGAACCAGGGATCGGACACCGCGTCGGGGAGGAGGCGGTTGGCGATCACCGCATCGACGCTGTAGCCGAACAACGACAGGTACGTGAAGGTGCGCCTCGCCTCGGCAACCACCACCCGCTCGGGATTCACCACGAGTCGAGCCGACGTCACCGAGCGATCGGCCAGCAGCTCCTTCACTCCGTCGAGACGGTCGTAGAAGCGCTGCACCGCACCGAACACGTCGTCGCTCGGGGTCGGCATGCCGGTGACCTGGCCGAGCAACGGGCTCACCACCCGGCTCACCCGCCGACTCATCGGGAACAGGCGCTCCATCCACCACGCCAGCACGGTCGGCAACGACAGCAGCCGGATGGTCTCGGCGGTCGGGGCGCAGTCGACGACGATCACGTCCCAGTCGCCCTCGCTGGCGTACCGCTTGATGTCGGTCAGGGCGAACACCTCGTCGAGGCCGGGCACCACGGCCAGCTCCTCGGCCTCGATCTCGTCGACCCCGCCCCAGCGGAAGATCTCCTCGAGGTACCGGCGGATGTCGTCCCAGGCGTCTTCCATGCGGTCCTGGGCGTCGAGCTGTTGCCCCCACAGCCCGGGAGCGACCTCGACGACCAGATCGCCGAGGGGAACGTCGAAGGCGTCGGCCAACGAGTGGGCCGGATCGGTGGAGAGCACGATGGTCCGGTGGCCGAGCTCCGCACATCGCAGGGCGGTGGCCGCTGCGGTGGTGGTCTTGCCGACCCCACCCTTGCCGGTGAACAACAGGATGCGCACCAGGTCAGCGCCCGACGCGCTCGCGCAGCTCCTCGAGGGCCGTGCTCACGATCCGGGCTTCGGCCCGCCGCTTCACGAAGCCGGGCAGGGGGATCGCCAGCTCGACTCGGAGGTGGTAGGTGACATCGGTACCACCGTCGTGCTCGGCGAACTCGTACGCCCCGTCGAGGACCCGCATGATGTCGCCGTCGACCAGCTCCCAGGGGAGCCGGTGTGGCGCGTCGTCCCATTCGTACCGCAGCGTGTAGCTGGTGGATCGGCCCATCGCCGCCGCCCGGAACCGCACCGCGGTGGCCCTCCCCTCGGCGTCACGCTCGAGGACCGTCGCCTCCTTCAGGTCGCGAGCCCAGGTCGGGTACCGCTCGAAGTCGGTCAACACCGCCCAGATCGTGTCCAGCGGTGCGTCGATGCGCATCTGTTGGGTGGTCTGGTCGGCCATCACGTCGCTCCCGTGTGCTTCCGGCGGTCTCGGGATCGGTCGGGCTCCGATTCTGGCCCATGGGTGCCACGCGATGTGTCATTCGTCCCGATCAGGGTCCGCACGACTGCGTCCCGAGTCATCGTGGGCTGCCCGGCATGTTCCGCCGGATCACGACGAAGTAGTACCCGAGCAGGATCGCGTAGCCGAGCAGCACCGGGACGAGCAGGATCGCGACCACCAGCCACTTGATCCACGCCGACCGATCGGCACTCCCACCCTCGAAGTGGTCAGCAGGCCGCTGCAGGCAGTCGAGCATGGCCATCGCCGCGGGAAACTCGAGGCCCACGAGCACGATCCACAACGGCGGGGTCATCGACGATCGTCCCGCGGGAAGAACGACCCGTGCTTGGCCCCCCAGGTGGCCATCAGGCCGAGGCCGAACATCGGGGCCAGGACCGCAAAGGCCACCGCGGTGTACGGCCGGACGACGGCGGCGGCCACCGCGACGACGACCTGCACCAGCAGGGCGATGCGGAGCCGGAAGCGGACCACCTTCGGTGCGGTGCCGGACAGGAAGAACAGGCCCGGCAGCGTCACCGCTTCGTCTTGTGATCGGACCACGCCGGTGGCGTATCCCCACAGGAAGGTGACCACGCCGACCAGGAACAAGATGCCGGAGACGACGGCGGTGACCTCGCCCAACTGGTCGGGTGCTGCCACACCGGCCAGACCGACCACGATCAGCGCGCCCGTGCCGGCGAAGGAGAGATTCACGATCGCTGACCCCAGCGAGTCGTCCGGGTCGGGCTCGGCCCGGCGGGCATCGGGGTCGGCGGTGGGCGGGTGCTGAGGTGGCCGGTGCTCGGCGGGTGATTCGGTCACGGGACCTCGATGGCGGCGGCGAGACGGGGGGCGAGCTGGTCGTAGTCGAATTCGGTGGTCGCCCGGAGGCGGCCACGCTTCCCCATGGTGGCGCGCAGGGCGTCGTCGAGGAGCAATCGCTCCAGGGCCGCTTCGACCGACCCGACGTCGGCCGGGTCGTCCACCACGATTCCCGTCTCCCCGTCGATGACCGCCTCGGCCGCGCCACCGCTGCGCCCGGCGACCTGGGGGACACCTGCGGCGGCGGCCTCGAGGAACACGATTCCGAACCCCTCCTGCTCCAATCCGGCCCATCGGTTGCGGCACAGCATGGCGTACACGTCGGCGGCGGCGTAGACGAGCGGGAGGTCGGCGTCGGGGACGCGGCCGAGGAAGGTCACCGGTGCCCCGGCCGCAGCCGCCAGCTTCTCGAGCCGGGGCCGATCGCGCCCCGAGCCACCGATGGCCACCTGGAGGCCGTCGATCCGGTCGGCGAGGCGGGCGCTGGCCTCGATCAGCACGTCCATGCCCTTGCGGGGCACGAGTCGGCTGAGGCTGAGCACCAGGGGTCCCGGGCCGAGGCCGAACCGTTCCCGCACAGCGGTCCGTTCGTCGGTGTCCAACGGTCGGAACCGCTCGCTGTCGATCCCGCAGGGCACCACCACCAGGGGCAGCGCCCTCCCCGCGGCCCGCTCCGCCTCGGCCGCGGGGTAACCGCCGAACGCGATCACCCGTTCCGCGCCCCGCAGGACGTGACGGAGCGCGAGCGACGCCCCCGGCAGCCGACCCGGCACCGTGACCTCGGCGCCGTGGAGGAGCAACTGGTAGGGGCGGGCCACGTGTGGTCCGATCAGCCCCAGGGGCAACGCCGGATCCAGGACCACGGTGCGGGCACCGATGCGCTCGGCCATGCGGTCGATCCGTCGAACCAGGCCGGGGTGAGGCACCAGTACGGGCGCTCGGGTCCGTTCGATCCGGAACGGCTGGTCGGCGTCCCATGCGGCTGCGCCGTCGTACGGCGTGGTGAGCACGGCGAAGTCCGCCGGATCGAGCCGGCGCCACAGCTCCCACAGGAGGGTCTGGATCCCACCGATCTTGGGGGGGAAGTCGTTGGTCACCAGCAGGTGCGTCATCGGGCGACCCCGTGGGCCAGCGTCGTGGCCGCGCCGGGGGCCCGCTCCACCGCGGGCGCCATGGCGACCTCGGCGCGCACGATGGCGGCGGCGTCGTCGACGGCCGACGCCACCAGGTCGCCGAACCCGAGGCGGGCCGCAGCCCACACCGCGTGGGCGCGCAGCAGGGGGTCGTTCCCGCGGAGGTGACGTTCGATCACGTCGTGTTCGGCACCGCTGCCGGTACCCACGTTGCCGAGCACCACGAGCGCGTTGCGACGGAGGTACCGGGGCTGGCGATCAGGGATGTACCAGCGTCCGTAGCGCGCCATCAGCGTGTCGTCGTCGGCCGACAACAGGCCGAGCACCGGAACCCAGGCATCGAGGTCCCGGCGCGGTGTGATCTGCACCGGCTGGGGCGCAGGCACCGTTCGCCGGCCGGGCGGGCACACGTCCTGGCAGTCGTCGCAGCCGTAGAGGCGATCGCCGAGCGCGGCCCGATGGGCGCGAGGGAACACGCCGGTGTCCTGCACGAGCCAGGCGAGGCAACGCCGGGCGTCGATCACGCCGTCGTCCACGATGGCGGCGGTGGGACAGCCCTGCACGCAGGCCGTGCACGAGCGGCACCCGTCGGCCACCGGGCGGTCGTCCACCGGCAAGGACGCATCGGTGACAATGGCGCCCAGCACGAACCAGCTGCCCAGCCCCGGGATGAGCAGGTTGGAGTTCCGCCCCCACCACCCGATGCCGGCCCGGTGCGCCGCGGCCCGGTCGACGAGTCCGTTCTGGTCGGTGACGATCGTGGCGCGGTGGCCGGCCGCCCGCAGCACGTCGGCGCCGACGTCGAGTGTGTCGCGCAGGTCGGCGTAGTGATCACGCCACGCGTAACGCGCCACCCGGGCGGCTGGCCCGGCCGAGCCGTCCGGTCGGCCGGGAACCGCTTCGGCGTAACCGAGCGCGCCGACGACGATCGAGGCCGCCCGCCGGAGCAGGCGAGCCGGCTCGGTCGAACGACGGGGATTGCGAAAGGTGAACGACATCCCGGCGTGGTGTCCGTGGCGTCGGCGGGCCTCGAGGCTGTGCCGGACCCGGGTGAAGGGCTCGACACCGGTGACGCCGACGGCGTCGAGGCCGGCGGCGATCAGCGCGCCCTCGACCTCCGATCGCAGCGCGGCGTCATCGGGGAGGTTCACCGAGCGCGCAGCGGTCGGGTCCGGCGGCGGCGTCCGTTGGCCGCGGCGGGCGCGTCGCCCCCGTCGCCACCGTCTCCGTCGTCGTCACGATGCCGTTCGGATGGGCGCTCCGGGGTGGCCGCATCCAGGGGACCATTCGACCGTTCCGTCCCGTTGTCGGACCGGTCGGTATCAGCCTTGATCGCCGAGCCGCTGCGGAACTGGGCGGTGGGCGTGGTGCGGCGCATCGCCCGCGCTTGCCTGGCCGCGGCGCGAGCCGCGGGATCGTCGGTGGGATCGGCCCGCTCGGCGCCGCTGCGCAACCGGACCCGCAGGTCGTCGGTGGTCGACGATGCGTCGGGCGGCGCCGGCGCCTCGGGCGTGGTGTCCGGTTCGGCGGCCGACGCCGTGTCCGGGCCGGTGGGTGGGCTCTGGTCCGGTACGGGTTCCCGGGGGGCGGGCTCCACCGGAGGTTTGGAAGCACGGGCCGCTCGTGTGCGGGCCGGCTGCTTCTTGACCGGCTTCTCCTTGACCGTCGACCTCTTCTTCGCCGGCTTCTTCTTCGCCGGCTTCTTCTTCGCCGGCTTCTTCTTCGCCGCCGGCTTCTTCTTCGCTGCCTTCTTCGCTGCCGGCTTCTTCTTCGCTGCCTTCTTCGCCGCCGGCTTCTTCTCGGCCGCTGCCTGCTGCTTGGCCGCCGGCTTCTGGGACGCGGCCGGCTCGGGCCGCGTGGTCGCCCGCCGAGCGGGCGTGGCGAGGTCGGTGGGCAACACGACGGCATCGACCTCGTCGACGTCGTCGTCGGCCACGAAGCCGATCTGCGAGGCCAGCCGATCCTCTGGGGTCAGCGTTTGGTGGTCGGCGTCGAAGGTCCACACCACCGTCGTCGAACGACCCCGGTTCACGAAGGTGAACTCCACCGCCCAGCGATCGGCACCCACCAACCGCGAGGTCCAGGCCGACTCGAACGACTCGACGGTGAAGGGCACGTTGCGGTCGGCCATCGCCGCGGCCACCGCCCGCCGCAGGGTCCGGCGTGATGGTCCGCCCCGGGACCGGCTCATCGGGATCTCGAGGGCTCGTCGCACGATCTGGTCCTGCTCGGCACGAACCGGCGGCGCGAACCGCTCGATCCATGCCGGGTCGACCGACGCACTGGCGGCGATGTCGGCCACGGCGGTGCCGGCGCGGAGGCGGGCCTGGATCTCGCGGACCGACAGCTGTGCCTGAGGCCGATCAGGTTCCGGCGTCACGGCGTCGACCTCACCGTCGTCGGCCGTGGCCGGTGCGGCCTCATCGGCCGCGGTGAGGCTGGCGATCGCTTCCAACAACGCCTCGTCGACGGGCACCACGAAGCTGCCCGACTTCCCGCCCTTGCGGGCGCTGAAGATCAGGCTTCGACGATCAGTGGTGAAGCCAACGAGATGAAGTTCCTGCATGCACAGCGGGGCGGATCAGACAAATGCCGCCGCGCCGAACGGTACCACCGGGCCGCGATCCGCCCCGCTACTCAGGAGACGCCGCGTTGGGGTCGGGCGTGTCGCAGCCGCGGCACCAGATCAGCGTCGGCGAGCAGCCGCAACGCCCGCGCTTCGGCGACGTCGATCACCAACGCGTCGTCGGGCTCGCGCTCGCAGAGGAAGGTGACGACACAGTCGTCACAGGCCCCGACGGTGGGGCCGATGCAGTCGTCGCAGTCGATCACCGTGACCGACGGGTCGGTCACCGCGAGCTGGGGACGGTGGCGCTCGGACATGGATCCTCCTCGGTCGGCCGGCCGGTCCGGCACCTCGGAGGCGAACGCTACGAACGGGGTCTGACAGGAACCGCTCAGTCCTCGGCCGGAAGCTCCTCGACACCGGTGCCCGAGTTGCACCACCGGCACACCACGTCGTCGATCACCTCGGTGAGCACCTCGGGTTCCTCGATGGTCAGTTCCCCGCCCACGGAGTAGTGGTGGAACGCCTTCACCGTGCGAGTGGTGGTCACGTCGAACCGGGTCAGGTTCCCGCAGGATCGGCATCGGTAGCGCGGAGTGGTCACGGCGGGAGCGTACCGGTGGACCCGAGCGGTCCCGAGTTCGCTCCGGCCGCCGTCGGACGCGCTTGACAATCGAACACCTGTTCGCTTGGGTGCAGGGATGTCCTCGATGCTCACCAGCGCCGACCGGGCCGCACGAGCCGAGCGCCGGGCCCGGCGCCGAACGCCCGGGCAGGCGAGCTTCGACGATCTCGGTACGCCGCTCATCGACGTGACCTTCTGCGTCCTCGATCTCGAGACGACGGGCGGCTCCCCCGACGACGACCGCATCTGCGAGATCGGAGCGGTGAAGGTCCGGGGCGGCGAATGCCTCGGAACCTTCCACACCATGGTCGACCCCGGCCGAGCGATCCCACCGGCCATCACGGTGCTCACCGGGATCACCTCGCGGATCATCGGCCCGGCGCCGCCTGTCGAGGCCATCCTGCCGAGCCTGCTGGAGTTCATGGGCGACGCGGTGTTCGTGGGCCACAACGTCCGGTTCGATCGGTCGTTCCTCGACGCCGCGCTCGTCCGGGCTGGCCACGAGCGACTCACCAACCTCACGGTGGACACGTGCGGGCTCGCCCGCCGGCTGGTGCGCGACGACGTGCCGAACTGCAAGCTCGGCACCCTGGCCGACCGCTTCCGACTCGATCACCGACCCAGCCACCGGGCCCTCGACGACGCCCTGGCCACCGCCGACCTGCTCCATCTCCTGCTCGAGCGGGCCTCGGCCTACGGCGTCTTCGCCCTCGACGACCTCCTCGCCCTACCCACGGCGGCCGCCCACCCCCAGGCGTCGAAGCTCGCGCTCACCGACCGGCTTCCCCGGGCGCCGGGCGTGTACCTGTTCCGCGATGCCACCGGGCGGGTGCTCTACGTGGGCAAGGCCTCCGATCTCCGCTCCCGGGTCCGGAGCTACTTCTCGACCGACACCCGCCGGAAGGTGGGCGGACTGCTCCGGGAGACGGCGACGATCGACCACATCTGCACCGACTCGCCCCTGGAGGCGGCCGTACGCGAGATCCGGCTCATCCACGAGTTGCTCCCCCGCTACAACCGGCAGGGCACCACGTGGAAGAAGTCGGCCTACCTCAAGCTGACCGACGAGGCATTCCCCCGGCTCTCCGTGGTCCGCAGCGTGCGTCACGACGGCGCCACCTACCTCGGCCCGCTCTCGTCGGCGAAGGCGGCCCGCCACGTCGGCGACGCGGTCGAGACCGCGCTGCCGATCCGACGCTGCACGGCGGATCCGCGACGCGCCGACCGGGCGGCGCCGTGCTCGCCCGCCCAGCTCGGCGTGTCGGTCTGCCCGTGCGCGGGCGCCATCGACGCCGTCGACTACCAGCCGATCGCCGACGCCGTCCGTCACGCCCTGACGACACGCCCCGAGCTGGTGGTGGATCCGTTGCTCGAGCGGATGCGGGCCCTGGCAGACGGCGCCCGGTACGAGGAGGCAGCCGACATGCGTGATCGGGCCGGTGCATTCATCGATGCCCACCGGCGAGTGCGACGCTTCAACCGGTTGCGACGAGCCGGGTGGCTGGTGCTGCGCATCGGCACCCGGCGCGCCGTGTTCGACGGTGGCCGGCTCGTCACCACCGAATCGATCGACGCCCCCACCCTGTTCGGATCGGCGCATGCCGCGCCCGACCAGCACCGCCCCGTCGACCCTTCCGACGCCGACGAGCTCAGTGTGGTCAGCGCGTGGCTCGACAAGAACGCCCACCGGGTGGTGGTCGAGCACGTCGGCGGGGTCCTGGCGTCCACGCTGCCCCGGCTGCCCGACGTACGGGCCGGGGTCAGTGGCCGCGGTCGGCCAGTGCGGCCACGAGGCGGCCGATGAGCCGCTCCCACGGTTCGGCCGGCGGGTGCTCGAGATCGATGGCCCCGAACACGAGGAAGCCGAACCCCACCGCGTGGCAGAAGCGCACGATGGCATCGGTGTCGAGGTCGGCCTCGATCTGCCCGGCGGCCTTGGCGTCCTCGACCAGCGCAGCGAAGGTCTGGGCCCGCTGCTCGAGCCGATCCCGCATGAGCGCGGCGACCTCGGGATCGCGGCGGGCGGCCACGAAGGCCTCGAGGAGCAGGGCCTGGCCCTCGTCGAAGGGGTCGGTCACCAGGTGGGAGCCCACCGTGGTGAGCACGTCGGCGACCCGGCCCTCGAAGCGGTGCTCGGCGAAGAGTTGCTCCAGCTCGTCGTGGCTGCGGGCCTCGATGGCGGCGAGCAGAAGCTCGGCCTTGCCGCGGAACCGGCCGTAGATGGCGCCGGTGGTGAAGCCGGCCCGACGGGCGATCTCCTGGACGCCCGCACCGTCGTAGCCCTTCTCGGCGAACACCGCGGCGGCGGCCTCGATCAGGCGATCACGCGTGGGGTCACCGGCGATGGGTGCGACATCGGTCACGTCCCGAGGATAAGGCCCGTTATCTCCGGCGGCAACGATGCCTCAGTCGTTGGTGGCCACGACCAGCCGGTGCAGCGTGGTCGCCGCGGCCCCGTCGTCGATGGCGATGCGGGCCAGCTCCAGCCCGGAGGCGAGCGAATCGACCCGACCGCTCACGTACAGGGCGGCCGCCGCGTTCAGGCAGACGATGTCACGGGCGGGGCCTTCGGCACCGGCGAACAGATCACGGGCGATGGCCGCGTTCTCCTCCGGGGTGCCGCCCGGCATGTCGGCGGCCGCCACCACATCCAGCTCGAAGTCCCCCGGGGCCACGTCATAGCTGGCGACGACCGCCCCGTCGCGCACCTCGCGCACGTGCGTCGGCCCGGTGAGCGACAACTCGTCGAGCTGGTCGGCACCGTGGACGACGAGGGCGTGCACCGCCCCCCGGGCGGCCAGCACACCGGCGACGAGATCGAGCGACCGCGGGTCGCCCACCCCGATGACCTGGCGCGTGACCCGACCGGGGTGCGACAGCGGCCCGAGAATGTTGAACACGGTGGGTACGCCGAGCTCGGCGCGAACCGGCCCGGCATGGCGCATGGCGGGGTGGAACGCCCGGGCGAAGCAGAAGCCGACCCCGACCTCGTGGACGACTTCGCTGATGCGCTCCCCGTCGAGGTCGTAGCGGATGCCCAGGGCGCCGAGCAGGTCGAACGAACCGGAGGTCGACGAGGCCCGGACGTTGCCGTGCTTGCACATCGTCGCACCCGCGGCCGCCGCCACGATGCAGGCCATCGTCGACACGTTCAATGCCCGCTCGCGGCGGCGCGGGGAGCCGCCGGTGCCGACGATGTCGACCGTGTCGGCCGGCAGCTGCAAGGGCGCGGCGGCGTCGAGCATCGCCCCCACCATGCCGGCGAGCTCGTCGACGGTCTCCCCCTTGAGCCGCAGGGCGATGATCAGCCCCGCGGTCTGGGCGGCCGTGGCGTCGCCGGCCAAGATGGTGGCCAGCGCCGCTCCGGCCTCGGCGCGGGTGAGATCTCCGCCCCCGAGGAGGCGCCCGAGGACACCGGGCCACCCACCGAAGTCGTCGATGACGGGCACGATCTAGGACGCGGCCCGCCGACGTCGCCGGATGATGCGGCGCCGCTCACGCTCGGTGCACCCGCCCCAGACGCCCTCCCGCTCGCGATGGCCGAGCGCGTGTTCCAGGCACAGCTCCCGGACGTCGCACTCCCGGCACACCAGCTTCGCCACCGCTTCGTCTTCGTCCGCGACCGGGAAGAAGATCGTGGGATCGAGACCGCGACACGCGGCGCGGTTGCTCCAGGGGATGTTCATCGCGAGGGCTTCCGGTCAGGGGGTGGGTGCGCATCGGTGACCGGTTGTGGCACCGGTCACGACGGACCGAGACTTGCACCCGGATATCCCCGATGCAAGCGTGGCCCTCGCCCCTCCGAACGGGGGCGACGGCGGGCCGCGTAGGCCGTGACCTGCTCGTTCCCCGCGCCGGCTCGCCGGTCAGGGCTGACGAGCGGTGCCGGGGAGTTGCGAGCCCCAGGCGAGCAACTCCAGAAGTGAGGAAGCCCCTCAGGGCTGACGAACGGCGTGGCCCTCGGCGACCAGCAGGTTGGCGACCGAGTCTGCCGGGTAGCGACGATGGCCGCCCGGCGTGCGGATGCTCGGGATGCGACCCTTGGTCGCCCAATCGGTGACCGCCCGCTCCGAGACCTCGAACAACAATGCGACCTCGCGGGTGCGGAGCAGGCGACCGGTGAGGGTCTCCGCTGCGGCCCCGGCGACCAGCTCATGCACCAATCGCTGACGCTCGACCTCACTCTTCGTAGTCACCATGCTCCCGAGAGTACAGAAAAATCGGAACGTTGGCAAGAGATATTGATGTCACGCTCCGTGCGGACGATCCAGCAGAGCCGGATATTCAGCCCGGCGAAACCAGCATCACCGGTCAGGAGCGAAGATCAGCCAGCAGTTCGGCGACCGTTTCCTCACTGAGGGTGGTCGCGTGGGAGTACTCGGGGTGATCGATGGCCAGGGCGACCGGGCCGGCGACGACCGCCTCGACCTCGTCCGGCGTGAGCTCCAAGTGGACGTAGTGCACCGAGGCAGTGATCTCCTCGCGGGTGAGCTGTGACGCGTGGGCTGCCTCCGGTTCGGCCCGGATCTCGACGGTGTCGTCGCCCTGCCCGGCCCGGAGGACCACCGAGCGCTCGACGCCCACGAGGCGGGGCAACCAGTCGCGCAGCGCGAGGTCGGAGGTCAGCTCGATGAACAGCGTGGCTGCGAGCTCGCCCGGTTCCGGGATGAGCGGGTTGTAGGTGCGCAACTCGGTCTCGATGGCCTCGTCGGTCATCAAGCGTTCGACCCGGGCCATCTCCTGGATCTGGAAGCGGATCGTGTCACGGTTCTCGAACACCAGCGTCATGAAGGGGCCGACTCCGACCCGTCGGCGCTTCTTCAGCGCGATGACGCGGCTCCGGAACTCGTCGCGCTCCCGCTCGTACTCGCGGAGGTCAGCGATGTCGGCGAGGGTCAGCTTGCGGCTCATGGTGGGGACACCTTCCTGATGGGCGGGAGGACGCGCGAGGGGACCGGCGCGGGCCGGCCCCCTCGACAGATCACGACGTCACACCGGGTGCGACCGGCATGGACGATCGATTCAGGCGGTCACCTCGTCGAGGCCCTGCTGGAAGCGGCCGGCGTGGCTCTTCTCGGCGCGGGCGAGGGTCTCGAGCCACTCGGCGACCTCTTCGAAGCCCTCCTCGCGGGCGGTCTTCGAGAAGCCCGGGTACATCTCGGTGTACTCGTAGGTCTCACCGGCGATGGCCGACTTCAGGTTGTCGGCCGTGGGGCCGACCGGCTCGCCGGTGGCCGGATCGCCGGTCTCGGCCAGGAAGTCGAAGTGACCGAACGCGTGGCCGGTCTCGCCTTCGGCGACCGACCGGAACAGCGCGGCGACGTCGGGGTAGCCCTCGACATCGGCCTTCTGGGCGAAGTAGAGGTAGCGGCGGTTGGCCTGGCTCTCGCCGGCGAACGCCTCCTTGAGGTTCTGTTCGGTCTTGGAGCCCTTGAGCTCAGCCATTGGGGGTTGCTCCTTGTTGTCTTGGTTGGGGATGAGGTTGCTGGGGTGTGGTCGGCGCCACGCACGCGTGGCACCGGCCCCGAAAGACGATCTGGGTGGCGTCGACCACGAACCCGAACGCGTTGTCCGGGCCGACGGACACGCCGGGGAACTCGGCATCGAGGTCCTGCACCGAGCCGCAGCTGTCACAGACGAGATGGTGGTGATCGTCGACATTGGGATCGAAACGGGCCGATCCGGTCCCCAGCTCGAGCTGGCGGAGCTCGCCCATCTCGGCCAGGTCGTGCAGGGTGGAATACACGGTGCGGAGGCTGACCGACGGCATGTCGACCACCACCGCGGCATGGACCGACTCGGCGGTGGGGTGGCTGGGGTTGTCGTGGAGGATCCCGAAGATCCGTTCGCGCTGCGGGGTGACCTTGCGGCCCGACGCCCGGAAGGCGGCAACGAGATCGTGGGGGGAACGCACCTCGTCGATCGTAGAGCCAGGATTGCTTGTTGACAACGATTGTCGAAAAGTTGACTCAGGCCTGGTCGGCCTCCGGCTCCAGCTGGTGCACCAGCAGCGCGGTCGGGCGCTTCCGGACCAGGAACGCCGCCGGCCCGTCGAACGTCTCACCGTCGGCCGCCAGCCGGGTGCGGCCGTGCCCGTCGCCGCACCGGATGCTGATCGATGGAACGACCCGACGCTCGTAGACCCGGCTGCGGGCCAGGGCGCCGAGGAGCAAGGCGACGACCAGCCGCGAACGCGACCAGGGCGGTCCGGCATCGATCAGACGCACGTCGAGCAGCCCGTCCACCAGGTCGGGACGCTCGGCCGGCGCGAACCCGGAGGGTTCGTACTCGCAGTTCCCGAAGAACACCATCCACACCGTGCGGGACTCGCCGTCGAGGACGACGTCGAAGCGTTCGCTGCGTCGCAGGACGCGGCCGAGGGCGAGGACCATCGCCGGCCACTTGCCCACGCGCCGCTCGAGCCGCTCCCGTTCGTCGACCAGCGCCGAGTACGAGCCGACGCTGCCGTTGTTCACGAACGTCCGGTCGTCGATGGTGGCGACGTCGATGGCGACGACCTGGCCGTGGCGGACGGCCTCGATGGCGTCGTCGATCGAGTCGAGCCCCAGGTCTCGGGCGAAGTGGTTGAGCGTCCCGCCGGGAAAGACCACCAGCGGCACGCCGGCGTCGAGGGCAGCGCGGGCGGCCGCGTTGACCGAACCGTCGCCGCCCACCACCCCGAGTGAGCGACACCGCGACGCCGCGGCGCTCAGGACCGCGTCCAGATCGTCGGCTGCGGCGCACTGCACGACCTCCGCCCCGGGCAGCTCGTCCGTGATCCGGTCGACGAGGTCGGACGCCGAGCCCGACCCGGAACCCGGGTTCACCACCACGACGAGCCCCGTACCGTCGGCGAGTGGCTCGACGTGACGTCGCTCGGCGGTGGCGATCGCCCGAGCCGGCTGATCCTGAACCCGGGGGAACACGCCGAGGGTCGCGACCGCGGTGACGGCTCCCGCACCCACCGCCGCGAGGTCCGCCTCGCGGACGCGACGGTCGGCGAGCGCGCCCACGCCGGTGAGCATCACCAGTGCTCCGCCCACCGCCGGCACCTCCACCATGGCCGCGCCGACCAGCGCTCCGACCGCGATCGCCGCGGGCCGACCGGGCCGGCCGAGGAGCCGGTTCCCACCGAGCGCGGGGAGGGCACCTCCGACGCCGCGGAGCAGCACGCGCCGGGCCATGCGACGTCGGCGCGGCGGAATGAGGGGTTGCGAGTGGCCGATCGCCGAACGCTATCCACCCGCAGACCCCGCGGTGAGCGAGGATGGCCGGTCATGCGATCGACTTCGGCCGGCGGCCTCCACCTCGGCACCGACGAGGACGGAGACCTCCACATCGGCACCCGCACGTGGCCCGACTGGCTCGGCCCGGCGAGGCGGCTGACGCCCCAGGGGGTCGACCTGGTCACCACCTCGCTCGACGACGAGACCGCGGTGCTCCGGCTCGAAGCCAGCTCCGCCCTGTCGGCGGCCACCACCGGTGGCTTCGCCGACGTCGGCGTCGGGATCCAATTCGACCCCGCCCGCCGTCGCCCGGGCGCGTGGCCGGCGGGCTTGCGGGCGTTCGGGCACCAGTACACGGAGTTCGGCCTGCCCACCCAGGCGGGCGAGGACCTCGATCGATGGTTCCTCCTCCCGTTTCGACCGAACGTGGTCCTGCCGCTGTGGCTGTGCGCGCCGGACGGCTCCACGCTGCTGCTGGCGCCGCTCGACACCTTCCACGAGCAGGTGCTCGCGGTACCGACGCCCGAGGTTCCCGGGTCCGGGATCCGATGGGGGTGGCACGGTGATCTCGACGAGGTACCGGAGGGCTTCGCGTCGTCGCTGGCCGTCCTCGCCGGCGACTCCCCGCGCCGCCTCCTGGATCGTTGGGCCGAGCTCGTCGCTCCCGCGCCGCGACTGCCGGTCGACCACGACACCCTCGGCCGGCAGGTCTCCTACTGGACCGACAACGGTGCCGCCTACTGGTACCGAACCGAACCGCCCCGCACCGTGACCGAGACGGTGAGCGACGCGGTCGCGTCGGTCACCGCCGCCGGCGTGACGGTTGGCGCGGTGCAACTCGACTCGTGGTTCTACCCGCACGAGACCACCCGGCCCTTCGACACCGACGAGTGGGTCGTCCCGCCGTCGGGCCTGGTCGACTGGGCGCCTCGAGACGACATCCTCCCCGACGGTCTCGCCCCGCTCCGAGACGGTGTCGGCCATCGTCCGCTGGTGACGCACTGCCGGCATCTGTCGAAGCAGTCGCCGCTGGTCGACCGGTTCGACTGCTGGGTGGACGACGAGTACGCCCATCCCCGGGGGGCCGACTACTACGAGCACCTCCTGGACCGGGCCGTCGGGTGGGGCGTCGAGACCTTCGAACACGACTGGCTGGTGGAGTGCTTCCTCGGTGTGCGCGGCCTGCGGTCCCGGCCCGGACGGGCCCGGGCGTGGCAGGAGGGCATCGACCGGGCGGCGGCCGAACGGGGCCTCACGCTGCAATGGTGCATGGCCACGCCGGCCGACTTCTGTCAAACGGCCACGCTGGGTCGGATCACCTCGATCCGCACGTGCGGCGATCACGGCTATCTGGTGGGGCCCGGTTTCCTCTGGGCGTGGTTCTGCTACTCGAATGCCCTCGCCCGCGCCCTCGGGCTGGCGCCGTTCAAGGACGTGTTCACCTCCGCCGGCGAGCACGCCGAGGTCGAGGCCCTGCTGTCGGCGTTGTCCACCGGCCCGGTGGGCCTCGGCGACGCCATCGGCATCACTGACCCCGAGGTGGTGGCCCGCACCTGCCGGCCGGACGGGACCATCATCCGGCCCGACGTCCCGATCGCGGCGGTCGACGCCTGCTTCCGCCAGCACGCGGTGACCCGTCCGGTGCCGCTGGTCGCCGAGTGCCACACCGATCACGACGCGGGCCGATGGGTCCAGGTCTTCTGCGCCAACGCCTACCGGGCCGACGAGCCGATCAGCGGGACCGTCGATCTCGGACCGGCGTGGCCCGCGGAACCGGTGATCGCCCTCGACCTCCGCACCGGAGCGATCACCCGTCCCGGGACCGGATGGCCGGTGGCCCTCGAGCCGGCGGAGTGGACCCACCATCTGCTCGCCCCGATCCTGGGCCCGGGGATCGCGGTGTTCGGCGACGTGTCGAAGCACGCCCCGGTCGGCCGGGCCCGCGTCGCGTCGATCACGACTCGTGGCGACGCGGTCGACGTGGCGGTGGCCGGGAGCGACGAGGACGTGACCGTCCACGGCTGGGCCGATCGTCCCCTGACCGCGACCATCGGCGGATCACCGGTGGAGCTGCGCCAGACGGGCGAGCGCTGGCAGGTCACCGTCCCCGCCGGCTCGACCCTCCGCCTGGACTGAGGGCGGGGCGGGGTGCGTCAGCTGTGGAGGTGCACGCCGCCCAGCACCACGTCGCCGATCCCGTCGATGCCGACTTCGACCAGGCGGTCGGGACGATCGTCGGAGGGGACGAAGGCGATCTCGGTCCCGAGCAGGCGCACTGTGGTCCCGGTGGCATCGACGCCGAGCACCTCGCCCCAGCGCGACGCGGTCGCGTCCGGATCCGAGGCGGTCACGGAGATCGACGTGATCGGGGGACCCGAGGTCGGCGGGGCCGATCCGGTCCAGGCCGGGCCGCACCACGGCCACGGTTCGGGCGGGTCGGCCTGGTCGAGGCTGAGGATGGCGCCCCCGACGTCGACCGGATGGAGGTGCGCGCCGCGGATGCCCTCGATCCCACCGCTCCACACCACCCGGATGCCCAGATCAGCCACCCGGGCGAGGCGGTCGTCGAGGTCGTCGACCTGGGCGATGACCATGTAGCCGCCGTCGCCACCGAGACGGGCGAGGTGGCGCCCCACCGGCGAACCCTCGTCGCGCTCGGCCAGCAGCTCGACGAACGTGTCGCCGGCGGCGTGGAGCGAGTTGACGGCCCCGAAGGCGGCGACGCCGGGATCCTCGTACACGAAGGGCAGACCGGCGGCCACCGCCGCTCGGGCCGCGGCGTCGATGTCCTGCACCGCGATGACGACCTGACGGATCCTGTGCGTAGCCATGGTCACGGTCTAGCTCAGGAGAATTCACCCGGCGTGTTGCATGTCCACCCGTCCCATGGGGTACGCAGTGCGGCATGTCTGACTACGAGATTCCCAAGCCCGAGCCCAAGGAGATCGATTCGAAGATCTGGCTCGAGGTGAAAGACGTCATGGAACGGGCGACGCTGAAGGGGCACCCGTACAAGGACGAGCGCTGCGACAACTGCTTGTACTACCTCGATCCCGACGAGGAGATCTCGTACTGCTGGCACCAGACCCTGCGCATCCTGGTGGGCCAGGACTGGTGGTGCCAGTGGTGGGAGGCCCGGGAGGACTGATCCGCTCGCCGGCCCGGCCCGTCAGAGGGGCCGGGCGAAGCTGACCTCGTGACCGTCAGGGTCGGAGATGTGGAAGTAGCGCTCGCCCCAGGGCGCATCCGACGGTGGCATGGACGGCTCGAACCCGGCGGCACGCGCCCGGGCGTACAGGGCGTCGACATCGTCGACGTGCACGATGAAACGACCCCATCCCGTCTCGACCGTATCGACCAGTTGCAGGTTGAGGAAGCTGGGTCCCACCCGGTAGCTGGTGAACGGCTCCTCCGGTCCCCCGTAGGCCACCTCGAAGCCCAGCGCCCCGTAGAACGCACACGACGCGGCCATGTCGGTCACGCCGAGCGTGACCGCGTTGATCGATTCGGGACGACCACCCACGGACTCAGGATCGCGCCGCCGCGCCGGCCACGGAGGGATCCGCCAGGCGGGTGAGGGCGGCCCGCACCTCGGCGACGCGGGCGGGCAGGTCCTCGACCGTGCCCACCACCGCCTCCTCGCCGCGGAGGAACAGGAAATGGACCTCGGCGACGGGGAGCCCGGCGACCTCCTCGACCGCCAGGGCATACGCCGCCCCCTGGGGCGCGTACCGCTCGAGGGCTGCGTCCAGCGCCGCCTGGTCGGGCACGCCATCGGTCTTGTAGTCGACCACCACCAGCCGACCGTCGTCCTCGAACAGCAGGTCGATGAACCCCTCGAAGACATCGACGTCACCGGTGGGGTCGTATCCGACCAGGGCGGCGAGGGGGACCCCCACGTGCACCTCTCGCCACCACCGCGTCGACGCCACCGCCCGCCGCACCAGGTCGCTGTGCACGGCGGTGCGGGCCCGGGCCGCGATCTCGGCCTCGGCTCCCGGCACGCCCTCGACCCCCGCCTGCCAGGCGGCGAGGGAGGCGATGTCGACCCCCTCGGGATCGGCGAGGTCGGTGTGCTGGAGCACGGCGTGCACCGCGCTGCCGATGGCAGTCCCGGCCCGGCCCCGCCGCCACGGCTCGCTGGTGGGCTCCGGCGGATCGTCGGTGCCGGGTCCGGTCGCCTCCCGTCCCTCGCCGACCGGGTCGGGGTCGGCGAGCAGCCGACGGACCGTCGTGGCCGAGATCGCTCCCCCACCGGCCGACCGCTGCAGCAATCGGTGCCTGGTGTCCACCCACGCCGCGGTGTCCGACTCCCAGCGCGAACGCTCGTCGGGGTCGACATGGCGGCCCACCGACTCGACGGAGCCGATGGGGCGGGGTTCGTCGTCGACGTGGTCGGCACGGTGGGCGGAGGTTCCCGGCAACCGTTCGACCGCGTGCGGATCGAGCAGCAGACCGGCGTCGAGCACCGAGGCGATCCGCTGGGCGTGGCTGCGGATCCTCGACGCCACCGGCTTGTGGTGGACGCTCACGACCAGGTGGTCACGAGCGCGCGTCAAGGCCACGTAGAGGAGGCGGATCCCCTCGTGCTCGTCCATGACGTCCTCGACGGTGCGCCGGCTGTCGAACTGGGCCGTCTCCAGTCCCTTCTTCATCCGCACGTCGTAGCCGCCCCCGGGACGGAACCGGACCACCGGACCACGGGTCGCGTTGGGGAACTGGCCCGACAGACCCGAGATGGCCGTGATGGCGAACTCCAGCCCCTTCGCGCCGTGGATGGTGAGAATGCGGACCGCGTCGGCATCCACCTCGGGCAGGACCGGCACCGTGGTCCGGAGCTTGTCGTCGGCCTGCAGTTCGGCCCACCGCAGGAACTGGCGCAGACCTCCGGGGTCGACGTCGGCGAAGTGCCGGGCGTGCTCGACCACCACCCGGTACAGGCGCCAGGTATCTCGGTGCCGGCCGCCGGCGAGACCGATCTCCATCAGGCGGCGCTCACGCACCACGGCCTCGACCAGCTCGGCGACCGTGCGGTGGGGCCGGTCGCGGTGGCGAGCCAGCAGGTCTCGCCGCGCCGAGTCCACGGGGCGGAGCTCGACAGGGACGGGATCGGTGGCGCCCGGATCGTGCCGGGCGAGGTAGCTCCAGGCCCGACCGGCCCGCCGCCAGGCCAGGAGGTCGTCGTCGCCACAGCCGTAGGCCGGCGATCGGAGGGCGCCGATCAGCGCGATCTCGTCGCCGGGATCGTCGATGGCGTGGAGCACGGCGAGCAGGTCGCGCACCTCGGTGGTGGCGTAGACGAGGCTGCCGGTCTCGAGCCGGTAGGGCACACCCGCCCGGCCGAGGGCCCGACGCAGATGCGGGAGCGACGTGCGGCTCGGCAACAGCACGGCCATGTCCCCCCATCGGCACCGGCGGGGCGCCTCGCCCTCGGGCTCGACCATCCACCCCTCGGCCGCGGCGCGTGCCAGGGTGGCCGCGATGTCGGCGGACTCGGCCTCTCGGAGACTGTCGGCGGTGGATTCCTTCTCGGGACCGCCGACCAACACCACCGCGGGTCCGGGATCGGCATCGATGGGGTCGCGCCACGGGCGCAGGTCGACGTAGTCGGGTTGCGCCACCTCGCCATCGACGTCGCCGTCGCCGGCAGGCGCGCGGTGCTTCGAGATGAGCCGCCCGAAGAGCTGGTTCACGAACTCGACGATCGGGGCCACCGTGCGGAAGTTCGTGTCGAGGCGGGTGGCACCGTCGGCATGCCGGTCGGCCGTCCGGACGAACAGGTCGATGTCGGCTCGACGGAAGCGGTAGATCGATTGCTTGGGATCGCCGACGAAGAACAGCCGCCCCGGCGGCACGTCGACCTCGTCCCACGGTCGCGTGGTGTCGTGGTCGGGATCGGCCGCGATGCGCACCGCCAGCTCGGCCTGGATCGGATCGGTGTCCTGGAACTCGTCGATGAGCAGGTGGCGGAACCGCTCGTGCATGCGGCGTCGGACACCGACGTCGTCACGGAGCACCTGCCGGGCGAGTACGAGCAGATCGTGGAACTCGAGCCGGCCCTCGCGCCGGCGGGCCCGGGCCTCGGCCAGGGTGTGGTCGACCACCTCGACCGCGAGCCGGCGCAGCACGAGATCGACGACACCGGTGCGCGCCGTCTCGATCGCTCCGGCGGCCGCGTCCCAGCACGCCTTGATCTCCGCCTTGGTCCCGTCGGGCCAGTTGGCCGCCCGGCCGTGGCTGGTCATCTTCGGGCAGTCCTTGGCCGCCTGCAGCGAGGTGTACGGATCGCTGGCTGCCGCCTCCAGCGGGCCGAGCACCGCGGGCATGGCGTCTTCGATCCAGCGCAGCAACAAATCGTCGGGGTCGTTGCACGAGGCGGCGAGCTCGCGGATCTCCGACGCGGCCGCGAACAAGGGATCGAAGGAGACGGTGATCGCAGCCTCGTCGACCACCAGGGCGCGCTCGTCGTGGAGGTCGAGGCCTTCGAGCAGATCCCAGTTCTGGTTGCAGGTGGCGGCCACGGCCGCGAGGTGATCGATGGTGATCTCGAGGGCCAGTGCGGCGAGCAGGGGGATCTCGAGGCCGTCGTCGTCGAGCAGGCGGTCGACGAAGCGACCCCACCGATCCTCGGTGCGCAACCGGGACGAGATCTCGTCGTGGACCTCGACCTGTGGCGGCAGACCGGCTTCGATCGGTGCGCTGAGGAGCAGCCGTTGGGCGAAGGCGTGGAGGGTGGCGATGGTGGCGCGGTCGAGCCCGTCGAGCGCGGCTCGGGCCCGGGCCGGCCCGGACTTGTCGACGACGACGCCCCGGACGGGGCGCCCGGCCGCCACGTCCTCGAGCGCTTCGCGGACCCGGGCCCGCAGCTCGGACGCGGCGGCTTCGGTGAAGGTGATGGCGGCGATGCCGGCCACGTCAGCGCCGGCCAGCACCAGGGCCACGAACCGGCTGACCAGCGAGGACGTCTTCCCGGAGCCGGCGCCGGCCTCGACGAAGAGGGTGTGGTCGAGGTCGACGACGATGCGCCGGCGCGCCGCGTCGTCGGTGGGCCGGCGACTCATGCCGGCGCGTCTCCCCCGCCGACCTCGGCGGTGATCAGGAAGGCCGGGGCCCCTTCCTCGGCGAGCCGGACGACGGCGTCGAGGGACGGGTCGGCTCGGACCCGCTCCCACTCGTCCTCACGATCGGCCGGGCAGATCCGGTCGAAGTCGCAGTAGCCACAGTTGGAATTGGTGCCGACGAACCACTCGTGTGGTCCCGAGTGGGCGGGGTAGAGCCCGTCCTGGACGCCGTCGACGAGCACGCGCAGCGTCTCGCGGAACAGGCGTCGGTGCTCGGGGCCGATCTCGTAGCCGATCTGGATCCCGGTGTGGCCGGGCTTGAGGAACCAGTACCAGGCGCTCGACCGATCGACCCCGCGCTGGGCGGCCGCTGCTTCGGCGTAGGCCAGCAACTGGAGGCGCCGGCCGCCGTCGACCGGATCGCCCCCGTCGTCGAGTGAGGTGCCGAGCGTCCGATACGGACCCGCGCTGGCGTACTTGTAGTCGTAGACCCGGACGCCGCCGGGCACGACATCGACCCGATCGGCCTGCCCGGCCAGCGGGACGACGCGACCGTCGTCGAGGGTGATCCGCAGCGGCTCGTGACCATTTCGGCCGAAGCTGAGCTCGACAGCGGACGGGACCGCTCGGGTGACGGCCCGGACCTCGTCGTCGTCACGCAACGTCCGGAGCAGGACGTGGACGATCTCGTCGCGGTCGTAGGCCCACCAGCGGGGATGACCGGTGAGCCCGCTCCGCTCGAAGTCGGCGAACACCTCCTCGGCCACGGCCCCGAGACGAGCGTCGCCGTCCGGCCCCCAGGACTCGTCGGGCGCGGGCATCGTCCCCGCCTCGATGGCCCCGGCGACGAACCGCTCGAGGATCAGGTGCGCCAGCGAACCCTTGTCACGCGGCTGGAGCCGATCGACCTCCTCGGGGCGATCGATCTCCCCGACTCCGAGCGCGTGGCCGAAGAACCATCGACGCGGGCAGGTGGCGTAGGTCTCGATCGAGGTCGGGGACAGGTGCCGTTGGTCGTCGGCCAGCACGTCGACGCCGTGGCCCTGCAGGTTGCCGTCGAAGCGGGTGAAGGCGTCCGCGGCTCGGCTGCGGGTCAGCGTCGCCCCGGCGGCGACGACCGGATCGAGCGCGGCCGGGTGGCGGTCGAAGTCGCCAGCGGCGGCCAGGGCGGCCAGCCGTCGCTCATCGGCGTGCAGGGCCGCACCGTCCGCGTCGCCGATGGCTGCCCCATGGCTGGCGACGACGCGCACCCCGTCGATCGGCGCGCCGCTGATGAGCTGCTCGGTGCGAGGCCTGGCCCCGGTCATCGCCTCGATGGCGTCGATCAACCAGCGGCTGGGGACCTGCGTGCGACCCGACCGCTGGTCGCCTCTGGCATAGGTGAGCAGGCGCAGGCCCGACGAGGACGCCAGGGCCGAGTAGAGCGCCCGATGCTGGTCGGCGGCGATGTCGGTGACCAGCGGGAGACGGGCCACCGTCCGCACCTCGTCGGACAGCAACACGTCGTCGCGACCGACCCGGGGCACGTCGCCCTCGGCGAGGCCGGCGACGGCCACCGCGGCGAGCGGGACGACCGGGGGATGCTCGAGCGTGGTGACCAAAAGACCGGTACCGGTGGTGCTGCGGCGCGGGGCGGGCGTGTCGAGCGCCGCCCGGATGGTGTCGACGCCGACCGCAGGAGTGGGTTCCGGTTCCACCTCGGCCAGCGCGGCGAGCCGGCCCAGCCCGGTGCGGATCGCGGTGTCGGCCTCGACTTCGTGGGCCGGCCAGCCGCTGCGGCGGGCGCGGGGGCCACAGAGCGTGTCGAGCACGGTGCTGGCCCAGTCGGCCAGACCGGTCCATCCCCCGGGCACATCCTCCAGCAGCGTTTCGAGCGTGGCGAGCGAGGCCTCCAGCTCGTCCAGCTCGCCGATCTCGTCTGTCCGGTGGGCGGCGCGCTGGGCGTCGGCGTCGGGGTCGCCGGTGGGCTCGATGGGGTGCGCGGCCAGCCAGCGGCGACGTCCGTCCAACCGCTCGTGCCAGTCGGCCCGACCGCCCAGGATGCCGAGCCGCCGCGATCGCTCGTCGAGCACGAGCGAGCGCACCAGGCGTCCGTCGCGGCCCACCACCGCGCCCGACGCCCACAGATCGACGACCGCCTGGCGAGCGAACCGGGCGGCGGAGACGTCGAGCAACCCGAGCAGGACCCGTCCCGCGACGGTGTGGCCGAGCGTGTCGACGCTGGGACCGGAGAACGGGATGCCGGCGGCTCGGAGCACGTCGGCCACGGCCCGGGCGTAGGGGGGACCCGGCGGGTGCACCAGTGCCATCTCGTGGAGCGGGTGCCCGGCCTCGGCCTCGGCGAGCAGGGCCCGCACCGCGACGCGGATCTCGTCGTCGACATCGTTGGTGGTGACGACGCCCGTCGCCACCGCGACGATCGGCTGGTCGTCCGAGGTCGGCGGCGACCCGCCGATGCGCTCGACCGTGTCGATCACCGGTTGATCGACCGACCGGTCACCGGCGAGGCCGCCGATGATGACGAGGCTCGCTCGGACCCCGATCTCGCGGAGCAGGTCGGTGGCGGCGCCGTCGAGGCGACCGGGGAGATGGACCACCACGGGCCCGAGCGCGTCGAGCACCGTGGGGGCGAGCCGCACCTGCTCGGTGGCGGCCCGCAGCACCGCCACCCGGCCGCCCACCGCGACCCGCTCGGCCGCTGCATCGTGGAGGCGAACGACCTCCCCGGCCAGCCCGCCCGCGGCACGCACCTGCACTCTGGCGGCGGCGTCCAGCACGGCCACATCGCCGATGGCGCGAGCCAGGGTCTCCCAGGTGGACCGATGGTGGGCGATGGAAGCGAAGCGCCCCGGCGCCCGGCCCAGCTCGGACCGGACGGCCGCGACCAGCAGCTCGCGGTCGGGCCCGGGGGCGATGCCGGCACCACCGAGCCGGGGCGCGGCGAGCTGCTCGGCCAGCGCGTCGAGCGACTGGAAGCCGACCACCGCGACCCCACCGGCGCGGCGGACGAGGCCACGGCGGAGGCTGACGGCGGCCGCCGGCGTCGGCGTGACCACGCTGACTGGCTGGAGCCGATCGCCCGCCTTGGCCGCGGTGACGACGTCGACCAGGGCCTCGAACGCCGGCTCGCCCACCGCGACCCACCTGGTCTCCACTGCCATGGCCCGAACGTACACAGGGGGTGTGACGGTGCCGGCCATCGGCGGGGCGTCACGGTCCACGGCCTCCGCCCGCCGCTGGGACAGACTCGGGAGTCGTGGACGACGGACTCCGACGGCTGGCGGACGAGTACTGGGACGGCGCCATGGCGCGGGCGCCGTTCGTCGCCACCATGTTCGGCGACCACCGCTTCGACGACCGCGTCCCCGATCTGACCACCGATGGCCTGGCCGAGGAGCGCGCCTTCGTCCACGACATCGGCTCGCGGGTCGACGCCCTGCCATCCGAGGTCAGCCTCGCCGACTCGATCACCAGGGCCCTGCTCGTCGATGCCTGCCGGACCACGATGGAGGAGATCGACTCGGACGAGATCCAGCTCTCGTCCGACGGGTTCACCGGGTTCCCGGTGTCCCTGCTGCGCGGCGCGACGCGGCGCAACGCGCCGGACCCGGACAGCGCGAGGGCCCAACTGGCCCGTCTGGACGCCCTGCCCGACGTGTTGGACGCCGCGGCCTGGCACTGGCGGCGCGGCGCGGAACGGCACTGGACGCCGGCCTCCACCATCGTCGGGCGCACCCGCGAGATGGTCGAGGCCTACCTGCGAGGCCCGCTCGACGACGACCCGTTCGTCCGGCTCGAGCTTCCGGAGAAGTGGAACGGGGCCAGCGCGTGGCGAGCCGAGGCGGCCGCAATCGTCGAGCGTCACGTCCGCCCGGCGTACCGGCGCGTCGCCGACACGTTGGCCACGCTCGAGGTCATCGGACGCGACGACGACCACGCCGGCCTGTGCCACCTCCGCGGCGGCGATGGGCTCTACGCGTCGCTGGTCCGCCGAGCCACGACCACCGCGCTGTCACCGGAGGAGATCCATCGCTTCGGGATGGGCGAGCTCACCGATCGTCTCCCCCGCGAGTGGGCAACCATCGGGGAGCGGGCGGTGGGCATCTCCGACCGGGCCGAGCTCTTCGAGCGGTTGCGATCCGATCCGTCGCTCAAGTACGAGAGTGCCGAGCAGATCGTCGAGCTGGCGGGCGACGCCATCGCACGGGCGCTGCGGGCGGCACCGCAGTGGTTCGATCGACTCCCCGCCGCGCCGGTCGAGGTCCACCAGGTGCCGGAGAGCCTCGCCCCCGGATCCCCGCCCGCCTACTACGGCGCGCCACCCGCCGACGGTTCGAAACCGGGCGTGTACTTCGCCAACACCCACGAACCCACCCGACGCAACCGGTTCGAGGCCGAGGTCTTCGCCTTCCACGAAGCCGTGCCCGGCCACCACCTCGAGCGGTCCAGCGCGGTGGAGCTCGACGTGCCGATGTTCCAGCGCCGCGGGGGCTACATGGCCTACAGCGAGGGCTGGGGCCTCTACGCCGAGCGACTGGCCGACGAGATGGGCGTCTACTCCTCGGACGTCATGCGCCTCGGCATGCTCTCCGCCGACGCGTGGCGCTCGGCCCGCCTGGTGATCGACACCGGCCTGCACGCGCTGGGCTGGACCCGGAGCCAGTCGATCGAGTTCATGACCACGCACGTACCGATCGATGTCGACGAGGCCGCCGTGGAGGTCGATCGCTACATCGGCATGCCCGGCCAGGCCCTCTCCTACAAGATCGGCCAGCACGAACTGTTCCGCCTGCGGGACCTGGCGAGGGCCCGGTTGGGCGACCGCTTCGACATCGCCGGCTTCCACCGCACCGTGCTCGAACACGGCGGCGTGCCCCTCCCCGTGCTCGCCGAGCTGGTCGAGCGCTGGATCGAGAGCGGAGGCGGGCCTCCGGGCTGATCGGCTCTAGCCTCGCGGCCGTGATCATCGGCGCCTTCGACCGCGACCGCAACCTGGGACTGCTCGCGGACGGTACCTACGACGTGTTGGTCATCGGGGGCGGCATCACCGGGTGCGGCGTGGCCCTGGACGCGGCCAGTCGAGGTCTGCGGACGGCGCTGGTCGAGAAGGACGACTTCGCCTCGGGAACTTCGTCGAAGAGCTCCAAGCTGGTGCACGGCGGGCTCCGCTATCTCCAGAACGGCGACATCCGGCTCGTCTACGAGGCACTCCGGGAGCGCCAGCGGCTGCTCCACAACGCGCCCCACCTGGTGCGGATCATGCCGTTCCTGATCCCGATGTTCGGCAAGGACGGGGTGATCCATCCCAAGTTGGCCCGAGCGCTGGGTTCGGCCATGTGGATGTACGACGTCACCGGCGGCGCCCGGATCGGCAAGCTGCACCAGCGGATCTCGGCCGAGGAGACGCTGGCCCACATGCCGACCCTCCCACCGGGCCGGGTGGCGGCCAGCTACCTCTACTACGACGCCCAGGCCGACGATGCCCGCCTCACCGTGACCGTGGCCCGCACCGCAGCCGAAGAGCACGGCGCGGTGTGCGTGAACCACGCCCCCGTGGTCGAGCTCACCCAGGCCAGCGGTCGGGTCACCGGGGCGGTGGTCGAGGCCGACGGTCGGCGCATCGAGATCCGGGCCAAGGCGGTGGTCAACGCCACCGGCGTCTGGGCCGACGACCTCCGCCGCCTCGACGAGGGTCGCGACCCCGACTCGATCCGACCGGCCAAGGGGATCCACCTCACGGTGCCGTGGTCGCTGGTCCGCAACGACATCGCCGTCGTGGCACCGGTTCCGAAGGACAAGCGGTCGGTGTTCGTGGTGCCGTGGCCCTCCACCGACGGGCAGGACCCGGCGTTCACCTACATCGGGACCACCGACACCGACTACGACGGGCCGCTCGACGATCCGCAGTGCACGCCGGCCGACGTCGACTACCTGCTCCGAGCCATCAACCACTCCACCACCACCGACATCACCCGTGAACACGTCGTCGGCACCTGGGCCGGTCTGCGGCCCCTGGTGAAGGCCGACTCGTCGGGCCGCACGGCCGACCTTTCCCGCCGCCACGCGGTGACCACCTCGTCGTCGGGCATGGTCACCGTGACCGGCGGCAAGCTCACCACGTACCGCGAGATGGCGGCCGACACCGTCGACGTCGTCGCCCGCCAGCTCGACCTACCCCGGTCGCGCCGCCGGTCGCGGACGGCGCGCCTGCGTCTGCTCGGTGCCGATGGCTACGAGCCCGGCGGCACGGGCCGCGATGGTCACCTGAACGGACGGTTCGGGGGTGAGACCCGCGTGCTCCAGGTGATGATCGAGCGGGACCCGTCGCTCGGCGAACGGCTCGTGGCCGGTCTGCCGTACCTGCGGGCCGAGGCGGTCTACGCCGTCCGCTACGAGATGGCCCGCACCCTGGGCGACGTCCTCGCCCGGCGGACCCGGGCCCTGCTCCTGGGGCGCGACCTCACCTCGGACGCGGCGCACGACGTCGCCGACCTCATCGGGCCCGAGCTGGGCTGGGACGAAGCCACCCGCCGCACGCAGGTCGAGGCCTTCCGCGCCGAGGCGCTCCGGCAGCGCACGACGCCAGCGCTGCCCGAGTCGATCCTCCCCTTCACCTGACCGCCCTTTCGCCCGACCGCCGGCCGACGCGTGGGCACCCGGAGCGGGTGGCGCCCCGTACAGTGGCGGCCCGTGCCCGCACCCTCTGCGCTCCCGCCGGCCGGTCCCGGCGCCCCGACGCCACCGATCGCCATCCACGGCGGCGCGGCTGCCGCGGCGTCGCACCTGAGCGGGCTGGTACCGGTCCCCGACCCGGTCATCGATCGCATCCGCCAGACGGGAGCCGAGGTCTCGACCGACCTCGCGGTCCGCGCCGAGGCCAGCCGCGACTGGTGGCCGGGTGCCATGATCTGGGCCACCAGCGGCGAGGTCCCTGGCCTCGCCGGCGTGGTCGTCCGCCCCGCCGACGCCAGCCAGGTCGCGGCGGTGGTCCGGCTGTGCAACGCGGCCCGGGTCCCGGTCACCGCCGCCGGCGGCCGTTCGGGGGTCTGTGGGGCATCCGTCCCGGCGTTCGGCGGCGTCGTCCTCGACACCACGGCCCTCGCCGGCATCGTGGCCATCGACGACGAATCGCTCGTGCTCGACGTCGCTCCCGGCACGTTCGGCGACCACCTCGAGCACGACCTCCGTGACCGGGGGCTGACCCTGGGCCACTGGCCCCAGTCCGTCGCCCTGTCGACCGTCGGGGGGTGGTTGGCGTGCCGAGGCGCCGGGCAGCTCAGCAACCGCTACGGCAAGATCGAGGACATGGTGCTCGGTCTCGACGTCGTGCTCGCCGACGGCAGCCAGATCACCACCGGCGGTTCGCCGCGGGCGGCCGTGGGCCCCGATCTCACCCAGCTCTTCGTGGGCTCCGAGGGGACGCTCGGCGTCATCACCGGCGCCCGGCTGCGCTTGCACCCCGCGCCGAGCCACGAGCGATGGGCCGCCTATGCCTTCTCGGGGTCGGAGGGCGATGCGTTCGGCGCCGCCAACGACGTGTGCCGTCGCATCGTGCAGCGGGGCGCGACCCCCGCCGTCCTGCGGGTGTACGACGCCGTCGAAGCCGACCGCAGCTACCAGACCGGCGATCGGGCCGTCCTGCTGGTCATGGACGAGGGCGATCCGGTCGTGGTCGACGCCGCCATGACGGTGGTCGAGGAGGTGTGCGGCGATCGGGCCCGGGGTGCCGAGCCGATCGACGCCTCGCTCGTCGGCCGCTGGCTGGAGCACCGCAACGACGTGTCGGCGCTCGAGGGCCTGATCGGGAAAGGCTACGTGGTCGACACGATGGAGATCGCCGCCCCGTGGTCGAGGCTCGACGCCATCTACCGGTCCACGGTCGCTGCGCTGCGGGCCGTACCGGGAACCCTGGCGGCCAGCGCCCACCAGTCACACAGCTACTCGGACGGCGCCTGCTTGTACTTCACGTTCGCCGGCAAGCCCGACGACGCCTCCGACCGCGATCGCCTCTACCAGGAGTTCTGGGACGTCGGGCAACGCTCGGTGCTCGACGGCGGCGGCGCCCTCAGCCACCACCACGGGGTCGGGCTCAACCGCAGCCGCTTCGTCGCCGACGCCCTCGGCGGCGGGTTCGGTGTGCTCCAGTCCGTCAAGGACGCCCTCGATCCCAACGGCATCCTCAACCCCGGGAAGCTCGGGCTCCGTACGCCGTTCGGCACGGTCGGGTACCCGTGACTGGGTCGAGCGATCGCGGCGCGGGGGCAGTCCGGTGAACCTCATCCACCCACGATCGGTGCTGGTCGGAGCCCTCGTCGCGCTGGCCGTGTCCGTGCCGGTCGCCATCCTGGCCCAGACGCTCGACCAATCCGGCGTGGTCGAGGACGACTCCACGTGGTTGATCGTGGCGTTCGTCGTGATCGTGGGGGCCATGGTGACGGGGGGCTACGCCGCCGCCCGCCGCCGGCCCGACGCGCCCCTGACCAACGGTGCGATGGCAGCGTTGAGCGCCTACGTGCTGGTGCAGACCATCGGCGCCATCCGGCTGCTCGTCATCGGCGACTCGGTGGCGTGGGCCGCAATCCCCTTCTTCGCCCTGCTGTCCACCGCCGCCGGCACCAGTGGAGGGCTGCTGGCCGACCACCGGGCCCGACACCCCCGACGGTGACCGTCCTCGTCATCGATGTCGGAACCTCCGGGGTTCGCGCCGTGGCGGTGGGCGACGACGCCGCCACCGGACCGGAGCGCCACGTCGAGGCCCTTCCGTCTTCGCCGCACCCCGGGCTGGTGGAGTTCGATCCCGTCGCGCTGGCCGGCGCCTCGCTCGAGCTGGCACGGGAGGTCACGGCCGAGATCGGCCGGGTCGACGCCGTCGGCCTCGCCAACCAGCGGGCGTCCACGGTGGTGTGGGATGCCCGCACCGGTGAACCGATCGGGCCCGGCATCGGCTGGCAGGACCTGCGCACCGTGGGCCGTTGCCTCGAGCTGCGGGCCGCCGGCGTCCCCGTGGCTCCGAACGCGACCGCCACCAAGGCCGAGTGGTTGATCGCCCGGACCGACCTGGCTCCGGATCGCCTCCGGGTGGGCACGATCGACACCTGGCTCACCTGGCAGCTCACCGGCGGCCGGTTCCACGTCACCGATGCCACCAACGCCGGCGTCACCGGCCTCTACGACGTCGCCACCGGCGGTTGGGACACCGAAGTGCTCGACCGGCTCGGCATCCCCGTCACCGCGATGCCCGCCGTGGTCGACACCCTCGGGATCGTCGGAGACGCCACCGCCCTCCCCGGCGCGCCACCCGTCGCCGCGCTCGTCGGCGACCAACAGGCGTCGCTCGTCGGCCAAGGCTGCACCCAGCCCGGAATGGCCAAGATCACCTTCGGCACCGGGGGCATGCTCGACATCTGCCTGGGCGATCAGCCGCCAGCCGTCACGGCCGGCACCTTCCCGATCGTGGCCTGGCGGTCCCCCGATCGCACGGTCTTCGGGCTCGAGGCGGTGATGCTCTCGGCCGGCACGTCGGTCGAATGGCTCCGCGATGGCCTGGGCATCATCGACGACGCCGATGCCTCGGCGGAGGTGGCCGCGCAGGTCGACGACTCCGATGGGGTGGTCTTCGTGCCGTCGCTCTCCGGGCTGGGCACGCCGGTCTGGGACCACGGCGCACGAGGGTTGTTGATCGGCGTGACGAGGGGCACCACCCGGGCCCACGTCGTCCGCGCCGTGCTCGAGGGCGTCGCCCATCGTGGCGCCGACCTCCTCGACGCGGTCGAGGCCGCCACCGGCGCCGTGATCGGGGCATTGCGCATCGACGGCGGCATGAGCCGCAACCCGGTCTTCTGTCAAGCGCTCGCCGACGCCACCGGCCACGACGTCGAGGTGTCGTTGGAGCGCGAGGCCACGGCCCGCGGCGCGGCGCTGCTCGCCGGGGTCGCCACCGGCGTGTGGACCGACCTCGACGCCGCCACCGCCGCGGCAGCCGCCCACGGCATGGCGTCGGTCGTGACTCCACGACGGACCCTGGATCGCGATCGGTTCGCCGAGGCGCGCGCCCGCGCCGGCCAGTGGATCCCGGCCCTTTCGGCGCTCGACCTCTAGCTCCGCCCGGCACCGGGCCGCGAGTCGAACGTCGCGCACGACGCGCTCGCGGGTCGTGGTGTTGCACCAGCGCAACGCCACAGCCCGGAAGTGAACAGACGGGGAGAATCGGACAATCGTCATCCGCATCCGGGCCCGCGCCGTAGAAGCTCGTGATGTCCCCCCACCAGCCCCGGTCCGTCCGCCGTCTGCTCGTCGCGCTGTTCGCGGTCAGCGCAGTGCTCCTGACCGCTTGTGGCGATGATGGCGCTTCGGCGGCGAACAGCGGTCAGGCCGGGGCACCGAGCACCACCGCGGCGGCCGGGGCCGACACGGGCGACCCAGCCGACGGGCCGGTCGCGGTCGACATCTCCGACTTCTCCTACGCCCCCGCCACGATCACGGTCTCACCCGGCCAGCAGGTCACCTTCACCAACGACGACAAGACCGCCCACACCGCCACAGCCAAGGACGGGTCGTTCAACACGGACGCGATCCAGCCCGGCGAGGACGCCTCGGTGACGGCGCCCGACCAGCCCGGTGAGTACCCCTTCATCTGCAGCTTCCATCCCTTCATGAAGGGCACCGTCGTCGTCCAGTGAGCGCCGGCACTGCCGCTCCCACCGTTCCCCCCATCCACGAAGCAAGCAGGAGGTAACTGCGTGCACATCAGCCCGAAGCAGCTACGCCAGATGGCGAGCGACGTCGACGACATGCACCGAGAAAGCATGCGGACGTTCACCGACGAGATCGGAGAGCTCCACTTCGGTGACGAGCTCCGCGCCGGTCGCCGCTCGTTCCTCAAGAAGGCCGCGGTCGGCGGCGCCGCCATCACATTCGGATCCGCCCTGGTCCCCTTCTCGAGCCTGCTTCCCGCAGCGGGGGCGCAAGAGCTCGACGACCAGTCCATCGCCGTGTTCGCCCAGTCGGTCGAGTTGGCCGCGGTCGAGGCCTACAAGGCCGGCGCTCCGCTCCTGTCCCCGGAGGTCCTCCCCGTGGCGCAGCTGTTCCTCAGCCATCACCAGGAGCACGCCGACGCGTTCGGTGCCCTGGCCGGCGATGCCGCCACCAACAAGGCCAACGCCGCCCTGCTCAGCGCGCTCCAACCGACGCTGTCCGGCCTGAAGGACCAGGAGGGTGTCCTCACCTTCGCCAAGGGGGTCGAGGACCAGGCCGTGGCCACCTACGCCTTCGCCCTCACCGCGCTCCAGAGCCCGGAGGCCGCCTCCGGAACGGCCACCATCCTCCCCGTCGAGAGCGCGCACTCGGCCGCCCTCGCGGTGGCGCTCGGGCTCGGTGCCGACGCCCAGTTCCCGTTCGGCGCGTTCGAGTCCGCCGACATCGCCAACGGCATCAACCCGGCCGACTACCCGGTCGCCTGAACCGTACCCATCGCAGGTCAGATCGAAGGAAGGAACCCCACGTGGATCTCAATCAAACCGAACTGCGCCGTCAACTCCGCGCGGTCGACGAGGCCAACACCGCCGTCATGCCCAAGTGGCGAGAGCTGCTCGAACGGGTCTTCTCCGGCGACGTCGCCATGTCGACCGAGGAGAAGGCCCACCTGCTCGGCGTCCCCGGGCGCCGGCAGTTCTTCAAGGTCGGGGGCGCGGCCATCGCCGGTGCCGCCCTGCTCGCCGCGTGCGGCGATGACGACTCGGCCACCCCGGTGAGTGGTGACTCGGGCTCGAGCAGCAGCACGACCACCGCGAACAACGGCAGCGGCAACATGGATCTCGTCCTGGCGAACACCGCCACCTCGCTCGAGGTACTGGCCATCAACACCTATCAGACCGCCATCGACTCGGGTCTGGTCACCACGCCCGCGGTGGGCGACGCCGCCAAGCTGTTCCAGTCCCACCACCAGGACCATCGCGACGCCCTGGTGGCGACCGTGCAACAGGCCGGCGGGACCCCGTACACCGACACCAACGAAGTGGTGAAGAAGGCGCTGGTCGATCCGGCCCTGGCCGCCGACAACCTCGACGAGGCCGCCATCATCTCGCTGGCGTTCCAGCTGGAGACGGCTGCGGCGCAGACCTACGTCTTCGCCGCCACCGCGCTGAGCGCGCCCGAGCTGCGCTCGACGATCATGACGATCGGCGGCGTCGAGCGTCGACACGCCACGATTCTCGGTGAGGTCGCCGCCTACGACAACGCCAAGATCTTCCCGAGCGCCTTCTCCAAGAGCGACAACCCACTTCCCGACGGCGCAGTCATCACCAGCTGATCCCCCGGCGGGCGGGAACGGGGAGCTGGTCCCAGCAGCCAGATCCCCGAGGCGGGGGTCACCTCCAGGGAGGTGACCCCCGCTGCGTCACCAGCGGGACTCACTCGACGAGCTTGATCACGACCACCGAGTTGGGGTCCGGGGTCTCGGCGATTCCTCGGCCTCCGATGGCGCTCCCGACACCGAGGAACTCACCGCAGATGATGTTGCTGGTGACCGTCCCGCACGGAGTGCCCTCCTCCAGTTGGGTGACGTCCTCATTGAAGACCGCGCCGACGTGGGAGATCTCGAACACTCCGATCTTCACGCAGTACAGACGGAAGTCGGATGAGTCCCCGTTGCCGAACGGGCACAGCGGCACCGCGATGTGACACCCCACCGTGATCGCGCTGACGGACCCGTTGTCGATGTTGCACGCGTTGTCGCCGGCCAGCGTGACCGGCAGGGTCCCGTTCTTGTTTCCACTCTCGGTCTGCCACCAGTACGTGTCGTCGAGCGAATCGGCGGACGGCACCGGGAACGCCAGCTCGAAGTTGACCAGACCGCGCCAGTTGCTGGACGGGTTGCCGCAGTCGCGCCCCTCGTACTTCACCTGATTGCCCCACAACACGTAGAGCTTGCCGAAGGCGCCGGGGTTCACGATGTATCCGGTCGGGTCGCTGTCACTCGGCAGCAAGGCCTGGGCCGGGTGGCCCACCGCGTCGGGCGCGGTGCACATCATGAACGGTGAGCGGCCCTCGACCACCGGTTGGATCGTGGCGGTGGCCACCGCGGTTCCCGTGATGGTGTCCTGATGATCGATGAACGCACTGAAGGGCACGTCACGCGTGTCGAGCACGGTGACCCGCACGCCGGCGGTGGCGGCGAAGTCCGCCTTCGAGAGGAACTCGAGCTCGACACAGTCGGCGATCACGTCGGCGTCCGACCTGGTCAGGGCGTACGCGGCGTCGACCAACTCGCATCCGCCCGGCGCCAGCGTGGCGCCGTTGTGCTCGACCACGGACTGCACCGTGCCCTCCACCGCCGAGGACGGGGTCGCGACCCAGTCATGTTTGTGGTCTCGGAGCGTGGATGCTCCCGCGAGCGCGGCGGAGTCGGCCGCGGTCTGGGCGTTCCGGCTGGCGGTGTAGCCGATGCTGCCGCCGAGCACGAGTGCAGACACGGCCAACATGGCGGTCACGCTGATGGCGAAGAACAGCGCCGCGATGCCCCTGTCGCCGGATCGGTTTCGATCATTCGGTCGGATGTCATGCGAAGTCATCATCAGTTCACCTGGAACGTGTCAGTGGCGAGCACCGTGGTGCCCTGGAGGATCTGGACCGTGCCGGTGCCGACTTTCCAGACGTTGCCGCTACCGGAGTAGGACCACGAGTAGTCAGGCGACCCGTCCTCGACCGGCCCGACGTTGGCGATCCTGGTTGTCGGGTTGTTCTGGGAGCTCACCAGCTTCACCGTCAGCTCGCCGCACGGAACCGCGCCGGTGGTGGTGAACTCGATCTCGAGCGCCTCGTCCAACTGGCTGGCGCCATGGCTGGTGAGGCCGATCGGATCCGGCGAGATGGTGAGTTCCTCCACGGCGCACGCCGCCGGCGCGGCGGTGGTGGTCGTGGTGGAATCGGGAGTGGTCGTGGTGGTCGAGGTCGTGGTCGACGTCGGGATGGTCGAGGTCGTGGTCGTCGAGAAGCTGCCGCTGACGGGGAGGCCGACGATCGCCATGGTCGCCGAACCCCGGGCGGCGCCCTCGCGCACGCCGATGATGGGCGCCACCGGCGTCACGAGGTTCCATCTCCACTCGACCTCGACCCGGATCCGGTCCACATCGAACCGGGCATCCGCGCACGTGACCATGGTTCCGGTGGCGGTGAGGCATGCCACCGTGATCTCCGACCCGTCGACGGTGTTGGCGGGGAGATGCGCACGCACCGCGGCGACGACCGCCTCGTGGTCCGGGCTGCCGGCGACGTCGGCCTGCAGGTAGGAAAGGATGCCGGCCCGCGCCCCGTCCCGGGCCGCGTTGGTGGCCTGGTTGGTGTTGAAGGTCCACATGCCGAGATCGACCAGACCCGAGATGAACAGCAGCATGATCGGGAGCGCGAATGCGGCCTCGACCACGGTGACGCCGCGGTCCAGCCAGCGCGATCGCCTCATCCCTGCACGGCGATCTCCGCTGAACCACTGATGACGATCGCGTCACCCACGACGCGCTCCACCATCGGAGTCAGGATGTCGAAGGTCGCGGAGACCTTGACCTTGATTCGTTCGCCCGTCGAAGCCGGGGTGCCGTCACAACCGGTCACCGGCACGGTGAGGTTGCCGTCAGCATCCTCCGAGACCACCTGCACCCGGAAGTCCTGGCTCGAATCGACGCCCGCCTCCTCACCGGTCACCCGGCTCACCACGTCCTCCCCGTCGGCGCACTCCACACGACCCGGATACAGCTGGGCATACGCCGCGCCCTCACGGGCCGCGTTCTCCATGCGGATCTGCATCTGATAGCCCCGAGCGAGATCGAGCACGCCCATCACGATCAGGATCATCACCGGAGCAACCAGGGCGAGCTCGAGGATGGACGCACCCCTGTCGCCAGCCCTTCGAGCAATTGTCATGGTGCTTGATACATCGACCAATTCGGAGCGGGCCTTGAGATCGGCAATGTCCGAGAACTCAGCGAGACGCGACGGTGTCCTCGAAGCGGGGCCCGATCCCCGAACAACCGAGGAGCGCACCGGTGGGCCGGTCGGCCACGACCACCACCACACCGTCGCACGTCCGATCCGTGCTGGAACGAGCCACGTCGGAGTATCGAGCCGACCCGGTCACCACGTCGTGTCCCGCATCAGCGGCCGCCGCAGCGGTGAGACCCACGGAGGCGACCGGCGGGTCGGTGAAGACGCAGCTGACCATGCCGCGAACCTGAGCTCTCGACGCGGATCCGGTCAGCAGCTCGGTCAGGCGCGCCGCCTCGTGATTGGCGCCGTGGGTCCACGGCGAGCGCCCGTCGAGGTCACCGATGGCCCGTAACCAGTCGACGCCGGCGACCACGAAATCGTCGTCCACCGCCGCATCGTCGATCCCGATCGTGTCCAGTCCGAGGCCGTCCCATGCCGGCGCCTGACCCACCGCCACCAGCACCCGCTCGCCCCGGACCGGGTCCTCGCCCCGGAGCGTCACCTCGTCGTGGTCGCGACCGTGGTGGATGGCGGCGACCTCGGCCTCGAGACGCACATCGACCCCCAGCTCGGCGAGCCGATCGGTCAACCGCGCCGAGACCTCGGGTGCCACTGCCCCGCTCAGCAGTCGAGGCGCGGCCTCGACCAGAGTCACGCGGCGACCGAAACCGGCGAGGATCGCGGCGGACTCGCAGCCGATTGCCCCACCACCGACGATCACACACGACGCGGGCAACTCCGTCGCGGTCATGAGGTCCTCGCTCGTCCAGATCCGGGTCCGGTCGAGGCCGTCGATCGGTGGGATGGTCGGCACCGACCCGGTGGCGAGGACCACCGTGCCCGCCGTCCACTGCTGCTCCCCCGCCCGCACGGTCCGTTCGCCCGCCAGCCGGGCGCGGGCACGGACCACATCGATTCCGGTCTGGACCAGCGCGTCATGGTGTTCCACGTCGTCGAGCCCGTTCACCACCTCGTCCCGGTGGGCCCGGGCATCGTCCCAGTCGGGGTCCTCGAGCGACGCGTGGTGGAGCAGCACCTTCGACGGCATGCACGCGGTGAAGGGGCACTCCCCGCCGACCCGAACCGGTTCGAAGCCGACGACCGACCGCCCGGCGGCCACGAGTGCCGTGGCCAGCGCTTCGCCGGCCGATCCGAGGCCCACCACCGCGACGTCGACGTGTTCCGTGGTCATCGTGAGGCCGTTCCCGTCTCGCTCGTCGATGAGAACCGGGGAATGGCACGCTGGTTGCCATGTGAACAACGATGGTGAGTCGGACCGGTGATCGCGGCCGCCAGCTCCGGCTGGCGGCTGAGGAAGGTCGGGGCTCCACAGAGCAGAGCGCTGGCGAGAGCCAGGACGGGGCAACCTGTCGGTCAGGGCAACAGAGAGCAGACCGCCGATGGCTGTGGAGACACAGCACAGGTGAGGGTGAAACGGTGCGGTAAGAGCGCACCAGCGTCGGTGGCGACACCGGTGGCTCGGCAACCCCCGTTCGGAGCAAGGCCAAGCGCGCCGCGGGTTGCTCGCCCGATCGGCCAGGTGGGCCGCACAGATGGATGATCACCCACGGGACCTCGGTCCTGGGACAGAACCCCGCCTACAAGCCGACTCACCATCGCACACTCGGGATCTCTGGCGGTTCACCCCGTCTGACCTGATTTCCTAACGGTTTGTCAAGGGTGGGTCGTGACGCTGCGTGAGCGCGGCCGACCAGTCCCGCGGCTGGGGCGGGCGGTGGTGCGAGCGCTCGTTGTCGGGTCGGCGGTGCTGGTCGCCGGAGGGTGGTCAGTCGAGTTGGAGGCGTCCTCGTCGAGGCGTCGTGGCCCGGTTCCGGCGGCGTGTGTCTGAGGGAACGGCGAGCTCGAGGGCGACCGCAGTGGCGGTGGCTCGGTCGATGGGGTTGCCGTCGAGGTCGCGGGGCTCGTAGGGCTTGCCGGTCTGGAGGACTTTCCAGGTGCGGGCGGCGAGCTTGCGGGCGACGGCACAGTTGGCCTGGACGTGGGTGTGGCCGCGTTCGCACATCAGCTTGCGGTAGTGGGCGGCGAGCTGGGGATCCTGACGGCGGGCGACGTTGGCGGCCTGGTAGTAGGCGAGGCGCATCACCGGCGGGCCTTCTTTGGTGATCGACCGTGACGGCGACGCCGACAGACCGGATTCCCAGTTCGACGGGTTGAGCCCGATGAACGCCCCGGCCGCTTTGGCGGAGCGGAGATGCTTTCCGTCACCCCACCAGGCTCTGGTGGTCGACGCGCAGATCGGCCCGACCCCGAGCACCGAGGTCAACACGTCATCGGGCCAGTGGTGACGCCAACGGTCCAGGGCATGGTCGGTGGCTTCGCGTTGGCGGGCGTCGGCGATGTCGATGTCGTCGCACATCTCGGCGATCTCCCACGCGAGGTCGTCGAGATCGAGTCGGCCGATCCAGAACTCGTGCCATCCCTGCGCCGCGGTCCGGATGCGTTCGGCCCGACGGGTCGGGTCCTTGTCGCGGCTGTGGGCGGCAACGATCTCGGTGATCGACGACAACCGGGCCCGGCCGATCGCCCGCACGTCGGGCCAACGACCGAACAGCGGCTGGGCGACAGCGTGGCCGCCGGTGGCGCGCCACACGTCAGGCATCGCCCAGATGCACAGCGCCCACAGCCGACACTCGGCCCGATGAGCGTCGACGGTCATGCGATGCCGACGAGACAACGCCCGCCGCAACCCGATCTGACCCGCCGGTGGGATCGGGGCGTCCTCGATGTCGAGCACCGTCTCGCAACGGGCCAACATGTCGGCGTCGACCACGTCGGTCTTGGTCCGTCCGGTGATCGCCTTGCGCAGCTGCGCCGAGTCACGGTTCTGCACGAACCCGATCCGACAACCAGCTTCGGTCACCGCCATCGTCAACGGCAACCATGTCCCCGCCGTCGGCTCGACCACCACCAACGAACCTGCAAACAGCGCCAGCCGTTCGGTGAGCTTGGCCATGCCAGCCAGGGTCGGTGACGCCCGGAAGTCCTCCCGGATCCCGGGACCGCGGATCGCGATCTGGTGGTCGGCGACCACGGCCGCGTCGATCCCGATCGCCACTGGTTCTTGGTTACGCTTGAGCACTGTCATTCGGGGGCTCTCCCTTCACGATGTGGAGAGCAGCCAAAGCCTTCGAGGCCAGCACAACCGTCGTGGGGCCAGGCTGCTCACCGGACACGGACTGTCGGGAGAGCCCTCGGGCACACTCGCCACCCTGACAAGGCGTTCTTCCGACACCACCCCATCCACCGCCGGGCCGGTCACAGCCCACCCAGCCATGTGATTCATTCGGTGCATCAGGCCGCGACCGCTGGTCTCCATGGCCCCACCAATTTCCTCAACCGGGTCTGCTCGGAAGACGGACCCCGGCGACGATCAGGTCAACGAGCCAGAAGCCCAGGACTTTTACGTCACTGCCGGGATCCCTCCCGAGGCCACGCTATGTGACCGCCCCACCGGCGATCGGGGGACGGTCACATCAATACATGGGGTTTCGCGCCGTTTCGAGGTCCCAACGGTTCCCACAGATCATGGCCGGATCCCGCCAGATTGAGGACTTTCTGAGGACTGCTGAGGACTGCTGAGGACTGATTGAGGACCGCTCGACGCCCGACTCGGGCCCTACGGTGGCAGCGTGAGCCCCACCGAAAGCAACGGCACCTCGCACTTCCCGCCTGACCTGACTCCCGACGAGATTGCTGCTGCCCCTGTGGTCGAAGACGTGGAGTCGCTCCTCATCGAGGACCTCACCGATGACGAAGCCGACGCGTTCTTCGAGGCGCTCGGCCTCTGAGGGCAAGACTGCTGCCCGGCGCGCCGAACTCAGACCGAAGTCACGCCGATGATGTCGACCGCGTCGGTGGCGTACTCGTGACGCCACCACGCCTGGACGTCCACGCCAGGGCGCACGGGGATGACGGCGGTGCGAACTTCGTAGTTCGGCTGGTCGGACATCTCCTCGACAGGAACGCTCGGCGCCGCCCACGGCCGCGAGCCGATCAGCACGAGGAACTCTCGAACAGCGCTCCACATCTCGCGATCGGGCGATTCCGACTCGACCCAGCGATGAAATCCGCTGGCATCTCGGATGGTCATTCAGCCGGTCGAGTGGGCTCTGTGCTGGCGAGGAACTCTTCGGCGGTCATCGGGTTCGCGTCCGACGCGTTCGCCCGAGCGATCCCTTCCTCGAGCCATGCGCGCTTCTCCGGGTCGGCGAGCGTCTCCTGCGCGGCCTTCCACGAGCGGTCGTAGGCGCGCTGCACCTCGAGCTGCTCCTCGGTCAGGTCGTCGTGTCGCATCGCCATCGCGCTACCTCCACGGTTCGAGTCTGTCCAAGCGTACCGACGGACCCCGGACCGCACGTTCCTGGTGCGAGCCGGATTGGCCCGGCGCGGGCGTCGACCGCTTCAAGCGTGACACGGCTGTGACACACGAGCCCGAGAATGGGTGAGCAGCGTCGAGAACTGACGAGACCAAGAGATCGCAGGTCAGACGGTGAATCCGACTGTCTCTGCAAGTCAGTGACTCTGGTCCCACAGAACCCCGCCTACAAGCCGACTCGCCATCGCACTCTCACGGTTCCCGACAGTTCACCCCTCCTGACATGGGGTTTCGCGCCGTTTCGAGGTCCCAACGGATCCCGCCGTTCATGGTCGGATCCCGCCAGATTGAGGACTCTCTCGGGATCATCGCACGGGCCCCTGCGGTTCTGTCGCGGCGAGACGTCCGTACTGGGACGCGGCCCACGTCGGAAACCCATGGACCGGTCGAGCCATCGACGGAATGATCGGCCCACACCTCATGCGAATCGGGCGATGCGTGGACGAATCAGCCGACCGATGGCGCTCATCGTCCACACGTCGTCTCCGGCCGCCCCCCCCAACAGGTCGGCGCCTCTCCGGGGGTACCGGTCGGACGGCTGCTATCGGGTTTGACGTCGCTCGCCCCGGACACCTGACCGCGCGAGCGATCAGCCGGAGAGGTCGCGCGAACCGAAGTATGCTCTGGTCACCGAGAAGCGCGAGCCGAGGAGCAGGCATTGACCGTGGTCGCCGGGTTCATCCTCTCTCCGGAGGGCGATGCTGCCCTCGAGAGAGCCATCGAGGAAGCGCGTCTGCGGAATACGAAGCTCGTTGTCGTCCACTCGATGAAGGGCGGATCGCACGAGTCGTCCGCCGAGGTGGTCAGGTACCGCGAGGCTCTCGAAGAGGTCGAGGAGCGACTGCGAGGCGAAGGGATCGACTACAAGCTGGTCGATCTCGTGCAGGGCCACACACCAGCGGAGGACCTTGTGGCCGTCGCCGAGAAGGAGCAGGCAGATCTCATCGTCATCGGGCTGCGCCAGCGGTCGCCGGTGGGGAAGCTGATCCTCGGCAGCAACGCCCAGGATGTGCTCCTGAGTGCCGAGTGCGCGGTGCTGGCCGTGCGGGCTGACTGACGAGCACGCCAAGGCTCACTCGACCAGCTTCACCACCACCACGGCGTTGGGGTCCGGGGTCTCGGCGATGCCCCGACCTCCGATGGCACTGCCGAGGCCGAGGAACTTCCCGCAGATGATGTTGTTCTTCACCGTCCCACACGGCGTGTCGTACTCCGGTTGAGTGGTGTCGCTGTTGAACACGTCGCCGATGTTGGAGATCTCGAACACCCCGAGCTTGACGCAGTACAACCGGAAGTCCGACGTACTGCCGTTCCCCATCGGGCACAACGGCACCGCGATGCGGCAACCCAACTGGAGCGCGCTGACGCCCTCGTTGTCGAGATGGCAGGCGTCGTCACCGGCCAGCGTGATCGGCAGGGTGCCGTTCTTGTTGCCGCTCTCGGTCCGCCACCAGTACGTGTCGTCGGACGGATCGGCCGACATCGAGAACGAGGTGTCGAACTCGACCAGGCCACGCCAGTCGCTCGACGGCTTGCCGCAGTCCCGGCCCTGGTACTTCACCTGGTTGCCCCACAGCACGTACAGCTTGCCGATGGCGGCCGGGTTCACCGTGTAGCCGGTCGGATCCCCGCTCTCTTGGAGCGCCTGGGTCGGGTGGCCCACCGCGTCGGGGGAGGTGCACACCATGAACGGCGCTCTCCCCTCGACCACCGGTTGGATCGTGGCGGCGGCCACCGCGGTTCCCGTGATGGTGTCCTGATGATCGATGAACGCACTGAAGGGCACGTCACGAGTGTCGAGCACGGTGACCCGCACGCCAGCGGTAGCGGCGAAATCCTCCTTCGAGAGGTACTCGAGATCGGCACAGTCGGCGATCACGTCGGCGTCCGACCTGGTCAGGGCATACGTGGCGTCGACCAACTCGCAGCCGTTCGACGCCAGCTTCCCGCCGTTGTGCTCGACCACCGACTGCACCGTGTCGAGCACGGCTGCCGCCGGAGTGTTCACCCAATCCTGCTTGTGGTCCCGGAGCGTGGATGCGCCGGCCAGCGCGGCGGCGTCGGCGGCGGTCTGCGCGTTGCGGTCAGCGGTGTAACCGATGCTGCCGCCGAGCACGAGTGCCGCGACGGCCAACATGGCGGTCACGCTGATGGCGAAGAACAGCGCGGCGACCCCTCTGTCGCCACCTCGGGCTCGATCGTTGCCATGCGAAGTCATCATCAGTTCACCTGGAACGTGTCAGTGGCGAGCACCGTGGTGCCCAGCAGGACCCGAACCGTCCCGGTGCCGGCCTTCCAGATGTTGCTGCTCCCGACGTAGGTCCACGAGTAGTCGGCCGAGCCGTCCTCGACCGGCGCGACGTTGGCGGATTCGGTCGTCGGATTGGTGTGGGAGCTGACCAGCTCCACGACCAGCTCGCCGCACGCCACCGAACCATTGGTCGTGAAATCGATGTGCAGCGCTTCGCTCAGCTGACTGGCCCCGTTGCTGGTCCGGCTGATCGGGTCCGGAGAGATGGTGAGCTCCTCGACGGCGCACGCCGGCGGCGCCGTGGTGGTGGTCGTGGTGGAATCCGGAATGGTCGTGGTGGTGGTCGTGGAGGTCGTCGTCGTGGTGGAGGTCGTCGTGGTGGTCGACCCGCCGCTGATCGGGAGCCCGACGATCGCCATGGTCGCCGAACCCCGGGCGGCGCCCTCGCGCACACCGACGATGGGCGCCACCGGCGTGACCAGGTTCCAACCCCACTCGACCTCGACTCGGATCCGATCCGCATCGATCTGCGCGTTCGCGCAGGTGACGGTCGCCCCGGCAGCGGTCAGGCACTCGACGGTGATCTCCGACTCGTCGACGGTGTCGGCCGGGAGGTGCTCGCGCACTGCGGACACCACGGCGTCGTGGTCCGGGCTGCCGTCGACATCGGCCAGCTCGTAGGAGAGGATGCCCGCTCTCGCCCCGTCCCGGGCCGCGTTGGTCGCCTGGTTGGTGTTGAAGGTCCACATGCCGAGGTCGACCAGACCCGAGATGAACAGCAGCATGATCGGGAGCGCGAACGCGGCCTCGACCACGGTCACCCCGCGATCGTTCCGACCCCGCCGCCTCATCCCTGCACCGCCATCTCCGCGGAGCCGCTGATGTCGATCGAGTCGCCCACGACGCGCTCCACCATCGGAGTCAGGATGTCGTAGGTCGCCGACACGGTGACCTTGATCCGCTCTCCGGCCGCGGCCGGGTCGCCGTCACAGCCGGTCACCGGCACGGTGAGCTTGCCGTCAGCGTCCTCGGAGAACACCTGCACCCGGAAGTCCTGGCTCGAATCGACGCCCGCCTCCTCACCCGTCACCCGGCTCACCACGTCCTCCCCGTCGGTGCACTCCACACGACCCGGATACAGCTGGGCATACGCCGCGCCCTCGCGGGCGGCGTTCTCCATGCGGATCTGCATCTGATAGCCCCGAGCGAGATCGAGCACGCCCATCACGATCAGGATCATCACCGGAGCAACCAGTGCCAGCTCGAGGATGGACGCACCGCGCTCGCCGCCAGGCATTCGGGCACGCGTCATGAACGACTGCATCGACCGATTCGCGGCCTACCTTGAGTACGGAAAGGTCAGAAAATCCGGCGAGAGGAGCTGGCGTCCTCCTGACCGCGACGAGCCACGAACGGCCCGATCCCCCGGGGCTGGCATGGCCGACGACTGCCGCGATCGCGTACCATCGGCGATGCGATCACGGGCGACGCACCAATTGCGACACCGCGTGGACGCTCCAGCGGAGAAGGTGAGGTGTCGAGTGCCGGAGTCGAGAGTCATCGATCCAGCTCGTCTGCGCGCGAGCGTCCTCCACGCCCTGCGGGGCCTGTCGCTCCGCTCCGAGCTCGACGGGCAGCACGCCCTTCGTCACGGCGACTTCCAGGTCGAGGACGACCCGCTCGGCCAGGGACAACTCAGCGTCCGGGTCGGCGATCTGACCGTGCTGGTCGACCGGGACGACTGCGTGGTGCCCGAGGTGGCCGCCCTGGTGGGCTGGCGGTCCTGTTCGACGAGCGTGGGCCGGGTCCCGACGTGGACACCCGGAGCCCAACCGCTGGCGGTCCCCCAGGGGGAGATCCACGCGTACCGGCTCGGTGAGCAGAAGACGGCGTGCGGGCTCGCGCTCGAGCCACTGCACCGGTGGGACGATCGCCCGTTCACCGACGGCCTCCTGCACCGCTGCAGTGCGTGCCTCGACCGGATCGCCAGCGACTGATCCGACGTCGGGCCACCGCACGGCACCGGCACCCACCGGGCGCGCTCAGCTCCCGGACAGGCGTTCCCGTTGTGGGACGACGGTGTAGCGGGGATCCTTCGCCGAGGCGACGCCGGCGTGGAAGATGCCGAAACGGGTGCACGCCGACGCCGCCACCAGCGCGAGCCCGGACGCGAGGTTTCCGACACGGCTTCCCCGCCGCAGATGGGCGCCGGCGATTCCCACGGCGGCCAGGACCTTGGCTGCCTTCAGGTACCGACCCGCGGACTCCTTCCGGTACGGCTCGCCCACCGTGCCGAGCCGCCGGGTCATGACCTCGGTGGAGATCGTCTCGGCAATCCATCCCAGCGTCGCCATCCGACGGGCCGGTCCGGCGTCGTCGAGCGAGGCGACCGCGAGACCCAGACCGCCGGCGGCGACACCGGCCGAGCCCACGAAAGCGAAGGGCAGTTCGCGGTGGGCGTCGTGCCACGCCGGCACCGCCGTGTCGGCGACCAACGCCGCGGTGTAGGACGCCACGGCGGGACCGAGCAGCGCCGCACCGGCGGTGGCCGCGCCACCCAGGCGCGGGACTCGGCCGGTGAGCGCGCTCAACGCGGCCACGCCGGCCGCAGGTCCGTAGGCCGCCAGCAACCAGGACCCCACGCTCATCGGCGACGACGGCTTGAACACCCGCAACATGTGCAGGAACCGCTCCGGCCGGCCGAGGTCCTTCACCAGCGCGGCACCGGAGCCGGCGATGGCCACCAGGGCCGCGACCTTCGTCCGGTCGGTCAGCGTGGTCCGGCCGGTGAGGTGCGCGCCGGCCGCCAGCAGCGACGAGCCGCCAGCCAGACCGCCGAGGAACAGGTAGCCGGGGATCTCGGGTGACCGCCACACCGGGGCGTTGATGATCGGTCTGCCGTAGTAGGAGCCGAAGTCGGCCTTCGGGACCATCCGCTCCTCGCCCCGGCCCTTCGTTCGCCCCCGGCCCGGCCCACCGTGGTCGGTCACATCGGGCGTCACCGGGAGCCTCCGAGGAACGAGGCCGCCGCGCCGAGCGCCATGCCGACCGCGGCGACGCCGACCCGCCGCCACATGGCCGGCAGGTCGCGGGTGGTGACCACCGGGTCCGGTGGCAACCCGTACACCTCGGGGTCGTCGAGGAGCAGGAAGAAGGCGCCCGCCCCGCCGACACCGTCGTCGGGATCGTCACCGTAGAGCCGGGCGTCGGCGATGCCGTGCTCGTGGAGGGTCGTCACCCGGTCGCGGGCCCGATCTCGCAACTCGTCGAGCGGGCCGAACTGGATCGACTCGGTGGGGCAGGCCTTGGCGCAGGCCGGCTCCATGCCGTCGCCGAGGCGGTCGTAACACAGCGTGCACTTCCAGGCCCGGCCGTCGCCCTTGCGCTGGTCGATGACCCCGTAGGGACAGGCGGGGATGCAGTACCCGCACCCGTTGCAGATGTCCTCCTGCACCACGACGGTGTCGAACTCGGTGCGGAACAGCGACCCGGTGGGACAGACGTCGAGGCACGCGGCGTGGGTGCAGTGCTTGCACACGTCGCTCGACATCAGCCAACGGAAGTCGCCGCCCGCCCCCACTCCGGGCTCCTGGCCGGCCAGCGGCTTCTGCTGCTCGATGAAGGCCACGTGCCGCCAGGTCGAGGCACCGAGGCCGACGCTGTTGTCGTACGACATGCCGGTGAAGTCGAGGCCGTCCTCGGGCACCTCGTTCCACTCCTTGCACGCCACCTCGCAGGCCTTGCACCCGATGCACACGCTGGTGTCGGTGAAGAAGCCGACCCGCTCGGGAGTGCCGTCGGGGCGGATCCAGCCGGACGGCAGCTCGCCGACGATGGTCGTGCTCGTGGGCGGATCGGTCACGGTCATGGTCGTCCTTCCGGTGTCATGCGCCGGTGCCGGTGTGCTCGTCGATGCCGGCCCGCCGCTGGTACTCGCGGACGAGCTCGTTGCGGGCGACCCCGGTGGGCCGGCGGCCGGGGCGGATGTCGCACGCCAGGGCCTTGACCTCCTGGATGTGCACGTTGGGGTCCAGTGACAGGTGGGCCAGCTCGTTGGCTGCGTCGCCGGTGCTGTAGCCCTGATCACCCCAGTGATACGGCAGGCCGACCTGGTGGAGCACCTTCCCGTTGACGCGCAGCGGCACCATCCGCTCGGTCACCAGCACGCGGGCCTCGATGGCCGCCCGTGCCGTCACGATGGTGGCCCAGCCGGCGTGCTCCAGGCCCCGCTCGGCGGCCAGCTCGGGAGAGACCTCGCAGAACATCTCGGGCTGGAGCTCGGACAGGTATGGAACCCAGCGACTCATGCCGCCCGCGGTGTGGTGTTCGGTGAGGCGGTAGGTGGTGGCGGCGTACGGGAACACGTCGCTGCCCGGCTCGTTCCCGCTCGGCTGGTACCGGTTGTGCTCCGAGCTGGGCGTCAGCTCGCGGGCCGGATTGCGCTGGCGGCCGTAGAGCAGGTTCGGGACCGGTGAGTCCTGCGGTTCGAAGTGGGCGGGAAGCGGACCATCGGTGAGCCCCGCCGGCACGTACAGCCAGGCCTTCCCGTCGGCCTGCATGATGAACGCGTCGCGTCCACCGAGGGCGTCGGGGCCGGTGGCATCGTCGGGCGGCTGGTGATCGGGTGCCTTCGTGGGTTGGAAGTCAGGGACGTCGTGGCCGACCCATCTGCCCTGGTCGGCATCCCACCACACGAGCGCCTTCCGCTCGCTCCACGGCTTGCCGTCGGCATCGGCCGACGCCCGGTTGTAGAGGATCCGCCGATTCGCCGGCCAGGCCCACCCCCACTCCGGTGCGACCCAGGACTGCTCCGATCCTGGCGTCCGCCGGGCGGCCTGGTTCTCGTTACCGCCGTAGACACCGCAGTAGATCCAGCACCCGCAAGCGGTGGAGCCGTCGTCGGCCAGGTCCTCGTAGGACGACAGCAGGTTGCCGTCGGCGTCCCAGCCGTTGATCTCACGCAGGATGGCGTCGGCACTCGGTTCGTCGCGGGGACTCTCGGTCGGGTAATCCCAGGTGAGCTCGAGGACGGGTCGGTCCATCTCGTCGGTGGAGCCGGCCAGCTTCTCCCGGATCCGCACGCCGAGGTGGTACATGAACCACAGGTCGCTGCGGGCGTCACCACCGGGCTCGATCGCCTTGTGGTGCCACTGCAGCATCCGTTGGGTGTTGGTGAAGCTGCCCTCCTTCTCGGTGTGCGCGGCCGCGGGCAGGAAGAACACCTCGGTGTCGATGTCCTCGGTCCGAAGCTCACCCGATTCGATCTCCGGCCCCTCCTTCCACCACGTCGCGCTCTCGATGAGCGAGAAGTCGCGTACGACGAGCCAGTCGAGGGCGGCCATGCCGAGACGCTGCATCTTGGCGTTGGCCGAGCCCACGGCCGGGTTCTCCCCGAGCAGGAAGTACCCCTTGCAGGTGCCGTCGATCTGGGCCTGCACCGTCTCGTACGTGCTGTGGTTGCCGGTGAGGCGAGGAAGGTGGTCGAAGCAGTAGTCGTTGTCCTCGGTCGCGGCATCGCCCCACCAGGCCTTCAGCAGGCTGACGGTGTAGTCGCGCATGTTGCCCCAGTAGCCCTTGACCGCCGCCTCACCTCGGATGAAGTCGTCGAGGTCCTCGTGCTGGTGGGCATGGGGCATCGGGATGTAGCCAGGCAGGATGTTGAACAACGTGGGGATGTCGGTGGAGCCCTGGATCGATGCGTGGCCGCGCAGCGCGAGGATCCCTCCACCGGGCCGGCCCATGTTGCCGAGCAACGTCTGCAGGATCGCCGCGGTGCGGATGTACTGGACGCCGACGCTGTGTTGGGTCCAGCCGACGGCATAGGCGAACGCCGTGGTCCGATCCCGACCAGAGTTGGACGTGATCAGATCGCACACCCGGGTGAAGGTGTCCTGGGGGATTCCGCAGATCTGCTCGATCATCTCGGGCGTGTACCGGGCGAAGTGCCGCTTCAGGATCTGGAACACGCACCGGGGATGTTCCAGCGTGTCGTCGCGCGCTGGACTCCGTCCCACCTGGGCTCCACCGGAGCCGTGCGCCTCACCACCGCCGGCCTCACGGACGCGTTCCTCGTACTGGGCGTCTCGCGTTCCCGACGACGACTGCACCTCCGCTCCCTCGTACTGCCAGCTCTGGGTGTCGTAGCTGCCGGACTCGGGATCGAACCCGGAGAACAGCCCGTCGAGATCCTCGGTGTCCTGGAAGTCCTCCCCCACCAGGAACGGCGCGTTCGTGAACGCGAGGAGGTAGTCACGGAAGTAGGACTCGGTCGACAGGACGTGGTTGACGATCCCGCCGAGGAAGGCGATGTCGGTGCCCGCTCGCAGTGGTACGTGCACGTCGGCCAACGCGCTGGTGCGGGTGAAGCGGGGGTCGACGTGGATCAAGGTGGCACCCCGCGCCTTGGCTTCCATCACCCACTGGAAGCCCACGGGATGGCACTCGGCCATGTTGGACCCCTCGATCACGATGCAATCGCTGTTCTGGAGGTCCTGCTGGAAGGTGGTGGCTCCGCCCCGACCGAACGATGTCCCCAAACTGGGGACGGTGGCGCTATGTCATATCCGGGCCTGGTTCTCGATCTGTATCGCGCCCAGGGCGGTGAACAGCTTCTTGATGAGGTAGTTCTCCTCGTTGTCGAGGGTCGCTCCCCCGAGGCTGGCGAAGCCCAGCGTGCGGCGGACCCGCTTGCCGTCGGCCTCCCACTCCCAGCCCTGGCGCCGGGACTCGATGACCCGGTCGGCGATCATGTCCATCGCCCGATCGAGCGACAGTGGTTCCCACTCGGTGCCACCCGGCCGGCGGTACAGGACCTCGTGGCGACGCCCGGACCCGGTGGTCAACGACAGCGACGCCGAGCCCTTTGGGCAGAGACGGCCGCGGCTCACCGGCGAGTCGGGATCCCCCTCGATCTGGATGACCTCGCCGTCCTTGACGTAGACGTCCTGCCCACAACCGACCGCGCAGTACGGGCACACCGACTTGACCACGCGGTCGGCGGTGGTGGTCCGGGCGCGCAACGACGCCGAGCGGGCGCTCTTGACCGACGCTCCCCGGCCCGACCGATCATCACCCAGTAGCTGGCGGATCGCCGGCCAGCTGATCTTCGAACTCGGCATGCGGTCGCTCCTCTCGCGCCGCCGTCCGGTCCAGCGGCCAACTCCTTCTACCCCCCGCGCCCCGGGTTATGCATGCCGATCCCGGATTCTCGTCTCCTGGTCAACGCTCCACGGCCGAACCCGGCCATCGCCCTGGCCCCTAGGCCTAGGGTTCGGACATGACCGCCCAGGAACCAACCGACCCCTCGTGGTCCCCGGCCTTCGACACCCCGATCACCCGGTCCGGACCGTCCCGGCAGCCCCGGCAACTCCTGGGCGAGCAGACCTACGGCGGCCATGCCAGCGTCCACGACGACGAGACCGCGGCATCGCTCGGTCTGACCGGAGCACCGATCGAGGGACCGACGCACTTCTCCCAGTTCGATCCCCTCGCGTTCTCACTGTGGGGCCGGCGGTGGTTCGAGACCGGCTGCATCAGTGCCCACTTCCGTTCGATGGTGGTCGAGGGCGAGCAGGTCACCGCGTCGCTCACCCCGACCGCGTCCGACGCCGCGCTCGTCGAGGCGAGCAAGGATGACGGAAGCGCGGTCCTGTCCGGCTCCGCCACCATCGACGGCGCCGAGACCGAGCTCGGACGGCGGCTGGCCGGCCTCGGCGACCCCGGCGAGCTGTTCATCGTCGATCAGCTCAGCGTCGGACAACGTTCCCGGGCGCAGTCCACGACCTCACTCGACATGGAGACGGCGAACGGCGAGCTCTACCCGTTCTCTCTCGCCGACAAGCTCGCCGCCATCACCGAACCCAGCCCCTGGTACTCGGGTGGCGACAACCCGTGGGGGCGTCCCATCGTCCCGATCGAGATGATCAGCGTCCTCGCCCAGAAGGCCGGTACCGACTTCCCGGTACGGGGCCCGTCGCTGGGTCTGTTCATCGATCTGGAGATCCAGTTGGTCCACGGACCGGTGTTCGTCGGGGTCGACTACGCCGTCGAACGGGAGGTCGTCGGCCTGGGTCAGAGCCGGCGAACCGAGTCCTATTGGGTGCGCACGACGCTGACCGACGCCGCCACCGGCGACACGACCGCCCACGTGCTGCTCCACTCCGGGGTGTTCAAGAACTCGTACGCCGGGTACCCGGCGGACCGTCTCTGACCGCTTCCACCAGAGGTTTGTTGCGCTCTGCAACCGTCTTGGCATCCTGGGTGGATGCGCCTGTCACCTGACGAAACCGAGAATCCCGAGCAGGCGCCCGACGATCGTTACCCCTGGGTGGCCATGGGCGTGGTGCTGATCGGCACGTTCATGGTGATCCTCGACACGACGATCGTGAACGTCGCCTTGCCCCAGATCGGCATCGCCCTCGACCGCCGGGACGGCATCGAGTGGATCGTGACCGCGTACCTCCTGGCCGTGGGTGTGGCCCAACCCCCCACCGGGTGGCTCGCCGACCGCTTCGGTCGCAAGCGGCTCTTCGTGATCAGCCTGTTCCTGTTCTCGCTGGGGTCGCTGCTGGCCGCCCTCTCCCCCAACCTCGAGCTCCTCATCCTCTCCCGGGTGATCCAGGGCCTCGGCGGGGGCGCACTGATGCCGGTGGGCATGGCCATGATCTACGAGCTGTTCCCGGCCGACCGCCGGGGTACGGCGCTCGGGATCTGGGGGGTCGCCGCCATGGCCGGCCCCGCCTTCGGGCCGGTCATCGGGGGCTACCTCGTCACCTCGGTGAGCTGGCACTGGCTCTTCCTCATCAACGTCCCCCTCGGCGCCGTCGGCATCTTCGCCGCCCTCCGCCTGCTGCGCGACACCGGCTACCGGGAGCGCCGTCGCTTCGACGGCTTCGGCCTCGGTCTGGTGTCGGCGGGCCTGGTGATCTGTCTGTACGCCTTCGCCCGGGCCAGTGACTGGGGCTGGGCCTCCCGCCCCACCGTCGGCTCGCTCCTCGCCGGGGCGGTGTTCCTCGCCGCGTTCGTGACGTGGGAACGTCGGGTCGAGCACCCGGCCATCGACATCGCCATGTTCGGTGTCCCCATCTTCAGCCTGACCTTGGTGGTGATCGCGTCCGCGGTCATCGTCCAGTACGGGATCCTGGTTTTCCTCCCCCTGCAGCTCGAGACCGTGCGGGGGTTCACCGCGCTCCACGTGGGCACGATGTTGGTGCCGATGGCCATCGGTGGGGCCATCACGTTCCCGCTCGGCGGTCGGCTCACCGACCGCATCGGTCCGCGGCCCCCGGTCATGATCGGCCTGGCCCTGCTCGGTACGTCGGCCTGGATCCTCGGGCACACCACCGTCGAGTCGTCCACGCTCACCATCGAGATCGCCGTGCTCACCCAGGGCCTGGGCTTCGGCTTCTCGATGATGCCGAACGCCGTCACGGGCCTCAACGCCCTCCCCCAGCGCTTCGTGGCCCAGGCCACCGCCGTCCGCCAGCTCAACACGCGCGTCGCGGCATCGTTCGGGGTCGCGGTGCTCGCCACCATCGTCGCCACCCGGATGGGCGACGTCTCGGCCGCGGGGACCGCGGGCGCCGCCGCCCAGACCGCCCAGTCGGCGTACACCACGGTGTTCCTCATCGCCGCGGGGGTGGCGGCCCTCGGGTTCGCCCTCGCCGTCTTCCTCCCGGGGTCGGCGCGGAACCGCGAACTCCAGACCGAGCGAGCCGACGAGGACCGCGCCCTGGCCATGGAGATGGGCTAGCCGTTCGTCGGTACGATCGGCTGCCGTGTCCGCCCCCACCGCCGGCCGGTTCGACCACGTCCTCGCACCGGGCCGCATCGGTCCGCTCGAGCTGCGGAACCGGATCGTGATGCCGGCGATGGACATGAACCTGTGCGATCACGGCATGATCACCGACGGCGAGATCGCCCATTACGCGACGCGGGCGAACGGCGGAACGGCCATGGTCATCACCGGTTCCGGCGCGATCGCCTACCCGATCGGCGCCGCATCCGAGCACCAGCCCGGTCTGTCGGACGACCGGTTCGTCCCCGGCCTTGCCCGCCTCGTCACCGCGGTGCACGACAGGGGTGGGCGGATCTGCGTGCAGTTGTGCCACCACGGCAAGACGGCACGGGTCGACATCGCCGAGGACCGCCCCCTGCTGGTGCCCTCGATGCCCGATTCGGCACCGGACATGTCCTCGCTCCGCGACAACACCGCCGACGAGCTGGGCCGGCTCGCTGCCACCACTGGCGGGAAGTTGCCGACGTACCGCGAGGCCGACGAGGACGACCTCGCCTGGCTCATCGACCAGTTCGCCCAGGCCACTCGCCGGGCCCGGCAGGCGGGTGCCGATGCCGTCGAGGTCCACGCGGCCCACGGCTACGTCCTCTCCACGTTCCTTGCCTCCGCCGACAACCGGCGCCACGACCGCTGGGGCGGCTCGCTCGAGAACCGGGCCCGCCTCACCGTCGAGGTCCTCCGAGCGGTGCGCGGCGAGGCCGGTCCCGATCTGGCGGTGCTGGTCCGGGTCAGCGGCCGCGAGTTCGGCGAGGAGGGTGCGCTGACCACACCGGAGGCCGTCACCGCGGCCCGGATGTTCGTGGCGGCCGGCGCCGACGCCATCCACGTCACCGGTTGGGGCCGGAACTCCTTCGCCAACTTCACCGACGGCCCGCTCCCCGACTCGGTGGGCGCCTACCGCTCCTACGCCCGGGCCGTGAAGGCCGCGGTCGATGTCCCGGTGATCGCGGTCGGCCGGATCCTGCCCGAGCTCGCCGAGGAGATGCTGGCCGCCGGGGACTGCGACTTCGTGGCGATGGGCCGCCAGCTGCTCACCGACCCCGACATCGTCGACAAGCTCCGCACCGGTCGCCGAGACACCATCCGTCCCTGCATCAACTGTTACGTGTGCGTGGAGCAGAACTTCTTCGACGACCCGCCCCGATGCGCGGTGAACCCCGCGCTGTGCGACGAGAGCACCGCCGACATGGCACCGGCGGCGACCGCGCGCCACGTGGTGGTGGTGGGCGGCGGTCCGGCCGGCCTGGAGACGGCGCGCATCGCGCGCCAACGGGGCCACCGGGTCACGCTGCTCGAAGCCGGCGACCACCTCGGCGGTACCGCGTGGTTCTCCCAGATGACCACCCCGGCCAACGGGCCGTTCGTCGATTGGCTGGTGGCCGAGGCTTCCCGACTCGGCGTCGATGTCCGTACCGGGGCGCGGGCCGACGTCGACACCGTGCGGTCGCTACGACCCGACGCGATCGTCGTGGCGACCGGAGCGACGAGAAGCCGACCCCACATCCCCGGCGCCGATCTTCCCCACGTACGCACGGGCGATGAGCTGCGCGCGCTCGTGACCGGGGAGCCGGACCCGGGACGCCCGGGTCCTCTGCGCCTGCTGCTGGCCCTGGCCCGGCGGGTCGGACTGACCGGTGACGCCGACCGGATCCGGTCGTTGTCGAAAGGGTGGATGCCGGTGGGGCGCGACGTGGTGATCCTCGGTGGCGGACTCGTCGGACTCGAACTGGCCGAGTTCCTGGCCGAACGGCGCCGGCACGTGACCGTGTTGGAGCCCGGGCCCGCGCTCGGCCTGCCAATGGCCTCGCCCCGGCGGTGGACGGCCGTCCGGCGTGCCGAGCACCACGGCGTCACGTTGATTCGCAACGCCGACGTCACCGAGATCACGCCCGCCGATGTCGTTCACCGAGTCGATGGGGCCGGCGCGAGGATCCCGGCCGACACCGTCATCATCGCCAGCGAGGTCGAACCGGGCAGCGCGCTGGCGACCCGGTTGGCCGGCCTCGGCGTCGAGGTGCACGTGGTGGGCGATGCCGCCGACATCGGTTACATCGAGGGGGCCGTGCGCTCCGCCTGGAGGGTCGGGGCCGCGCTGTGACGCGGTGGCCACCGGTACGGTGCCGTCGTGGGCACACTCCGGGTCGGCATCACCCCGCCGTGGGGTCTGTGGCGTGAGACGCCTGAGACGCAGCGGGTACGCCTCAGGTCCATCGCCGATGCCGGGATCGACCACCTCTTCCTGGCCGATCACGTCAGCTTCCGAGGTGGTGACGGCACCGACGGCGTCGTTGCCCTGGCCGCGCTGTCGGGCATCGAACCTCGTCTCGGACTCTCGCTCGGGGTGTGGCTGCTCGCCCTCCGGCACCCGATGGTGGCCGCCCGCCAGATCGCGACGCTCGCCGAGGCCGCGCCGGGGCGGGTGACCATCGGCGTCGGCGTGGGTGGCGAGGATCGAGCCGAGTTCGAGGTGTGCGGCGTCGACCCCTCGAGCCGCGGCCGGCGCACCGACGCCGCCCTCGAGATCGTCCGCCGCCTGCTCGACGACGAGCCGGTCACCTGGCACGACCAGTTCTTCGATCTCGACGATGCCCGCATCCGTCCCGCGCCGCGGCCCCGGGTCCCGTTCGTGGTCGGTGGACGCAGTGATGCCGCGCTCGACCGGGCCGGGCGGCTCGGCGACGGCTGGCTCGCGGCGTGGTGCTCGGCACGTCGGTTGGCCGAGGGGATCGAGCGAGTCGAACGGGCCGCGGTGCACCGGACGGTCCCGCGACCCGATCCTTGGGCCCACGGCATCCAACTCTGGGTCGGTGTCGGCACGGACCCGGCCGTCGGTCGGCGTCACGTCGCCGAGGGGATGGAGCAGTTCTACAAGATGCCGTTCGAACCGTTCGAGCGGTACACGCCGGTCGGGACCGCGGAGGACATCGCTGCGTTCCTCGTCCCCTACGTGGACGCGGGCGCCACCACCTTCAATCTCGCTGCGGTCGGGGCCGAACGGGACGAGGAGATCCAGACCATCGCCGAGGTACGTCGGTTGTTGGTGAACCACGCCGGTTGACCTCCCCGGTCCGTCGAACCGGTGAACAGTCCTCGGGCGGCGTACGGGGTACTACCCGACGAGCGATGTCGGGTAGGGCACCGAGGAACCGGCACGCCCAGTCGTGCCCACGCCGAACGATCGGGCGAACGAACGAGCATCGACGAGGAGGACCGCGTGGAAGGTCTCATCGACAGGGCCGAGAAACAGGCCGAGGAGTACCGCAGCGACACCGACCGGGACCGGCCTCTCGCGGCCTACACCGGGCTGTTGGCCACCTACGGCACGTTCATCACCGCCCTCGGCATCCTCGGTCGCAAGCGGCTGCCGGGGCGGCTGTCGAACGCCGATCTCGCGTTGGGCGCGGTCGCCACCCACAAGCTGGCCCGCGTGCTCACCAAGGATCCCGTGACCAGCCCCCTGCGGGCCCCGTTCGCCCGCTACGAGGGCGTGTCCGGGCCGGCGGAGCTCGACGAGAACGTTCGTGGCACCGGCTGGCGCCACGCCATCGGCGAACTGCTCACCTGTCCGTTCTGCATCGCCCAGTGGACCGCCACCGTCTTGGTGGTCGGCCTCACGATCGCTCCCCGGTTCACCCGGATGTTGATGTCGATCCTCACCATGGTGACCGTGGCCGACGGACTGCAGATCGCCTACACCCGCGCCGAACAAGCAGTGGAGGACTCAAGACAGTGAATGGACCAACACCGAATTCTGGAACACGCGTCGCCGTCGTGACCGGCGCCACCGGAGGCGTCGGACGCGCCACCGCCCGCGAGCTGGCCCAGCGGGGCTGGGACGTCGGTCTCGTCGCCCGCGGCGAGGCCGGTCTCAAAGCCGCGGTCGCCGACGTCGAGGCGTACGGTCGCCATGCCGTGGCGGTGCCCACCGATGTGGCCGACCCCGACGCGGTGGAGCACGCCGCCGAACGGATCGAGGCCGAGCTCGGACCCATCGATGTCTGGATCAACAACGCCATGACCACCGCGTTCACCATGATCCGGGACCTCGAGCCGGAGGAGATCAAGCGGGCCACCGAGGTCACCTATCTCGGGCAGGTCTACGGCGCGATGAGCGCGCTCCGTCGCATGCGCGAGCGCGACCGGGGCACCATCGTGTTCGTCGGTTCGGCGCTGAGCTACCGGGGGATCCCGTTGCAGTCCGCCTACTGCGCGGCGAAGTTCGCCGTCCGCGGCTTCTACGACTCACTCCGCACCGAGCTGCTCCACGAGGGAAGCGGGGTGCACGCCACCATCGTGCACCTGCCCGCGGTGAACACGACCCAGTTCGGCTGGTGCCGGGCCAAGGTCGACACCCATCCTCAGCCGGTGGCCCCCATCTACCAACCCGAGGTCGCAGCCGACGCCATTGTCGACGCTGTCCAGCAGCTCCCGCGACAGAAGATCCTCGGCACGTGGAACTGGCTGGTCGTCCAGATGGCCCAGCTGGTGCCCGGCCTCGGCGACCACTTCATGGCCCAGTCGGGCGTGGGCGGGCAACTCACCGACCTGCCCATCGACGATGACCGACCCGACGACCTGTTCCGCCCGGTCGACGACGACCGCGACCACGGATCGCATGGCATCTTCGACGATCGAGCCCAGGGCGTGCGCACGCTGTCGTTCCTCGAGCAGCTCCCCGACCAGGTCGGCACCTTCGTGTCGGCGTCCAAGGCGCGGGTGAACGAGATCCGCGAGCGTCGCGCATGGACCTGAGCCCGACTGCCGAGTTCGGCGGCCATCGCGCCCATTGACGCCTCGGGCGTCCGGACGGTGTCGACCGTTGCCCGCCCCGACCAGTTGATCAGCGTGGTTCGGTAGGGTCCCGTCGCGGGAGAGGGGGCGGCCGTGGCCGAAGCGCAGACCGCAATCATCCTGGTGACCGATCTGGTCGGTTCGACTGCCCAGCGCTCCGCGCTCGGCGTCGACCACCGCGCTGAGCACCGCGTCGTGACGTCGCCGGAGGTCCTCGGCCGCCTCCTCGGCCCGTGCGATTCACCAGACGGCGCGGGCGATTCTCTGGGCGAGAGTGGTCGGGACCTCGTGGGTGTCGGTCAGCTCGAGCAGCGTGCCGGCGTCGGTGGTGATCAGCAGCTCGGTGGCCGACGAGTCGGCGTCGACGGTGCGCAGCGCCGACGCGTCCGTCGGGGCGTAGAGCGTGCCCACCACCGCGAGCGTCTTACGGTCGATCTCCACCACCTTGGTGGCGCCGCTGGACGTCTGACCGATCACGGCCAACCCGTCGCCCCAGGGCGTGGCGTCGATCCAGTGGTCGATCCCGTCCGGCACGTCGGCCACCACGGCCTCCTCGAGCGTCGTGGCACGGTCGGCATCGAGGCGGAACAGCTGATGGCCCCCGTCCGCGATGCCGAAGAGCCGGTTCTCGAACGGGCTCCAGACCAGATCGTCGACCGAGCGGAACGGCGGGTCCTGCGACCGCGCCCCGATGGTCTCGGTGCTGCCGGTGACCAGGTTCTGCACATCGATGGCATCGACACCGTCGTGTCCGGTGACCCAAGCCATGTGCTCGGCCGCGGGACGTTGGATGTCGCGGGCCAGCGTCGGGAAGGCGATCGGGCCGATCGACACCAGACGGCCGGAGGCGAGGTCCTTGCGCTTGCCGGTCCGCACGCTGACCGACCGGATGACCGGATCGGTACCGGAACCGACCACGTAGGCGGCCTCGTGCTTCTCGCCCACGTCGATGGCGGTGTCGGCGGGCACGCCCGACGCCAGGACCGTCTCGGACAACGAACCGTCTCGGCGGTCGAGCACCACGAGGGCACCGTCCTCGGTGACCGCCACGATCCGGTCGCGCGCCGCGACCAGGCCGTTCGTTCCGGTGTCGGCGGCCTCGGCCAGGGGGGCATCGAACGGCGCGAGGAAGTACCCCACGGCGCACGCGGCGGTGACGAGCACCATCACCGCCAGGACGGCGATCCAACCGCGATCGGACGACTCATCGCTCACAACGGCACCCCTCCTCCGGTGGTGATGAGCGGGACCCGGTGGTCGTCGCCGTCGACCTCCAGCCAGCGGACGAGCTGGACGACCGCGGTGATCAGGTACACCAAGCCGCCGGGTGTCCACATCAGCAGGCCGCCGAGGTGCTGATCGTCGAGCTGGGCGGCGAGCGTGGTGGCGTCGACGTGGCCGGCGTAGAAGGCAACGGGACTCAGCGACAGCACCGCGCCGAGAAAGCCGAGTGCGAACACGAGCGCGAACGACGCCAGCACGACCGCGCCGGTGCGGCGACGGTGCGGCGCGATGGCGGCCCAGTACCAGCACCCGATGCCCAGGATGCTGAGGTGCTCGACGGCGTGCACCGCCCCGCTGTCGACGGCGGCACCGTAGAGCGCGGGCAGGTGCCAGGCGTACCAGACCGCCACCATGGCGGCGGTGGGCCACACCACCGAGGCGGGTGGACGACCGAAGGGGCCGAGCGCCCGACGGATCGAGCGGCGATGGGTGACCGGCACCGCCCACGGCACCAGCTCGGGGAGCCGGCCCACGACGATGAGCAGCGGCGCGAACAGGCCCAGGACGAGGTGCTGTGCCATGTGGGGCGCGAAGGCGCGCTCGGCCGCCGCGCCGACGTCCGGGGTGAGCGCCACACCGGCGAGGGCGAGACCGGTCACGCCGACGCCCGCGGTGAGCGACCCCACCGCGTGCGATCCCGCCGCGTGCATGCGGCGGACGGCGACGACGACCACGATCGCCGGCAGGAGCACCCAGGTCGACAGGGTGAGCAGGTCGAGGAGCGCACTCATCGACAGGCTCCGAACCACAGGTGCATCGATCCTTCGGCGATGACCAGCACGAGAGACAACACGTTGGTGAGCATGGCGACGTAGCCGAGGATCTGGTAGCCGAGCGCGCGTCCGTCGTCGGCGGAGCCGGCGCGGCGCCGAACACGCATCGCCGCCACCACCCCGGCGACGCAGACGAGACCCATCAGCACGGTCCACAAGTCGATGACCCACCCGACGTCGTGGGCGCAGGCCATCGGCACCAAGGCGGATCCGCCCGCGAGCCGGGCGAACCAGGCCACGATGCCGGACATCAGCGCGAACAGCAGCGTCGACCGCCGTACGGGCGGTGCGCCGGCCGCGTCGGGTTCGACGGTGGGCGGTGCGAGGCTCATGGCAGCGTCACCGACAGGTAGAGGATGCCGTAGACGAACACCCAGACGGCGTCGACGAAGTGCCAGTACAGGATCCCGCACTTCACACCGGTGGTGGACTTGCGCTCGTAGCGACCGCTCACCGCCCCGATCCACAGGTAGGCACCCACCACGAGGCCGACGATCAGGTGGAGGGCGTGGAATCCGGTGATGGTGTAGAAGAGCGAGCCGTACGCGTTGGTTGACGGCGTGAACTCGTGCAGGGTGGTGGACCACTCGTCGAAGTGCCCGGCGAGGAACAGCGCGCCCATCAGCCAGCCGACGGCGAGACCCCACTTCAGCTTGCGTTGGTTGCCCTCCTCGGCGGCCTTGTCGGCGATGTGCATCGGGATCGAGCTGCCGAGCAGGACGACGGTCCGGAATCCCGACTTCACCAGCTCCGGGTCGGAGATGTCGCCCAGCGGCCATCGGTCGGCCTGGATGCGCAACTGGTTGTAGGCGAAGAGCAGCAGGGCGAACAGCGTGGCCTCGGTGGCGATCATCGCCACCGTCCCCCACCACCCGACCGACCGGCCGGTGGTGCGACGGATGCCCGGGGCCGCCGCGCCGGCGTCGGTGGTGATTGCGCTCACGATCCGATCTCCCGCTGCCACTGGACCAGGCTCACCGCGAAGACGGTGGCGCCGATCCCGCCGACCAACAACGACCGTGACACCGTGGCCGCGGCCAGGGTGAACAGGGCGAGGCCGAGCACGAAGGGCCAGTACGACGGCGACGGCATCGACATCACCTCGATCTCGGAGGCGTCGACCGGCGAGGACAACAGGGTGCGGTGCTCGCCGTCCCCGGCCACGGTGAGGTCCTCGTTGCCGATGCGGGTGATGGTCTGGAGCGGACGACCTTCGGCCACATCCCAGGCCGGATGGTGGTTGGTCACGACGGGGAACTCCCCGAAGTTGTGGTCAGGTGGCTGCGACGAGACGATCCACTCCATCGACTCGCCGCCCCAGGGATCGGCCGGCGCCGGTGCTCCCCAGTAGCGCGACCGCACGAAGTTGACCGCCATGATGGCGATGCCGGTGGCCAGCACGAACGCCCCGATGGTGCTGAGCATGTTCAGGACCGACCAGCCCGTGGACGAGTCGTACCAATAGATCCGCCGAGGCATGCCCCACAGTCCGAGGATGTGCTGGGGGAAGAACGTCACGTGGAAGCCGATGAACACGAACCAGAACGCCACGATGGACGTCGTCCGGTGGAGCATCCGGCCGGTCATCTTCGGATACCAGTAGTGCAGGCCGGCGAAGGTCGGGAACACCGTCCCGCCCATGAGCACGTAGTGGAAGTGGGCGACCACGAAGTAGCTGTCGTGGACCTGTAGGTCGAACGGCACGATCGCCACCATCACGCCGCTCATGCCGCCGATGACGAAGGTCACGATGAAGGCGATGGCGTACAGGAACGGCGCTTCGAATCGCGGTCGCTGCGGCGCCCGGAAGATGGTGGTGACCCAGGCGAAGACCTGGACGCCGGACGGGATGGCGATGAGGACGCTGGCCGCCGAGAAGAAGCTGGCCACCAGCAGCGGCAGGTCGACGGCGAACATGTGGTGCACCCACAGCCCGAAGCTGACGAACGCGGTCGACACCAGCGCGGCGACGACGAAGCGGTAACCCACGATCGGCCGGTGGGTGAACGCGGGGATGATCATCGAGATGATGCCGGTGGCCGGGATGAACAGCAGGTACACCTCGGGATGACCCCAGATCCAGAACAGGTGCTGGAACAAGATGGCGTCGCCGCCGAGGACCGGGGTGAAGAAGTGCATGCCCATCCGCTGCAGCTCGAGGAGCACGCCCGCCAGGGTCACCGAGGGCACGGCGAAGAGGATCATGAACGCCATCGAGAGGATGCCCCACACGAACAGCGGCAGCCGGCCCAGTGACATGCCGGGGGCGCGCATGCGCAGGATCGTCACGATGAAGTTGACCGCGCCGATGGTGGTCGACAACCCGAGGAACACCTGACCCACCGCCCAGAAGTCCATGCCCGCCCCGGGGAGGAACCGGGTGTCGGTGAGCGGTACGTAGGCGAACCAGCCGCCCTGCGGGACCTGACCCATCACGAAGCTGGCGTAGATGAACGTGCCCGACAGCACGAAGATCCAGTAACTCAGCGCGTTGAGCCGGGGGAAGGCCATGTCGCGGGCGCCGATCTGCAGGGGCACGAGGTAGTTCCCGAACCCGGCGAAGACCGGCGTGTTGAACAGGAAGATCATCGTCGTGCCGTGCATCGTCATCAGCGCGTTGTAGGTGTCGGCGTCGATGACGGTGCCATTGGCCGAGGCGAGCTGGGTCCGCATGATCATCGCCTCGAACCCACCCACGAGCAGAAACACGAAGGCGGTGACCAGGTACCGGCGACCGATGCGCTTGTGGTCGACGCTGGTGATGAAGCCGGTGATCCCCGGCGAGTCGGCCCACACCGGCTCGAGCGGGGCCGGCTCCGGCTCGAGGTCCGGCATCGTCGGGGGCGGCTCGATCAGCGTCACTTGAGTGACTCCAGGTAGCTGGTGATGGCGGCGACCTCGTCATCGGTCAGCGGGATCTCCGGCATGGCGATGTGGTCCTTGACCTCCCACGTGTGGCCGATCCAGCGCCGCATGTTGGCCGGCGTGTTCTCGAGGACACCGGCGCCGATCTCCTGCCGGCTGGCGATATGGGTCAGATCAGGGCCGAGACGGCCCTCGGCATCGGTGCCGCTCACCGTGTGACACGACGCACAGCTCTTCGACTCGAACAACTGGGCTCCTCGGGAATCCGAGGGAGAGGCATCGCGGCGCTGCTGGTCGACCCACTGGCCGAAGTCGCCCCGGGACTGGGCCACGACGAGGAACAGCATCTTGGCGTGCTGCAGCCCGCAGTACTCCGCGCACTTGCCCCGGTAGGTACCCACCTCGTCGGCCTGCAACGTGAGGTGGTTGACGTGGCCGGGGATCAGATCGGTCTTCCCACCGAGCGACGGCACCCAGAACGAGTGGATCACGTCGTCGGAACGCAGCGTCAGCTCCACCGGCGTGTCGATCGGGATGTGCAACTCGTTCGCCGTCACGAACCCGTCATCGGTGTAGCGGTACTCCCACCAGTACTGGTGACCGATCACCTCGACGTGCATGGTGGGATCGACGTGCCGGTTGAGGATGGCGACCCCGAAACCGAGCATGGGCAGGAGCACCACGACGGGCAGCACCACTCCCCCGCCGATGACCCAACGCTCGCCGGCGCGTTCGGAGTCCGGTCCCTCGGCCCGACCCCGCCGGAAGAGGCCGGCGACCAGGTACACGAAGACCCCGATGGTGACGAGGGTGGCGGCCCCGAACAGGAGCCAGCCCAGCGTGGCCACGCGCCCGGCGTCGGGGCTCGCCGGCTTCAACACCGAGTCCGACGCACACCCACCGACACCGAGGGCCGCCACGCCGAGCAGCAGCGGTCGCATCGTCGCGCTGGATCTCCGGAGCAGGGTCACGGCACTTCGGTCACGGGAGGGTCACGAGCAGGTCACATCGATTCATCGTCGGGTCCCGGCGCGCCGGGGTGCGTGCCGTGAGCGGCTGCGCTCCTACCCACTCCGACATGCGCCCAGAACAGGACTCGCGAAATTCCTGTTCTGACCGCCACCGGACCGGGGTATCGGCCCCGATCGGCATGCACTCGCGCCTACGGACGATGATGGTCAGCACCCTGGCGGTGTTGTGCGCGCTCGGATTCGGCGCATACCGGGCCCACACCCCGGTTGGTGCGGCCACCGCACCGGCGTCGGGCACCGAGGCCGGCCATGACCTGTGGCTCCGCGACTGCGCGGTGTGCCACGGCGAGCAGGGCAACGGAACCGAGCGCGCGCCGAGCTTGCAGGGGGTCGGCGCCGCCGGCGTCGACTTCCAGGTCTCCACCGGACGCATGCCACTGGCCTCGCCGAGCGACCACGCCTTCCGCGGCCCGGTGAGCTACGAGCCGGCCGAGATCGACGCCCTCGTCGCTTACGCGGCCACCATCATCAGCGGTCCCGATGTACCCGTCGTCGACCTACGCGATGCGTCGGTGGCCAGGGGCGGCGAGCAGTACCGGGCCACCTGCGCCGCCTGCCACCAGATGATGGGCCAGGGCGGCGTGCTCCCGCGGGGCAAGAACGTGCCGTCCCTGGCCGTGTCGTCGCCCGAACAGATCGTGGAGGCCATCCGATCCGGCCCGAATGACATGCCGGTGTTCCCCGACACGGTCATCTCCGACCGGTCGGCCGCCGACATCGCCAGCTATCTGCAGACGATCGACCAGCCCGATGACCGGGGCGGATTCCCGCTCGGCCACTGGGGCCCGGTGCCGGAGGGGGCCGTCGCCCTCGCCTTCGGCCTCCTGCCGATGGTGCTGGTCACGCGGTGGCTCGGCGACCGCAACCCCCCACCGATGCAGGAGAACGAGATCAGATGACGGGCACCGAACCAGGCCAGGACGACGCGATGCGCCGGACACGACGAGCGGTCCTGGGTGGTCTGGTGATCTCCATCGTCGGCAGCATCATTCTGCTGGTGGCGTACTGGGCCGGCGGCGGCCCGAAGGGACAGGGTCTCGGACTCGCGGTCGCGGTCGGCGGGTTGGCGTTGTCGGCCGGCGTCTGGGGTCGACGTGCCGTACCGGACCGCGTTGCGGTGGAGCACCGGCCTCCGATGCGCTCCACGGACCACGAGCGGGAGGAGACAGCCGCCACCGCCGAGCTCGGAGAGGCCGGCCTCCAGCGGCGTCGCGGCATGCTCGCGCTCATCGGACTGGCCGGAGCCAGCTTCGTGGCCGCCATCGCATCACCGCTGCGATCCTTCGGTCCCTCGCCGTTTCCCGATCGCCGCCGGACCGGGTGGAGCGCGGGCCGACGCCTGGTCGATGCCGATCGCGCCCCGGTGAAGGCCACCGACCTCGACGTGGGTTCGATGGAGACGGTGTTCCCCGAGGGCGACGACTTCCGGGCCGATTCACAGGTCGTGCTCATCCGGATGTCCGATGGCACATTCGCCGGCGGCACCGGCGGCACCGGCGGCGCTGGTGGCACCGGTGAGGCTCCGGGCTACGTCGCCTACTCGAAGGTGTGCACCCACGCCGGATGTCCGGTGGGTCTCTACGACGCCGACACCCACGAGCTGTTCTGCCCATGTCACCAGTCGGTGTTCCTCGCCGATCAAGGCGCCCGCCCGGCGTTCGGCCCAGCCGCCCGACCGCTCCCGCAGCTGCCCATCGGGGTCGACCACGAGGGGTACCTCGTCGCCTTGGGCGACTTTCCCGAACCGATCGGTCCGAGTTTCTGGAGCCGGTCGTGATCGAACGCGCCGGAGGCTGGTTCGATGACCGGGTCGGCGCCGCCCGGTGGGCGCGCTCGGCCTTGCGCCACGTCTTCCCCGACCACTTCAGCTTCATGTTCGGCGAGGTCGCGGCCTACGCGTTCTTCGTCCTCCTGGGGACCGGAGCGTTCCTCACCTTCTTCTTCGAACCGAGCGCCGGCGACGTCGTGTACCACGGCGACTACGCCCCACTCGTCGGTCTCCAGGTGTCCGAGGCGTACGCATCCACGATCCGGATCAGCTTCGACATCCCGATGGGTCTGCTGATCCGCCAGATGCACCATTGGGCGGCCCTCATCTTCATCATGACGATCACCCTGCACCTGGCGCGCATCTTCTTCACCGGCGCGTTCCGCAAACCCCGCGAGCTCAACTGGATCGTGGGCGTCACGCTGCTGGTGGCGGCGATCGCCAACGGGTTCTTCGGCTACTCCCTGGTCGACGACCTGCTGTCGGGCACCGGCCTGCGCATCGCCTACTCGATCGCCGAGTCGATCCCGATCATCGGTTCGTGGGCCGCGACCCTCTTCTTCGGGGGCGAGTTCCCCGCCGATCAGATGATCCCGCGCATGTTCATCATGCACGTGCTCATCGTCCCCGGCGTCATCCTCGGACTGCTCAGCGTGCACCTGGCCCTCGTGTGGCGCCAGAAGCACACCCAGTTCCCCGGCCCGATGCAGCGGGAGGACAACGTGGTCGGCTCGCGCCTGTGGCCCACCTACGCTGCCCGCTCGACGTCGCTCCTGCTCGGCCTCGTCGCGGTGATCGCCGCCCTCGGCGGCTTCGTGCAGATCAACCCCATCTGGCTCTGGGGCCCCTACGAACCGTACGCGGTCACCACCGGAGCCCAGCCCGACTGGTACGTGGGCTGGCTCGAAGGCGCCCTGCGCCTGTTCCCCGCCTGGGAGTTCACCCTGTTCGGCCACACGGTGCCGGCCCTGTTCTGGCCGGGTGTCGCCCTCCCGGCGGTCACCTTCCTGGGTCTCTACCTGTATCCCTTCGTGGAGAAGCGTCTCACCGGCGACATCGCACCCCACGAACTGCTCGAGCGACCCCGCAACCGGCCCGGGCGGGTGGCGTTCGGGGCGGGAGCGCTGGCGTTCTACCTGGTGCTGTTTCTCGCCGGTTCCCAGGACGTCTTCGCCGCGTGGATGAACCTCACCGTCGAGACGATGGTCTGGCTGGAACGGTTGAGCCTGTTCGTCGTGCCCCTCGTCGTCGCGGCGATCGCGTGGAAGTGGGCGAAGGATCTCCAGGGCATCGAGGCTGCCCGCCCGGACCACACCGGTGCGGACGACGAGCCCGCCGACGAGCACCTCGAGGAGCCAGTCGGAACATGAACTCCCGGTATCCACCGATCGGTGACCACGCCCTCATCGGCGACGGCCGTGCGCTGG
>CAVSRP010000040.1:0-143598 GCA_963730345.1 uncultured Acidimicrobiaceae bacterium
GGACGCTTGCCACCGGCCAGGTCGATCAGCTCGTCGATGGCGCGCCGGGCGAGTCCGAGCCCCACCGCCGAGATGCCGACGGCGAGCGCACCGAAGAAGCTGAAGCGGTACAGCGGTCGGTCGAGGCGAGGGGCGCCGCCCACCTGGACCCAGCGACCGTGCGGCACGATGGTGGTCGGAACCGAGTAGTCGCCCGAACCGGTCCCCTTGAGTCCGGCCACGTGCCAGGTGTCGTGGAACGTCACCTGCTCGGCCGGGAACAGGACGAAGGGGGCGACGGTGCCGTCGGGGAGCGGGGCCGGTCGGCCATCGTCGTCGACGATCAACGCGCCGCCGCCGATCCAGGTGCAGTGGTGGGTGCCCGATCCCCACTGCCACCGACCGGACACCTCGAGGCCGTCGGCGACGGCGCGGGCCCGGCCGACGGGCGCGGCGAAGCCGCCGGTGTGGGCGCCGGGATCGCCGTAGATCGTCTCGGCCCAGTCCTCGCTCAGGTGCCCGGAGATGAGCGAGGTGGTGGCGGCGATCATCCCGCACCACGCGGTGGCCCCGTCGTGGTAGGCGAGCCGCTCGATGGCATCGACCGCGTCGGCGATCGTCCACTCTCCACCACCCAGCTCGCCGGGCACCATCGCCCGCGGGAAGCCCACGGCGCGCAGTCCCTCGGCCAGCTCGTCCGGGAGCCGGCGCAGCGCCTCGGTCTCCGACGCCAGCGCGTCGGCTCGCCGGCCGAGCTCTTCGATGGTGGATGCCGTCATGGGGTCCAGCTGTTCACGTCGCGGATGATGCGGTGGATCGAGCTCTGTTGCCACTTGTCGTAGCGCATGGCGAGGCGGGGCAGCTCGAGGGCGTCGTTGCTCGATCGTTCGGCCGGTGTCGGCTCGGTCAGCTCGATGGAACCCTCGATCAGCAGGCCGGAGTGGGCGTCGTTGAGGGCGGCGAGCTGCGCCGCGGTCGGTTCGTGCCGCATCCGGATGATCAGGGTCTCGCCCACCCAGCGGATCGATTGGTAGTTGCGGTAGAAGCCGACGATCTCCTCGCACGCCGCATCCACGTCGTCGGTGATCAGGAACAGGTCGAGATCGCCCGGACTCACCAGGCCGTTGCCCACCAGCTCGGTGCGCACGAAGTCGAGCCAGCCCTCCCAGTAGGTCCCGTGCGGCGTGTCGAGCAGGACGACAGGGGCGGGCACCGACTTGCCGGTCTGTTGCAGGGTGAACAGCTCGAAGGTCTCGTCCTGGGTGCCGAAACCCCCGGGGAGGGCGACGAAGCCCGCCGACTCCTTCACCAGCATCAGCTTGCGGGTGAAGAAGTACTTCATCGCCACCAGCTTGTCGTCGCCGTCGATGAACTCGTTGGCCGCCTCCTCGAACGGGAGCCGGATGGTCACGCCGAAGGAGTTCTCCCGCCCGGCGCCCTCGATGCCGGCGGCCATGATCCCCGGACCGGCGCCGGTCACCACCATCCAGCCCCGGCCGGCGAGCTCGGAGGCCAGCCGCCTGGCCTGGTCGTACAGCGGATCGTCGGGCCGGGTTCGCGCCGACCCGAACATGGTGACCTTCGAGGTGTCGTGGTAGGGCCGGAACATGGCGAACGCGGTGCGCATCTCGCGGAGCGCGGACGCGGTGATCTTCAGGTCGAGCCGTCCGACGTCGTCGCCGGCGAGACCCAGCGCGCTGCGGAGGATGTCGACGAGCAGGTCTCGGTTCCGCTCGTGCTCCGGCGAGGTCGAGGAGCTCGTCGAGCTGGGCTCGGCTGACGGGGTGATCGGCCACGGCTCCGAGCATGGCACGCGGTTCGGGACCGGCGGTGCCGTACGATCGAGCGATCGTCACCTGCACCTGTCGCCGTTGCGGCACGACCGCCGAGTGCGCCGAGGGATCGGTGCCGCTCACCTGGTCGAGCGTGGCCCGTGACGGAGCCATCGACGTGCTGTGCGCCGATTGCACCCGCGACAACGTGCGCTCGATCGAGGGCAAGCTCGACGAGGAGTGGTGGTGAGCGGGGCTCAGCCGGTGGCGGCGACCCGTCCGTAGAGCGTGGTGCGCTGCTCGAGCGTGCGGCCGAGCGGCTCGACGATGTGCCGGAAGTCGTCGGCCTGCATCATCTGGCCGTGGCTGGCGCCGGCGGCCCGGCTGATGTTCTCGTCCATCAGCGTGCCGCCGAGGTCGTTGACGCCGGCGCGCGAGGCACTGCGTCACGCCGGAGCGACCCATCTTCACCCAGGAGACCTGGATGTTGTCGATGGCGCCCCGGTAGGCGATCCGGCCGACCGCGTGCATGAGCAGCGCCTCGCGGAAGGTGGGGCCGCGGCGGGCCTTGCGTTGGATGTACATGGGGGCGGCCATGTGGACGAAGGGGAGGGGGACGAACTCGGTGAAGCCGCCGGTCTCGTGCTGCAGGTCGCGGGTGCGCACGATGTGGCGGGCCCAGTGGACGGGGTTCTCGATGGCCCCGTACATGATGGTGACGTTGGACCGGAGGCCGACCGAGTGGGCGGTGCGGTGGGCCTCGAGCCACTCCTCGGTGTCGATCTTGTCCGGGCACAGCAGGGCTCGCATCTCGTCGTCGAGGATCTCGGCCGCCGTGCCGGGCAGCGTCTTGAGCCCGGCGGCCATCAGGCGCTGCAGGTAGGCGGCGAGCGGCTCGCCGAGCCGCTTGGCCCCTTCGGTGACCTCGAGCGCGGTGAAGCCGTGGACGTGGATGTCGGGCGCGGCCTCCTTCACCGCCCGGGTCACGTCGATGTAGTAGTCGCCGTCGAAGTCGGGATGGATCCCGCCCTGCAGGCAGACCTCCGTGGCGCCCATGCTCCCAGGCCTCGCGTACCCGGTCGGCGATCTCGTCGAGGGTGAGCAGGTACGGGTTGCCCCGCAGGTTGAGCGACAGCGGACCCTTCGAGAAGCCGCAGAACCGGCACTTGAAGGTGCACACGTTGGTGTAGTTGATGTTCCGGTTCTGGACGTAGGTGACCACATCGCCGACGTCGGCCCGCCGGAAGTCGTCGGCCACCTGGGCGACGGCCGCCACCTCGGGACCGCGCGCCTCGAACAGCGTGGTGATCTCCTCGACGCCGAGCTCCTGTCCGAGGAGCGCGCCGGCGAGGACCTCGCCCACCGGCCCACCGGCGGAGGCGCGGCCCGGAACCAGCAGCGGCGGCGGGTCCTCGTGGCCCGAGTACCAGCGGTCGTCGCGGGCGAGACCTTCGGCGTCGGAGCGGTCGAGGACGGGGAAGCGCAACGCCTCGTCGAGAAAGGAGTGGGGTCGGAGGGCGAACTCGGGGTAGATGGTCAGGCCGCGGCGCGAGGGCGAACCCCCGGGCCTCGGTGACCTCGCGGAGCCGTTCCAGCGCGGGCCACGGTCGTTCGGGGTTGACGTGGTCGGCGGTCACCGGCGAGACGCCACCCCAGTCGTCGATGCCGGCGTCGAGGAGCACGCCGAAGTCGTCGGAGAGGTTCGGCGGGGCCTGGACGTGGACGTCGGCGGGGAGGATGAGCCGGGCGAGGGCGATGGCCTGGACGTAATCGTCGTGCGGACAGGGGGGCTCACGGTGCATCCCCGTCCCCGGCTTGGGCAGGAAGTTCTGGACGATCACCTCCTGGACGTGACCGTGACGAGCGTGGCTCTCGGCGATGGCTTCCAGGGCCCGGACGCGATCGATCGCGTCCTCGCCGATACCGACCAGGATCCCGGTGGTGAACGGGATGGCCAGCTCGCCGGCCGCGTCCAGGGTGGCGAGGCGACGAGCCGGCGTCTTGTCGGGTGAGCCGCGGTGGCACTCGAGGTCGTCGCGGAGGGTTTCGATCATCATCCCCTGCGACGGCGCCACCGACCGGAGGCGGGCGAGCTCGTCCGGGAACAGGGCACCGGCGTTGGCGTGGGGGAGCAGGCCGGTCTCGTCGAGCACGAGCTGGCACATGGCGGCGAGGTAGTCGATGGTCGAGTCGTAGCCGTTGGTGGCGAGCCACTCGGCCGCGGCCGGGTACCGGAGCTCGGGGCGCTCGCCGAGGGTGAACAACGCCTCGTGGCAACCCGCCTCCGCACCACGACGGGCGATGGTGAGGACCTGCTCGGGGGTGAGGTACGGGCGCGTCGAGACGGGCGGGCGGTTGGGCGAACGTGCAGTAGCCGCACTTGTCCCGGCACAGCATCGTCAGGGGGATGAACACCTTGGGGGAGTAGGTGATGCGCGGGCCGGTGCGTCGCGTCGCGCACGGGCTCGGGCTCGGGCCCGCAACTCGTCGAGGGGGAGGTCGAGCAGGGCTGGTCCCGGGCGTGGTTCCACCATGCGCGCACCCTATCGGGGCCTCTCAGCGGAGCGGTTCGACCGCGATGACCGCGTCGGTGGGCAACGGACCGTAGATGTGGGGGAACCCGCCCTCGACCCGGATCTCGGCCGGGACGCGCTGCGGATCGATCGTCAACAGGACCAACTCGTCGGGGCAATCGGAGTAGAAGCGGGCGAGCGTGTCCCGCCACTGGGCGGCCGTCGAGCAGTGGATGAATCCCACCTCTTCCAGGGACTGATCGCGCGTCGAGCGCCGATACGACCCCCGTTGTCGCGCCGCTTCCCACTCGACCACGGAGGCGATGTGGTGGATCGGCGTGACGGCGGGGTCGGGCATGGGATCACGGTAGGACCGACGTAGCCTCGCCGGGCATGGGGACGGGTGTCGTGACGATCGAGCCGGTGGAGTCGAAGACCGCGCTGCGGCGCTTCACCGACGTCCCCTACATCCTCCACCGCCGGGATCCCCGGTGGTCCCCCGAGGTCCGGGCGTACGAATCGTGGCGGCTCGACGCTCGGCGTCACCCGTACTTCGATCGGGGCGACGCCGCGTTCCTGCTCGCCAGACGGGACGGTCATCCGGTGGGACGGATCGCAGCCCACCGGCAGCGGGCGGGCGACGTGGCGGGTTGGTTCGGTTTCTTCGACGGGCCCGACGACCCCGAGGTGACCCGCGCCCTGCTCGACGCCGCCCGGACCTGGCTGGAAGGGGAAGGGGCGACGTCGATGACAGGGCCGGTCAGCTGGCAACCCGACGAGGAGTTCGGGGTCCCGGTCGAGGGCGTCGAGCACCGGGGCCTCACCGGGCGGCCGTGGCGGCCCGGCTGGTACGCCGAGCAACTCGCTCGCGGCCGGCCTCGAGCCCGGCGCCGTCCGCCACACCTACCGGCTGGCCGTGTCGGAGTCCGGTGTGGCGCCGGTCGAGCCGGCGGGGACCGAGCCGCCACCGCACGCCGGTCGCTACGCCGACCCCGCCCTGGTGCTCGACGGGATCGCCGCGGTCCCCGACGTCTCCGCGCTGCTCTCGGATGCCTCGTTCCGCTCGGCGTGGCGCCTCGCTCGCCGGGCGAGGGAACGGCGCTTCGACACCGCGGTCTGCGTGCGATGCGACGGTCCCCCGGAAGCCCTGGTGCCCAGGCTCCTCACCGCGGCCGCGCACGCCGGTTACCAGTGGGTGGTCGCACCCTGGGCGCCCGCGGGCCACGCGCCGGAGACGGTGCACCAGGTGTTCAGTCTGGAGTTCTGACCGGGATCGCCGGCTCGTAGATCACCGTCGGCTTCTGCTGGCCCCGCAGGCCGACGCGACCGCGATCGGACCAGTGGGCGGCCTCGGGCCCGGCGTCGCGTAGGGCGGCTCCCGATGCCAGCACCCGGCAGCGGCGTCGCTTGGCCAGATCGGAGAGGCGGGCCGCCTCGTTCACCGGTCGACCGATCACCGTGTACTCGAAGCGCTCCTCGGCGCCGACGTTGCCGGCCACCACCGTGCCCGACGACACCCCGATGCCGGCATCGAGGCCCGGATGTCCGGAGGCCACGGACAGGAGTCGCTCGTGCAGCGCTCGCGCCAGCGCGCAGGGCCCGCGCCGCGTGGTCGGGCTGGATCCCGGGCACGCCGAAGATGCACAGCGCACCGTCGCCCTCGAACTTGTTGACCCACCCGCCCTCGACCTGCACCGTGTCGACGACGGTGTGGAAGAAGGCGTTGAGGGTGGCGACCACCTCTCCGGGAGGAAGGACCTCGGCCATCGCCGTCGAGCCGATCAGATCGACGAATACCATCGATGCGGCCCGGGACTCGCCGCCCAGGCCGGCACCCCGCTCGAGGGCTTGGGCAGCCACCTCCTGGCCCACGTGACGCCCGAACAGGTCGGCCAGCTCCGCTCGCTCACGAAGGCCGGTGACCATGCGGTTGAACCCGGCCTGGACCTGGCCCACGTCGCCGCCGTCGTCGACGTCGAGATCGCTCGTCAGGTTGCCGAGGCCGACCCGACCCAGCCCGCGCCTCAGCTCGTCGAGCGGCGCGGCGATCGAGTTGGCCGCCACCGACATGGTGAACAGGCCCACGAGGAGCCCGACCAGCGCGAGAGCAGCCATGGTGCCCGGCGCGTTTCCCGTCTCCCGGAGCGGGGCCAGAGTGACCCCCAGCAGCGGGATCCCCGAGCTGGCCGCCCAGGCCAGGATGAGCCGGGGGCGTAGTCCGAGCGAAGCGGGCCGGGGCGGAGCTTCGCCGGCGAGGGCGAAGCGGAACAGGGGCCGATAGGTCTGCTCGAGGACCAGGTACGACACCGCGCTCACCGCGATGCCCCCGATGATCATGATCTGGGCCAGATCGGCGATCTGCGCCGCGCGGTACGTGCCGCGTACGGCGATACCGGCGCTGATCACGGTGGCGGCGACGAGCCACAGGACGAACGGACGCACCGCCATGCGCCATGGCTCCCCCAGCACCTGGCGCCGCTCGTCGGCGTCGGGCAGTCGCCCGTCGAGCGCCCATCGTCCGGTGTGCTGGAAGTGCCAGCCGACCCAGGTCCACGCCACCGGGGCGAGCACCGCCTCGGTGATCACCAGGAGGGCGAAGTCGTTCAGCCACGGGGTCCGGAACGCCTCGGACGCGGGATAGACCTGCTGGAGGTAGGAGAACACGATGAGCCCACCGACCGCTTGGAGCGCCGACAGCCGGAACAGGAGCCGCATGCGCACGTCGCGGGCAGCCCGGCGCAGGGTCATGGCGCTCACCGGATCGAGAGGCGCGCCTTCGTCCATGACTGGTCAGGTTACGGAACCAGCACCCGAGTACCTGGATTCCCCGTGGGTCACTCCCCGGCGGCGGCGTGATCGACCAGCCAGACCAGATCGTTGGCCCAGACGTGAGCGGCCGGCAGATCCGCGCCGGCGCGGATGGCGGCGAAGGCATCGTGCTTCTCCTCACCGGCCACGGTGACGACCACGTGGCGGGCGCGGGCGATGCCGCTGAACGTGAGGGTCATCCGCGGATGGGGGTTGTGCCCATTGGGATCGACGTTGCTCACCACGAGACGCCCGGGGTCGGCGAGCAGGGCTGGTGATTGCGGGAACAGGCTGGCGGTGTGGCCGTCGGTGCCGAGGCCGAGGTGCACGACATCGACGGCGCCGAGCGACGACCACAACAGGTTGTAGGCGTCATCACCCTCGTCGCAGCGCATCGGGAACAGGGCGTGGACCCCGCCCACCTTCGACAACAGCGCCTCGCTGGCCAAGCGGTAGTTGGAGTCGGGATGGTCGAGCGGGACGCAACGCTCGTCGCCCCAGTAGATCTCGGTGTTCATCCAGTCGACCGGTGACTCGGTCCAGTCGGCGATGCGCTCGTAGCAGCGGCGAGCGGTCTCGCCACCCGACAGGGCGATGGTGAACCCGTGTCCGACGCGCTGGTGCCAGGCGCCGGCCACCACCTCGGAGAACGCGGCGGCGACGTCGTCGACGATTCTGAGCTCACCGTGCATGTCGACTGGCCTGTCCGATCACGCCCGGTCGTCTGCCTTCTGTTGCAGGGTCTCGAGCAGGTCGTCGAAGGACTTCTCGAACGCGGCGACACCTTCGGTCTCGAGCACCCGGGCCACGTCGTCCATGTCCACGCCGACCGACGCGAGCTGCTCGAGGACCGACTCGGCGTCCGCCACGTCGGCGTCGACGGTTCGGGCGACGGTCCCGTGATCCTCGAACGCCTCGATGGTGGCCGTGGGCATGGTGTTGACCGTGTCGGGGCCGATGAGGCTGTCGACGTACAGCGTGTCGGGGTAGGCGTCGTTCTTGGTCGACGTCGAGGCCCACAGCGGCCGTTGCACCTTCGCTCCCGATGCCGCGAGCGACTCCCACCGCGGCCCGGCGAAGACGTCGAGGAACCGTTGGTAGGCGAGCTTGCCCTGGGCGACGGCCGCGCGGCCGCGCAGATCGAGGGCCTCCGCGCTCCCGACCGCTTCGAGGCGGTGGTCGACCTCGGTGTCGACCCGCGAGATGAAGAACGAGGCCACGCTGCGGACCGCGGAGAGGTCGTCGTGGCCGGCGTCGCGGTAGGCCTCGAGGCCCGAGACGTACGCCTCCATCACGTCGAGGTAGCGATCGATGGAGAAGATGAGCGTGACGTTGATGCTGCGACCCTCGCTGATCATCTGGCGGATGGCCGGCACGCCCTCCTCGGTGGCCGGGATCTTCACGAACAGGTTGGGTTCGTCGATGCGCTCGTGGAGCTGGCGGGCCGACGCGATGGTCCGGTCGGTGTCGCGGGCCAGACCGGGATCGACCTCGACCGAGACGAAGCCGTCGATCCCGTCCGAGTCGTCGTACACCGGCCGGAGAACGGTCAGGGCTTCGCTGATGTCGTCGGACACCATGGTCCAGTAGATGTCGTCGATCGAGCGGCCGTCGGCCCGCAGCGCGTCGAACTGCTCGTCGTAGTCGTCGCTGTCGGCGATGGCCTTCTGGAAGATCGACGGGTTGGAGGTGATGCCCCGGATGCCTCGGTCCACATATGCCTGGAGCTCACCGGAGCGCAGGTACCCGCGGCGCAGGTTGTCCAGCCACGGTGACTGGTCCTGGAGATCGTGGAGGTCCTGGAGACGTCCCATCGGTGTCACTGCTCCTTCGTCATCCGGTCGATCAGCGTACGGGCGCGATCGGCCACGTTGTCCGCGGTGTACCCGAACTTCGCCAGCACCATGTCTCCCGGTGCCGAGGCACCGAAGTGGTCGATGCTGAGCGAGTCGTCGGCGTAGCGGGCCCAACCGAGGCTGACACCCGCCTCGACCGCCAACGTCGGCACCCCGGCTGGCAGCACCGTGGCCCGGTACGACTCGTCCTGGTCCTCGAAGCGGTCCCAGCTGGGCAGCGACACGACGCGAGCAGTGACCCCGGCGTCGGCGAGCAGCGCGGCGGCGTCGACGCACACGTGGACCTCCGAGCCGGTGGCCACGAGCACCACATCAGGGGTGCCGCCGCCGCGGTCGACGAGGGCGTAGCCGCCCCGGCCGACGCCGGCGGCCGAGGTGCCCTCGAGCACCGGTAGACCCTGGCGGGACAGGATCAGGGCCGTGGGACCGTCGCCGCCCACCGCGATCTTCCAGGCGGCGGCGGTCTCGTTGGCGTCGGCGGGGCGGATCACGCTCAGCTGGGGAATGGCCCGCAGGGACGCGATCTGCTCGATCGGCTGGTGGGTGGGGCCGTCCTCACCGACCCCGACGGAGTCGTGGGTGAAGGAGTAGATGACCTTGGCTCCCGACAGGGCGGCGAGGCGGATGGCCCCCCGGGCGTAGTCGGAGAAGACCAGGAAGGTGCCGCCGACGGGGAGGACCCCGCCGTGCAGTGCCATGCCGGTCATGACCGCGGCCATGCCGTGCTCGCGCACGCCGAAGTGGACCTGGCGCCCGCCCGGGTCGGCCGGACCCATGACCCCGACGCCGTCGAGCTCGGTACCGGTGTTCCCGGTGAGGTCGGCGCCGCCGCCGAGCAGGCCGGGAACGTGGTCGACCAGGGCCTGGAAGACCTTGCCCGAAGCCTGCCGGGTGGCCAGCTTGGTCCCGGCTTCGAACGACGGGATCGCTTCCTCCCAGCCGGGCAGTCCATCGGCGTCGAGGCAGCAGTCGAGCGCGGCCCGGTTGCCACTGAACGCGGCGAGGCGCTTCTCCCACGCCTCGCGGTCGGCTCGACCCCGCTCGCCGGCGCGCCGGTACATGGCGAGGACGTCGTCGGGGACCCAGAACGGCTCGTCGGGGATGCCCATGGCGGCCTTCGTCTCGGTGATGTCGTCGGTGTCGAAGGCCAGGCCGTGGGTGGCGGGGTTGTCGGTGAGCGATGGCGAGGGATAGGCGATGTGGCTGCGCAGGACGATGAGCGTCGGTGCCGCGGTCACCGACTTGGCCCGGAGCAGCGCGGCTTCGAGGGCATCGGGGTCGTTGGCGGCCTCGCCGATCTCGTCGACGTTCCAGCCGTAGGCCCGGAACCGGGTGGCGGCGTCGTCGGACAGCGCCAGTTCGGTGGGGCCGTCGATCGACACGTGGTTGTCGTCGTAGACCACCACCAGCTTGCCGAGCTTCTGGTGGCCGGCCAGCGAGGCGGCCTCGTGGCTGACGCCTTCCTCGAGGTCGCCGTCACCGGCGATGACGAAGGTGTGGTGGTCGAACAGGTCGGCGCCGAACCGGGCCGCCAACCACCGCTCGGCCATCGCCATGCCGACCGCGTTGGCGAAGCCTTGCCCCAGCGGGCCGGTGGTGACCTCGATGCCACGGGTGTGACCGTGCTCGGGATGACCCGGCGTGCGCGATCCCCACTGCCGGAACTCCTCGAGGTCTTCGAGGGTGAGGCCGTACCCCGTGAGGTGCAGCATGGAGTACTGCAGGATGCTGGCGTGGCCGGCGGAGAGCACGAACCGGTCACGGTCGGGCCAGTCCGGATCGGCGGCGTCGTAGGACAGCACCCGCGTCCAGAGCACGTGGGCGAGCGGCGCCAACGCCATCGCCGTGCCCTGGTGACCGCTGTTGGCCCGGCGCGGGGCATCCATGGCGAGACCCCGGATGACGTCGATGGCCCGCTGCTCGAGATCGGCTTCGGTCACGGTTGCTCTCCTGTCAGATGGGGTGCGCGCCAGCGATGGGGACGAAGCTCCAACCATAGACGGTGCCAACCAAGCCCCTTCCGGGTGGGAGGCGTCGTTCGGCGCCGGTGGGCTACGGATCGGCGAAGATCAGGATGGACGCGGTGAAGCCGTGGACGAAGCTGCGGCCCCCCACGGGTCCGAGCTCCCCGGAACAGAACATCCCGGCGATCGCATCGGTGCCGAGCTGGTTGGCGACGGCCGAAGCATCGTGGTCCTGCACGCCGAACAGATCGACCCCCCGGCCGTTGCAGGTGAACACCAGCGCGCCGTCGCCGTGCACCCCGCGGAGGACGCGGTGGAGGTCGGCGTCGGCGGAATCGGCGTCGCGCACCTGGAACTGGACCGTGGTCCCGACGGGTACCTGATCACCCACGGCCAGCACCCCATGGTCCTTGTCGGCACCGAGGATGCTCCGGACCAGGAAGTCACCCTGATCGAACCGGGGGCGGCTCTCGTCGATGACCACGCCGAGGTGGACGCCGCGCGCGAGCAGGAGCCGGTCGTCCGGCGGGAGGTCGGCGACCAGCTCGGTGAGCCGTTCGAGGGCGGGACGGCCCGCCAGTTCGAGCAGGAAGTGACGGTCGGAACCGGTCACGACCATGGGCTCACCGACCGGCCGGCAGCCCTGGCTCACGACCGGGCCGACCAGCTGCTCGCGGGGGATGACGGCGCCGATCGCACCGTCCCGGTACACCGTGTCGTCCAGGACGAGCGCGTTGGCGCCGGGAACTCCGGCGGCCGAGGACAGTCCGCCCACCACGTTGATGTCGGGCCGGACGGCAGCCAGTTGGTCGACCAGTCCCTCGGCGGGGAACGAGAAGGGATCGGCGATCACCAGCAGGGTGGCGCCCTCGGGGAGGTCAGCCGGGACGCCCTCGATGGCGACCGCGCCACCATCGGTCCGTGTCGTCAGGCGCAGCGGCCGGACCGGGCTGGTCCAGGCGGCCCACACTGCCAGCGCGGCCACGTCCTCCGACTCGCGCCCACAGGCCAGCACGGCGCTGGCCGCCGAACCGACGAGCCGCCCCGGCCGCAGGACCGTGCGGATGGCCGAGGAGATCTCGCCCAGGAACTCGACGTGCGCCGAGCTGGCGAAGACCAGCACCAGATCCGGTTCCACGCCACCGACCTCGACGATGCGGCCCAGGACCTCGCCGACGGCATCGGCCGCGACGGGGTGCTCGGACAGGGCGGCGGCGAAGGGCATGGCCCTGCCTCAGCCCGGACCCGGAACGAGGGTGTAGGGGACGATCGTGATCGGACCGTTGTCGATCCGCACGTGGGCCTCGACGGTGTCGAAGTCGTCGAAGGGCAACTCGGCGCGCACGAGCCGGTAGGCGAACTTGCCCGGCTCCACCTGGAGCGGCTGGGCGTTGCGGGCGATCTGCTCGTCACCGCGCGTGAATCGGACCTCGAGCGCGCCGGTGCCCTTCTCGTCCTCGGCGCAGCGCACGAGGACGATCATGTGCGGCGCCATCGTCACCGGCAGGGGTCCCGGCGCCGGGGCCGAGAAGTGCACGCCGCCGAGATCGAGCGAGGTCGGCCCCGCTGCGTAGGCCTGCTTCGTGTCGAGGTCCTCGAAGAAGAGGGCGGCAACGATGTCCATGGACCGAACCTATCGGTGAGGTCGGGATCCCCCTGCTCGACCACCTCACCAATTCGGGCCTCACGACTCGAAGGTCGCCTCGCCGGCCACGATCGTCCGCTGGACGGAGAGGTCCTCGGCACCGAGCACCACCAGATCGGCTCGGGCACCGACCGCGATGCGGCCCCGCGTCGGGTCGGCGAGGAGCGCGGCCGGCGTGGAGGACGCGGCTCGAACGGCGTCGGTCGGCGCCACGCCCGCGGCATCGACGAGGTTGCGGACGGCTTGGTCCATCGTCAGCGACGAGCCGGCCAGCGTGCCGTCCGGAAGGCGGGGTGCGCCGTCGACGACGCCCAGCGCCGGTCGCCCTGACCGCACCGATCGCCATGCCACCGCGTCGGTCACCAGCGCGACCGCGTCCCGGCCCTTGGTGCGGAACGCGGTCGCCAGCAGCGCCGGGTGCACGTGCACGAGGTCGGCGATGAGGCCGACCACGACCCGATCGTCGGCGAGGGCCGCACCGGCGAGCCCGGGGCGGCGATGGTGCAACGGGGACATCCCGTTGAACAGGTGGGTCACCATGCGGGCCCCGGCGTCGATCGCCGAGATCGCTGTGTCGAAGCTGGCCCCGGAGTGCCCGAGGCTGACGACGATTCCCTTGCCGACCAGGACGTCGATCGCCGCCGCCACCTCGGGCTGCTCGGGCGCGATGGTCACCAGACGGACGGTGGGAGGGAGGCCGGCCAGCCAGTCCAGGTCCGCGTCCACGATGGCCTCGGTCCGGTGCGCGCCGGGTCGGGCACCGAGGAACGGCCCCTCGAGGTGGGCGCCGAGGACCACCGGACCGTCGCGTCTGGTTCGGGCCTGCTCGATCCGCTCCAGACACCCGCGGTACCGATCGAGAGGCTGCGACACGATGGTCGGGAGCCATGCAGTGACCCCGGTGGGCGCGAGGAGCGCTCCCAATCGGGCCCAGTCCGAGCCGTCGGCGTCCGAGCAGTCGATGTCGTCGATGCCGTTGACCTGGAGATCCACGAACCCGGGAGCCACGATGGCATCGACGGGAGCGGTCGCGGCCTCGATCGCGGCGATCCGGCCGTCTTCGATGCGGATCTGCGCCGGCTCGACCCCTCCGGGCAGGCAGACCGACGCGGCGGACACCACCGAGTCGGGGGCGTGATCGGACATCGGGCGGGACGCTAACCGAACCCCCACGGGACGCGGCCGACCACCAAGTACCCTGCGCTGCGTGTCTGCCCACGACCCTGGTCGAGATCCCGGCTCGACCCGGGAGGCGATCCTCGACGCGGCGCGTACCGCGTTCGCCGCACGGGGCTACGACGGTGCGTCCATCGGCGACATCGCCGGTGCGGTGGGGATCGCCAAGGCCAGCGTGCTGCATCACTTCTCCAACAAGGACGAGCTGTACACCGCGGTCTTCGAACGGTTGCTGGCGCAGTGGTTCGTGAAGGTCGAGGAGGCCGTCGACGGTCCGTGGGACGGTTGGGAGCAGTTCGACCGTGGCCTCACGGCCGGCTTCGAGTTCTTCTCCGAGAACCCCGACCTGGTGCGACTGGTTCGGCGCGAGGCGCTCGATGGCAGCCACTTCGGCGTCGATCTGGGGGCCACGCTCCGTCCCCTGTTCGAGCAGGCCGTGGGCTTCCTCGAGAGCCAGATGAAAGAAGGCACCTTCCGCCATCACGATCCCGAACAGATGGTGATCTCGGGGCTCGGTGCCGTGCTCTCGTACTTCTCGGACCTGCCCTTCATCGAGGGCCTGCTCGGCGAGGACCCCCTGTCGGATCGGCTGCTCGAGCGGCGCCGGGATCACATCCGCGAGTTCTTCCGGGCCGCGCTGGAACCCTGAGCGGCGGGTCCCCGCCACTACTGTTCTCCGTCGTGCCCACGCTCTCCGAGGCCGACTCCAAGGCCCTGCTCGCATCCCACGGACTGCCCGTCGCGGCCGAACACGTGGTCGATTCAGCTGACGCCGCGGTGGCGGCCGCCCAGGAGCTCGGCCATCCCGTGGTCGTCAAGCTGGGCGGCGACGCGATCGCCCACAAGACCGAGCGGGGCCTGGTCCGCCTCGGCCTGGGCGACGACGACGCGGTGCGATCGGCGGCCGGCGAACTGCTCGCCGCGGCCGGTCCCGACGACGGCGACGTGCACCTCCTGGTGGCCCCGATGGTCCGGGGCAACCGTGAGCTGATCGCCGGCCTCCACCTCGATTCGCAGTTCGGGATGACCGTCATGCTCGGCCTCGGGGGGATCCTGGCCGAGGCCGTGGCCGACGTGAGCTTCCGACTGGTGCCGATCACCGAGGTCGATGCATCCGAGATGATCGACAGCCTCGACACCCAAACCCTGCTCGGCGCCTTCCGGGGCGAGGCCGCGGTCAACCGTGACCAGCTGGCTGCGGTGCTGCTCGCCCTGTCCAGGGCGGCCGAGTCCGACGCCCGGATCGTCGGCGCCGACTGCAACCCGCTGATCGTCACGGCCGACGGTTCGCCGATCGCGGTCGACGCCCTCGTCGAGCTGGCCGACGAGCCCGGCCCCGACCCGGCCGGCACCGTCGCCGCCCACGCTCGGCCCACGAAGGAGCAGTTCCGCGCCCTGTTCGAGCCCCGCGGCATCATCGTCGCCGGCACGTCGACCCATCCGGGGAAGTTCGGGTTCGTCACCCTCCACAACCTGCTGGCGTCGGGTTATTCGGGTCGGGTCTTCGCCACCAACCTGGAGGGCACCGACGTCCTCGGCGTGCCGACGGTCCCGAGCATCACCGATCTGCCGGCAGGGGAGGCCGATCTGGTCTTCCTGTGCACACCGGCCAAGGCGAATCCCCAGATCCTGCGGGATGCGGCATTGATCGGGGTGACAGCCGCGTTCATCACGTCGGCGGGCTACGGCGAAGCCGGGGAGGAAGGGCGCCGGGCCCAGGAGGAGCTGGTGGCGCTGGCCGACGAGTTGGGCATGCTCGTCGCCGGACCGAATGGCCAAGGGGTGGTGTCCAGCCCGGCCCGGCTCTGCGCCCAGATCGTGGCGCCGATCCCACCGGCCGGCAAGATCGGCGTGGCGAGCCAGTCCGGCAACTTCGTGTCCTCGTTCGAGAACTACGCGGTGCAGACCGGGGTCGGCCTGAGCCGCGGGGTCTCGGCCGGGAACGCCGTCGCGGTCACCGTGCCCGACTACCTCGACTTCTACGCCGACGACGACGCCACCGCCGTCGGGTTGGCCTACGTCGAGGGTGTCCAGGACGGCCGGCGGTTCGCCGCGGCCATGCGCTCGGTGGCCGACCGCAAGCCGGTCGTGGTGGTGAAGGGCGGATCCACGGCCGGGGGACAGAAGGCGGCAGCCAGCCACACCGGGTCCCTGGCCAGCGACGACCGCGTCTTCGACGGCATGGCTCGGCAGGCCGGCATCACCCGAGCCCGCACGGTCGAGGAGGCCTTCGAGGCCGCGGCGACGTTCGCGACCCAGCCACTCCCGGCGGGAAATCGGGTCGTGGTCCTCACCACGGTGGGCGGTTGGGGCGTGGCCGCCGCCGACGCCATCGCCGGGACCGACCTGGAGCTGGCCGACCTCCCCGCCGACCTGTACGACTCGATCGACACGCTGCTCCCACCCCGCTGGAGCCGGAACAACCCGATCGACCTCGCTGGGGGCGAGACCCGCGACACGATCCCGGAGATCATCTCGCTGGTCACCGCCCATCCGGGCGTCGACGCCGTCCTCTACCTCGGGATCGGCATCCAATCGAACCAGGCCGCGCTGTTGCGCTCCGGGGGCTTCTACCCCGATCACGGCATCGAGCGCATGGCCGGGTTCCACGAGCGCCAGGACGCTCGTTACGCCGAGGCCGCCTGCGACGCCAGCGAGCAGTACGGCAAGCCCGTGCTGGTCGCCACCGAGCTGGCGGTCACGCATCCCGACAACCCCGGACCGCGCACGGTCCGCGAACGCGGTCGCCTGGCCTACGCATCGGCCAACCGGGCGGTGACCGCGCTCGACCACCTGTGGCGGTACCGCCGCTGGCGCGATGCCCGTGGACTCGGCTGAGGACGAGACCGCGCCGCCGGGACGTCGCCGGATCCGGGCGGTGCTGCGCTGGTTCCCGGCGGCCGTCCTCGCGGTGGTGGTCGTGGCCGCCGGCTCCGTGGTGGCGAGCGAGGACGGGACGCCCCGCGCCTCGCCTCGCGCCGACGACGGGAGCTCTCCCACGCCGGTGCTGTCGTTGCGACGTGATCTCGAGCCGCTGCGCCGGGCCGCGGCCGATCGCGCGCTGCAGGTCGGCCTCGACCGCTTCGTCGCGGCCCAGCCCGATGACACCTGCCTGGTGGTGCAGCTCGGCGATCTTCACTACGAGCACCGGGGCGACGATCCCCAGGTGCCGGCCTCGCTCGAGAAGCTGCTCACCGCGGTGGCGGCGCTGACCGAGATGGGTCCGGACACGACGTACGTGACCGACACGTTGGCGGCGCCCGTCGTCGACGGGGTCGTTCCCGGGAACCTCTACCTGCGGGGGAGTGGCGACCCGATCCTGGCCACCGCGCCGTACGTCGCCCGCGAACGGAACCAACCCCAGATCTTCAGCGACATCGACCAACTCGCCGACGCGGTGGTCGCCGGCGGGGTCACGACGATCGCCGGTTCGGTGGTCGGTGACGACACCCGCTACGACCCGGTTCGCTACAACCCGAGCTGGCCGTCGCGGTTCCTCCGCCAGGGGCAGATCGGACCGATCTCGGCCCTCTCGGTGAACGACGGCTTCGCCTTCCCGGGCGATGACGACCCCGGTGTCTTCGGGGCCGCAGATGATCCCCCCGCCTATGCCGCCGCCGTGCTCGATGGCGCACTGCGGGCTCGAGGGGTGCAGATCGGTGGGCCGCCCGTGTCGGGACCGACCCCGGCCGATGCGGTGGTCGTCGCCAGTCACCGCTCACCGCCACTGTCCGAGATCGTCACCGAGATGCTGCACGAATCGGACAACAACACCGCGGAGCTGCTGCTCAAGGAGCTCGGCGTGCGCCGACAGGGGCAAGGATCCTTCGAGGCAGGACGGGATGCGGTCACCGCCATCCTGGCCGAGGAGGGCTTCGATCTGACCGGGATCAACGTGGCTGACGGATCCGGCCTGTCCTCGGACGACACCGTGACCTGCGACCTCATCTTCGATCTGCTCGATCACGAGTCGACCGCCCCGGTGCTGCACGAAGCGCTCGCGGTGGCCGGGGAGTCCGGCACCCTGGCCCGGCGGTGGCGGGAGAGCGATCTGGTCGGCAACGTGCGGGCCAAGACCGGAACGCTCAACCAGGTCACGGGACTCGCCGGCTTGGCCGACACCGCGAACGGCGACGAAGCCCAGTTCGTCCTCGTCGTCAACGTCCCCGCCGCCGAACGGATCCAGCCGGCGACGGTGGCGGCCCAGCAGCAGCTGGCCCAGCTCCTGCACGATCACCCCGATCTTCCCGACCTCGAATCGGTTCGTCCGGGCGCGTCGCCCGGAGGCTGACGAGCCCCTACGGTTTCCGGCAATGGCCGAGCTCCCGATGTTCCCCCTCGGTTCGGTCCTGTTCCCGACGCTCGTCCTGCCGCTGCACATCTTCGAGCCCCGCTACCGAGCGCTGATCAAGGACGTGCTTGCCGGTGATGCGGAGTTCGGCGTGTGCCTGATCGAGCGGGGGTCGGAGGTCGGCGGCGAAGACCAGCGGCTCGGGATCGGCACCGTGGCCCACGTCCGGGAGGCCGCCGAGCTGCCGGATGGACGGTGGGCCGCCGTCACGGTCGGGACCCGCCGCATCGCGGTCGACGCGTGGTTGCGCGACGACCCGTATCCACGCGCCGAGGTCTCCGATCATCCCGACCCGGTGCCCGACGCAGCCGAGCTCGAGCTGCTCCCCGAGGTCACCCGGCAGCTCCGCGGCGCGCTGGGCAAGCTCGCCGAGCTCGGCGATTCCGGCACCCCTGCCACCACCGAGTTCAGCGATGATCCGGTGCTCGCCAGCCACCAGCTGTCGGCTCTGGCCCCGATCCCGACCATCGACCAGTACACGCTCCTGGCCGCGCCGACGGTGGGACTGCGTTTGGCGTCGCTCCACGATCAGCTGGTCGACGTACACGAGGTGCTGGACCTGCGTCTCGCCGGGGAGGGACCCGCCACCGACCGGTGACGCCGGACCCGCCGACCACGTCGGAGCCGGACCGGTCCTTGCCCGCTACCGCACGAAACCACTAGACCGAGACCCGCCTGTACCGAGGAGAGCAGTGGCAGCGACACGACCGACGGCGAAGTCGAACCCGGCTACCAAGGGGGACAAGAGCGTCCCGCAGGTCGCGTCCGAACTGTGGACCCTCACGGTCGACTACGCCAAGCAGGAGATCAAGGACCCGGTCAAGGGGCTGGGTGCCTACCTGCTGTGGGGCTCGCTGTCGATGCTGCTGATCGGTCTGGGCATGGTGCTCCTCGCCATCGGGGCGCTCCGGGCCCTGCAGACCGAGACCGGCACCATGTTCACCGGGAGCCTGTCGTTCCTTCCGTACGCCATCGTGCTCTTCGGCGCCATGCTGGTGCTCGTCGCGTTCTACTTCGGCATCACCACCTGGGGGAAGAAGAAGAAGTGAGCACCGAACGGATCACCCCGGCCGACCTCGAGGCCAAGATCCGCGAGCTGCAGGACGAAGGCGACGAGGCGGTCGACACCGCCAAGTCGTACGCGCTCGCCGGCGCGGTCGTCGTGGGCGTGATCATCTTCGCCATTGCATTCACCGCCGGCCGGCGCCGGGGCAAGAAGAAGTCCACCGTCGTCGAGATCCGCCGGATCTGATCGCGTGGAGCGCTTCGCCAGAATGATGGCCGCGGCCGAGCTCCGCGGACGGGACAAGGGATTGCGCGGGGCTTCGGGGGCGTGGCTCGCGGTGTGGGTGCTCACCGTCTCGTACCGGCACCTGCGCAAGTGGATGGCGCCGGACCCCGTCGTCGTCCGCGAGGTGCTCCTCCCGGGCCAGCAGCTCGTCGTCACCCACTACCCCAAGGGCGCCGAGCCCGCTGAGCCGATCCCGGCCGCACGGTCGCGGCGTGCCCGCCGGCGAGCCGCCCGGGGCTGATCGCTGCGGCCTGCGGGCAGCGCCGCTGCCATCATGGGAACGTCATGTTGGTCCACCTCCGCAACCCCTCCCGCTCGGTCGAGGTCGACGGCCCCATCCGGGTCGCCGCGCTGCTCCAGCGACTCGAGCTCAACCGTGAGTCGGTCCTGGTCATCCGGGATCGGGAGCTGATCCCCGGCGACGCCGTGCTCGACGACGACGCGGTCGTCGAGATCCGACCGGTGATCTCCGGAGGCGAGCGATGAAGTGTCGCGTCTGCCGCGGCCCGGCGGTCATCGACCTGCCGGCGCACAATGCCAACTTCTGCGGCGAGCACTTCCTGAAGTTCTGCCGCGACCAGGTGGCGAAGGCGATCCACGGGTTCCGTATGGTGCCGCCGGACGCCCGCATCCTGGTCGCCGTCTCCGGGGGCAAGGATTCGCTCGCCCTGTGGGACATCCTCCTCGAGCTCGGCTACCAGGCCGATGGACTGGTGCTCGGCCTCGGCATCGGCGACTACTCGTCCGAGTCGAGCGAGTTCGCCCGGGCCTACGCACGGAGCCGTGACGCGACGCTGTTGGAGGTCGATCTCCGGGCCGACCTCGGCGTCGACGTACCGACGGCAGCGCGGGCCACGAAGCGAGCACCGTGCTCGGCGTGCGGGCTGTCGAAGCGGCACCTGTTCGATCGCGCCGCCATCGAGGGCGGCTACGACGCCCTGGCCACCGGTCACAACCTCGACGACGAGGCCGCGGTCCTGTTCGGGAACACGTTGCGCTGGAACACCGACTACCTCGGGCGCCAACGGCCGGTGCTGCCGGCGCACGACGGCTTCCCCCGCAAGATCAAACCGCTCGTTCGACTGGGCGAGCGGGAGATGGCCGCCTATTGCGTGCTGCGGGGCATCGACTACATCGTCGAGGAGTGCCCGATGGCTGGCGGCAACAAGCACATCGGGTACAAGGAGGCGCTCAACGAGGTGGAGGCCGCGTCCCCCGGCGCCAAGCACGCCTTCTACCACGAGTTCCTCGCCAAGGCGGCCGACCGCTTCACCGCCGACACCGATGCGATCGACGATGGCGGACGGGGTCTGTGCCAGCGCTGTGGGGCGCCGAGCACCAACGAGGTGTGTGCCTTCTGCACGCTGCTCGAGCGCACCCGGGGTACCGAGCCGGTGACGCTGGCGCCGCCGAAGCGGGGCCGACGGTGACCCCGACCGACCCCGAGCGCCGGTTCGTGCCCGGTGACGACGTCCTGCTCATCGACCGCAAGCGCCGCCGCTACCTGGTGACGTTGCAGGAGGGCGGCGAGTTCCACAACCACACCGGGGTACTGCCCCACGACCAGCTGCTCGGATCGCCGGAGGGGACCACCTACCGAACCAGCCACGGGGCGTGGATCCTGGCCTTGCGACCGACGTTGAACGACGTGGTGCTCAAGATGCCCCGCGGCGCCCAGGTGATCTACCCCAAGGACCTGGGCCCGATCCTGATCATGGCCGACATCCGTCCCGGCGTGCGGGTGCTCGAATCCGGCGTCGGGTCCGGCGCACTCTCGATGGCGATGTTGCGGGCCGGCGCGTCGATCGTCGGCTACGAGCTGCGCGACGACTTCGCCGACCGGGCCTGCGCCAACGTCGAGCGCTTCACCCCGGACCTGGCCGTCAACTACCGGACCGAGCTGCGTGACTGCTACGACGGCATCGACGAGCGACATCTCGACCGGGTCGTCCTCGACCTGCCCGAACCGTGGCGGGTCGTCCCGCACGCCGAGACCTCCCTGCGAACGGGGGGGATCCTCGTGGCCTACACGCCCACCATCGGTCAGGCAGCCACGCTCCGACAGCGACTCGACGAATCCCGGTTCGAGTTCGCCGAGACGCTCGAGGTGCTGCAGCGCACGTGGCACATCGAGGGCCAGTCGATCCGACCCGACCATCGCATGGTGGCGCACACCGGGTTCCTCACCAGTGCCCGGCTGCTCGCGGCCGAGAGCTGAGCCGCAACCGGCGTGAACCTCCTCGACCTCTCCCTCCTCGGCGTCGCCGTGCTCGCCATCGTCGGTGGGTACCGATTGGGCTTCCTCGCCCGCACGGCGTCGTGGCTGGGGATGGGACTCGGCCTGCTCGCGGCGGCCCGCGTGCTGCCGTGGGTGCTCGAGCAGTACTCCGGCGGATCTCCCGGTGGCTTGCTCGCGATCGCCGGGGTCGTGCTCCTCGGGGGTTCGTTCATCGGTCAAGCCATCGGCCTGGTGATCGGGAGCCACATCCGGTTCCGGCTCCCCAGCCAGGACTGGGCGGTCGCCGACCACGCGCTGGGTGCGGTCGCCGGCCTGGTCGGTGTCGCCGTCGCGGTCTGGCTGCTGCTGCCGACCATGGCTCATTCCCCCGGCTTCGTCGCCGAGCAGACCCGCCGATCGGTGGTGGCCAAGACCATCGACCGCGTCTTCCCCGATGCCCCCGACGCCCTCGTGGCACTGCGTCGCCTGGTGGGCGAGGACCAGTTCCCGCAGGTGTTCCAGGCCCTCACGCCGGCACCGAACATCGGTCCGCCCCCGACCGACGCCGGACTGACGCCGGCCCTGGTTGCCCGGGTCACGCCGTCGACCGTCAAGGTCACCGGCATCGCCTGCAACCGGATCCAGGAGGGGAGCGGCTTCGTGACCCTGGGTCAGGACGTCATCGTCACCAATGCCCATGTGGTGGCCGGGGAGGACAGCACGCAGGTGGAGCGGGACGACGGGCGCATGCTCGACGCCACCGTCGTGGTCTTCGACACCGACCGTGATCTGGCCGTGCTCCGCGTGGCCGGTATGGCCCGCACGCCGCTTCCCCTGGGGGACAGCAAGCGAGGCAGTTCCGGCGGCGCCTTCGGCCATCCGGGCGGAGCACCGCTCCGGGTGGCGCCGTTCACGGTGGGCGACGAGGTGCGAGCCGTCGGCAGCGACATCTACGACTCCCACCGGACCGAGCGTCAGGTGCTGATCCTCGCCTCGCAGCTCCATCCCGGTGATTCGGGTGCTGCCTTGGTCGACGGGAGCGGGGCAGTGGTCGGTGTGGCCTTCGCCATCGCCCCCGATGACCCGAACGTCGCCTACGCGCTCGACGTCACCGAGGTGAACGCCGTGCTCAGCAACGACCCCGGGAACCTCGCACAGCCGGTGGACACCGGACCCTGCCTGCGCCACTGACCTGGGACGCGACACGACCTCCGTCGAAGCGGAGGTCGTGTCCCAGTTCCGGTTCTAGATTTCGATGAAGATGCACTCGCCGGGGCATTCCTCGGCGGATTCGATGGTGGCTTCTTCCTGGCCAGCGGGAACCGGGGCCACGCCTTCGGCGCCGCCGGGGTCGCTGAGGATCTTGTCGCCGTCCTTGACGTAGGCGAGCCCGTCATCGAGGAGTGCGAATACGTCGGGGGCGATCTCCTCGCACAGACCGTCGCCCGTGCAGAGATCCTGATCGATCCAGACCTTCATGTCGGTGTCGCCCTTCCTGCGGTGCGAGTTGTTCGTGGTCATCTGGCCCTGTCGGCCTTGGACGTCACCATACCGGCTCGGCGAATTGAACCGGCAACTCCCGCGGAAACGTTTTGGCTTCGCCAAACCCGAGTTCTTCGGCTGCGCCTCAGAACATCGACTGACACACGGTCGAACGCCACCCGCCGAACGACACCGCACGGTCTCGGGGCAGGTGTATGGTCCGCGACGGACGAGGACAGGAGCGCACCGATGGCATCCAGCGACGGATCTGACGGCCCGGACCGGATCGGTCAGCCCGACGACCACGGTGGCGACGCGGCCGAGCGGTCCGAGCTGCTGCTCCAGGTGGAGGGCCTCGAAGACGAGGTGGTGCAGCTCCGCAAGCGGCTGCAGGACACGCCCAAGCGCGTCCGGACCCTGGAGGAGCGCCTGCTCGAGACCAAGGGTCAGTTGTCCCAGGCGGTGGCCCAGAACGAGAAGCTGAGCTACACCCTGCGCGAGGCCCGCGAGCACATCGCCGCGCTGCGCGAGGAGGTCGACAAGCTCACCCAGCCGCCCTCGGCCTACGGCACGTTCCTCGGCATGAACGACGACGGAACCGCGGACGTCCACGCCGGTGGTCGCAAGATGCGTGTCGCGGTGCACCCCGAGCTGATCGACGACGCCGACGTCTTGACCCAGGGTGCCGAGGTCGTGCTCAACGAGAGCTTCAGCATCATCCTGTCTCGGGCCCCCGAAGGTCAGGGCGAGGTGGTCACCCTCAAGGAGGTGCTCGAGGACCACCGACGGGCCCTGATCGTGGGCCGGGCCGACGAGGAGCGGGTCGTCGAACTGGTCGATGCCCTGGTGGGCACCCGGCTGCGCAGCGGCGACACGATGCTGCTCGACACCCGGTCCGGGCTGCTGCTCGAGAAGCTGCCCCGCCCCGAGGTCGAGGACCTCGTGCTCGAGGAGGTGCCCGACGTCCGTTACTCCGACATCGGCGGACTCGACGACCAGATCGAACAGATCGCCGACGCGGTCGAGCTCCCGTTCCTGCACCAGGCGCTGTTCGCCGAGTTCGAGCTCCCGGCGCCCAAGGGGATCTTGCTCTACGGCCCGCCGGGCTGCGGCAAGACCCTGATCGCCAAGGCGGTGGCCAACAGCCTGGCGACGAAGGTGGCCGAGTCCACCGGGAACGAAGCGCGCAGCTTCTTCCTCAACATCAAGGGCCCCGAGCTGCTCAACAAGTACGTGGGCGAGACCGAGCGCCAGATCCGGCTCGTGTTCCAGCGGGCCCGGGAGAAGAGCGAGGAGGGCTGGCCGGTCATCGTGTTCTTCGACGAGATGGACTCGATGTTCCGCACCCGCGGCTCGGGCATCAGCTCCGACATGGAGTCCACCATCGTTCCCCAGCTGCTGGCCGAGATCGACGGCGTCGAGTCACTGAAGAACGTGATCGTCATCGGTGCGTCGAACCGGGAGGACCTGATCGACCCGGCCATCCTCCGGCCCGGCCGCCTGGACGTGAAGATCAAGATCGAGCGCCCGAACGAGACCTCGGCCGGGCAGATCTTCCTGCGGTACCTGACCTCGCACGTCCCGATCGATGCCGACGAGATCAACGACCTCGGCGGCGGCGACGTCAACAAGGCGATCGCGGCCATGGTCGACAAGACCGTCGAGGAGATGTACTCCACCGAGGATCGCAACCGGTTCCTGGAGGTCACCTACCAGAACGGCGACAAGGAGCTGATGTACTTCAAGGACTTCTCCTCGGGCGCGATGATCGAGAACATCGTCCGACGCTCGAAGAAGCTGGCCATCAAGCGCCTGCTCGCCGGCGGGAGCAAGGGGATCCAGACCGCCGATTTGCTGGCTTCCATCAAGCAGGAGTTCAAGGAGCACGAGGACCTGCCCAACACGACGAATCCCGACGACTGGGCCAAGATCTCGGGCAAGAAGGGCGAGCGCATCGTCTACGTGCGTACGCTCATCCAACGGGCAGACGACGAGGCCGCCGAGGGTGGCCGTTCCATCGAACGGGTCGCCACCGGTCAGTACCTGTAACGCCGATCCGCGAGGGGGCAGGCGATGGCGATCCTTCCGTGGGCCAAGAAGATGCAGACCGAGGTCGAGCAGCTGCCCGAGACGCTGGCCGCGCTGCGGGAGGCGTCGGTCCACATCCGCCGGGTGAGCGAGGATCTCACCGAGGTGGTGGCCTCGCTGCGCCGGGTGACCGACGCGCTCGATGCCGCCGGCCTGGCCGAGGCCACCGAGCTGGTGAAGCGGTCGGCCCAGATCAACGAGGCGGTGCTCGGGAACCTGGCCAAGCTGCCCGGCGCCGACCTGCTCAATCCGTTCCGCCGCCCCCGGTGATCGGCTGACCGACGGGTAGGTTCGCCCCATGACGGTCCCCAAGATCTGTGGCATCGAGACCGAGTTCGGGATCGTCGTGCGTGGTGCCGGCGAGTCGAACCCGATCACGGCGTCGTCGATCCTCATCAACGCGTACGTGCAGGAGCTGGCCCGCACCGGACAGGCCGCCCGTACCGCACCGCGCGTCAGCTGGGACTTCGAGGACGAGATGCCCCACAACGACGCTCGGGGGACCACGCCGGCCAGCGCCTACCCACCCGAGGTCGAGACGCACCTCGTCAACGCCGTCCTGACCAACGGGGCCCGCTACTACGTCGACCACGCCCATCCCGAGTGCTCGACTCCCGAGTGCGCCGACGCGTTCGAGGTGGTCACCTGGGACCGGGCGGCCGAGGAGATCCTGCGCCGGTCGATGCTGGCTGCGCGGGCGCTGCTGACGCCGGGCGAGGAGATCGTCATCCACAAGAACAACTCCGACGGGAAGGGCAACAGCTACGGCTGCCACGAGAACTACCTCCTGGCCCGGGAGACACCGTTCGGTCGCATCGTGCGCCAGATCACCCCGTTCTTCGTCACCCGTCAGCTCTACTGCGGCGCGGGCAAGGTCGGCGTCGAGGTGCCGGGCCTCAGTGCCGACGACGTGCCGTACCAGTTGTCGCAGCGAGCGGACTTCTTCGAGGAGGAGGTCGGCCTCGAGACGACGCTGAAGCGCCCCATCGTGAACACGCGCGACGAGCCCCACGCCGACGCCCAGAAGTACCGCCGCCTGCATGTCATCATCGGCGACGCCAACATGTCCGAGGTCGCCACCTACCTCAAGGTCGGTACCACGGCCATCGTGCTGGCCATGATCGAGGACGACGAGCTGGGTGTCGACCTCTCGCTGGCCACCCCGGTACCAGCGTTGCGGGCCGTGTCCCACGATCCCAGCTTGTCCCTCACGCTCGACCTGGCGGATGGTGGCACCATCACCGCGCTCGAGCTGCAGTGGGAGTACCTCGAGCGAGCCCGCAAGTACGCGCAGACGCGCGGCCTGGAGTGCGTCGGCGACGCGGTCGGCACCGACGTCCTCGCTCGCTGGGAAGCAGTGCTCGTCGGGCTCGAGACCGAGCCCGACTCGGTGGCCGACGTCGTCGACTGGGTGGCCAAGCGCCGTCTGATCGAGGGCTACCGGGAACGACACGGTCTCGACTGGGGCGACGCCCGCCTGGCCGCCATTGGCCTGCAGTACCACGATCTGCGGCCCGACAAGTGCCTGGCGGCCCGGGCCGGGCTGCAGAGCCTCACCGATCCCGACGAGGTTGCCGCCGCGGTCACCAACCCACCGGGCTCGACTCGCGCCTTCTTCCGGGGGCGGTGCCTGCAGAAGTGGCCGGAGTCGATCGTGGCCGCCAACTGGGATTCGCTCGTCTTCGACGTCGGCGGAGATCCGCTGCGGCGGGTCCCGATGATGGAACCGTCGCGTGGAACCGCGGCCCACGTGGGTACATTGATCGACGAGTGCGACACCGCGGCAGAGCTGCTCAGTCGCCTCGGGTCGTGACACCCGTCACGACCGGAAGGTAAACCTGGAGTCGGTGATGGCAGAACGGGAGCACAAGCGGAAGTCCGCCCCGCAACGCGAGGAACAACCGGTCGAGGACGTCCCGGCGGCGTCGGAGTCCGGGTCCGCGAGCGGGGAGAAGATCAAGGCCGAACTCGACGACCTCCTCGACGAGATCGACGACGTGCTCGAGCAGAACGCCGAGGACTTCGTGAAGTCCTACATCCAGAAGGGTGGAGAGTGATCTCGGTCGCATTGCGACCTCGGTCACTTTGACGAAATGCTCCGCATTTCGCCGGGGCAGCCGTAAGGGCACCCGTACCCGGCAGATAGTGTCCGCCAGGTGAACTTGCCGTTCTTCACTCCCCAGACGGATCCGGGGCCCGACTTCGCCGGTCTGCTCCGAGCCCAGGGGAACGACCCCGCGGCCAAGGTGGCCGATGCCACCGCCCACCCGTTGACCATCACCCACGGCACCACCGTGGTGGCCATCCGAACGGCTGGAGGTGTGGTGATGGCGGGCGATCGCCGGGCCACCTCGGGGAACCTCATCAGCCACCGCTCGATGGAGAAGGTCTTCCCGGCCGACCGCTGGTCCGGTGTGGCCATCGCCGGCGCCGCCGGTCCGGCCATGGAGATGGTCAAGCTGTTCCAGCTCCAGCTCGAGCACTACGAGAAGGTCGAGGGCCACGCGCTCAGCCTCGAGGGCAAGGCCAACCAGCTCAGCGCCATGGTCCGCAACCACCTGCCGGCCGCGATGCAGGGCATGGCGGTCATCCCGCTCTTCGCCGGCTACGACCGTGGGCGGGAGGTCGGCCGGCTGTTCGAGTTCGACGTCACCGGCGGGCGCTACGAGGAGCTCCACCACGCGGCCACCGGTTCCGGCTCGCTGCACGCCGGCACGGTGATCAAGATCGGCTACCGGAACGACATGGACCCCTCCGATGCCGTGGACCTCGCCATCCGGGCGCTGTTCGAGGCGGCCGATGACGATTCGGCCACCGGGGGACCGGACCTGGTGCGGGGCATCTTCCCCGTGGTGGCCACCATCGACGCCGACGGCTTCTCCCGGATCACCGATGGCGACATCCGGGCCCGGTTCGAGCGGCTCATGAGCTCGTTCTCCCAGGCCAACACCCCGTCCGAACGGCCGACCGACCAGGGAGGTGCGCCGGCATGACCTCTCCCTTCTACGTCGCTCCCGAGCAGGTGATGAAGGATCGGGCCGACTACGCCCGCAAGGGCATCGCCCGAGGCCGCAGCCTGTGCGCGGTGAGCTATGACGGCGGCATCCTGATCTGCGCCGAGAACTCCTCGTCGACCCTGCGCAAGATCTCCGAGATCTACGACCGCATCGCGTTCGCCGGCGTCGGCAAGTACAACGAGTTCGACCAGCTCCGCGTGGCCGGGGTCCGCCACGCCGACATGAAGGGCTACGCCTATTCCCGCGAAGACGTCGACGCCCGCAGCCTGGCCAACGCCTACGCCCAGATGCTGGGCCAGATCTTCACCCACGAGATGAAGCCGATGGAGGTCGAGATCCTCGTGGCCGAGATCGGCGAGAACGCGGCCGACGACGAGCTGTTCCACATCCTCTACGACGGATCGGTCGTCGACGAGACCCGGTTCTCGGTCCTCGGGGGCGAGGCCGACGAGATCGCCGCCCGTCTCGAGGAGTCCTATCGCGACGGCATGAGTCTCGAGGAGGCGCTGCGGGCTGCCGTCGCGGCACTGGCCGGACCGGACCGGCAGATCTCCGGTCCCGAGCTCGAGGTCGCGGTCCTCGCCCGGGGCAACGGCCGCCGTAAGTTCGCCCGGATCGAAGGTGACGATCTGGCTGCCTTGGTGGGCCCATCGTCCGGAACATCGTGAGGGGTGCCACGGGTCGCATTGGAAGGCACTGAAATTGGTTTGACAATCGCATGACAGGCTGTAACCTGATTGCAACGTGAAGCAGGAGCCCGTCATGACGATTCTCAGCCCAGACACCGGATCACCGGACACCGGATCTCCTGAGAATGGGTTGGCGGTCGCGGCCGGCACGATGGGCACCCGCACCGGGGCCGCCGATCTCGACCCCGTGACCACCGGGCCCATGCCGGCGATCGACCTGCTCGACGGTCACCTCCACGTCTCCGAGCGCCGCGGGGTGACGATCGTCGCCATCGACGGCGGGCTCGACGACGCGCTGGCCGAACTGGTCACGCCCACGATCGAGGCCGCCATCGCCGGCTCCGAGGCCGTCATCCTCGACCTCGATCGGGTGACCCTGCTCGATCGCACCGCGCTGGAGCGGATCTGCGCGGCGATCAATACCGCCGCCACGACCCCGAGCCGGTGCGTGGTCGCCGCCCGGTTGTCGGGCCGGCTCGTCCTCGACCGCTGGGACGTTCCCGAGTCCTTCGCCGTGTTCAGCAGCGTCGCCGACGCCCTCCAAGCCCGCACGTTCATCGAGAGCGGCTACGGCAACGGGTGGGGTACGACGCCCGACTGACACCGACCCGCCCCACCGGGGCGCGGCGCCACCGATAGGTTGCCGGCGTGGAGCGTCGGATCTTCGGGCTGGAGAACGAATACGGGGTGACGTGCACCCTGCGGGGCCAGCGCCGGCTCAGCCCCGACGAGGTGGCCCGCTACCTGTTCCGGCGGGTGGTGTCGTGGGGCCGCAGTTCGAACGTCTTCCTCGCCAACGGCGCCCGCCTCTACCTCGACGTCGGTTCGCACCCCGAGTACGCCACCCCGGAGTGCGACGACCTGGTCGACCTCGTGACGCACGACAAAGCGGGCGAGCGCATCCTCGAGCAACTCCTCGCCAGCGCCGAGCAACGATTGCGGGAGGAGGGGATCCGCGGGGTCATCTACCTGTTCAAGAACAACACCGACTCGGCCGGCAACTCCTACGGCTGCCACGAGAACTACCTCACCAGCCGCCACGACGATCTCGGCTCGTACTCCGAGCACCTCATCCCGTTCCTCGTCACCCGCCAGATCTACGCCGGCGCCGGCAAGGTGCTGCAGACCGCGAGAGGGGCGATGTACTGCCTCGCTCAACGGGCCGAGCACATCTGGGAGGGAGTGAGCTCGGCCACCACCCGGAGTCGGCCGATCATCAACACCCGCGACGAGCCCCACGCCGATGCCGAGCGCTACCGCCGGCTCCATGTCATCGTCGGCGACTCCAACATGAACGAGTACGCCAACTACCTCAAGGTCGGGACGATGGCGATCCTGCTGCGGATGCTCGAGGACCCCAACGTCGTCATGCGCGACATGACGCTCGAGAACCCGATCCGCGCCATCCGGGAGATCAGCCACGACATCACGTGCACTCGCACCATCCGGTTGGCCAACGGCCGCGAGCTGTCGGCACTGCAGATCCAGCAGGAGTACCTCGATCGTGCGTTGCTCTATGCCGACCGCCAGGGCTTCCCGGCCCAGGAGCAGCGGGCGCTCGACATGTGGGCCCACGTGATGAAGGGGCTCACCTCGGATCCGCTCAGCCTGTCGCGTGAGTGCGACTGGGTCACCAAGTACCACCTGATCGAGCGTTACCGGGCGAAGCACGACTTGGCGCTGAACGCGCCGAAGGTGGGCCTGATCGACCTCCAGTACCACGACGTCAACCGCGAGCGAGGTCTGTTCTACAAGCTCCAGGCCAACGATCTCGTCGAGCGGATCTGTGATGACGCCGCCATCGACGAGGCGGTCGAGACACCGCCGCAGACCACCCGGGCCAAGCTCCGGGGCGAGTTCATCCGTCGGGCCAAGGAGCGCAACCGCGACTACACCGTCGACTGGGTGCACCTGAAGCTGAACGACCAGGCCCAGCGGACGGTGCTGTGCAAGGACCCGTTCACCTCGCAGGACGACCGGGTCGAACGGCTGATCGCGTCGTTGTAGGGGTCGCGTGCCCACCTTCCGGTCAGGCGTCGTCACCGAGATCCTCGAGGAGCGGAGCGGACTGCAACGGGTGCTGGTTGACGGCGAGCGGGCCTACGTGCTCACCACCCAGATCGGGCCGGTGGCGGTGGGCGACGACGTCGTGTGCAACACCACCGCCGTCGAGCTCGGCCTCGGGACGGGCGGTTGGCACGTCGTCCACTGGAACCTGTCGCGGCGGACCTGGTCGTCGCCGGGGCCCGGCCACATCATGAAGGTCCGCTACACCAGTGTGCAGACCGACACCGGTGCCACCGAGGAGGACATCGATCCGGGGAGCGATCTCGGCGGCGTGCCGGTGGTGGCCTGCACGCTGCACAGCCAGGTCCCGATCGTGGCGGCCACGTTCCTCCACCACCGGCCCGATGGACGGGTTGTCTACGTGATGACCGACGGCGCCTCGCTACCGCTGGCCCTGTCCGATCTGGTGGTTGCCATGCGACAAGCCGGATTGATCCAGGCGACGGTCACGGCCGGCCACGCGTTCGGGGGTGACCGGGAAGCGGTCTCGATGCCCTCGGCGCTCGCCATCGCTGCAACGGTGGAGCATGCCGATCTCGTCGTCGTCGGCATGGGCCCGGGGGTGGTCGGCACCGACTGCGAGCTCGGTACCACCGCGGTCGAAGCTGCCGCGGTGCTCGACGCCACCGCGGCACTGGGGGGTCGGCCGATCTGCTGCGTGCGGGCATCGGGTGCCGACGCCCGGCCCCGACACCGCGGGGCGAGCCATCACGTCGCCACCGTGCTGCGGCTGACCGCCAACCGCGTCGAGGTGGCCGTGGTGCCGGGTGCCGAGGTCGACGACACCCGCCACGACGTGCGCGTCGTCGACGTGCCCGATGTGGCGTCGTTGCTCGACGGCCGGGGGATCGAGGTCCGCTCGATGGGACGCGGTCCGGCCGACGATCCTCTCTTCTACGCCGCGGCCGGCGCCGCCGGCGTCCTCGCCGCCAGTCGGTAGCCTTCGGGCGCGATGGCCGTCCCCAAACTCGAACGACTGCTCGACCTGATCGCCGAGCTGCTCCACGCCGAGCGGCCCATCACTGCCGACGAGCTCCACCGGCGGATCCCGGGCTATCCACCGGACAAGGACTCGTTCAAGCGGGCCTTCGAACGGGACAAGAAAGATCTGCGCGAGATGGACATCCCGCTGCGGATCGAGCCCGTGCCCGGGCGGATGCCGCCGGAGGACGGCTACCGCATCGACCAGGACGAGTACGGGCTGCCCGATCCCGGCCTCGATGCCGACGAGCTCGCCGCCATCCACCTCGCAGCCACCGCGGTCCGACTCGACGGGGCCAACCCCGTGTCGGGACTCCGCAAGCTGGGAGGCGCGATCCACTCCGACGCGGCACCGGCCAACATCGCGGTGTTGCCGTCGGCTCCGAACCTGTCGCTGGCCTTCGAGGCGGTCGGCCAGCACCGGCGACTCCGATTCCGCTACCGGGACAAGGACCGCGTGGTCGACCCGTTCCGGCTCCACCACGAACGGGGCCACTGGTACCTGCAGGGTCACGACACCGGGGCAGGCGAGAGCCGATCCTTCCGCCTTGATCGCGTCCAGGGGGCCATCGACGCCGATGCGCCCGACTCGGTCGAGGTCCACGTCGATCCGTCGACCCACCCACTTCGCCTCGATGGGTGGGCCCTCGGCGACGACGAGCCCGTCCAGGCGCGTGTCCGGGTCGATCGGCCCCAGGCGGCCCTCGCCGTCCGACTGGTGGGCGGCGATGTCGACATCAGTTGGGAGCCCGACGGTGCCGTCGTCCTCGAGTTCCCCGTCCGCCGCCGGGATGGCTTCCGGAGCTTCCTGTTCGACTTCCTCGATGACGCCGAGGTGCTCGGTCCCCCCGAGCTGCGGGCCGACGTGCGGACGTGGCTCGAGGCGCTGGCCGGCGAACCCCACCGCTGATGGCCCGGCCCAGCGCCACTGACCGCCTCGGGCGGATCCTGTCGATGGTCCCGTGGATCGCCAGCCAGGACGGTCCGCTGATCACCGACGTGTGCGACCGGTTCGACATCACCCGCGACGAACTGCTCGACGACCTCAACGTGGTGTTCCTCGTCGGGCTCTACCCCTACACACCGGAGAGCCTCGTGGATGTCGACGTCGACGACGACCGGGTGTGGATCAGGTACACGAACTTCTTCGAACGGCCACTGCGTCTCACACGCGACGAGGCCCTCGGTCTCCTGGCAGCCGGTCTCGCTTCCGAAGCCCAACCGGGGCACGATCCCGACGGCCCGCTGGCTCGGGGCGTGCAGAAGGTGGCGGGCGTGCTCGGGATCGATCTCGACGACGATCTCGGTGTGGTGCTCGCCGACGACGAGACCGAACTGCTGAGCGCCCTCGACGAGGCGATGGCCGAGGGGCGGGTCGTGCACGTCGAATACTTCAGCCATGCCCGCAACGAATCCACCGAACGCGACATCGAGCCGCTGCGGCGCTTCGCCACCGATGGTTCCTGGTACCTCGACGCCTACTGCCGATCGTCCGGAGATCACCGGGTGTTCCGGGTCGACCGCATCACCAGCCTCGAACTCACCGACGAGCACTTCGAACCGTCCGAGGTCCCGACCGAGATGGTTTCGTTCCACGCCGATGCGACATTGCCCCGGGTCACGATCGACATCCCCGCGGCGGCGTCCTGGGTCGTCGAGCAGTATCCGCACGATGCCGTGACCGAGCTCGGGGACGGCCGCACGCGGGTCACGCTGGCCGTCAGCGCCGAACCGTGGCTCGAGCGGCTCCTGCTGCGGCTGGGGCCCGACGCGCGAGTGGTGGACGGTCCCGACGAGCTGACCGAGGCCGGTGCCCGGGCCGCCCGCCGCCTGCTCGCCCGCTACCAGGACTGAGGGGCGGTATCGGTCGTGCCGAGGGCAGCTTGTACGCTCGGCGCTCAGTGATGGACGCCATCCCCGACGACGAGACGCCTCCCGAAGCCGACGAGGAACCGCGCCTGTCGCACTCGACCCGTTCGGTCATCGAGTGGGTGGCGGTCATCGTCGGCGCCCTCGTCGTGGCGCTGCTGGTCAAGACCTTTCTGATCCAGGCGTTCTACATCCCGTCGGAATCGATGGTGCCCACGCTCGAGGTGGGTGACCGGGTGCTGGTCAACAAGCTGAGCTACGAGTTCGGTCACGTGCACCGCGGCGACGTGGTGGTCTTCGACCGACCCGGCGGTCCTGGTGCCGACGGCATCGCCGAGCTGATCAAGCGGGTGGTCGCCCTCCCGGGGGAGACGGTGGAGGGTCGAGACAACCAGGTGTACGTCGACGGCCAGCCACTCGACGAGAGTTATCTGCCCGACGGTGCGTTCACTTCCGACTTCGGTCCGGAGGTGATCCCCGCGGGACGTATCTGGGTGATGGGCGACAACCGCGCCGCGTCCGACGACTCCCGGCGGTTCAAGTCGATCCCGGAGGACTCCATCGTGGGGCGAGCATTCGTGATCATCTGGCCGTTGTCGGACCTGTCCACGTTGTGACGACCGGCCGGTCAGGGCCGGGGCCGGGCCCGCCACTCCTCGCGCCCGCGCCGCACGGCCGTCGAGCTCACCTCGTGGTGCGCGGCGGGAACCGACAGGATGTGCAGTCGAGCTCCGGTCGGCGTCGTCACGCCTGATCGGGGGGCCACCGCGAGCAATGGCAACCGATCGAGGGCCGCGTCACGCGCGTCGGTCGAGCCCCCGTAGAAGACGACGTCGTGGAGCTGGTGCCACTTGTCGGCCCCGATGACGAGCACGTCGTAGCCGTCGGCGATGTCTGCCAGGAGCTGGGCCTCGGTGATCCGCGCGCCGAGCCACGGTCGGCCGGTACGGCCCATCGCCCGGATGGCAGCCACCCGTTGCTCCGCCGGAGCGGTGACGCTGTCTTCCTTCGCCAGCGCGACGCGGGAGATCACCAGGTCGACGGTCTCGACCGCCAACTCCACCCGGACCCGATCCGCGATGGCGAGGTGGGCCACGGTGAGCGGATCGAACGAGCCCGGGAAAACGAGCGCGACGCCCCATCGTCGGGGAGGCTACGGTTTCTCGTCCGCCCCACCGGCGCCGTGCCGGTCGGGGAGTTGGCGCGCACGGTCGGGACACTCGATGACGACGCCGCCCGGAACCGGCCTGGGCCCACCCAGGCAAGCCGCTCTGGAGGAGTTGTGGCGCATCCCGAACTCGCGCTCGAGCAACGTCACCTCGACCGGGCGCGTGCCGCGATCGCCGCCATGGCGGCACGGACGAGCCGGTCGATCGAGGAGGCGGACTCCGCCGCCACCGAATCCGACTCCGAGGTCGCCCGCTGGCACCTGCTCCGTCGGCTCGACTCACTGTCCGATCGGGCGGGCGTGCCCGCGTTCGGACGCATCGACGAGGGCGACAACCGCTGGTACGTGGGTCGGCGCCACGTCGAGGACGACACCGGCGAACCCCTGGTGGTGGACTGGCGGGCGCCGGTGTCGGTCCCGTTCTACCGGGCCACCGTGCACGATCCGATGGGGCTCGACATCCGGCGCCGGTTCACGTCCGAGGGCGCCGAGCTGATCGACATCCTCGAGGAGGACTTCAACGATCCGGAGGGATCGGCGGTCTCCGGCGGCATCCCCGATCCGCTGCTGGCCGAGCTCGACCGCGAGCGAACCGGAACGATGCGAGACATCGTGGCCACGATCGCGACCGAGCAGGACGAGGTGATCCGCACCCCACTCGACCGGCTGCTCATCGTGCAGGGCGGGCCCGGGACGGGCAAGACGGCGGTCGCCCTGCATCGGGCCGCCTATCTGCTGTTCGAGCACCGCATGGAGCTGATGGACACCGGCGTCCTCGTCATCGGCCCCAACCCGGTCTTCCTGCGTTACGTCGCTGACGTGTTGCCCAGCCTGGGCGAGACCGCCGTCCGCCAGACCACCATCGAGGGACTACATCCGTCCTCCATCCGGCTGGGCGACGACGATCCCCCCGCAGTGACCCGGCTCAAGGGCGACGGTCGGATGGCCGCGGTGGTCGATGCCGCGGTGCGAGCGTCGATCCGGATTCCCACCGAGGCGGTGTCGATCAGCACGACCTGGGGTGCCGTGCGCATCGATCCCTCCGGGGTCGCCCGCGCCGTGCACGACATCTCCAGCCGGAACGTCCCCCATGCCACCGGGAAGGAGAGCCTACGCAACCAGCTCCTCCACGACGCCTACGCCATCCACGAGCGAACCGCCGAGGTCCCGGCCCTCAAGGCCAACTTCGTCGCGGCCGCCCGGAGTGACGAAGCGTTCCGTCGCGTGGTGGACCGCATCTGGCCCACCGTCGGCGCGGCCGCCACGGTGCAGCGACTGCTGGGCAGCGCCACCGTCCGGCGCCGGGCCGCCAGGGACATCCTCGATCCGGACGAGATCGAGCTGCTGGGACGACCCGTGGCCGCGCGGGTCAGCGACGAGCGGTGGAGTCCCGCAGACGTGGCGCTGATCGACGAGGCGGAGAGCCGCATCACCGGCGTTCGCGCCACCTACGGACACATCGTCGTCGACGAGGCGCAGGACCTGTCGACGATGGCGCTGCGCATGCTGCGACGGCGGGCCGCCGGAGGGTCGATGACCATCGTGGGTGACCTCGCTCAGGGGACACGGGCATGGGCCGCACGATCCTGGGAGGAGGTGGCCGCAGTGGTGCAGACCAACGCGCCGCTGCACTTCGCCGAGCTGACCGTCGGGTATCGCACACCGGCCCCGATCCTCGATCTCGCCAACCGCTTGCTGCCGGTCGCCGCGCCCCACGTCACGCCGGCACGCTCCATCCGACACACCGGGGCCGAGCCGGAGATCCACGGCGTCGCCGACGTGATCCGTGCTGCGGTCGAACACGCACGACGGGCCACGGAGGGGCGAGGGACCGTGGCGGTGATCGCCATCGGAGAACGCCATGCCAGCCTCGGCACCGGGCTCGATGCCGCCGGCGTGGCGTGGGGGAGTGGTGGCGAGGGGCTCGGCACCGTGGCGGTGCTCGATCCCCTGCTGGCAAAGGGGCTGGAGTTCGATGCCGTGATCGTCGTCGAACCGGCGGAGATCGTGGCGGCCGAACCCGCGGGATACCGGGCCCTGTTCGTGGCGTTGACCCGCCCGACTCGTCGCCTCGTGATCGTCCACCGCGAACCCTTGCCCGACCTGATGGCCGGTTGACCTTCACGGCAGGCGGGCGATGGCGTCCACCATGCGGTCGACGTGGTCCGAGTAGACCGCGTCGACGCCCTTGGCCAGGAGTTGATCGAGCACGCGCGGCAGCTGCGCATCCCACCCGAAGCACTCGATGTCGAACCGGTGGAACAGCGTCGTGAGGCCGGGCGTCCAGTCGCTCTCGTGCATGTTGATGCAGGCGATGCCGGCGTTGCGCAGCGCCATCGCGCGACGCTCCGGTCCTTCCTTGACCCGGTGGATGCGGGTCGAGTCGACCAGCACCGCCGCGTCGGACCGGGCGCGCCAGCTGGCCAGCAGCTCCCAATCGGGGTGGCACAGGAGCAGCTCGCCGGCGGCTCCGACGGCTTCGGCGGCCCGCAGCGTGGGTTCCAGGGCATCGGGGTCCTTGACGTCGAGCGACAGGGGGACACCGGTGCCGACGGTCTCGTAGAGCTCCTCCAGCGACGGGATGTGCTCGGGGAGATCGCGGCGGGCGACATCGGCGATCGAGCGCCTGCGGAACCGCCCCACGATGCCGTCGTGGTCGAGGACCGCCACTCCGTCCGAGGTGACCCACACATCGCTCTCGAGTCCGGTGGCGCCGAGACGCAGCGCGAGGGTGAACGACTCCAAGGTGTTCTCGGGGGCGTGGGCCCGTGCCCCACGGTGCGCGAAGCCGAGCGGCGGGTGTCGCAGCGGTTGCACTCGAGCCATGGCCCAAGACTGGCATCCCCGACTCGCGGGATCGGCAATCGGCGAAGAGCCGGCCGGAATCGCTCAAGGAGCGGCCCGAAGTTGTCGAAGCATTCAACGTGAGTAGGGAGACCGGGAGGACGGACATGGCGACACGGATCAGGGCAAGCTGCGTCGACTGCGGTGATGTCGAACTGCGGGTGGACGACGTCCACGTGCGGGTGTGCATCGACGACAACGCCGGGAGCTACGTGTTCCGCTGCCCGAGCTGCGACATGGCCGTCGTCAAGGAGGCCGAGCCTCGGGTCGTCGACCTGCTGCTGGCATCCGGCGTCGAGATGACCGCATGGTCGTTGCCGGCGGAGCTGCACGAGCGACGGGGCGACGCGCCGGTCTTCACCCACGACGACCTGCTCGACTTCCACGCCGTGCTCGACGGTGACGACTGGTTGGACCAGCTGCTGGCCAGCCCCGATTCGGGCAACTCGGACACCACGCACGAGACCACCTGACCCGGGGCGAACGCTCCGGGCGAACTCGGAGGCGAAAATCTCGGCGGTACACTCTCGGCCATGTTCAACGTCGGCGGCATGGAGCTGCTCGTCATCGCCCTCGTGGCGTTGGTGGTTCTCGGACCGGAGAAGCTCCCAGGTGCGATCCGGCAGTTCGGCCAGGTGGTCGGCGAGCTCCGGCGCATCTCCGCCGGCTTCCAGACCGACCTGCGCGGTGCCATGGCCGAGGCGGAGCGAGACGCCGAGGCGGCTCGCCGCGCCGACGCCGCCGGACCGTCGAGCGACAACCACGATCCGGGCGCGGCCCAAGCCGTTGCCGAAGCAGAGCTGGCGGCGATCGAGGGGGCGCAGGCCCGCAGCGCCGATGCCGGGACGCAACCGTCGGCATCCAAGGAGAGCTCCGGCTCCGAAGGCTCTGACGTGACCGTCGACCCTTCGAACAACGCGTCCTCGGGTGGCGACAGCCCAGCGTCCAGCGCGTCCTGATCCGTGGCGACGAAGAAGGCCGGTCGCCGGGCTGACGACGAAGGGCGGATGCCGCTGCTCGCCCACCTGGCCGAGTTGCGTGACCGGATCGTCAAGATCGCCATCGCCGTGACCGTCGGCGCCGTCATCGCCTGGTTCCTCTACCCTTGGATCTTCGATCTCCTGCTCAAGCCCTACTGCAACCTGCAGGGCGCGTCGCTGAACGATTGCCGGCTGCTGCAGACCGAGCCACTGGAAGGCTTCACCGTCCGGCTGAAGATGACCGGCTACGTAGGCGTGGGCCTGGCCATGCCGGTCATCCTGTGGCAGGTCTGGCGCTTCATCACCCCGGGGCTGTACTCCCACGAGAAGAAGTACGCAGTGCCGTTCGTGGTCAGCGCGCTGGTCCTGTTCGTGATGGGTGCGGCGCTGGCCTACTACACCTTGCCCAAGGCCCTGGACTTCCTGGTCAACATCGGCGGCAAGAACCTGCAGGCCCAGTTCCGGCCGGCGCCCTACTTCCAGCTGATCTCGTACATGATGCTGGCGTTCGGGGTCGGGTTCGAGTTCCCGGTGATCCTGGTGTTCCTCCAGCTCGCCGGGGTGGTCACGGCCGACACCTTGCGCAGCATCCGGCGCTACGCCATCGTGGGGATCACCATCATCGTCGCCGTGCTCACCCCCTCGGGCGACCCGTACAGCCTCACCATCTTGTCGGTACCGATGATCTTGTTCTACGAGGCGTCGATCATCATCGGCCTCCTGCTGACGAGGAAGCGACGCAAGAGCGAGGTCGACTCCCGCTGATGCCGGCACCGCACGGCCCTTCCACGGCGGCGTTGCTCGATGGCTACGGGTTCGATCTCGACCAGTTCCAGCTCGACGCCGTCGCCGCCCTCGACGCGGGGCGCTCGGTCCTGGTCTCGGCCCCCACCGGTGCCGGCAAGACGGTGGTGGCCGACTACGCGGTGGCGGACGCCCTCGACCGTGGCCTGCGGGCCTTCTACACCACCCCCATCAAGGCGCTGTCGAACCAGAAGTTCAACGATCTGCGCGCCCGGCACGGGCCGGGTCGCGTCGGGCTGCTGACCGGCGACAACACCATCGACGGTGACGCGCCCGCGGTCGTGATGACCACCGAGGTGCTCCGCAACATGATCTACGCGGGCAAGGCCCTGGACGACCTCGGGGTGGTGGTGCTCGATGAGGTCCACTACCTGCAGAACAGCTTCCGGGGCCCGGTGTGGGAAGAGGTCATCGTCCACCTGCCGGAGCACGTGCAGCTGGTCTGCCTGTCGGCGACGGTGTCCAACGCCCACGACATCGGCGACTGGCTCACCACCGTGCGGGGCCCGACCGACGTGGTGGTGGAGCAGACCCGGCCGGTGAGCCTGGACAACACCTACCTGGTGGGCGACAAGTCCAGCGACCAGCTGCACCTCATCGCCACCACCGTCGACGGTCGCCCCAATCCCGAGGGCGACCGCTTCGACGTCGATCGGGACGCCGGTTCCCGGCGGGGCCGGGGCGGCCGGCCCCGGGGTGGGCGTGGCGGTCGGCCGCGCCGGCGGTGGTACACCCCGTCCCGCCTCGACGCCATCGACGTCCTGGTCGACGACGACCTGCTCCCCGCCATCGTGTTCGTGTTCAGCCGGGCCGGGTGCGACGACGCGGTGAAGACCTGCCTCGACGCGGGCGTCCGGCTCACCAGTGCCGAGGAGCGGGGCCAGATCCGCACCATCGCCGAGGGCCATCTCACCAGCCTCACGGCCGCTGACCTCGACGCCCTGGGCGCCGATCGCTGGATGGCCGGTCTGGAGGCCGGCGTCGCCGCCCACCATGCCGGGCACGTGCCGCCGTTCAAGGAAGCGGTCGAAGCCTGCTTCGAAGCGGGGCTGGTCAAGGTGGTCTTCGCCACCGAGACGCTCGCCCTCGGGGTCAACATGCCGGCGCGGGCGGTGGTGATCGAGCGGCTCACCAAGTTCAACGGCGAGCGACGCGAGTTCCTCACGCCGGCCGAGTACACCCAGCTGACCGGTCGGGCGGGCCGGCGCGGCATCGACGACCGCGGCACCGCCATCGTCCTGTGGTCGCCGTTCGTGCCCTTCGGTCAGGTCGCCGGGCTGGCCGCCAGCCGGAGTTTCGTGCTCCGATCCGCTTTTCGTCCCACGTACAACATGGCGGTGAACCTGATCCGGCGCCACGACCGTGACGTCGCCCGCCGACTGCTCAACCAATCGCTGGCCCAGTACCAGGCCGACCGGGCCGTCGTCGTCCTCGAGCGCCGGTTGCGCACGCGTCGCCAGGCGCTCGATGCCGTTCTCCCCGACGCGAGCTGCGAGCGAGGGGACGTCGCCGAGTACCGCGACCTCACCCGGACGAACGCGCCCCGTCGGGTCCGGCGCCAACGCCTCGAGCAGGGCCTGGCCCGGTTGCGCCCGGGCGACGTCATCGCCACCGCCGCCGAACCACGCGTCGCCGTACTGTCGGTCGCCTATCGCAAGGGCGGTGCGATCAGGGTCAAGGTCGTCGGTCCCGCTCGCCACGTGGAGATCGTCGGCATGGCCGACTTCGACGACGCACCGAGAGTGCTCGGCACCGTCGATCTGCCCCAGCCGTACCTTCCCGACGACAGCGATTTCCGCGCCCAGGTGGCTGCCCGCCTGGCCCGGGTCCGGATCGGATCCTCGCGTGACCCGGCGGCCGAGACGACCGCGCCGATCGACCACCCGGTGGCCGGCTGCCCCGACGCCGAGGCCCACGTACGAGCCTTCGATCGGGCGGAACGACTCCGGCGGGAGGTCGACGAGTTGGAACGGCGCATCGAAGCCCAGACCGGCACCATCGGCGTCCAGTTCGACCGGGTCCTCGCCCTCCTCGACGCATGGGGGTACGTCGACGGCTGGTCGGTGACCGACCGAGGACAGCTGCTCGCCGGCGTGTACCACGAGGCCGACCTCGTGGTCGCCGAGGCGATCGCCACCGGGTGCTTCGACGATCTCGATGCGCCCGAGCTGGCGGCGGTGGCCTCCGTGCTCGTCTACGAGCACCGGGCTCCGGGACCGCCGCCCGCCCCGCACCACCCCTCGCGCCGGGTACGAGCCCGGGCGGGGGAGATCGACGAGATCGTCCGTCAGATCCAGGCCGACGAGGACGAGGCCGGCCTCCCCCTGTCCCGCGGGGCCGACCACGGGTTCACCCGCATGGCTCACGAGTGGTGTGCCGGTACCGGTCTGGCGACCCTGCTGGAGGAGAGCGGCCTCGACCTCACCGGGGGTGACTTCGTCCGGACCATCCGGCAGCTGATCGACCTGGTCCGTCAGATCGGCCAGCTCGCGCCAGATCCTGCCACCCGGGCCACGGCACGGCGGGCCACGGGGGCGCTCGAGCGTGGCGTGGTGTCGGCATCGGCATCGATCGACGACGACGAAGAGGCCGACGACGAAGAGGCCGACGGTGACGATCCGCAAGGGTGAGGAGTGGGGGAGTCCAGGGCCCCTGCCCGACGACGGGGTCGTCGTGCGCTCCGACGCCGAGGCCCGCGCCGTGGTGACCGCGGCCCGGCGCACCAGTGCGCCGTTGCCGACGCTCGGCCTGCTCGGAGGTGACCTCGCCCGCACCTGTGGCGCGACGGGAGACGAAGCCCGCCTCCGCGATGCGCAGGCCCGGACGTTCCCCGTCGACCTCGGCGAGGTGCTGGTCGACGGATCGCTGCACTTCTTCGTCGCCCATCTGATCGCCCGGCGATCGTGGCTCCGGGGCCGGATCGTCGCGGCCATGAATGCCCAGTTCCTCGGTTCCTGGGACGTGGCACCGCGATCGCACCCCAACGACGGCCGGCTCGTGCTCCTCGACGCCGATCTCTCACTCGGTGACCGGTTCAAGGCGCGGTCCCGGTTGCCGACCGGGACCCACCTTCCCCACCCCGGGATCTCAGAGCGCCGGGTCAAGGCGGTGCAGCTCGACCTGGCCCCCGGCACCAAGGTGTGGCTCGACGGCGAGTGCGTCGGCCCCGCCCGAGCGCTGTCGGTCCGCGTCGTCCCCGACGCCCTACGCGTCGTCGTCTGAGCCGCTGCGCCCGCGGACTTCGTCCGCCAACTCCGCTTCTGGAGTTGCTCACCCGCCGTCCGCCGGGCGGCGGGCTCGTCAACTCCGCGGCTGCGCCGCCCGGTGGGGTCGGTGGCACACTCGCCGGCATGGACGCATGGATCCTCGACGAGTCGCCCGGTGACTACCGCTTCGGCTCCATCCCCACGCCGGAGCCGGAGCGCGACGAGGTCCGCGTGCGGCCGGTCGCCTCCGCCCTCAACCACATGGACCTGTGGCTCACCCGGGGGCGACCGAAGCCGACGCTGCCCCACGTGCCCGGCTGCGATGTCGCGGGCGTGGTCGACGCGGTCGGTCCCGACAGCGGCGTCGAGGTGGGCGCCGAGGTGGTCGTGAACCCGGCCGTGGCCTCCGTGGACGCGGTCGTCGAGTACGGCATCGATTCCCCGCTGGGGCGCGGCTTCGAGATCCTCGGCGAGCAGCGATGGGGCGGGCACGGTGAGGCGGTGGTCGTCCCGGCCCGGAACGTGGTGGCCAAGCCGGTCGACCGCAGCTGGGAGGAGTGCGCGGCGTATCCCCTGGCCACGCTCACCGCCTACCGGATGCTGCGCCGCGCCCGGCTGACCGCCGGTGAGACCGTCCTGATCGTGGGCATCGGCGGCGGGGTGTCGATGGCTGCCCTCGGCCTGGCCCTGGCGATGGGGGCCGAGGTCTACGTCACCAGCCGGGAGCAGACCAAGATCGACCAGGCCGTCGCCCTCGGGGCGGCCGGCGGGTTCGACTCCTCGGCCGATCGCTGGCCGGTGAAGGCCCAGGTGGTCGTGGAGTCGGTGGGGCCGGCGACGTGGGAGGCCTCGGTGCGATCCCTGGTTCGCGGCGGTCGCCTGGTGGTCTGCGGGGGCACGTCCGGGCAGAAGGTCGAGGTCGACCTGCCTCGGTTGTTCTTCTCCCAGATCGAGATCATCGGGTCGACGATGGGGTCCTACGAGGAGTTCGCCGCCGTGACCCGCCTCGTCGGCCACGGGTTGCCGGTCGCCGTGGACCAAATGTTCGATCTCGCCGACTACCCCACAGCGCTCGAACGTCTCCGGTCCGGCTCGCAGCTGGGCAAGGTCGTGCTGCGCCACCCCACGCCGGGCTGAATGCCGACGGCGGTTCGGCCCTACGCTGCCGTCGTGCAGGACGAGATGCCGGAGCTGGATGCGGTCAAGCAGGCGATGGCCGACGAGATCGACCGTCGGGCCGACCGGCTGGTGGAGATCTCACACCTCATCCACCAGCATCCGGAGCTCAACTTCGAGGAGCGGTACGCCCACGGCTTGCTGTGCGACGCGCTCGAGCACGAGCAGATCAGTACGGAGCGTCACGCGTACGGGTTGGAGACGGCGTTCGTCGGGCGCGCCGGCCGCGACGGGCCCGACATCGCGGTGTGCCTGGAGTACGACGCGCTTCCCGGTATCGGCCATGCCTGTGGCCACAACATCATCGCCGCGGCCGGGCTGGGGGCGGGCATCGCCGCCGCCGCGGTGGCCGAGCGATGCGGCGGTCGGGTGTCGATCCTCGGAACGCCGGCCGAGGAGGGCGGCGGGGGCAAGGTCTTCATGATCCGAGCCGGCGCTTTCGATGGCATCGACGCCGCGCTGATGATCCACCCGGCCGGAGCGGAACTCCGCGGCATGACCACCCTGGCCATCCAGCAGTGCACCGTCGTCTACCGGGGGGTCGCGGCGCACGCCGCCGCCGCGCCCGAACGTGGCCGCAACGCCCTCGACGCCGCGGTGCTCGGCTACATGAACGTCGCCGCCCTGCGCCAGCACATCGGGCCCGCCGAGCGCGTCCACGGCACCATCAGCGATGGGGGAGACAAGCCCAACATCGTGCCGGCCCGGGCCGAGACCAATTGGTACGTCCGCTCGCCCACCGTGGCGGGACTCGACGCCTTGAAGCAGCGGGTCACGGCCTGCCTCGAGGCCGGGGCGGTGGCGGCCGGTTGCGACCTGACGATCGAGTGGATCGATCCGCCGTACGCCGACATGGTCGACAGCGACGCCCTGCTCGACTGCTACGCGGACAATGCCGCCCGCCTCGGGCGCACGGTCGAGCCGCCCCGCGAGACGGCTGCCGTGGTCGGCTCCACCGACATGGGCGACGTCTCCTACGTCGTGCCCTCCATCCATCCGATGATCCAGGCCGCCGAGTCCGGCGTGGCGATCCACACGCCGGAGTTCGCCACCTTCGCCTGCGGACCGACCGGTGACCGAGCCGTGATCGACGGGGCCAAGGCCATGGCGTGGACGGTGGCCGATTGCTGGCTCCGACCGGAGGTGCTCGAGGCGGCCCGGGACGAGTTCACCCGCCGGTCGGGACGCTGATCGCAGCACGCTCCGTGGTCACCGGTCGGGCGCGTCCCAGGCCGTAGCATCGTCGCCGTGACCGTCTACATCGGAGAGGAGTTCACCGAGGACGAGCAGGACATCCTCCGGCGGTACTTCACCAACCTCGATGGTCCGGTCTTCGCCCTCGTCAACCTCCCCGAGGTGGTCAAGGGTGCGTTGTTCGCTCGTTACTCCCGGTCGCCCAAGTCGCTGCGCCGGCTCTTCCTCGACGAGTTCGTCGGCGATCTCGACATCTCCGGAGACCTCTCGGTCGACGCCACGGTCGGTCTCGAGCGGGCCGAGCAGCTCTACCAACGGGTGTTCCTCGAGTACGGCGACGATTCCGTGGCCCAGCTCGGGGGCGTGCACCTGGCGTGCGAGCAGGCGTCGAACCTGCTGACCAAGATCCTCGAGTGGGGCCGGTTGGCCGCCTATCTCGAGCAGTCGACCCGCTACATCGCCTACGACGCCCGCCTCGGTGGCCGCTACCGCTACTACCGCGATCCCGAGGTGCTGTCGTCGCCGCTCGGCCTGCGCTACGTGGGCGACATGGACCGCCTCTTCGACACCTACGCCGCCCTCGTGCCGGTGATGCAGGACTTCTTCCGGGACCAGATCCCCAAGACCGATGCCGACTCCGACTTCGTGTACCGGCAGGCGATCAAGGCCAAGGCGCTCGATGCCATCCGCGGCATCCTTCCCGCTTCGTCGCTGTCGAACGTCGGCATCTACGGCACGGGTCAGAGCTACGAGATGCTGCTGTACCGCATGCGCGCCCACCCGTTGCCGGAGGCTCGCAGCTACGCCGACCTGATGCTCACCGAACTGCGCAAGGTCATCCCGTCGTTCCTCCGTCGCGTCGATCTGCCGGCCCGGGGCGATGTCTGGCGTGACTACTTCGCCGAGCGCGAGGACGCCATGGACGAGATCGCCGATCGCCTGCTCGGCGGCATCGAACCCGAGGCCGCGCCCGAGGTCACCCTGGTCGACTTCGACCCCGACGCCGAGGTCAAGGCGGTGGCGTCGATGCTCTACGCCCACTCCGATCTGCCCGAGACCCAGCTCGAAGCCCGGGTGCGGGCCATGTCGATCGATGAGCGCATCGCGGTGATCCAGGCCTACGAGGGCGACCGCACCAACCGGCGGCACAAGCCGGGTCGGGCCCTCGAGCGGCCCACGTACCGGTTCGACATCCTGGCCGACTACGGCGCCTTCCGTGACCTCCAGCGGCACCGGATGCTGACGCTCGAGTGGCAAAAACTCACCACCCGCCACGGCTACGACCGTCCGCCCGCGGTCGATGCCGCCGGCCAGACCGCGGCGTTCGACGAGGCGATGGAACGCTCCGCCGATCTCCACGACACCCTCCTCGACGACTTCCCCGAACAGGCCAGCTACGCGGTCTCGCTGGCCTACAAGGTGCGCTTCTACATGCACCTCAACGCCCGCGCCGCCACCCACATGCTCGAGCTGCGCTCCGGACCCCAAGGGCATCCCGCCTACCGGCGGGTGGCCCAGGAGATGCACCGGCTCATCGCCGAGCAGGCCGGACACCGTGCCATCGCGGCCGGCATGCGCTTCGTCGACCACTCGACCGAGCCCGCCCTCGAGCGCCTCGACGCCGAGCGGGCCGCAGAAGCCCGCCGCAACGCCATCGACCGCGCCTGATCCGCCGCCGTGGCACTTGTGGCTGTTGTGGCGATTGGGGAAAGAGAGGCTTGTGGTGGCGTTGATGCTCGGGTAGCGTGCGCCCCGCATCGAGCGGGCGGAGCCGCAGGAGGCATCCGACATGCGCGCGCCCCGACATGCCCGACATCTCATCCCGGTGGCCATCGCCAGCCTTTTCGCGCTGGCGGCCTCGGGCACCTACGTGGTGCGCTCGGGTGAGACGTTGAGCCAGATCGCGGCCCGGAACGGCACATCCGTGCAAGCGCTGGTGGCCGCGAACCGGCTCGCCGACCCCGACCTCATCGTGGCCGGTCAGTCGCTCACCCTGCCGGGTTCGTCGACGCCGGCCGGCGACACGTCGTCGCGGTACGTGGTCCAACCGGGGGACACACTGGCCCGGATCGCGGCTCGGTTCGGGACCACGGTGTCGGCCCTGGCCGGTGCCAACAACCTGTCGAACCCGAACCTGATCGTGGTCGGCAGCGCCTTGAGCGTGCCGGGCGAAGGGGGTGGCAGTGGCGGCGGTACGGCGCCGGCGCCGAGCGCCTCCAACGGTCCCCAGCTCGTCGGCCAGCGCCACGTGGTGCGCTCCGGTGAGACGATCTCGGGCATCGCCGCCCGGTTCGGGATCCGCGCCGCCGACTTCGTGCGCTGGAACGGTCTGGTCGACGGCAAGATCTACGCCGGCGCGTCGATGCTGCTCTACGACCCCGGGGCGCTGGTGCTCCCCGCGGCCCCCGGCGGTTCGAGCACCCAGTCCCACACGGTCACCAGCGGCGAGACGCTGAGCGGGATCGCCCTGCGGTTCGGCACCACGGTCAGCGCCATCGCCAAGGCATCGAGCCTCTCCGACGCCGACACCATCCGCATCGGTCAGGTCCTCTCCATCCCCGGCTCGTCCGACGGCGCCGGCTGGGTGTGCCCCGTGGCCGGCGCCACGTTCATGAACGACTGGGGCTTCCCCCGAGACGGCCACGTCCACGCCGGCAACGACCTGTTCGCACCCCGGGGAACGCCGGTGCGTGCCCCGGTCAGCGGATGGGTCGACATCGCCACCGGTTCCATCGGCGGGCACCAGTTCCGCCTGACCGCGGCGAACGGCTACCGGTTCTACGGCAGCCACCTCGACCGCTTCGGCGCCACCGGCGCGGTCCACGCCGGCGACGTCATCGGCTACGTCGGCAACACCGGCAACGCCGACGGGGGACCGACCCATCTCCATTTCGAGGTGCACCCCGGCGCCAACGCGGTCAATCCGTACCCCGGGCTGGTGGCGTCCTGCCGGGGATGACTCGGCCCGCACGGCCCCATACCGCTCGGTAGGGAAACCAGCCCGCGAAGTCGAAGGGTCCTTGGCGAGTCCGTGATCGTTGACGTACGGTTGCGGCGCTCTCGAGTGTCAATGGTCATGTCATGGCCCTTGACGCACTGCACCACACGCCGGACCCGAGGATGCCTCATGGACGCAGCGATCTCCCTGCGCAACGTGACGAAGAGCTTCGGATCCCACACCGTGTTGAAGGACATCTCCTTCGACATCCCGCGCGGCAAGATCAGCGCGGTCATGGGCCCGTCGGGCACCGGGAAGTCGGTCCTGCTCAAGAACGTCATCGGCCTGCTCCGTCCCGACAGCGGTGAGATCTGGGTCGACGGCGAGGAGACCGTCCGGATGGGCGAGAAGGACCTCTACCGAGTTCGTCGCAAGTTCGGCGTGCTGTTCCAGGACGGCGCACTGTTCGGGTCGATGAACATCTTCGACAACATCGCCTTCCCGTTGCGCGAGCACACCAAGAAGTCGGAGAAGGAGATCCGGGAGATCACCCTCGAGAAGGCCAGCCTCGTGGGCCTGCTCGACCACATGAAGAAGTACCCCGGTGAGGTCTCCGGCGGCATGAAGAAGCGGGCCGGTCTCGCCCGGGCGTTGTCGATGGACCCGGAGATCATCCTCTTCGACGAGCCCGACTCGGGTCTCGACCCGGTGCGCGTCTCCTACCTGGACGAGTTGGTCAAGAAGATCCAGGAGGAGACCGGCGCCACCTTCCTGATCATCACCCACAACATCGCGTCGGTGATGCGCACCTCCGACTACATCGCCGTGCTGTACCAGGCCGGCTTGGTGAAGTTCGCAGCCAAGGAGGAGATGCGCAACTCCGACAACGAGCTGATCCGCCAGTTCCTGGCCGGGCGGGCCATGGGTCCGATCGGCATGGACGAGTTGGCCGAGGAGCGAACCGACGTCGAGAAGGAACTGATGGAGCGGGAGCGGAAGCGGTTGGAGGCGTCCGGCCAGGACGTCGACGACTACGGCGTGATGACCGTCTGATGGACGCGATCCTGATCGGTCGGCGCCCATGATCGGCAAGGCGCAATTCGTCCTCCGCGAGACGGGCAACATGTTCGCCATCTCCCTCGAGGGGTTCCGGCGCACGTGGGACGTCAAGTCGTGGTGGCGCGAGTACCTCTCGCAGTGCTGGTTCATCGCCAAGGTCTGCTCGATCCCCGTGGTGCTGATCTCGATCCCCTTCGGCGCGGTGATCGCGCTCCACGTCGGATCGTTCTCGCGCCAGCTCGGGGCCGAATCCACCACCGGTGCGGCCATGGTGCTCTCGATCGTCCGGGAGGCCGCCCCGGTCGCCACCGCCCTGCTCATCGCTGGCGCCGGCGGATCGGCCATGACGGCCGACCTCGGCTCCCGCAAGATCCGCGACGAGCTGGCGGCCATGGAGGTCATGGCCATCAATCCGGTGCACCGGTTGGTCACCCCCCGGCTCTACGCGTCGGCCACCGTGGCCCTGTTCATGGTGTCGCTCGTGTCGGTGGCCGGCATCTCGGGCGGCTACTTCTTCAACGTCGTCATCCAGCACGTCACTCCGGGTGCCTACTTCCAGGGGTTCACGTCGCTCGTCCAACTCCCCGACCTCTACTCGTCGCTGGTCAAGGCGGTCGTGTTCGGGTTCATCGCCGCCGGGGTGTCGTGTTACAAGGGCATCTACGCCAAAGGCGGCCCCAAGGGCGTGGGTGACGCGGTCAACCAGGGCGTGGTCATCACCTTCATCCTGGTGTTCTTCACCAACCTCATCATGACGTCGCTGTACTTCGCGCTCGTCCCACCGAAGTTCTGATGTTGCCGCCATGACTGCTGTGACCCGCCTCACGAAGCCCATCACCGGCGTCGGCCACTCGGTCGCCGACGCGCTCGAGGACGTGGGCCGTCAGCTCTCGTTCTACGGGCGGGTGCTCTGGGAGGTCGTCACCCTCAACGTCCTGCGCCTCAAGTACAAGAACATCGTCTTCAGCCTCGTGTCCGACATCACCGTCGGAGCCGGTGCGTTGATCGTGGGCGCCGGGATGGTGTTCGTGATCTTCTCGATGTCGTTCTTCACCGGCGCCAACGTGGGCCTGCAGGGATATTCCGGTCTGGAGCAGATCGGCGCCCAGGCCTTCACCGGCCTGGTCGGCAGCTTCGCCAACACGCGGGAGGTCACGCCGCTGATCGCCGGCGTCGCCTTTGCGGCCCAGGTCGGCGCCGGCTTCACCGCCGAGCTCGGCGCGATGCGGATCTCCGAGGAGATCGACGCGCTCGAGGTCATGTCGGTGCGACCGATGACCTATCTGGTCGGAACCCGGGTCCTGGCCGCGCTCATCGCCATCATCCCGCTGTACCTCATCTCCCTGTTCGCCAGCTTCTTCGCCACCAAGCTCGTCACCACCCAGTTCTTCGGCCTCTCACCGGGCGTCTACGACTACTACTTCCGCCTCTACCTCCCGCCGATCGACATCCTCTACAGCTGCATCAAGGCCGCGGTCTTCGCCGTCCTCGTCGCCTTGATCCACTGCTACTACGGCTTCAACGCCACCGGGGGACCGGCGGGGGTGGGCGTCGCGGTCGGTCGGGCCATCCGGCTCTCGATCGTGGCCGTGGTCATCGTCAACCTCATCCTGTCGCTCATCTTCTGGGGCGGCGGCAACACCGTGAGCCTGACGGGGTACTGACATGCGCCGTCTGCTCACCGACCACAACCGCTACATGGTCTACGGCGCCGTCGGCCTCATCATGCTCGTGGCGCTGGCCGCCATCGGCATCAAGGCATCCTTCGGGGCCTACGACGGCGGCTACCGGATCCACGGCACGTTCGCGGCCGCGGGCCAGGGCCTGCTCGCGGGCAGCGACGTGGACGTCCGCGGGGTCAACGTCGGTGAAGTGGCGTCCATTCGGCTGGTCGACACCAAGGCGCAGATCACCTTGCGGATCGACGACGGCGTCCAGATCCCCGCCGACGCCCAGGCGGTGATCCGCCCCAAGACGCTCTTCGGTGAGAAGTTCGTCGACATCGTTCCCGGGCCCACCGAGCTCGACGGCCCCTACCTGAGCGACGGCGGCGAGATCACCAAGACGTTGGGAGGCTTCGAGCTCGAGCAGGTCCTCACCGACGCCTACCCCGTGCTCGAGGCGGTCGATCCCGCCGAGCTCACCGTGGTCCTCGACGAGCTGGCCAAGGCCGGTCGAGGTCTCGGTCCCAACATCAACCGATCCATCGTCAACGCCTCCAAGCTGGCCGCCCTGCAGGTCAGCAACGACGCCGAGGTCCGTCAGTTCCTGAGCGACCTGGCCCTGCTGTCGGAGACGATCGACCAGGTGTCTCCGGACCTGGTGTCCACCGCCCAGGACCTCAACGTGGCGCTGCCGACGCTCACCCAACGCAGCGACCAGCTCAACTCGGCCCTCGTGCAGACGGCGCGCCTGAGCTCCGACGTCGCCGACCTGCTCGAGAACAACAAGGCCTTCACGACCGACGCCCTCACCAAGGGGTCCCAGGCGATGCAGGTGGTCTACGACCGCCGCAACCAGATCCAGCCGGTGCTGCTCGGTCTGCAGCAGTACACCCAGACCCTGGCCCAGGCCGTGCGCATCGATGTCGGCGACGGCACCTTGATGGCCGCGGTCAAGAACCTGGTGAGCGTGCAGGACGCCCTCAACGGGCTCCAGCCGCCACCGCCGATCGACCAGGGGCCGGGCTCGATCCTCGACGGTCTGCCGATCCCGACCCTGCCGCTCCCCGGCACCACCGTGCCCGGCGACTCGAGCACCAGCTCGAACTCGACGAGCGACAGCAACTCGCTGCTCGACCTGCTGTTCCCGGGGGCCGACGGATGACACGCACGGCCATCAAGTTCGGCCTGTTCGTGGCCCTGTGCATGGTCTTCCTGCTCTATCTGGCGATCACCATCGGGAACACCACCCTCGGCGGTCTCGTGGGGCACGGCCAGAAGACCACCACGCTGTACGCCGCCTTCGACGACGTCACCGGCCTGCTCGTCGGCGACAACGTGAAGGTGGCGGGGGTCGCCATCGGCAAGGTCACCGCCATCGACGTGGAGGCCGGCAAGGCCGCGGTCACCATGGAGGTCGACGCCGATCGCAAGCTGCCGACCGACACCAGCGCGGCCGTCCGGTGGCGCAACCTCATCGGCCAGCGCTACGTGTACCTCTATCCCGGCGACGCGCCGGTGAGCCTCGCCGACGGCGACACCATCGCCAAGACCACCAACGTCATCGAGCTCGGTGAGTTGTTCAACCGGCTCGGGCCCATCGTGGCCACCATCGACCCGGCCCAGGTCAACGACTTCCTCGACACCGTCACCACCGCCCTCGACGGCAACCAGGCCGACATCAGCAAGGCGCTCGACGACCTCGCCTTCGTGGTGAAGGGCCTCGGCGAGCGGGACCAGGCCATCGGCCGCCTGATCGACAACCTCGAGGTGGTCTCGCGCACCATCGCCGATCGCGACACCCAGATCCAGACCATGCTCGACAACCTGTCCTCGTTGGCCCAGACGTTCAGCGACAACACGAAGTTGCTCGAGACGGCCATCACCGAGATCGGTTCGTTCAACCGCGACCTCTCGGGCACCCTGGCCGCCAACCGCTCCGAGATCGACGGCCTCATCTCCAGCCTCGACCACACCCTCAACACGGTGCAGGACCAACTCGGCCCGCTGGGCGTCGCCCTCGACCGTCTCGACGAGAACGGCGCGGCCACTTTCCGGTCGTCGCGCAACGGGACGTTCCTCAACCAGACGATCCTGTGCCTCACCGTGCTCCCGCCGCCCTGCGCCACCCCGGTGGTGCCCGGTCTCGACGGCGTCGTCGGCAACCAGTCGTCCACCGGTGCGGTCCGGTACACGCCGTCCCAGCGACGCGGCGGCGCAGCGATCATGAGCCTCCTCGGAAGCGCAGCATGAAGTCGTTCCGCGATCGCAACCCCTACGCCGTGGGCATCGTGTCCGTCCTGCTCATCGGCGCCGCCACCGGGTTCGCCTTCCTCGTCGGCCTGCTCCACCTGCTCGAGCACACCTACTCGATGGAGGGCGTCTTCGCCGACGCCTCGGGGCTCAAGGCCGGCGACGACGTCAAGCTGGCGGGGGTCAAGGTGGGTCGGGTCACCGACATCGAGGTCGATCGGGCCAGTGGCAACGTGCGGGTGGGCTGGGTCGTCGACCGCGGCGTCGACGTCGGCCAGGACGCCGGGGCCGAGATCGCCCTGTCGTCCCTGCTCGGCGCCAAGCACATCCGCATCACCAACCCGGTCGCCGGCGACACCATGATGGAGGATCTGCCCGCTGATCAGCGGGTGGTACCTCTCGAACGCACGAGCGTGCCCTACGACGTGTTCGAGCTGACCCGCGTCGCCACGCACGGCATCGAGCAGACCGACACCAAGGAACTGAATCAGCTGTTGGTCGACCTCGCCGACATCACCGATGGGAAGGCCACCACGGTGGCGGATCTGGTGACCGGCATCCGCAAGGTCGGTGCGGCCGTCAACGAGCGCGACCAGAAGTTCGCCGCCCTGATGGACCAGGCCGACCGGCTCAGCACCACGCTTGCCGACAAGGACGACGAGATCGTCCAGCTCCTCGACAGCTCCAAACAGATCCTCGACATGATCGTGGCCCGGCGCAACGACCTCGCCATTGCGCTGGGGGAGAGCGCCCACGCGGTGCAGGAGCTGGACCGCGTGATCACCGACAACAAGACCCAGATCGACTCCATCCTCGACTCGTTGGCCCCGACACTCGACGTGGTCTCCGCCAACCAGGACGACATCGACCGCACACTGGCGTGGCTCGGCCCGGGGCTCCTCCAGCAGTCCAAGGGCGGCGGCCAGGGCCCGTGGCAGGACATCTTCGTCCGGGGCGTGGGTCCTGACGTGCTCGGCGCGTTGGGCGACGTCTACGACGTGATCCTGGGAGCGAACCAGTGAGGGGTCGACTCCGCCTGCTCGCCGTCGCGCTGGTCGCGGTCCTCACCGCGTCCTCGTGTTCGTTCCTCGGCGGTGGCGGCACCTACGAGATCTCGGCCGTCTTCCCCCGGGCCGTCGCCCTCTACGAGCAGGGTGGCGTCCAGGTACTCGGGCTGCCCGCCGGCAAGATCACCGACATCGAGGTCGTCGGTGACCAGGTCAAGGTCACGATGGCAATCAACGATGACGTACCGGTGCCGGTCGGGGTGAAGGCCGCCATCGTGCCCCAGTCGCTGATCGGTGAGCGGCGCATCCAGTTGTTCCCGCCCTACCAGGAGGGCGACCAGACCATCAGCGATGGCTATGAGATCGCCGCCGATCACACCATCATCCCCGTGGAGCCCGACGAGGCGCTCGCTGCCCTCAAGAACTTCCTCGACAGCCTCGATCCGAAGGGCGTCGGCCGGCTCATCGACAACGCCGCCACCGACCTCGACGGCCAGGGCGAGAACCTCGGCGCTGCCCTCGACCAGCTGTCCGGCTTGGTCGGCAACATCGAGAAGAACGACCAGGACATCATCACCATCGCCGATCGCTTCGACGACTTCACCAAGACCCTGCTCACCCGTGAGAGCCAGCTGGGCCAGACACTCGACGAGTTCGGGGTCGTCGCCAAGGTCCTGGCCGACGAGCGGGGCGACATCGAACAGCTCATCCGCAGCCTCGCCCACCTGTCGGGCGACGGTCTCGATCTGGTCTCCGAGCACGCCGTCCGCCTGCGCACCGACATCAAGATCGTGACCCGCCTCGCCCAGTCGATCGACACCAACCTCGACGGCGTCCAGGCGGCGATCGACGGGGGACGTGGTGTCATCGCCGGCTTCATCGACTCCTACAATCCCGACCTCCGTGCCCTGAACCTGCGGAACAGCTTCAGCCCCCTGGTCAGCGAGGCACTGGACCCGATCTTCGAGTCGGTCGGCATCCCGTTCCCGTGTGTTCCGGTCGACGTGCAGTGTGCCGCGCCGAACCTGGGCTCCCTCGACAGCGGGACGGCCGCGGTGCCCGCCGCGCTCGACCATCCGACCACGCCGGTCGACGACATCCTCGCCGTCCTCGGCTCACCGGGGGACGCGGGCGCCGCCCCGGCTCCGACACCGGCGCCCCAGGCGGCCCGCGGCGTGTGGGCCCGCTTCGTCGGCACGTTCCTCGGAGTGCGATCGTGAGCCGGAACCGACGTTTCGCGCATCTGGTGGCCACCCTGGTGGTCGCCGCCCTGCTGGTGTCGTCGTGCAGCCTTCCCGGCACCATCCGGGGTAGTCGGGACATCAGCGCCACCTTCGACGATGTCGGCGATCTCGTGGTGGGCCACAGCGTCCAGGTGGCCGACGTCCGGGTGGGCTCGGTCGTGGGCATCGAGCTCACCGACGACTACAAGGCCCGGGTGACGATGTCGCTCAAGGACGGGGTGTTCGTCCCGAAGCAGTCCCGCGCCTTGCTACGCACCACCTCGCTGTTGGGGGAGAAGTTCATCGAGCTGCGACCCCTCGACACCGAGAACCCGACGTCGGGCGCCGATCTCGCCGACGGCGACACCATCGAGCAGACGAGCCAGGCGCCGGAACTCGAGTTCGTGGCCGAGCGCGCCATCGAGATCCTGGGATCGGTCGTGGCCAGCGATGTCGGCACCCTGGTCCAGACCGGCGCCGAGGGGTTCGGGGGTCGCGGCCCCGAGCTGAAATCACTGGTCGAGGATCTCTCCACGGTGTCCGGAACGCTCGCTGACCAGACCGATGAGCTGGTGCGGATCATCGACGCCCTCGACGGTGCGACCAAGACGCTGGCCGACGGCGCCAGTGACATCGACGGGTTGCTGGTGAACCTCGCCGACACCACCCAGGTGCTGGCCGACAACCGGGACCAGGCCATCGACGCCATCCGCCAGCTGACCCGGTTGGCCCAGGTGCAGAACGACAACATCTTCGGGCCGTACCTGACCCAGGTGAACACCCAGATCAAGCAGCTCGACGCCATCCTGGCCTCGGTCGACGAGGATCAGCACCAAGTCGCCGAGACGCTGCAGTGGATCGCCCAGTTCGCCGACATCCTGCCCAAGGCCGTTCCCGGGGACTTCGCCCAGGTGTACGGCTTGGTCGAGCTGACGGGGACCGGGTCATGAACCGCCGGGTGTTCATCAACCTCGTCGCCTTCGTGGGCGTGTTCCTGCTCATGTGCTGGTGGGCGGTCAACAACATCATCACGTTCGACTTCATCGAGAAGCCCTACGAGATCAGCGGCGAGTTCGCCGCCACCGCCGGTGTGTCCCCGAACTCCGAGGTCGCGTACCTCGGGGTCCATTACGGCTCGGTCCGCTCGGTCGACTCGTCGGGCCGCAAGGTGCTCATCACCATGTCGATCGACCGGGGCAAGCAGATCCCGGCCGGCTCGGTCGCCCGGATCTTCCGCAAGTCGGCGATCGGCGAGCCCTACATCGACTTCAAGCCGCCGGATGGCTACCAGACCGGGGATCCGGCCATGCAGCCGGGCGACGTGGTGCCCCTCGAACGGACCCAGGTTCCGCTCGAGTTCTCCGAGCTCCTGCGCTCGGCGTCCCGGGTGCTCGAAGCGGTCAGTCCCGAGCAGACGCACACCCTCATCCACGAGCTGGCCGTGGCGCTCAACGGGCGCGGGCAAGCGCTCCGTGATCTCACGGTCAGCTCGGATGCGCTCCTGCAGACCTTCGCCGACAAGACCGAGCTGCTCGACTCGCTCAGCGCCAACGCCACCCGGCTGACCCACACCGTGACCGAACACCGCGGCTCGATCTCGTCCGCGGTGAGCGACCTGGCCGCGCTGTCGGAGAGCCTGCGATCCGTCGATCCCGACACCAAGGTGCTGCTCGACCGGGGCACGGAGCTCCTCGGCCAGACCGCCGACCTGGTGAGCGACGTCAAGGGCAACCTCGACTGTGTCCTCTCCGATCTCGACGACGTCATCAACGTGACCACCACGAACAAGAACCTCGACAGCCTCCGATACACGTTGGAGAACCTGCCGACCGGCCTCGGGTACGTGTACATGACCCGGGACACCCAGCCCGGCGGCCTCTGGGTGCGCGTCAACCTGATCGTGAACCCGGACAACCCCCCCCAGCAGTACGTCCCGCCCACCGACCTGCCCGCCGTCCCCGAGATCCCACCGTGCGTCTCGACCCTGAGCACCGGAGGAGTGCGCTACGACGCAACGTCCACCGGCCCGGTGGTCGCCCCGGCCCGCCTCCCCGCCACGGGTGGTCACCCGGCGTACGCTCTCGTTCTGCTGCTGCTGGCCGGTGCCGGTTTCAGCCTGGCCACCCGCCGTTCCATGCGCCCATGACTGCCGAGACGACTCCCACGGACCCCACCGTCGACGGCGACCCGCCGGCGCCCCTCGACGCGGACGCGCCGACCGATCGTCCGACGCGCATGGTCCCGGCCGGCACGCTGGTGGTCGCCATCATGGTGGCGGCCGCGCTGGGCATCCTCGCCGTGGTCGCTCTCACCGTCGGCAATGGGGGCGACAATTCCGACCAGGAAGCGGCCCGCCTCGCCGCCGGACGCTTCAGCGAGAAGTTCCTCACCTTCAGACACGACGGCCTCGACCAGTGGAAGTCCGATGTGCTGGCCCTGTCGACCGGCGGCTTCTCGAACGAGGTCGACAAGGTCGAGGAGGGTCTACGACGGCTGATCGATCAGGCCCAACTCGACGCCACCGCCCAGGTCACCGACATCTTCATGGGCGAGATCGACAAGGGGTCGGTCTCCGCGGTCGTGGTCTACGACCGCGATCTCAGCGGCTCGTCCGGGAGTCGCACCGAGACCGACCGGTACATGCAGCTGTCGCTGCTCTCCGTCGACGGCGAATGGCTGGTCGACAACGTCATCGACATCGCCACGGCCCAGTCGCCGAACACGGTTTCCGCGGCCACACCGACCACCACCGCGCCGTCGACATCGGCGCCCGAGTCCACGACGACCGCCCCGTCCGGGTGACCGCCACGCTCGATGTGGAATCGGACGGATCTCCCGCTAGGTTCCCGCCTCCGGCCCGACGGCCGTACCGATGTGTCTATGATCCGCCGCGACCGACGGAATCGGTTGGAGAGCCATGGCTGACGAAGAAGCAGACGAACTCGACGAGGATCTCGACGTCGATGACGACCTCGACGAGTCGGACGACGAGGACATCGACCTCGACGAGGAGTTCGCCGACGACGACCTCGAGGGCGATCTCGACGACGAAATCGACGAGGATGCGGTCGTCGAGGACGCCGACGAGGAGGACGAGGAAGAAGAACCCGAGGCCCCTCGGCGGACCAAGCGCGACGACGACGAGGACGACGACGAGGAGGAGGCCGATCCCGACGACGTCGAGGCCGACCTCGACGAGATCCTCAAGGACCGCATCGCGGCCGGCGACGACGACGAGGACGACGACGACGAGGTCGACTCGGGCGGACGCTCGGACGCACCGGGCAAGATCCAGCCCCGCCGATCTGACGAGTTCCTGTGCCAGTCCTGCTTCATCCTCAAGCCCCGGGCCCAGCTCGCCGAAGGCGAGGACGATCTCTGCGTGGACTGCGTCTGAGGGATTGCGGTCGTGACCTACCAGACCATCGTGGTCGGGACCGACGGATCCGAGTCGGCAACCGAGGCCGTCGAGCGGTCCGCCCAGCTCGCTGCGGCCGACGACGCCCGCCTCGTGATCGTCACCGCGTTCGAGCGGGTCGACGACGAGCGCGACGCCTCCGCGAGCTCGATCCCCGCCGACGTCCGATGGATGCTGACCGACAGCAACGACGCCGAGCAGTGCGCCCGGAAGGGTCGCAAGCTCGCCCACGATCGTGGGGTCCACGACGTCGTCGTACAGGCCATCGAGGGCGATCCGGCATCGAAGCTGATCGAGACGGCCGACGACTTCGACGCCGATCTGATCGTGGTGGGCTCGGTGGGTCTCACCAGCACGACGCGGTTCATCCTGGGCAGCGTCGCCAGCACCGTGTTGCACCACGCCCCGTGCGACGTGCTGGTCGCGCACACCCACTGAGCGGCGGCCGCCGACGTCCGTTCGGTGCCTTTCGGGCGAACTGGTGCACCACGGCCTCCGTAGGCCATCATTCGCTACTGTGAGCCACGACAAGAACCCGATCGAACAGGCCGTCGACCAAGCCCTCGATGCGTTCCTCTACGCCCCGATCGGGCTCGTGTTCGACGGTCCGGCGTTGTTCCCGAAGCTGGTCGAGACGGGACGGACACAGGTCAAGGTCGCCCGCATGATGGGCCAGATGGCCGTGCGGATGGGCCAGACCGAAGCCGAGAAGCGCATGGCCAAGACCCAGGGACCGTTGCGGGACGCCCTCGTCGCCATGGGCGTGGTGACCCCGCCCGAGCCGGCACCGACGCCACCGACGCCACCGACGCCACCGACCGTCGACGAGACCACGGTGACCGACCCGCCCGCGGCCCCGGCCCCGGCTCCGAAGCGTACGGCGCCGAGCCCGGCCAAGGCGGCGGCGAAGAAATCCGGCACCGGGGGCCCGGCGCCCTCGCCCACGGTGGCGCCCTCGGCCCTGGCCATCCCCGACTACGACAGCTTGTCGGCGAGCCAGGTCGTCAAGCGACTGCGCGGCATGGCGCGCGCCGACCTCGATGACGTGCGGGCCTACGAGACGGCCACCCGGGCCCGCAAGACGATCCTGAACCGCATCACCCAGCTGCAGAAGGACTGAGCCCCCGTGGAGGTCTCGGCCCGTGCCGCGACGCTCGCCGATCTCGACATCCTCTCGGAGCTGGCAACCCAGGCAGTCCAGGAGCTGACGCCGAACCGCGGCGGCGACGTCTGGCGGCGGCACCAGGCCCGTTCCCTCCCTCCGGCGGCCTCGCTGGCCGACGACCTCGCCGCCGCCGACCGCTCGATCGCGGTCGGCATGATCGACGATGTCGTGGTCGGCTACGGGGTGATCCGCACCGAGGAACTTCGCGACGAGACCACCCTCGCCGTCATCTCCGAGCTGTACACGCTCCCTGATGCCCGAGCGGTCGGAGTGGGGGAGGCGGTGATGGACGATCTGCTCGCATGGGCGCGGGAGCGGGGCTGCTTCGGGGTGGACTCGATCGCCCTGCCCGGTGATCGCCACACCAAGAACTTCTTCGAGTCGTTCGGGTTGGTGGCCCGAGCCATCGTCGTCCACCGCCGGCTCGACCCGTGACCGGCAGGCCCGAGCTCGCGGTCGGAGCGGTGGTGGTCCACCGCGACCGGCTGCTACTGATCCGTCGTGGTCGGGGCGTCGCGGTGGGCCGTTGGTCGATTCCCGGGGGACGGGTCGAGCGCGGGGAGCTCCTCGCCGAGGCAACGGTGCGGGAACTGCTCGAGGAGACCGGTCTCGAAGGGGTGTGCGGCCGGTTGATCGGCGTGGTCGAACGTTTCGCCGAAGACGAGCACTACGTGATCCTCGACCACGAGGTCACGCTGCTCGATCCCGATGCCGAACCCGTTGCCGGCGACGACGCCGCCGAGGTGGCTTGGGTGCCATGTGCCGACGTCGCCGAGTGGGCGCTGGTCGACGGCCTGGCCGAGTTCCTCCACGATCACGACATCATCGCCACCATCACCTGAGCTCAGCGGCCCTTCCAGTTGGGCTTGCGCTTCTCGATGAACGCGTTCAGGCCTTCGGTGGTGTCCTCGCTGGCCATCACCTCGGCCATCGCTCGTCCCGAAGCCTTGAAGGCATCCTCGTCGTTCTCGTAGGTCTCGAGGGCGACCAGGCGGCTCTTGCGGACGGCGAGGGGAGCGTTCTCGCTGATCTGCGCAGCCAGGTCGATGGCCACGTCGACCGCCTTGCCGGGCTCGGTGAGCCGGTTGATGAATCCGACGTCGTAGGCCCGCTGGGCACCGATCGGGTCGCCGGTGAGGAGCATCTCCATGGCCAGGTTCTTGGGCATCGCCTTCGGGAGGCGGAACAGCGCCCCCGCCGCGGCCACCAGGTTCCGCTTGACCTCAGGCACGCTGAACGAGACATCGGTGGAGGCGACGACGAGATCGCAGGCGAGCACGATCTCGCATCCACCGGCGTAGGCGGGGCCGTTCAACGCCGCGATGATCGGCTTGGTGCGGGCCTTGGCCGTGATGCCGCCGAAGCCGCCGGTGGGGGTGGACAGCCGGGCGGCGTCGCCCGAGCTGATCGCCTTGAGGTCCGCGCCGGCGGAGAACACCGGCCCCTCGTGGGTGAGGACGCCGATCCAGACTTCGTCGTCCGCCTCGGCCCGGTCGATGGCGGCCTCGATGCCTTCGGCGACGTCGCCGTTCACCGCGTTGCGGGCCTCGGGGCGGTTGATGGTGATGAGGGCGACGTTGCCCCGCTTCTCGTAGTCGATCATGCGACGACCCTAGTGCGGGCCGTTCTGGCAACGGCCATTGCCGAAACCGGTCCTGCGCTGAGCCGCGCGTCGGCCCGAATCGGGCGGTATGGTGCCGCCGGTGGGCACCGATCCCGGGGACGAGACTGGACGGTTGCAGTGTCCGTACTGCGATGCGTACGAGATCGACCGCCTCTACCTGGCGTCGCTGCGCATCGACTCCTGCATCTGTGCGTCGTGCGGTGCCCGGTGGGACGAGGACACCACCACCGGCCAGTATCTCGGTCGCCAGAGTCACGCCCGGACGACCCGGACGCAGGGCTGACCGGCTGACCGAGGCGGGCGGTCAGGCCTCGGGCGCCTGCTCCGGCAACGGGGCGTCGGGCTGGGGTTCCTCGGTGCTCGTCGATTCAGCCTCGGGCTTGGATTCAGCCTCAGGTGTGGCCTCAGCCTCGGGCTTGGATTCAGCCTCAGGTGTGGCCTCAGGCTCGGGCTTGGCCTCAGCCTCAGGCTTCGATTGAGCCTCGGGCTTGGCCTTCGACTCGGACTTGGGTCCCCGATCGCCCTTCGGCTTGCCCTTGTGGCGCCGCCGACCCTCACCCCGGCCCGCACGACGGTCGGGCTCGATGCCGAAGATCTCGGCGATCTCGGGCAGCTGGGTGCCGTAGCGAGCAATCGTCTTCTTGAGGTCGTCGGTCACGGTCGTCGGCAGGGAGGCGGGGACCACCTGGCGGCGGATGGGTGAGTGGGCCAGCGCCTCGAGGATGTAGCCCCAGCGGTCCGGGGAGATCTCCGAGGTCATCGATGCATTGGCACCCTCGACGAGTCGCATCGCCACCGGTGCGGGGAGTGGAGCACCCGCCTTGGGCGGCCGAGAGGACAGGTGCAGGGCCCGGACGACCCGATCGTCGTCGAGCAATTCGATGACCTCGTTGACCCAGGCGTGGTGCTCGGCATCGAGTCGTTGGTTCAGGGCGGTGCGGAGCTTGGCGCCCAGCGCCCGGGTCTCTTCGTCCTTGGCCGTCCCGTCGGCCGCAGTGACCACGGAGCGGAGGTCACGGACATCGACGACGTCGGCCTGTTCGAGGGCGGCTTCCGCCCGGTCCTGCCACTCGGCGGCACGGACCTTGGTGAGCAGCTCTTCGGCGAGGGCGAGGATGGGGCCCTCGTCGATGGCCGGGGCGCCCTCGGCGCGCTGCTGCTCGTTCTGCTTCGCCAGCGCCTGCCGGACGGCCTGCAGGCCGCCGCGTTGCAGCTCCTGTGCCACGGGCTTCTGCTCTTCCGGCAGGGAAGTGAGCATCGCATCCCGATGGGCCCGGCCCGCCTTGAGGCGTGGCGGCTTGGGCTTGGGAGGGAGCTTCGGCTTGGCCGGCGTGCGGGCCCGGTCGCTGGAGCGGTCCCGCTTCTCGCGACCACTGCCCTCGCGCTTGCGGTCACCTCGCGGCCGATCGCGGTCGCGTCCGCGGCCCTTTCGATCACCGCCCCGACCCTTCTCGGCCAACTGCTGGGTCACCAGCGGCTCGTCGTCACGCGCCAACAATTCGAGCACCTGATCGCGAGGCTTCTTGGACTCCTTCGGCGGGAGCACGTTGACGATGGTGATGCCCTCGAGCTCGAAGTCGGCGTCGACCTTGAACTGCTCGCCGACCGAGGAGCCCTCCGGGAACAGCGACGCATCGGCGACGCCCTTCGGCTCACGAGCGCCGGCAGCCCGCCACGTGAAGGTCTGGTCGTCGTCGCGGCGACTGGTGAGCTCGATCTCGATCCTGGTGGCCATAGCGGCCGATCAGCGTACCGGACACCCGTCTGGGCCAACGACTGACACCGGGTGATGTGTCACCGCATTGTTCTGACGGTGTGTCAGAATTCGTTTCATGCCCGTCGCGGTTCGTTCGAGGGTCGCAGTCGCCGAAGGCGAGGACGACAGCGCTGGCCCGCCGCTGCCGCTCGGCCACCGGATCGATCTCGGACGTCGCGGGACGACCTTCGTGCGGCTCATCGACGGCCCACCGGGGGCGCCCACGGTGCTGCTCGTCCACGGCTGGCTGGCCAGTGGTGGGCTGAACTGGTTCCAGACCTTCGACCACCTGGGCGACCGCTACCGCGTGATCGCGCCCGACCTCCGCGGCCACGGCCGGGGGATCCGGTCGCGGCGCCGGTTCACCCTCGCCGACTGCGCTGACGACATCGCGGAGTTGATCGAGCACCTCGACTGCGGGCCGGTCATCGTCGTGGGCTACTCGATGGGCGGCCCCGTGGCCCAGCTGCTGTGGAAGCGGCACCGTGAGTTGGTGGCCGGCCTGGTCTTCATCGCCACGTCATCCAGCTTCGTCCCCGGGATGCGCGAGCGGTTCATCTTCGCCTCCGCCATGGCGGCCGCGGCGGGCGGGACCCGGCTGGGCCAGCAGGTCACCCGCCTCCCGATCCGAGCCATCCGCGACCGCATTCCCACCGACGCGCCCGGACGACCCTCGACCATGGGGCGCTGGGCCGCGGCGGAGATGCAGCGCCACAACCCTCGGACGATCCTGGAGGCCGGTCAGGCCATCGGCAACTACAACGCCCACCGCTGGGTCGGCGACATCGATGTTCCCACTGCGTGCGTGATCACGATCCGCGATCTGGCCATCCGACCGCACCAGCAGGCCCGGCTCGCGCTGGCCATCCGTGACTCCACCATCCACCGGCTCGACGACGGCCACACCGCATGTGCCCGTCCCGGGTTCGGCGTGCCGGTGGCGCTCGCGGTCGACGACGTCGCGTCCCGTACGTGACCGGCGGTCCGCTCGACGGCGTGCGGATCGTCGAGCTCGGCGGGCTCGGTCCCGCGCCGTTCGCCGCCATGGCCCTCGCCGACCTCGGGGCCGATGTCGTCCGCGTCGTCCGACCTGGGCAGGGCGGCGACGGGGCCGCAGGCCGGTTCGACGTGCTCAACCGCAACCGCGACACGATCGAAGTCGACTGCAAGGCTGCTGACGGACGGGCCGCGGTTCTCGACCTCGTCAGCGCAGCCCACGTGTTCATCGAGGGGTTCCGGCCCGGGGTGTGCGAGCGGTTGGGACTGGGACCGGCCGACTGCCTCGAGCGCAATCCCCGGCTGGTCTACGGCCGGATGACGGGTTGGGGCCAGGACGGCCCCCGCGCCGCCACCGCCGGACACGACATCACCTATGCGGCCATCGCCGGTGCCATCGGCCACATCGGCCGGCGTGACCAACCCCCCACGCCCCCTCTGAACCTGGTCGCCGACTTCGGTGGGGGTGGGATGTTGCTGGCCGTCGGTGTGCTGGCTGCGCTGGTCGAGGCCCGCGACGCAGGTGTGGGCCAGGTCGTGGACGCGGCGATGGTCGACGGGGTCGCCATGCTCATGGGAGCGTTCATCGGTGCCCACCAGAGCGGGTTCTGGTCCGACGAGCGGGGGACGAACCTGCTGGATTCCGGGGCGCCCTTCTACGACTGCTACCCGTGCGCCGACGGCCGGTACGTGGCGGTCGGTGCGATCGAGCCGCAGTTCTTCGCCGAGCTGCTGCGCGGCCTGGGCCTCGATGCCGAAGCGTTACCCGACCAGCACGATCGGAGCCGATGGGACGAGCTCCGCCGCGCCATCGGGGATGCATTCGCGGCCCGCGGCCGGGACGAGTGGGACGCCGTGTTCCGCGCCACCGACGCCTGTGTCGCGCCGGTCCGGTCGATGGGCGAACTGGCCGCCGATCCGCACCTCGCGGCGCGGGGCACGATCGCCTCCGTCGACGGCGCGATCCAGCCGGCTCCGGCGCCCCGCTTCTCCCGGACGCCCGCTCCACCGATTCGGCCCGCCGGCGCGCCGACGACGGCGGCGTCGGTGCTGGCGCGGTGGCGGGTGGGCTGATCAGCCCTCAGCGAGCGGATCGCACAGCTTGCACGGGCTGAGCTCGCCGACCTCGTCGACCAACTGCACGTTGTCCTTGGCGGCGACGACGACACAGTCGGGCCGGTGGACCATGGAGCCCCGAGGGGTGGCCACGAGCTGATCGACCACCCGGCGCGGGTGCTCGGGGACTGCGGCGGTGGATCCGGTCAGCGGGGTCCGACCGACCTCGGACCGGAGCCGGTCGATGGCGTCGAGGAGGGCCGCGGATTGGGCGCGGTTCTCCTTGACCAGCTCGGTGATCCAGTGGGCGAAGTAGAAGAACGCCCCGAGGAACACGAGACCGAGGCCGAACAGACCACCGGAGATGAGATAGGGGATCTGCTCGAAGAGGTTGGGGGTGTGGGATGCCCCGATCCAGCCGAGCAGGACGAAGAGCAGGCCGAGGGGGGCGATCACGCCACCGATCACCATGAGGGTTCGTTCGCCGAGCGCGATCGACGCCCCGCCGGTGCGCAGCGAGTGGACGGCATCGGCGAAGCTGCGTCGGTCGTCGTCGGTGCGGTCGCGGGTGGCGACCACGTGGCGGAGCTCGAGGTCGGGCCCTGGCTCGGGACTGGCTGGGGTCGAGGCGTGCAGGCGAGCAGTGCGCGGGCGTACGGCGGTCATGATCCGATCTCCTCGGGAACGAGGTCGAGACCCTCGGGGCACGACCTCGCGGTGGTGGCGAGCGTGTGGTCGGCGAGGCGGCGGGAGCCGGCGGCGAAGAACGGCGCCCCGAGGAGCACGGCGATGATGGCGAGTGCCGGGACGGCGTCGCCCAGCGGGAACGGCCGGCTCGATGTCGCCGGCAGGTCGCCGACGACCCGGGGTGGGGCCGGGGGCGGCAACTCGGGGGTGGCGGTCTCGAACCCGCCGGCGGTGTCGACCGGGCCGGGGTCGTAGCTGCTCGGCGTGCCGGTCGAGCCGGCGACATCGGTGGTGGGGGTGAAGGCGGGAATGTCCACGACGAACGCGGGGGTCGCGGCGGTCGACACGTCGGCGGTGGCGAGGCCCACACCGAAGACGGACTCCTTCTTCAACAGGTTGAAGAGCGCCTGCGGCGAGAAGGGGATGGGACCGAGGTTGTTGGCGGGCAGCGCCGAGGAGGGCACCAGGTTCAGCAAGTCGGTGAGCACGGGGGTGTTGCTGCCGTCGTAATCGAGCCTGATCTGCAGCCCGTTGGCGGTGCGCTCGGCCGTGCCCCCATCGACGGTCTCGATCGGGTCGAGGAGCCGGACCTGGATGCCGGAGGCGTCGAAGAGCTGCTGGAGAGCATCGTCGCCGCTCGCCCCCACCTGGTCGAACAGGTCATTGAGCGGACCGGTGACCCCGCCGAGGGCCTCACCGACCGGATCGAGAACCCCCCCGAGCGGGTTGTCGCCGGAGTCGCCCCCACTCGGGGGGAGGGGCCGGTCGAAGTGGATGCCGTCACCGTCGATGGTCGCGGGCAACCCGAGCACGGCCACGCCCGACGCCGTGGTCCGCCCGGCAGAGGCCGCCTCGGTGCCGTTGCTGGTGGACACCAGGTCGGTGACCACGGACTCGATGGTGACGAGTCCGCCGAGGATGGAGACGTCGCTGACCGCGACGCGGCTGCGAGACACGACCTGATCCGCCTCGATGACCGATTGCGAGGAGGAACTTGCACCGCCCACGAAGGCGGCCGGGGGGATCTCGAGCCCGCTGAACGAGGCGTGGGCGCGCGAGTTGCCGTACGAGGTGACCGAGGACATCTCGGTGCCCTGCTGACCGGCGCTCGCCTCGGTGGGACCAGAGGGGAAGAAGGCCTCCGAGCGGATGGGATAGGGCGGGATGCCGGTGTCGGTGCCTCCGGCCGAAAGTGCGGCACCGAGGTCGGCGACGAGGGGGCCCGGGTAGGCGAAGCTCGACAGGGCGTACCCGACGGGACCCGAGTTGAGGGTGGCGAGCGCCTCGGGCACCGCCAGGTCGAAGAGGCGGTCCCCGGTGGCCAGCAGTCCCGGTGCGTCGTAGGTGAGCTGGAAGCCGTTGCTGCGGGACGACGCGATGAAGCCGCCGAACTGCGACACATCGGGTTGGGGCGCATCGGTCTGGGGATCGGAGGTCTGGGCCGCGGCTTCCGGAGTGGCCACGATGCCCAAGGCGAATGCCGCCGCGACGAGGCCGAGCAGCCGGCGCCGAACCGGTCGGTCAGGTCGGAACACCGGCGGCCTCCCGTTCGATCGGGGTCAGCGTCGGGGCCGGGTTGGGGTCTCGCGCGGGGCGGCTCGACGTCACGGTGCGCCGCCAGGAGGTGAGACGGTCGTAGAGCAGGCCGGCCATGCCATTGGGTTGCTTGCCGAGCAGCACGGCGGCCACGGCCACGGCGGCGAAGACGAGCCCAGCCAGCGACGGTGACTCGGACTGCACGAGGGGGAGGAGAGCGAAGAGGAACCCGCCCATCAGCGCGCCCGTGATGGTGGTGATGCCGCCCACGAAGGCGAACAGGAACAGCACGACGTTGTTGACCGACTCGAAGTCGATGGTGCCCACGGTGGCGTTGAGTCCGCCGAAGAGCGCACCGGCGAGGCCGGCGATGGCCGACGAGGCACAGAACACGATGAGCTTGGTGCGGCGGATGTCGAGACCGAGCGTGGCGCACGCCGCCGGGGAGTCGCGCACCGCGGACAGCCGCCGGCCGAACGCCGATCGGCGGATGGCGAGGATGCCGATCCCGACCAGCGCAAACACGCCGCCGCAGAAGACGATGAACACCCGGTTCCCGCTGAAGTCGAGGCCGAACAGGCGCAGCCGGCCCACCACCTGGTTGTCGAGGCCGTAGATGTGGTCGTTCTGGAAGATGAGCTCACGGCTGGCCACGGCCATGGCAAAGGTCGACAAGGCGAGGTAGAGGCCCTGGAGGCGCAGGGCGGGCAGGGCGACGATCACGCCGAGGGGGATGGCGACGAGAGTGGCGGCCGCCAGGCCGAGGATGCTGTGCCCCCCGGCGACGCTGCCCATGGCCCACGCGCCCAGACCGAGGAACACGTACTGCGCAAGGGAGATCTGGCCCGAGTACCCGGTGAGAACCACGAGGGACAACAGGAGCACGGCGTAGACCAGGGCACGAGCGGTGTCGGGCACATAGTCGACCGGCATGAAGCGGGCCACGACGCAGATCGCCCCGAGGAAGGCCACCGCCCCGAGGGCCGACTGACGCAGGTTCGGGGTCCGGGGCTCGTCTCGCCGGACGATGCGACCGACCGACAGCTTCTGCTCGGGCAGGAAGAGCAGGGCGGCGAGCAGGAACAGCGGTGGGATGGCGTTGCCGATCGAGCTCCACGGGATGATGGTCAGGAAGTTGTCGCCGATCACCTTGTCGGGCTTCACCAGCACGATGCCGGTGACCCAGTTCTGGAGTACGCCCAGGCCGATGGCACCGGCGAACGTGAGGGGCAGGCTCGACAGCCGTCCGACGACCGCGGCGCCGTAGGCGGTGATGACGGTGAAGGCGAAGATGGCGGCCTGGAGGGCGCCTTGCTGCGGCGCCACCAGCACACCGGCGAGCGCGGCGAGCACCGACCCGAGCACCCAGGCCGTGCGGGCGATGACCACCGGGTTGGTCCCGTTGAGGGAGGCGAGGTCGGGGTTGTCGACGACGGCGCGCATGGCGACGCCGGTGCGCGACACGTGGAGGAGGTAGCGGAGCAGGAACGCCACCACCACGGCCAGGGCCATGACGAAGAGCTGGTCCCACAGCAGGCGCGCCCCGAAGATCTCGACGATGCGCCCGCTCCCGAAGAACGACGGGACGACACGCGCCGCCTGGTCGTCGGGGAACAGGGTCTGGGCCAGCCCGATGAGAAGGATGGTGAGCGCGATCGTGACCGTGAGCGTGGTGCCCGCTCCGGCTCCCTTGAACGTGCGCATCACCCGCTCGAGGATCAGACCGACGACGGGGCCCACCAACCCGACCACGACCAGCAGGGCAATCGGGGTGGGCCAGCCCTCGATGACGCGGACCTGGAAGTAGAGGTACGCCGCGAACATGCCGACCGCGCCGTGGGCGAAGTTGAACACCCCGGTGGTGGTGTAGGTCAGTACCAGGCCGGCCGCGCTGATGGCGTAGACCGCGCCCAGCGCGACGCCGATCATCGTGAACTGGAGGAAGTCGGCCGACGACCGGGCCTGGGAGAACACGAAGGCCGCGAAGGCCAGGGCCAGCGCCACGCCGGCGAACCGGGAGCGGTGCCCGACGAGCTCGGCCACGGAGGTCACCACTGCTTGCAGTCGAAGCCGGGGGAGTCCGGATGCATGCGGACCCACTTGCCCTTGTCGACCTTTGCGATCAGGAAGCAGGTGGCGCCCTGCTTCTGGGCCGGATTGACCGGGGCGATCATGCCGTCGGCGTCGTAGGACGTCAGGGCCTGGAACTTGGCCAGCACCTTGTCGCGGGTGGGGGGACCGCTGACCGTGCGGAGGACGTCGACGTACATCTTGGCCGCCACCCATCCGTAGATGGCGAAGAAGTCCACGTCGGCGCCGGGGTTCGTGCGCTCGTACCAGGTGATGAAATCGTTCACCGGTGGCACGGAGGCGGCGTCCTCGGGAATCTCGTAGGAGAGACCCAGGACGGTGGGTTCGGCCGCGCTGCCCGCCTGCTTCAGGAACACCCGCCCGTAGGCCTGGGCCCCGTAGAACGGCACCTTCGGGAAGTAGCCGTTCTGCTCCAGGGCCTTGGCCAGGTTGGACATCCCCGAGACCTCGAGGGTGGTGATGAGCAGGTCTGCGCCCTTGGCCTCGATGTTGGCGGCGTCGTCGGCGTAGTTGGTCTCGGTCACCGGCACCGTGGTCTGCAGGACGACGTCGTAGCCGGCCCGCTTCAGGTCGATGGCGTATGCCTGGCCGCGCGACTTGGCCGACGCCTGGTCGGGCATGATCAGCGCCGCCTTCGACACCCCGCGCGTGGCTTTGAAGTACTTGAGGATGTTGACCGAGTTGTTCCCACCGTCGGCCAGGTTGATCGGCACGGTGGGGAAGTTGTTGGCGGAGCGGATCATCGCCTCGGAGATGGCGAGTCCGGTGAGCACGATGTTGGTGCCCTCGATCGACTGGGCCGCGCCGTCGTCGACGACCGTGGTCCCGCCGACGAAGCCCAGGACTTGGCTCTTGAGCTTGTCGGTCTCCGACTTGTTGGTACCCGACTGGAGCCGGTCGTCGGCGGTGACGAGGGTGAGCTTGCGTCCGCACACACCGCCGGTGGCGTTGACGAAGTTGACGTAGGCCTTGGCGCCGTCGACACCCGACTGGCCGAAGCCCGGGATCGGTCCGGAGATGGTGGAGACGTTGCCGAGCTTGATCTCGTCGGTCGTCACGCCGATGTCGGCGTCGCCACCGCCGCCGCACGACGGAGCGACCGCGGCGGGCGTGGCGGGTGAGCCCGGGGTGGCGGAACCGCCGCTGCCGCCGTCGGCGCTCGCCGGCGGTCCGGGCGCTGCGCTCGGGGCATCGGTTGCCGCCGTCGTGGGTGACGCTCCCGCCACGGTGGTCGTGGTGGTGGTGACGTCGCCGGAGCCGGTGTCGATCGCACCGCTCGCCGCGCTCACGGGAGACGCTCCCGGCGCGGCGGCGCCGGTGGTCTCGAGCGCGGCGCGTTGTTCGTCCGACAGCCGTGCCCCGCAGGCCGCCATGAGGATGGCAGCCAGGAGCAAAACGGCACTTCGTCGCATTCGTCCCGTGTTCCCGTGCATGATCATGACGCCCCAGCGTCGACGACGTCGCTCACGACCCGATCACCTCGCGCCCCAGACGCGGCCGTCACTCTATCTGACGCGGTGTCAGATATGGTTGCGCCGTTCGCCGCCCGCCGAAAGGGAGCTCGTGGAGATCGCGTACACCGAAGCACAGGAGGCACTCCGGCTGGAGTTGCGTGCTTATTTCGCCGAGCTGATGACACCGGAGGTCCTCGAGGAGTCGACGGCAGGGGAGACGGGCGGGCCGGCCTGCCTGGAGGCGGTCCGAACCATGGGGCGCGACGGGTGGCTGGGACTGGGCTGGCCGGTGGAGTACGGCGGGCAGGGCCGAGGCGACGTCGAGCAGTTCATCTTCATCGACGAGGCATGGCGCGCCAACGCCCCGATCCCGTTCCTGTCCATCAACACCGTCGGCCGCACGATCATGGAGTTCGGCACCGAGGTGCAAAAGGCCTACTTCCTGCCCAAGATCCTCGGCGGGGAGCTCCACTTCTCGATCGGCTACACCGAGCCGTCGGCGGGCACAGACCTGGCGTCATTGCGCACCACTGCCGTCAAGGACGGCGACGAATGGGTGATCAACGGACAGAAGATCTACACCAGCCTGGCCAGTTACGCCGACTACATCTGGCTGGCCGCCCGGACCGATCCCGACGTGCCCAAGCACGCCGGAATCACCATCTTCGCCGTTCCCACGATCGATCCCGGGTTCAGTTACACCAAGATCGACACCATGGTGAACGCGTCGACGTTCAACACCTACTACGACAACGTCCGGGTGGGGGACGACGCCATCATCGGCGAGCTCAACGGTGGCTGGAACATGATCACGAACCAGCTCAACTACGAGCGGGTGTCGCTCGGCCCCCCGGGCATGATCAGCGCATCGGTCGAGGCGGTCGTCGACTGGGCCAAGGCCACCAAGCTCGACGATGGTCGCCGCGTCATCGACGAGGAATGGGTCCAGGCCGATCTCGCCCGGGTGGTGGCCGGCCTCGACGCCCTGACCTTGATGAGCTGGAAGGTGGCATCGTCGGGTGGCGCCAATCCGGCGGACGCCTCGGCCACCAAGTTCTACGCCACCGAGTACTACCTCGAGGCGTACCGGCTGCTGATGGGAATCATCGGTCCCGCAGCCTCGCTGCGGCGGGGCTCGCCCGAGGCCGAGCTCGCCGGCCGCCTCGAGCGCGGCCGCCAGGGATGCCTGATCCTGACCTTCGGAGGCGGCACCAACGAGATCCAGCGTGACCTCGTCGCGTTGTTCGGTCTCGGCCTGCCCCGGGTCCCGCGGACCTGACCGATTCCCACCGAACGACCGAGGAAGCGAGACCGGACGACATGGACCTGACCCCATCGGACGACCAGCAGGCGATGATCGACCTCGCCACGCAGATCATTGCCGACCACACCGGTCCCGAGCGGCTCCGCGCCCGCGAGCGCGCCGGTCTGCGCCACGACGACGAGCTCTGGTCGGCCCTCGTCGGCGCCGGGCTGCTGGGTCTGGCGCTTCCCGAACCGGCGGGCGGCGGAGGCTACGGGCTGCTCGAGGCCACGCTCGTGGCCGAGGTGGTGGGCCGCCACGTCGCCCCCGTGCCGTACGTCGAGGTCGTGGCGTCGGGCCGACTGCTGGGCTCGTGCGGTGACCCGCTGGCCGAGGCGGTCGCGACCGGCACGATCGTCGTGCCGGCGCTCCGGGAGGGTGCCGAAGCCACCGAGACCACCCGGCCCGCAGTGGCCGGCCGTGGCGGCGGCGACGGTTGGGAGCTCACCGGGGACAAGCGTCTCGTCACGGGAGCGGAACACGCGGCCGCCTTCGTCGTGTCGGCCTCCATCGGCTCCGACGTCGGCCTGTTCGTGGTCGATGCCGGTGCAGTCACCGACTTCACCGACTCGGAGACGTCCAGCCGGCAGATCCTGCGCACCCTCCGCCTCGACGGCACCCCGGCGCGCCACATCGACCTCGACGATGGTCTGGGCGCGCTCGAACGTTTCCGCCACGAGCTCCGCGTCCTGCGTTGCGGCTACTTCGCGGGCATCGCCGCCGGCGCCCTCCGCCTCGCCGCCGATCACTGCAAGCAGCGCGAGCAGTTCGGTGCCCCGATCGGCACGTTCCAGGCGGTGGCCCATCGCATGGCCAACGCGTGGCTCGACGCCAACCTCATGCAGGCCACCGCCCATCAGGCCGCATGGCGCACCGACCACGATCTGCCCGCCAGCCAGGCTGCGGCCAGCGCAGCGATCTGGGCGTGCGAAGGTGGGGCCCGGGTCGTCAACGCCGCCCAACACGTGCACGGTGGGGTCGGCGTCGACGTCGACTATCCGGTGCATCGCTACTTTCGCTTGGCCACCGACGTCGAGCTCCAACTCGGTGGCGCGGGGGCGTCGGTCCGGGACCTGGGGGCCACCATCGCAGCAGAGCCGCTCTCGATCGGCTGAACTCGTCACACCACGTCGGCTCCGGTCGACTCGAACCACAGGGGGAACACTCGAAATGCGCACCCGCCGACCGGCCGTGCTGCTTGCCGTCCTCGCCCTCACCGCCGCCGCGTGCGGCGGCCGGGGCAACGACACCTCGTCGGTCGACTCGTCGACCACCACGAGCGCTCCAGCCGACACCGGGACCGACACCACCGGCGGCGCACCCGGGCCCGGCCCGGGCGACTTCGGGACCCTGACCGACGTGTGCGGACCCAACGAGGGCGGTGGCCAGGTTCCCGACACGACCGACGGCGACACGCAAGGCATCTCCGCCGACACGATCGTCGTCGGCACCGTGTCCGACCCCGGCTTCACCGGCCGGCTCGGGCTCAACCAAGAGATCTTCGACGCGGCGACCGCATTCGTGCAGTGGTGCAACGACGCCGGGGGGATCAACGGCAAGAAGCTCGAGGTCAACCTCCACGACGCCGCCATCACCCAGTACCAGCCGGTCGTCGAGGACGCGTGCCGCACCGATTTCGCCCTCGTGGGTGCCGGTGCGGTGCAGGACAACCTGTGGCCCGATGTGGGGGCAGCGTGTGGCCTCATCGACATCGCCGGCTTCTCGGTCACACCCCAGAAGGCCGGGGTGGCCGGCCAGGATCTGATCGCCCTGCGCAGCGTCCAGGCCATCCCCAACCCAGGTGATCGCTACCAGGGCGGGGGGATCAAGCTGCTCGACGCCGAGTACCCGGACACCGTCGCCCACACCGGGTTCCTCTACGGCGACCTCCAGACGCTCAAGCAGACCTACGACAAGTTCAAGGCCGGTTACGAGGCGCTCGGTCACACCATCGTCGAGGCCAGCGCCTACAACATCCTCGGCGAGGCCAATTGGCAGCCCCTGGCGGTGAAGTTGCGCGACGCCGGCGTGGAGTCGTTCGAGTTCGTCGGCGAGGGCGAGAACCTGGCCAATCTCCAGCGGGCCATGTCCGAGATCGGCTACGCCCCGAAGGTGCAGCTGATGGAGACGAACTTCTACGACCAGGAGTACCTCAAGGCTGCGGGCGACGCCGCCAACGGCACGTTCGTGAAGACCTCCATCTGGCCCTTCGAGGAGGCGGACCAGAACCCCGCTACCCAGAAGTACCTCGACATCGTCAATGCGGTGAACGGCAAGGTCGCCATCCTCGGTGTCCAGTCGATGAGCGCGTGGCTGCTGTTCGCCACCGCGGCCAAGACCTGCGACCTGGACAACGACCTGACCCGCACCTGCGTGCTCGAACACACCGCTGCGGTCAGCTCGTGGGAAGGCGGCGGGCTCCATGCGCCGACCAACCCGTCCGGCAACGAGAGCTCCAACTGCGTCATCGTGCTCCAAGTGGTCGACGGTGCCTTCACCCGGTACACGCCGGACCGCGACTACCACTGCGACACGAAGGACGTCATCACCGTCTCGGTCTCGGGGTAGGCGTCCGGCGTCATGGACCAGTTCCTCACCTTCACCATCACCGGGCTGGTGACCGCCGCCCTCTACGCGGTCGCGGCATCCGGTCTGGTGGTCACCTACACCACCTCGGGCATCTTCAATTTCGCCCACGGCGCGTTCGGCATGTTCGCGGCGTTCGCCTACTGGCAGCTCCGCTGGGAGTGGGGGTGGCCGGCGCCACTGGCCCTCGTCGCCGTACTCGCCGTTGGCGCCCCGTTGTTCGGTGCCGCCATCGAGCGGGTGGTGCTGCGCGGTCTGCGAGGCGTGCCCGAGGTGATCCAGCTGGTGGTGTCGGTGAGCCTGCTCTTCGGCGTCTACCAGGGGGCGTTGGCCCTGTTCCCACCGAGGGGCCGACGGATGCCGGGGTTCTTCGATGGGAACAGCATCGACCTGGGTGTCGTCAACCTCACCTGGCACGACGGGTTCACCATCCTCGCCGCCCTCGGCACCGCATTGGCCCTTCGGGTGCTGCTGTTCCGGACCCGATCCGGCATCACGATGCGCAGCGTGGTCGACGACGCCGATCTGTGCCGGCTGACCGGTGGGCGCCCCGACCGGGCATCGATGCTGTCGTGGGCGCTCGGTGCGGCACTGGCCGGGCTGGCGGGCATCTTGCTGGCCGGCAGCCAGGGATCGCTGTCGCACATCCCGCTCACACTGCTGGTGGTCAACGCCTACGCTGCCGCGTTGTTCGGGCGGCTCCGGAGCCTGTCGCTCACCTTCGTCGGCGCGATCGTGATCGGCCTGGCCGAGGCGTACGGCATCGGGTACCTCCACCTCGACCAACCGCTGGGCTCGATCGCCGGGTTCCACATCGACCCCGCGCTGTCGCTCACCGGGTTGCGGCCGGCGATCCCCATCATGGCCCTGTTCGTCGTGTTGCTGTTCCTGCCGCCGTTGCGGGTCCGCGCCGGCGCCCAACTGCAGTCGCGTGAGGACATCCCGGCACCACCCGCCCGACGGTGGCTGGTCGCCATCGTGCCGATGGTTGCGACGTGCTTCGTGGTGGCCACCGTGGCCTCCCGGCTCCGGACCTTCCAACTGGGCCAGGGACTGGCGTTGGGCATCATCATGCTCTCGCTCGTCCCCCTGATCGGTTATGCGGGCCAGATCTCACTCGCCCCCATGGCCTTCGCCGGGATCGGTGCGGTCGCCATGGGAGCATGGGGAGGAGACGGGAACCCGCTCGCGCTGGTGGGCGCCGGGGTCGCTGCCGGCCTGGCCGGGGTGATCGTGGCGCTGCCGGCCCTGCGACTCCAAGGGCTCTACCTCGCGCTGTCGACCGCTGCGTTCGCCGTGTTCCTGGACCTGGTGTTCTTCAACCAGGACCTGTTCATGCCGAACGGGAACCGTTCGGTGCCCCGCGTCGATCTCGGGCCGGTGTCCACCAACGGCGACCGGGCCCACCTCGTCTTCCTCGGCGTCGTGTTCTGCCTGGTGGCCGTCGGAGTGGCGCAGGTCCGGCGCAGCGAGTTCGGCCGCCGGCTCCTCGCCATGAAGTCGTCGCAGGCGGCATGCACCACCCTGGGGGTCAACCTGACCGCCACCAAGGTGCAGGTCTTCGCGCTCTCGGCCGCCATCGCCGGGGTCGGAGGCGCGCTCTACGGCGCCCAGCTGCGATCGGTGAGCCCGCCGACGTTCCAGTTCCTGCAGTCGCTCCCGGTGGTCCTGCTCGCCGTGATCGGCGGCATCGGTGCACCCGGCGGTGCGCTCTTCGGCGGCATCACGTACACGCTCAGCTTCTCCATCCTCCCCGACCTGCTACCCAGCCTCCGCACGCTGTTGTTCCTCGCACCTGCCCTGGCCGGGGTCAGCCTGGGGCGGAACCCGAACGGCGCCGTCCACGAGACGGTGCGAAGCCTGAAGCGGATGCGACGCGGCCGAACCACAACCGGCGACCACGAGGTCGGCGACGATCGCACGCTCGACGACCCGGCAGTCCTCGAGCTGCTCGGGTTCGACCGGTTCGACGATGCCGATCGCGCGTGGCTCGACGCCCGCCTCGGACTGGCCGGTGAGCCGCGGTGAGTGTCCTCTCCGTCACCGACGTCACCGTTCGCTTCGGCGGTCACGAGGCGCTGCACCACGTCGATCTCGAGGCCCGGGCCGGGACGATCACCGGACTCATCGGCCCCAACGGCGCGGGCAAGACCACGATGTTCAACGTGCTGTGCGGACTGAAGCGGCCGGTGGAGGGATCGGTGGAGCTCGATGGCCGCGACGTCACCAAGCTGGCGCCACACCGCCGGGCGCGGCTGGGACTGGCCCGGACGTTCCAGCGCCTGGAGACCTTCACATTGCTCACGGTGCGCGAGAACGTGCTCGCCGGCGCCGAGTTCCGGCGCCGGTGGGCGGAAACGGACGAGTCGCCGCTGGCAGTGGCCGCCGAGTTGATCCACCGGTTGGGCCTGGACGACGTGGCCGACGAACGGGTCGACACGCTCCCCACCGGCCGCGCTCGGCTCGTCGAACTCGCGCGTGCGCTGGCCGCTCGCCCCCGCATGCTCCTCCTCGACGAGCCGTCATCGGGGCTCGACGAGCGCGAGACCGAGGAACTGGGCCGCGTGCTGGTGGCGGTCGCAGAGGACGGTCCCGGCATCGTTCTGGTGGAACACGACATGTCGCTGGTGATGTCGGTGTGCAGCGAGATCTCGGTGCTCGACTTCGGGTCGAAGATCGCCAGCGGCTCGCCGGCCGAGGTCCGCAGCGATCCACTCGTGCAACAGGCATACCTGGGCGTGGACGCCGCCCCGGAGACCCCCGCACGGTCCGCCTCGACGGCGCCGGTCATCGAGCGGCCGATGCTGGAGGTCCGGGGACTGGGCGCCGGCTACGGCGAGTTCGACGTGCTCGACCATGTCGACCTGACCGTGCGCGCCGGCGAGGTGTTCGCCCTGCTCGGGCCGAACGGAGCCGGCAAGACGACGCTGCTGCGAGCCATCAGCGGGCTGCTCGTACCCACCGTCGGCTCCGTGACCATCCTGGGCACCGACGTCACCGGCGCCGACGCCGACGCGCTCGCCCGGGCCGGCCTGTGCACGATCCCCGAGGGGCGCGGCGTCTTCCCTAACCTCTCAGTGGCCGAGAACCTGTGGATGATGACCAACACCGGTCGCTCGCGGGCCTCGGTCGAGGAGATCGCCTACCAGCACTTCCCCCGGCTGTCCGATCGCCGCCCGCAGCTGGCCGGGACGCTGTCCGGGGGTGAGCAGCAGATGCTTGCCATGGCCCGGGCCCTGGCCTGCGATCCCGCGCTGTTGGTGCTCGACGAGCTGTCGATGGGCCTGGCCCCGATCGTGGTCTCCGATCTCTACGAGCACGTGGGGCGGCTCGCCGAGGCAGGGCTCACCATCCTCGTGGTCGAACAGTTCGCTCATGAGGTACTGGGCATCGCCAACCGCGCCGCGATCATGGTCCACGGCGTCATCGGTGAACCCGGTGATCCCGCGGACGTGGCGGCGCGGCTCGAAGCCGCGTATCTCAGCGGAACGGACCCCGGACGACCGTCATGATCTCGGACCGCATACTCATCATCGCTACCGGCCGTGGCACCATGGCCACAGGGGGAACGACGTCGCCATGACCGACACATCGATCGACAACTCGTCGCCTGCCGCCCCGGCACCGGGCGACCGGCGGGAACGCTTCGAACGCGACCTCGAGCGAATCGGGCACCGCACCAGCCGAGGCGACCGGAAGCTGGCGCTCGCCGGGGCCATCGCCATGGCTGCCGGCATCCTCGTCGCCCTGGTCGCCTACATCAGCTCGACGGGCCAGAGCGACACACGCGACGTCATCTCATCGGGGATCCTCGCCTCCGTCGGCCTGTGCGTCGTCGTCGCCGGGGCCGCCGTGTTCTTGCGGGGTTCGCTCACCGAATTCCTGCGGTTCTGGATGCTGCGCATCCTCTACGAGCACCAGCGGGGCGACGAGGCCGACGACTGATGGCCTTGCTCGAGGCGCGAGGGGTCAACGTCCAGTTCGGTGGTCATCGCGCGGTCTGCGACCTCGATCTCGACGTCGAGGCCGGTGTCGTGACCGGTCTCATCGGGCCCAACGGCGCCGGGAAGACGACCACCTTCAACGTCATCACCGGATTGCAGGAGACGGTGTCGGGCATCGTCGTGCTCGACGGCCACGACATCACGACCAAGAAGGCCCACCAGCGGGCCCAGATGGGGATCGCCCGGACGTTCCAGCGCCTCGAGGTGTTCGGGTCGCTCACCGCCCACGACAACATCCTCACCGCGGCCGAGATCCGGCGCAGCTGGTCGAAAGACCACTCGGTCGATCCGCTCGAGGAGACGGCGCGGCTCATCGAGCGTGTCGGCATCGGCGCGGTCGCCCACGAGCGGGTCGACGCCATGCCCACCGGCCTGGCCCGGCTGGTCGAGCTCGGCCGAGCCCTGGCGACCCGTCCCAAGGTGCTCCTCCTCGACGAACCGGCGTCGGGCCTCGACGACACCGAGTCCGAGGGCTTCGCTTCGCTGCTGCTCGAGCTGGCCGACGAGGGAATGGCGGTGCTGCTCGTCGAACACGACGTCCAGATGGTGATGAAGGTCTGCACCACGGTGCACGTGCTCGACTTCGGCAGCATCCTGGCCGTCGGTACGCCCTCCGAGATCCAGGAGAACCAGCGGGTCCTCGACGCCTATCTCGGAACGAGCACCGAGGCATGACCGCGCTGCTCGAGCTCAAGGACGTACGCGCGGCCTACGGTCGCATCGAAGTCCTCCACGGGGTCGATCTCGCCGTTCCCGAGGGATCGGTCGTCGCCCTGTTGGGACCCAACGGTGGGGGCAAGACCACCACCCTCAAGGTGGCGTCGGGACAACTGCCGGTCACGTCGGGATGCGTGCACCTGGCCGGACGCCACGTCAACGGGGCCAGCCCGGACGCGCTGGCCCGCCTCGGGGTGTGCACCATCCCCGAAGGGCGCGGCGTCTTTCCCAACCTCACGGTCCGCGAGAACCTGCGGATGGTGACCTTCGCCGGTGCCGACCTCGAGCAGGTCGAGGACCGGGCCTATGCCACCTTCCCGCGGCTGCAGGAACGACGCAGCCAGCTGGCCGGCACGCTGTCCGGCGGTGAGCAGCAGATGCTCGCCATGGCTCGGGGCCTGGCCGTCGATCCGAGCCTGCTGTTCCTCGACGAGCTCTCGATGGGTCTGGCCCCGCTCATCGTCGAGGAGCTGTACGAGATCGTGGCCGAGATCGCCCGCGGTGGGGTGTCCATCCTCGTCGTCGAGCAGTTCGCTCGAACCGTGCTCGGGGTGGCCGACTACGCCGCCATCATGTTGCACGGTCGCATCACTGCGGTGGGGGAGCCGGCCGACATCGCCGACGAGCTCGAAGCCGCCTACATGGGTTCGTGACGATTCGATGCCGGCTGCTCCCCACGCTCCCCACGCCCGCCTCGACGTCGACGGTCACGTGGCCATCCTCACGCTCAACCGGCCCGAGGCCAAGAACGCGCTGTCCGGGGAGATGTTGGTCCGGATGGCCGACGCCTGGGTGGAGGTCGATCGCAACCCCGACATCCGGGTCGTCATCGTCACCGGTGCCGGCGGCGACTTCTGCGCCGGGGCCGACCTCAAGGAGATGGCGGGCGGGTACGGCGACAACGAGTGGACACCGCGGTTCCAGGCCGATCCCGATCTGCACTGGAAGGCGCTGCTCCGCCAGGACAAGCCGGCCAAGCCCATCGTCGCCGCGGTCGAGGGGTACTGCGTCGCCGGCGGGACCGAGATCCTCCAGGCCATGGACATCCGGGTGGCGGGGGAGTCCGCCACCTTCGGCGTGGCCGAGGTGCGCCGGGGCATCTTCCCGCTCGGCGGCTCGACGGTGCGACTGTCGCGGCAGATCCCCTACACGGTGGCCGCCGACATGCTCCTCACCGGGCGCATGGTGAGCGCGCACGAGGCCAAGGAGGTCGGCCTCATCGGCCACCTCGTACCCGACGGCACCGCCCTCGACGTTGCCCGCGACCTCGCCGACCAGGTGGCGGCCAACGGCCCGCTCGCGGTGCAGGCCGTGCTGCGGTCGCTGCGAGAGACCCGCGAGCTGCCCGAGATCGAAGGTCTGGCCCGCGAGCTGGAGATCGGCATGCCGGTCTATGCCACCGACGACGCCAAGGAAGGCCCGCGGGCGTTCAAGGAGAAGCGCCCCGCCAACTTCACCGGCACCTGACCCACCGGATATTTCGTCGCCCCGTCATCACGGGTGTGACCCGCTGACGACAGATTCAGTGGGTGGCGATGGCGGTGGCCCAGCGATAGTCGGGCTTTCCCGCCTCGGAGCGCTGCACCGCGTCGACGAGGTGTAGCTGCCGGGGAACCTTGTAGCCGGCCAGCGAGGCCCGACAGTGCGCATCGAGTGACTCCAGGCTCACCTCGGCTCCGGGCCGGGCCTGGACGACGGCCGCCACCCGCTGGCCCCAGCGCTCGTCGGGGACGCCGACGATGATGGCGTCGTAGACGTCGGGATGGGCCCGGACCACCGCCTCGACCTCCTCGGTGAAGATCTTCTCGCCGCCGGAGTTGATGCAGACCGAGTCGCGACCGAGCAGGGTGATGGTGCCGTCGGCCTCGAGCAGCACCTTGTCGCCGGCCACCGCGTACCGGGTGCCGTCCGGTCCGGTGACGAACGTGGCCGCCGACTTCTCCGGGTCGTTGTGGTAGCGCAACGGGATGTGGCCGGTCCGGGCCAGCCGTCCGGGAACGCCGGTGCCGGGCGCGAGGGGCACGTTGGCGTCGTCGAGGACCACCGCCTCGGGCGACGCCGCCACCGTGGGACCCCCTGCGCTCATCACGCCGTCGCGGGTCACGGTGGTCATGCCGTTCTGGCCGGTCTCGGTGGAACCGATGGAGTCGAAGATCATCACGTTGGGCAGCCGGTCGAGGAACTCGTTCTTGACCGACTGGGAGAACACGACGGCGGACGACGCCACGACGAACAACGAGCTGAGGTCGATCTCCCGCTCGGCGTCGATCTCCCGCAGGGCCTCGATCAGGGGCCGGGCCATGGCGTCGCCCGTCATCATGATGTTGGTCAGCTGCTCGCGCTCGATGAGCTCCCATGCCTCCCGCGGGTCGAACCGCTCCTGGAACACCGCGACGTTGCCCTCGAAGAAGAAGCGCATGCTTCCCCACTGGCCGGCGCCGTGCATCAGCGGCGGCAGGGTGAGGCTGCGCAACTGGATGCTCTCGCCGGCCGCCGCCCGCTGGGCCAGGAAGTGATCGTGGGGGACCGGCTCGTCGGTGTAGGCGTCGTAGCCGCCACCGAGAGCGAAGAACACGTCCTCGTGCCGCCAGACCACCCCCTTGGGCATCCCGGTGGTGCCACCGGTGTAGCAGACGTAGAGGTCGTCGCCGCTGCGTTCACCGAAGTCGCGCTCGGCCGAGTGATCGGTCACGGTCGCGTCGTAGTCGATCGATCCGGCGAACGGCCCCCGCAATGAGATACGGCCCTTCATCGGCGGGATCTCGTCGACCACGGCGGCCACGCGCTCGCCGAGGGCGTCGTCGTGGACGAGGGCAGCGAGGCCGGCGTCCTGGCACAGGTACTGCAGCTCGTGCTCGACGTAACGGAAGTTGATGTTCACCGGGGTGGCACGCAGCTTGTAGCAGGCCAGCATCACCTCCACGTGAGCGGCGGAGTTGGTGGCATACAACCCGACGAAATCACCGGTCCCCACGCCGTACGACGACAGCAGATGGGCGGCGCGGTTGGCTCGCGCCTCCAGCTCGGCATAGGTCCGGCGCTGGTCGCCGCAGATCAGGGCGAGCCGATCGGGCACGGCATCGACGGCGTGCTCGAACAGATCGGCGAGCTGGAAGGCCATGCGCCGATCGTAGTGGTTTCTGACGCCGCGTCAGATCTGGTGACGGTCGGGGGTCACGACGACGACGGTCGGGACGGCGCCCGCCGCTTCGTCGCCGTCTTGGCGACCGGCTTCTTCTTGGCCGCGGCCTTCTTCTTGGCCGCGGCCTTCTTCTTGGTCGCAGCCCGCTTCTTGCTGGCGGTCTTCTTCTTGGTGGCCCGCTTCTCGGTGGCCCGCTTCTCGGTCGCGCCCTTGCCCTCGGCGACCGCGGCCAACAGCTCGGCCATGGCCGCCTCGACGTGGTCCGGGAGGTCCCAGACGTCGGGCACCAGCTCGCGGCAGGCCATGAAGCCGATGTCGACTCGGTCCCGGTACGACATCACGGTGATGTTGAGTCCGGCGCCTTCCATGATCGGTCCCATGGGATAGGCGGCCACCAGCTCGGCGCCGCCGTAGTAGAGGGGAACCGGCGGTCCGGGCACGTTGGAGATGACCACGTTGTGGATGGGACGGTGCCGGTCGGCCAGGTTGAGCTGGCTGTAGAGGCGGGAGGCCAGGGCGAACGTCGCGGGCGCGGCGTACTCGGCCCAATCGGTCAGGAAGGATGCCCCGACCGCGTTGTGATCCTCCTTGGCGCCACGCGTCGTGTCGTGGATCCGCTGCAGCCGGGCCTCGGGATCGTCGACATCGGTGGCGAGCGTCGTGAACATGGCCGACACCCGGTTGTTGGTCTGCCCGACCTCTGCCTCGGTCCGGACCGAGATCGGACACACCGCGATCAGCGGCTCGTCGGGGAGCAGGCCCTTGGCTTCGAGGTACTTCCGCAGCGTCCCACCCATCAGGGCGAGGACGACATCGTTCACGGTGACGCCGAAGTGGTCCTTGACCGCCTTGACGTCAGCCAGCTCGACCTTGGCGAAGGAGACCTTGCGGTGCGGCGTGATGGCGGCGTTCCACGGCGTCCGGGGCGCGGTGAGCGGTACGGCTCCGACCACCGCGTCGGGGTCCCGGTGACGCTGCACCAGGTTGGCCGCGGTGGAGACCGTCTGGCCGAGGAGGGGGAGGAGCTTCACCGATCGTCTGATCCGGCTGGAGATCGCATGACCCACCAGCTCGAGTTCGGACGGCACATGGTCGGGTTCGCGATCGTCCGGCGGCGGGTTCGGGGCGTCAGGCGTGAGGTCGAACAGGTTGGCCATCAGCTCGGCGCCGGAGATCCCGTCGACCGCGCAGTGGTGCATCTTGGTGATGACGCCGATCCAGCCGTTCTCCATGCCTTCGCAGATGTAGGACTCCCACAGCGGCCGCGAGCGGTCGAGGGGACGGGAGGCGATGCGGGCGGCGAGATCGGAGAGCTCGCGCAATGATCCCGGCTCGGGCACGCCGACTCGACGCACGTGGTAGTCGATGTCGAAGTGCGGGTCCTCGACCCAGACCGGATGGTTCAGGTTGAACGGAACCTCCACCACGCGGCGGCGGAACGGCGGGACGAGGTGCAGCCGACTCTCGATGTGGGCCTTGATCTTGGCGAAGTCGTAGCCCCCGGGAACCGTGGAAGGATCGAAGATCGCCGTCTGGGCCACGTGCATGTGGACCGATGGGGTCTCGAAGGTCAGGAAGGCGGTGTCGAGACCGGACAGGCGTTGCATTGGGCTCCTCGTGGCTGCGGGCTGGCGTGGGGTGACCGAAAATGGTTCACCGCCCGGCACGAGATCACCTGGCGCCGTGCCGAACTAGAACGTGTTCTAATCTAGTGCTCGTGCACATCGGGGACTCCATGACAGAAGCCGCGTTCCGGGCCGAGGCCCGGGCCTGGCTGGAGGCCAACGCCGTCGCCAAGGGCAGCCCGGACGACTTCTCGGTCGGCGCGTTCGGAGATCTCGATGAGGACGCCTACGTGGAGCGGGCCCGCGCCTGGCAGCGCACTCTCCACGACGCCGGCTGGGCCGCCCTCAGCTGGCCCGTGGCGGCGGGCGGGCAGGGCAAGGCACCGATCTTCCAGTCGATCTTCAACCAGGAACAGGCCGCGTTCGGGGTCAGCTCCGGTCCGTTCGTGATCGCGCTGGGCATGGTGGGACCCACCCTGCTGCGCCACGGCTCGCCGGACCAGCAAGCCCGTTTCCTGCCCCCCATGCTCCGGGGCGAGGAGCTGTGGTGCCAGCTGTTCTCGGAACCTGGCGCCGGCTCCGACCTGGCCTCGCTGGCCACGCGGGCCGTCCGCGACGGCGACGAGTTCGTCGTGACCGGCCAGAAGGTCTGGACGTCGGCGGTGTCCCGGGCGGCATGGGGCATCCTCCTCGCTCGCACCGACCCCGACGTCCCCAAGCGCGAGGGCATCACCTACTTCCTGGTCGACATGGCCTCGCCCGGCATCGAACCGCGGCCGCTGCGCCAGATGACGGGCGATGCCCACTTCGCCGAGGTCTTCCTCGACGAGGTGCGGATCCCGGCGGCGAACATCGTGGGGGAGGTCGGCGGGGGGTGGGCGCCGGCCAAGACCACGCTCACCGCCGAGCGCGGTGCCATCGCGGGCGGCTCCACCGGTGTCGACGCCGCCGCGCTGATCGACCTGGCGCGCCAACTCCGCCGGACCGACGATCCCCTCGTTCGCGACCTCCTCGCTCGGGCCCAGGTCCGCCAGGAGGTGCTGCGCTTCCTTCGCTACCGAACACTCACCGCGCTGAGCCGGGGCACCCGACCGGGGCCGGAGGCGTCGATCATGAAGCTGGCCTACGCCCAGCACCTCAGCGCGCTGACCTCGGCCGCCCTCGCCATCCAGGGCCCGCTGGCCACCCTCGCCGGCGACGTGCTGCCGGCACAGGGCATGTGGTCCAAGCGCTTCCTCCACAGCCCTTCGCTCCACATCGCCGGCGGGAGCGACGAGATCCAGCGCAACATCGTGGGTGAACAGGTGCTCGGGCTTCCGTCCGAGCCGAGCGCCGATCGGGGCGTGCCGTTCCGCGACCTCGTCCGGGCGTCCGGGTAGGTTCCGGCGATGGTCGTCGAGTCCACCGAGGGTCTCACCGAGTCGCAGCGCGATCGGCGCCTGCGGGTGATCCGGGCCGCGCTCGATCTGGCGGCCCGCGGCGGGTACGAAGCGGTGCAGATGCGCGACGTCAGCACCGAGGCGGAGGTCGCTCTGGGGACGATCTATCGCTACTTCTCGTCGAAGGACCACCTGCTGGTGGCGGCGATGCTCGAATGGATGGTCGACCTCGAACGCACCCTGACCACCCGCCCACCGGTGGGGAAGAGTGCCTGTGACCGCGTGCTCGACGTGTTGCATCGGGCGCTGCGTTCGGTCGAGCGCGATCCGGCCCTGGCGGCAGCCGTGGTCGCGGCCCAGACCTCCGACGACGGCGCCGCGGCCCGGGTCACCCAGGAGGTCACCGAGGTGATGTACCGCATCATGGGAGCCGCCTTCCCCGACGACCCCGATTCGGGCCGAACCCACGACACCATCCGGGTGCTCGGCCACGTCTGGTTCTCGTGCCTGGTGTCGTGGACGTCAGGGGTGGGCGATCTCGACTGGGTACGCAGCGAGATGGACACCGCCGCCCACCTCCTCCTGGCGAACTCGTAGCCACACGCCCTGACGACCGGACCCCGGAAACCCGTTCTGGTAGCCGAACGCGTGAGCTGAGTGACGCATCAGGCGGCCAGAACGGGGGGTGGCGAGCATCGAGCCCGCAGGGTTGGCCAGGCCCTGAGCACCGCTAGATCTGGGAGGCGCGGCCCTCCCAGTAGGGGTCGCGGAGCTTGCGCTTGAACAGCTTGCCGGTGGCCTCGCGGGGCATCTCGGTGGTGAAGTCGTAGCTCCGCGGCCGCTTGTACGACGCCAGGTTGGCCTCGGCCCACGCCCGCAGCTCGGCCTCGTACGCCTCGTCGGCCACCTGGCCTTCGGCGGGTTCGATGACGGCCTTGACCTCCTCGCCCCAGTCGTCGTTGGGGATACCGAACACGGCGATGTCGCCCACGACCGGGTTCGACAGGAACGCGCTCTCGATCTCGGACGGGTAGATGTTGACGCCGCCGCTGATGATCATGTCGATCTTGCGGTCGCGGAGGAACAGGTAGCCGTCGTCGTCGAGCTCACCCACGTCGCCGACGGTGAAGAACGCGCCGTCCTCGTCGTAGATGCGGTTGGCCTTGGTCTTGGTCTCGTCGCCCTTGTACTCGAAGTCGGCCTGGGTCAGACCCATGTAGATGGTGCCGACCTGGTTCGGTCCGAGGCGATTCCCCTCGTCGTCGTAGATGCGCACGTCGGCGCCGGCCCACGCCTTGCCGACCGAGCCCTCCTTCTGCAGCCACTCCTCGGCCGTGATGATGGTGCCGCCGCCCTCGGTGGCGGCGTAGTACTCCATGATCGAGTTGCCCCACCAGTCGATCATCCGACGCTTGACGTCGGGCGGGCACGGCGCGGCGGCGTGCACCATGCACCGGGTCGAGGAGACGTCGTAGCGCGCTCGAACCTCTTCGGGCAGGGCCAGCATGCGATGGAACTGGGTCGGCACCATGTGGCTGGTGGTGACCTTGTAGGTGTCGATGAGGCGCAGGCAGTCCTCGGGGGTCCAGCGCTCCATCAGGACCACGGTGTGGCCGAGGTGCAACGAGTTGCTCGTCCACAACAACACGGCCGTGTGATAGAGCGGCGAGCCGGCCAGATGGACGTTGTCGTCGAAGGCCTGCACGCCGAAGAGCATCAGGAACATGGAGTACAAGGACCCGAGCTCGGACGGCTCCATGTCGGGCAGCGAGCGCTTGACCCCCTTCGGACGGCCGGTGGTGCCCGACGTGTAGTGCATGGCCATGCCGGCGGTGCGACCGGGTGGGGCGGTGGTGGGTTGATCGGCAGTCAACTCGCCGACGTCGCGGAAGCCAGGTACGTCACCGACCGCGAACCAGTGATCCTTCGACAGCTCGAGCTCCCCGGCGGCCGCGGCGAGCGCGTCGGCGAACTGCTCGTGGCCCACCAACACCGACGCGTCCGAGTCGTTGACGATGTAGGCGATCTCCGGGCCGACGAGGTGGTGGTTGATCGGGGTGAAGATCAGTCCGATCTGGAGCGCGGCCAGGTAGAGCTCGATGAACTCACGACAGTTCGGGAGCACGACGGCAACGGTGTCTCCGGTTTCCAGGCCGAGCGCCCGCAAGCTGTTGGCGAACTGGTTCGCCCGTCCCACCAGCTCGCCGGCGCTGATCGGGGTGCCGTCGGTGTCGATGAGCGCGGTCCACGAGCCGTCGGCCTCGGCCAGGCGCCAAAATCCGGTGTCGGTCATGGACCGGCACGGTAGCCGAATCTGACGCGTCGTCAGATTCGGGCCCATCGGGCGTTCAGCGGCGGAACAGACCCCTCAGCAGGCCAGTGCGGGGCGCCCCGCCCTGAGGGCTCGAGCCACGCGAGCGGCAGTCGCACCGCTCGTCGGCGGGGACGTGGCCGAGGACCTGCTCGACGTGGGCGCCGCACCCGGCCCAGCTGGGGCGGCCGCACTGCTTGCATGTCGTCTGCCTACACATACCCCCGAGGGTATGCGGGACAGCGGATGCCCCGCAACCTCGCAGCTCATTTCGTGGCGATCACCTCGCCGTGGAGCACCGCGAACCACCCGGCCGCCTGCTCCGACCAGTCGATGAAGCCCTCGGCGATGTCGGCGAGATCGTCGGCCGTGGCGATGCCCGATGCAACGGCCTGGTCGGCCACCGCGGAGTGCACCATGCGGTCGGCCCACAGCGTCCCCCACCACCGACGGTCCGCCGGGGTGGCGAAGCACCACACCGAAGCGGACGGCTCGATGGCGGCGAAGCCGGCCTCTTGCGCCCAGCCGAGGAGGTGCCGGCCGGCGTCGGGCTCCGCGTCGTTGCCCCGTGCCACCCGGCGGTAGACATCGAGCCAGCGTTCGAGTCGTGGGTCAGCCGGCGCCCACGTGAACCCGGCGTAGTCGCCGTCCCGGACCGCGACCCGCCCACCGGGTCGGCAGACCCGGCGCATCTCCACCAGCGCGGCGACCGGATCGGAGAGGTGTTGGAGAACCTGGTGGGCGTGCACGATGTCGAACGAGTCATTCGGGAAGTCGAGGGCGTACACGTCGCCGACGGCGAAGTGCAGGTTCGGCGCGCCGTCGGTGTCGGCGGTGGCCGAGTCGACGATGGCGGGGGAGCGGTCGATCCCGATGACCCGACCCGGTGCCAGCCGCGCCGCGAGGTCAGCGGTGATGGTGCCGGGACCGCAGCCCACATCGAGCAGCTCGAGGCCCGGCCGCAGGTGGGGGAGCAGGTACGCCGCCGAGTTCTCGACCGTGCGCCAGCGGTGCGAACGCAGGACCGAGTCGTGGTGGCCGTGGGTGTAGGTGTCGTCGGGTTGGCTCACGGTGCCCAGCATGCCCGACCCTGGTCGTGCCATTCCGCCGGGGCGAAAACGGGCAGAGGGGCGCGAATCTGATACAACGTCAGATTCGTGAGCGACATGACTCCCCTCCGGGCCCCGCTGACCATCGAGTACCCGTTCACCCGCACCGTGGGTCCCGTCCTGTCGGCGTTCCTGACCGGTCTGCGGGAGGGTGTCGTGCTCGGGATCCGCCGCAGCGACGGGACCGTGTTGGTGCCGCCGGTCGAGTACGACCCCGCCACGGCCGAGGAGCTGACCGAGTTGGTCGAGGTGGCCAGCACCGGGACGGTGTCGTCGTGGGCGTGGGAGCCACAGCCCGACGAGCGGCAGCCGCTCGATCACCCCTTCGCCTGGGCGTTGATCCGGCTCGACGGAGCCGACACGTCGATGCTCCACGTCGTCGACGCCGGCTCGATGGACGCAATCGCCACCGGGGCCCGGGTCCGAGCGCGGTGGGCCGCCGAGCGGGAGGGCGCCATCACCGACATCGCCTGCTTCGAACTGGTGCCCACCGAGGAGGACGTCTCCGCGTGACCGACATCGTCCTGCCCGAGTCGCTGCGCGACGTCGAGCCCGTCCGCTCCATCCGAACGCCGGCCCGGCTCGACTACACGTTCACGGCCAGCACCGCGGTCACCGAGTTCCTCGAGGGTGTCGAGGAGAAGCAGCTGATCGGATCACGGTGTCCCGAGTGCCACAAGGTGTACGTGCCGATCCGGGGCGTGTGCCCCACGGACGCGGTACCGATGCCCGAGCGGGTGGTGGTGCCCGACACCGGCGTCGTCACCACCTTCTGCGTGGTCAACGTCCAGTTCTACGGGCAGGCCATGGAGATCCCCTACGTCTGCGCCACCGTGGTGCTCGACGGCGCCGACATGGGCCTGTTCGGGATGGTGTCCGGCATGCCGGCCAACGAGGTGCGCATGGGGATGCGGGTGCGGGCCAAGTGGGCCGACCACCCCACCAAGTCGCTCGAGTCGATCGAGTACTGGGAGCCCACCGGCGAGCCCGATGCCGACTACGACACCTACAAGCACCACCTGTAGGTCGAGAGAACGAGCCATGAGAGGCCCCGCATGAGAGACACCGCCATCGTCGCGTTCGCCCAATCCGATCAGGAGCGACGCGTCGAGGACCGCAACGAGGTCGAGCTGCTCAGCCCGGTGATCCAGGAGATCTACGACACCACCGGCATGACGGCGTCCGATTTCGGCTTCACCTGCTCGGGTTCCACCGACTACCTGGCCGGCCAGGCCTTCAGCTTCGTGATCACCCTCGACTCGGTGGGGCCGTGGCCGCCGATCAGCGAGAGCCACGTCGAGATGGACGGCGCCTGGGCGCTCTACGAGGCATGGGTGAAGATCCAGACCGGCGCCATCGACACCGCCCTCGTCTACGCCTACGGCAAGTCGTCGCCGGGCGACCTCCGGGCCGTGCTCAGCCGGCAGATGGACCCGTACTACGTGGCGCCGCTGTGGGCCGACTCCGTCGGCCTGGCCGCGCTCCAGGCCCGCGCCGTGCTCGACACCGGCATGGCCACCGAGCGCGACTGGGCCGAGGTGGCCGCTCGCAACCGCAAGGCCGCGGCGTCGAACCCCCACGCCCAGCTCCGCGACTCGCCCGATGCCGACGAGCTGCTCGACGACGAGTTCGTGGTGGCACCACTGCGCCGTCACGCCTGCCCACCGATCACCGACGGCGCGGCCGCCATCGTCCTGGCTGCCGGCGACGCCGCCCGCGACCTCAGCGACCGCCCGGCCTGGATCCGCGGGCTCGACCACCGGATCGATGCGCAGTCCCTCGGAGTCCGTGACCTCACCGTGTCGTCGTCGGCCGCCATCGCCGCGGAGCGAGCCGGGGTGGGCAACGGCCGGATCGACCTGGCCGAGATCCACGCCCCGTTCGCCCACCAGGAGCAGATCCTGCGCACCGCCATGGGCATCGGAGACGACGTGGTGGTCAACCCCTCGGGCGGGGCGCTGGCGGCCAACGCGATGATGACCGCCGGCCTGATCCGCTTCGGGGAGGCGGCGAGTCGCATCACCGCCGGCGATGCCGACCGGGCCGTGGCCCACGCCACGTCCGGGGCGTGCCTGCAACAGAACATCGTCTGCGTCCTGGAGGGTCAGTGATGGGTACCGCCGGAGCGGTGGCAGCGGTCGTGGGCATCGGCCAGACCAAGCACATGGCCACCAGAGGCGACGTGTCGATGGCCGGTCTCGTCCGCGAGGCGGCCCGACGGGCGCTGGACGACGCCGGCATGGGCTGGGACGACATCGATGCCGTCGTGGTGGGCAAGGCCCCCGACTTCTTCGAGGGCGTGATGATGCCGGAGCTGTACCTGGCCGACGCCCTGGGCGCGGTGGGCAAGCCGCTGCTGCGGGTCCACACCGCCGGCTCGGTCGGCGGCTCGACCGCGATCGTGGCCAGCAGCCTGGTCAACGCCGGCATCCACGAACGGGTGCTCACCGTGGCGTTCGAGAAGCAGTCCGAGTCCGAGGCGATGTGGGCGCTGTCACTGCCCATTCCGTTCCAGGCTCCGCTCGTCGCCGGCGCCGGCGGCTACTTCGCTCCCCACATCCGGGCCTACATGCGGCGGTCCAACGCGCCCGACCACATCGGCATCCTCGTCGCCCTCAAGGACCGGCTCAACGCCCTGAAGAACCCGTACGCCCACCTCCACGAGCCCGACATCACCTTCGAGTCCGTGAAGGAGTCGATGATGCTGTGGGACCCGATTCGCTACAGCGAGACCTGCCCGAGCTCCGACGGGGCGTGCGCCATGGTCATCGGTGGAGCCGACACCGCGGCGACCTGCGACAACCCGGCCTGGATCCACGGGACCGCGATGCGGTCGGAGCCCACCATGTTCGCCGGCCGCGACCAGGTGCTCCCGCAGGCCGGGCGCGATTGCGCCGCCGACGTGTACGCCCAGGCCGGCATCACCAACCCGCGCGAGCAGATCGACGTGGTCGAGATGTACGTGCCCTTCTCGTGGTACGAGCCGATGTGGTTGGAGAACCTGGGTTTCGCCGGCGAGGGCGAGGGCTGGAAGCTCACCGAGGCCGGCGTCACCGAGATGACCGGCGACCTGCCGGTGAACCCGTCCGGCGGCGTGCTGTCCAGCAACCCGATCGGCGCGTCAGGCATGCTGCGCTTCGCCGAGGCCGCCATGCAGGTGCGGGGCACGGCCGGCGAGCACCAGATCGACGGTGCCACCACCGCCCTCGGCCACGCCTACGGCGGGGGAGCGCAGTTCTACGCCATGTGGGTGGTCAGCGCGAACCCGCCCGCCTGACTGAGCATCCGGCGCGGACGGCCCGCTCAGCCGCCGTGGCGGACCGAGGCGGTGGCCTTGGCCGGCGCCTCGTCGAGGCGATCGGGCCAGAACGGCGGCTCGTAGACGTCTCGCTCGGGTGACACGCCCTCGGCGTAGAACTGCGCCGCCCACTTGCGGAACTTGACGAACGGCCCGTCCTCGGCCGCCAGCGCTGGCCGCACGAGATGGGCCTTGTGCTCCCAGATCGGCTTGTCCTCGAGGACCTGCTTGTCGACCTCGCGCACGAACGCGTTCCCGACGTTGCGGGTGGTCTCCTCGTCGCCCATGGTCTTGAACCGGAAGTGGAACCACAGCTCGGTGCGACCGGCGTCGATGGGCGTCTGGACCGCGAGGTTGTAGGTGTCGATGATCCCGCTGAAGCTGACCAGCGACATGCCTGATCCGTGGCTGTGGGAGTCGATCCGCCCCTCCATGACGCCGCGCGGCGTCGGGAACTTCTGGGTCGACCGCATGTCGGCATCGGGGAACCCGCACTCGTAGTGATCGAGCACCGGGACCTCGGCGGTGTTGTGCACGTAACGGAAGTGCGCCGAGTCGACGCCGTTCTCGGCCATCTCCTGCCAGCAGGCGTCTATGACGTGGTTGGTGGTGATCATGGTCGAGTACTCGGTGTCGTCGCCGTCGAAAGCCGGGATGCTGGGCACCTCCCACATCGGATCGACCCCGTCGGGGTGGTACCAGGCCATGATCAGACCGTTGCGCTCGATCGCCGGATAGGTCCCGAGCCGAGCCTTGCGGTTGGTGCGCTCCGAGTAGGGGATGTTGGTGTTGGTGCCGTGGCCGTCGAACTGCCAGCCGTGGAACGGGCAGGTGATGCAGGTGGTCCCGTCGTCGCACGCCTCGACGGTGCCCCCGTGGCCCAGGTGGGCGCCGAGGTGCGGGCAGAAGGCGTCCTGGACGTGAACGCCGTCGTCGCCGCGCCAGATCACGAGGTGGCGGCCGAAGTAGTAGCGGGCGATGGCGTGCCCGTCGACCAGGTCCTCGGGGTGGGCGACGCAGAACCAACCGAACGGGATCGGGAAGGGGTACTCGCGCATCAGCTGTCCTCGATGCCCAGAACGCGGGCCGCGTTGTGCCGGAGGAACTTGGGCCACACCTCGTCCTTGAACCCGACGTTGGGCAACTCGGTGAAGATCCGTTCGAGCGACAGCCCCATCGGGAAGTACCCGGCGTAGATGATCTTGTCAGCGCCTCGGGTGTTGGCGTAGTCGATGATCGCCTGCGGGTAGTGCTTCGGGGCGAACGCCGAGGTCGAGTAGTACAGGTTGGGCCACTTGAGCATGAGCTTCACCGCCAGGTCCTGCCACGGCTCACAGCCGTGCCGGGTCACGAACTTGAGCTCGGGGAAGTACCAGCACACCTCGTCGATGAGCATCACCTCCTGGCACGCCGCCGGGACCCGGGGCCCGGGGATGCCGGCGCACACGAAGATGGGGATGTCGAGCTCGACGCACTTGGCGTAGAAGGGAAAGACCCGCTTGTCGTTGATCGGCACCTGCGGGTTCTTGCCCGCGGGGAAGAAGGTGGCGGCGACGACCCCGAACTCGCGCACGCCTCGCTCGAGCTCCCGGACACCGTCCATGGCCCGGTTGGGGTCGATCTCGTAGGCGGCGCGGAACCGGTCGGGGTGGGCGGCGACGCCCTGGATCGACTCGTCGCGCCCGAAGGAGATGCCGACGAGACCGATGTCGATGCCGTAGCGGTCCATCTCGGCCAGGACGGTCTGGGTCGGATCGGCATCGGCCGGGATGTCCTCGGGAACCTCCTTGAACATGTACTCGACCGGGAACTCGAATTCCTCCGTCGACTGCTTGTCGTGCAGCTGCGGAGCCAGGAACTTGTACCAGTCCTTCTTCGAGCCGTGCGGGATGTTGATCATCGTGTCGATGACCCCGACATCAGGGAGAGACATGGCTCCAGACTAGAACACGTTCCAGTTTTCCGCGGACTCGACGCATGCGGGGGAGTTGACGAGCCGGCCGGCCGAAGGACGGCGGACGAGCAACTCCAGAAGCGAAGCCGGCGGACGAAGTCCGCAGGCGCAGCGACTCAGGTCATGAGGGCCCGGGCGGCCGGCTCGATGATCTCCCACGGGCCGCCGAGCAGGAGGGTGTCGACGATCGAGGCCTCCCAGCGCTGGGCCCGGTCGTGGATGCGCTCGGGCGAGCCGACGAGGGCGACGTCGTCGATCAGCTCGGCGGGCACCGCGGCGGTGGCCTCGTCCTTGCGCCCGTCGAGGTAGAGATCCTGGATCTTGGCGCAGTCGGCCTCGTAGCGGCCGTCGAGCATCCGGGCGAACACTTCGTAGTGGTAGTTCTCGTCGCGAGCTCCCATGCCGCCGATGTAGAGGGCGTACTGCGGGCGGAGGGCGTCGATGGCCTCGTCGACGTCGTCGTGCACGAAGGTGGGCACCACGGCGGCGACGCCGAAGTCGTCGAACGACTTGCCCGGGACCTTGTCGATGCCGGCCTGGATCCGCTCCCGGTACCAGTCGGACTCGTCCGGGCTCATCCAGATCGGCAGCCAGCCGTCGGCCATCTCTCCGGCCAGCTCGAGGTTCTTGGGCCCTTCGGCCGCCAGGTACACCGGGATCGGCGTGGGATGCGGGTGGGTGATCGAACGCAGGGGCTTGCCCTTGCCCACCGAGCCCGGACCGTCGGCCGGGTAGGGGAGCGGGTAGTGCGAGCCGGCGCTGGTGACGGGCTCGTCACGGGCCCACACCTGCTTCATGATGTCGATGTACTCGCGGGTGCGGGCGAGGGGCTTGGCGAAGGGCTGGCCGTACCAGCCTTCGACCACCTGGGGACCGCTGACGCCGAGCCCGCAGATCACCCGGCCGTCGGAGAGGTGCTGGAGCGTGTTCATGGCCATGGCGGTGGCCGTGGGGGTGCGGGCCGAGATCTGGGTGATGCTCTGGCCCAGCTTCATCGTGGTGGTGCGCGATCCGTACCAGGCCAGGGGGGTGAGGGCGTCCGAGCCCCACGCCTCGGCCGTCCACAACGAGTCGAAGCCCATGGCCTCGGCCTTCAGAACGGTGTCGAGCGTGTTGGGCACCGGGCCGCGGCCCCAGTACCCCAGTTGCAGTCCGAGCTTCATGCGCCGACCCTACGCGTCGCCGCCGCGACGACGTCACGGACGGCCGCACCGCGACGTCTACCCTGGGACATATGGCAACAACCGTTACCAACCGGACGGACGTACCCGACGTGGTCCGCGACTCGATCTCGGGGATGGGGCTCGCCGCGGCGGGGGCCAACGTCGTCATGCAGCTCTCGCAGCTCCCGGTGGGGCACGGTGTGGCCCGGAGCGCGGTGGACAGCGGCCGCGTCGATCGTCACCCGATCAAGCGCACCCGCACGACGGTCTCCTACCTGGCCGTGGCACTGCTCGGGACCGACGAGGAGCGGGATGCGATGTGCCGGGAGGTCAACCGTCAGCATCGCCAGGTGCACTCGGCACCCGGCGATCCGGTGGCGTACGACGCCTTCGACCCCGAGCTGCAGCTGTGGGTGGCGGCCTGCCTCTATGTCGGACTCGAGGACGTGTACCGGCTGTTGCGGGGCGACCTCGACACCGCGACGACGGAGGTGCTGTACGGCTACGCCTCCCGGCTGGGCACCACGCTGCAGGTGCCGGAGGAACGATGGCCACCGGATCGAGACGCGTTCCAGCGCTACTGGGACGCCGCGGTCGAGCGCATCGAGATGGACGAGGTCACCCGTCCCTACCTGCAGGGCATCGCCCGGGCGGAGTTCCTCGGTCGTCCACTCACCTGGCTGTTCGGCCCGCTCAGCGAGCTGCTGACCATGGGCTTCCTGCCCCCGCGGTTCCGTGACGAGCTCGACCTGCCGTGGACCGCTGGGCGTCAACGGCTGTTCGACTCGCTGATGACGGTGTCGGCGGCGGTGAACCGGCGGGTGCCCCGCTCGGTGCGGGCCTTCCCGTTCAACGCCTACCTCTGGGACGTGCGCCGGCGCATCCGCGCCGGCCGCCCCATCGTCTAACGCCCCTCAGTCCTCGAACGACTCGGGCGGCGGGCAGGCGCAGACCAGGTTGCGATCGCCGGCGGCACCGTCGATGCGGCTGACCGGCGGCCAGTACTTGTTCCGGCGCAGCGACGCCACCGGGTAGGCGGCCACCTCCCGCGAGTAGGGACGGTCCCAGTCGGTCACGAGGAGGTCCTCGGCGGTGTGGGGAGCGTGGGCCAGGGCCGAGTCGTCGTGGGCGACGGCCCCCGATTCGATCTCGGCGATCTCGCCGGCGATGGCGATCAGCGCGCCGCAGAACCGGTCCAGCTCGGCGAGGGATTCCGACTCGGTGGGCTCGATCATGAGTGTCCCGGCCACGGGGAACGACATGGTGGGAGCGTGAAAGCCGTAGTCGATGAGTCGCTTGGCGACATCGTCGACCGTCACCCCGGTGCGTCGGGTGATGTCGCGCAGGTCGATGATGCACTCGTGGGCGACCCGGCCGTGGGCACCCGTGTAGAGCACAGGGAAGTGAGGGCCGAGCCGGGCCGCGACGTAGTTGGCGTTGAGGATGGCGTAGGCCGTGGCCTCGGTGAGCCCTGGGCCGCCCATCATCCGAACGTACGCCCAGGAGATGGGCAGGATGCCGGCCGATCCGTACGGCGCGGCGGACACCGGCCCGGGACCGGTGGTCGGCCCGCACTCGTCGTCGAGCGGGTGGTTGGGCAGGTAAGGGACCAGATGTGATCGGACGGCCACCGGTCCGACACCGGGACCGCCGCCCCCGTGGGGGATGCAGAAGGTCTTGTGCAGGTTGAGGTGGCTGACGTCGGCTCCGAACGCACCGGGCTTGGCCACGCCGACGAGCGCGTTGAGGTTGGCGCCGTCGAGGTACACCTGGCCGCCGTGATCGTGGACCAGATCGCAGATCTCCCCGATCTGGGTCTCGAACACGCCGTGGGTCGACGGGTAGGTCACCATCAGCGCGGCGAGCGTGTCGGCGTGTTCGGTCACCTTGGCCCGGAGGTCGTCGACGTCGACGTTGCCGTCGTCGTCGCAGGCCACGACCACGACCCGCATCCCGGCCATGACTGCCGAGGCGGCGTTGGTGCCGTGGGCGGAGCTGGGGATGAGGCACACCCGCCGATCCGGATGACCGTTGGCGTCGTGGTAGGTGCGGATGGCGAGCAGGCCGGCGAACTCGCCCTGCGATCCGGCGTTGGGCTGGAACGACACCGCGGCGTAGCCGGTGATCTCCACCAACCACTGCTCGAGCTCGTCGATGAGGCGCAGGTAACCGGAGGTGCTCTCACTGGGCGCGAACGGATGGATGTCGGCGAAGCCCGGCCACGAGATCGGTTCCATCTCCGCGGTGGCGTTGAGCTTCATGGTGCACGAGCCGAGCGGGATCATCGCCCGATCGAGGGCCACGTCGCGGTCGGCCAGCATCCGCAGGTAGCGCAGCATCTCGGTCTCGGAGCGGTGGGCGTGGAAGGTGGGGTGGGTGAGGAAGTCCGAGCTCCGGGCCAGCGACGGGTGGAGGTCCGCCGTCGGGGTCTCATCGGCCACGACCGTGACGCGAGGACGCTCGAGCTCGAAGGCGTCGGCCAGCAGCTCGAGGGTGGCCATGGTGGAGGTCTCGTCGAACGCGAGGACGACCCGGTCCGGGCTCTCGAGCCGCAGGTCGATGCCGGCATCGGCCGCTCGCCCGACGACATGCGGCGCGCGCCCCGGCACGTCGACCGTGAGGGTGTCGAACCAGCCCTGGTTGACGACCGACACGCCGCCGTCTCGGAGCATCGAGGCGAACCGGTCGGTGAGGGAGTGCACGCGGCGGGCGATGGCGGTGAGACCCTCGGGCCCGTGGTAGACGGCGTACATCGAGGCGATGACGGCGAGCAGGACCTGCGCGGTGCAGATGTTGGAGGTGGCCTTCTCCCGCCGGATGTGCTGCTCCCGGGTCTGCAGCGCCAGCCGGCTGGCCGGCCGGCCGGCGTCGTCGACCGACACCCCCACTAGCCGTCCGGGCAGGGTGCGCTTGTAGTCGTCACGGCATCCGAGGAACCCGGCGTGCGGGCCACCGAAGCCCAGCGGCACACCGAAGCGTTGCGACGATCCCACCACGATGTCGGCCCCGAGCTCCCCGGGCGGGGTGAGGACGGTGCAGGCGAGCAGGTCGGTGGCGACCACGGCCAGGGCGCCGGCGCCGTGGGCTGCCGCGATGACGGCCGTCGGTTCGGTCAACTCACCCGAGCACGCGGGGTACTGCACGAGCACGCCACACGCGGTCGACAGATCGGCGCCGGCGGGATCGTCGACGACGTCGACCACGATCCCGATGGCCCGAGCCCGCGTCTCGACCACGGCGATGGTCTGCGGGAAGGTGTCGGCCGCCACCACGAAACGGGGCCGGTCGTCCTTGACCAGCCGGTGGCACATCGCCATGGCCTCGGCGGCGGCGGTCGCCTCGTCGAGCAGTGAGGAGTTGGCCAGCTCGGTTCCGGTGAGGTCGGTGACGACGGTCTGGAAATTGAGCAGCGCCTCGAGGCGGCCCTGGGAGATCTCGGGCTGGTACGGCGTGTAGGCCGTGTACCAGGCCGGGTTCTCGAGCACGTTGCGCCGGATCACCGCCGGCGTGTGGGTGCCGTAGTAGCCGAGGCCGATCATCGGCGATCGCACGACGTTCGCGTCGGCGATGGTCCGTAGCTCGGCGAGCATGGCGTCCTCGGTCAGCGGATCGGGCAGCGCCAACGGGTCCCGGAGCCGGATCGATGACGGCACGGCCTGGTCGACCAGTTCGTCGAGCGAGCCGACGCCGACGGCCGAGAGCATCTCGCCGACCTGCTCGGGCCGGGGCCCGATGTGCCGTGGGGCGAAGCTTCGGGGATCGGATGCATGGGGGAGGGACATGGTGACTCCGGGACGTCGCGACGAGACACGCACCCCCTCTGTTCGGCGACCTGAGAGATTCACGGTCCGCTCGTGGAGGCCAGGCCGCTTGCTCCTTCGGTGAGGGTCGACCGAGATCGAGTCCCTGCTCTCCAGAGGTGCCTCGTCCCGACGGTCCGGTGGCCTGAGAGGTTCCGGGGTGGTTGCTCCTTCGGCGCCCATCCCCACTGGCGGTGGGGCGAGGACTCTCCCGTCAGGGGTCGACAGCGGACCGATCGTAGTTCAGGCCGCGTGCCGGTACTTGGACTCGGCCAGGGTGAACACGCCGTAGGCGAGCAGGCCGAAGGCGACGCCCCAGAGCACCCCGCGACCCCAGGACTCACCGGCCAGCTCCTTGAGGGCTCCCGAGAGGCCCTCGGCCTTGTTCGGCTGGTAGCTGATCGCGGCCTGGACGAAGAAGTAGCCGACCAACACGTAGACGAGGGAGCGGGCGCCGTAGCCGACGCGGCCGAGCTCGGCGATCCAGCTGCTCGACCCGATCGACATGCGCCGGAGGAAGCGTCGCTCGACGGCCTGGGTCACGAAAGCGTACAGGGCATAGGCCACGACGGCGATGCCGACGCCGGCCACGATCCAGCGACCGCCGGGCCACTCCAGGACGGTGGCGGTGGCCTTCTGCTGGCCACCGGAGGATCCCGAGCTGCTTCCCGAGCCCCCAGAACCGCTCCAGTGGGAAACCGTGGCCGAGAGCGACGCAACGGCGAGTGACAGGTAGATGATCCCCTTGGTCGCGAACCGGAGCCGATCGCTGGCTTCGCTTCCCTCCACCGGGTCGCCGAGCGCGGCGTCGAGCAGGCGCCAGGCGGCGAGAGCGAAGAGGGCCACCGTGAGGAAGGCGAGCAGGAACTTGCCCAGGGGCTGGTCGGCGATCCACTCGATCGCTCCGGCACCGCTGGTGTCGGCGCCGGCGTTGCCGGCGGCCAACTGCACGGAGAGGATGCCGACCGCGACGAAGAGCAGGCCCTTGCCGACGAGCCCGAGACGGCCCAGGGACTCCTTCCAGTCGCCCCGACCCGGCGATGTGGCGCGGGCCGGTGAGGTGATCGTGGTCATCGTTCGCTCCGTTCGTCGCTGCGGGTGAGCGATACCCGATCGGTCCCCGAGGGAGACCTCCACCGACCCCCGCGGCGGCGCCTGTCCGGAACATCGGGGAACACACTGCCCGGGTTGGACGAGGAGATTGCGACGCTTCGGTCGAAAGATCCCGTGGGGGACTGCTGTCGTTCCTCCATCCACAATGGCCCGCACGGCGAAAGAAGCTCCCACGATGAAGACCAGGTCCATTCTCACGGCACTCATCGCCACGGCCACCCTGGCCGCCATCGGCCTCTCGCTGCCGGCCTCGGCGGCCCAGGAGTGGGCCCCGGCGGCCTCGGCCACCATTCATCCCGGCGTGATGACCGTCACCGAGGGTGCGCAGTGCACCGCCAACTTCGTCTTCGCCGACGGCACCGAGGTCTACCTCGGCCAAGCCGCCCACTGCAGCGGTACCGGCGCCGCCACCGATACCAATGGCTGTGACTCGGCATCGCTCCCGCTCGGGACCGCGGTCGAGGTCGACGGGGCCAGCCGGCCCGGCACCCTCGTCTACAACTCGTGGCTGGCGATGCAACAGGTGGCGGAGACCGATGCCGACACCTGTGCCTACAACGACCTCGCCCTCGTGCGCCTCGACCCGGCCGACCGCGACAAGGTCAACCCGTCGATCCCGATCTGGGGCGGTCCGGTGGGGATCGCCGGGCCGACTGCAGCCGGTGACCAGGTCCTCTCCTACGGCAACTCCAGCCTGCGACTGGGTGTCTCGGTGCTCTCGCCCAAGGTGGGCATCAGCCTCGGCACCATCCCGGGCGGCTGGTCGCACCCGGTGTACACCCTGACCCCGGGCATCCCCGGTGACTCCGGCTCGGCGTTCCTCGACGCCAACGGTGACGCCCTCGGCGTGCTGTCCACGCTGGCGATCGCCCCGCTGCCGGCGTCGAACAACGTCGGCGACATCGGCCACGAGCTCGATTGGCTCGCCGCCCATCCCGCCACGGGGATCAACGGCACGACGATCGATGTCCAGCTCGTGCCGGGCACCGAGCAGTTCACGGGTACCGGCGGCCTGGTGGGCGGGCTTCTCGACGGAGGCCTCTGACCCCTCGCAGCCGTTAGCGTCTCCCAGCCGTGGAGGCGCATCGGTTCGAGGTCGACGACCTCCCTCGCATCGCGACCCACTGGGACGCCGCGGTCGACGTCACGCCCGACGTCGACACCTTCTGCTCGTCGAGCATCTGGTCGTTCTCGGCGGCCACTTCCTTCCCGGAGGTGGCCGCCCCGATCGTGGTCGGCGACGGGCGGGCGTTCTGTGGGCTCCGCGCCACCACCACGGTGGAAGGCGTCCGACTCCTGGTCGGGCTGGATCCAGTGTGGGGCTTCGCCACGCCGCTCGTCGGGCCCCCGATGGAGGCGGCCGTCATGCTGGCCGCCCGGTTGGCTCAGGAGCCGTTCGATCTCGCGGTGGTCGCCGCCCAGCGCGAGGACATGGTCCTGACCGGATGCGTGGCCCGGGTGCTCGATCAGGACTTCCAGCTCTTCCGTGGTCCGGTCGAGCATCGACTGCGCGTCGATCTCACCGGAGGGGTCGAGCCGTGGTTCGCGCGCCGGTCACCCCGCTTCCGCCAGCGGCTGCGACGACTGCGGCGCGACGCGGTGGCAGGCGGCGTCGAGATCGATGACGTCTCCGCCCAGCCACCCGACGAGGCGTTCGATCGCATCCTCGCCATCGAGTCCCACAGCTGGAAGGGAGAGGCCGACACCGGGCTGACCAGCCCGGATCTGGCCGATTTCTACCGTCAGATCTGCGTACGGTTGGCCGCCCGAGATCACCTCCGCGTCCTGGTCGCCCGGGTCGACGATCGCGATGTCGGCTTCATCCTCGGTGGCGTGCGGGGCGACACGTATCGGGGGCTCCAGCTCTCCTACGACCGCGATGCCGCCGAGGTGGGTGTCGGTCATCTGCTCCAGTACGAGCAGTTGATGCGCCTCACCACCGAGGGCATCGCGGTCTACGACCTCGGCATGGACATGGACTACAAGCGGCGGTGGGCCGATCGGGTCGACGAGACGATGTCGCTCATCATCCGCCGTTGACGTCACCCGGTGTCGGATTCGCTGATGTCCGCCAGGTCCGAGGTTCAGGGCTGCGACCACGCGGCGCGGATCGCGCCGCCGGGGTCCTCGTCGATGGCGGGCTCGAGATCGAGCGCCATCGTCGCCCGCCGCTCGGGTTCGTAGCGAGGCCACGCGGGCAGCGCGTCGGACCGTGGTCTGCCGTGGCGGGCGAAGGCCACCCACGCATCGGCCATCGCTGCTGCCAGCTGGCGCATCTCCTCGGTGGGATCGCCGATGAAGAAGGCCGCACCCGGGGCATCCAGGTTGTCGAAGGCGAAGGGGATCTCCACGGCGTGCGCCGCGCCCAGGCCACCGCCGAACGCGGTCGATTCGAAGCGGAACTCGTAGGCGTACGCGTCGGGGTTGTGGACACCGTGGGCCTCGAGCAACTCGATCGCCGGGAGCCGGAACACCCGGTCGGTCATCGCCGCCTCCATGACCCGTGCCGGATCGGCGCCGACCTCGGTCTCGTAGGCGCGGAAGAGCGAATCACCCTGGCCGGGCGCGTGGCGCTCGAGCACGGCCACCACCCGATCACGATCGCTCACGCGCAGCCGCGAGTCGAGCGCGGTGAACAACCGCATCTCGTGGGCGTTCGATCCGGTGAGGAGCGCCACGTCGGCACTCATGCCGTCGCGAACTGCATCCAGGGGCGGGCGGGGGAGTACCGAGCCGTCGACCACCGGTTGGAACGGGAGCCCGGCACCGCGCCCGAAGTCGTCGCCCACTACTGACTGGGCACCGACGAGTCGGTCGGCCGGCACGGCGCGGAGGCCTTCGAGGTCGTCCACCCCGAGGTGTTCCATCACCTTCTCGGCAACGTGCGTGGCCCGTGGGGTCGTGCTGACGTTGCTGGCGGCACCCGACTGGGGGATGGCCTTGTGGAACAGGCCCCAAGCCGACGGGGTACCGAGCAGCGTCGCCACGCTCATGCCGCCGGCGGATTCGCCGAAGATGGTCACGTTGCCCGGATCGCCGCCGAATCCGGCGATGTTGTCCTGAACCCACCGCAGCGCGGCGATCTGGTCGAGCAGACCGGCGTTGCCGGAGCCCACCACTGCTGCGCCGGCGATCTCCTCGAGGTGGAGGAAGCCGAGGGCACCGAGCCGGTAGTTGCACGACACGACTACGACATCGCGGCGGGCGAGATTGGTGCCGTCGTACCACGGGACGGTGCCGGCGCCGGTCACGAAGCCGCCGCCGTGGATCCAGAACAGGACGGGACGCCGGCCGTCGTCGGCGGCCGGCGTCCACACGTTGACGGTCAGGCAGCCGGCCTCGGACTGCTCGGCGCCTCCGGCGGCACCCGCGGCGGCCTGCATGCCGGCCATGGGCTGGGGGACGATCGGGAAGCGTCCGACGGCGGAGAACACCTCGGTCCACGGCTCGGCCGGTGCCGGCGGCGCGAAACGCAGCTCCCCGACGGGCGGTGCCGCGAACGGCATCCCCTTGAAGCGCAGGACACCGCGCTTGTGGTCGCCGCGAACCGGTCCGAGTGTGGTGTCGACGACCGCAGATCCCCCGTGCATGGAGGGGCACCGTACCGGCGCTCCGCTTGTGCCGCCACGCGCGGTGTTGGGAGAGTCGCGCCATGCCAGGACGCCCTCGCGCTGCCGTCGACTCGCTGCCTTCCTACCGACCGGGGAAGGGGGCGGCGCAGGCCGAGGCCGAGCACGGGATCACCGGCGCCATCAAGCTGGCGTCGAACGAGACTCCCTGGCCACCGTTGCCCGCCATCGTGGACGCCATCGCCCGCGCGGGTGCCGGCGCAAACCGCTACGCCGACCACCGGGCCACCTCGCTGCGCGCTGCCCTGGCTGCGGCGCGAGGCCTCTCGATCGACCAGGTCACCGTGGGCTGTGGCTCGGTCGGTCTGCTCCAGCAACTGCTGCTGTCCTACGGCGAACCGGGTACCGAGATCGTGTACCCGTGGCGCTCGTTCGAGGTCTATCCCGTCTACGTGCGTCTCGTGGGCGCCACCGAGGTCACGGTTCCCCTGGTCGATCACACCGCCGACATCGATGCGCTGCTGGCGGCAGTGACGCCCGCCACCCGCCTCGTCCTGATCGCCAACCCCAACAACCCGACCGGCACTGCGGTGAGCGTCGCCGAGCTGCAGCGCCTGGCGGCCGGCCTGGACGACGACGTGCTGCTCGTGATCGACGAGGCGTACCACGAGTTCGCCGACCCGGCGCTGGGCGACCCGGTGCGGGCGTTCGTCGGCACCCGCGACAACGTGGTGGTGCTGCGCACCTTCTCCAAGGCCCACGGCCTCGCCGGCATGCGGGTGGGCTACGCCATGGGCCACCCGTCGGTGATCGAGACGATCGACAAGACGCTGTTCCCGTTCGCGGTGAACGCCGCGGCCCAGGCCGCCGCGCTGGCGGCCCTCGGCGCCGAGGAGGAGATCCTGGCGCGTTGTGCCGCGGTGGTGGCCGAGCGCGACCGTGTCCTCACCGCGCTGCGGGCCGATGGTCACGACGTGCCCGAACCCCAGGCCAACTTCGTGTGGCTGCCCCTCGGCGAGCGGAGTGACCGCGTCTACCTCGACCTCGAGCGGGAGGGCGTGGTCACCCGGCCCTTCACCGGCGAGGGTCTGCGGGTCACCATCGGCACCCGGGACGAGAACGATCGGTTCCTCGCCACCTACCGGCGCGTGGCACCGAGCAGGTGACGAGGGAATCCGAGACGAAAAAGGTTGACGCCCCGCTGGCTGATCGGGCGTGAGCCCGACCGCCCGGCGGGGCGTCGGTTCGGTCTGAGATCCACCACCATCGAATCGTTCGGGAGTACCGTCCGGACTCGATGTTTCATACTCGCCCGTCGGGCTGGGATTTGACTCCCATCCTGGCGGGCGAGTCCGTTTTCGTCCGTCGGCCTCGGGTTTCCCCTCTGCCTCCAGGCGCCACGCCGGATGCGAACCGGGGGTTCTCACCTGACGTGGTTGGCACCGGTGACGACTGCGGACAGCGCCCCCGGGCCACGGCTCCAGGCTGCTTCATCGCGACCGGGGTCTCGACTGGGCGGCAGGTGGCCGTGGCATCTCATTCCTCGCCCGCATTCGCGGTGACCGGCCTGCGTTCCGTGCCCTTCGGCGTTGCCGCCTCCGAGCCTTTCCGGTGGTTCCGGCCAGCCGTTCCTGCTGGCGTGGAGCAACTATGACCACGGCCAAAAGCGCAGGTCAAGGGGTATTTCCCAAACGCAGTGGTTATCCACCGAATTTCTTCGGCTGTCCCCAGACCCCAGCGGTTGTCGACAAGTTTTCCACCGCGTCATGCACAGGTGAGGGGTCCCGACACCGGCTGCGGCCGCTCCGTACCATGACCGCGGTGCGCGAGTCGGAACGTCGCTGTCGGTGGTGCGCTCGTCCCTTCCCGGTGACGCCGGGCCCGGGCCGGCCCAAGGAGTTCTGCCGGCGGTCGTGCCGCCAGCGTGACTACGAGGCCCGGCAACGGGCGACGGAGGTCGGCCTGTCCGAACACGAGCTCGTCCTGACCCGCCAGGCCATGGACGAGCTGCGCGATCGGCTGTACGTGCTCGAGGCCGCGATCGAAGACGTCGAGCGCGACCTGGTCGGCAACCCCACCAAGGCCGACTACCGGGAGGCGATCGACTGGCTGCTGGCCGCCGCTCGCCCGCTGCGATCGCTCTGGCACGACGACGAGGCCTGACACCGGGTTCTCATCCACCACGAGGCAGAATTGGGGGATGGAATCCTTTGCTCCAACCCGCCCGGTCGCGTCGCTCGATGCCGAGACCAGAGGCGAGTTCGTCATCCGCGTCTACCAGCACCTGCTACTGGCCGTCCTCGCCTTCGTCGGCTTCGAGACGATCCTCTTCAGCACCGGCCTCGCCAAGGGAATCTTCGACCTGATCTTCGGCGGCGGGGGAGCGAGCTGGCTGCTCATCCTCGGTGGCTTCATGGTGGTGCAGTGGATGGCGACCTCGGCCGCCCACAACCTCGAGAACGCCAACGTGCAGTACGCCGGGCTGTTCGGTATGGCCGCCGGCGAGGCTCTGCTGTTCGCCCCGTTCCTGTACCTGGTGTTCAACGACACCGACAACGGCGGGACCACGGTCGCCGCGGCCGCCGTCATCACCGCCCTCGGCTTCGCCGGGCTCTCGATCATCGCGTTCACCACCCGCAAGGACCTCTCGGTGCTGCGACCCATGCTCATGTGGGGCGGCATCGGTGCGCTCGTACTCATCGTGGCCGCGGTCCTGTTCGGCCTCAGCCTCGGCATCTGGTTCAGCGTTGCCATGATCATGCTGGCCGGGGGCTCGATCCTCTACCAGACCCAGGCGATCATGGCCCGGTACCCGAGCCACGCCCACGTCGGGGCCGCCGTCCAGCTGTTCGCTTCGGTCATGCTGCTGTTCTGGTACGTGCTCCGGCTGCTGAGCGCCATCCGTCGCTGACTCGGCTGCTTCCGAGCGCGGTGGGGGATTCCGTCACCGTGACGAAACGGGACGGCCCATGCGAATCCCATCATGGCCTTGGGACGCCCCCCTCGAGTCGGGCTCGTGGTGCAACTTTACAGAACGTGGATTCTCGGCGTTTGTAGTGGTTCAGGTGGTCGGGAGTTCGTCGGGCATGAGCGGCGACCGCGAGCGCCGGTAACGGGCCACCAGCTCGGCGTCGCAGTCCATGCACAGGTGCACGACCTCGGTGGCGACGATCGACAGCTGTGAGCCGCGCGACCGCTCGACGATGGCCCGGCAGGCGGCGAACAGATCGTCGCCGCCGCAGCGCGTGCACCGAGGCGACGGATCCCGACTCCACTGCCGTCCGCACTGCTCGCAGGTCAGCTGGATCAACTCGTCGACCCGGATGCCACGCAGCTCCTCGGTCTCGCCGCACTCCGGGCACTCGATCTCCGTCATGGGCCCGGACGGTACCGAGCGCCGAGTACGGACACCCACCGGTGGTTTCGTCACTGTGACGGAACAGGTCGCTTCGCAGGGTGACGCGAGTCGGTGGCAACGTGGGCCGATGATCGATGGGTACGTGCATCCCGCCTTCGGCGCCGTCACCGACCTGCTGGACCGGTTCACGTCCAAGCGGGGCCGCTACGGCGGTGCGGTCGCCGTCTATGTCGACGGCGAGAAGGTGGTGGACGCCTGGGGTGGCGTCCGAGATCCATCGGGCGCACCCTGGGCCGAGGACACGATGTCGATCTCGTGGTCGACGACCAAGGGCATCACGTCGCTGGCGCTGCACCTCCTCGCCGACCGCGGCCTGGTCGACTACGACGCCCCCGTCTGCACGTACTGGCCCGAATTCGCCCAAGCCGGCAAGGAATTCGTCACGGTACGAAATCTCCTGTGCCATCAAGGCGGCTTGCACCGCCTCATCGGGGTGATCGACCACGCCGACGAGATGCTCGACTGGGACCACATGGTCGGCTCGCTGGCCGCCCAGCCTTCCGATCCGCCCGCGGGCACACGGTCGGGCTACCACGCCCTCACCTACGGCTGGCTGGTGGGCGAGATCGTGCGCCGGGTCTCGGGCGTGAGCCTCGGCACCTTCGTGCGGGACGAGATCGCCGGGCCACTCCAGCTCGATGGCCTGGCCATCGGATTGCCGGAATCCGACCGGGGTCGGGTCGCCCCGCTGATGCCGCCGTTCAAGGCGCCCAATCCGCGGATCGTCGACAAGCTGACCGAGTGGCTGCTCGCCTGGGACTTCACCCGGCCCATGGTCGAGACCTCGGCCGTGCCCGGCGTGATGGAGCTGTTTCGGGACACCTCGCTCCGGGTGCTCGATGCCGAGATCGGCGCGGCCAACGGCACCTTCACCGCCCGCTCACTCGCCACCGTGTACTCGATGATCGCCAACGACGGGGAGCACGGCGGGGTCCGCATCCTCTCCCCCGGTCGGGTGGCCACCATCGGCACGCAGCAGTGGGCCGGACGTGACTACTGCATCCACGTCGACATGAAGTGGCGCCTCGGATACCACCGGGCATTCGTCACCACTCGCCAGCCCCGGCTGGGGTTCGGCCACTTCGGCCTCGGTGGCTCGGGCGGCTGGGCCGATCCCGAGACCCGGCTCTCCGTCGGGTTCGTCACCAACGACATGGGCTCGGGGTCGACCCCCTTCGGCGACACCCGCCTCGCCCGGATCGGTGCCGCCGCCCTCCGCGCCGCCCGGCGACACTGATACCGGCTCACCCGGGCTGCAGCACCGAGACCCGCCGGGTCTCGCCCGACCGGGTTCCGGTCAGGGTGACCGTCACGTCGGAGCGCACCACGATGCCCCGGCTCGGGTCGAAGGAGATGGTGCCCTGTTCCCGGGCCTGCTGGGTCACCGTCCGCGAGCCGAATGCGGCCTGGATGGTGGTGGTGCGGTCGCGCTCGATCTGCCAGACGGGTACGACCGCGCCGGCCACGTCGACGGTGGCCTGGCCCACCACGCGGCCGGCACCGGTGACGGTGAAGGTGGTGTCGATCCCGCCGACCGGCGCCCGGCAGGTCGAATCCAGGCTCCAGCTCGAACCGCTCGAGAGAGCGCCGAACTCAGGGAAGGCCGGCGCCCACGTACAGTCCTGGCTCGGTCCCGAGGCGTCCTCGATGCGGGTCGAGCGGACGAAGGCCCCCGCCGGCGACCAGTCGAGGACCGACACCTGGCTCTCCCCCGCCACGCGAGCCGACAGCTGCACCACCGCCTCGGTCTGGTCACCGGAGAGGACCTCGATCACCCGCTGCTCCTCCTGCACCGACGTGTCCGTGCCGGACGTGACGGTCACCTCGTAGCGATAGGTGCCCGGGGCGGGGACGACCGACGCCCCCAGCGGTGCCGACCCGCTGCCGGCCGGGAGCGGCGAGGCGCCATCCACTCCCCCGCCGGGGGCCCACGTCGAAGAAGTGACCGCGTCGTCCGTGGCGCCGCCGCGGTCGGCGGCCCCGTCGCTCCGGATGGTGTGGATCTCGGCGCGCGCCTCGTAGCGCAGGGCGCTGAGCGAGGCGAACGACAGCACGACGAGGATCACACCGGCCAAGGGGCGCTGCAGTCGCGAGGCGAGGTCCGACATGACCATGACTGGGCGCGGATCGTACCGGGACCGGCGCGGTGACGGACTGCGACCGTACGGTCGGTACGATCCACTCCGTGGCAGCCAACAAGCCAGCCGATCGCGCGCGTCCCAGTCGAGAAGAACGGCGGCAACAGTTGCTCGACGCCGCCGTCGAGGCGATCCGCACGGTGGGTGCCAGTGCGTCGATGGAGCAGATCGCGTCCCAGGGCGGGGTGACCAAGCCCATCCTCTACCGGCACTTCGGCGACCGCGACGGGCTGGTGGCCGCCATCGGGGAGCGGTACGGGACGGCGCTCATCGAGCGGCTCGGCACCACGCTGGGCGGTGACGCGCCCGAGGACCTGCTCCATCGCACCGTCGAGGGCTACCTCGCCTTCCTCGAGGACGACCTGGAGCTCTACACGTTCCTCATGCGCCAGACCGGCCGGGCCGACGCCGCCCAGTCGATGGGCGCGCTGATCGACGTGATCGGCCGCCAGGTCGCCGTCGTCATCGGCGATCAGCTGCGAGCCAACGGTCTCGATGCCGGTGGTGCCGAGCCGATGGCCTTCGGCATCGTCGGGATGGTGCACCACGCCGGCGACTGGTGGATCCGCAACCAGACGATGTCGCGCGCCGCCCTGACCACCTACCTCGCTGATCTGTTGTGGAGGGGCTTCAGCGGCTTGGCCGCCGACGCCGGTGTCGACGTGGGCTGATCGGCCATCCGGGACCGCGGTGGCCACGACTCGCCCACTCGGACGCGGGCACCGCCCCACCACTACGCTGGCCATGTTGCCCACCCGTCGAGGAGCTCACCGATGACCGCGACCGTTCCGCATCCCACCCCGCACTCGCTTCCCGAGTTCGATTCGGTCGAGGACGAGCGCCTGTACCGCAAGCAGCGCCTGGCCGCCACCTTCCGCCTCTTCGGTCGCTTCGGCTTCAACGAGGGCGTCGCCGGCCACGTCACGGCCCGCGATCCCGAGCATCCCGAGCTGTTCTGGGTCAACCCGTTCGGGCTCAGCTTCGACCTGATCCGGGTGTCCGATCTCATCTGCGTCGACCACACCGGTGCCGTGGTGGAAGGCGACTGGCCAGTCAACCAGGCCGCTTTCGCCATCCACAGCCAGATCCACCAGGCCCGCCCCGACGTCGTCGCCGCGGCCCACACCCACTCCAAGTGCGGGCGGGCCTGGTCGACGCTGGCCCGCACCCTCGATCCCATCACCCAGGACGCGTGCGCGTTCTACACCGATCACGCCCTGTTCGACGACTACACCGGCGTGGTGCTCGACGTCGAGGAGGGCAAGCGCATCGCCCACGCCCTCGGGGACAACAAGGCGGCCATCCTGCGCAACCACGGCCTGCTCACCGTGGGCCACTCGGTCGACGAAGCCGCGTGGTGGTTCATCACCATGGAGCGCACCTGCGAGGTGCAGCTCATGGCCGAAGCGGCGGGCACGCCGGTGCTGATCGACGAGGACGACGCGCAGCAGGCCTTCACCCAGGTCGGCTCGAAGTTCGCCGGCTGGTTCAGCTTCCAGCCCCTCTACGACAAGATCGTGCACGACCAACCCGACCTGCTCGACTGAGGTCACGGGTCCGTTGGCCGACGTCGTACCGATCAGCGACAAGCTCCGCGACGCTCGCGAGCAGCTGTTGCGTACCCACCTCGAGGCCCACAACGCGGGCGACATCGAAGGTGTCCTGGCCACCTTCAGCCGCCCGCGCATCGAGCTGATCGCGTCGGGGCGCGTGCTGGAGGGCACCGACGCGGTGCGGGCCTATCTGGCCGAGCGGCGCCGGTCCTTCCCCGACCAGCACTTCGAGGTGATCTGTTACCACCACAGCGATCGTGCGGTCGTCTCGGAGCACTGGATGACCGGCACCCATCTGGGCGACCTGCACGGCGTGGAACCCACGGGTCGACGATTCAAGGCCCGGATGGCGACGATCTTCGAGTTCGACGGCGACCGCCTGGTCAACCAGCGGCTGTACTACGACGCCGGCACCGTCGCTCGTCAGCTGGCCTGACGGCGGGACCACGCCGCGGTCAGCGTCTCGGCTCGACCAGCGGCCCGATGGTCCGACGAACGACCGCCTCGGCGTCGTCCCCGGTGGGGTCGAGGCACGACTCGGGCGCGACCACGAAGGAGATCGCCAGGCGGACCAGCACCTCGGCGGTGCGCTGCGCGTCGAGGGCGGACAGGCTGGGATCCCGGCGTCGCGCCAGCTCGGCCAGTTGGTCGCGGGCCGCGGCGATGACCGGCGCGCCGTCGATGGTGAGCAGGCGGAGCAGCATCGGGTCCTCGCGGACCAGGTCGGCCAGTCCGGTGGCCCGGGCCATGCGCAAGCCGGCGCAGAGGGCGGTCACCACCTGCTCGACCACGTCGTCGGCGTCGGCGACCGCATCGGCCAGGACGGCGAGCAGGCGACGTCCTTCCCGGGCCAGGGTGGCGGTGATGAGGGCATTGCGGTCCCCGAAGCGGCGGTAGATCGTGCTCCGGCCGATGCCGCTGCGGGCCGCCACCTCGTCGACCTCGAGCGCCGACAGGCCGCCGGTCAGCAGCAGTATCGCCGCCGCCCCGAGGATCTGCTCGTCGGTGTCGTCCGCCCGCGGAGGACTGGCGAGCTGGCCGAGGAGCGCCACGGTGTCGACGCGCGTGCTCTCCTTCGGCACGTTCAGGCCGCCGGGCGAGGCGCGGCGATGTGGCGCATGCGCCGAATCGAGCGGAGGTACGGGCCGCGGGTGAGGCGGTGCGGGATGATCGATCCGGCGTTGCGCACGCTCAGCTGGATGCCGCGCCAGGCCAGCTCGTCGGCGCTGGTCCACGGGATGTCGAATCGCCGGCGGACGGTCGGGGGGAGGCCGCCGATGGCGATGGTGCGCATCACCGGGGTCAGGACGATCTGAGCGGACTCGGGCACACCGGGGGGTGACACGCGGTCGTGGAGCGCCATGTCCAGCGCCCGCTCGGCCGTGGGGGTCAGGGCCAGTTCCTCGGCGCAGATCTGCTCGAACCGGGCTTCGAAGGTGGCGTGGTTGGCCGGCACCGGCCGGTCGCTCACGCCGTAGCGCCGGTACCAGGTGACCGTCTCCTGGTAGAGCTGCTCGCGGTGGGCGCATGACAGCGTGCGACGGTCCCAGCGGTCGCAGGTCTCGAACATCTCCCACGTGAAGGTGGCATGCGCCCACCAGAAGGTGTCGGGTTCGAGGGCGTGATAGCGCTGACCGTGGGCGTCGGTGCCTCGGATCTCTCGGTGGTGGTCGCGGATCGAGGTGCCCCGATCGTCAGCGTCGGGAGCAAAGATGGTGGCCCAGATCTGCGGCACCGACCGGTGGATGCGGTCCCACGGCTCGTCGAAGAATGCGGAGTGCTCCTCCACTCCCCTGCCGAGGTGCGGGTACATGAGCTGGAGGATGCCGGCACTGAGCCCGCTGAGACCCGAGCGCCAGTCGGAGGCGATCCGCCACAGCAACGACTCGGGACCGAGCGGCGCGCCCGCCGGGTCAGTGGTGCGGGAGGTCAGGGCGTGGGACACAAACTGAGTGTATGTCCCATCACCGCCGGCGGGTGGCATCAGCCGATGCGGCGGAGCACCATGGCCGAGCGGGCCGCGACCTTCGCCATCTCGATCACGATGTCCTCCCCGGGCCGGATCGTCTCGTCGGAGGACAACTCGAGCGCCCAGCGTTCACCCAGGGGCCGGCCCGGAAGTGTCCACTCGATGACATCGGCCGTGGGGTTGAACAACAGGAGGTAGCTGTCGTCGGTGATCGGCTCCCCACGCCAGTCGACCGACGGCATGGCATCGCCGTTGAGGAAGATCCCGATGGCGGCGGCGTCCTCCTCGAGCCAGTCCTCGTGCGTCATCGGTGATCCGTCGGGACGGAGCCAGCTGATGTCGAGAGCGTCGGTGCCGTGGATGGACCGACCCTGGAACCAGCGACGGCGCCGGAAGACCGGGTGGTCGCGCCGCAGGGCGATGAGGCGTCGGGTGAACTGGAGCAGGTCGTCGTCGGCCTCGCCCCAGTGGAACCACGACACGTCGTTGTCCTGGCAGTAGGCGTTGTTGTTTCCCCGTTGCGTCCGACCGATCTCGTCCCCGCCCAGCAACATCGGCACGCCCTGGGCGGTGAACAGCGTGACCAGAAGGTTCTTCTGCTGGCGGTGGCGCAGCACCTCGATCTCGGGCGCGTCGGCCGGTCCCTCGACGCCGTGGTTCCATGACCGGTTGTCGTCGGATCCGTCGGTGTTGCCCTCGCCGTTGGCCGAGTTGTGCTTGCGGTCGTAGGAGACCAGATCACGCAAGGTGAAGCCGTCGTGGGCGGTGACGAAGTTGACCGACGCCGATGGTCTGCGGGCCGACGCCTCGTAGAGATCCGACGATCCGGTGAACCGGAAACCGAAGTCACGCAGCGCGGTGGTGTGCTGCTGGAGCCAGTAGTCGCGCACGGTGTCGCGGTACAGCCCGTTCCACTCCGACCACAGGGGCGGGAAGTTGCCGACCTGGTAGCCCCCCTCCCCCACGTCCCACGGTTCGGCGATCAGCTTGACCTGCGACACGACCGGGTCCTGTTGGATCAGATCGAAGAACGCCGACAGACGGTCGACCTCGTGGAGCTCACGCGCCAGCGTGGCCGCCAGATCGAACCGGAACCCGTCAACGTGCATCTCGGTGACCCAGTACCGCAGCGAGTCCATGATCAGCTGCAACACGTGCGGGTGGCGCATGTTCATCGAGTTGCCCGTGCCGGTGTAGTCCCGGTACTTGGTGAGGTCGCTCTCCTCGAGCCGGTAGTAGGCGGCGTTGTCGATCCCCTTGAAGCCCAGGGTCGGGCCTCGTTCGTCGCCCTCGGCGGTGTGGTTGTAGACCACGTCGAGGATCACCTCGATGCCGGCGTCGTGGAGGGCCTTGACCAGGTGGCGGAACTCCTGCACCTGGGCTCCGGCGTCGCCCCACGCCGCGTAGGCGTTGTGCGGGGCCAGGAAACCGATCGAGTTGTAGCCCCAGTAGTTGGTCAGACCCTTGTCGACCAACCAGTGGTCGTGGACGAACTGGTGGATCGGCAACAGCTCGACCGCGGTCACCCCCAATTTGCGCAGGTGCCCGATCGACGCGGGATGCGCGAGGCCGGCGTAGGTGCCCCGGATGTCGTCGGGTACTCCGGGGAGCTGCTGGGTGAAGCCCTTGACGTGGACCTCGTAGATGATGGTGTCCTCGAGCGGGACCCCGGGGGCGTGGTCGTTGCCCCAGTCGAAGTAGGGGTTGACCACCACCGCCTTGGGGACGTGGGGCGCGCTGTCGCCCTCACTGGGGAGCAGCGGGTCCGTCAGCCGGTGCGAGAAGCACTCGTCGTCCCAGTCGACGGAGCCGGCGACGGCCTTGGCATAGGGATCCAGCAGCAGCTTGTTCGGGTTGCATCGATGACCAGAAGCGGGATCCCAGGGCCCGTGGACCCGCCAGCCGTAGCGCTGCCCGGGAACCACGCCCGGCAGGTAGCCGTGCCAGCAGTGGGCGTCGACTTCCCGGAGCTCGTGGCGGGTCTCGACGTCGGCCGCGTCGAACAGGCACAGCTCGACCCGGTCGGCGATCTCGGAGAACAGGCTGAAGTTGGTGCCGGCGCCGTCGTAGGTGGAGCCGAGCGGGTAGGCCCGTCCCGGCCACAGGTCAGCCATCGAAGGGCATGCCCGGCATCAGCCGTTGGCGCTGACGTCGCAGTTGGCGCTGATCCAGGCATCGACCTCATCGGAGGCGGCCTGGAACTCGGCGGTGTCCATGGTGGAACCGACCGCTTGGAGCTTTGCCAACGCTTCAGGGTCCATGTTCTGCGGATCGCTGAAGTCGATCGACACACCCTTCAGCTGGTCGGCGACCTGCTTGAAACTGTCGGCGAGGGTGTGGAACGAATCTGCGATCTCGTCCGGTGCGGCGTCAGCCACCTGGGTCAGCTGGTCGGCGAGGGGACCGTACATCGCGCCGAAGTCGACCTCACCCTGGCCACTGCCCATCATCGCGGTGGGATCGAACGCCTGGTCGAAGCCGGTGCCGGCGATCTTGCCGAGGAACGAGCACTTGGCCCCGAGCGCCGCTCCGGCGGCGTCCTCGGCCGCTTGCTCCGAATCGCCCTTGGTGCCGGCGGTGGTGGTGGTCGAGGAATCCGACGAGGCGTTGGTGGTGTCGTCGTCGCCACACGCGGTCACGGCCACTGACAACAGGGCGGCCAATGCCACGAACAGAATCCAGATCGGTCGCTTCGTCATCTCGTGTCCACCTCGTAGATCAGGGGGCCGGTGGCCCGACCAATGGGCTGACACTGCGATACGTGCCCGCCCGCGTGCTCGCGACCCTAGTGGGACCAGAACGGCGGTTTGGTGACCGTGGCCGAGAGCGCGCTACCCCGCACATCGACCTCGACCCGGTCGCCGTCGTCGACTCCGGGCGGCAGGAAGGCCAGCGCGATCCCGCACTCGAGCATGGGTGAGAAGTTCCCGCTGGTGACGATGCCGACCTCGTCCCCATCGACCACCACGGGGTTCCCGGCACGCGGTGGGCGCCGGCCCTCGGACACCAGCCCCCGGAGCAACCGGGTCGGGCCAGCGGCTCGCTCGACCTCGAGTGCGGCCTTGCCCCGGAACTCGGTGTCCCACCGCACCACCCAGCCGAGCCCGGCCTGCAGCGGGGTGATGCCCGGCCCGAGTTCATGACCGTGCAGGGGAAGCCCCGCCTCGAGCCGCAAGGTGTCACGCGCCCCCAGCCCAGCCGGCGTGAACCCGGCCGCCAGCACCGCCCGCCAGAACGACGGTGCCACCTCGGCCGGTACCGCGCACTCGACGCCGTCCTCACCTGTGTAGCCCGTTCCCGCCACGGTGCAGCGGGTGCCCTCCCACTCGAAGGCTCCCACCGCGAAACGGGCGACGGCGGCAGCATCGGGCGCGATGGTGGCGAGACGCGCTCGCGCATCCGGCCCCTGCAGCGCGAGCACCGCGCGTGTGCCGGTCACGTCGTCACCACCGATGGCGGCGCGCACTCCGTCGGTGTTGGACGCGTTGGGCATGACGTCGAAGTGCTGGTCCGCGACCCACCACACGATGATGTCGTCGAGCACCGAGGCATCGTCGGCATCGAGCAGGTGGGTGTACTGGGCCCGGCCCGGGGCGATTCGTCGCAGGTCATTGGTGAAGGTGTCCTGGAGCCGGTCGAACGCGTCGGGGCCGGTGACCCGCACGGTGCCGAGGTGGGACACGTCGAAGACGACCGCGCCGGTGCGGCAGGCCCGATGCTCGGCAACGGTGCCGTCGGGATAGGCCAGCGGCATGTCCCAGCCGCCGAACGGAACCAGCTTGGCCCCCAGGGCGCGATGCTCGGCCTCGAGTGGAGAGTGCCTCATGGTTCGAGCATGGCAGACGGTGCCACGCCCGGTGTCACGCCTCGACGGCGGACTCCATGGCCGGCGCAACCGCGCCGGGCGAGATCTCGGCCACGGCGGCATCCAGTTCCTGCAGCACACCGTCCATCGGCAGCAGGTTCAGCACGCCCTGACCCTGGTAGCGGTTCACCACGTCGACGAGTTCACCCTCGCGGACGAGCAGCGCGCTGGTGCCGCTGATGACGAGATGGGCGGAGGCGACGTCCTCACCGAGGCGCTCCCGCAGGTACTCGAAGGCGTCGCGGATCGATTCCAGCTTGATGCCGGCGTCGAGCAGCCGCTTGATGACCTTGAGCTCGAGCAGATCCTTGTAGCTGTACCGGCGGCGGCTGCCGGACCCGGCGGCGTCGGCCACCGACGGACGGATCAGGTCGGTGCGGGCCCAGTAGTCGAGCTGGCGATAGGTGATGCCGACGATCTCCGCCGCCCGCTTGCCCGAGAACCCGTCGATGTCGGTCGAACCCATGTCTGCACTCCTCGTCCGGACGGCCCCCGGTGGTCCGTCGACACGACACGGTCGAAATTACGGCGGTGTCGTGCTCCGCAGCGTACGACCGTCCGTTCGAGCCGTCAACGGTGGCACTGATGGCGAACTCAGCTGGTGCTGAGTACGGCAGCAAGAGGACCTGGATGGAGACAAAAGCCGACCCTCGCGCGCCGGCCGCGTCAGGTCAGATGACCTCGTCGGCGGGGTGAGGTGGTGGATGCTGCGAGCCGGGAGCCGCCCCGATCATCCGTTACGCGAGACCGGGCCTTCTGTCGTCGGCGCCGTCGAACCCGTCAGAGAACGGCACCTCGGTGGGCTCACGGAACGTCGGTGGTTGCCGACCACAGAAGAAGGAACAGCGCCGTCGCGGCCCCGGCTCCGAGAAGGGTTCCGACGGCGACGCCGTACGCACGTCGAGCGCCTGACAGTCCGATGATGAGCACTGCTGCAAGCAAACCCGGCCAGAGGTGGTCGATCGTCACCGCCGAGGCGAAGACGATGATGATCCCGACGACGAGTCCAGCAGCAAAGGTCACTGCCTCGCCCACCGAGCGGATCGCCGTCTGACGGGTGCCGTGCACGTGCAGGAGATTGCCGGGTGTTCGGCGACCGCAGCGACCCGAACAGGAAATCGCGAGCGGCACCGCATGACGAGCCTCGCAGCTGGAGGGCACCATCAAGCGGCACGTCGGCACCCCTTCGTTCCGGCGGTGCAGGGCCGCTGGCCGTGACCGAACCCCAGGATCCTCGCCGAGCAGAAGCTGGTCGGACCGTACGAGAGGATCCTCGCCGACGGAGCGGCGGTGCGGGCCGTATCGAACCCGAGGATCCTCGCCGAACAGAACCCGGTCGCACCCAACGAGGGGATCCTCGCCGACGATGCACCGCTGGGGTGCGCGCGACGGTCAGCCGGGGATCCGCACCGAGTGCCGGCTCGCGCGGCTCGATGTCGAACAGATCAGGGAATCGCGAGCGCCCGTTGTCGCAGTGACGCTGCGCATCGCGACGTCGCTGATCGGCACGTATCCGGCGGGGCAACCTGTCGGCCGGGGGGTTCAGCAGCTGTACCCGGGGACGGTCTCGAACTCGACGGAGGGTCCGGTAGCCGGGGCGAACTCCGCCTTGTCCGTCGACGTGGTGCGGAACGTGCCTTCGAGTCCGGTCTCCGGAACGTCGAGCTTCGGCGGAGAGGTCGGGGCCCAGGTCTTCCCGTCGAAGCCGATTACGGTCGGTGGCGCTCCACACTCGACTGGTCCTGGCCACGCGACCACGGGATACCGCACCCCTTGCTTGGCTGGCTCGACGACGAGTGAGAGCGTGTCCACCAGGTCCGCATGGTCGATGCTCTGGACGGTGAGTCGGTACTGCTGGGATGGTTCGACCGGAATGATGTCGTCTTCACCGGTCAGGGCGTTGGGCACGACCATCGACGTCTGGAGCGTGCCGTCGTCGGCGACCGTTCCGGTTCCAGCCTCCCAGTAGCCAGGCCGCCCGTCAGTTGGCTCGGGCGTCCGGACGGTGATGCTCACCACCTCACCGGCCGTCTCGACCAGACCGACGAAACCGACCTCCACCTCCGCGCCCCGAACTAACGCCCCATCCCGCACGATCATCACCGGCTCGGCCGGGTCTGGCGCGGCTGCGCTGGTCCACGTGGTCGTGGTCTCCTGGCCGTCGCTGTCGGCGGAATCGACGGTTTCGACGTCAGAGGAGTCGTCGGAGCCGGCGCGGACCACTGCGACACCGGCGATCAGCAACAAGACGGCTGCGGCGGCCAGGACCACCAGGCCACGCTTGTTCGTCGGCGGCCGTCCATACGATCTCGAGCGCACGTCCTCGATCAGAATGGGGTCGTCAACGGCCTTTGTCCAGGCCCGGATCTGCGATTCGAGATTGTCGGTCATTGGGCCACTCCCAGTCGTTGACGGAGCGTCGCCATGCCCCGTTCGACGTGGCTCTGCACCGTGGACTTCGTGACACCCAGCACCTCGGCGACCTCGGCAAGAGACCAGCCATGGCCGTGCACCAAGACGACGACGGTTCGCTGTCTGGTCGGCAACGCCGCGAGCGCAGAGGGAAGACCGGGCTCGAACCTCGTCTCCGTCTCGCTCGCGGCTGCGGTCAGCCATCCTTCGCGCCGTCGACGCGCCTTGGACTGTCCAACCCGGTACAGGTAGCCAACTTCCTTCTCCATCGAACGCAACCGATCCCAGTTCTCCCACGCCCAGACCAGTGCAGCAGCCGCAGCATCACGACCCACCTCCGGGCCATACCTGGCAACGAGAGCAGCGCGAAGCCGGGGCTCCGCCCCGCCGTACCACTCCTCGAACTCATCCGCCCTCGCGTTCACTGGCCGCACCTCAACCGCGATCATCACCCGTACAAACCACTGAACGCACCATCCGTACGACAAGACCATCGCTCGTGTGCGCCGACTGTCGGCTCGAGCGCGTCGCTGGCAACGAGAAACAGATCTTCGGGGCGGTCACCCGGAGTGCCACCTCGAAAGCGAACCCCTCCCGAGCGGCACCTCGGAGCGGCTCCTGTGGGTGAGACACTGACCTCGTGGACGTGTCGTCCTCCGTCGCCGACCTTCGCGAGACCCTCGAACCTGCGATGGTCAGGCGCGGCTTCAGCCCGGGTGGTCCCGGCCTCGATCCCTCGGGAGCAGTGACGTTCCTCTTCTGCACCGGAGCGGCCGAGTTCGCATCTCGATGGCCAGCGACGGCAGACGTGATGCGCCGCCGCACCCAGGTCGACGACGACGTGCCCGGCGCCTGCCTCGACCTGGTCGTGGAGATCTCCTCGACGGGGGAAGTTCGCCGGGTGGACTTCGAGTTCGTCGAGATCGAGACGCTGCTGTCCGACCTCGGCCACGAGGATGTCGCCCGTCAGTGCTCGCTCGAGGCTCTCCAACGACTCGACATGAAGGCGCTCGCTTCGCAGATCCGGGCTGGAGTCGAGGCCCTCATGCCGTGACTACACGGTGCACCGAGTGCCGGCTCGGTCGCGTGTGAGTCAACGGATAGCTGGATGACCGGCGGCGGTGTCGGCCAACCGTCGATGGCGTAAACCCAACCTTGACGCTCGTCGCCCGTAAAGGTACAGTTTACGCGTGTGGAGATCACGTCGTCAGCCCGCAAACACGGGGTTGACGATGCCTCGATCACACACGCCTGGGAGAACGCTCTCAGGTACGTCGAGTACGAGTACGACGGCGAGGAGAGACTCCTCGTGATCGGGCCCGACACCGCCGGCAATCTTCTCGAACTTGTCGCAGTCCCCGCCGACGAACCCACCCGCATCGTGCATGCAGACCGACTCCGCCCGAAGTTCCACGACTTCCTCCGATGACAGGAGGCGCATCATGACAACGAAGCACCGAACTGACAACAGTGGACTCGACGCCGTCGACCCCTCCACCCATGAAGGCCGAGACGCCACCCACTTCCGCCGGATCATCGCAGCACGTCAGCAAGTCGATGAGGCCGAGAACGAACTCCGAGCTGCCGTGCGGGCCGCTCGTGAAGCCGGCGACTCGTGGGCCGTCATCGGCGCCGCATTGGACACCACCCGTCAGGCCGCCTACCAGCGGTTCGGGCGCAGCTGACGATCCGTCGACCGCAGGGAGGGGACCACGCGGCGTCGCCGGGTTCACACCGACAAATGCCGGATCTACGCGCCCGTGTCGAACCCGGTGACGCCTCCCGATCATCCGTTCGCGGGCGGTTTCTATCTCCAGGCTGTATCCCCTTGCTGCCGAACTCAGCTGGTGCCGACCTCGGCACGTAGCGAAGCGAGTTGGGTCGCGGTGCCGATGGCGATGAGGATCTCACCCGCCTGGATCAGGGTGTCGGGCGACGGGTTGGTGAGGAACATGCCCTGCACGTCGCGCATGGCCAGGACCAGGGCGCCGGTGCGGTCGCGGAGGTGGGCGTCGCGGAGGCTGAGGCCAGCGAGCGAGGAGCGTCCGTCGACTTCGACCTCGGCCAGGCGGAACTCGAGGTTCCGGTCGTGCATCACCACGTCGAGGAAGTCGGCTACCGAGGGCTGCAGGACCAGGGCCGAGATCCGCTCACCACCGATCTGTTGCGGGTTCACGACCCGGTTGGCACCCGCCTGGGTGAGCTTGGCCTCGGCCGATTCCACCCGGGCACGAGCCACGATGAACAGATCGGGCCGGGCCGAGCGCCCGGTCAGGGTGACGTAGAGGTTGGCGGCGTCGGTGTCGATGGCGGCGACCAGTGCCCCTGCCGTCTCGATGGAGGCGGCGGAGAGCACAGCGTCGTCGGTGGCGTCCCCGGTGATGAAGGGAAGATCGATGCTGGCGGCGCGCTCGGGATCGACGTCGATCACGACCACGTCGCGGCCGCTCGACGCGATGTCGCGGGCGATGGTGCGACCCACCCTCCCCCATCCGCAGACGATGACGTGGTCGGACATGGCGGAGATGGATCGTTCCATGCGGCGTCTCCACAGTTGGTCGGTGAGGGTGCCCTCGACGAGGGTCTCGAGTAGGACACCCAAGGTGTAGAAGGCGGTACCCACACCGGCAAGGATCATGAACACGGTGAAGAGGCGATATCCGGTGTCGCCGTCGTAGCCGACCTCGATGTAGCCCACCGTCGAGATGGTGATCACCGTCTGGTACAGCGCGTCGAGCGGGGCCAACCCGAGCATCGAGTAGCCGATCACACCGATACCGGTGATCGACAGCAGGAGAAGCAGCCCCCGCCGGACCCGCCGGGAACCCATCGGGACTGCCGGCCGGCCCCGGGCCGCCGTTCGCAGGGGTCGGATCACGAGCGGCAGGCAGGCCGATCAGGACGCGAAGTCTTCAGGGTTCACCTGGTCGATGAACTCGCGGAACTCCTCGACCACCTCTTCGGCGTCGCGCTCCTCGCCCTCGTCGTCGACGACCTCGACGTAGCCGACCTCGGCCAGCACCGCTTCCTCGGCATAGACCGGAGTGCCGACCCGCACGGCGATGGCGAGGGCGTCGCTGGGACGGGCCGACACGACGTGGGTCTCGTCGTCGGACTCGAGCACGATGTCGGCGTAGAAGATGTCGTCCCGCAACGCGGAGATCACGATGCGGTCGATCCGGGCGCCCAGTTCGTCGATCAGCATGGTGATCAGATCGTGGGTCATGGGCCGCCGGGTCTCGACACCGTCGAGAGCGAAGGCGATCGCCTGTGCCTCGGGGCCACCGATCATGATGGACAGCAGTCGACGATCGCCCTCCTGCTCCCGGAGCAGCAGCACCGGGGTGTTGGAGGGCATGTCGACACGCACACCGACCAGCTCCATCTCAACCGTCATCGACGACCACCCTACCGCTGGCCCGGCGGTCCCGTTCGGGCGTCTCGCGCCGATCGGCGATCAGGGCAGCGTGTCGCTCAGCGCGTTCCGGAGCAGGGCGGCATGCAGCGCACCACCCGCCTCGGCGAGCTCTTTGACCGTGTTGACGGCACGAGCCCGGGCATCGGGGTTGCGCTGTTTGAGGAGGGGCATGACGAGCTGTTCGAACACCCCGGCCTCGCGCTCCGCGGCGATCTTGTACATGCGCAGGTGTCGGACCTCGACGCCGTGGTCGAGGAACTGGCGGCATGCCGTGGCGATGGGAATCGCGGTCGGCTCGAAGTAGGACTCCGACCCGATCTGCTTCGACTCGATCAACGCGTAGCTCTCGAGCTCCTTGATCACCGATGGGGCGACGCCGACCTGACCGGCCAACTCGTCGACCGTCAGTGACTTCGCCGAGGGGCCGACCCGGAACTCGGCCGGATCGGGACGTGGCGTGGTGGGGGCCGGTTCGGGGGTGACCCTTGGGCCGGCGTCCATGGCGGCGGCGACGGCGGGCACCGGCTCGTCGTCGGGCCGGGCCAGCACCTCGACCGCGGACGATGCCGCCAGCGTGGCCGCGGCGCGCCGGGGGTCGTCGCCCGCACCTGCGGTGTCGGGCGACGCCGGCTGGTGCTCCGACTCGGGTGCCTTCCCGGTGGCGTCCCACTCGTCGAGGCGCTCGCGGATCACCTTCAACGGGAGGAAATTGTCGCGCTGTTGCGTGAGGATCCAGTGCAGACGCTCGATGTCACCGTCGTAGAACTTCCGGTACCCCGATGGGGTCCGCTCCGGATCCAGCAGCCCTTGGGACTCGAGGAATCGGATCTTGGAGATGGTGACGTCGGGGAACTCCTCTTGCACGAGCGAGAGGACCTCACCGATCGACAGGTGTGAACGATCTGGCATGGGCGGTCAGCCCCCACCGTGGACGAAGACCAGCTTGAACGAGCCGATCTGGAGCTCGTCTCCGTCGCGCAGCGGGCCCTGGTCGACGCGTTCGCGGTTGACATACGTGCCGTTGAGGGATCCCACGTCGGCAACCGAGTAGTCACGACCGTCACGGCGGATCTCGACGTGGCGGCGCGAGACCGTGACATCGTCGAGGAAGATGTCACTCTCGGGATGCCGGCCCGCGGTGGTGAGGTCGGCGTCGAGGACGTAGCGGCTGCCGGCGTTGCGACCCCGGCGGACGACGAGCGCACCGACCCCTTCGGGCAGTTCGTGGAGATCGACACCGATGTCCTCGTTGCCCTCCAGGGCAGGATCGGGGTGGAACGAGATGGTGCTGTCCTCACCCTTGCGGTGCTCGAGTCCGGCGCCGCACGACGAGCAGAAGTTGGCCCCCAGCGGGTTGCCGTGCCCGCAGCGATTGCAGTAGACGAGATCAGCCACCGGCCTCAGCCGTCGATCAGGGCCCGGTAGGCCGCCGCGTCGAGCAGGGAATCGGCCTCGGCCGACGCCTCGATGATGAACAACCACCCTTCGCCATAGGGGTCCTCGTTGAGCCGCTCGGGCGAGTCGGCCAGATCGGTGTTGACCTCGACGACGGTGCCGCTCACCGGTGCGTAGATGTCCGACACCGACTTGGTCGACTCGACCTCGGCCACGGACTCGCCGGCCGAGACGGTGGCCCCGACGTCGGGCAGCTCGACGTAGACGACATCGCCGAGCGCGTCCTGCGCGTAATCGGTGATGCCGACCCGGACGCGCTGACCGTCGGTGCGGATCCACTCGTGGTCGGACGAGTACCGGAGGTCGTCGGGCACGTTCATGGTCGCGGAGGTTATCGGATCACCCGGCGGCCAGCGTCGAGTGTCTCGACGTCGACCTGAGGATGAGGCCCGCGTGCCATCCGAGCCGGTGTCATCCGGCGGATGGGCTCGACGATGCGGCCCGGTCCGCCCGGCCCTGGACCAAGGCGGTGCGACCGAGCGGGACGTAGAGAATGGCCGAGTAGTAGGAGAGCACCAGCCCCGGGATCGCCACCGACCACGCCAGGACGCCGTACGCATCGGCGGTGGAAGCATCGCTGTGGCTGACGAGGAAGGCGGGGAATGCGCCCATCAACAGGAACGTGGCCGCCTTTCCGAACCAGGTCACGTCGATGCGCCGCGCCCCCAGGGCGGCCAGGCTGAGGGTGGCGACAGCGACGGCGATCTCCCGGAAGAGCACCAGGCCGGCGACCCACAGCGGCACGGATCCGTCGATGAGGATCGCGCCGCCCCCCACGAAGAAGAGCAGCCGATCGGCGACCGGATCGAGGATCTTGCCCACTGTGGTGACCTGACCCAGACGTCGAGCGAGGTAGCCGTCGACCCAGTCGGTGGCGCCGATGGCGAGCAGCACCCACCCCGCGGCGAAACGCTTCTCTGGCCCGAAGAGCAGGTACACGAACACGGGAAGCGCGGCGAGCCGGACCACGGTGATGACGTTGGGCACCGTGAGGATCCGGGATTCGTCGAACCCGCCGGTGTCGACGGGAGGAGCATCTGCCGTCGTGTCCGCGGCGGGGTCGGCACTGGGGTCGGCCATGGCCCGAGACTACGGCGCTCGGTCGGTCCCGGTACGAGTGTCACACTGACGCCATGGCGACCGTGTTCTCGATGATCATCGACGGTGAGCTTCCCGGCCGGTTCGTGTGGCGGGACGACCGGTGCGTGGCGTTTCTCTCCATCAACCCGCTGCAGCACGGCCACACCCTCGTGGTGCCGCGGGTCGAAGTCGATCACTGGCTCGACCTCGACCCCGAGCTCAACGCCCATCTGATGACGGTGAGCCAACACATCGGCCGAGCCCAGCAGACGGCGTTCTCCCCCACCCGGATCGGACTGATGATCGCCGGGCTGGAGGTGCCCCACGTGCACCTCCACGTCGTCCCCATCGACGGCGTCCACGACCTCGACTTCAACAACGCGGCGACCGATCCCGACCCGACGGGAATGGACGCCGCCCAGACAGCCATCGTCGACGCGCTGCGGGCTGCCGGCCACGACCCCAACGTCTGAATCTGTCGTCGCCGTGTCACGTCTGCGCTGACGCGGCGACGAAAAATCCCCGGTGGTGGGGGTGGGCCGGGGTCAACCTCCGGCTGGCGCCTCCTCGACCGGTTGGATGAGTTCGGGCCCGTTGTTGCGGACGTTGTTCACCTCGGTGGACACCGGCGTGACCGTGATCAGGTCGTCGGCCGCCGGCACCAGCAGCTCGGACAGGGCGGCCATGTCCTCGTTGTCCCGATCGAGCCAGGTCGACCACGATCCCTCGGGGAGGATCACCGGCATCCGGTCGTGGATGTCGGCCATCGTCCGGTTCGGTGTCGTGGTGATGATCGTCACCGACCGCAGCGGTGGCTGATCCTTGTCGGGACCGCGCCACACCGACCACAGCCCGGCGAACGCGATCGGCGAACCATCGGCGCGCCGGATGAACATCGGCTGCTTCTTGGGCTTCGTGCCGGTGCCCAGCTTCTTCCACTCGTAGAACCCGTCGGCCGGAACCAGGCAGCGACGACGCGCGAAGGACGACTTGTAGGCGTTCTTCTCGGCCAGCGTCTCGGCCCGGGCGTTGATCATGCGGGCGCCGATCTTGACGTCCTTGGCCCACGACGGCACCAGTCCCCAGAAGAAGGCGTCGAGGTGTCGCTCGCCCTCGTCCTCCACCACGGCGTAGACGTCCTGGGTGGGTGCGACGTTGTAGTTGGGCTCGAGGGCGGTCTCGGCCACCTGATCGACACCGAAGTACGCCGCCAGCTCGTCGGGTGGGGAGGATGACACGAAACGACCGCACACGATCCTGACGGTAGCGGCGAGGGCCCGGCGCCTGTCACGCTTCCGCCATGGCAGATCTCGACGTCGTCCTGTTCGGTCCCACGGGTGTCACCGGCCGCGAGGTTGCCCGTCACCTGGCCCGGCGGGCACCGCAGCTCGGCCTGAGCTGGGGCGTGGCGGGACGAAATCGAGCCCGCATCGACGCCGTCCTCGATGATCTGCCCGGTCGGCCCGATGAAGTGTTGAGCGCCGATGTCGAGGATCCGGCGTCGATCGATGCCATGGTCCGGGCCGCCACCGTCGTCGCCAACCTCGTGGGTCCCTACGCCCGGTACGGAGAGCCCGTGTACCGCGCCTGCGTCGACCACGGCGTGGCCGAGATCGACCTCACCGGCGAGACCGACTGGGTGCGGATGATGATCGACTCCTACGACGACGCCGCCACCGCCTCCGGAGCACGGATCGTTCCGACCGCCGGCTTCGAGGCGCTCCCCTTCGACCTGGGCGCCCTGCTCGCGGCGCACGCCCTCCACGAGCGCACCGGTGAGCGGGTCGTCGGGGTGGACGTCGCCGTATCGATGTCGTCCACCACCTCGATGTCGGCCATCACCGACGCGGTGTCGGGTGGGACGTTCATCAGCGGCATGGAAGCACTCCGTCGCGGCCAGGGTCCGGGCTTCGCCGACCCCTACTTCCTCGACACGCCGGGATCGCACGCCGCCGGTCGTTACGACCTTCGCCCTCGCAAGCACTCGGCGACCCGCCAGTGGTTGGCACCGATGTTCCCGTCGCCGTTCCTCAACCCTCCGGTGGTCCATCGCAGTGCCTCGTTGCTCCGCGACGCGGGCGACACCGTCTTCAGCGATGATTTCTCGTATCGGGAGGGCACGGTGACCGAGGACACGGTGCCCAAGCCGGCGGCGTCAGCCGCAGCCGTCACGCTGTCGCTGTTCTCGGTGGGATTCGGGGCGCTCGGCCGCGTCCCGGACCGGATCCGTCGGCCGCTGGCCGACTGGATGCTCTCGATCGGGCCGAAAGCGGGGACCGGACCGAAGCCGGAGAATCTCGATGCCTGGAGCTACCGGCTCGACATTCGGGCCACCGACACTCGGGGCAGCTACCAGGACGTCGTGGTCGAGGCCGACGGTCACCCGGGCTACAAGTCCACCGCCACCATGATCGGCGAAGCTGCGCTGGCCATGGCCGATTCGGCCGCCGACCTCCCCGACAGCGCCGGGTTCCTGACCCCGGCCACGGCACTGGGGCTCGGTGTGCTCGATCGCATGGTCGAGGCCGGAGTGCGCTTCACGGTGGTGTGACCGGCTACCAGAGATACCGTGTTCGTCCACTTCGCCCGATTCGGTCGCACATCTTTTCGGCTCGCTGACCGGTAGCCACTTCAGTCCGGGAAGCGGACCGCCGATCAATCGCCCATGACGGGCAGCTCGATCCTCCGTGCCCGCGGGGCGGATGACAAGCGCTCGCTGTGGACCACCGCGCTGGTCGTGACCACGATCGCGCCGCCTCCACCGAGGACCGGCGCCAGTGGCTGACGCCGCGATGGCAGCCGATGTCGACTCGATCGACGCCGCCGGACGGTGGGCCGTCGAGGAGTTCCGCGCCATGGGCAGCCGGTGCCGCGTCGTGGCTCCCGAGACGGGGCTCGCCCGGCGCGGTCGGCAACGAGTCGAGGAGCTCGACCGCCGATGGACGCGATTCCACGACAGCGAGCTGACCCGGCTCAACGACAGCGGGGGTCGCCTGTGCCTGATCTCTCCCGATCTCCATCACGTCCTCACCGTGGCGGAGACGGCTCATCGACTCAGCGGAGGCCTCTTCGACATCCGGTGTCTCGACGCGGTCGTCGAGGCGGGCTACGGCAGCGCCTACGAGCTGCAGACCGGGCTCCCGATCGGCGCACCGGTGGTGGAGGAACCGGTCGAGTTGTTCGATGATCCCCCGGCCGCGCTGGTCCCTGCCGGATGCCGGATCGATCTGGGCGGCATCGGAAAGGGCCTCGCTGCCGACATCGTCGCCGACCTGTTGCGAGCAACGGGGGCCGAGCACGTCCAGGTCGAGTTGGGTGGTGACATCCGCGTCACCGGAGCACCGTGGGACGGCCGGGCGTGGACGGTCGAGGTGGAGGATCCGCGGGTCCGGACCCACACGGTCGCAGAGCTCGAGATCGAATCCGGCGCGGTCGCCACCAGCAGCATCCTCCGGAAGCGTTGGGTGCGCGACGGCCGGACGTCGCATCACCTCATCGACCCCCGCACCATGCGACCGGCGGACACCGACCTGGTCGCGGTGACCGCCGTGGCCGACACCGCCTGGAGGGCCGAGGTGGCGGCCAAGTGCGCCTTGATCGCAGGTCGATCCGAAGCGGCCGACGTCCTGGCTCGACTGGATGCGAGGGGACTCCTCTTCACGGCTGAGGGGGAAACGGTGGAGTTGCTGCGATGAACCCACAGATCTGGTGGTACGTCTCCCGGGCCTCCGGCCGGCGTGGCCGAGCTGCTCGTACCATTCAAGTCGTCCTGGCGACCCCTGGCGGTCGCATCCGGAGTGGTCAGCTTCTACCTGCTCGTCGCGGTGGAGATGACGTCGCTGGCGATGAGGCGCATCCCGCGGGCGTGGTGGCGCGGCATCCACCGGACGAGCTTCGTGCTGTGGCTCATGGCAACCGTCCACATGCTCCAAGCGGGAGCCGATGTGGACAACGCCCTCCTCCGCGTCGCCACGCTGGCGGCCACGAACATCATCGCCTTCCTCACCGTCGTCGTCGTGGCCTCCGGTTCAGCGGAACCGATCGGACGCCTCGACCTGGGCACTGAAGCCGTCGAGATCGGCGACCGTCGGCGAATGATCCCACACCTGCACCTGCGACAGTAGGTCGGCGTAACGCTCCTGCTGCTCGGCGCTGACGACGACCCGGATCGGGAGGTCGTCCCGGCCGAGGTCGCGGTACCGCTGGACGATGGCCCGGTGCTGGGGCCGGTCCAGATCGAGCTCGAACACGATGCCGTGCGCCTCGTCGAACTTCTCGCATCCGTGGCCACCGAGCAACGGGCAGACGCTGTGCGCGTCCGGTCCACCGCACTCGACTACGTCGTGTTCGAGCCGTTCGAGGATCGAACGATCGAAGCTCCCCTCCCCTGGTAGGACGTCGAGGAGCACGAGACTGCGAGAACCTGTCTCCGGCGTGACCATCACGATCCCCCTTTCTGTTGCGTCGATCGTGCGCCAATCGGACGGGGTCCGCCCAGGGTCCTTGGTCACACCGCCGTCGGCGCTCCTAGAGCCAGCTGGCCCGCACGAACTCGGCCGATTCGGCCGGTGCCAGCCCGGCGCGGCCCGCCGCCACCTCGCGGAGCAGGTACTCGAGCTGGCTCGTGACCGCCGGTGCGGCAGCCCGGAGCGAGGCCACGTCGCCGGGGCTCATCTCCGCCTCCTCGCAGCCGGCCTCGACCAGCACCGACTCGATGGACCGGAAACGCTCCCCGACCCAGGTCACCGGGTCGGCGCTCAGTGCCTCGACGAAGACGCGCGGTCCTGGATCCCAACCGTTGAACCGGGGATGGTGATGGGCCCGATTGAGGCTCCCGGGTTCGGACTCCACCGTCTCGAGGAGGTCGATGCGCCAGATGGGCCGATCGATGCGGATCGGCACCGCCGAGTACACCGACCCCTTGAGCTCGTCGCGCTCGAAGACCCGCAACTCCAGGCGAACGCCGCGCTCGGCTCCGTCCACACCCTGGTCGATGGCCGGGTCGACGAAGTACAGGTCGCTCAGCACGACACCGAGACGATCGAATGCGAGACTCCACAACATGACGTCACCCTCGCATGATCGGTGCCCGACGTCACCCGTTGCCGTGGTGCGATGGCTGGATGAGTTGTTCGAACAGCGCCTGGGTCTCGGCGCTGGGTGGGATGCCGAGCTCGTCCCGTAGGTCGCACCGTAGGGCTTCGTAGACACGCAGCGCCTCGGCGCGGTTGCCCTCGGCGCTGAGGGCGCGCATCAGCAAACGATGTCCACTCTCCCGCAACGGCACCATCTTCACCAGCGTGCGGCCCGCGTCGCGGGCGGCGGCGAGCTCGGTGCGACCCAACCCGAGGGCGGCCGTCGCGTACGCCTCGAGCGCACGGACGTGCAGCTGTTCGAGATGGCGTCGGACCTCATCGATCCACGCGGCGTCTTCTCCGGGGAGGAACCCGCGCCGGGCAGTGAACAGCGAGACCTGCGCGGCGGCCCACGCTCGTTCCCACTGCTGTTGCACCACCGCCGCCTCGGCCCGGTGGATCGCTTCCTCGGCCGATTCGAGGTCGATCGTGGCGTCGGCCAGCGTCAGACGTACCCCGCTCTTGCCCTGCACCCGGTCCGAACCGAGAGCACGACGCAATCGCGACAGCAGTGCGTTGAGCGCGCCGTCGGTGTCTTCTGGCCCTCCGAACGGCCACAGGGCGTCGATGAGCTCGGCTCTCGGGGTCGGTTGGGCGCGATGCACGACCAGATGAGCGAACAGGAGGCGACCCTGCCGGCCGGGGAGCGATCCTTCGAGTCGCTCGCCGGCGTCGTCGATCGCGATCGGCCCGCAGATCTGCACATGCACGGCGCAAGTCTGCAAGGTTTTCCCAACATCGATCCAACATGGTCGACGTATCCCTTCGGGAGAGGAGAACCGGATGGCTCGGTTGATTCGCTGTGAGTGTGGCTACATCGCTCGGGCAGGGACCGAGGATGAGGTCATCGGCCAGATCCGCGAGCACATGCGTCAGGACCACCCGGCGCTCCTCGAGACCGTTGCAACCGATGAGCTCCGAAGTTGGATCGAGCTCGAATGACAGAAAGGGATCGCCGTGAGCGCCTCCGTCCCCACTCCGTCGAGTGATCGAGCAGAAGTGCTGGTCGATGCGTCATGGCTGGCTCGGCGTCTCGACGATCCGAGCGTCCGTGTCATCGAGGTCGACGTCAACGACCGGGCCCACAACGAGGGCCACATCGAGGGCGCCGTGCTGTGGAACGTCTATTCGGACCTCAAGGACGATCAGTACCGCACGCTCGATCGGGACGCGCTCGAGGCGCTGTGTGCCCGCTCGGGCATCGATGAGGACACGCTGGTGGTGTTCTACGGGTATGCCCCGGCCCTGGGCTTCTGGTTGCTCGAGCTGGCCGGGCACCGAAACAGCACGATCCTGGACACCTCACGCTCGGAGTGGCAACAGCTCGGTCTTCCGTGGTGCGCTGCACCGGCGAAGCCAGATCCCACCGGCTTCGCGGTGCGCTCCCCGGCCCGCCCGCTGCAGGCAACCATGGCCGAGGTCGAGTCGCACCTCGACGACCCGGCGGTGACCGTGCTGGACGTGCGCACACCCGAGGAATACCTCGGCGAACGGTTCTGGCCCTCCGGTGGCTCCGAGCCCGGTGGCCGTGCCGGCCACATCCCCGGCGCCACGCTGTTCCCCGCGAACGATCTCGTCGACGAGACCGGTGCATTCGCCGATCGCCATGTCCTCGCAGACAAGTACGCGTCGCTCGATTCGGGGCAGACGATCGTCACCTACTGCACCATCGGCGCCCGCGCCGCGACCACGTGGTTCGTGCTCGCCCATCTGCTCGGATGGAACGATGTCCGTGTGTACGACGGATCGTGGGCCGAGTGGGGCCGCAGTCCCGGTGTTCCCGTCGAGTGCTGATTCAGAAGGACCCGACCGCCCGCCCGAAGGAGCGATCCATGACCACGACAACGGTGCGAGTCGCGGCCATCCAGGCTGCCCCGGTGCTGCTCGACACGGAGGCGACCATCGACCGAGTCGACGAGCTCACCGCCACGGCGGCGGCCGACGGCGCCCGGTTGGTCGTGTTCCCCGAGACCTTCGTGCCGGGCTATCCGGACTGGACGTGGCGCACCCGACCGTGGCACGACCGCGACTGGTACCAACGGCTCGCCGAAGAGGCCGTGCGCGTACCGGGTCCGGCCACCGCACGGCTCGGCGAGATCGCTGCTGCCCACGGTGTCCACATCGCCATCGGCGTCGACGAACGGGGCACCGACGACGGCACGCTCTACAACTCGATGCTCTACTTCGGTGATGACGGCCAGCTCCTCGGCTGCCACCGCAAGCTCATGCCGACCGGCGGCGAGCGGCTCGTCTGGGGAACCGGCGACGGCTCCACCCTCACCGTGATCGACACGCCGTTCGGTCGCGTCGGTGGCCTCATCTGCTGGGAGAACTACATGCCGCTGGCCCGCATGGCCATGTACGCCCAAGGCGTCGACATCCTCGTCTCACCGACCTGGGACAACAGCGACGTCTGGGTCCCCACGCTGCGTCACATCGCGAGGGAGGGCCGCTGCTTCGTGATCGGCTCGACTGCGTGCCAGCGGGCCGCCGACGTTCCGGCCGGTCTGCCTGGTCGCGACGAGCTCTACGGTGACGATGACGATTGGCTGAGCAGAGGAAACTCCACCATCGTCGGACCCGACGGCGATCTCCTCGCCGGACCCCTCATCGGCGAGCCCGGCATCGTGTGCGCTGACCTCGACCTCGGTCGCATCCCGGTCGCCCGGCGCCAGTTCGACCCCGTCGGCCACTACTCCCGCCCCGACGTGTTCCACCTCGATGTCGACACGCGGCCGAAACCCGCGGTCGAGTTCCATCCATGACCACCCGACCCCGGCGACCGATGACGTCGGGGTTGGGTTCGCCGGTCGAGCTTCGATAGCAAGGCCGGGTGACTTCGCCTCGCCCCGGTGCGTCTGCCGCCACGGCGGTGCAACACGATGCCACCCGGCACACGTCCGGGACCCTGGCGGTGACCGCCGCCATGGTCGTGTTCGGGGTCAACAACGTGATCGTCCGGACCACCGGGCTCTCCGGCACCGTCACCGCCTCGTACCGGTTGTTCATCGGTGTCGCGCTCCTCGCCGCCATGCTCTGGTTGGGTGGCCGGCGCCCCACCCTCGACGGCCTCCGCCTCGCCGTGCCCGCCGGCATCGCCTACGGCGCGACGATCCTGCTGTTCTTCAGCGCCTTCAAGGCGACCTCGATCGCCAACGCCACCCTCATCGCTGCCCTGCAGTCCGGCGTGAGCCTCACCGTCGTGGGCCGCTTGTTCGGCGAGCGGGTCCGCCTGCCCGAACTGGTGCTCACCGGCGCGGCCACCGGCGGTGTCGCCCTGGTCATCCTCGGTGGCCAGGCCGGCGGCGCCGGCCGGCTCGGCGGAGATCTGCTCGCCATCGGTGGGATGCTGTCCAACACCGTGTATTTCATCCTGGCCAAGCGGACGCGGGAACGGACCGGCGTCCCCGCCGGGTCGTTCCAGGTCGGGCTGCTCACCGTGGCGGCGGTCATGACCATCCCGATCGTGCTGGCGTCGGGAAGCGTCCCCGTCCCCGACGGCGGTGACTGGATCCGACTCCTCGTGCTCGCGGTGGGCGGCACCCTGGGCCATCTCGGCCTCAACTGGGCCCACCAGCACGTCACCCTCACCACCGCCTCCCTGCTGACGCTGGCGGTCCCGGTGGTGTCGTCCACCGTGGCCTGGATCGTGCTCGACGAGTACCTCTCCGCCATCCAGTGGGTCGGAGCCGGCATCACGCTGGCCTCGCTGGCCGCCGTGGTGCTGCGCGCCGTCCGGCCGAACCCGGCCACCCGGTCGCGACGAGAAGCAGAAGAGCCGGTCTCGTGAGAAACCGGCTCTCGCTGACTTTCGGTGGTCGGGCTGGGGAGATTCGAACTCCCGACCTCTTGACCCCCAGTTCAAAAGACCCTGATTTATCTGGTGTCGGAGAGTGTCGTGCAGTCCGCTGACCAGGGGTTTCAGCTCCTATTGAGTTCACTGAGACCGGTCTCGCCCACCTCTTCGTGCAGATTCTCCATACATTTTCCATACATCGCGGCGATCGGCGGCTCGCCCACTACGAGTCCATCGGGATCGCTCGGAAGCTCGAGTCGTCACCCATGTGAAAGAAGATCCTTCCCTCGATCGTGCCGTCGGCAACGAGGGTCGCCCATCCTCGGCCGCTCGTGGAACTCCCATCGTCGTCTCCCTCCCACGAGAACTCGGCTCGGAGCATGCCGTCGACCTCTCCGTACCGCACGTCGGTGAACCCGTGGACGGCAAGGAACTGGAACTCACCGTCGTCATCCGGCCGGATCTCGAGGAACCCCGGCCCGAGCAGGTCGATGGCATCGGAGTTCCAGAGCTCCATGTCCACGATGCGCCACTTGCCGATCAGCGTCGTACGCACCATCGCAGTTTCGCGCCCTCGGACCTCGTCAGCGGACACCCCGCCCCGAATCTCGGAGGTGAGCACTATCCGTGGTTTGCCATCGCGGATAGCGGCACCTATGGGCGGCTGCCTTCGCCCTCCGGAACTCGGTGTGGTGGGTTCGGCAGAGCTGTCCACGTGCTGACCTCGGCAACGGTGAAGCCGTTCGTGTGAAGTGCCTCGACGATGGAGGACCTCATCCAGATCGGGAACGAGACGACTGCCTCGACGTAGCCGCGCTGGTCGGTGAGCGGGATGGCGCAGCTGAGGAACGGCGGGAGCAGACGCCGGTGCGCCACCACTACATCGGTCCGCTGATGGCGAATCTCGTCGGCCCGGACTGCAACTGCCTTGGTCGGCCGTGTGGGTGCGGCAGACAAGGAGTCCTGCCCGATCAGCAGGAGGGCGCCTCCACCAATCCAGTTCCTGGAGATCCCGACACGGAAGCTGGCCGCCACCCGATCACCCTGCCGGATGACCCGCGCCGTTGTCACGGGCTATCTGGATGATCGGTGCCGAGTTGTCGCAAGAACATGGCTCGTAGCGACCCACTGGCTACCGGCACGTCGGCAGTGGCAGTGGCTGGGGCGGGTAGACGCCAAGAGATGACCTACGCGCGTGGAGTACTTCTTGCGCTGCTGGTCTGCCTCCGCGGCGTGCCTGATTCCTTTGGGCGGTACCCCAAGTCCACCCCCTATGGTCGGCGGGCGTCAGGAGAACGCAATGCAACAGGGGGAAGACGAGATGAAGCCACGAGTACGACGTTGGCGAGTCGCTGCACTGCTGATGGGCATGGTGATGGTGCTGGCTGCGTGCGAGCCGATCTACACCCAGGCCGCGGTCGACCACCAGAAGTCCGATCCGGACACACGACCATGGTGGTGCGACTCGACCGGCGGTGGTCATGGCGGTCACGTGATGGACCCAGATCCCTATGAAGGCATCGTGAAGGGGGAGCTGTCCTGGGAGGACTGCATCGTCAACTCGATCATGTTCGACGCCGCGGTCGAGTACGCGCAGCAGTGGCCCACGGAGGGCGAGGCCGAAGACGACGGATGGCATCAGGTCGTGCCCTACGCCGAGGGCATGGGCACGCACCACATCCGGGACTTCGCCGGCATCGATGACGTGTTCAACGGCGCACGGCCCGAGTTTCTCATGTACGACGGCAACGGCCGTGATGCGAGGCTCACCGGCATGGCGTGGTGGGTCCGCAGCCCAGGTAGTCCCCCGGAGGGCTTCCGTGGTGACAATGACTGGTGGCACCAGCACCGCAATGTGTGCCTGAGCCAGTCACTGACCTGGATCGGCCAGGACATGACCCAGGAGCAGTGCGACGCCTACAACGGCATCTTCCTCCCCAACGACGACATGTGGATGGTGCACGCGTGGATTCTGCCGGACTGGCAGATCCAGTTCGACGTGTTCCAGAACCACCACCCGTGTCTGCCGTGGAGCGGCCCGATCACCGATACGTCGGATCCCTGCTGGATGGAGGCCATGGACGGCACCGCCCACTAGCGGGATCGCCGGTGAACCTGTGAGCACCTCGGCCGCCTCGGCCGAGGCGCTCATCGCGTCACCCGGGCGTTGAGCGAACGGCCACCGTTTGTCGGCTCGCGCGGGTCTGTGGCAACGAAGAACAGATCTTTGGGACGGTCGGCCACCTCGCGCGATCCCGCGCCGCGCCCGTCCCGAGCGGCACATCGGTCCGCCGGAATCGATCGGACGGTTACCGTGCGGAGATGGGCACGGTCGAGGTAGACGACCAGGCGATGTGGCCGGAGGATCCTCTCCTTGCGGCTGCGGCGAAGGCGTTGGACGAGGGTGGCCTTTGGGGTTACGTGGTGGACGAGAGCTGGCGGCTGGTCTACTTCAGCCGTGAAGCTCGCGGTGCCTTTGGCTATGGCCCGGTGTTGGGACAACCGCTCGCAGGTACCGCATGGCTCGAGGGGCAGCTCACATCTCCTCGAGGGCCCAACACGTTGGAGATGATCAAGGCCTCGTTGGGAGCTGTGGCGGGAATGATGCTCGCCGACCTCGGACGAGATGCCGTGACAGCTCAGGTCGACCCGAGGCTGTTGAGCGAGTTCGTTCGGGTCGATCCGAACGACGCGCCTGTCGTCACGTCAGCCACGACGGGCTCATCCCTGGACGGACGAACTCGTCTCGGCGCGACGATGACACTGTTCCGTGTTCGTTGCCACGATGGTCGCCTGGCTGGGACGGTCATCACGTTCAAACCAGCGCCAGGCATGAGCACCCTCGCCCTGCTCCTGGGGAACAGCGACTTGGGTCATGTCCGACGCATGCACAGCGTCGCGTTCCCGGGCCGTCGACCGGCGGCGGTGCTGTTCGCTGACCTGGAAGGCTCCTCGCCTCTGGCCCGGCGACTCTCGACGGCGGCCTATTTCGAGTTGGCGTCACGACTCGTCGTGGCGGCTGATCGCTGTGTGGTCGATGCTGGTGGACTCGTAGGTAGGCATGTCGGCGACGGTGTGGCCGCGTTCTTCCTCGCCGAGCACGCCGGATCGGAATCCGGTGCAGCTCGGGCCTGTATCGGGGCCGCCCGAGCCTTGCCGCGACGCGATCCCCGAAGTCACCAGGGAACGCGAGTTGGACCCGGGTGATGTCGTGGTGCGAATGGGTCTGCACTGGGGCGCCACGCTCTATGTCGGCATGGTCCCCTCTCGTGGTCGGTCCGAGGTCACCGCCATGGGCTCCGAGGTCAACGAAGCCGCCCGCATCGAAGCCTGCGCCACCGGCGGGCGCATCCTCGCCTCGAAGGACCTGGTGGAGCGACTCGACCCTGCTGACGCGGACGACCTCGGCCTCGACCCGACCCAGGTCGTCTACACCGCGCTCGGCGATCTCGCGAACGTCACCGAGAAGGCACGGCGCGACGCCCCCGCCATCTCCGTCTGCGAGATCTGAGCACCCGCTCCGATTGCCCGGGTACATCGCATCGCCATCAACGGATATGAGATCTTCGGTGCGGTCGCCGATATTGACGCCAGCTCAGGGCAGGTAGTCCCGAGCGGCACGTCGGTGCTACTGGCGGAAGTCGATTCCTCACTGGTGGCCGGGGCGATCGCGTGACCTCGACGATGGTCGGGCGGATTCTGAACGACGACCATTGACGATCTGCGAAGCTGAGCGCGTGAGCTGGTTCGATGCCTTCTGCATTGTGCTCATTGCGGTCAGCGTCGCTTGCGCCGCGACCGGCACTCCCGCCATCGGCGGCGTCGGCGTTCTTTCGGGCATCGTGTTCGGATACCTCGATCGTCAATTCTCCAAGGGTCCACCTCCGCGAGGTGACGCAGCGGGTGATCGGGTCCCGGTCGCTCCGCGACCGCCGAGCCGCGGGCCCGGACTCGCGAAGAGGCAACCTCCCGGCGTGAGCGGCGACGAAGGCTGAACTACTCGAGTCGGGATAGCGGCCGACACGCGAATGGTTGATCGGCGCGGATGACGACGGCGAGTCGTCGGTGCCGAGGATCGGCACCTCGGCGCGGACTCACCCGGCAGTGAGGAACGCCGGCGTCGATCGAAGCCGAGGACCCTCGCCGAACAGATCCCGGTACCACCGAAGGAGAGGATCCTCGCCGACGATGCATTGGTGCGGGTTGTGACGAACCCGAGGGTCCTCGTCGAACATCTGCACGTGCCACCGAAGGTGAGGATCCTCGCCGACGATGACTTGGTGGCGTGGCACGACATCCCAGTCGGGGCATCAACGACTGCCGGTTGAGCTGCGGCTCGCGCAATGGATAGGCGGGCGATCGGTGCGGGCGACCGACCCGACGCCGGCGTCGGACGCGTCACCGACGATCGGTACTGCTCTGTCAGACAGGACTGGTCAGAGAAGCCCGCGGCTGAAGTCGAACTCAGCGATCCTTCGGCCATCGTCGGCTTCGGCAACGGCAGTTCCAGCGTGCATGCCCTTTGACAGTGAAACGACAAAGTACTGCGCGTCTGCGTCGTCGATGTCCCGAAGCGGACAACGATGCGAGCTTCCGTCGGACAGATCCAACACCACGGTGGCCACAGAACCTGCAACGGTGCCGACGAGACGCTGGGAGTTCTTCATCGCCATCCCGAAGACGTGAGCAGCCGTGGGGCAGACCCCGCGTGCTCGGACGCGCATGGAGCCGTCACGATCGCTCGGTTCGAGGATCTCCAACTGACCGTCGGCCGCGATCCGTACGTGAACCGCTTCGGTAGACGGCATCCCGTTCACATTGATGCTCCTATGTCTGTCAAGGCAAGTTTCTGGTCGTCGTCGAGGGTGGCGGGCAAGACAGGGATGAGCCACTCGAGCGGGTCGAGGGCAGGCTCTTATGAGGCCATCGTTCACGTCTCGTCGACGGGGCGAAGTGGTGCTCGAGCAGCGGGCCGACAGATCAATAGAAAGCCAACCCGGGTGGGCGGCAGCCGGATAGCGAGTCAGGCCCGCTGCTCGAACAGGTCTCAGTCGCGGGGCAGGGTCTTGTAGACCTCGCGTGCGATGTAGCGCTTGAGGATCCGCATGATCTCTCGTTTGGTCTTGCCCTCGGCGAGACGGCGGGTGACGTAGTCGCGGGTGCGGGGATCGTGGCTCATCCGCACGAGCGCGATCCGCCATAGCGCATGGTTCGCTTGACGATCACCGCCCCGGTTCAGTCGGTGTCGGACGGTCTTGCCCGACGACGCCTGGATCGGCGACACGCCACACAGGTGCGCCCACGCCGGCTCGGAGCGGAGTCGTTCGGGATTGTCGCCCGCAGCGACCAACAACAGGGCGGCGGTGTCGGTGCCGACGCCGTAGAGGGCGAGCATCTCCGGTGCGGTCGCAGTGACGAGTTCGTCGAGCTGACGGTCGAGCTCGACCATCTCCGCGTCGAGGTGCAACAAGCGGCGGCCCAGGATCCGCAGTGCGGTCTTGGTGGCGAACACGACCGCGTCCGAGCCCGGGGTCGGTCGCAACGATGCTGCGGTGGCGGCGAGCTGGCTGCGGGACACGCCATCGAGACGTTCTCGCAGGTCATCAGGGGCGGTGAACCCGAGATGGCGGATCTGGTTCATCGTCTTGACGCGCACCGACCGGGCCGATCGTCGGGCCACGCTCAACGCCCGGATCGCTTCGACGTTCCCGGTCCGTGACTTGGCCAGTCCGCGTGCCGCGGCCACCCTGCGCGGCCCGGGCCGCTTCGACCGCGTCGATCGGATCGGACTTACCGGCCTGGCGTCGACGCTGCCGATTCGGCTGATCGACCTCGACCACCGACACTCCACGACGAGCGAACGCTCGAGCGAGCGAAGCACCGTAGGAACCGGTGCCCTCGACGCCGACCAGGTCGACGCGGCCGAACGAGTCGAGCCAGCCGATCAACGCCTCGTTCCCAGCCACGGTCGTGGCGAACGATTCGACGCCCAACAGGCCGCCGATCTCATCGAGGGCGGCCGCGACGTTGACGTCCAGATGAGTATCAACGCCGCCAGTGATCCGGCGGTCGACTTCTACGATGGTCATGCCATCTCTTTTCTGTTTGAGGGATGGCACGCACTCGCTGCGACGGCGGACTGTGCTGCGACGACCTGCTCCAACAGGACGACGCGTCACACCGTCGTTGCGGTGAGCGCCAGGGTCAGTCTCTGGAACCCGGTCGACGTGTCGTTAGCAAGACAGCACCAGCGTCAACAGCTGGGAGAGTCAGACCGGGCACCAGAGGCGCCTGACCGTAACGACCTCGAACCACCAACTGGCGGACCACCGATCAGGCATGAACCCATAGTCCCTGCCGGATCGCGACGCATCATGCACGCCAGATATCGCTCCGGTCGGGGACGACGTTTCCGGGCACCTCGAGTCCCTCGCCGCCACCGGCACCTCGGGGGCACGCCCCACGCAGGTATGCGTGCAGTTCCGTCCTAAGCGTTGGCCTCGCAGCCCGTTGAAGCTGGGCAGCAGGGGACAGGCGTCGTCGTCCAGGGCGACCTTGTTCTCGTCGACCAGCATCACGAGGTTCGCACCGACCCCGGGACAGGTGAGTCTTTCGACGTCGCTGTCTACGTGTACGTGCCCCGCAAGGACTCCGCTGGGGCGTCGGCCGGAGCCGGCGCACTGTCCGGGACGTGCAGCGTAACGGCGTCGGAGGGAACCCCGAGGGTAGAGTCGAGCCCTCTGCGAGTGCAGGGATACGCATACCTGCGTGTTTCCACGGGCTGTTCTCAGGGTTACTCGTGGAGCCACAAGCTGTTCCGCTTCTACGGAGTCAACCAAGTGAAGCAAGTCGGTGGGACGTACAACGGCTACGCAGGCCCAGGTCAGACGGAGGACTCGATCAGGACCGCCGCGTGCCAGTCAACGGCATTCCACATCTACGACAACTCGCACAGCTGGGTCGGATCTCCGTCGCAGGCGACCCTGGCTTGCTACGCGCCATGATCGGTCGGGGACCGCTGTGACCGCCGACTTCGACAAGGTGCGTAGCATGGCGATTCGGTTGCGCAGCGTCGAGGCCCTACTTGCGTACGTCGCCGATTCCGCGGCGATTGACGCCCTGTTCGCGTCGTCCCCGACTCGTGAGCACGCTGTCGCTGCTCTTCAACGACTGCCGTTTGACCTTCCGCCGGAAGCTGCGCTGCACCTCGCCGATTGTCCGCTGTGGTCTCGGACCGGTGAAGGCCGCGCCGAACTTGAGGCCGAACGCGACGACCTGGTTCGCCGGATCGCCGACGCTGGCGGCGAATCGGGTGATGCGTAGAAGCGAGCGATCGCATGACCCGAGACCACGAGGGGGACGAGACTGCCGTGGACGGCTCCACAGAAACTAGATCCAGTTCCTTCTCCGTGTGCTCGACCTAGGACTGGTCGCTCAGGTTCCCACGTGAGACGGATCTTGTAACACGTCTCCAGGAAACGCCAAGTAGACGGTAGTTGTCTTCTCTTACGGGTAGGTGAGGATGGCCACCGTCGGGAGTTGGCCACCCAGAGAGCATGACACACGCACCAAAGTCGAATGTGCGGAGTCGCTGCAAGTGGTTTTGGCTTAGTGGCTCCACGGCCCCTGGATCGATACAGACGGTGTGCAAACAGTGGTAGTCGAGGCCAGCCAAGTGTCAAAGGGCCGTGGAGCATGCGGCCGCCTCTCGTGACTAGGCCGTGCAAGGTCCAGGACCCCGAGACGAGACCTGGCAGTGGCGTGATCGACTGATCGCACAACCGAGTCAACGTCTCGACCGATACCATTCGCGCATGCCCGAGGACACCTCTCGTCGGAGGCAGCACCTGGCCCGGGCGTTGGCCACTGATGATCTCGGTTCCGCGGCTCAAGTACCTGGTCCAGGTCGGATCATTGTTTGGATAGCCAGATCGGCCTTTCGGGTCGGAGCCTGGCTGGTGAGTCTCCTTCGAAGGAGGCGAGGACCCGACTGACTGCAGGTGTCCAGTCAGGTGGCCCACCTGACTGCGGCTCGCCTCTGTGAGCGGCAGAGAACCTGGGGCACTTCAGTCGGGACGGCTCGACGCGCAGCGCTCGATTCGGCGCCCGAGGCGCCGCCCCAACGTTCGACCATGTACTTCCGAATGGGAATCGCTACTAGGACAAGGCGGCTGCGATGTAGTCGGGAAGCGTCCCCTATCGAGCGCCGAGGATTCTTCACCGCACTGTCCCCGACCGCCGGGTATGCGCGAGGGGTGGGACGCGCGGACCGTCCCCGAACTCCGCCGGCGAGCGTCCCCTATCTGCAGCCGGGTCGGACGACGAGGTCACCTGCCGAGGCCAAGGCTGCGGCCGAGCGAGTGCTCGCTCGGCGGGTTGAGCTCTCGGCCGGCGAAGCGGGCGTCCTGGACGATGCGTTGGTAGTCGGCGGCGAGGTCATGATGGTCGGGGTGTACTCCCAGGAGCGTGTCGGTCGTCGTGACGCCAGCCTCGATGCGGTAGGTCTCGATCTTGGCGACCTCTCGCCACCACCATGCTGCGGCTTCCTTCCTGTCGGGGATCGGGCCGAGGACTCGAGTGAGGTACCCGGGCGGATGCCGGCCGATCTGCGCGAGGTGGACGCTGAGCTCGTCGATCAGCTGATCCAGCGTCTCGCGACGCTCGATGTCGGAGCGGTGCTGATCCTCGAAGGAAGCGAAGGCCGCGCGCTGGCCGTCGATCTGCCCGATGGCTTCGTCGATTCGCTGCAGCGCCGTGTGAGCACGTTCAACACGGTTCTCTGCCACGACGCGGGCGGGGTCGGTTCGCCCGACGCGTTCGCGTAGCCGGAGCGGGCCGACCGCCTCGAGCTGTTGTTCGGCGTCCCGGATCTCGCCGAGGGCCATGTGACGTCGCTCGGTGAGGGTCTCGTCCTCGATCGCCGGGTCCGCCGGCGAGCCGGCAAGGATCCGGTCGAGCCGGCGGCGCACGGCCAGCAGATCTCCCAGATCGTCCGTGCTACGCCCCCGGTTGTTCCGGGCGACCACTTCGGTGTCGATGGCGAGGGTCTGCGCGGTGGATCGCCGGAGGGCGTCGGCGACGAGTTCGAGTGGGTCTCGTCGGTCGCCGCGGGTGCGGGTGGCGGTGTCGTCGCGTTCGGGTTCGACGACGTAGAGGTGGTTGCCGCGCCGGCCGCGGGACATGCCGACGTAGCCGAGCTCCCGGTACAGGGAGTCGTTGCCGAGCAGCAGTGCCCGGTCGCAGGTGAGGCCCTGGGCCCTGTGGGCGGTGGTGGCGTAGCCGTT